>JAWKRD010000024.1:0-126562 GCA_041389805.1 Polyangiaceae bacterium | reverse complement strand
AACCAAAAGCGCCAGGCTTTGCAGCCATTCTTTGGCCTGGCGGCAGTGCCTACTCCTCGGCTTTGCCGCTGTGATGCTCGTAGATGGGCATCCCAGCCTCTTTCGTCCAGCCGGGTTCTCCGTATTTGCCCTTCTCGCGGTTCTCTCGGAACTCGACTTGCTTGGGGTCCTTCTCGTCGACGCTCTTCGTGATCACCAGCAGCTCGTCCGCCAGGTACTCGCCGTGGGGATCGTCGTTGGCCTTCTCCTTGCCGTCGCTGCTGCTGCCCACGCGGATGATCTGCTGGGTCGGCGGGTAGGTTTCGTCCCAGCGTTCACGCACGGCGTGGGGGCCGTCTCGCGTCACACGGTAGCGACGCAGCCTAAACCCCGGGACCCCGCGCTGCGCGAGCACCCGGACACCAGTCTTCAGGCTTGGATCAGGCCGCTCCACTTCGTCGTACGGGATGGTGGCTAGCACCCGCCGGATCAAGGTCACGGTCTTCGCTGGTACCGGACCAAGAATTTCCGCGCGGACTTTACCACCGCGGACGGTCTCGTGTAGCACGACGGGGAAGGTCTGGTTGTTCCTCAGACGGAAGTTGATGGTCGGGTAGACCACCGTCGCGTCCATGCCCATCTTGATATACGAGCTGGGGCGGGTGTGCGGATAGCGCTCGGCCACGTCGAGCCCCGCGAAAAACGCAGCGCCATGCAGCGTGCCGGAGATCTGACACGTGCCGCCACCGATCCCATCGACCAGCTCGCCCTGGGCGATCACGGCTGCGACCTTGTAACCGGCCGCCTCGTCTCGAGGGCCCACGACGTCGTTGAAGTCGAAGACCTCCCCCGGCATCAGCACGTGTCCGTCCAGGCGAGACGCCGCGAGCCGCAGGTTGAACGTGCGCTCCTGGGAGCGCTGGGAGCGATCGTAGGGTGTCTCGAAGGCGCCCAGCACATGATCGAAGGATACGCCTTCGAGCTCCTTGCTCACGCGCCGCGGTCGCTGCTCTTCGAAGACCACTTGGGCGCGGTCCTCACCTCTGAGCAGAGCCGTGCGGAAAGACGCCAGGGTCAAGTCGACGTCGAGCTGCCGACCCATGACCTCTGGCACCATCACCCGCTTCTCCAGATCCAGGCGCGCGTCGACCGGCAGCCTATCGAGCTCGCCCTTGAGCGAGAGCAAGGTGGGCAGCGCCGAGTCGGCGTCGATCACGATGGGCACGGGGAGGTCGATGCGTTGGCTCCGGTCCCCATTTCGCCAGACCCGCCGCATGGGACTGGTTGGGTCCTGAGCGTCACGGACCAGCTCGGACAGCCGAACCTTGTCGATTTCGACTCCCAGGCGCCCCGGTTGAATACGCTTGGGGTCCTGCCCGCCAATCTCCAGAGCGAATCGCCGCGCGACGTAGCCGCGCACACGCTCCACGGCCCGCGATGTCGCTTGGTCATCCAGGGGCAACGGCTTGCCAAGCAGCCACACCTCGGGCGCCTGCTCCTTGAGGTCGTCGGGGGGCGGACCCTTGGGCGTGAGCAGGAGACCGATCGCAAGCCCCGCGATCAGCGCGATTCCGAGGCTGAGCGCGGTCTTCACTGCGGCGTTGGGGATGTCGCGACCGGCGATGCGCATGGGCGAGCGCATCTTGAAAACGGCTCCGCGATCCGTCAAGCAAGCAGCGCTGATCACAACCGTACGCGCGTGCTAGAAACGCGTGCCCCCGGGCGCAGCCTGGGAGGGTTCTCGCCCTCCGAGCCTCGACGTATTCTGCGAAGCGCGACGCGGATCGAGCGTAGAAATCATGGACGACCAAGCTGCAGAGCACGAATCGACCGCGGAGCCTGCGTCTCATCCCTGGCCGACGCTGGTGCAAGAAAAGCTCGACGCCTTGCCCGCTCGGCCCGGTTGCTACGTGTTCCGCGACAAGAAGGGCAAGCCGCTGTATGTCGGTAAGGCCAAGAGCCTGCGCTCCCGGGTACGCAGCTACTTTCAAGAGGGCAGCAGCGACGTGCGCGCCTTCATCCCCCTGCTGTTGAAGAGCGTCGCGGACCTCGAGACCTTCGTCACGTCCACGGAGAAAGAAGCCGCGATCCTCGAAAACAGCCTGATCAAGGAGCGGCAGCCTCGCTTCAACGTCAAGCTGCGGGACGACAAGGAGTACCTGACTCTGCGCCTGGACCTGCGCGACGAGAGCCAGGGCGGGCAGCGCTGGCCGCGCCTCGAGCTCGTGCGGCGCCCAAGTGACGACGGCGCACGCTACTTCGGTCCTTTCCACTCGGCAACGGCGGCCAGGCGTACGCTGCACCTCGTCGAGAAACACTTTCAGCTGCGCACGTGTAGCGACAGTGAACTTGCCTCGCGGAAACGACCCTGTCTGCAGTATCAGATCAAGCGGTGTCCCGCGCCCTGTGTGTACGCGATCGACGAGGAGCACTACTCCCAGCAAGTGAGGTCGGTCGCGCTGTTTCTCGAGGATCGTCACGACGAGCTATCCAAGGAACTCGAGTCGCGCATGTACGACGCGAGTCAAGCGATGCAGTTCGAGTTGGCCGCGACGTATCGCGATCAGCTGCGCGCGGTGAGCGTGGTGCGCCAGCAGCAACGCGTCGTGGTGGTCACCGATCGCGACCAGGACGTGCTGGGGCTCTACCGCGAGGGGGACCTGGTGGAGCTCGCGGTGCTCTACATCCGCAAGGGTCGCGTCGTCGAAGCGGCGACGTTTTCCTACCCTCGCCTCGAACTCCCCGATGACGAGTTGGTCGCTGCTTTCCTCCGCGATCACTACGCGGAAGACGGCCCTGCCAACGCCTGGATCCCCGATGAAGTGCTGGTACCGCAGCTACCCGATGCCGCCGAAGGTGCCGCCGAGTGGCTCTCGGAGCGACGCGGTCTCGTGCTCGAGGCCCAGGGCCAGCGGCCCCGTCGCTGTCAGGTGCTCGCGCCAGCGAGAGGCCCGCGCAAGCAGCTCCTGGAGCTCGCGATGGACAACGCTCGCCATGCCTTCACGGAGAAGAAGCGCGCCGGTGAGGACATGGAAGAGCGCCTGGGTCGGATTCAGCAGCGCCTCCGGCTACCCGCGCTGCCGCGGAGAATCGAGTGCTGCGACATCTCCCATTTGGGTGGACGCGACACCGTCGGGTCGATCGTCGCGCTCAAGGACGGGAAGCCGGACAAAGCACGCTACCGCAGCTTCCAGGTGCGCCTCGCCGCGGAAGGTGACGACTACGGCGCGATGTACGAGGTGCTGAGTCGGCGATTTCTGCGAGGAAAAAAAGCCGCAGAGCAAGAGGCGGAGCTGGAGCCCGAGCAGGAACAGGGCTCGGCCGCTCGCGAAGTCGAGTGGGACTTGCCTGATCTGTTCGTGGTCGACGGCGGTAAGGGCCAGCTGGGCGTTGCCCTGACCGCGGCTCAGGATCTGGGCCTCTTCAGCCTGCCCATCGTCGGGCTAGCAAAGGAGCGGGAGCGCCCGGGTGAAGAGAAGGTCGTCGATCGCGTGTACTTGCCGGGACAGAAGAACCCCGTCGCGCTCAAGCCGAACAGTCCTGAACTCTACATGCTCGCCCACGCGCGCGATGAGGCCCATCGCTTCGCGAATCGGGGACGTAAGCAGTTAGGTAAGAAGCGCCGCCTCGGCTCGCAGCTCGATGAGGTGCCTGGCGTCGGTCCGGTGTTGCGGAAAGCGCTCTTGGCCGCCTTTGGCTCCGTGACCCGCATTCGCCGAGCCAGCGACCAGCAGCTGCTCGCGGTGCGCGGGGTAGGGAAGAAGCAGTTGGCTGCGTTGCGGGAGGTGCTGGGGCGCGAGGAGGCAGTGCCCGCCGAGGAGGCAGTGCCCGCCGAGGCGTCAGCGGAGGTGGAAGTTGGGGACGGCTACACGGCACCGGGGGGCGTCGAAACTGCCAACGTAGTTGACGTTGCTGACAACTGAGTTGGCACCTGGCGGGCCGCCGTTCCGAAGGGACTGCCCCTCTCCCCCCGAAAAAGAAAAACGCGAAGCGCCTCAACGGACCTCCCAAAGCAGGCGGAATCGCGCTTGGGACGGGGATTGAGGAGTTTGATCGGCGTGGGGGGGAGGTCCGCCAATTCATCCGACCTACGGCGTCTAACGCTGGCACGTGGGCTGCACCGTGGGCTGCGGGTGTTGTTCCATCAATCGGTCGGGGACCTGCCTCGAGCGACTGCGGTGAATCCACGCGGTCGTGTACTAGCAGCGGAATCAGACACCTGGGGCTGAGCACACAGCTCGCCTCCTCAGCAGTCGTTGACAGCAATGGTCTCGAACACTTAGGCTGCCTCGCCACGTGTGGATTCTGGCTGTGTTTTGCACAGCTCCGGGACGCAGACCCGGCACAATCCAACACAGCGTGAAGTAGCCAGATCAGCAGGAGCCAAGAGGTTCATGAGTACGCTTCCAAACGAAAACACTGCTTCCAGTCCCCGTCGCCGCCGCCCCCTCGGGCGCTTCTTGCGCATGGGTCTGGGTGGGCTGGCCCTGATTGGCCTTGGCGGCGCGAGCACCGCGGGCTGTCTCGATCGTCCGGTGAGCCCTCTCAACCCGAACACGTCGAACCTCTTCGTCGACCAGATCACGCAGACCGCGGTCGACAAGATCGACCTGCTGTTCATGATCGACAACTCGGCGTCGATGGCTGACAAGCAGGCCGTGTTGCGGGAAGCGGTCCCCGACTTGGTGAACCGCCTCGTCAATCCGTTCTGCGTCGATGGCGCGGGTGCCCTCGCACCGACCCAGCCGACGGCTCCCGAAGCGGACTGCCCGACCGGCTTCGAGCGTGAGTTCCGCCCGATCAAGGACTTCCACCTTGGCGTCATCAGCTCGAGCTTGGGCGACGCAGGTGCAGGCTCCGTTTCCGGGTGCGCCGCGAACACGCCGCCCGAAGACGACCAGGCTCACCTGATGGGCACCGTGCGTCCTGGCTTGGCCGGGGACAACGGCTTCCTCACCTGGGGTGGCACCGGCGACTCTGGTCAGCTGATCACCGACTTCCAGTCCCACGTGTCGGCCGCAGGCGAGTCTGGCTGTGGTTACGAGGCGTCCCTCGAAGCCTGGTACCGCTTCCTCGTGGATCCGGATCCGCCGGCGAGCTTGCAGCGTCAGCCCTGCAACGCGAACGACGCGAACAATTCCTGTGTTGGCAAGGTGGGCACCGACGACATGCTGCTCGCCCAGCGTAGAGAGTTCCTGCGTCCCGACTCGCTGCTCGCGGTCATCATGCTGACCGACGAGAACGACTGCTCGATTCAGCAGGGTGGCCAGTTCTGGTTCGCCGCGGATGTCGATGCGTTCGGCTATCGCCCCACGAAGACCTGCGAGACCGACCCGAACTCCAGCTGCTGTTACTCCTGCGCTCAGGGTCAGAAGGACGGCTGCCCCGCCAAGGCGGATGAGTGCACGGGCGCGCCCCTCGGTGGTGACAGCCCGAACCTGCGCTGCTGGGACCAGAAGCGCCGCTCGGGTATCGACTTCCTGTACCCCATCGACCGCTACGTCGAGGCGCTCGGCAAGATCCAGGTCACCGTGGGCTATCAGGGCTGCGATCCGGTCAAGAAGGACAACCCGCTTTACAAGGATCCGAAGAGCGAGGGTCGCCCCACCCGCGACGCGTCGCTGGTGTTCTTCGCCGGTATCGTCGGTGTGCCGTGGCAGGACCTCGCGGCAACGCAAGAGACCTGCGACGCACTGGGTGAAGATGCGTGTCCCAACGCGGACGGCTCGCTCAAGTACCTGACCGCTCCGCAGCTCACGGCGCTCAACCGCTGGGAGTCGATCCTGGGCACCCCGGTGGCTGGTGGCGACAGTGGCTGTGAGGCGCAGGACGTGACCGTGCGTCACCAGTTCAAGAACCCCACCGATCCCTTCATGGTCGAGACGGCGTTCCCGCGCAGCGGCACGAACACGTTCGCGAATGCGACGCTGCCCGGTGACAACGGCTTGAACGGCAGGGACTACGACACGTCGAACGCCAGCGGCGAAGCGACGGACCTCGAGTACGCTTGCATCTTCGACCTCACGGAGAACCCGTGTGATAGCGGTGCATGCGACTGTGAGAGCCAGCGCGACATCGATTCGGGCAAGCCGCTCTGCACGGGTGTGAATCAGCAGAACAAGGCCAAGGCCTATCCCGGCACGCGCCTCTTGAGCGCGCTGCAGGGCTACGGCGACAACTCGATCATCGCCTCCATCTGTCCGAAGACGCTGCAAAGCGGTGCGGTCGACTTCGGTTACCGTCCCGCGGTGACCGCGATCATCGATCGCCTGAAGGAAGCGCTCAACGAGAAGTGCCTGCCGCGTAAGCTGCAGCCCGACTCCGAGAACCCGGATCCGAACCTTGCGGCGCAGGTGCCCTGCAAGATCATCGAGTCCGTCCCGCCGGAGCAGGTGGCGAACCTCAGCTGTGCACGCGCTGGGCGCGCCGACGCGGATCCCGCGGTCATCAAGGCAGTTAAGGCCGAGCTGACTCGCACGGGTGTCTGCGGTAAGGACACCGGTCGTAGCTGCGACGACTACCTGTACTGCGAGATCTTGCAGCTCACCGGTGGCGAGCTGACCCAGTGTCTGAACGAAGTGGCTCCCGCGGTAACCGGTTGGTGCTACGTCGACGAGGCTCAAGGCAACCCCGATTTGATCGCGAGCTGCCCTGCATCGCAGCGTCAGGTGTTGCGCTTCTTCGGCGATCAGGCTGACACGCCCGCACGCGGCGCCACGACCTTCATCGCGTGTAAGGGTGCCTCGCTCGAGGACACCGCAGTCACCGCGCTGAAGTGAGCCAGGCTAGGCCTCCTATTGGAGGCCAAGCGAAAGGGCGGTGCGCTTACGGCGCGCCGCCTTTTTTATTGGCCGCTCGCGAGTTGGGCCTGAGCGCTCGCATCCCTGCTGCTCGCGGACAAGGCGAGTCGGTATCCCCTGCCCCGCTGACTCTCCACTAGATCGCGCCTACCCCCCAATGCCTTTCTTAGGCTGTGGATGTGGACGCGTACGATGGAGCTTGAGGGGTCGTGATGGCTATCGAAGGCCACCGCCTGCAATTCGTCGGCGGTTGTCCAAAGTCCTCGCCTTGCAGCCAAGTGCGCAAGCAACGCGAGAGAAGTGTGGCTGAGACTGTGCTCGTGTCCGTCGATTAGGACTTTTCGAGTTGCCGGTTGGATTTGCACGTTGGGCAGTGGGAGGCCGAGTTCTGCGAGCAGCATCGCCACGTCGGTAACCGAACTACCGCGGGGAAATAAGGTCGTCCCAACCGCCGTTGCAAATCCATAGTGCACGATTGCAGCCGTGCAGCCCTGACTGCGAAGGGTCCTGACCGTTCTAAGCGTTGGTGGGTCACAACAGACGAGTAGCTCAGGTGACAGGATGTAGCGGGAGAGGTCCTCTGCCTTGGCGAGGTCTTCAATTACCCAGTCTCTAAGGGCCGCCCGGATTGTAGCCATCTCCCCTCCGTAGTTACCGCCTAGAAACATCGCGAGTCGCATCCGCGGAGTGTAAGTTCCGTCGTGCCCATTGGACAGGCCATTTGCGATTCCGCGAGGTCGCACGGCTTAACACTGTCTTAACGCTGCGCGGAATCTCCGGCTGCTATATAGGAGGCATAGAACGGAGGTTTCAATGCGGTTTTCAAGGTTGCTGATGGGGCTGGCGTGTTTCGCCGTGGGCTGGGGCGCGTTTGCGCCGAAGACGGCGGACGCCCTGTGGCGTCGATACAACGCGGTGAGTTGTTACGCGGACAACACCTATTACACCCCTCCGATCTACAACTCGGACAATGGTGGGAGCGACACGTTTTGGGTTAGTGGCGGCGGGACCGACCTAGTGTGCCCAATAGACGATGACAGCTACTTTCCGAAAACCAGCATCAGCGGAGTGAACATTCACGGCCAGGTTGTGACCTCCGGGACTAACGTCGCCGCGAGGGCCTGTCGAACCTATTGGTCGACAAGTGGGGGCGCGTGCAACGCGGAGGTCACGGCGGGGTACGGCAACTTCACACTACAGCCGAGCGTTGGACAATGGACGAGCGGCGGCTCCGACTTCGGCTACTTCTGGATCGAGGGAAGTGGAACCATTCGCGTGAGGGGCTACTACGTCTACTAGCATGTTACGGAACGTAGCGATCGGAGTGTTGTGCCTTGCGGCTGGAGGCGTTGGCGCTGCAGTGCAGCAGCGTCTGGCTCCCGCCCACCCGGAAGGGGGCGCCGCGAGTGCCCCCTCCATTATGCGCACGGAACGAACACTCATTGTCGAGCGGACACGAACGGGGAGCGCAGTACCTTCCGCTGCGTCGAATGAGGAGTTCTCGTCCGAGGCCCCATCGAACCTTGCTCCTCCGCCTAGTGAGACAGTCGAAGAAGCCAACGCTCGAATTCAGGCCGAGCACGAGGCACTGCGATCGCGCTTCGAGGAGGAACCCATCGATCCTACATGGTCCACGGAGAAGCAAAACGCGATCTCAACCAAGTTGCGGGACCTCGGAGAGAAGGGGGGAAACTTCACGCTGCAGGCCGTTGAGTGTCAGACCACGCTGTGCCGCGGAACCGTCCGCTTTTCCGGCCGGCAGGAGGCGCTCGACGGTTGGCGTCGGGTTCTTCACATGCCGTCGGGGTGCGCTTCCGAAGTACTCGTCCAAGAGGAGGAGGTCGAGCCGTTCGACCTAGAAGTCTACTACGATTGCGGGGAAGAGCGAGCCAAAGGCTGACGGCCGATGAGTCTGGTGTGGTAAACCCAGCGAGCTTGTGGGTGCTGGCAAACGCAAGATCCTGATCATCGAGGATGAGCCGCACATCGTGCTCGGGCTCGAAGACGCGTTGCGCTTCGAAGGCTTCGACGTGGTGAGTCGCAGCAATGGTCGCGGTGGCGTGGATGCCGCCAAGAGCGAGCGCCCGGATTGCATCTTGCTCGACTTGATGCTGCCGGACATGAATGGCTACCAGGTGTGCGAGACGATTCGTCGCAGCGATCCCGCGGTGCCGATCGTGATGCTCACGGCACGCTCTCAGGAAGCCGACAAGATCCGTGGACTCGACTCGGGTGCTGACGACTACGTGACGAAGCCGTTCAGCGTCGGTGAGCTGGTGGCGCGCATCCGCGCACTGTTTCGGCGCCTCAATCGCCCTTCAGAGCTGCTCAGCTTCAAGATTGGGGAGACGACGGTCCACGTCGCGGCACACCTCTTGGAGAAGGACGGCAGCTCCGAGAAGCTCAGCTTCTACGAAGTGGAGCTGCTGAAGTTGCTCTACGAGCGCCAGGGACAACCGGTGAAGCGCGAAGAAATCCTCGAGCGCATTTGGGGTGTCGAAGCAAACCCAACGAATCGCAGCATCGATAATTTCGTGGTGAAGCTGCGCAAGAAGCTCGAAGCGACTCCGAACCAGCCCGAGCATATCCTCACGGTATACGGCTACGGCTACAAGCTGGTGCCGTAGTTCGGCTTCTGCGTGAACCTCGCGAGTGCCGCCGGACTACTGCGCAAGCGGCAGCACGTTGCGCGGATCGCAGACCACACTGTTGGAGCTCTTGGTGATCGCGGAGCCAACCAACTGGGAGATGTCCACCTTGGGACGCACACGCCGGATCTCCAGGTGCAAGTGCACGTCACCCGCGCTCCCGGAGTCACCGACGAACCCGAGCAAAGACCCTTCGCGGACGTTGTCTCCTGCCTTCAGTCCCGGTGCGGGACCTGCGAGGTGACCGTAGATCACGACGTACTCGCGCAGCTGCCCGCCTTCTCGCAGCGCATGCCGGGTCACCACTGAGTTTCCAAACAGCTCCCCAACGAACACCACATCCGCATCCCCGACTTGATGCTCGAGGTCCACCAGCCGCACCTCCGTGTTGCGGCGCTGCGCGAGGTCGATACCGCCATGGCCCACCGCCTTGAGGTTCGAGCCGCGGCGTTGGTCTGCGTCGTGGAGGTGAAGGTCGTATCCGCTCAGCACCAGCGACTGGCTCTTCAGTGGCGGGACGGGGAAGCGGTACTTGCGGTAGTCCGCGGGGCGGTCGGGGCGTCGCGGGATCTGGTCGTAGACAACCCAATTGCCCAGCTTGTCGCGATGCCGATTCTGCTCGGCGCTGAGGGGCTGGAGGCCCGGATCGTCGCGCGATGGGACCGGTATGCAGACGGCGTTGTCTGGCAACGTTCCGCCGGGGCACTGGCTCTGCAGCGCCTCGGGAGTGCCTGCGAGGGACACCCTCGCTGCTGCCGTGCTCGGACGCGGCACGAGGGCACCAAACGCGCTCAACGCGGCGACCGCCACGGCTGACCAGACGGCTGCTGGAGTCATCCTGGGTGCTGGTATAGCCCGCGAGCTCACCAGATGCTTCCCGGAGGCGCTCCTGGTCGCAAAAGGGCACGCCAATGCCTGACAGTCCATTGATTCGGATGCCGAGGGTTGATACCTGACCCCGACGTGGCCGGTACCCTCACACTCAGCCCAGCGGACGCCGCGGTCATCGAGACCTTCGTGGTGCCCCGCTACTTGGGACTCTTCGCGGATCTCGCGCAGGAGATGCTGCTGACGGGTGGTCCGGTGCGGTTGGCACACATCGGCTGCCGCACCGGCTATCCCGATCGGGAGTTGGTGGAGAAGCTCCCCGGCAGTGTGATCGTTGGTATCGACGCCAACGAACCAGCCATCGAGCTGGCGCGCAACAAGGCGGCGACGGTGACCGAGGCTACCCTCGAATACCGCATCGCAACTACTTTCCCCACGGAACTAAACGACGCGGAGTTCTCCCACAGCCTGCTGCTCCACCCGACCGCGACAGCCCACCAACGCGCACTGCTCTTCAGCGAGCTGTCTCGCGTGCTCTACTCGGGCGGCCAAGCCCTGGTGGCGTTGCCCCTTCGCGGGTCCTTCATCGAGGTCGATGATCTGTTCCGGGAGTTCGCCCTGAAGAGCGATCAGGGAGATTTCGGCAAGCGGGTCGAGGGTGCGGGTGAAGCGCGTCCGAGCCTGGAGTCCCTCGAAGAGGAGCTTGAAGCGGCGGGTCTCTACGATATCGACATCGAAGTGCGACAGACGCACCTCGGCTTCGACAGCGGACGCGCCTTCGCAGAGGACCCGGTCACGCGCTTGATGCTCGTGCCCGAGTTCGAAGCAACGCTGGAGCTCGATCAGCTCTCGGCGCCGCTCCGCTACGTCTATGACGCGATCGACAAATACTGGTCCGAGGGCAAGTTCGAGCTGACGTTGAACGTTGGCTGCGCCAGCGCTCGCAAGCCCTGAGGCGTGAGCCGGCCGGGCTCAGTAGCGGTACTGCCAAATCAGGTCGAGGGCCGTGCCGGTGTTGCCGATTTGGGTGCGCAGCGACCAGTTCGGTAGGAAGCGATAGTCGACAGTGCCGGTGAAGCCTTCCTTCACCGTATCGTCGATACCGCTGTTGTCGGCTGCTTGATAGGTGCCCTCGAAGTAGACCTTGCTGCTCGCGCGATATGCCGCGGTGTACGAAGGGGCGGCCTTTGAAGTGGCGTCGGCGCGTAGCTCGACGCCACCGAGCGGCGTATCCGCGAGGAGTTCGTTCAGGCCGATGGCAGCGACGCCGCCGCCGATGTTCACCGCCGCGGACCCGGTGCCTCCGCCTCCGGTGTTGTCAGCGCCTGCGGTGCTCTGCTGGGAGTCTTCGCCCGTTGTGCTGACACCACCGAGCATCAGCGCGATGATCTCAGGCTCCTGTAGCGGTGGATCGCTGCGTAGCCCGAGCTCTGCGTGCTTCAGTGTGCCCGTGACATCGACGTAGATGGTCGTGTTGTCCGCTGCACGCCAAGAGGCGGTGGCGTTGAGGTGGGGATCTGTCGGATCTCCGGTGTCGAAGCTGATCAAGCCTCGCTCGATCACGAATGCCTTCCCCAGCGCGGGGATGCGCCCACCTGGCACGAGCTCGATGAAGCCTTCGAGGGAAGGCTTCGCCTCGAGGCGAAGTGTGGGCTCGCCGCGGACGTAGACCTCCATGTCGCTTCGGGTCACCCGCACTTCACGGCCGAGCTTGATGGGCACGAGCCAGAGAGTTGGCTTCTCGTCGCTCTTGCGCTTTGGCTCGCGCAGCAGCTGTGCGACTTGAATGTCCGGGTTGTCGTCGATGTCGTAGACGGAGCGGGAGGACGAACGCGGGAGGCGTGCCTCGAGGCGCGGGATGTCCAGTTCGAGTCGCATGCCCTCGGGGATTTTCTCCATGCGGAAAGTGGCGTAGCCCGTGCCGGTCCCCTGGTTCACGCCTTCCAGGAGCAGCGGCACGGAGTCCATACGCAGCCAGCCTGCGCCACGGCTGAGTTCGAGGCCGGTCATGTAGAAGCGCGATGTACCTTCGACGTTGTCCACGTCAGAGCGCACCTTGGCCTTCAGGCCGGAGAGTTCGATGGAGGTCCCGACGCCGTCGCTCTTTGCGGTGACGCCAAAGCGCACGTCTTCGAGCTCGAGACCCAGGGTCGTGATCTGCAGCACTCCGTCGTGCACGTTCGCCGAGCCATCGATGGTTCCAGTCCAGCCTGGACCTTCCCGCTCAGGATCTGCCTCTTGGCGCCGCAGGATTGCGTGGAACTTTCCGTCAACGCGGCCGCTCACCTGGGTGAACATGCGATCGAGGAATGGTTGCAACACGACCGCGTCGTAGTTGGCTGCGCTGAGGTCCACGCGGACGCTCGCGCGTTGGTCGAGGGCGGGGAATAGGTCGACCCACTCGAGGCCGGTGCGCACGCTTGCCTCCAGGTTGCCCGATGCATCGCTTAGCTTGAGCGTCGCGTCAGCGCGTTCATTATCCGAGCGGAAACTAATCGAGCCCTGGCCGAGACGTACACGATCGAGCACTGGATCTTTCACGCGCACGCTTGCGACGACGAGCGCTTTGCCCTTCGCACGCTGAGCGCTCATGCTCCCGGTCAGCTTCGCTTGAATGAAGTTGTCGGAGAACGGCGGGAAAGCTTCGATTGGCAGATCCTCGAGCCTCAGTGTTGCGCCCACTTGCCACCAGTCTTCGGAGACGGAGCGCCCAGCCTTGATGTCCGCCCAGCTCGCGTTGCCGGAACTCTTGCCGAGGGCGACGCGGCGCCCCTTCACCTTGACCTCCGCAGAGCCATCAAAGTCGCCAGTCTTTGCCACGTAGTGAGCGCGGACGACGCCATCCAGTGGCTGAGCGAGCCGGCTGCTCTCTGGTTTGATCCGGGAGGCAAAGACCGCGGCTTCGACTTCGGGCTCCGCGACGCTACCGCGAAACCGCACGTCTGCCGCCACGCTGCCTTCGAAGCCGCTGACGCGAACCTGTTCCGGGAGCTGCGCGAGGCCGCGGTCCGGTACCGCGAGCCGCGCGTCGATGGGAGCGTTCACCAGCATCCCGAGCGCTTGCTTGGAGTTCGCCTTGAGGAGCCGCTCGAAATCGAGCCCCACGCTGCCACTCAATACCGCGAGTTCTTCCGCGCGGTAGTAGATGCCGAACGACGCGCGGGTCTCACCAGCGTCCCCGTTGGCCTTGCCGCTCGTCGCGAGGTCGATGTCCTTGACGCTGTAGTCGGTGCGTTGCTCGTCCTTGCTCTCGGTATGGAAGTCAACCTCGAGGCCCTGGGTACCCGCCATGAAGGTGACATCCGGCAGCTTCTCGGGATCGTCTCGGGTGGCTTGCAAGTTGATGGCCGCTCTCCCGCGCACTGCGTCCACGCCCTGACTCCTGAGCGCGACCTCGAGGCCGCCGAGGTTGAGCTGATCTGCGTTGACGTCCAGCTTGCCGACCGCGCGCTTCCAGGCCGCGGCCGAGAGTGGCTCGCCGTCGATGCTGCCTTTCCAGGTGGAGCGAAGGCCACCCCAATCGGCGACGATGATCTGAGCGCCGCCCTCCACGCGGCTCTGGGCGAAGTCAGAACGCACCATCAGGTCGATGCCCTGGATGCCCATTAGGCTACCGCGTCCTAGCGCTACGGAGACGTAGCCGGACGACGCGTCTTCCTTGAGGAGTACGTTAGCATCGACGTTCAGCGTGCCTTCAAGCGTATCCCTGGGGAGACCGATTGCGCGGGAAAACGCCGAAAGGTTTACGCCGTTTCCGCGAATGTCCGCGCGCAGTTCGTCATTCCTCAGCGACGCGGAGCCTTCGAGCTTTCCTCCCGCCCCGGTGACCACCAGGTTCTTGAGGTCGACGCGCTTGCCGATGATATCGAGGCTCGTCGCGTGACCGATCACCTTCGTGTCGTCACGCTCGATGCTGACCTTGAGCTTGCTGAGTGTGGTCTTCTTGCTCCCGTTCAGTGGGGGTGAGAGCTGGGCTTCTGCCACGACCTTCGGTCGGAACTCGCCAGAGAACGTGGCCTTCAGCTTTGGCCTCAACATCAGGCCAGTGGCGCGCCCCGTGAACTTCTCGAAGAACAGGCCTGCGGATTGAAAGCCGCTGCCGCTGACGCTGGAGGTAACGCTGATCGCTTCCGGCTTGGTCAGAGGTCCGCTGAGGCTCCCGTTGAGCTTCGCTGTTCCGATCTGCACTGCAGACACCGTCAGGTGGTCACCGGTCGCCGAAACAGCGGCGTTGATGCGACCGTCAACGATCGAGCCCTTTGCGCTGACGTCGAGGAAGCCTCGTACGTAAGGCCTGAGCCGGGGGGAGTCCGTGAGTGCAAAGCGCCGAGCGTGTACGTCGAGGTCGATACGCCCAGTTGGCGAAATCTCGAAATCCGCGCGGATTGGCACGCCCGGCTCGTGGATATTTGTTTTCCCGCGGAAACCCTGGCTGTCGGCTGTGCCGTTCCAGTCGGCGACGGGGATGTCGATGCCGGCGATTTGCGTGGCCTTGGTCGACCCGTTGACGTCTACCACCACCTCGCCCTTGCGATTCCAGATCTCCAAGGTTGTGCTGGCGTCGATGTCGGTCGCTGGCGCGTCGGGCCATACAGCGCGAAGGTCGACGTGCTTGGCCTTTACGTCGAGGTTTGCGCCCAGCTCGCCGCCGACACGCACGGGACCCGTCGCTTCGATGGTGGCGTCCCCGACGCTGAAGCTGGCTTTGGTCTGCAGCTTGGGTAGCTTCCCGCTGGCTGTAATCCGTGCGGTAACAGGTTGGTAGAGCGGCCAGTCGGCGAATAGCGCGCGTACGGGCTCGGGCTCCGCGCGGGGTAGCTCGATGCGGGTCTCCAGCTCGCCGCCGTGGGACTTGAAGAAGGCTCCGATTTGTACGTCGCCGAGCTGTCCGTTGAAGTTGCTCCAGACGGCGCCGGGGGAGCGGATGTGGAAGTCGCCCGTGCCCACCGCGTCTGCACCGAGCAACCCGCGCAGCGTCGCGCCGAAACGTTGGACGTCGATCGCGAGACCTTTGGGTGTCGCCAGCAGCGACCCGCGGGCGCTCGAGAGCGAGACTTCGGCAGTTGGCAGGTCGCCGATCTTCCCGCGCACGTAGCTCTGCCCGAGCTCGATGGTGGGGATCCACACGCGGATGTAGCGGGGAGCTGACGTGCTCGGCTGGCTGGGTTCGCTGCTCGGCCGCACGTTCATGGCGTTGACCAAGCTCGGCGTGCCGTCAGCGTCGGGGACGATTTGCCACGTAGTGCGTTCCGCGCGGATATGATTCAGGACGAGCGTCGTCTTCGAACCGCCAAAGGCTCCGTCCCAGCCGAGGTCGACCAAGTTCGCCCGGATGCGCACACCGCTCAGCGTGACGACCTCGCGGCCGCTCGCGTCGATCAGCCGCAGCGTGTCGATCTCCAGGCGTTGCGGCGAGATGTGGCGCAGTCCTTCGACGCGCAGCTGACCCCGCATCGAGGCGGCGTAGCTCTTCTCGATGGTCTCGGCGAGTACGCGGCGCGAGGCGGGGCGATCGACGTGGAGCAAGAAGCCTGCGCCGGTTGCGGCCGTGAAGAGCACGCTGCTGATGAGCCCGGTTCCGAGGCCGCTGAGCCAGCTGCGCAGTCGCATGCGACGCAAGGCCTTGGCGGGTTTGTTCGAGGAACCCGGTGCAGGGCGCTCCGAGCGCCGCTTGGACGGCGGGCGAGAGGAGATCTTGCGTTTCCGCAGTGCAATCGGATCAGGCGAAGCGATCGGCTCGGGCAATGCCGCCGAATCGGAGACAGCGAGCGTCGGACCCGGCTCGGGCGGCGCTGTGAGCGTTTCGTCCAGGTCTGCATGGCCATTGCCCTGCACTCGCGCGCGGAGCTTGGCCTCCTCGGGTGTTGCCGGGGGCGTGCTGGCACGGCCAGCGTCGCTGGGCTCGGGAGTCTTTCCGCTCTGAGCCATCAGAACGCCTCACCGAGCCCGAGGTGAATCGCGATCGGAAGCCCCAGGATCGTGCCGGGGTTGCCCTCCTCGGGGCGCGGATTCTCGGCGCCGATTTCCTGGGCGAACGGCAAGCGATAGCCCACATCCGCGCGGATTGGACCCACCGGAGTCTGGTAGCGCAAGCCAGGGCCTGCCGACAGGTGAGGGAAGTCGAAGCGGATGGATGCGACGTCGGTGGTGACGTCGGAGCCGTCGAGGAACAGCGCACCGGCGAAGTCCCCTGCGATGTCGAAGCGCACCTCGAGCGACGCCTCCCACAGCGTCAAACCGCCGAGAGGACGCTTACGCGTGCAGCGGGTGGGAAGCGGAGCCGACATGCAGTCAGTTTCGTTGGGGATCAGGAAGCCCAAGACGCCGTGGGGGCCAACCCCTCGATAAGGGTAGCCGCGATTGGAACTCGGGCCACCCGAGAAGAAGCCGCGAAACAGCAGGATTTGCTGGTCGCGGATCGCCGCGGGATCATTGACGTCTGTGGTGGTCCTCGACTCGTAGTTGGACGGAAACAGGAAGCCCAGCGTGGTGCGTGTGGCAAGAACGACGCGTCGTGAGAGCGCTTTGTACAGATTGAGCTCTGGGCGCACCCGCACGTCCGAAGCATCCCCACCAAAGATGTGCCCCGCGACCTGGATGGTGCTGCGAAACACAGCTCCGTTATGAGGCGCTATCGCGTTGTCCCGGAAATCCAGCATGAACAACAGCTCGGGGAAGGAGACGATCACCGAGTCGACTCCGTCACGTAGCTGCTTCTGGTTGTACGAGAACGGGAAGCTGGTCTGGATGTTGTAGGAAGGCTTGACCAGGAAGTGCTGGCGAAAGAACGCGCGTTCCAACCCGGCGCTCCCGCGCACCTCGTTGAAGCCAACGATGTTGGATTGCTGATCATCGGTCTCGCCTTCGTACAGCAGCGGGTAGCGGAGGAACTCGGCGCTCAAGATGCCGCGGGTGCGGCCTTCGATAAACGACGGTTGGCTCAGCTCGGCGCGTACGGTCATCTCGAAGAGCAGCCGCGTCGGTCCTTGAATCGGCGATTCGCTGCTGGGGACTCGAGTCGGGAAGTAGACGACGCCGGGTTGCGCGTCGATCGAGAACCGGCGCAGTCCTCCGAGGAAGTTGCGGTGTTCCCAGCCCGTACGCAGGTGATTCGAGAGGCGCAGGGAGTCGAAGATCAAGCCACCACCGAGCCGCAGGGTGCGCAGCTGAGTCGGCTGAACGACGATGGTGATGGGAACGCGGCGAGTCTCGGGGTGCGTGGTGTCCTGACGTACGTTCACCGTCGCGAACACGCCGAGGGCGATCAGGGCGTCTTGAGCTGCCTCGAGATCCGCGTGGGAATAGCGCTCCCCCTGCTTGATCGAGATGGTGTTGCGCAGCTTGTCTTCGGGCAGGTCGCCATTGCCCTGAATGCTGATCGGGCCATAGATCGCCAACGGGCCTGGTTTGACGACGAAGGTGGCGTTGGCTTCGTGCTTCGCGATGTCCACCTGCGCCTTGCCGTCCACCTCGACGAAGGCGTAGCCGCGATCTGCGAGCGCCTTACCAAGGCCCTTCTTGGTGGCCTCGAAGTCTGCCTCGTCGAAGCGCTCGTTTTGCTTGAGCTGAACGGCCTTGATGGCTTCGACGCTGATGTCGACCGGGATCTCTTCGAGCCCCTTGATTTGGATGTTCTTGAAGATGACGGGGTCGCCTTCTTCGACTCGGATTTCCACGCGGACATGGCGCTCGTCGGTTGGGATCACACGAGCGGCGCTGACTTTGGCTTCGTAGTAGCCGCGAGCGCGGTAGTAGCGCTCGATGCGCTTCAGATCGCGTGCCAGGACGTCCTTGTCGTAGACCTCGTAGTCGAAAACGACTCCATCCCAGATCCCCAGAAAGCGAGGACTCTCGGCGGTCGCGAGGCCGTCCAGGACGTCGTCCGCGTCCACGGCTTGGGTGTTCTGCAGCTCGACGTCGTCCACCACGCTGCGCCCTGCCGGATAAGACTTCGCGCAGCCGAGGGTCACGCACACCCAGCTCAGCAGCCAGAGCGCGCGCAGCGAGCCCCGCCAGAGGCGACGCAACTTCGCGTGGCCCAGCGGCGTGCGCGGGTCGATGGCTGCGGCGAGGGGGCGGATCATCGGCGCCGCAAGCGTAGTACGGGGCACTGCGTCGGCGACGCGAAAGGCAAACGCTTTCGCGCGGTTTCGACCTCGAACTGGCTACAAAACGCGCGACGGGAGCCGGTTTTGGGCTCCCGTCGTCTCGAATCGAGGCGCGTCCAGTCGCTCAGGTGGTTCGCGGGTGGACGACCAGTGCGCCTCCCCCCCAAAAAACGAGCGGCTGACTACGCCTTCGTACCAGCTTACTTCTTCATGCCTGGCAGCGTGCCGGGCTCCGCCGGCTTCTCGATGTACTCGAACTTGTCCATCGTCAGCACGCCCATGATGGGGTCGGCTTCCGTGCCCGTGGTGTGACGGGTGTAGGTGGTCCCGTAGTTGCCCGTCACCTTGACCTTCGCGCCCGCCGCGACGATGGGGTTCGGGATGGTGACCTGGAAGCGCACGTCCTTGTACTCCTCCGCGTCGTCCTTCTTGTACTGCTCGATGGCGTCGTAGATGTTCGCGAAGTTTGACGCCCAGCCCATCACCTTGATCGAGTCCTTCTCGCTCGCGTCCTTGGTGTCGCCGATCCAGAACGCGGGGACCGGGGGCTTGCAGTCGTCGGGGTCGCCCTTGCCGGTCTTGTGAACCGCGCACTCGGGGGCATCGCCCAGGTTGGTCTTGGTGATGTAGCCCTCGATGGTGATGGGCTTGTCCGAGACATCGGAGTTGTGAACGCGGCTGCGCAGCGAGTAGCTCGCGCCCCAGATCGTGTAGGCGTCGCCGTTCTTCACGGGCTTCTGCGGGACGTTCGGCACCGCAGGCAGCGAAGCGGTGACACCGCTGGGTGCACCTCGGGGCTCGTAAGGCTTGTCGTCGCCACCGCAGCCGGTGAGGGCCGATGCCGCCAGCAGGGCGGTGAGAGTGACGAGCCACGATGCACCACGGGGGGTGACGGAGCAGCGAGGAGCGATGAGAGAAGCGGCGCTACGCATCTGGTTCAGTACCTTCCTGTCAGTCCCTGAGCTCTCTTGTTGTGAGCACGGCACGGCTATCATGCTGCCCCCTTCCGCTGCAAGAACGGGCTCTTGCCTGCATCTTGCTTGAGCACAGGTATGCCCTGGGCAGCGGTTTCGCCCTGGCGGGCGAGAAGGTGTACGACATAGAGAGCCGACACACTGAGTGCAGGTCGTACCGCGGAACCTTTCGGGAATCACCGGGGATTGATTCAAAGTTTCATTGGATTTCAGCACACATGGAAGCTCGCACCGTCATCGTAGGTGATGTCCACGGTTGCTCCGAGGAGCTGGCGGCCCTGCGAGAGCAGGTGGGCGCGGCACCGGGCACCCGCTGGGTCTTCGTGGGGGATCTCGTGGCCCGCGGTCCGGACACCCTTGGCGTGCTCCGTCAAGTGCGTGAGCTGGGGGCGCGAGTCGTGCTCGGCAACCACGAGGACCGGCTGCTCAAGGTGCGGCAGGCGCGGGCGCGGGACAAGAAGCCGCCCCACCTCGGGCCAAGCCACGCCGAGGTCTACCAGAGCATGTCCGCTGCCGACTGGCAGGTGCTCGACGCGATGACGCCCTACCTGGAGCTGCCGGAGCACGGCGTGCTGGTGGTGCACGCCGGTATCGACCCGCGGCTGAAGCTCCAGAAGCAGCGACTGGATGTGTTGACGCGCATGCGAAGCTGGGACGGGAGCGAGCCCAGCGACCGTTTCCGGGAGGAATCCTGGGCGGCGAGTTACACTGGCGAGCGTCACGTGGTGTTCGGGCACAACGCACGCCTTGGCTTGCAATTGCACCCCAACGCGACGGGCCTCGACTCCGCGTGTGTGTACGGTGGGCGCTTGAGTGCGCTGGTGCTCGAACCTGGTGAACGACCGCGGGAGGTCAGCGAACGCGCCACGCAGATCGTCTCCGTGCCGGCACGGGCGAGCTACTTTTCAGTCTGATCGAAGGCAGGTAGCGCGCGCGTGAGGCCGCGCATGGCGTGACAGCCGTCGCCGATCAGGTCGAGGTAGGTCTGCACGCGTTCGCTCTTGATCGCGTCGAGCTGCTGGTAGGCGCCGTCCTTCGCGAGGGCGTCGAACACGCGCTTCAAGTCCCAAGCGAGAGCGCGCAGCGCGGCGTCGAGGCGTTTGCCTTCGCTGGTCGTCGGGTCGTAGAGCCCGAGCTCTCGAGCGAGACCCAGGGTCTCGGCGGTGTGGCCAAAGAACTTCAACCCTTGGACCCAGAGCAGGCGCGAAATGGGCACTCCCTGGGTCATGTTCGCCAGGGCGTTGTAGGTTGCGCGCTCGAGCGCGATGCGCTTCAGCAGACGATCGAGCTCCGGCGCGACGCTCGCGGGCGCTGCGTTGACGCTCGCCTCTAGGCTCAGCGCGGCCTGCATGAAGTGCAGGCCGCCGCAATGGTGCCCGTAGATTTGCGTCTTGTTGCGCTTGGCTGCGTAGAGCGGCGTGCCGTTCTCGAAGGCTGCCGCCGGTGCCCCACGGTAATCCGCGATGAGCTGGGTTTCCTCCGAGAGCTTCCGCCACGTGATGGGCGCGAGGCGCGTCGCTCGGGGTTTGCCTTTAGGGTCGCGGGTCAATAGATCGAGTAGCCACGGCGAGTCCATCCACTCGACCTCGTTGCTGGGATCTTGCGCCCCCCGCAGGGCCTGATCGATCAGGGTCTGGACGCTGATTTTGCTGCCGTCCTGCGTCACCAGCGTACGCTTTGGGTTGACTCCGACCTGCAGCAGCACATCGACGATCAAGTGCGGGTGTGGCTCGCTCGGCGCGGCCGCGCTGCCGGGAGGAAACGACCACTGGGTCTTTCCGTCGGGGCCCTTGGATTTGACCAACTGCTTGGCGATCGCGTCCACCGCGTCTTGCCCGTCGGATGCCTTGAAGTCTTTGCCAAACGCGATCAGCCCGTGGGCCAGCGCCCAGGGACTCCCGGCGTCACTCGCGCCCTTCCGCACGCGCTCGCCGATCGCATCATGCAGCGCCTGCACGTCACTCCCTTTGAGCTCACCAGCTTGGGGGGGAGGAGCGCTGGAGGTGCCCGTGGCGGCGCTCGTGGTCGCGCTGCTCGGTGGCGCAGCGCTGGGAGTTGCGCTCGCGGTCGCTGCGCTCCCGGGACCATGCAAGGTGCCTTCGCGCTCGTGGCGCTTCACCTCCAGGTAGACCCCGGCGGCCGCGGCCCCGATCAAGACGTAGAGCACTCCCTTGTTGCGTTGGTTCACGGTGAGATCGCTTCAGGCGGCGCCACGCAACCCGCGCGGCCTGTGGCATATATCACAGCCTGTATGGCTCGAACCCTGCGCGTCTGTGTGCGCCCGCTGGCTCCTGGTGAGCACCTGCTCGATGCCGAGGCCGCGAACTACGTTGCTCGGGTGCATCGGCTGGCTGTTGGGGACGGCGTGGTGCTGTTCGACCCGAGCTCAGGCACCGAGGCGGACGCGAGCCTGCTGGAGGTGACCAAGAAGCGCGTGCGGGTACGGGTGGAGGCGCCCCGTGAAGTCCCCGACCTCGGCTGCGTGCCCGTGCGCTTGGTCCAGGCGATGGGCAAGGGAGACAAGCCAGAGCGTGTCGTCAAGGAGGCGACGGCGCTGGGGGTGAGCCAAGTGGTGTTGCTCGAGAGCCAGCGTGGCACGCCGCGGGTTGCCCACACGGACGCCCGGGCGACGGCGCGACGGCGGCGCCTCGAGGCTTCCGCTGTCGATGCCGCGCGGCAAAGCGGTCGGCCGCGAATTCCCCAGATCCTAGGGCCAATGGCGCTGGAAGATTACTTGGGCGAAGTGACGGCGCGGAGTCTCGTTCTGGATCCACAAGGCAACGAAGGGCTGCTGAGCGCGCTGGACGACCTGCAGCCTGACGCGGGAGCACCAGTGGAAGTCTGGATTGGTCCAGAGGGAGGCTTTGCGCCGAGTGAAGTCGTAGAGCTGGAGGCTCGCGGCGCGCGCAGGGTGCGCTTCGGGCCCCTCGTACTACGTACGGAAACGGCGGCCTGCGCCGTGCTCGGCGCCGCCGTCGCGTGGGTCCACCGCTAGCTCAGGCCACGCGACCGTAGTTCGGCGGGGGCGGCGTGCGGTCGCCGAGCTGGGCGGCCTCACGCATCCGCGCCTCCGCCTTCGGGCTCCGCATGCTGCAGGTCGCGTGGAAGATGTAGACCGCGATCAGGGCAGGGACGAGAGCGAGCAGCAGGGTCATCGGGAGCTCCAGGTTCGGGAAGTCGAACGCTGTTAGAGCAACCCGCATGCCCGCAGCGAAGCGGTGGCGCCCAGACTCCTCCAGCGCTCGAAGAGCGAGGGCGAAGGTTAGGGTTTCCTTGGCAAATCGGGCCAACCTTCTGCTGCTTTGGGCAGCTCCGCTGCCTGCCTCATGCCCGTTCGGCCGCCACCCGGAGGACACGCCAGCGTGGGTAGCTGAACACGTTCAGGTGCCGGCGCGTGGCCAGCATCCGGCGCGCCCTTCCCACCGCTTCCCACCCTCCAAGACGCGGCGATTGGCAAGATTTACTACTGCTCGTCTGTTCATGTGAGGGGAGATCGCCCTGGTTTTGTGCTGGATCACCCGTTGTCCGAGTTGTTGACACCCGGGCCGGAGGTCCGTAGCTTCGGCCATCCAGTGGGAGAAAGTGGGGCTTGGTGGCGTCACTTCCCATGGAATGGAAAGCCAACATGTTCCGCGGGCAGTTCGTTCAGAAGATCGACGCGAAAGGACGCGTCAGCATGCCCGCGCGATTTCGCGAGGCGCTGGCGAGCTCCGGTGACGCGCGCTTCATCCTGACGCCCGCGCCCTTCGACCCGTGTCTGCACGTGTTTGGGCTACGCGCGTGGGAAGAGATCGAGCGCCGCATCAGCGAGCTGCCGAGTCACGACCGCAACGTGGTGCGTTTCCGTAGGCAATACGTTTCCGCTGCCGTCGAGTGCGAGACGGATCGCGCGGGTCGCGTCCTCGTACCACCCCACCTCCGCGATCAAGCGAGCCTGGACAAGGACCTCTTGTGGGCGGGCATGGGGAAGAACATCGAGCTCTGGTCCAAGGAGAACTGGGACCAGGCCTTGGAGATCAGCCCGGAGGACGAGGCGTCCTACCGCAACGCCGTGGAGCAGTTTCCGTTATGAACCTGGCAGAACTCCTTCTACCGGAAGAGCAACCGCTGATGCATCTCACCGTAATGCGCTCGGAGGTCGTGCGCGCTTTGGCGCCACAGGCCGGAGGCTTGTACTTGGACTGCACCGCAGGCGGCGGAGGCCACGCCGCCGCGCTGCTCGAAGCGGGGCCCTTGAGTCGCGTGGTCGCTTGCGATCGCGATCTCGACGCTGTGGGGCGCGCGAAGGAGCGGCTCGCGGAGTTCGGTGAGCGAGCGACGGTCGTACACACCGACTTCGAGGGCATCGAAGCGTGGCTCACAGAAGCTGGGCTGGGCCAGGTGGATGGCTTGGTCGCCGACTTGGGGATCAGCTCCTTCCAACTCGATGACGGCGAGCGCGGGATGAGCTTCCGCTTCACCGGTCCCCTCGACATGCGCATGGATCAGAGTCGTGGCCCGACGGCGCTCGAGTTGATTGAGAGCCTCAGCCAGGACGAGCTAGCGGACGTGATCTACCAGCTGGGCGAGGAGCGTCGCTCGCGGCGGGTGGCTCGTTGCATCAAGCAGGCTGAGGAAGCCGGTGAGCTGGTGACGACGGCCGACCTGCGACGCGCGGTGGTGCGCGCGGTGGGGCCCCGGCGCGTGGGCGGGGTGGACCCGGCCACGAAGACCTTTCAGGCCTTGCGCATCGCGGTGAACGACGAGCTCGGTCAGCTGAAGAGCCTGATGGCTCTCGCAAGCCGCGTGGTCAAGCCCGGTGGTCTGGCGGCGTTCATCTCGTTTCACTCTCTCGAGGATCGCATCGTCAAGCGAGCCTTCATGGAACGGGAAACTTGGGAGCGGTTGACCAAGAAGCCGCTCTTGCCGACGGATGAGGAGCGCACCCAGAACCCGCGAGCCCGCAGCGCCAAGCTGCGCGTCGCCCGTCGCATCGACGACCGGGAGCCCGAGCTCGGCTTCGACGAGGAGGACGCGAGCGACGACTGAGCGGTTCTCCTCTCAGAAATCCTTGCGGAAATAATATGAAACGCAGCGCGCGACCGTTTCTGGTTCTCTGGCTCCTCGCAGTGGTGGCTGCGACGAGTGCGTTCGTGCTTTACCTCAGCTTGCGGGTGCGCTCGGTCGAGCTCGGGTACTCGCTGGGACGCGCCCATGCTCGCGTCGCTCGCTTGCGTGAGGTCAAGCGTGTGCTCGAGCTGGAGATCGCGAGCCACAAGACGCCTGAGCGCGTCGACTTGGTCGCGCGAACGTTGCTTGGCATGAGTGAGCCTTCCCCCGACCGCATCATGCCCGCGGGCCCGCTGCCGACGGTGGATGAAGGTGACGAAGAAGAGACGGAGGCTGGTCCTTCCGTCGCGGGAGAAGTGCCGTGAAGCTCAGAGGGCGTAAGTCGCAAGCAGGGGCTTCCCCACGCAACAGCGCGTTACCGCGCAACGTGGAACGTGAGGCACCTGTGCGGTCAAAGAGCACGCGATCCAGGCGCGGCAAGAAGCGCGGGGAGCGTGATTCAGACGCGCCCTTGTCCGTGGTGGTGATGCCCACCACGCCAGAGCGCCGTGAGGGCATTCGCCGCCGAATCTCCGTGATCGCTGCCGTGATGGCGGCCTTCTTGGGCATGGTGTTGGCGTCTGGCTACACGCTGATGGTGCACGACGGTGATGCGTGGCGCGAGGTTGCCGAGAAGCAGCGTCAGCGCCGCCTCCACGTGCAGCCCAAGCGGGGGACGATCTACGACCGCAACGGTTCGGCTCTGGCAGTGAGCGTGGAGGTTCCGAGCGTCAGCCTGGACGCCATCGAGCTCATGCGTGGCGTACCTCGTGACCGCGAACCCGAAGTCGCGCGCGCCGCTGCCGCGCGGATCGCGTCGGCGCTCGGCCTCGACGCCGCCAAGGTGGAGCGCAAGATCTTGCGCAAGCGGCGCTTCAGCTGGCTCAAGCGCCGTATCAGCGCTGAACAGGCCGAGAAGATCCGTGAGATGTCCTCCATCGAGCGCGGCAAGGACCGCATTCGTGGTCTAGTCGTCGAAGGTGAGGGGCGCCGTTACTACCCGCGCCGCGAGCTGCTTGGGCCGTTGCTCGGCTTCGTCGCCCCAGACGGCGAGGGCAAAGACGGCCTCGAGGTGAGCCTGAACCAAGAGTTGTCTGGCCACGTCGAGCAGCTGTCAGGTCTGCGCGATCGCAGCGGGCGGCTGTTGTTCGCGGACGGCGTGAGCGACGAGCAAGCGCTCGCGGGTCACAACGTCTACCTCACGATTGACCAAGGCATTCAGTTCGTCGCCGAGCGGGAGCTCGCCTCGGCGGCACGCCTGCACGAGGCGGTGGGCGCGAGCGTGATCGTGATCGAGCCGGACACCGGCGCCATCCTCGCGATGGCGAGCTGGCCTGGCTACAACCCAAATGACTACCGCGAGAGCGATCCCGAAGAGCGTCGCGACCGCAGCTTGAGCGACCGCTTCGAGCCAGGCTCGAGCATGAAGATCTTCACGCTGGCGGCGGGCATGGCTTCCGGGGCCATCCAGCCGACGCAGAAGCTCTACTGCGAGAAGGGCCTGATGGCGGTGGACAACGTCACCATTCGGGACACGCACCCTTCAGAGTGGCTGAGCATCAGCGAGGTGCTGGCCTACTCATCCAACATCTGCTCGGCGAAGATCGGGCTGTCGATGGGGGGCAACAAGCTCTACGACTACCTGCGTCGCTTCGGCTTTGGTCAACCAACGGACGTGCCATTGCCAGGTGAGTCGGGCGGTACCCTCAGGCCTCGTGGTCGCCCCTGGGTGCAAGTCGAGACCGCCGCGGCTTCGTTCGGCCAGGGCATCAGCGTGACGAACCTGCAGATGGCGATGGCCACCGCCGCGATCGCCAACGGCGGGAACCTGATGGAGCCCATGCTCATTAGCCGCGTGGAAACGGCGAGCGGCGAGCTGGTACGCGAAGGCGCGCCCAAGGTGCGACGTCGCGTCGTGCCCGCCCGCATCGCGCGGATCGTCGCGGAGATGATGATCGGTGTTACCGAAGGTGACGCCACGGGTACCGAAGCGGCAATCGATGGCTTCGAAGTCGCGGGTAAGACCGCGACGGCGCAGAAGACGGACCCAGCCACGGGCCGCTACTCCCTCGACAAATACGTGGCTTCTTTCGTGGGCTTCGTGCCGGCAAAGAACCCGAAGATCGCTATCGCGGTGATGGTGGACGAGCCGATGCTCGACCACGCTGGCGGTTCTGTGGCGGCGCCGGTGTTCCGCCGTGTGGCCCAGAGCGCGCTCAAGTACAAGGGGCTCACGCCCAAGGGCACCAAGCGCGCCGACGTGACCAAGCTCGGCACCGAACCCGATCCCGCACAGGCAGCAATCGAGGCCTTGCGTCAGCGCCAAGGACTCAAGCCGCCGGTGCAGGAGGTCGTGAAGACTGGTTCCCCGGGGAGAGGCCAAGTGAAGGTCCCCGACATGACCGGCTGGCCCATGCGCGAAGCCGTCCAGAAGCTTGGGGAGCTGGGCGTCAAGGGCAAGGTTCAAGGCTCCGGGCTCGTGGCGCGTCAAGAGCCGCCGCCTGGCGCCGTGATCGACAAGGGCGCCGAGCTCACGCTGATTTTCGAACCGGCTTCCTGAGCCATGTCCGATGCACCTCTCCCCCAAGGACCGACGCTGAGTCAGCTGTTCGCGGAGCTCGGAAGCAATGGCTTGAAGCTCTCCGGGGACGGCGACACTCCCGTCAGCGGGATCACCCAAGACTCGCGGCGGGTGGCGCCGGGCGACCTGTTCGTGGCGCGAGTTGGCGGCAAGGCGAATGGTCTCAGCTTCGTGGATGCCGCGCGCGCCGCGGGTGCCGTCGCGATCCTCACGGATGCACCCGGAGAACTCGAACTCCCGCTGCCCACGTTGCAGGTCGAGCATGCCCGTCTCGCAATGGGCTTGTGCGCCGAGCGCATCTTCGGCTCGCCGAGCCGGGCGCTGAGCGTCGTCGGGATCACTGGCACCAACGGCAAGACCACCTCCGCGTGGCTGTGTCAGCGCGCCCTCGAGGCGGCGGGAGTGCCGACCGCGCGCCTGGGTACGCTCGGCTTTGACTTCGGCGAGTTTTCCGTGGATTCGCCGCTGACGACGCCTGAGGCTGACGTGATCTCGGGCTACTTGGCGCAGGCGGTGCGCGGCGATGCCCGCGCCTTCGTGATGGAGGTCTCGAGCCACGCCCTCGATCAGCGTCGCGCGGACGCGATTCATTTCCGCGTGGCTGTATTCACGAATCTCACTCAGGACCACCTCGACTATCACGCGTCGTTCGAGGAGTACGCCGAAGCCAAGGCGCGGCTGTTCTTGGAGCTCTCCCCCGAGGTGAGCGTGATCCACGTGGGAGACGCGTTCGGCGAAAAGCTCGCGGATCGCACCGCGGCGCTTGGCCTGCCGGTGATCCGCGTCGGACGCGAGCGCGGCGACGTGAGCCTCTCCGCCCTCGAACTCGGAGCGTTCGGTATGCGGGGCGTGCTGGCGCTGGACCTCCCCGAGCAGCGGCGCTCGCTGCCTTTCGCGAGCCGCCTCGTGGGCGAACACAACGTCGAGAACTTGCTGTGCGCCGTCGGGGTGGCCCTGGCGCTGCGCGCTCAGGGTGAGCCGCTGGACTTGGACACCCTGGTTTCGGCGTTGAAGGAAGTGAACTCAGCGCCGGGACGTCTCGAGCGCTGCGACTCCGAAGCGGACGATCTCACCGTGCTCGTTGACTACGCCCACACGCCTGATGCGCTCAGTCGCGCCCTCAACGCGGTGCGTGGCTTCGTGCCCGAAGGTGGGCGGCTGTGGTGTGTGTTCGGCTGTGGTGGAGACCGCGATCCGGGCAAGCGCCCCAAGATGGGTGACGCCGTGGGTCGTCTGGCGGATCGCGTGGTGGTCACGAATGACAACCCGCGCAGCGAGTCGCCCCAGGCGATCGCTGACATGATTTTGCCCGGACTCGCGCCGCATGCGATTGAGTTCAGCGTGATCCTCGACCGCAAACTGGCCATTGACTCGGTGATCGCCGAAGCCGCGCCTCACGACGTGGTGCTGATCGCTGGCAAGGGCCACGAGCCCTATCAGCTGATCGGTGACCAGGTGTTGGCGTTCGATGATCGTTTGGTGGCAGCCGACGCGTTGACGCGTCGCCGCGAGACTCAGGCAAAGACCAAGGACGCTGGGTGAGCACTCCGATCCCTCGGAACGCTGCTCCATTCACTCTGGCCGAAGTGTTGGCGGCGACGGGTGGTCGGGTCGCGGTAGGTGCGGGTGAGCCGAGTGCGCGCGGAGTCACTACGGACTCCCGCGGCGACGTGTCGGGCGCGCTGTTCATCGCGCTGAAGGGTGAACGCTTCGACGCCCACCGCTTCCTCGAGCAGGTGGCCCGCGGGGGCGCGGCGATGGCCTTGGTGGAGGACCCTCACCCCGAAATTCCCGGGCTCTTGCAGATCCAGGTTGCGTGTACGCTCACGGCGCTCGGTGATCTGGCGCTGGCCCATCGCAGGCGCTGGAGCGGCCTCGTGGTGGCTGTGGGTGGATCCGCGGGGAAGACCACCACCAAGGCGTGCATTTCCCGTGTGTTGAGCGAGCTGATTCCTGGTGGAATTCACGCTCAGCGAGGCAACCTGAACAATCGCATCGGTGCACCGATGGTGCTGCTCGGCTGCGACGCTCAGCACCGCGTGGCGGTGGTGGAGCTCGGGACGAACTTGCGAGGTGAGGTGGCTGAGCTGGCGCGCATCAGCGAGCCGGACATCGGCGTCGTGACGCTGATCGACTTCGAGCACACCGAAGGCATCGGCGACCTGGATGCAATCGAAGAAGAAGAGGGCGATCTGTTTCGCGGACTCAAGTCGGATGGCGTCGCCGTCGGAAACGTGGATGACCCGCGCGTTGCGCGTCAGCTCGAACGAGCGGCTAGCACCGGACGCGCCGTCGAGAGCTACGGCAAAGCACCAACGGCGCGGTATCGCTTGCTGCGTCGCGAGCCCGTTGGCGTCTCGGGAGCGCGCCTCACGGCCTCGCGTGCTGGGTTTGGGGGGGAGATCGAGCTGCGGTCGTCGCTCCTCGGTTACCCCGGTGCGCTGGCGAGCGTGTGCGCGGCGTTGGTTGCAGATGCCGTGAGCGCGCGTCTGGGACTGCCACTGCCGGACCCAGAACTTTTCAGCCGGGCGCTCGAAAGCTCCGAAGTGGCCGAGAATGGCCGGCTTTGTGCGCGAGCGATGCTAGACGGCGCGCTCGTGCTCGATGACTCCTACAACTCGAATCCCGGCAGCGTGCCGTCCTCGGTGGCGGTGGCGCGCGAGCTCGCAGCGGAGCGGGGCGGTCGGGTATTTGCGGTGCTGGGAGAGATGCTCGAGCTCGGGCCGCTATCGGAGCGGGAGCACCGGCGCATCGGCGCCGAGCTGGCTCAGTTTGGGCTGGCGAGTCTGATCGCGGTGCAAGGCGACGCACAATTCCTCGCGGAAGAGGCTGCAGCTCGCGGAGTGAGCTCCGTGTTCGTCGTCGATGCGGGGCAAGCCGTGCAGGCGCTGCAGGGTAAGCCGACGCCGGAAGATGTGATCTTGGTCAAGGGCTCACGGGGGGTGAAGCTCGAACGCGTGGTCGCAGCGCTGCTCGCTGGGACGTCATCCGAGCTCTTGGGAGTGCATGCTCCCGGGCCGGCAAACGAAGGGCCCTCTGCCCCATGATGTACGAGTTGTTGTACCCCCTGAGCACGAAATACAGCTGGGCAGGCTGGCTCAACGTGCTCCGCTACGTGCCGTTCCGCGCCATCATGGCGACCATCACGGCGATGGCGCTGTGCTTCTGGCTCGCGCCCTGGTTCATCCGCGAGCTTCAAAAGAAGCAAATTGGCCAGGTGATCCGCAAGGAAGGCCCCGAGAGTCATCGCGTCAAGGCCGGTACGCCGACCATGGGTGGCGCGCTGATTCTGCTGAGCGTGCTCGTCCCCACGATGCTCTGGGCGGATGTCAAGAACGCCTTCGTGATCTCCACCGCGGGTGTTACCGCGGGGTATGGCCTGATCGGCTTCATCGATGATCGGCTCAAGATCCAGGGCCGCAACACCAAGGGCCTCCCGGGGCGTTACAAGCTCCTGGGTCAGACGCTGATCGGCGCCATCGCCCTGGGTTACGTCTTCTTGTACGAGCCTAGCCTGCCGAAGGAGTGGCTCGAGATCCGCACCCGACTCGCGATTCCGTTTGTCGCGTTCTCCAAGCACCCGATCGAGCTTCCGCTGTACGTCTATGTGGCGTTTGCGCTGTTCGTGGTGGTGGCGATGAGCAACGCCGTCAACCTGACCGATGGCCTCGATGGCCTAGCGATTGGTCCCGTGATGATCAACGCGGGGACTTACCTCGTGTGGGCATACCTCGCGGGTCTGGTGATCTTCGGTCGGCCGATTGCGCAGTACCTCGACATCGCAGGGATCCCCCAGATGGGTGAGCTCGCGGTGTTTGGTGCGGCGGTGATAGGCGCCGGTATTGGCTTCCTTTGGTACAACACGTATCCGGCGCAGGTCTTCATGGGAGACGTGGGTTCGCTGGCGCTTGGCGGCGGCATCGGGATGATGGCCGTGTTGACGAAGAACGAGCTGCTGTCGATCGTGGTTGGCGGGATTTTCTTCCTGGAAACGGTCAGCGTCATCACGCAGGTGGTGAGCTTCAAGCTCTTCGGCAAGCGAGTGTTCTTGATGGCGCCGATCCACCACCACTTCGAGAAGAAGGGCTGGCCTGAGCCGCGCATCATCGTGCGCTTCTGGATCATCTCGGTGCTGCTCGCGCTGGTGAGCCTGTCCTCCTTGAAATTGAGGTAGCCATGGACTTGGTTGGCAAGAGGGTTGTCGTGGTCGGGCTCGGACGGAGCGGCCACGCCGCCGCCGTGCTTTGTGCGCGCGAGGGAGCGACCGTTGTGGTTAGCGACTCCCGCGAGGAAGCGGTGCTGCGCGAAGAAGTGGCGGCGCTGATCAAGAGCGGCGCGCGCATCGAGGTATGTTCTGGAGCGCAAACTCCCGACGTCTTCACGAACGCGGACCTGGTGGTGGTGAGCCCAGGCGTGCCACCGCTGCCGGTCCTCGACGAGGTGGCTGCCATGGGCATCGAGGTGATCGGCGAGCTGGAGCTCGCCGCACGTTTCCTCGAGGCACCGATTCTCGCGGTGGGCGGGACCAATGGCAAGAGCACCACGACCACGCTGCTCGCGGCGCTGCTAGAGGCCGCGAAGCTGCGCACCTTCGCGGGCGGCAACCTGGGTACGCCCCTCAGCGAGGCCATCGACCCCAGCAGCGACGAAGAACTCTACGACGCGCTGGTCGTCGAGGTGTCGAGCTTTCAGCTCGAGCGGGTAAGGGACTTCCGGCCGCGCGTGAACCTGCTGCTGAACGTCAGTGAGGATCACCTCGATCGCTACCCGGATTTTGCGGCTTATGTAGCTGCGAAGGGGAACAGCTTCGTGCGTCAGTCTCCGAAGGACGTCGCGGTCGTTCCCTGGGGAGACGCTGCCATTCTGGCCCAAGCGAAGCGTGGGCAGGCGCGCAGCGTGACGTTCGGGCTCGAGTCCGCCGGCGAAGCCGACTTTGCGGTGGTCCTCACCCCCGAACCCGGCGTTCGTGACCGCAAGCGAGGCGACTTCTACGCCTTGAAGGACGCCGACCTCCACGGCGCCCACAACCTGCTGAACGCCGCCGCCGCCATCGCTGGGGCGCGTGAGTTCGGCGTGGAGCCGGAAGCCATCCGCAAGGGCCTGGCTAGCTTTCGTGGGCTACCCCACCGCATGCAGCGCGTGGACAGCGTGGACGGCGTGACCTTCTACGACGACTCCAAGGCGACCAACGTCGGCTCAGCCGTGACGGCGCTGCTCGGGCTCGCCGAGCCGAAGGGCGTGTTGATCGCCGGTGGCCGCGACAAGCACGGCTCGTACGCGCCGCTGGTCGATGCGTTGAAGGAGAAAGCGCGCGCGCTGGTGCTGATCGGTGAGGCGGCAGACCGCATCGCCGAGGCCGTGGGTGATCGTGTAGCGGTCGCCCGAGCAGGGTCTATGCAGGAAGCGGTGAGTTTGGCCCACTCTTTGGCCCAAATCGGGGAAGCGGTGTTACTGAGTCCAGCCTGCTCGAGCTTCGATATGTTCCAGAACTACCACGACCGGGGAGTGCGCTTCGTAGAGGCTGTAAAACAGCTTCAAACAGCGCGCGGCGCAGTGGGTGCGCACCCCAGTGGAGCGCCTGGCGAGCCGGGAACGGAGACTGATCGCTGATGCTGAGAGGGGCTTTTGGGGCAATCCGGGGACTCTTTGCGCCCTCACCGCGCTCCGGCCCCTTCGACACGGTGCTGATGGCGGTGGTCATCGCGCTGCTCGGCTTCGGCGTCGTCATGGTGTTCAGCGCGAGTGCCTACGAAGGCACCGTCGTGTTCCGCGACGCGCAGTACTTTCTGAAGCGGCAGGCGATGTACGCCGGCGGCGGCGTGGTCCTGATGTTGATCATCAGCAAGATCGACTACCAGCGGCTGCAGCCTTTCACTCACCCCATCCTGGGTCTCTGCGTCGGGCTGATGCTGCTCAGTATCACGGGTCTCGGTCACTCAGGCGGTGGTGCGACGCGCTGGCTCAAGCTCGGGCCGATCAACGTACAGCCCTCCGAGGTGTCGAAGCTCGGGCTGATCCTGTGGATTTCTTATTCCCTGGGGAAGAAGCGGGAGAAGGTCAAGCAGTTCTCCTACGGCTTCTTGCCTCACCTGATCGTCGCGGGTTTGTTCACGCTCTTGTGCTTGAAGCAGCCTGACTTCGGCGGCGCGGTCGTGCTCCTGACGTTGACCGCGGCGCTGATGTTCATCGCCGGTGTGCGCTGGGTGTGGTTCATCCCCATCGGCATCGTGGGCGGCTTCCTCGGCTTCATGGCGGTGCGCGTCGCGCAGTAACGCTGGGAGCGTATCCAGGCCAGGCAGGACATTATGCACCAACGCCACCACCAGGCGTATCAGCCCTTCCAGTCCGTGATGAGCTTCGGCTCCGGGGACCTGTTGGGGCTAGGGCTCGGCAAGGGCTACCAGGTGCTCTACCTGCCCGAGGCTCACAACGACTTCATCAGCGCGATCATCGGCGAAGAACTCGGCTACGTGGGGATCGCACTCTTGCTCTTCACGTACGTCCTGCTGGTCTCACGGGGTATCCGTGCGGCAATGAATGCGGAGGACGAGTATGGCTCGTACATCGCATTCGGGATCTCTCTCTTCGTCGGAGTTCAGGCGCTCTGGAACGTGGCGGTCGCGATGGCCATCTTGCCCACCAAGGGTCTGACGCTGCCCCTGGTCAGTTACGGCGGTTCTTCGCTGCTCGTGACCTGTGCCGCGATGGGCATTCTCTTGAACGTTTCGAGGCAGCGCGTGGAACTCAAGAACACCCGGGTTGCTGACGTGGGACCCGCTCCGGAGGTGAGCGCCATGCTGGTCACCGAAGCCGGGTTTGGACCCGAGGCAGCGCGCATGCAGGGAGCGGAGGGTGAGGCCATGCCCGGCGCGGTGGAGGCGGTATGAGCGAGACGATTCTCTTGGCTGGTGGTGGTACGGGTGGCCACGTGTTCCCGATGATCGCGGTCGCGGACGCGCTGCGCTTGGAGCGGCCAGAGCTGCGCTTGGTGTTCCTGGGTACAGCGCGTGGGATGGAGAGCAAGCTCGTGCCTCGAGCGGGTTATGAGCTCGAGCTGCGCGAGGTGCTGCCGATCCGTGGAGGCGGGCTAGCGGGTGCTGGAAAGGGCGTGCTGCGGGCGGCGACTTCGATCCCTGAGGCGCGACGTTTCCTGAAGCAGCTGGAGCCGGCCGCTGTGTTTTCAATCGGCGGATACGCGGCCGGGCCGGTGTGCGCAGCGGCGAAGATGCTTGGCATTCCGCTCGCGCTGATGGAACCGAACAGCGTGATCGGCATGGCCAACTGGCTGATCGCGCGCATGGTGCAGCGCGCCTACACCGCGTTCCCCGAGGTCGAGAAGCACTTCCGGGAGGATACGATCTTGCGCGCTGGCGTGCCCTTGCGTAGCGGCTTCGAGCCGGCGCCCTACCGGCCGAACTCAATACCTCGAGTGCTGGTGCTCGGGGGAAGCCAGGGCGCCAAGGCGCTGAATGACGTGCTGCCAGAACTGGTGAAGCGGCTGCGGGCTCGCGGGCTCGAGTTTGAGGTGCAGCATCAAGCCGGCGCCAAGCAGGGCGATGAAGTGCGCGCGCGCTACGCGGAGCTCGGTCAGAGCGCTGGGGTGAGCGTGTTCGAGTTCATTGACGACATGCCCGAGCGCCTCGCGTCTGCGGATCTGGTGATCGGTCGTTCGGGAGCGAGCGCGGTGAGCGAGGTCTGCGCAGTGGGACGCGCGGCGGTGTTCGTGCCCTATCCCTTTGCTGCAGGAGATCATCAGCGCTTCAACGCCGAGAGCCTGGAGCGTGTCGGCGCGGCGCGCGTCGTGCTGCAAGCAGAGGCGAGTGTCGAGCGGCTGCTCTCGGTGATCGCCCCGCTACTGGAAACTCCCTCGGAGCTCGCGGCCATGGCCGCCGCGGCATCGGAACGCGGGCGGCCACTTGCTGCGCGAGTGATCGCTCGTGACCTCTTGCACCTCGCCGGGCTCGAAGCCGCGAGCGATCGGCGCAAGTCGAGCCCGTTCGTCCACGACGAGGTAGAGGACGACTCACCGTTTGAGTTTGGAGCGAGCACCTACGTGCTCCAGGGGCAGGGCTGATGTTTCGCGGTAGAGTTCGCCAGGTCCATTTCATCGGGGTCGGCGGTATCGGGATGAGCGGGCTCGCGGAGATCCTGCGCACGCTGGAGTTCGACGTCTCCGGCTCGGACCTGCGTGAGGGCGAGACGACGAAGCGCTTGGCCCGCCTCGGAGTGCGCATCGACGTGGGGCACGTTGCTCAGAACGTGCGCGACGCTGACGTCGTCGTCTACTCGAGTGCAATCCCTGCGGAAAATCCGGAGATGGTCGAGGCGCGTGCGCTGGGCATCCCCGTGATCACTCGCGCAGAAATGCTCGCCGAGCTCATGCGGGTGAAGTATGGAGTGGCGATCGCCGGCTCCCACGGCAAGACGACCACGACCAGCTTGGTCGCCACCCTGCTGCGCGCCGCGGGCTTCGACCCCACAGTGGTGGTGGGAGGCCGCATGCAGGCGCTCGGAACCAACGCGAAGCTCGGTGCAGGTGACTTGTTGGTCGCCGAAGCGGATGAGAGCGACGGGTCCTTCCTGCGCCTCACGCCGACCATCGCGGTGGTGACGAACATCGACCCGGAGCACCTCGACTTCTATCACAGCCATGAGCGCATCAAGGATGCGTTCGTCGAGTTCATCGAGAAGGTGCCCTTCTACGGCCTCGCGGTGCTGTGTCTCGATCACCCCGACGTGCAGGATCTCTTGCCGCGCATTCGTCGTCGGCACGTGACCTACGGACTTTCGCCCCAGGCGGACTATTCCGCGCGGCATCTCACGCATCGAGGCACGGTGAGCACGTTCATGGCCTACCGGCGCAACGAACCTCTCGGCGAGTTCGCGCTGCGCATGCCTGGACAACACAACGTGCTCAACGCGCTAGCGGCCATCGCGGTGGGTGATGAACTCGAGGTGCCCCTCGACGAGATGAAGGAAGCTCTGGCGACGTTCGGGGGTGTCGCCCGGCGCTTCAGCCTGGTGGGAGAGGTAGACGGCGTCTCCCTGGTGGACGACTACGGCCATCACCCCGCCGAGATCAAAGCGACACTCACTGCCGCGCGGAATGCGTTCGACGGCAAGGTGATCGTGGCCTTTCAACCGCACCGCTACACGCGCACGCAAGATCTCTTCGATGACTTCGCGCGGGCCTTCAACGACGCCGACCACGTGCTGGTGACTGACATCTATCCTGCCGGCGAGAAGCCCATCGAGGGCATCGACTCCGCCGCGCTGGTGCGCGCGATCGCTGAGCATGGGCACCACTCCGTGGCCTATGTTGGCGATCGCTCGGAGCTAGCCCAGCGCCTCGCTAGCCTGGCGACGCCCGGGGATGGCGTGATCGCCCTCGGAGCGGGAGACATCAACCGTGTGCTCACTCAAGTGCAGTCGGAGCTCGAGGTGATGCGCGGCGCGAGCGTCGAGAGCCCGGCCAAGGGGAGCGAAGCATGAGCGGCATCAAGCACCGCGCCATCGAAGCGCCGGACGAGACCGGGTACGTACCCAGTGAGAGCCCTCCGCCCGTCGGCGTGAAGCCGAAGAACAAGGCAAGCAAGCAGCGCGCTGCTGAGAAGCGCGCTGCCCAGCGCGGCCCCGCTGAAACGCCGGGCTTCTTCATGCGCGCCTGGATGGGGACCAAGCTCTTGAGCGGGATCTTGGTCGTGCTTGGTGCGGCCCTGGCGCTGGCGTGGGGCCTCCAGCGTTACGCGCTGACGACGCCGCGCTTCGCGATCCAGAAGCTCGATGTGACGGGCACGCTGCGTCGCGCTCCAGACCAGCTGTCGAAGCAGGCTGGAGTGAAGCTTGGCGACAATCTATTTGCGGTGGACACCGAGGTCGCTGAGCGACGCCTGCTCGAGGATCCGTGGATCGCGTCGGCGAAGGTCGAGCGCCGCATCCCAGCAACCCTGGCGATTCACGTGGAGGAGCGCGAGGCTCAGGCCAGCGCAAGCATTGGCGGCAGCCTGTACCTGGTGAGCCGCGAGGGCGAACCGTTCAAGCAGGCTGAGGACGGGGACCCTCGAGACTTGCCTGTGATCAGCGGCATCACAGGCGACGACTTCGCCCGCGACCGCGTGAGGCAGGTCGACCGTATCCGTGTGGGAATGCAGGTCCTGAGGCAATACGCACGCGTGCCGATGAGCAAGGTGCACGCGCCGCAAGAGGTGAACCTTGGACCCGACGGTGATGTCGTGTTGACGATCGGCAAGAGCGGCATCGCGCTGCACCTCGGCAAGGGACCCTGGCGCTCCAAGCTCCTGATGGCATGGCGTGTGATGGGATCCCTGGCCGCGAAGGGACGGCTCCCGCGCATCGTCTTCCTCGACAACCGCGCGCACCCCGAGCGCGTGGTTGTGCGCATGAAATAGGCACCACAGCGAGCTCCGGCGCTCGCTCAAGGCGTGTAAAGCTGCCACAGTCGGACGATTCTGCTGTTCCCCGACCGCGGTCCCGGTGAAAGAGGGGGCATGCGACGTCAGTCTTGGTCTCTAGGTCTATTGGGTTTGGTCGTGGCGTGTGGCGGCTCTCCGCCACCCGCAGCTGAAGCGCCCGAGGCGGCTCCGGCAGCGCCCCCGCCAGTAGCCGAGCAAGTCGAAGTTGAACCGCCGCCTGCCGAACCGACGAAGGAGGAGCTGGCAGCGCAGAAGCTCGTCAAGGACTTCGCGGAGATGGAGGCAAGCGCCGATGCGGAGGACAAGCGTTGGACTCCCGAGTTGCACGCCGAGGCCAAGAAGCTCGCCGAGACGAAGTACGCGAATCTGAATCTGGCGCTCAAGGCGGTGCTCAAGGGCGGACACCGGATGCCCGGACACCCCGAGCGTGACGCTTCTCGTCACCCTGCGGAAACGCTTGCGTTCTTTGGGCTGAAGCCTGGGATGAAGGTGCTCGAGTACGGACCGGGCGAAGGCTGGTACACTGAGGTACTGGCTCCCACGCTCGCGGCCTCTGGGATGCTGTATGTCACGAGCGGTGATCCGGCGGGGCCGCGCACGGTTCGCGGCACCATGTACGCTCAGCGGACGGATCGCTTTCTCAAGAAGGCTCCGGAACTCTACGGCAAGGTGCAGCCGATCATCGTGGACAGCAAAGCCCCCGACCTGAAGCTCGATGGGCAGCTCGACATGGTTCTGGTCATCCGCGGCATGCACGGATGGCATCGAGACGGTCAAGTCGATCAGTGGCTCCAGCAGATCTTCAAGAGCTTGAAGAAGGGTGGGGTGCTCGGTGTGGTGCAGCATCGAGCGAAGGCAGACGCCAATCCAGACGAGAGCACCAAGCAGGGCTACCTGCCCGAGGCGTTCGTGATCGAGCGCGCACAAGCAGCGGGCTTCAAGCTGTCGAAGAAGTCCGAGATCAACGCCAATCCCAAGGACACCACGGAGCACCCCGAAGGTGTCTGGACGCTGCCCCCCACGCTGAGGCTTGGCGACAAGGATCGCGATGAGTACACCGCGATCGGCGAGAGCGACCGCATGACGTTACGCTTCGTCAAGCCCTAGGGCGGGCGATCAGAGCGCTTTGACTTGGTCCAGCGCCCTCTCCCGGGTGCCCAGCATCGCAGCCGCCTGATCTTCGCCGAGCGGTAGACCGACAAGGCTCGCCTCGGCGGCGAGCTCCGCGGCTGTCTCGGGTACGGGGCAGGTGTCACCCCAGCCGAAATCCAGTGCCGCGATGCGCTTGGCGAAGGTCACGATGCGGGGGATGCTGCGGTGATTGGCGCCTTGGACGGTCTCCAGCAGATCGACGTCGGCCCAGCTGCGCACCAGCACGAGGGCCACTTGATCGCGATAGCTCCCCGCCGTCTGCCAGAGGGTTGCGCGGCTCAACTTCACTCGACTCATCCGCGAGAGCGTGGACAGTTCCTGCAGCGCCACTGGCCTGCCGACTTCATGGAGCAGGCCGCAAGCGAACGCTGCGGCCGGTGGCTGCCCGAGGTGGACGGCGAGCGCGCGGGCCCACACTCCGGTCGCCACGGAGTGCTCCCGCAGCGCGAGCATTTCTTCCTTGAACTCGCGGACCGTGAACATTGCAGCGCGGCTCAGGGCTAGCAAGAGCACCTCCCGAGCGCGTACGCTTCCGAGTTGAGCGAGCGCGCGCTCAACGGTTTGTACTTTCATCCTTAGCCCGAAGAACGCCGAGTTCGCGGCGTTCAGGGTCGCCGTGGTGAGCGCGGGGTCCGACTCGAGCCAATCCGCGAGGCGCGCGAGATCCGGTTCTTCGTGGAGCGTTTCCTCGAGGATCCTCCCCGCCATTCCCCGCGCGAGGGCGACGCTCAGCTCGCCTCGCTTGACTTGTGCCTCGAACGCCGCCGCCAGAGCTGGGGGTAGGCCCTCGCAGGCCGGTGTGGGCGGGGGTAGGGTGGGGATGACTCCGACGTCCATCGCTATTCTGGTGGCGAGCCGGAACCGTTCCGGGGGCACCAGTCCTCAAGGCTGCAAACGGACGTGCCGCGGGGAACTGAAGTAGTTTTCACAGCCTCCGCTCGGATCACTCGCACTTCGGCGGTTCTCCGGCGTCCCGCTCGAACATCCACACCGGCCCACTCAGCTTGCCGTCATCGCCCCGCTCGATGTGTTCCAGATACGCTGGGTCAGCGATGGAGAACGTGTCTGGTGTCTGCGAATAGATGCGCGAATAGCTGCTCAGGCCAGGCCCCTTGCAGCTGCCACCGCGTGGCGTCAGCGTGAAGGTCTTCTGGCCGACGCTCCAGTCGCCGTTTACGCAGCAGCTGGTGTCGGGGCCCGACGTGAGCTGATAGCGAAACCGCCCTGTGTCGCTCAGCTCGAGCTGGATGAACTCTTGAGTCCCTCCGAACTCGCCTTTCCAAGTGCCAAACCAATTCGCCCCGGGCGGTTCGGAACTGCGAGCGGGCAGCGTCGCGTCGGCCGCGGGTTCCACGGCTACGGGGCGAGTCGGCTTCGCTGCTGGGGTACAGCTAAGACACACCAGCGCAATCGCACACCAACGCATGAACCGCAGGGTAGCCTACTGTGGATGCTTCGGTTGGTCGATGAAGCATCGACCAGAAAGTGAGACGCGGAGACATCGGGGAAACAACGATCTGCAAAACGTGCGCAATCCCATAGTTGATCCCAGCTCGTATGGGCTCGTCAGACCTGATGGATCCGTGAGGGCGTGATAAGCTTCTCCGCGAGACTTCTTTCTCTTTCGAGGTGTTACGCATGAGCCGACGTGTCGACCAGCCAAACCCAACCACGCTTTCAACCTCAACTTGCCGTCGCCTCGGGCGCGGAGGTGCGGTGTGCGCCGTCGTCGTCCTGGTTGCTGCTTGCTCCGCGGAAACGCGTGAGCAAGGGGTCGAGGGGAGTGGCGGCACGGCGGGCTCCGGGGGAGTCGGCGGCAACGGGGGTTCCGGTGCCGTGGGCGGTGATGCGGGCGCCGCGGGCGACGGGGGAAGCGCAGGCAACGCGGGAAGTGCGGGCACTGGCGCGACTGCTGGTGCAAGCGGCAGTGCAGGGACCGCCGGCGCTGGTGGTACAGGCGCCACTGGAGGTACTTCCGGAGCTGGCGGGGTCGCAGGTTCGGCCGGAAGCGGCGGGACCTCGGGCACCGGCGGCACGGGTGGCTCTGGCGGCAATCCGTGCGGCAATACGGATCCCGACTGCGAGTGCAGCGGCACACAGATCGTCGCGAAGGATGGCGACAACGACCAGCACGGCTCGAAGGATTGCAACGCCAACCCTGGCGACGACTGCGACGACAACGACACGAACTTCGTCAAGAATGCGTGTGGCGGGTGCATGAAAAACCTCGGCGGAATGCCGGGGGGCAACTGCAACGACTGCGGCGTGTTCCAGTGTTCGGGTATGGACGCGCTGCAGTGCGTTTCGCCGAACCCAGCGCCAAAGCGTTGCGGCAACGCCACCACCCCCGAGACGTGCGTGGGTGGCTCGTGGATCGCAAGTGCTCAGTGCACGGGGTCAACACCGGCCTGCTATCAGGGCGGGTGCAAGGAGTGCGTTCCGGGCACGTTCAAGTGTGAGAATGCCGGCAACGGCGTGACGGCAGTTGTGAGCTGCCTTGCAAACGGCACGTGGAGCACGTCACACGCCGCCTACTGCAGCGCTTCCGCGGGGTACGTCTGCAACGCGGCCCAAGGGAAGTGTGTGCCCATTTCGGCGAACGACCTGAGAGATGTCGGCTTCAAGATCCCCAAGTCGCTCGGGGTGAATGCAGAAGCTATTGGGCGTGGGATCCCGACCCAGGAGGTCCTCGACCTCGCGGTTGGCCACCTCCTCACCTGACGAAATGCTGCTGATCGGTAGCCGCGCGATCGTCGTTCACTTCCCGGACTTTCGCCCGCCGAAGGATTGGGATTTGGTCGGTACAGACGATGAAATCGCGCGGCTGGCCGAGCGCCTGCCACTTCTGAGCACGACGCCCGGGGGTGGGAAGTACCTGTTTGATTACGGGGACGCCCACGTCGAGGTCGCCAACGCTTCGCGCTCGGAGTACTGGGCTCGAGTTCAGATGCAGTTCTCGGCTGAGCCAACGCTGACGGAACCGCTGTTGGGTTCCTTGCACCTCGCGCCCCCGGCCTACCTGCTACTGACCAAGCAGTGTGGCCTCGTCTACGAGATATTCCACTGGCATAAGAACCTCGAGGACCTTTACTTCCTCCGGGATCGAATTCCGTCGATAGCGCCGGAGGTCGCCGAGCTGCTACCGCTCGCGCTGGAGGACTCTAAGCAGCTGTTCGGCGAGGGGCATGCGCGATTTGCGTCACAGCGAACCTGCGAACCGGGTGCCCAGCTGAAATGGCGCGTCTTCCACACGCGGTTGCACGCACGGGTGAGTCTTGGAGACGAGAGGTTGGGCTCGCCAGATGCATGGGAGGGGTTTCCTAGCCTCTCAAACGGGGAACGACCTCGGGCGATGAGCGGCTGCTAGCAGAAGAGGCGATGGTGATTGCAGCCGAGGACTTCCTGAGCGAGGGCGCACTCTGCTGGAAGAAGAGCACGACTTGGTGATTGGTGCGATGCGCAGATTGGCGACCGGGTCGCTCCCGATCGGCTGGCGCTACTTCTGCGTGAACCACTTTCGAGAAATCTTAGCTCTGATTCCTCAGGGATTTCTCTCGAGGCTCGGCGACTTAGTTGACGGTCGAAAGGTGTTTCCCCACGGCATGCGAGACGGCGGGGGATGCGAGGCTGCTCCTGTCGCGGCGCTGCATCCAGTGGCCACCGCGCTTCGCGGTTGCCACGCGGTTTCGGGGACGGCGTGCATCGAGCAACCCCAGGCCGTTGGGCTCACGTGCTCACCCCTACCTGAGTAGCTCAAGCAGCGCTGCCACTTCGGTCGACCCTATCGCGCCTGCATCAGCCGCGCTCCCGATCCGCGCGGCCCAGCCGAAGTTTTCCAGAGTGTCCTTGGGGGTGTGCGGGTTTCTCCGTTAGTGAGACAGTCTGCCAGACGAGATCTGCCCGGTATGCTATTGGAACTTTGGAGGTAGCCCCGAAGATGGCAGTGTTCCGCAAAACCCAGCTTCGCGACGCGAGGAATTCGAACGTCTCTCACTTACTTTTGGCGAGTGCCGCGCTCCTCGCGGTGGGGTGTTCATCGTTGATCGGGCTCGATGAATTCGGGGTTAGCCCGGAGAGTGTTGGAGGGGCGTCGGGCATCGGTGGAGACAGCGCCGGTGGGTCCACTAGCGGCGGGAGTGGAGGTAGCCAAGCCGGTGGGGCGGGCGGAACCGTGGGAGGTTCGGCGGGGTTGGGAGGCACCTCAGGGGAGGGCGGCTCCGCAGGCGGGTCAGCGGGGGCGGGCGGCTCCGCAGGCGTGGGCGGCTCCACAGGCGGGTCAGCAGGGGCGGGCGGCTCCGCAGGAGCCGAAACGACCTACACGATAGCGGAGCTACGCCAACTCCCCGACGGACCAGTCAACGGTGTTCTGCGCGGCGTCTACGTGACCTACCTTCGCCAGAAGGGTTACCACATCCAAGAGACCAGGAGCGGTCCGGCAATATTCGTCTACGAAGGTGTGTTCTCGGGTATTGTATCCGTAGGGAACAAGATCGATCTGCGGGTCGGGGCGGTTGGTACCTTCAACAAGTACCGAGATCTCGAATCCACAACGGTGATCACCAACGACGGCGGCAGCTACGATGTGGAGACCAATCTGGCAACCACGCTCTCCGTCGGTGGTGGCATAGCGTTGTCCGAGGACCTGGAGAGCAAACTCGTGGTCGTCAACGGAGGACGTGTATCAAGCGGACTCTCAACGCCCTGGTCTCTTGGGTATGGGAGTACGCCGATTCAGGCTGACTTTTTCGCCGTTGAGGACCCGGGCTTGTGTGCGGGGGCAGTGGTCGACATCAAGGCAATCGTGAGCGACTGGCCGACGGGGTACCAGATCTTTAGCGAACACGCCGCGGATTTCGTGAGGCTCGACACCGATGGGTGCTGACCGCCCGCAAACCGTAGCCCTGCTTGCCGTTGGGTTGCTCCTAGGTTGTTCAAGAATCATCGGGCTTGACGAATTCGGGGCTGCGACCGAGAGCGGAATCGGGGGCTCTTCAGGGGGGATCGCTGGATCGGGCGGAGCAACTGCCGGATCCGGAGGCGCTGCCGGCTCGGGTGGAGCAACTGCCGGTTCCGGTGGAGCGGCCGCTGGATCGGGCGGAATCGCGTCGTCAGGTGGCGTCGGGGGAACTGCGGGCAGCGGGGGGCAGCCAGTGGAGCGAGACGCACTCACGATCGGCCAGGTGCGTGCCCTGCCAAACGGGCCAACGCACGGGCTCGTGAAGGGCGTCTACGTCACCTACGTCCGCCCTCATGGCTACCACATTCAACGCGACCGAGACGGCCTCGCGATTGAAGTCTACTCTCGGTGCTGGTGTTCCAGACGTTGCCGTAGGGAATAAGATAGACCTCGAAGTTGATTCGGTGAGGGACTACTTTTCGAATACCAAGCAAATCGACGGTTCCACGGTTGTTGCTAACGATATGGGAACCTACGACGTTAGCCAGAACTTGGCGTGGGTGCTATCGGATGGCAACGGGTGGTGTTAGACGAGTACTTCGAAGGTAAGCTAGTGAGAATCGAGGGAGGGACGGTCAGGCCCCAGGGGGTACCTCGATGGTACGTGGACTACGGATCGCTATCCGTTCGGGGGCAGTTGTACGCTGCGGATTCGCCAGGGTTGTGCTCAGGCGCGACGGTCACCATCGAGGCTCCCGTCCAAGACTGGCCTGACGGGTACTTCGTGGTGAGTGACTACAGTTCGGACCTGACGATGCTTGATCAGGCTGGATGCGGTCAGTAGCTCACCTACTCCCTGCGGAAGACTTGCCCTCGAACCTGCGAGGATCGAGAGGGTGACTTCCTCAACCGAGCTCTGTACGGGCTGCCTACCAGTCGGCTGGCGCTACTTCTGCGTGAACCACTTTCGAGAAATCTTAGCTCTGATTCCTCAGGGATTTCTCTCGAGGCTCGGCGACTTAGTTGACGGTCGAAAGGTGTTTCCCCACGGCATGCGAGACGGCGGGGGATGTGAGGCGGCGAGCGCCGCCGAGCTGCACCCTCCCGCCACCGGGGCGCTGCGCCTGCCACGTGTGATCGGTGGGGAGACCTGCTCGGGACGACGCGCGGCGTCAGAGCAAACCTGCTCACCCCTGCCCGAATAGGCTCCAAAAGTTTCTCGCGTCGCGAACCCTTTGTCGCGATGCCTGGCTCTAGCTTCCAAGACCCTGGGGGGCGTCTACGCGCACCTCAGCCAGGAGCGGCGACGCGAGGCCATCGCACGGCACACGTCGCCCAGGAGTTGTCGCAATGGAAGCATCAGTCAGAGCGGGCGCTGGCAATGACGCCTTGAGCCGCATCGAAGACCGCCTCGCGCGCATCGAGCGGTTGCTCAGTCGCCAGGCAGACCAAGCGGACGACCCTGCTCGTCAGCGGCTCGATGCGCTGGTCGCGCGAATGACCCAACCGGAGATGTTGGACCGGCTGGAGCTGCTCGTAGACCAGGTGGAGCAAGCGCCGCAGCTGGTCGCCATGCTGGGGGACATGTTCGACGACTTTGCCCGCTCGGCAGAGGCTCAAGGCATCCTCCTCGATGACGTTGCGAAGAACCTGAAAGTTGCGTTGCTCGGCGCTGCTCGCAACGCCAATGCCCTCGGCGCGTTCTTCGACTCTGGCATGTTGAGTCCCCACGCCGTCGACTTGCTCGCGAAGATGGCCGCAGCGCTCAGTCAGGCAGCCACTCAAGGGGTGAAGCCAGTCGGTTTGTTCGGCGCCCTCGGCGCGATGCGCGAACCCGGGGTGCAGCAGGCGATGGGTATGCTGGTCGCCATGGGGCGCACGCTCGGCGACGCGCTCAATGGCGTCGAGGTCAAGCAACTCCCGGCAGGGAACCAAGGCTGAAGGAGACGAGATGTCCAGCGAGCATTACCAAGTCTTGGTGGTTGGCGGTGGCACCGCTGGGGTGAGCATCGCGGCGCGCCTGATGGCGAGCGCTAGTGCCCCCAAGGTCGGGTTGGTCGAGCCGTCTGAGCAGCACTATTACCAGCCCATCTGGACGCTGGTGGGAGGCGGAGTGTTCCCCAAGGAAGTGTCCGTTCGCCCCCAGCAGGAGTACATCCCAGACGGGGTCACCTGGGTTCGCGACCGTGTGAAGAGCTTCGACCCAGAAAACAACCGCGTGGTGACCGAAGCTGGGAAGACCATCACCTACGACGACCTGGTCGTTACCTTGGGGATCCAACTTGATTGGAAGAAGATCAAGGGCCTGCCCGAGGCGCTAGGCAAGGGCGGCGTGACCTCGAACTACAGCTATCAGTCGGTCGAGTACACGTGGCAGCTGATGCGCGAGTTCAAAGGGGGCAACGCGATCTTCACGTACCCATCCACGCCCATCAAATGTGCCGGAGCACCGCAGAAGATCATGTGGCTCGCGGAAGAGCACTTCCGGCGGTCAGGGCTCCGCGAGCGCTCGAACGTGATCTTTGCTTCTGCTGGGGCAGCCATCTTCGGAGTGCCGAAGTATCGCAGGGCGCTGGAGAAGCTGGTCGCTGCGCGCCACGTGGACACGCGCTTCGGTCACGACCTGATTGAGGTCAAGGGGCGTGAGGCGGTGTTCAAGGTGGACGGCGCGGAGCAGGTGCTGAACTTCGACATGCTTCACGTGACACCGCCCCAGAGCGCTCCTGACGTGATCAAGCAAAGCGCGTTGGCCGACGCAGCTGGCTGGGTCGAGGTTGACAAGCACACGTTGCAGCACACGCGCTTCCCCAATGTTTGGTCGGCTGGAGACTGCTCGAGCGCCCCCACCTCGAAGACGGGGGCTGCCGTGCGGAAGCAGGTCCCGGTGCTGGTGGAGAACCTAATCGCGAAGCGGGCTGGCCAACGGGTCGAGGCGCAGTACGACGGGTATGCCTCCTGCCCTCTCGTGACCGGGCGTGGCAGCGTGATGCTGGCGGAGTTTGGCTACGACGGGAAGATCATGGAGAGCTTCCCCTTTGACCAAGCCGAAGAGCGCTACAGCATGTGGCTGTTGAAGGCCTACGGGCTCCCGAGCATGTACTGGAACGGGATGCTCCGCGGTCGCATGTGAGCGCTCAACGCGGACGGAAGCGATAGTGAGCCACAAACCACTCGCTTCCGCCGCGGTAGCCCCAGAGCTCCTCACAAGCCATGAAGAACACGCGCCAGCGCATCAACCAGCGACTCGCCTCGAGCTCCGGTTCGGCACTGGTGTCCCCGTAGTGCTTGCCCAGGATGCGCAGGGCACGCTCCGTGTTGGCGTCCAGCTGATTGAGCCAGGCCCGCGCCGTCTTGGCGTACTGCAGACCCGTTACGCGCCAGCGCCGCTCCAGGGTCAGCGACTCCTGAAAGTTCAGTAGCAGATCTTCACTGGGCATCAGGCCACCGCTGAAGAAGTGCCGACCCATCCAGTCGTCGGCGCGCTCAGACTCGAAGGCGTAGGTCAGATCCTTGTGCACGAAGATATGGACGAAGAGCTTGCCCGAGTCATCGAGCCAGCACGCGAGGCGCTCGAATAGCGTGCGGTAGTTTCGCAAGTGCTCGAACATCTCCACGCTGACGATGCGATCGAAGCGCGGCTCGATCCCCGCGGAGACGAAATCTGCAGGGCTCAGTCGGTTTGCATCCTGGGTGAGGATGTGCAGGTTCTTGAGACCACGGGACGCTGCTTCGCGCAGGATGTGTTCGCGCTGGGTGAGCGAGTTGGACACGCCCACGATGCGGCTGTTCGGGTAGCGCGCTGCCGCCCACAGGGAAAAGGAGCCCCAGCCACAGCCGAGGTCGAGCACGTGCTGGCCATCCCTGAGCTCTGCGCGTTCGGCGTACAGCTCGAGCATGCGCCGTTCGGCCTCGGCCAGGCTGTCGTTCGCGAAGTCGTCCCGGCGCTCTGGATGCTCGAAGGCGCACGCGGAGTACTTCAAGTGCGGCCCGAGGGCGATCTGGAACAGCTCCGTCGGTACCTCGTAGTGCTGCTCGTTCGCTAGTTCCGTGAGGATTGCAACCGGGCTTTGCTTGAGCTGCTCCACCCAGCGCGCCCGTCGCTCCGCTTGCTGCTCGAAGCCGCCCTCGCGCTCTCTCTTCAGCCGTTGCCCGAGCAGTCGACGGATCCCCGCGCGAATGACCCGATCGGGAACCTTGCCGCGCTCCATCCAGGCGAACCCCTGCTGGGTCACGCGTTCGGCGGCCGTTCGCAACACGACGCTGAGGCCCGCGCTCGGCGGCAACGCTGCGTTCACTTCAGCCCTCCGAGGCTGATTTCGCGGGTGGGGGTGAGGGGCGCAGCAGCACGGCGAAGTGGACCTTCGTACAAGAGCTGCGCGTTGCCGATGTAGCGCTCACTGAAGGCCCCCTCGCAATAGGCGAGGTACCACTCCCAGAGGCGTAGGAACTCTTCGCCGTACCCCAGGGAGGCGATCTCCGCCCGCTCGGCCATGAAGCGTTCACGCCAGTGACGCAGCGTCAGGGCGTAGTGACTGCTGATGTCCTCCAGGCCAATCAGCTTGAGGTCAGTGCGTGAGCAGGCGGCGGAGAGCGCGCTCAGGGAGGGAATGCAGCTGCCTGGAAAGATGTAGCGCTTGATGAAGTCCACGTGGTGCTTGTGGGCCTCGAAGCGCTGGTCACGAATGGTGATGGCCTGAAGCAGCATCAAGCCCCCAGGCGCGAGCAGGCGCTCGCAGACCCTGAAGTATTCCTCGAGGTACTGATGTCCGACGGCCTCGACCATCTCGATACTGACCAGCTTGTCGAATGGTCCCTGGGTCTCGACCAACGCGGGAAGATCGCGATAGTCCCTGAGCAGCACCTCGACGCGGTCAGCTACGCCCGCTGCGCTCACGCGCTGGCGCGCTAGGCGATACTGCTCGCGGCTCAAGGTCGTCGTCGTGACGCGGCAGCCAAAGCGCTGTGCAGCGTGGATCGCGAGGGCGCCCCAGCCGCTGCCAATTTCTACCAGATGGTCTGTCGGCCGGAGATCGAGCTTGCGACAGACGCGCTCGAGTTTGTTGAGCGATGCCTCTCTCAGGGGTTGATCCGGCGACTCGAACACGGCGGCGGAGTAGCTGAGCGTTTCGTCCAGGAAGCGCTCGTAGAACGCGTTGCCGAGGTCGTAGTGAGCTTCGATGTTGCGTCGGCTCCCGCGCAGGGTGTTGCGCTGCAACGCGTGGGCGAGGCGCGCGGCAGGCTTGGTCAGCTGCGCGAGCCCCCCGTCGAGTTGCCAGAGCGCCGAGCGATTGCGGGCGAAGAGCCGCGCCAAGCTGGCTGGCTCCGTGCACGTCCAGTGTCCACGGGCATACGCTTCGGCGGCGCCGATCGAGCCCCCGAAGCACAGATCCACATAGGCCTGCGCTGATCTCACGTGGACCTCGACGGGCGCCGGGAAGTCCACGTGGAGCGCTCCGAAGGCATGGCTGTCCCGGCCGTCGATCAGAACCAGGCGGCCCACTTCGAGGCGCTCGAGACTGCGCAACAAGAGGCGCTTCGCGAACGCCGCAAGCGGGCTTGGGCGCGAGCTGTGGATGGGTGCGCTGAGGGCGCTTTCGCTTGGACTAGACAACAGCAGGCTCTGGCTCATGACGACTCTCCTCGGCTGGCGTCGGAGTGGGATGCTCTTGGGGTTGGATATTGCCGCGCGGATGTGAGTGGAAAGGAACTCCCTTCAGCCACAGACGGAGCGCGTTCCAGTAGATGGCCGCGAAGACCTTGCCCGTCATGAAGGGGAAGCTCCCGAGGGCGGTCCACGCAGTTCTTGCAGTCAGGGGGCGTCGCTCGAGGGCGAGGTGCGCGCTGAAGCAGCGGCGTCCAGGCTGCGCTGTCGGGGTGCGTTCCTGGTTCGTCATCGAGACCCGGAGCTGCTCTCCCGGTGACTGGAAGCGCCAGCTGTAGCGCTGGTCCATGGGCATGAACGGAGAGACGTGGAACGCCTTGTCGAACTCCCACACGAACTCGCGCGCGGAGCCGCGGTTCGAGACCTCGGCTGCCGACCGAGGTAGCACATAGAGGTGACGCTCACCCCAAGGGGTGTTGTCGACCTCGGCGACAACCACTTCCGGTTCGCGGTCGTTTAGATCCTTGGGGAAGCAATAGTAGAAGCTCACCGGATTGAACACGAACCCGGCATAGCGCAGGTGAGTCAAGAGCCGGATTGGACCGCCTGGTGGCGTGACGCCACGCTCGATCAGCAACCCTTCGATGCTTCCGCGCAGGCTCTCTCGTGGATCGCCAAAGTGGTCGCTGCGGCGGAACTCCGCGAGCGCCGGACGCCGAGCCGACCAGCCGACCACGCCGTCGAGCGACCGGGGTAGCTCGTCAAGATCCAGGTAGACCATGAAGAGGCGGTAGTCGAAGGCGTGAGGCGTCGGGGTGAAGCGTCGGTGGCTGACGTGACCGACGTAGAGGGCGCTGTGCATTTCCGTGTGGATCACAAGCGGCACCCAAACGCCTCTCCGATGCGCAGCGCGCTCACCACGCCGTCTTCATGAAAGCCATAGCCCCAGTACGCGCCGGCGAAGTGAGTGCGTTGCGCCCCACCGCCAATCTCCTCGTAGCGAAGCCGAGCCCGAGCGCTCGCTGCATCGTAGACGGGGTGCGCGTAGTCGAAGCGACCCAGGACGCGACCTGGGTCGATGCTCGCCGTCCCGTTCAGCGTCACACAGAAGGTGACCGGCGCCTGGATACCCATCAGGTGATTCATGTTGTAGGTCAACGTGGCGCGCCCGCCGTCTGCGCCCGCAAAAGCGCCCCGCGGCACTCGGTAGTTCCACGCGGCCCATGCGCGCTGGTTCTTCGGCAGCAGGCGTTCGTCAGTGTGCAGGACCACGTCGTTCTGCTGGTAGCGCATCGCGCCCAGCACCTCGCGCTCTGCGTCCCGTGTCTCGCCCCTAGGATGCGCAGAGCCTGGTCGCTGTGGGTTGCTAGAATCAGCTGGTCGAAGGCATGAGAGCCCGATGCTGTCTTGATGGTCACTCCGTCCGGGCCGCGTTCGACGCCTAGCACCGGAGAGTTCGTGTGGATCCGTGCGGCAAAGGGGCGCGATAGCGGCTCCAGGTAACTCCTTGAACCGCCTTGGATCACCCGCCAAACGGGCTTGTTGAGCAGGTTCAGCATGCCGTGGTTGTGGAAGAACTCGATGAACAGTCGCAGCGGGAACTCCGCCTCGAGTTCTTGCAGTGGAGCGGACCAGATCGCTGAGCCCATGGGCACGATGAAGCGCTCCGTGAAGTCCCGGCTGTAGCCGTGCTCTGCTAGAAACGTACCCAAGCTGTAGTCCCAGCTGAGCTGCTCGCGGCTCGCCATCAAGCCGCGCGTTTCCCGGGAGAAGCGCAGCAGTTCGCCCAGGGTGCGCCAGTGGGCTCGCTCGAAGATTCGACCACGCTGAGCAAACCAACCAGTCAGGTAACGGGAGGAGTACTCGAGCCCGGTTGCCTCATCCGTCACACCGAAGCACATGTCCGTCGGCTGGGAAGGCACTCGAAGCTTGTCGAGCAGTCGGATGAAGTTGGGGTACATCCAGTGATTGAAGACGATGAACCCCGTGTCGATCGCGTAGGCGCGACCCGCCACCTCGACGTCAACGGTGTGGGTGTGACCGCCGATTCGAGCGTCCGCTTCGAACACGCTGACTTCGTGGCGCTTGGAGACCAGCCAGGCGCTCGTCAGCCCGGCGATGCCGCTGCCGATCACAGCGACCCGCTGTCCAGGGGGTAGTGGCGAGACGGGCGCAGACATTGCTTGCCGCCTCGTAGGACCGGTCTTGCCAGGGTCAATTGGAGCCCGAAGCGTTTGCGTTTTTGGGCGTCGTCCCCTGGCGACTCAACGAAGCTGGTCCTACCGACAAGTCAGAGGCGAAGACGAGCCCGTCGCCGAGGAGCAGAGCATGATCCTATTGCAAGAAACGTTGGAGGTCCCTGGCGACGCGAGACAGGTGCTGAACTACATCGCGGACTTCTCAAACCTACCGAGTTGGGACCCGAGCGTCGTGCGCGTGCGGCGCACCAGCGGACCCGAGGAAGTAGCCGTCGGCTCGCGCTTCATGGTTTCGTTGAAGTCCATGGGGCGCACGGTCAACGTGGACTACCACGTCGTGGAGCTAACGGATCGCGTGGCGACGCTGGTCGGCAAGAGTACCGGTGTCACCGCGGTGGATGTGATCCGCGTGGAACAGCGGGGGATGCGCGTCCAAGTCAGTTACCGTGCGGAGATTTCGCTGATTGGTCTGTTGCGGCCGATGGAAGCTCTGCTGCGGTCTCGTATCGAAGCCGGCGGAAAAGCCGCGATTCGCAACCTCGCAGAGCGGCTCGCGCACCTCGACGTCGCGCGACGCGCCGACGATGCCGTGTCGGCCGTGGCTTGACCATGTTGAACTGGCTGCTCGACCGGAGTGTCGTCTTCAACTTCGGTCGCACCGGCTTCGAACGTCACGCCAAGGACTTCCTGGAGAGCGACCTCGAAGTCGATCTCAGAGAACGCACGGTGCTTGTCACCGGCGCCAACTCCGGACTCGGTTTCGAGGCCTGTCGGGGGTTAGGCGCGCTTGGTGCCCGGGTGATCCTCCTGTGTCGCGACGCAGACCGGGGACGTGCAGCGCGCGAGCGTCTGCGAGCGCTCGAGCCCGACGGCCGCTTCGAGCTCGAGCTGTTGGACGTCTCGCGCGTGCGTGATGTGGAGCGCTACATCAGTGAGCGCGCTCCGGATGTCGTAGACGTGTTGATCAACAACGCGGGCGTGTTGCCTGGGGAGCGGCAGGAGACAGACGAGGGAGTCGAGCTGTGCTTCGCCACCAACGTGCTCGGTCCCTTTGCGTTGACGCGCGGGCTCCTCCCCAGATTGCGCGCATCGGACGATCCACGGGTCGTGCATGTATCGAGTGGTGGCATGTACCCGGTGGCCCTCGACCTCGCTGACTGGCAGTGGCAGCGGCGTGACTACGACGGCACGCGAGCGTACGCGCTCACCAAGCGCGCCGAGGTGGTGCTAAACGAACTGTGGGCCGAACGGGAGCCGTGGCTCACCAGCTCGGCCATGCACCCCGGGTGGGCCGACACGCCGGCAGTGAAGAGCTCACTGCCTCGCTTCCACCGGGTTACTCGGCGGATCCTTCGCAGTCCCGCACAAGGCGCCGATACGATCGTCTGGCTGGCGGCCTGCGCACGCTTGCGCGGTGACAGCGGACACTTCTGGTTCGATCGTGAGCGCGCACCAACTCACGTGTTTCCCGCGACTCGGCGCGGTGACCGCCAGGGGCTCGCGCTCTGGCAACTGTGCGAGTCGCTTCTCGCGTCGACAAGCACCAAGCGAGCCGCATCCTCCAGCGACAGCTCGAGCGCGCGAGGTCCCGAATGAGCTCGACACGCGGCCTGTGCTGAGGCTTGGCCGAAGCGCAGGGGGCGCGTTGAGCGATTGAGCTGCGCGGGAAATCTCGAGCGCGCGAGGTCCCGAATGAGCTCGACACGCGGCCTGTGCTGAGGCTTGGCCGAAGCGCAGGGGGCGCGTTGAGCGATTGAAGACCGAGCTGCGCGGGAAATACCGCGGGCGCGAAATTTGGCCCGTGAGTAACGCGCATGGCAGCGTCGGAGCGAGCCTCGAACAGTGGGAAAGCCAGGGTTTCCCACCGCTTGGGCAGGGTACCTCACCCCCCCAAGAAAAGTTCGCGGCGCTCGATCAGACCGAGTCAAACGGAGCCAGAAAAAGGAAGCCATGCGCAGCTACACCGGCCTCAGCCAACCCGAGATCGTCGTTGGGCTCGACCTCGGCACCACCAAGGTGAGTGCCGTCGTGGGCGAGGTAGATAGTGACGGGATCACCATCCTCGGGGTGGGCAACGTGCCTTGTCGCGGCCTGCGCAAGGGCGTGGTCAGCAACATCGAGTGGACCGTGCGCGCAATCCGCGAGGCCATCGATGCGGCGCAGACCATGGCCGGCGTCGAGATCAGCACCGTCTACGCCGGCGTCGCCGGGAGCCATATCCGCAGCCACATGTCTGACGGCGTGTGCGCGATCAGTGGCCGTGAGGTGATGAGCAGCGACCTGGATCGCGTGCTGGAAGGCGCCCGCGCTATCCCCGTGGATGCGGACCGCATGATCCTCCACGCGTTGCCGCGCGAATACATCGTCGACACCCAGGATGGGATCCGCGACCCGATCGGCATGAGCGGCGTGCGGCTGCAGGTGCGAGTGAACCTGGTTACGGCTGCGACGTCCTGCGTGCAAAACGTGATTCGCTGCGTAGAACGCTGCAACCTCCACGTGGCCGACGTGGTGCTGGAGCCGCTGGCCTCCAGTGAGGCGGTGCTCAGCGAAGACGAAAAGGAGATCGGCGTCGCGGTGATCGACATGGGCGGCGGCACCACGGACCTCTTGGTCTACGCCGACGGCGGCATCGCGCACACGAGCGTGATTCCAGCGGGCGGCAACAACGTCACGAGCGACGTTGCCGCGGGGTTACGCACGCCGATGGGCGAGGCGGAGCGCCTGAAGCGCAACTACGGCTGTGCCCTCGGACGCATGATCGCCGACGAAGAAGAAATTGAAGTGCCCGGCGTTGGCGGGCACTCACCGCGCCGTGTGGCGCGCCGGGTGTTGAGCGACATCATCGAGCCCCGCGTCGAAGAGATCTTTAGCGAGGCTCGGCGCCGTATCGAAGACGCCGGCTTGCTTGACCAGGTGGCGTCCGGAGCCGTGCTCACCGGGGGCTCCGTGCTGATGGAAGGCATGGTGGAGTGCGCCGAGGAGATCCTGGGCATGCCGGTGCGGCTTGGATTCCCGGTGGGCATGAAAGGCATCGTCCAGCTGGTTCAGGGCCCGCAGTACGCAACCGGCGTCGGCCTGGTCCAGTATGGCGCCCTGCAGCTTGCCCAAGCGGCGGCTCGCGGGGAGTACGAGGAATACTACGAGGAGCCGGCTCAGCCAGAACCCGCCGAGGTGCGGATCCGGCGGCGCAAGGGCGGCTTCTGGGGCTGGCTCAAGGACGCCTTCTAGAACTCACGAACCGGCCGAAAAGAGGCCGGTTTGAGCTTTTGTGACGTCACTTATTAGGCCAGTTTGGAAGTTTTGGTTCAGTAAGGGGTTACGCACCGGGTCGCCGGGGAAAGAGCGGGTTCGAGACGAGGGAAGAGGCAGCCCGAAGCTCGATGACTAAGCCCGTCGATCGTCGCACCGCGGTGTTTCCGCACAGCTCCATGGACTTGGGGTGAGTGCACCGGGAGGAAGGCAACATGAGTTTCTCGATTGAGTTTGCTGACGAGTCGCCGCAGTACCAGGCGCGCATCAAGGTGATCGGTGTCGGCGGGTCCGGCAATAACGCGATCAACACCATGATCTCCTTCGCGCTCGAGGGCGTGGAGTTTGTCAGCGTCAACACGGACGCCCAGGCGCTCAACGCGAACCTGGCTCCGATCAAGCTTTCAGTCGGCCAAGCAGTGACCCGCGGTCTGGGTGCTGGTGCCGACCCCGAGCGAGGTCGCAAGGCCGCGCTCGAAGACGTGACGCGGCTCAAGGAGGCGATCAGCGGCGCGGACATGGTCTTCGTCACCGCTGGCATGGGTGGCGGTACCGGAACTGGCGCCGCACCCGTCATCGCGCAGCTCGCGCGTGAAGAAGGTGCGCTGACCGTCGGCGTGGTCACCAAGCCCTTTGTGTTCGAAGGTCGCCAGCGCGCACGTCGCGCCGAGCAGGGCCTGGCTCAGCTCGCCGAGCACGTCGACACGCTGATCACGATCCCCAATGAGAAGTTGGTGGCGCTCGGCGACGATGACTTGAGCTTCGTCGATGCGTTCCGCAAGGCGGACGAAGTGCTGTACCAAGCGGTGAAGGGGATCAGCGATCTCATCACTCAAGAAGGCATCGTGAACGTCGACTTCGCCGACGTGCGCACCGTGATGGAGAACATGGGCCGCGCGCTCATGGGCACCGGCTGCGCGAAGGGTGAAGGCCGCGCGCGCCTCGCTGCCGAGGCTGCCATTCAGAGCCCGCTGCTCGACAACATCAGCGTCGACGGTGCAACCGGCGTGTTGATCAACGTCGTCGGTGGCCCTGACATGAAGATGCGCGAGATCAACGAGGCCGCGACGTACATCCAAGAGCAGGCCCACGAAGACGCCAACATCATCTTCGGCGCGACCATCGACGAGAACATGTCCGAGGCGATCAAGGTCACGGTCATCGCCACTGGCTTCGAGCGCGCTGCGGAGGAGCCCCAGGAGCTCTTGCGTCAAGCCAGCCGTCAGCCCCTCGAGCGACCGGCTCCCCGCCAGGAGGTCCGCCCCTCAGAGATGGCGCCGGCACGGCGTGAGCAGCGTCCCGAGATCTCGGCGCGTGCGCTCGAGGAGCTTGATCGGGAGCCCGCGACCGTCTACTCCCGCCGCCCCGCGGCGGCGGCTGCGAGCCTCCAGGCGCGCGCTGAAAACTCCGGTCTACCCTCGGTTCGCGATCGCATCACGTTCCCGTCGAACGTGGATCGTGACTGGGACACGCCTGCTTACCAGCGCCGCAACGGCGGCTGATCTTCCGAGGCCTCGCGCGCTCAGGAGACCGGGCGCGCGCGGCTTCGTCATTGCCTAAAAGTACCTCCTGCGAACGAAGGCGCCCCTCGTGTTGGTCTACGGGGGGCGTCGCCTTTTGTGCGCCGTGTAGCGCTCTCGGGATAAGTGAACGAAGCACGCCTTCGGCCGTCCGGCATGGGGCTCGGCCCTCGTACACCCCAAGCGCGTAGCCGCTGATTTTTGGGGGAGAGGCGCGCTTTCCCTGGCGGGGCTCGCTGTAAGCCGCCGCTTTGGGTAGGCTTGGAGATGCTCGAGGCGTGAGGCTGCCTGGGCACCGCGCGATGAATCCTTTTCAGTCGAGCCTGCTCATCGTTGACCCCGACCCCGACTCTGCGGAGGCGCTGGCTGCCATCCTCTCAGAGATCCAGGTTGATTCGACGCACGTCTCTTCCGCGAAGGACGGCATGCGTGAGCTTGGACGCCGCGACTACTCCGGGGTGGCGATGTGCGTCCAGCTGCCTGACAGCAACGGCCTCGAGCTGTTGACGAGGCTTGGGCAGTACTACGAGGCGCTGCCCGTCGTGGTGATCACGGATCAGGGGAAGACTTCTCTCGGCGTCAAGGCGGTGCGCATGGGAGCCAGCGACTTCCTGTGTCGGCCTTTCGAGGAAGACGAGGTCAAGTACGTCATCCAGAAGATGCTGAGCCTTTACCGTGCGGCAGCGGACGAGGCTCCGGGCAGCGTGATGCTGAACCACAGCTCGAACATCATCGGCACTTCGCCCGTGATGGTCGAACTCGAGCGCACGATCCATCGCGTCGCCGACGGTGTCGCCACCGTGCTTATCCGCGGGGAAAGTGGCACTGGCAAGGAGTTGGTGGCGCGCCGCATCCACGAGAAGAGCCCTCGCAGGGACGGACCGTTCATCAAGGTTCACTGCGGCGCGCTTCCCGACAACCTGCTCGAGAGCGAGCTGTTCGGCTACGAAAAGGGCGCGTTCACCGGCGCGGTCCAGCGCAAACCAGGTCGCGTCGAGCTGGCGGAGGGCGGTACGTTGTTCCTGGACGAGATTGGCGACATCACCCCCGCCATCCAGGTGAAGCTACTGCGAGTGTTGCAGGAGCGCGAGTACGAGCGCCTCGGCGGCACGCAGACCCTGCAAGCCGATGTGCGCTTCGTTGCCGCAACCCACCGCGATCTCGACGGCATGGTTCGCAGTGGTGATTACCGCGAGGATCTATTCTATCGCCTCAGCGTGGTACCGCTCTTCGTGCCCCCACTCCGCGCTAGGCCCGATGACATCGCCGAGCTGGCGATGCACTTCGCTCGCACGGCCGGGCTCAGCAACGGGCGTGCGGCGATGGGGATCGACGCCCCCGCGCTCGAGCTGCTTCGAACGCACCGCTGGCCGGGCAACGTGCGACAGCTCCAGAACTTCATCGAGCGTCTGGTGCTGCTCGCCGACGGGCCACGCATCACCGCCCGGGACTGCTCGATTTGGCAGCCTGGGCTCGACCACGGCAGCGTCAACGAGCGACCGCCCTCCACGGCCGAGCCGACGGCCACGCGGGCGCACGAGCCCGCCCCGGAGAGCGACGAAGGTGAGGTCGTCGAGCTCGCTACGGCGATCGCTCGGGCCGAGAAGCAAGCCCTGGAGCGCGCGCTGAAGAAGGCCGGAGGCAATCGCAACGTTGCCGCGCGGATGCTTGGCGTGAGCCGCCGCACGCTCTACTACAAGCTGACGCAGCACGGGGTGAGCTAGCGCAGTGTCATCCAGGGAGCTATTCGAGCGCGACATCGAATAGGTACAGGTAGCGACGGCCACCTGGGAGCGCGACGAACAGCGTGTAGCGCCCCGACTTCATGCGCTGGGCAGGCAGCTCGAGTTCCAGCAAGCCTCGAGCGTTCGCGACGTCCCCGCTGTGTTGCCACACGACACCCCCTTGGTACGAGAGTTCGCTCGTCCAGGGGTCCCGCGCCGCCGTCGGGGGCAGCACCTGGAGCTTCAAGCTCTGGTCCGCCTCTCGCAGTTCGTAGCTGTTCACTGCGTGCCGTGGCAGCGCCGCGCTGGCTTCTCCTGGGCGAGGCTGGCTGGGGTACGGCTGCAGCACGGAGCTCGGGAGATCCACGCGCGGCTCGAGCTCGAGACGCTCCTCGGACGCAGCCCTGGGAGCGCTGCCAGCGGGCTCGAGCGCGCTCGGTGCGTTCGCCGAGCTTCGCCAGCCGCGCGCTGCTCCCTTGCTGCCCGTGGGTGTTACCGCGCGGTAAGCAACGGCCGCTGCGCCAGCCACGGCGACGCTCAAGAAGAGTACCCTACGGTTGATGCGCGCCTGAGGGCTCGCCTTCACGCAGGGATCAGCTCCGGATACACGGGCTCCCACATCGCCTGGCTCACGGCGTCGTAGATCGCGTTCTCCTCGAAGGATTTGCCCACGTTCTGCGCGGCGGCCTCCTTCACCACTGCGCAGGCGATCTTGCGTGTGATCTCCCGCAGGCGGTTGAGACGGGGGAACAGCGAGCCTTCCGCCAGATCCTCGTCAGTCAGCTCGGAGGCCAGGGTGTGTGCCGCGACGGTGAACATGGAGTCGGTGACTTCACTGGCCTCGGCTACCAGCGCGCCGAGGCCGACGCCCGGGAACACGTACACGTTGTTGCCCTGCCCGATGCGCAGCGTGCGCCCATCTGGCAGCGTTACGGGATCGAACGGGCTCCCGGTAGCCACCAGCGCGCGACCATCGGTCCAGCGCAGCAGGTCTTCGGGTACTGCCTCGCTCTTGCTGGTGGGATTGGAGAATGGAAAAATCGCCGGTGCGTCGCAGTGCGCGGCCATCCGCGCACGATCTCTTCACTGAAGACACCCGGTTGCCCCGAGGTACCGATGAGCACCGTGGGCTTGAGCGCCTTGACCACTTCCAGGAGCTCGATGGGCTGCGCTGGATCGAGACCGAGGTCGCGCACCAGCTCCTCCGGCCAAGCGAACTCTCGCTTGTACTCGTCCCGGAAGTCTCGAGAGTCGACGATGAGTCCGCGGCTGTCGAGCACCGCCACGGCGCGCGTCAGCGCCGGCCCGCTCAGGCCAGCCGTCTCGAGCGCATCACGGATCTGATGCCCGATGCCAACTCCCGCGGCGCCGGCTCCGAGAATCACCACCCGCTGATCCGTGAGCTTGGCGTTGCGCTTGCGCACTGCCGCGAAGATACCCGCCACCGCGACCGCCGCGGTGCCCTGGATGTCGTCGTTGAAGGAACACAGTCGCTTGCGATACTTGGTGAGGAGCGTGAAAGCGTTTGCCTTCTTGAAGTCTTCCCACTGTAGCAGTGCCTTGGGGAAACGCGTCATCACCGCGTCGACGAACTCTTCGACCAGCTCGTAGTAACGCTGGCCCCTCAGGCGCGGGTGGCGCCAGCCGACGTAGAGCTCGTTGTTCAAGAGTTCTTCGTTGTCGGTGCCGACGTCGAGGCTGATGGGCAGCGTCTGATTGGGGTGAATGCCAGCGCCCAGGGTGTAGAGTGACAGCTTGCCGATGGGGATCCCCATGCCCCCGGCGCCCTGATCACCGAGGCCCAGGATGCGCTCGTTGTCGGTCACCACGATCAAGCGCACATCGTCCGTCGCTGCGTTCCCCAGCACTTGCTCGATGCGTCCCGAGTCCTCCGGGGTGATCCAGATCCCGCGTCCACGCCGGAAGATCTGCGAGAAGAACTTGCAGGCTTCGCCCACGGTCGGCGTGTAGACGATGGGCATCAGCTCTTCGACGTGCTCGCCGAGCACGCGATAGAACAACGTCTCGTTGCGATCTTGCAGCGCCGCCATGCCGATGTAGCGCTCCAGGGGATCCGACTTGCGGCAGATGTTGCCGTAAGCGCGCTCCGCTTGAATCGCCATCGGCGTTGGATTCTGCGGCAAGAGCCCGCGCAAGCCGAACGCGTCGCGTTCCGCATCGGTGAAGGCGGTGCCCTTGTTGAGCAGCGGGTTACAGAGCAAGGCTCGACCGCGCTCGTGGACGACGACGCGCGGCTTGCCATCTGGTGTGCGTTCGAATTTCAGCTTCGTCACGACTTCCCTCGAGGGTCACTGTACCAAGGCGCTCGCGCCGACGGTGACAGAACGCGGCGGAGCTTACCTGGCGCGAGCAGTGTGAACCCAGCTGCGCGCGCCATTGCGCCTGAAGTTAGCGTGTGGGGGCCGCCGCGAGCCCGCCTTCACGGGAGTCCGAGACCCCGAAGTACTCGCCATCGATGATCATCAAGTTGTTCGCGTCACCGATCGGGATCGTCTTCTTCGAGATGGTGTGGCCAAGCGCCTTGAGGCCATCCAGCACGCCGGGCGCCGGAGGCTTGCGGCGTTCGTAGCGCACCTCATCCGGCAAGAAGCCGTGGTGCAGGCGACCGCGCTCGACGGCGACGGACAGCGGTAGCTGGTAGTCGACGACGTTGCGCAGCACCTGAAACACCGTGTTCGGGATGGTGTCCCCGCCCGGCGAACCGAGCACCAGGATTGGCTTGCCATCCTGCAGCACGAGGGTCGGCGTCATGGAGCTGGTCATGCGCCGACCGCCCTTGAGCGTGCTCTCTCCGACACTGCCAAACGCGCCCGCGGAGTTGTTCATCACGATCCCGGTACCGGGGACCACGTACTTCGCGCCGAAGCCTGCGGACAGTGTGGTGGTGCAAGACACCAGCATGCCGTCGCGATCGGCGACGCTGAAGTGAGTCGTGTGCTCGAGCTCCTGGGCGGCCTTGGTGTAGAGCGGGTGCAGGTCGGCCGCTGGCGTTGCCTTGGTGGGGTCGACGGGGTGAGGCCCTAGCCAGTGCAACGGATCGAGCCAGCGCTCGCGCACCTTCACCGGGTCGCGCTCGGAGGTGTCCGGGTCCACGACGTCAAAGCGCCGATCGGCGTGAGCGCGCTTAGCAATTTCCACAAAGAAATGTGCGGCGGCGACGGAGTCGGGAGGGTGCTTGTATGCCTCGAGGCGCTCCCACATCTTGAGCATCTCGAGCACCGCGACGCCACCCGCAGACGGTGGTGGCATCACCTCGACTTGCAGTCCACGATAGTCGAAGGCCTGGAGCTTGCGCTCCTTCGCCGCGTACGCCTTGAGATCGCTCAGGCTGATGCGCCCTGTCTTGCCCATCGCGGCGACGATGGCCTCGGCGGTCTTACCCTCATAGAAGCCTGCGTCGCCCTGCTTGGCGATGCGCTCCAGGGTGTGTCCCAGATCCTTGCGGAACAATCGCTGGCCAGGCTTCAGCGCCTTCTTCTTCGGCGCTAGCACGCGGCGCGCCTCCGGGTTGTCGCGTAGCGCGCGGTGGCTCCAGGCCAGCGTCAGCCCTTCGCGCTGACCAATCACGTGACCCTTGAGGGCAAGATCGATCGCCGGTTGCAGTACTTCAGCCAGCTTCAACTTGCCGAAGCGCCGCTGCGCCAGGTTCAGTCCCGCGACGCTTCCCGGTACTCCGGACGCCGCTGGGCCGACTCCCTCTGCCTCGATCATCGCGTTGAAGTCAGCTTGGGTGAGCCCTTGGGGCGCGACCTCCCGAAAGTCGATGGCTACCGTGGGCCCGCCAGCGGGACGCACCAGCATGAAGCCGCCGCCGCCGATGTTGCCCGCGCTCGGGTGTGTCACCGCCAGCGCGTAGCCCACCGCCACCGCTGCATCGACCGCGTTGCCTCCCGCTTCGAGCACCGCCACACCAGCACGTGTCGCCTGGGCTTCGACGCTCGTCACCATCCCGAGCTTGCTGTGAACCGCATCACCCCCAGCGAGCTTCAGCTCTGCAGGCTCTGCCCGAAACGTCGGCTTGGCGCTCGGCTCTGGTTTCGGGGGTGAGGGTGCGCTGCTTGCCAGCGAGGGTGCGCTGGCAGTCTGCGTCTGGGACGGGTTCTGGGATGGCTGTCCACTGGCGCCACTCGGCGACGAACGTGAGCAGCCTAGAGCGAGCGCCACGCACAAGCAGTACGCGACCCGCCGCTCTGCGAGCCCATGCAACACTTGATGCCCCACGGAAACCTAGTAGCCCGGAGGCGGGCCGTAACCACCACCGCCCGGAGGCGGGCCGTAACCACCACCGCCCGGAGGCGGGCCGTAACCACCACCGCCCGGAGGCGGGCCGTAACCACCACCGCCCGGAGGCGCGCCATACCCACCGGCGCCTTGCGGGAGCATCGGTTGCTGCCCGTAACCGGCGCCGCCGCCCTCACTTGGCGGGACCTGCGGCTCCTTCAGCGGGATCGGCTCGCCACCTTCGGCGAGGTAGGCCGCGTAGATCTGATAGCGCAGGTGAATGTTCGCGAAGGTCAGGATCGGGATCACGAAATACAGGCCGATGAAGCAGGCAACCATGCCGAGCAACACGAGGCCAAAACCGATCAGGCCGAGCACGATCCCGTAACCCAGGGCGCGCTTCCAGGTCTTGCCCGCATAGCGAAACACGGCGCCGAGAGCGAACGTCTTGCCGAAGTCCTCGGTCAGTTCCGCGCGGAGCATGATGGCGCTCACGAACACCGCCATCAGCGTGAGCAACACGATGTAGCCGATGAAGCTCACCCCGAGCAGCATGACCATGCTCAACTCAGGGCTGCCGGTGGCGCCCGCGATCACACCGACCAGCATGCCGGCGATGATCATGAAGATGTACCAGATGAAGACGATGGGAAAGACGGCGAGCAGCTGCGCCAGGAAGGGCACCACGCCACGGCCGAGGTAGTGGGTGAAGTCGCTGAAGTCGAACTTCGGGATCGGCTTCGGGTGCTTGCGCACCAGCCGCTGCGTCACCTCTGCCTGCCAGCCCAGCATCACGATGGGACCCACCACCGGGATCAACTGCACCAGCGTGGCGTAGAGCCAGTTGCTGCGGCCATCCACGGGATCGCTGGTCAGGAACTTCACCGCCCGCATCACCTCGATCTTCTCGGGCGGCGGGCCGTAGTCGCCGCCGACTCCGGCGGCGGGGGCGTAGCCAGGGGTCGGCGGCTGAAACTGCGGAGGCATTGCCATAGAATTCGGTCTCATATCATAGGGACACTCCGCCTCCCACGGACTTGAGGGCAGCGCTCCGAGGCCGCCCGTTGTGGCTCTATGTAGGGCTTTTTCCACGAGAAACAGAGCCGCGGCGAGCTGGCATCTGGACTGAACGCCTCCCGGCGGCAGGCTGGTTTGCCGCGTGGATCGCTCCTCCCAGCACGTATGTGCACGCGGGAAGCCGCGCAGAGCCGAGAACACTGCCTGCGGGAGAACGCCGGCGTTGCGAGTTTTGCATACCTCGCGGAAACTAATGACCCGGTACAGCGCTTTCGCTGGGCAGCGGCTGAGGCTCCTTGAGCGGGATCGGCTCGCCACCCTCTCGGAGGTACGCGGCGTAGATCTGGTAGCGCAGGTGCATGCTCCCGAAGCTGATCAACGGGAGCGCGAAGTACACACCCACGTAAAGCGCCGCGAACCCGCAGAGCGTCAAGCCCACTGAGATGACTCCGAGCAGCAGACCGTACCCGAAGGACCGTTTCCAGGTCTTCGCGGCGTAGCGGAAGACCGCACCGAGCTTCAGCGTCTGGCCAAAGTCCGCACTGAGTTCCGCGCGGATTAAGATTGCGTTGACGAACACCAGCTGGTACCCGAAGAAGAGACACCATCCCGCCAGCATCCAGACGATCAGGAGAATCAGTCTGAGATCGTCGTAGCCTGCAGCACGCGCGCCTTCGATTGGCACCGTCCCGATCATCATGAAGACGAACCAAAGGAAGGGGATGGGAAGAACTGCCAGATACTCCACCAGGAAAGGCACCAAGCCGCGTAGCAAGTAGTGGGTCAAGTCCTTGAAGTCGAACTTGGGAAGGGGCGTTGGGTGCCGCCGCACGAGCCGCTGGGCGGCCTCGGCCTGCCAGCCCATCAACGTGATCCGACCAACCACCGGAATGATGGACAGCAACGCAGCGTAGGGCCAGTTCGCCTTGCGATGCTCCCGGTCGCTGAGCAGGAACTTCACCGCGCGGATCACGCTGATCTTCTCAGGCGTATCGGAGGCGGGCGGTGCAGTTTGAGGCTCGCCCGGGGGTTCAGCCTGAAACGGCGGAGGAATGGCCATGCGCCAGCCCGCATATCACAGCGCCAGGACCTCTCCACGCTCTGAACGTCGCGACCGTGCGGGCGTTGTGTTCGTTGAGCTCGCGGTCCAAGATGCGCCCCATGGCAGAGAGCTTTCAGCCCCTTGGGATCCGTGTGTTGACGGTGAGCGACACCCGGGACGAGTCGACGGACAAGAGCGGTGGTCTCTTGTGGCAACAGCTCGGCGAGGCAGGGCACGAGCTCCTGGACCGTGCGCTGCTACCCGACGACTTGCTGCTCCTGCGCGCGCAGTTCGCCGCCTGGATCGCTCATCCCAAGACCGATGTCATCGTAGCCACCGGGGGCACCGGCATCACCGCGCGGGACGTCACGCCGGAGGCCCTGTCCCCGCTGATCACCAAGCACATCCCCGGCTTTGGCGAGCTGTTTCGTATGCTTTCCTATGCGGAAATTGGCGCGAGCACGATTCAATCCCGCGCGGACGCCGCGCTATGCGGTGGCGTGCTGGTGTTCGTGCTCCCAGGGTCGACGGGCGCGGTGCGCCTGGCACTGGAGAAGATCCTGCTGCCCCAGCTCGATGCTCGCACCAAGCCGTGCAACTTCGCAGAGCTCTTGCCGCGCATCCGTGGCAGCGTGCGCTAGAAGTCCTGGAGCAGCTCGAGTCCCGGATCCTGCTCGGCCCAGCGCCGCAGGTCTCCGGCAGGGGTGCTGACCACCCGCACGCCCAGGGCGCGCGCCTCACGGATCACCGTGGGCGCACCTTCGCTGAGCGACGCGCTGAGCAGGCCATCGGCCGCTGCGAGCCAGCTCAAGCACTCTGGACGGCCGAGCTTTCCCAGAAAGCGCGCGTGAGGAAACTCCGCTTCCAGCGCCTGGCGCAGCGGACCGTCCCCGATCACCGCGACCGTGGTCGGCTGCTCGAGCACCAGGCTCTTCCGTAGGGCAACGTCTACGCGCTTGCTCTCGATCAGCCGGGCCACGATGAGCCACAATTCCCCGTCGACTCCGTGCAGGCGCCGGGCGTCCTCGCGTGAAGGCACGCCGCTCAAGTCGATGGCGCACGCCTCGACCCGTCGATCCACGACGCTCTTGGGGGTGAGGGGGGCCAGCGCCTCGAGGAGCTCCCAGGACACCGCACGCAGGCGCGTGAGCCCCGCGGCTCCGCTTGCGTGATCGAGCAGCGCCCGGGCCAAGCCTCGCGGCAGCGCTTCGAGCAGCCGCACGTCGCTACCGTGAGCGACCCACTCCGCTTCGCGCGCAATTCCGCGAGGTAATAGCGGAAAGGCGCCGGGCAGGAGCCAGTGAGCCTGAACCAGGTCGAACGCGCCGTGATCACGCGCTAGCCGAGCTATCTCCCGGCGCGCGAGCGCCAGGAAGGTCCCGACGCCTACCGCGCGGCGCGCCCGAGTCAGCGGGCTCGGATGCTGCAAGCGCGCCCTCACCCCCGGAAAACCGAACGCATCCCCTGCAGAGACCTCAAACAGCTCGATGCCGGGCGAAGACACCCGGGGCCTCGCAGCCCGAGGCACGACCAACGTGACTTCGTAGCCGCGCCGTACCAGCTCCTGCGCTTCGCTCGCGACGAAGTGCCCTGAAGGATCCTCCGGAGACTCCGGGTAAGACGTGGCGACGACGAGGGCGCGCATGGCGACGCTTCAGCGCGGGAGCTCCGGGTGTTCCGTGGGGAGTTGGTCGCCGTGGGCTTCGATCAGATCCCCGAGCAAGCGCAGGTAGTTGAAGGAGTAGATCCCGCTGTTGTGGCTATCGCCCCACTCGAGGGACAAGGCGTAGTTGCCAACCGGCTCGAGCTTGACCAGCTCGAGGTTGCCGCCGCTCTGGAAAGCGATCGTGCCGGAGTGTCCCTGGCAGCCAGCGCATGGGCAGTAGCCTCGCAAGAGCTGGTGAGGGAAACGTGAGGTGTGCCCGTCCTGCCAGGTGACTTCCATCACCCGGGCGCCGTGGGGAGCTTTCACGCCGGTGGGCGTGCTGCGGGGGTCGGCCATGGCCGCCAGTTATCACGCGAGGCTCGCACCGACAGGCGCGAAACAGTCGCAGCTAACCTCCATGCCCCGAGCGCGAAGGGGGGATGGGGGACAAAAGTGCAGTGCTTTGCCAAAGCCCTTGCGCGCCGCGGCGCCGTCTGTCATACCGCCCGTCCCTGTGTCCAATCCTACCGAATCAGTCCAGTGTAAGCCCCTGGAAGTCTCCGTCGGAGACAAGGGGATCGAGCGTGCGATCAAGCACTTGAAGCGCAAGATGGCCGGTGAGGGCATCCTGCGCGAGCTGAAGCGTCGTCGGCACTACATGAAGCCGAGCGTGAAGCGTCGCAAGAAGATGAGCGAGGCAGCTCGCCGTCGTCGTAAGCGCGAGAAGATCATCCCCGGGCTATGAGTCTCGGCGGGTTCGTGGCTGGCGCAGCCTGAACCGCTAGACGCTCGCAAGCGCAACACGGCACCGCGACTCGCGGTGGCCGTGTTTTCGCGTTTTGTCTGCAGACCTGCGCTCCGCCTGCCGATAATGAGCGGTGGCGTAGTAGATTCGCGCCCGTGAGTGACTCGAGCCACGACATCGGGACCCGGGCAGTACACGCCGGAGAGGCCATCGACGAGCAGCAAGCGCTCACTCAGGCGCGCGCCCTCGAACCGCCGCTCGTGCTCTCGAGCGCGTACAATCTCGGCACCGCTGACGACGCCGCGGGGGCTTTCCGTGGGGAAAATGAGCTGTACATCTACGGCCGCTGGCGGAACCCAGGCGTGGAGTCTCTCGAGCGCAAGCTCGCGAACCTCGAGAGCGCGGAGGCGGCGGTCGCGACCGCGAGCGGCATGGCAGCGGTGACCGGCGCGCTGCTCTCGCGACTCGTGGCGGGAGATCACGTGGTCGCTCCCTGGAGCTGTTACGGCGAAACCTCCCGGCTCTTACGTGAGCACTTACCGAAGCTCGGGATCACGACGAGCTTCGTGGATGGTAGCTCCGTCGAGGCGTACCGAACCGCGCTTACTCCTCAGACGCGCGTCGTCTACGCCGAGACACCCTCGAACCCAGTGATGAAGATCTGCGATCTCGAAGCCCTGGCGAAGCTCAGCCATGAGCATGGCGCGGAGCTCATCTGCGACAACACCTTCGCGACGCCAGTCCACCAGCGACCGATTGAGCTCGGCGCGGATCTGGTGCTGCACTCGATGACGAAGGCGCTCTGCGGCCATGGTGACGCCATCGGAGGCGTGATTTGCGGCAGCAAGCAGCGCGTCCACGCCGCGTCAGAGCTGGTGGTCAAAGGTTTTGGAGGAGTGCTCGCGCCGTTCAATGCGTTCCTGATCAGCCGAGGCGTGCGCACCCTGGCGCTGCGCCAGCGCCAGGCGTCGGAGAGCGCCCTGGAGCTTGCTGGGTGGCTGAGCGAGCAGCCAGCGGTCGCGCAGGTGCACTACCCCGGTCTAGGGAGCCACCCCGGTCATGAGATTGCCGCGCGGCAAATGCAGGGCTTTGGTGCGCTGCTCTCGTTCGAACTTCGCGGCGGCCTGGAGGCAGGCAAGCGCGTGCTGGAGGGCGTCGAGCTGATCGAACACGCCGTGAGCCTTGGAGACGTGCGGAGCCTGATCACGCACCCGGCGTCCACCACCGCGTCGACGATGCCAGTCGAGACTCGGCGGCGGGCAGACATCGGGGACGGCCTGCTCAGGCTCTCGGTGGGCATCGAAGCCGCGGCTGATCTGAGGCGGGATCTGGAACGCGCGCTCGGCCGCGTGGGCTGACACTAGGTGTGGCGAGGTGGGCGCAACCCCATGAAACCACGCCATAAACTTGTCCAATCCGGCGCCGTGAGCCTACGCACGGACCATGGTCGATTCCGGCTACATCCATCACGGGCCGCGCCTGCGCAATCGGGTCGTTGCTCCGCCGGACGACCTGGTGGAGGACGAGGAGTACTTCGACGAAGAGGATCTCGAAGACGACGGCTTTCCCATCCGCCTACGCCACCTGATCGTGCTCTTGCTCTGCGGCGGAGGGATCTGGATGGCATACCCGCGGGCAATGGCCGCGTGGACGCTCCACGACTCGTCCACCAAGCTCGCGGACTACGCCCTCTGCATGGCAGGTCCGACGGGGCCGTCGTTGATTCGCGACAACCCGCCGGAGTTCAGGCGCCTCCTGCGGCGTCGGCTGTTGTCGGCGCACCCCGGGGACCGGCCGTTCGAGACGTGCGCTGTGCTGGGCAAGGAGCTCACCAAGAGCGAAGCCGTCGAGCGCGTGCATCAGAGCCAAGCTTGGAGCTTCGTCGAGTACGGGGGCGACGCGGCCGATGCGCTCAAGACCAGCGGTGCTCGCGGATCCACCCTCGACGATCTCAAGGTCTCCGTGAAGCCCCTCGCGAAGCTGGCCAAGGAAGGCTGGCCCTTCGTGCGCGGTGGCTACAGCCGCCTGGTGAAGCCGAGCTCGACCGCCAAGGGCGCGCCTCATCCGAGCGAGCTTCCGCAGCCAGCTGTCGGTCAGGGCCTGCCCGCCTGGCGAGTGCGTTACCGTGCGGTAAAAGTCAACGCCGAGAACGACTTCACGGTGGCGATGGGCGCTGCGGCGAACCTCGCCGTCTATCGCACCCAAGACGGCGGACTCAACTGGAAGCCCGCTGCGATCAACGACAGCGCGCTCTCGAGCTTCGCCGAGCGTTGCCCGACCCCAGGTGGCCGCTCCTACACCATCGGCTTCGACGACAGCAGCAAGTTCTGGATAGTCACCTCCCAGGGGCCAGACATCGAGCCATTCTCGAGCCGCTTTGCCCACTCCAGCGAGCAGCTCGTCAGCGCAGCGTGTGACGACGACGCGATCGTGATCGCTACTCGCAAGGAGAAGTCTTCAGATGTCAGCGTGGCATACTGCGATTACCGCCAGGTGTGCCGCGCCTTCGAGTTGCCAGACTTCGGGCCTCAAGGTCAGAAGCCGCGTTACCCTGTGGATCTAGCGCGCATCAACGGCACGACGGTGCTCGCCACCGCCCGTCACGGCATCGTGCGCGTCGCATCCACCCGTGACGCCGGCAAGACCTGGACGCCGTTCGTCGTCGCCTTCGACGTCGAGTCGAGCAGCGTACCCACCTCCGTCAAGGTTCCGAGCCGGCTGCTCGCGCTGGGTGAAGATCTGATGCTGTACGGCGGCGCGCCGAAGCCGGGGATGACCTACCCGGTGCTGATTTCCAAGGATGGGGGGGCGAGTTTTGGTGCCTCCCCCCGCGCCGGCGCCGCGCTGCGCGCGTCGGCGGGCGCGCCCCCTCCGTAGCGGGCGCGTGAGCGCCCGCGGAATAAGGTCCGTGCCGGCGCAAGTGAGGGCTAGAGCTTCGTTTTTCGAGCCCTCACCCCGCTGGGGCTCGAAAAACGAAAGTCACGCTTCGGCGCCGATCAGCACGCTCGCCGGACGCGACTCGCCTGCGGCTCGCGCGCGCGGCTGGAGGGGGAATACGCTCTTCCGCGCGGTAAAGGGTGGCGGGCTTCTCGGGTGGCTTGATCGCGGCGCGCTCTCGCGCGGCCGCTTCGGGTGGTTGGGGGTCCTCGGTTTCGCGGCGCGCTTACGCGCGGCCGCTTTGGTGGGCTTGGAGTCTCCTCTTCGGTGCGCCGTTCGTGGGTGAGTGGAGTTTTTCCGCTGCGGGCGTGGGTCGCCCTCATCACTGCGGGGCGGTCAGGGAGCCGAGCTACAAGGCTCTAAGACCACCACCGAATCGCGACCCGCCTTGGCGACGTCCCCGCAGCTCGTGCGGCAGATCTCGATCGTTGTCGGGTGCACGTTGTCGTCGAAGTACCAGTCGCCTTGCGAGCATTTGAACTTGTCGGACACACGGGTGAGATCCCGTGGTTGTTCGTTTGGCAACGTCAATGAGACGCGGAGCTGCTCGGGGCCGTTGACGGGTTCCGACAGCCGGTAGGAACACGTGGCTGCTTTGGAGGCTATCTGGGACAGGGCGGAGGCCACTCCCTCTCCACCACCGCCGTCGTACGCGTAGCACGCGGTTCCGACTCCACAACGATCGGAGTGTTCGAAGGACCCAGCCGTTTCCGCCCAGTCATCCAGTGCGACGAAGTCGGCTCCGTCGATCCCGATCATGAAGACAGGGATACCAGTTGTGTCGAGCAGGGTCCGTGCCGTTGCTTTTATCTCGGCGTTGCCTCCGCAAGGAAGTGGCTTCCCGTCGGTAATCAGCACACCCGCGATCCGTCGTGTTTCGGAGGCCAGTTCGGACGTGTAGGTTGCGATGCTGACCATCGCCGCGCTGGTAGGAGTGCCCCCGGTCGGTGCCGCCTCGTCGAGCGAAGCGCGCAGCTGACTCAGGTGCGTCGGAAGCTCTGTCATGGCAACGCTATTTCCCTCGGGCGGGCGAGCGAGGCCCAAGGCAGAGCTGCAGTCGTAGCCATTGTTGAAGAAGTTCAAGGCAACGCCGAGTCCGACGTTTGCTTCGTCTTCGAAGTAGGCTGCGAGCCCGTGGATAACTTTGCACCAGTGGGAGTCCACCGCCGCACCAGCGAGCTCACAGTCCTCACCCATGCTTCCTGAGTCATCCAGTACGATGTAGAGATCGACACCGGGACTGGTTGTTTCGATCGAGCGTGGCGCGCAAGTGCCAGCGTCGCTTCCCGATGTTCCTCCCCCGTTCTGGGTGCCACCAACGCTGGTGGAGCCCGAGCTTCCTGGGGTTCCTCCCGTCGCGGACCCGGCGTCGGTGTTGGCTCCGCCAGATCCTCCGGTCGCTAAGGCACCGCCCATTCCACCCGAGGGGCTAGTTCCCCCGTCGTCCGTCAAGGGCTGTGGGGTGAACTCGTCGAGTCCGAGGATCTCTGAACAGCCGGCGCCGAACAGCAGAATCGTCGTAAGAAGGTATGTGACACGCATCGCGGATACCGAGGAGCGCGAGGTTAGAGTCGGGACTGCGTTGCCGTGAGGTAGCGGTCGAAGACGGCCAGGCTCCCGAACTCGGTGCGCGCACACAGTGCGGGTCTGTACGAGCCGGCAGATAGCCCAATGAATGAGTGGAGGATAGGGTAGACGCCCGGGGCAAAGTTGTAGTCGTATACAGTTTCAAAGCCGGTTGCGACGACCTGACCTGCGCTGTTCACGAGACACGCCATGAACGAGTTCGTGCCGTCGGGCACCTGCACCAGCTTGAATGTTCCCTGAACGGTCACCACATCCCCTGCGGAAACGGAAAACGCTTGAGTTGCAGCGAGCAGCGCCACCGGAGCCCCGGCGGTACCTGTGATGGTATCCCCTGCGGGGGCGTTGCGTTGCGCCACCAGCACGCGCACCGTCCCGCTCGGGCCTGTGGCGCCAGTTGTGCCGGTCGCTCCCTGTGCGCCTGTCGCCCCTGCGGGACCCGCAGCGCCCGCGGAGCCCGTCGGGCCGCGCGCGCCCGTGGCCCCTGTTGGGCCGGCCGGTCCCTGCGGACCGGTAGCGCCCTGCGGACCGGTAGCGCCCTGCGGACCGGTAGCGCCCTGCGGACCGGTAGCGCCCTGCGGACCGGTAGCGCCACGCGCGCCCGTTGCTCCTGTGGCGCCTGCTGGTCCCTGCTGGCCTCCTGGTCCCTGCTGGCCTGCTGGTCCCTGCTGGCCTGCTGGTCCCTGGGGGCCTGCTGGTCCCTGGGGGCCGACGAGGCCGCTGCTCGGTCCCACCCAGTTGCCACTCTCGTCGATCACCATCCCGCCACCGACGCTCACCGTGCGGGGGGAAATATCCCCAACAGCGTCCTGGCAGACCAGCGCGTAGGGCACGCTGACCAGCGGCTCGCGCGGGGTCATCTCATTGTCCCCGTCTACCGCGACGCCAAGGTAGAGCGTCGACCCGTCGAAAAGTGACGGGGCGAGTGCCGTGTTTTCCCCGAGGATCAGAGCGAAGTAGCCGTCATCGAGTGGAACGTCCACGGTCTCGGTCCAGACGACGGCGCCATCCACAGGCGCGTCATAGAGGGTGAACACGAAGCTCAGGTTGCCGTTTATCGGCTGGCCCTGGTTGTCGAACAGGCGACCCTGATGGCCGAGATAGGGAGGAACCGACTGGGCATGCGCCGTGAGCGAGCCGAAGCCGATGGCCAGCGCGGCGCTGGCAGCCAAGATGTTGCGAAATTTCATGCTTCGTTCCCTTTTTACTGAACGCTTCCCACCAGGCCACCGTGCGCGGTGTATCGGGTGCTCCTTGCTTTGCCCTGAGTTCCGGGAGATTGCCCTGCGGAAATCAATAGGTTGTACCTCGAACTCTTCATGTATGCGCCTCCGCTGAGCACACGCGTGCCGGGTGCGCCCGGACTCGGGGCAGGCGCGCCGGCTGCGCCTGAATCCACGCCCCCGTCCATTCCGCCGCTGCCGCCTGGGGCGCCGCCACTCCCTGCAGCTCCAGCCGCCCCCGCAGCTCCAGCCGCCCCTGCAGCGCCCGCGGCTCCGCCGCTATTCAGGGACCCGTCCGCACCTGCATCGTGACCAGCACCGGAATTGCGCTTGGAGTCTTCGCTGTCGCAACCTAGGGCCAGGAGCCCTGCGGTCGCGAGAAGGCATGCGGCGATCCACTTCATGGTGAGGGGGCATGTCTCGAATGGGGAAGCGGTGCAACGTTATTAGTTCGCGACCGCGCGGAAACTTCAGATCGCCTTCGTTCTCGCCGAAACGAGGACTCGCTTCTTGCCTGGACCCGCGCGGTCTGTGTGTCGCTGACCCTCTGTCCCGCCGTCCCGCGCAGCGATGCCCGGTTGCCTCGCGTGTGACAAAAACAGGCGCGCGGAAACGGTTGCCCGTTTCCGCGCGCTGCCTCCAGCGTCAACTGGTCAGGTCAGCTGCCGAGGCAGCGGATTTCCACGTCGATCTTCGCGGACTGGTCCGCCTGGATCGTCGTACACACGTCGTCACACAGAATGATCTGGGTCGGTGTGGTATTGTTGTCGTAGTACCAGCCTTGCCCAGGAGCGGTTCCGCACTGCGACTGATCCGTCACGCGGGTGAGCGTCTGCGAGGATCCGGAGCCTGGCGTGTAGATCACGTCGACCGCGTTCGGGTCGAGAATGCCTGATGCGGGAGTGGGCATGTTGAATGTGCAGCCAATGGCGGACTTCTGAATCTGCTTGAGCGCATCGATGAATGCCAACGGGTCGCCGTTGCCCACGTCGTAGGAAAGGCAGGGATTGCCGGCGCCGGATCCACAGTAGTTGGTGTGTGGGCTTGCCCCTGTGTTCGGTGTCCATAGCTCGAGGTTGCCGAAGCTCGCGCCCGTCATGCCGATCATGAACGTCGGGATGCCCGTCGCTGCGAAGTGATTGGCAACCACTGCGTTGAGCTCAGCGTTGCTGCTGTTGCTGCAGCCGTTGGGAGCACCGTCGGTCACGAGAATGCCGATCATCTGGCGGCCGGCTCGACGCAAATTGGTGGTGTTGGTGACGATGCCCTTCAAAGCGCCCAACGTGTTGGTCGAACCATCGTTCGGGTTGGTGCTGTTCAGGGAGTTGCGCAGCGCCGCGACGTGATTCGGCAGGTTGTCCAAGGCAACCGACACCGAGGTCGTGGTGCAGCCCGTGGCCCCGAAGTAGCCGAGTGCCACGCCTGAGCCCACCGAAGAAGGATCGTTGAAGAACCCATCGAGGGCGTTCACTGCGTGGCACCACTTCGAGTTGGTGGTCGACCCAACATTGCAGTCCGTCCCCATGCTTCCTGACTTGTCGAGCACGATGTACATGTCGACGGGAACTGGATCCGCTTCGATCCGGGTGGCAGCGCAGGCATCCTCGACGATCACGGGCGCGTCGTAGGTGAAGTTGACATCGGGAATTCCCGCGTCCTCCACGGATCCACCGCTGCCACCATTCCCCGAGGAACCGGCTGAGCCGCCGTTGGAGGTGCCGCCGCTGGAGGTGCCGCCGCTGGAGGTTCCACCGTTCGTGGTGCCACCGTTGCTGGAGCCAGCGCTACCGCCGTTGCTCGAGCCACTAGAGCCACCATTCGACGTGCCGGCGCTGGAGCCACCGCTACCGCCGAAGGAAGAGCCTCCATCGCCCCCAGCAGAGTCACCTGAACTGCCGCAGGCGACGGTCAGGCATAGGGGGGAGGCGAGAAGAAACAAGGATCCGATCAAGAGGGGGCGCATGACAGTAGTTTCGGAGATCCGCAGTGGCAGCGCAAATCCGTCTTGCATTCGCACGGAAAAAATCGTGCATGGAAATGAGACGAGTGCATATCCGGCAAGTCAGCGGCGATGTGGGTTGATGTGCTCGCCGCCAAGACCTGAGCGTGTATGCACCACCTCGCCCGGGATCTGGCGCGGACTTCGTGCAGCGCCCCACGCGCCCGGATTTTCGCGCTACGTAACGCCCATGTTTCGCTACCGGCGCGAGGTGCGCTTTCAGGAGGTGGACGCCGCGGGCCTGATGTTTTTCCCGAACTTCCTGGTGATCTGCCACGAGGCGATGGAGGATTTCTTTGGCGAGCTGGGGGGCGGCTACGCGGGTCTCATCCGTGGGCGATCGTTGGGCCTGCCGTGTGTGGGCCTCGAGACGCAGTTCTTCGCGCCGTTACGCCACGGTGAGGTGTTCGACGTGGAGCTGCGCGTACTCAAGCTCGGTAACAGCAGCTTGGTGCTCGGCTATCGCTTCGTGTGCAGCGAGCGATTGTGCGCTGAGGTGCGTCAGACGGTGGTCCTGACGGATCTTCAGCGGCTGCAGAGCACCTCGATGCCCGAAGACGTGCGCGCGCTGTGCCTGGAGCACCTGGCGCCTGAGGTGGCCGCGAGCTGAGCTGCGTCGGACCTCACCCCCGAAGCTTGCCGCGTCAGCCCCCGCGAAGCGAGATGTGCCTGAGCGCGTTTGGCACCCAGCCGGAGTGGTTCGGAGCACTGACGGGATCGCTGTCGCCAGCGAGTATGGTGAGCGCTTGAACCTGAATCTGGGCCCGCCTCGCGGCGTCGGCCTGGCCGCGGTCTCTGTAGATCGCGAGTAGGCGTCGCCAGACGGCTAGCGCCGCGGGCCACGCCTGTTGAGCCACGTACCACTGGCTTGCGAGCTCGAGCCGAGGCACGTCTTCGGGTTCGAGTCGTAGGGCCTCGGCGAGGTCCGTCAACGCCTCTAATTGCCGTCCGGAAACGTAACGCAGGCGGGCGCGCAGCTCGAAGGCTTTGGCTCCGCCATTCCTGAGACGCGCCGCCTGGGTGTAGATGCGTTCGGCCTCGCGGGTGTCTCCTTGGCGTTGGCGCAGCTTTCCGAGCCCAAAGTAGGCTTCGGCGAAGCTCGGATCCATCACCACGGCCTGGTGGTAGACCGTCAGCGCACGTGCGAACTCGCCTCGCCGCGCTAGCGCATCAGCCTGCTCGGTCAGTAGGCGCGCGCTGCGGGTCGCCCAGCTCTCCGTCGCGGGCCGCGGAACCGGAGCCGCAGGGGCCGGAGCTGCAGGGGCCGGAGCTGCAGGGGCCGGAGCTGCTGGGGCCGCAGCCGCAGGGGTCGGAGGCGGTGGCCTGGTGGTCTCTCCTGGGTTCGGAGCTTTGCCGGGAGGATCCGGAAACCGACCCGTGGGCGCTGCGGCGAGCTCGGGCGCCCAGAGCACCACGAGCACGCCAAGAGCCCACCACCGCCGCATGTTCGGAGTCTAGCTCAGCTTGCGCGCCGCACCGCTGCCGCAGACGTGTGGATCACAACCCGAGCGCCTGACGCGCCTGGGCGTACTTCTCACTCACGCTGAAAACAGCCAAATCGCGCGCTTCGGCGTTCCTGGTGACCCACTTGGCGCGCTCGGCGTCGTCGTCGGGGATTTCTCCTCCAGCGATCGCCCGCAGCGCCGCGCGAGGGTCGCCGATGGCGAGCAGCGCCGTGCGGTTGCCCCACTCGTGGAGCGACGTGGCCAGCTGACTCGCTCGGTTGCCAATGTTGCCGATCACTTCCAGTGCGAGCACCGGTACGTCGTCGTCCAAGGTTCGCGGCAGGCTCGCGCGGATGCGCTGTTGAGCCACGGCGAACTTCTTTGCGTCCGCACCCTGGGGCTGCCAGTTGTCCGCGAACAGACTGAGCAACGCAGCTACCACCGGCCAGAGGTCGATTGGCGCCGTGCGCGAGAGGGCGCATGCGTTGGCCTGGATCAGCTTGAGTGCGCGGAAGACGAGGAAGTAGAGCATCGCCTCGTCTTGAGCGTCGAGTAGCTCCTTGCCGATCACGAGCTGCGGTGGATTGGTGCTCGCGGGTTGCGCCGCCTTGCCGATGTGCGGCGCCACGAGCACTTCCAGATTGTGGATGCCGTAGCTCATCGCCAGCTGCGCGATCTGTTGCTTGAAGCCTTGCATCTCCTGGGGCAACGGCTGTGCGCGCATGGCGCGCAGGTCCATCCCATAGGCGCCGTCGAGGGCGTTGCCGGTCTTCTGAATGAAGGAGCGCAGCGGCAGGCTCAGCAGGTCAGGCGCGAGCAGATCGTCGAAACGAGGCTGACCTGCCACGGCGCCTCCGCCGCGCACTGCCAGTGGGTCGCCACCCTGGATCGCGCGCAACGTGGCGGTCGCCACGAGCGCCGAGTCCATATCCCCGCGGATCTCGGCAACGCTACCTAGCGCCTCGAAGAAGCTCGGATCGAAGCGACCCGTGCCGAGCGCGCGGCGTGCGTCGTTCGCGGTTCGGTCCAGCAGTACGTTCAGCGCCCGTGTCTCGCCAGTGCGCGCGTAGAACTCCGCGAGCGCTCGCAGCACCAGCGGATCGGTTGGGGCCGCCTTGCGGGTGCGCTCGAGAATGGCTTCCGCCTTGCGCTTGTCGCCTGCGACCTGCTCGTGAATCACGGCCAGTTCAAGGGAGCGCGTGCGTTTGTCTTCAGCGCTCTCGGCGAGGCCCAGGAGCTCCTCTTGAACAGCCAGCGCGCGTTCGGCGTTGCCTGCGGCGGAGTACACCTGAACCAAGCGTTCCCGAGCCTGGATGTCTTGAGGCAGCCGCTTCAACACTTCCCGGTACGACAGCTCCGCGCGGTCTGGCGTGGGGATGTGCTGCTCATAGATCTCACCAAGCTTGCGGTAGATCTCTGCCTGCTTCGCCTGATCCTGGGTGTGGCGCGCGAGACGAATCCAAGCTTGCTCCGCTTCAGGCCAGTCTCCCTCGCCGCCACACAGCTCCGCGAACGCGCGCAGCGCTTCTACATGCTCTGGGTTGGCGTCGAGAGCGGCGGCCAACGCAGCGCGCGCTGCGCCTCGATCGCCGATCTCGGCCAGGGCCTGGGCGCGAGTGACTTCGAGGCCCACGCGCTCCGCAGGATCGCTGGTCCGCGCGAGCCGCGACTCAAGCAGCGCCGCGAGCTTGGAGCGCTCATTCTGGTCAACGTACAGCTGGCGTAGCCGCTCGAACACGTCGCCGTGGGTGACGTCGATGTTCGCGGCTTGCTCGAGCGCAGCGCCACCACGCTCGGCGTTGCCCGCGCGATCCAGCCACAGCAGGCCGGCTTGGTACCAAGCTTCGAGCCGGTGACGTTCGACCGCGCTCGCCTGAGCGACCGCCTCTAGCGCAGTCGCGGCTGCAGGGCCGTCACCGCTCGCCTCCAGCACATCCGCCCGCGTGGTGAGCGCCACGAGGTGCTCCGGCATGCGATCGATGGCTTGGTCGAGCAACAGGCGCGCCTCTTCGCGCTGTGTGAGTCGTGCGGCCGTCTCTGCCGCGCGGAGACACAGCGTGGAGGCGTCTAGGTCGGCGTCGCTCTGGGAGGCGAGCTCGCCCAGCACCTCGAAGGCCTTGGCGTCATCACCCGTCGCTTGCGCGTACGCAGCGAGCTGACGCAGGAGCCAGTAGGGGCGGGGGCTAGGATGATTCGTCCCGTAGACGACGTCCTTGGCGTTCAGCCACTCGTCAGTCTTCTTGATCAGGCGTGTCGCGAGGATGGCGTGCGCCAGCCCGCTCCAGCCTGGCAGTGTCGTGGACAGCGTGCGCTCGATGGGGACTAGGTCTTCGTCGCGTTGCGCCGCGAGATAGGCGTGCTCGAGCTGGCGCAACGCGGGCAGGTAGTCTGGCGAGTCTTCGAGGATGGCTGACTGCCAGAGCAGCGCGCTCGATTGGTCACCCCGGGCTAGATCGAGCTGGCTCAGGCGCTCATACAGCGCGCGCGCTTTCGTGGGGTCCGTCTCGGCCTTTGCCTGGCTCAGCAGCAGATCCGCAAGATCGGCGGACTCCGAGGTACCCGCAGCCGTGCGCTCTCGAGCAATTTCCGCAAGGGAACCACCGCCGGCTTCCAGCGCCGCACGTGCCGCACGTGCCGCGGCCTCGCTATCGCCTTCACGTTCGTAGTTGAGCGCCGCTTCGAGCAGCAAACGACCCTTGACGGGGCCCTCAGCGACTGCTGCGGCGGCTTCTCTCCACGCGCCGCGATCCAGGTTGCTGCCTGGGTTGAGTCGCTCTCCCAGCTCTCGTAGGCCAACGTCGCCGGGACGCTCTTCTGCGGCTAGGGCGACCAGGTCCGCCGCACCCGAGAGGTCTTCGTCTGCCGTGAGCAGGGCTTCCCGAACCTGGTCGTGTGCGGTCTCGATCGGGTCCTCACTGGTGTCTCTGCGCTGACGGATCCACTCCAAGAGGAGCTCGGGATCGCCTGCCATGCGGGCGGACAACTCCGCGAGTCGGAATGCAAACGGCAGACCCGGATCGGCGTCGCGTGCGCGCTCCAGCAGGGCCATGACTTGGTCTGGCGCGTCCTGCTGGGAGCGCACGGCCGCTTCCGTGAGGAGAAGAGCCTTGCGGGCTTCGTTCTCGCTAGCTTCCGCCCCCTGCTCCAGCAAGCTGGCGGCCCGTCGTGCGCCGCTCGCCTCGACTTGGGCCCGCAAGGGTGCCTCCAAGGCGGGCGACTTTCCGTGTGCGCGTTGGTAGGCAGCGAGAGCTGCAGCAGCGCCTCCGGTCAACTCGTGCGCCAGCGCCGCCACGAGCTGGCGACTGGTGTCCGCCTCGGGCGGGGCGAGGGCGCCGAGGGTGTCAGCGGCCGCCGCATAGTCTTTGCTCGCGATGGCGCGCTCGATGTGCAAGAGCCGCATCAGCGCGGCGTGTTCTGGAGATTGCTCCGTCTCCTCGGCCGTCGCCGCGAGCGCTGTTGTGAGCGCGTCTGTGGAACTGAAGGAGCGACCCAGGCGGTGCGGGGCTTGGACGGTCGGTTCGCCAATGCTCACCGTCGCGAGGCCTTCGAGATCGTTCTGCAGCGCCAGCGCTGCACCAGCCAGCACCGCGCCGCCGGCTTGCTTCGCCAGGCCTGTCAACTGAGCGGTCGGGACGTCTGCGCCGCTGAGGAGCGCCATCGCGACTTGGTCTGCTTGACTGAACGCATCTCCGGAGGCGGCGAGCGCCCGCTGCATGCCCTCAGAGTTCGAACCCTCGAGCGCCCGGGCGGCGAGCCCGTGCAGGAGGTAGGCTGGCGGTGAAGTTTCCGCCCGGGAATGTTCGGCCAGGATCGCCGAGAGTAGCTCGATCGCCTTGTCTCGCGTGTCTGGTGCCGGAGCGAGCAGGGCTGCAGCCACCCAGCGTGCCGCATGTCGCAGCTCCGGGACGCGGACCAGATTGGCGAGCGCGAGTCCTGCCGCTTTCCCATTGCCAGCGGTCAGGGCGCGTCGGGCCGCTGACAGGTAGGCTTCGGCGCCCGAGTCTGGCTCTGGCGCAGCGCTTCGGCGGGTCGCAATGCTCGTCTGAGCTGCGCGGATCGCACCGAGCTCGGGACTGTCCGGCAAGCGCACGTTCGGCGCAGCGCTGCCTGCAGCGAGTTCCCGCGCCAGTTTGAACACGTAGGCACGCGGGTCGCTGGGCGCCAAGCGCTGCGCGTTGTCTAGCTTCTTGCTCGCGGCGTCCGCATCCTCGAGCACGACGCGGTTGATTTCTGCACAGAAATAGGCTGAGTGTGCACGGCTCTCGGGCGTTGGGCTGGTGATCGCCTCCTGGTCGAGCGCCACCGCGACTTGGCTCCATTCTTCTGTCGCTTGCGTCAGCCAGCGCTGCTGGCGCTGCGCGAGTGGATGTTTTTGGCCCTTCGTGGCGGCTTGAGCTGCCTTGCGAGCCCGTTCATCGTCGCCCGCCATCGCCCAGAGCTCGCTTGCGACGACGAGACAGCGCGTTCGCGCCGCGGCATCGACGGAGGCCTCGGCTTCCTCTTCAAACCACTCAGCCTTCGCGATCCAGGCGTCGAGCATGCCGTTCAGGGCTAGGTGATGGGCTGCCTCTTGCTCGTCCTCCCAGATCTCTCCGGTTCCGACCTCGTCACCGTCGAAGCCACTGTCGGCGTAGTTCCCGTCGTAGTCATCCGCGGGGATGCTCTCGAACTCGCCAGCCAGGCCGTCCTCGTCTTCGGGGTCGACGGTGCCGCCATTGATCGCCTGAAACGGAGCATTGACCTCCGACTCGCCCCAATCTTCCGATTCCGTCCAAAGCTCCGCCTGGGACGGACGTCCGCTGTCCAATGCCTCGAGCAGGGCGTCTGCTTCGGCGTCTTCCACCTCCTCGACCTTCGGTAGCTCGCTGTGGCTCTTTGCGAACTCCATTGCGCTGGCGACGTCTTCGCTGAAGTAGTTGGCGGCCTCCTCGGTTCCGTCGGGAACCGGAGTCGGCATATCCAGCGACGTCGTGGCCTTCGGCGCGTCAGGGCTGAACGCAGGTGGAAATGGTTCGCGCGGAGGCGGGCCGGCTGGGTTGACCGCTGGCGGCTTTCTGGTGGCCTCGTCGCTCACGCGTGGGATCACCGCGCCAGGAATACCGGGGCGGGGTGGAGCCTGCCGAGTGCTGCGCGCGCCAGGCAGCGGGGGCTTGCTTCGGGGGCGCGCGACGACGCCCGGCGGAATCGACGCGGGTGCTCTCGTGCCCTCCGTTAGCGGTTTCGTGAAGGTCTTGGTCTCATCGTCCGCCGAGAACAGCCGGTGCGCGGGTTCATGGAGCTTGGGGCCCGGCGCCGAGTCTGCTGGTTCCGCTTCGCCCGACCCGCCGATGGGTGACCACTCCCCAGAACCTCGAAATTTGCCGCCGTCTGCATCCGGCTGACTGTCTCGCTCTCGCGCCAACGAACGCGGGGCTTGGGGGGACGTTGACCGCGGCCCGAGCGGGCGGTTCGGCAACGTCGCGAAGTGGCGCTTGCTCAGAAACGGAGAGCCTGGCCGCTGCGAAATTGCCGATGAATCTTCGCTGAGCGCCTTCAACGCGTCCGCGGTCTCACCTCGGTCCGGTAGGGTCTCTTGCGGCTCGCGCGCCGCGGGCGGCGCTGAGCTTGGTTTCCGGCCCGGGATTGGCAGAGGTGTGGATGCTGGGTCGTCGGCGAGCAGACTGTCGAGCAGCGCGTCGGGCTCAAAGTCGAGATCCCCAAGCTCAGCACCGATGTCGCCGGCGCGTCCGCTGCGCCCTGCGCCTCGCTGCTTCTTGTCGTCGTCCTGGTCGCTCATCGGACACCCATGCCCAAGCGGGCGCGAAGATCGAGGTACGCAGGGGACAGCACGAAACCGAGGAGGTTGTGCAGTCGCCGTTGACCGAGATGAGTTTGCGGCGGCACCCCCCGCGTGCCGTTTTCAATCAAGATCGACACCTGGGAGACATCGCCGGCTGCGATTGCCGCCATGCGATCGAGGGTCCCATTCGCGGCATCCACCCAGCGCGCCGGGTCTTGCCCGGATTGAGCGAACCCCGCAGCGAGGTTTGGCAGCACCTTCTTCAGCTTGCGAGGCATCGCCTTACCCAGCTGGCGCTCGAATTCGCCGAGCATCGCATAGGCTGGGGATTGCACTTGGACGCCACCCACATGGCACGCGGCGACGACCAGCGCCGCGATGTCCGTTGGATCTCGATGTCTGAGCAGCGTGGAGCCTCGACGGAGCGCGAAGATCTCTCTCGCTGCCAGCGCACGTCGCGCTGGATCGAAGGGAGCGCCGACTTGGGCGCCGATCACGATCGCCGGGCGCTCTCCAGGCACTGCGAAAATTCCGTGCGGATCTGGACCTCCGACATACAAATCAAAGTCTCCAACGCCGAGCGCTCCCGTCCACGCGGCTAGCTCGTTGCGCTGGGGCACGCCCGCTCGCGGATCGATGCGGTCCTTCTTGCCAACGCCAAAGGCAGCCAAGCTAGGCCCGATTGCCTCCACGAAGACCGGGGCGAGCGTGGCCATCAGATCCACGATGGGCCCCCGATCCTGCGGATCGAACAGCTCGGGGAATGCTTCGGGCTCAATCGCCATTTGAGGAGTGCGAGCGACGCGTTGGTCAAGACTGTGGAGCTCTGCGTCCAGGTCTGGAGTGCCCGCGCCGAGCGCGGTGAGCGCGCCAAGCGCCGCTTGGCGCATGGGCGCGTCCGCCATCACCTCAGCTACGCGAGCCAGGCGGTTCACGACTTCGATGTCCGTGGGGTTCTGCTGCACGCTCTCGACGAGCGTCATGCGCGCCCGAGGAACCAACTTGACCTGTAGTTGCTCTGGCATCAGCCCGCTCAGGAGGAGGTCGAGTGCTTCTCCGTCTTGCGGTGATTCCGAGAGTAGTTTCTCTACGGCAAACGCAGCCTCTTCTGGCTTGCCTCGCCGGTCGCGATGGATGGCCATCGCCAGACGGGCTGCCTCGACGCGACCCTCAGAACTCTCCCGCTCCTGCATGAGCTGTTCGAGCACTTCGGTCGCTTGCTCCCAAGCTCCGACCTTGCCCGCCGCTCTCGCCAGTCGCTCGCGCACCGGCAGCGTGCTGAGCCCGGCCTTGTAGAGCGCGGACAGCACGCCAAGCGCTTGCTCGACGTTGCCGAGCTTTTTCTCGTAGAGGTCCACTGCAGCGACGCCACTCATCAAGCGCTGCTTGGCAGGCGCCTCCTCGAGCTCAGCGAGTCGGCCCAGGTATTCAGCCGCTTCCTCGAAGCGCTGGGTGCTGATGGCGATCTCTCCCATCAGTGCAAGCGCGCCAACATGCTCCGACTCCAGCATCGTGACGTTCTCGAGTGCGGTGAGGGCGCCCTCCAGATCCCCAGCCTTACGCATCACTCGCGCCCGCTCCCAGAACAGCTTGGCGATCTCCTCGGGGTCCTCAGCCACTTCCAGGCGTCGCTCGATCAGCTCGAGCAGGGTAGGGCCGTCCTTGCGTGCGCGTACGATACGGAACAGCCGATCGAACGCCACGTCTCGGCGGATGTCTCGCTCGATCGTCCGCGCCAGGGCGAGCTCTCCACGCTCAGCGTCCCCTAGCTCGTCGAGCAGAATGAGCGCCGAGCGCTCCCACAGTTCTGCGCCGAGGCTGGTATCCGCCACTGCGTCGCCGAGCGCGGCGCAGGCTTCTGCCATCAGCGTGCGGTCCCCAGTGAGGTCGGCGGTTGCTCGCAGGCCCTCCCAACCCAGGATCTCGGTTGGTAGCGCTTCTGTTACCGCGCGGAATGAATCTTCGGCTGCCTCGAGCTCTCCCGCAGCGATCTGGTTCCAGCCAGCCAGGGCGAGGGCGAGGGTCGAGGTGTCGTCCCCCAGCGAGTCGTCCACACCCGCGAGGGCGCGCGCGCGGCGTCGGGGATCGCTGCCCGGCGGTGCGAGCTCCAGATTCGTCAATCGAGCTGCGACGCTGCGCGACTCCAAGAGCGGGCTGCGTGCGTTGCCCGCGAGGAGTTCGAGCAGGCTGGCGCTCGCGTCCAGGGCCGCCCGGGTGTCCCCTGACGTTCCCCTGGCTAGCTGCCGACGGGCCTCGATTTCGTGGTCAACATTCCCTGCGGCAATGCTCTGTGCAAGCCACTCGAGGTTTGGGTCGAGATGGTGCGGGCTCGCGCCGCCAAGCGCGTTGTGCCGCTCAGCCCACCGCCCCGCGAGCTCCTCGAGGTAGCTTGCGCTCGACCCCAGCTCGAGGGCGCGCTGATAGGCGCTGGCGCTGGCAAGCGTCGCCGCTTGATCGCCCAGAACGGCGACTCGCTCCAGAGCCGCTTCATCGTCGCCGAGCGCCCGGGCGAGATCGGCTGCCTGGCTCAGTTCGTCCGAGACACCTGGATCAATGCCTGTCAGTGCGGCGCGGCCATCTTCTGGGTCACCGCCCGCAGCCATCTCGACGCCCCAGCGCTCGATCGCGAGTGCCGCGAGTGCGTCTGCGTCTTCCGCCTGGGCCTCGCTCGCAGCTTCAAGTGCGCGTCGACGAGCGTCGGCGTCGTCGGGGGTGGCAGCGCGCAATGCCCACGCCAGCAGCGTCCCCGCCGCACCCGACTCGAGGTCAACACTGCGCGCGAAGTCGTCCAGAGCGGACTCACGGTTTGCTTGCCGCCAGGCGAGTAGGCCACACTCGAGGTTGAGTGCGGCGGATAGCTGCAGATCGTCGGTTGCGTTGGCGCAGGCTGCAAGGGCTTCGCGCGCCGCGGCGAACTCTTGAGCTTCCGACAGCAACGACGCGAGCGCTGCCGCAACGAGCGTGTCTGCAGGGTTGGCTTCGTGTAGCGCTTCGAGCGCGCTGCGCGCCTGAGCGGTGTCACCTCCGAGTCTTGCTCGAATCGCGGCGACGACTTGAAGCGCGCGCCTCGCGTCCGCGTCTGTTTCGCTAGTGGTGAGCTGCGCAAGCGCTGCACTCGTATCCACTGGAGCTGGTTGCTCCTCCCCCTCTGCGGTCTGAGGCGCCAACGGCAAGACGAAAGCGCCCAGCGCCGGACCGAGCCAGCTGCCTCCTGGCGCGTTGGTCAGCGACGCGAAAGCGTCTCGCGCCCCGGACAGATCCCCGCGGAGCAGACGTAGACGTCCTGGCTCGAACCACAGACTGGCCTGTTCTGAGGGTTCTGCTCCGGCCGCCAGCAACCGGCGCGTGGCTTCCTCGAACCAGCTACCATCTTGAGTGACGGCCGCCAGCATGCGCGCGACACGCGCCACGACACCCGGACTCGCACCAAACATTCCGGCTTGCGAGAGTGCGGCCTTTGCGCCTTGCGTGTCTCCTGCGAGTCTGGCCCAGGCATCTGCTGCCGCGAGGAAATAACGCGACTTGGCCGCGTCGGTTGGCAGCTCGGCGGCGGCCGCTTCAAGTGCAGAAGCCAAGGCGCCGGGATTCGCTCCGCCAATCAACAGGTCAAGCTGAAGTACTCGTGCGGGGATGCTACCCGCGTCGTGGCCGAGGGCCGCGTTCACTGCCTCCAGAGCCTTCTGTCCGTCGCCTTGCGAAGCGGCGGCTTCGGCGACGCGTAACCAAAGACTCGCAGCGACGCCTCCCGTGACACCCGCGTTCAGTTCCAGCTGTGCGAACTCTGCGGCTTGCTGAGTGTTACCGAGAGCTTCCGCCGTCAGCATGCGGGCGTGCAGCAGCGACGGTTCCTCGGGGAGACGTTCCAGAGCGCGGCCCAAGAGATCGTGGGCCTGGGAAGTATCGCCGTGCTGACGTAGTGCCTCAGCGGCGCGCAGCCAGGCATCTGCAGCGTGGGTACTCGTCAGGCGCTCAATGGGGATGCCGAGGGCACTACCGGCTTCGGGGCTCTCGATTCCGCTCAGAATCAACGTTGCCTGGGCCTCGAGTGCGCGAGCAACCAGCTCGGGACGTGCCGCGGACCTAGCGGTCCCCTCCAGGGCAAGCAGCGCCCTGAAGGTCGCGGGTCCCTGAACCTCGACGGCTTGCTCGATGCTCGTGATCGCTTCGGCGTGCTGCTCTCGCTGGAGTTGCAGCGCGGCCACGTCCAGCAGCAGCAGGCCGCGCCAGTGCGGATTCTGCTCGAGACTCGCGCGGCGCCCGAGCGCATCGGTCACCAGGTCGTGATCTTCCAGCGCCCACGCCACGTACTCGAGCGCTAGCCACAGGGACGGGTCTTCTGGGGTGAGCTCAGTCGCTTCCAGCAGTGCCTGCCTGGCGGCATCCAGGTCCTCGCCGTGGTCGTGAAAAAATGCTGCGTTGTCGAGCAGCGCCCGCGCTCGCTCTCCGGGCCGTTCGGAAATCTTCAGCAGGCGGTCCAGCAACCGCCCGAGGTTCTTGAACGATTTGCGACGTTCAATGATCGTGATCAATCGCTCCAGAGGCTCCCGGAACGTTGAGTCCGCGTTGACCGCTTGGAGTTGATCGCGCGCCGCCCCCGCTTCATCCCCGGATCGCTCTTCGAGCAGGCCGATTTCATGAAGCAAGATGGCCTTGGCGGCCTGACTAGAAGTGGCGTCGTGCTCGGCCCGCAACCGTTCGATGGTTGCGACGATCCAGGTCGGATCGGAGGTTCCTTCCTCGCGCGAGTTGCCGTTGCCAGAGCTGTTTTGATTCGAGAGGTTCGGCATCGATCGGCATCCTCGCCATGCCCGGCGATGGATCAGAACTGACTGTATTAAACACTAGGTCGGCGTGCCTAGTGGGGCGAATCTGTGATTCGCAGCACAAACAAATCAGCGATTTGGTGCGTTGGAGGGAACGCTCGTGAATGAGCGCACGGGTTATTTCTCCCCGCGTCTCCAGCGCAAATCACGCGGAGCCGCGCCTGCTGACGCTGGGCTGTGGCTCGCTCGACTCGGGACGTCACACGGCCGTGATCCGAACTCTGATCGTCGGTGGACCCCACGCAACCGCGCATCGGAAGCGAATCTATGATTCGAGGGCCCAAAAGAACAGGGTTTCGTCACCTCTCTCCGGGGGGCACTTCGCCAACTGCTTAGCGATGTGTTGGCTGATGACGTCATCAATCCGCTGACGCGCACGCTTCCGAGTTCGCGAACCCGCGTTCCGTCGACCTGAGCTCCGCGTTCACTCGAACGGTTCGCCAGATGTCTACCGAACCCTGCGTATCACCCAGTAGCCGCGTGGTGTGTCGACGGGACGGGGGTAGACGGCGCCAGTCTTCAACGTGAACAGCGCATACTCCACCGGTGGTTCAAGGACTCCTCGACGCATGAGTCCCAGGTCCTCTCCTCCCCCGTGGCCTAGCTGGACCGCCTTCTTGAAGTCCGACTTGGCAACCTCGAGCGCTGCCTCTGCCTCGCCACGGGCCACGTCGCGTGTCGGCGCATCTGGTGGCGCAAACTCCGCACCAGCATACGGAAAAAGTACCGCGCCAAAGCGCACCGCGACGGGGGCCGTCGCTGGCAGCGGGGGCACGGCACCGCCATCCGGCCAGGTTGACCAACCGGAATAGGCGAGCAGCGGGTCGTCGTCGGACAGCTCAGCCGCGGCCAGCGCGAGGCTCGCGTCGAACTCCAGCTCCAGGCCCCCGTCTCTTGGCGGATCGCTGGCTGGTGGCACCTCGGAGGCACTCGCGCTGGGCGCCGGGGGCGTGGGTGCTTTTTTCATTCCTGGCCAGGCGAGCGCCCCCAGCCCGAAGAGCACGATCACGCTGCCGAGCCCCACCCAGCGCCCACGCTGACTGGAACGTGAAGGAGCACCCAGTGACTTCGGCGCCCGTTCTTCACGAGGTTCATCAACCATTCGACCTGCGGGCTGTTAGCACCCCGCGGCGCTCACACGAAAGGCAAATGCCGTTTGACGCAGCTCCACCAGTCCGCAACGAGTGCTCGCAGAAACCACGACAAAGCTTAGCGATCCCGCTACCCTTGGAGGCTAGATGTTCAAGGTCGAGTGTCCCGGTTGCAAGGCTCCGTATCAGGTCGACGAGCGTCGGGTGCCACCCAGTGGCCTCAAGATGCGCTGCCCGAAGTGCGGCACAACATTCAAGGTGGAACCGCCCGCGGTCGACAATCGTCGCACAGGACCAAGTCCAGTCCTTGGAGCGAGCCTCGGCATGGACTCAGGGCCAAGTCAGCCACCACCCGTTCCACATCGATCGCGCAAGCCTACACAGGTGGGCGTGGGAGTCGGAGTGGCAGGCCTCGGGCTGGGAGCCAAGCCAGCATTGCCACGCCCAGCGGCTCCCGGCGCGAAACCGCCCATCCCAAAGCCTGCGGCCCCGAGACCTGCGCTGCCTGATCCCGATTTCGACGAACTCGACCTACCCGCCATCGGGCAGCGCCGGGATGCGGACCTTCCTTCACCAGCCCGGAAGTCACCCGCCGACTTGCCCGCCGCGGTCGCCCCTAGACCCCGTGGAACAACGGGTCCTCGGCCGCAGATGGAGTCGTTCGGTGAAGTGGACCTGCCCTCGTTGGGAAGCGGCGGTGCTCAGGGTGGCTTGGAACTCGGAGCTGATCTTCCCGCGCTCGGCGGCAGTGGTGCGTCGGGCGGATTCGAGTTCGGCGACTTACCCGCGGTCGGTGGCGGGAAACCGGCTCCAAGCTTCGACGCCGATCTTCCGGCAGTAGGCGGTGGTGGTGGCGCGCGCGAGTTCGATCTACCAAGCCCCGCCCGTGGAGGCGCCGATCTGCCTAGTGCTCGGGGCTTCGGCGATATCGACCTGCCAACGGTGGGCGGTGGCGGCAACGATCTTCCAAGCCTCAGTGGCAGTGACCTACCGGCGGTCGGAGGCCGCGGTGGATTCGATCTGCCGTCTCCGCGAGGCAACGACTTGCCCGCGCGCGGGGGAGACCTGCCTGCGGTGGCGCGAGGTGGTATCGATTTGCCTTCGCCAGCTGCGGGTTTGCCCAGCCTCGGTGGAGATTTGCCTTCACCGGCCGCTTCGTTGCCTTCTCCCGCCGCTGGTCTGCCGCAAGTGGCAGCGGGGCTCCCGCAGACCGCTGCTGGTTTGCCGCAGTCCGCCGCCGGTCTGCCCGCGGTAGGCGGAAATCTGCCCGCCAGACATTCGGGCGCATTCGGCGAGATCGATCTCGGTGGCAGCGTGCCGCCGCCGCGCGCCAGCATGGATAGCTTGCCGGAAATCGGGAGTACGCCACCGCCTCCTGGGGCTTCTCCTCGCGGAAGCATGGCCTCGGACCCCTTCGGGGAGGATCCTTTTGGAGCACCTCCACGTGACAGCGATCCTTCGGCGCGCCTCCGCCCAGGGACAGCTTCGGCGCGCCTCCCCCCCGAGACAGCTTTGGTGCGCCCCCGCCGGATAGCTTCGGTTCGCCAGCAGGTGACGACGGCTTCGACGATTTCGGCGGCCCCAGCAGTGCCCCGAACTCCGACAACGCGCTCGTGCGTCAGGCTGGTGGAGGTGTCAGCTACGGTGAGGTCAACCTGGGTGACGACGAGGGCGCCATGTCGGGCCCCGTCGGGATCGAGGGTGGGGGAGAGGACGACATGGAATTCGGCGCGATCCCCCAGGAGGATCAGCCGAAACCCAAGGCCGCGAACCAGGCGGCTGGGACACACGTTCAGCTCCAGGTGAATGCGGGCCCCGACGCACCTCCGCGGCGCGGAAAAGGTCGACTCTTCCTAGGTATCGCGGTGATCGGGTTGCTTGCGGGTGGCGCGCTGGCCCTGGTTCCCAGTGTCGGACCTTTCGGGGCGTACTGGATCCTCGATCAGGTCAGGAGCGGCGAGTACAAGGAGCTCGTCCAGACTACCGTCAAGAATACCCGCGCGGAAATGGCGAAGGATACCTTCGCGTCCGCCACGGCTGCGTTTGATGCTGTGGATCGCACGCGAGCACAGCAGGAGCGAGTGAAGCCACTGGCGGCGTACACAGCCTTCACCGGCTTCCTTAGCTCGCTACGCTTCGGTGTGGATGCGAAGGTCACCGCTCGCGCAAAGGTGCTGCTCCAGGAGCTAAAGGACGCAAACGACGTCGACCAACTCGAGCTGGCCCGGGCAGCCGAAGCCGCAACCGACGGCAATCTGGCGCGCGCTCGCCAGGTGCTCACGCGCATCAGTCAGCGGGATCCGCAGAACATCGATGCGCTGGCGGCGCTGGGCGAAGTCGAGCTGTTGGCTCAAGACGCGAAGGCCGCGACGGAAGTCTGGACCAAGGCTGCGCAAGTCGAGCCGTCGCCGCGTACGGAGTTCGGGCTTGCGCGCGCGAAGCTCCTCGCTGGTGACACCAAGGGAGCCGAGCAACAGGCCGCCAAGGTACTCAAGCAAAACCCCGAGCACGTGGGCGCTCGCATGTTGCTCGCCCGCGCGGCATGGAGTGAACACAAGGAGGACAAGGCGCTGGAGCTCTTGTCTTTCCTCGACAAGCCAGACAATCCGGCGAGCCCTTCGGAGGTCGTCGATGGTGAGACGCTGCGAGGTGACATTCATCTCTCGCGTTCTCGCATCACTCACGCCGAGAAGGCGTATCAGAAGGCTCTCACCATTTCGCCCAAGGCGGCGGGGGCGCTCGCTGGACTCGGTGACGCGCTGTACCGCTCGGGTCGCTTCAGCGAGGCGCTGGCACGCTTCAAGGCTGGGGTGGAAGCAGATCCAGACAACGTGGTTGCGTCGATCGGTATCGCCAAGACCCAGATCGCGCTCGAGCGACTCGAGGACGCCAAGGCGATCTTGAAGAAGCTCGCTTCGGCTCACCCCGACGACGCGCGAGTTGGGTTGTGGCTCGCCAAGGCTGAGGACGCCCTCGGCAATCGTCAGGAAGCCGAGGCCGCCTACAAGAAGGCAATCGCCACCGGGAAGGACGAAGTGGCCGTCGTCGATGCCTACATCGGGCTGGCGATGCTCATGAGTCAGCAAGGTCGAAACGAAGAGGCTGAGGAGCAGCTAGCCGCGGCGCAGAAGAAGATGCCGAGCTCGCCAGCGATCTTCAAGGCGCTCGGTGAAGTGTCCCTGGCCCAGGGCCGCTACGAGGAGGCGGTCAAACAATTCAAGAAGGCGCTCAGCCTCGACAAGAAGGACATCGGCGCTCAGTTCCGACTCGGCGTGGCGTACCGGCGCAATCGCGAATTTGATGCCGCGCGGAAAGAGTTCGACGCGGTCGCCGAGGTGGATCGTGAGTACCCTGGTCTGGCACTCGAGCGCGGCCTGTTGTTCGAAGCGGCTGGTCAGAGTGAGGAGGCGCTCAAGGAGTACGAAGCCGCCCTCGCGAAGGCGCCAGACGACCCGGATCTCAAGCTACGCGTCGGCTGTGGCAAGGTCAGCGCGGGGCGAGGCGCGCAAGCCGAGAAGATCCTCAAGGAAGTGCTCCAAGTGCGGCCGACCTCGGCGGAGACGAATCACTGCTTGGGGCGCGCGCTGCTGTTGAAGGGCAACTCGCTGGCCGAGGCGCTCAAGTCCCTCGAGCGTGCCCGAGATCTCGATCCGAACCGTGCGGAGTATCACCTGTACGTCGGGTGGGCCGCGAACGAAGCAGGCAACCCGAAGAAGGCAGAAGAGGCGCTCGCCAAGGCGCTCGAGCTCGATCAAGGCCTGGCCGACGCGTACTGGCAGCGCGGTGTGCTGCGCTACCGCCAGGGTGCCGTAAAGGACGCCATCGTCGATCTGCAGAAGGCACTCGAGCTGCGTCCGACGCGCTACGAAGCCCATGCGGACCTCGCGGAGGCCTACGATGCGCTCGGGCAAGAGCGGGATGCGATGGAAGAACTCAAGAAAGCCATCGCCGCGGATCCAGACAACTCGCTGTGGCGCTATCGCTACGGCAAGTTGCTTTCGGCCAACCGTCAAGACAACGAAGCGCGCGAGCAGCTCGAGAAAGCCGTCGAGTACGCGGAGAAGGAAGATCCAAAGCCGCGTTGGCTATGGGAGGCGCACCGTCTGTACGCGAAGGCTCTCGGCGCCCGCAAGGAAGCCGTCAAGCACTGGGAGGCGTTCCTACGTGACGGACCCCGTGACTCGGCTTACCGTGGGGAAGCAAAGGAAGCGCTCAAGAAGCTCGGGCGACCCTGGGACGGACCCTGAGGCTGTCTTCGAGGCGGCCGCGCGGCGACTCGCGTGTGATCAAGTGAAGCGCCAAGACGCTTCACTTGATCGAGCGCAGTCGCGAACAGCGAGGCCTACTCAAGAAAGGTCTTGAGCGCCTTGCTGCGGCTCGGGTGACGCAGCTTGCGCAGCGCTTTCGCCTCGATCTGGCGGATCCGCTCGCGGGTGACCTCAAAGTCCTGGCCCACTTCTTCCAGCGTGTGGTCGCTCTTTTCACCGATGCCGAAACGTAGCCGCAGCACCTTCTCTTCACGTGGCGTGAGGGTCTTCAGCACCTCGGCGGTTTGCTCCTCGAGGTTGCTCGTGATCATCGCCTCCGCGGGGTTAATCGCGTTCTTGTCCTCGATGAAGTCGCCGAGGCTCGAGTCTTCCTCTTCTCCGATGGGTGTCTCGAGGCTGATCGGCTCCTTCGCGATCTTCTGCACTTTGCGCACCTTGTCGACTGGCAGCTCCATCTTCACCGCGAGCTCTTCGGGAGTGGGTTCACGACCCAGCTCCTGAACCAGGTAGCGCGAGGTGCGGACCAGCTTGTTGATCGTCTCGATCATGTGCACCGGGATGCGGATGGTGCGCGCTTGGTCGGCGATGGCGCGAGTGATCGCCTGACGGATCCACCAGGTGGCGTAGGTGCTGAACTTGTAGCCCCGCTGGTACTCGAACTTCTCCACGGCCTTCATCAGGCCGATGTTGCCTTCCTGAATCAGGTCCAGGAACTGCAGGCCACGGTTCGTGTACTTCTTGGCGATCGACACCACGAGGCGCAGGTTGGCTTCGACCAGTTCCGCCTTCGCCCGCTCCGTCCGTTGTTCTGCCTCGCGAACCTGTTCGTAGAGTCGCAACGTGACCGCGCGGTCTACGCCCAGCTCACTCTCGATGTCAGCGGCCTCTCGCTCGGTGTCTTCGACTGCGTCGATGTAGCGCTGAAGGTCGAGGGACGCCCTGCGGTGCTCCTGGCACAGCGCCTCCCAGGCATCGGGGTCCCCGAGGCACTTGGAGATGCGCTCGGCGAGGCTGCCGCGCTCCGCGCCGAGGTTGGCCTCGAGCTCGCCACGCCGAGCCGCCGCGCGGTTGAAGGCTTGAATCGCTCTTTTTAGCGACGAAATCAGCTTGTCGACGGTCTTCTTGTTGAGCTTCAAGTCGCGCAGCGTGCGGATTGCGTCCTTCTTGAGCGCGGCGAGCTCTGCATCCAGCTGCTTGGCTTTTTCTCCCGTGGCGGTTTCCCTGCGGGAGCGAGTCTCGCGGCTCTTCTTGTCGAGTCGCTTTAGCTTGTCGAGCAAGCGGATGGTCGCTCTGTCGGCTTCTTCCTCGTCGATCTCGGGTTCATCCTCGCTGCGCTCGCGGATGATGTCTTTTACCCGGATCTGGTGCGCCTTGAGCTTTTCCCCGAGCAATACCAGCTCGCGCACTGCAACTGGGGTGTCCAGCACGGCGCTCAGCAGATCATTTTCGCCGTCCTCGATGCGCTTCGCGATCTCCACTTCGCCCTCACGGGTGAGCAGAGAAACGCCACCCATGCGACGCAGGTAAATGCGCACCGGATCGTTGGAGCGCAGCGCTTCGTCGGCGCTGCTGGCAGCAGGTGTCTTGGCTGCTTTGGCCTTTGGCGCCTCGGCCTTGGCTGGCCTTGGCTTGGGAGCTTTGTCCGGCTTCGGCGGTGGGGGCGAGTCGTTGGCCTCGACGAGGTCGATCGCCGCCCCTTCCAGGTGCGACAGCAACTGCTCCATTTGCTCGGGGTCGACGCTGTCACCGGGTAAGGCGGCGGACACTTCGTCGAAGGTCAGGAAGCCCTGGCTCTTGCCGCGGTGAATCAGCTGGCTGACGCGTTCTTCGCTGGTCTGCCCGGGCGCCCCCGCGCCGTTCCCCCGTTCGGGGCCTCCCGTGTGCGCGCCGCTTCCGTTCTTTGCCCCGTTCGGATGTTTCGCTCCCACCGTTTTCCTCTCAGCCGAGCCTCGCGCGACTTCTGGTCACGCCAGGCAATCCTCAAGTCCCGCTCTAGCCGAGCGGCTCAAACCCCTAAAAAGAAACTCGCTATCTCGTACCGTGCCGCCGACAACCTCCCTCGTGGTCGCTCAGCAGCTAACGGCGTCGTTCCCTGGCACGCCTGAAGCGTTCGCTCAAGAGCGAAAGTTCTTGGTCGAAATCTCCCTGGGCCTGGGCCTGATGCAGTTCATCGACGACGTGGGCGGCTTCGCGCACCGCTTGCAGTTTCTCCAGGCGACGCAGGTTGGCCACGAGTTCGCCGCGACAAGGGTCTAGCTGGTCGTGTTTGGGCGCCGCAAGACGCTGGCTCGCATAGCTCGCCAGCGACTGGGGCAGGGACGCCAAGATGCTCGCAGGTTCCAGCAGCGTCCGCGTCGATCCAGGGTTTTCTGAGGTCCGTTGCACCTGACCCACACTCTCCCATACTTGACGCAACGCGACATAGCCAAGCGCCAAGTCACCCTCCAACAGACCCGCCGCCTCCCAACTCACAGCGTCTCCCAGCAGGGAAGGGAAGTCGAGAAATGCGCCAAAGATTTCCTGCTCGATGTCGTGGGCTCGGTTGCGGCTCTTCGCCCGCTCTGGAGGCTGCGGCGCCGCGATACCCCGCGGGCGCTCAGACAGCGCATCGAACTGTCCCCGTCGCTCCTCAGCCACGGGCGCGGACTGATGGGGATCACCAGAGCGCCCACCGTATTGCTGTGGGCCCGCCGGTAACCGGGGTTCTACCCCCACGCTCACCTCGAGAGCGCGGAGCGTCGTCTGATCAGCGATGCCCAAGCGCTCAGCGACGGTGTCCGCGTAGCTCTTTGCCATCGCGCGCACGGTGGGATCATCCTCCTCATCGAGCAGCGCCTTCACGCGTTTGATGCGCTCGCCCTTGTCGAGTGCGCCGCTCACCTTCTCGTCGAGGGTGCTCTCGATCAAGTACTCGAGCATCGACTTGCTGGCGCCGACTATGCGGCGCACGGCATCAGCGCCGCCCTGGCGCGCGAGATCGTCTGGGTCTACGCCCTCCGGCAGGCTCGCCACGCGCACGACCAAGCCGACCTCCCGAGCGGGACCGCGCGCGGACTCGGTCGCGCGTCTCCCCGCGGAATCTCCGTCGAACAACATCACCGCCTGGTTCGTGTAGCGGCGGATCTCCTTGCCCTGCTCGGCGGTGAACGCCGTGCCGAGGGGCGCGACCACGTTCATGATGCCCCGAGCGTGGAGACTCACGACGTCGAAGTTGCCCTCGACCAGGATGCATTGGTCCCGTTCCCGCACCGCCTGGCGCGCCTGATACAGCCCAAAGAGTACCTCTCTCTTGCGGTAAATCGGGCTCTCTGGGCTGTTCAAGTACTTCGCCGGCGCCTCGCTGTTACCGCTTCCGAGCGGAGACAAACCCGTTCGAGCGAGCTGTTCCTCGGTTGGCTCCGGGAGGGCGCGCCCGCTGAAAGCAACGACTCTCCCGCGCAGGTCCAGCACGGCGAACATCAGGCGATGGCGGAAGCGATCGTAGTGACCAGGGCCGCTCTTGCGCGGTACCAGCAAACCGACGCGCTCCGCCGGCTGAACTCCGGCTCCCTGATCTCTGAGCTGACGAGCCAAGCCGTCCCAGGCGTAGGGGGCGTAGCCCACGCGAAAGGCACGCATCGCCTCGGCGGCGTCACCGCTCTGCTGGTCGGGTTCCAGCCCGCGCTTGCGCAGCTCTTGGCGCGCGAGCTCAGCCAACGGGTGCTCCGTGAGCATGCGCTCGAAGTACGCGGCGGCCACCGCACCCGCGTCATACATTTCCTCGAGGCGACGCCGCTGCTCGGCGGCCTGAAGGCGATCACGGTCGTCCCCGGTCTCGACGACGTCGATGCCCTCGCGCTCCGCGATGTGACGGATGGCTTCCACGAAGGAGAGTCCCTCGTGCTCCATCATGAAGCGGATCGGGTCACCGCTCACCCCGCAACCGAAGCAGTGGTAGAAGTTGCGCTCGTCACTGACGTGAAAGCTTGGTGTTTTTTCCTTGTGGAAAGGGCACAGCCCGATGTGACTGCGGCCGCGCCGCTCCAGCTTCACGTACTCGCCGATGATGCGGATGGCGTTCATCCGACTCTTGACGCGATCGACGGTCTCCTGGCTGATCATCGGCAACTCATGGCTCGGCTCCCGGGGAGGTCTGAGCGTCTTTCGTTCATACTCTGCGGGCTGGGTCTGGCAATACGGGCGGCGCGGAGTGTTGGGGACCGCTGCGGAAGGTAGCGGGTTTCGTGAATTTGACTGCTTCGATGTTCAGTATACAATCCCCAGGATGCGGCCGCTGCCCGTGCACAATCCACCGAACCCGTTCCACGGGCAGGAGGTGGAGTACCTCCTCGAGGACGGTGTCGAGCCGCCCAGCCACGGGCTGCAGCTCTACGAGGACACCTCTCGCAGCATCCTGAGCAAGAACGAGAGCCCAGACGTCGGGATGCGCTGGAGCGTGAACCCTTACCGTGGCTGCTATCACGGCTGTGCCTACTGTTACGCCAGGCCGAGCCATCAGTATCTCGGGTTCGGCGCGGGCAGCGACTTCGAGCGCCGGGTGGTGTTCAAACCGCGCGCGGGGCAGCTGTTGCGCGAGGCGTTCGAGGCCAGGAGTTGGCTGGGGGAAGCCGTGCTCTTCAGTGGTAACACCGATTGCTATCAGCCAATCGAAGCCAGCTTGCGTCTCACGCGTGACTGCCTGGAGGTCTGCGGCGAGTACAGGAACCCGTTTCACATCATCACGAAGGCGCCGCTGATCGAGCGCGATATCGACGTGCTCGCGCGGATCGCCGAGGAAACGCCGTGTGGCGTGACCATCAGCGTGCCCTTCTGGGATCCTCAAGTCGCGCGTTGCATCGAGCCCGGCGTGGCCACACCCCAGCGTCGCATCCGCACCATTCAGCGCCTGGCTGCGGCTGGGCTCGATGTCAGCGTCAATGTGGCTCCACTGATCCCCGGGCTCGCAGATCGTGATCTGGTGCGCATCCTCGAGGCGTGTCGCGAAGCCGGAGCCACACGCGCTGGAATGATCCTGGTGCGCCTGCCGGGTGAGGTGAAGCAAGTCTTCGTGGAGCGCCTCGAGCGAGAGCTTCCGGATCGCGCGGGCAAGGTCCTCGCGCGCATTCGCGAGGCGCGTGGTGGACAGCTCAACGATCCGCGGTTCGGCTCTCGCATGCGTGGAGAAGGCCCCTACGCCGACATGATCTGGAACTTGTTTCGCGCGACCTGTGCCCGTCTCGGCTACCAGCAGGGCGTCGAGGACGAGCAGCCGGCGCGGGCTTCGACTTTCCGGCGCCCCACTGATCGCGGAGGCCAGCTACGGCTATTCGGCTGATCGAGGCGGGTTTGGGGGGGAGGTGAGGTGCGGCGAGGTGTCGCGCGCCATGCACTGCCAGGTGCCTCGTGCGGACGTGGTGCGAGGTGCGGCAACGTCTGCCGAAAAAAACCGTCAGGAATCGCGTGCTACCGACGACTGCCCGCAGCTGGTAGAGACCTGCACAGGCCTACAGTTCGCGTTGGCAGAACAAGCCGACCGTGCTAGACGCGGCGCGACATCGGGCCAGCTTTTTATCAAGCACTCTGGACCCTAAACACTCAGCTCCGCTCGAGCGACCGGGTCACTGGTTTCGAGCGGCTCTCGCCTCCGCGAACTCCGCGGTGGCAAGCACCACCCTCAACACTCACGACGCCCGCTGATCGCGGGCGCGGAGCAGAAGCGATAGAGCAAAGATGGCGGAAACGACAGCAGCCGGCGCGGTTGGAAAAATCACCCAGGTCATTGGTCCCGTCGTGGACGTGGAGTTCCCCCCGGGCAAGCTCCCCAAGATCCTCAACGCGATCGTCACCTCCAACCCGAACATCTCCGGGGAGAAGGACAACCTGACCCTCGAGGTGGCTCAACACCTCGGTGAGTCGGTGGTGCGCGCCATCGCGATGGACGCGACCGAAGGTCTCGTGCGTGGCGTCGAGGTCAAGGACACCGGCAGCCCCATCATGATGCCCGTCGGCGAGGCGGTGCTCGGTCGCATCCTGAACGTCATCGGCAAGCCTGTCGACGACGCGGGTCCGGTCGATGCCGTGAAGACTCTGCCCATCCACCGCGACGCACCCAAGTTCGTCGACCAGTCGACGAGCGTCGAAATCTTCGAGACCGGGATCAAGGTCATCGACTTGCTCGCTCCCTACCGTAAGGGCGGCAAGATCGGCCTGTTCGGCGGTGCAGGCGTTGGCAAGACGGTGCTGATCCAGGAGCTGATCAACAACGTCGCGAAGGCCCACGGTGGCGTGAGCTGCTTCGCGGGCGTTGGTGAGCGCACTCGCGAGGGCAACGACTTGTTCCTGGAAATGGCCGAGTCCAAGCTCGAGAGCGGTGAGCCCGTGCTCAGCAAGACCGCGCTGATTTTCGGTCAGATGAACGAGCCCCCTGGCGCCCGTGCCCGCGTGGCGCTCAGCGCTCTGACCTGCGCGGAGTACTTCCGCGATGAGCAGGGTCAGGACGTGCTGCTGTTCGTCGACAACATCTTCCGCTTCACTCAGGCAGGCTCTGAGGTGTCCGCGCTCCTCGGTCGTATGCCGAGCGCCGTCGGCTACCAGCCCACCCTCGCCACCGAGATGGGCGCTCTCCAGGAGCGCATCACCTCGACCAACAAGGGCTCAATCACCTCGGTGCAGGCCATCTACGTCCCCGCGGACGACTTGACCGACCCTGCGCCTGCCACGACGTTCGCGCACTTGGACGCCACGACGGTGCTCTCCCGCGCGATCTCCGAGCTAGGCATCTACCCCGCAGTCGACCCCCTCGACTCCACCTCCACGATGTTGGATCCCAACATCGTCGGTGAGGAGCACTACGCCGTCGCGCGTCAGGTGCAGTCCACGCTGCAGAAGTACAAGGACCTCCAGGACATCATCGCCATCCTGGGCATGGACGAACTCAGCGAAGACGACAAGCTCGTCGTCGACCGCGCTCGTAAGATCCAGAAGTTCCTCTCCCAGCCCTTCTTCGTGGCGCAGCAGTTCACCGGCCTCGAAGGCCGCTACGTTCCGCTCAAGGAGACCATCGCGGCGTTCAAGGAGATCTTGAGCGGCTCGCTGGACGACCTCCCGGAGCAGGCGTTCTACCTCGTTGGCAACATCGAGGACGTGAAAGCCAAGGCCCAGAAGCTGAAGTCGGCTGGCTGAGTCTCGCAGACAGGAGCGTTAGATGGCGTCTGAAACCCTAGAACTCGAAATCGTCACGCCGGACGGCTTGGCCCTGGATGAGCAGGTGACCGAGTTCACCGCTCCGAGTGTCGATGGCGAGTTCGGTGTGCTGCCAGGCCACCGCCCGCTGTTGGCGGCGCTGGCCACCGGCATCGTGAGCTACAAACGAGACGGGCAAGAAGTCCGCGTTGCCGTGGGGAATGGCTTCGTAGAGGTCAACCAAGGCAAGGCGGTGTTGCTCACCGATCACTTCATCACCAAGGACGACGTGGACCCAGTCCGCGTGCGCCTGGAGCTGAAGGAGACCGACGAGAAGCTAGACAACTGGAAGGAAGAGCCGGGCACGGCTGAGCACATGCAGCTCATCGCTGACGAGCTGTGGGCTGCCGTGCAGCTCGAACTCTACGGTGATCCGCCGCCGCCCATCGTGCGCACGTACACGTTCGCTGGTGCGGAGCCCGAGCGCTACCACGTCACCACCGACATCGAGAAGGCTCAAGCCGCCGCCGAAGACGCGGAGCGCGAGCACGAAGAGAACTGACCGTACGGGTCAGCCAAGCAGCGAAAGCCGCCGACGCGAGTTCGGCGGCTTTCGTGTTTTGTTCCGCTCTGTCTGAGAGTCAATCTTTGGGCGGAGTGAGCTAGGTGCCGCATTGGAGGCTGCAATATCGATCCAGGGACCCGCGTTTGATCGCTTCCGCGAGACGCTCATCAGCCGCGCGCCGCGCCGCATGATGCGGCAAACGTGAACTGCCGAGGCGCTCCACGCTCCAGGACCACGCGGATCCATTCCGCTGGGCCAGACTGGGCCACGCTGCGCAGCCGTAGACGAAACCAGAAGAGCGCGGATTGACGAACGCTTCGCCCACCCTCCACGCTCTCGCGGCAGTCAGTAGGCCCTCACCCCCAAACCCGAATCCGACCAAGCGCTCGCGCGTGGCAAAGCTCAGGCAGCCGCAGAGGACGCCGAGCGCGAGCACGAAGAGAACTGGTAGGCGTTTCTCTGGTCATTTCGGGGCCGATGTCGCTCCGCGGTTTGCAGGTGGATCCGTGTGGATGTAGTTCTGTGTGCCAGACTGAGCCGTGGCGGGCGGGAGGCGCCAATTGCTGCGTCTAGGACCCGTCAGAAGCGGGCGGCACGCAGGTTGCTATGCTCGAGGCCATGCGATTCGCAAGAGTTTCCACGCTGCTCCTGATCCTGTCACTCGCAGGAGTGGCTTCCGGTTGCGACCAGCAGTCCTCTTCGAGCGGCGGCGCGGGAGCCGGCGATGCAGGTGACGCAGGCAGGGACGACGGCTCGGCGCTCTATCAGCCGTGTGCCGAGAACAACCCGTGCCCAGCCGGCTACTACTGCTCGTTCAGGGAGAGCGAGAATTGCGGCGGCCCCAGCGCGGAAGGCTACTGCTCGGGGATCGAAGATACCTGTACCGACGCTCCAACGCCGTCCTGCGGGTGTGACGGAGAGGTCTACCCCAGCGACTGCGCTGCGCATCAAGCTCATGTGGATGTCGGGGAAGCCTGTGAAGATAAGGTGCCCGCGAACTTGATTCCGTGCGGAGACAAATTCTGCGACCCGTCGTCGACGTACTGCTATGCATGCGGAGATGACACGAGCCCCGCTTTCTATTACTACTGCTGGCCCCTGCCGACCGATTGTGACGGGGGAACGGTCTGCGATTGCCTTGGCGGCAACTACTGCCAGACGGTGGAGGGCAACGGTGTCTCTGGTTTCGTCTACACCACGGCTTGTCAGTAGGCCCTCACCCCCAAACCCTCTTGCTTTGATTGGAAAGGCCTCAAACCAAACGGGGCGTCGACGAGCGCCTGATGCTCAATCTCGGAGGCCGTGACGGGGCGCGCTCGGTCCTACGGCGAGGCACCTTTCATCGGAAGCAGCGAATCGAGCCGCTCAGTCGTCCTCTTCGTTGCGCTTCTCGGCAGCCCGACGAGAGGCTTCGCTGTACACCTGGAAGCGCTGGTCCAGCACGAGGCGTTCGTCGACGAACAGCCGCACGTTCCACTCGCCAAGCGGATCGCCAGGCGCGAGCTCGAGCTGCGTCTCGAAGCGCTGACTCCCCTTTGGAGCGACGCCGTTGCCGAGCTCTGTTACCCGACTCGTCGGCGTTGGGCGTTTTCCGCGCGGCGCTGGGCGGTCCCACTCCCAGCGCACCGATACGTCCCGCGTGAGCGGCGCGCGGAAGTCGACACGCAGCCCCTGGGTCTGCTTTCGGCGATCGATCTCGAAGGGCACTTCATTGCGCTCTTGCACCTGCCCCCCGAAGAAGATTCCGAACGTCGCGCGCTCCACCTGCTCGGGCTCTCCCTGCTCTTCGGGGCAACCGACGAGCAAGAGTCCGCACAACAAGAAGAGCCCCCGCCGCTTCATGCGCTCACCCCCAGAGCCAGGAGCGCGCGCTCCATGCGGGCGAAGTCGTGCACGCCGAGCGTTTCCCCGCGGCGGTCAAGGTCGATCTCAGCCGCCGCCGCTGCCGCTGCCAAGTGTTCACCGGCGCTGGCCTTCCAGGCATTGCGCAACGTCTTGCGGCGCGCCGCGAAGGCGCCCTTGACCAGCGCGCGAAACAGCGGCGTTTCCTCGGCGAGCGCCGGACGTCGGGAGATCAGCTCGATCACCGCCGAGTCCACGTTGGGTTGCGGGTGAAACGCTGTGCGCTTCACGATGAACGCACGCCGCGCCTGGAACGCCGCTTGCACGAAGACACTCAGGGCGCCGTAGGTTTTGCTGCCCGGCTCGGCGGACACGCGATCAGCGACTTCCAGCTGCACCATGAACACCGCGCGCTCGATGTACGGAGCGAGCGCGACGGCGCGCTCCAGCAGCGGTCCGGTGATCTGATAGGGAAGGTTCCCCGTGAGTACTCGCGGCTCCGGCGCCTTGCGGAAATGAGCCTCGTAGTCGAAGGTTTTTGCATCCGCCTCGAAGACCTCGAGCTTGCCCTGCTCGACTTGCGGCGCGAAGCGCTCCTGCAGGCAGGGGACGAGGTCGCGATCTCGCTCCACGGCGATGACGTGCTGCGTGCGCTCGAGCAGCGGCGCGGTCAGCGCACCGAGCCCAGCGCCGATCTCGATCACACACTTGGCGCTAGCAAGAGCAGCGATCTTGGCGCAGATATTGGGATCCGTGAGGAAATTCTGCCCGAAGCTCTTCTTCGCCTGAAGACCTGCTTCAGTGAGCTGCTGGCGTGGGTTCCGATGCTTGATTTCGGCGTCCGTCACCGGTGCCGCTCCAGGGCGCCCGCATGCGGCGTTCCACGTCCGCCCCGGCGGCTACGTCCAACTGAGCTCATCGGTTGATCAACCCCTGATGCTTGGGCCGGGTGTGGAGAACGCGCACGCCGAGTTTGCGCAGGCCGCGCTCACCACGAGCCGACGCGACCCGCTCTCGCATGCTCAGCGCCTCGGCGACCGCATCAGCGACCAAGTCGGTGCGCGGCAACCCGGCTTCGAACGTCATCGGCACCCAGAGCACCTGGCAACGACGCTTGGGAAGTTGGCTCAGGGCGCGCTCGACGTCTGGGCGCACCTCCATGTCTGGCGCTGGAGACCAAATGGCGATCATGCTCGGGCGCGGCTTCTCGCGGGTGATGCGCGCAAGGGCTTGGCCCAGCGAGCGGTCTGTTGCGTTGCGCTCCGGCTCCTGGCGCGGCGGAGAGCCCATGCCGAAGGCCACCAGGTATTGCCTGAGTGTGCGCTCGCGCTTGGAGTTGCCGAGAGGTTCGTGGACCTGAAATGGGGCACGGGGGAGCGCCTTCACGACTCGGCGCGCGATGCGATCGAGCTCCGTTGGACGCACCCGGCTAGCGGCCTCGGGGTCCAGCGGCCTCAAGTGCTCTAGGACACGGAGCCCGACGTCGGACTCATCGAGGTCGCTGCGATCCGCGTCAACCGTGCCGGTATCGTGAGCCAGCGCGCCCATCAACCTGCCAAGTTGCCCTACGCCGGAATCCGCGGGGATATAGCAGAGGATACGACTCGCGACGATCACCAAGCCCACGCGGTCGCCCTTCGCCAGGTGGCGGCTGGCGACCGCCGCGAGTTCGTCGATGGCGATGTCCAGCGGTGCCTTGCCTGGCGTGCCCGACCACAGCTCAACGGACGCGTCGAGCACCAGCCAGACGACGTCGCGCTCGTCCTGTTCGTACTCTCTCACCATCAGCTTGCCTCGGCGCGCGCTCGCCTTCCACGCGATGCGCTTGAACGGATCGCCAGGCGCGTGTTCGCGCAGCTCCTTCAGCTCGAGACCTTCGCCTGCAAGCGGCCCAGGTCGTCCTGCTTCGGCGCCATGGCGGCTGCGTCCGCCGCGAGCGGTGTGGAGCGCCGTGGAGAACGGGCGAGGCAATACTTCGATGCCGTACGGATTCGCGAAGGTGAGTGGCACCTCGAACAGGCCTGGGCTGCCTTGAACCTCCAAAGACAGGCCGTGGATACCATGTCGACCGACCCGGGGTGGTGTCACTTTCACCGTCACCTCGAGCCGTCCTCCTGCGGGGACCTCGCCCTCGTTGGGTTCGACTTCGATCGCGAGATCCGGCGAACCAACCGCTCGGAGCTCGACGTAGCGCGCTGCGCGGGTGTCGCGGTTGCGCACCTCCGCGAGTAGCTCGAGAGTTTCGTTGCGGGCCACGCTGCGTACCCGTTCCGGCTGACGCCACAGCATCTCGAAGCCGGCCGCGCGAATGCGTGCGACCGACAGCCGAGTGACCGCGCGCGCGATAGCCAAGCCCACCAAGATCGCGCCACTCCAAGCCAAGGCTGGTGCGCTGCGGGCGACGACTGCGATGCCCACGGCGATCATGCCCGCCAGGGTGAGGTCTACGGCTGATCGAGTAGGGTGGAGCTGCAAGGGCGACTCAGGACGGCGAAACGACTAGCGAGTGTATAGTCGAGGACGGGAACCGGCTCCACTCGGCATCACGGCTTACCCTCGTTGCGGCAGCCATCCTTACTGTTTGCGCACAGCTCCAGGTAGCGCTGCAACAGCGCGGCCGCGGTGTTCGCGTCGCGGGATACACCAATCCCGTGCTCATAGAGCGTCGAGAGCTGGCGGCACGCCCTCGCCTCACGTCGCTGACAGCCCTCCGCGTACAACACCAGAGCGCGTCGGCGGAACGTCAGCGCTTTGGTGTCCCCGCTCGATGAACCGGCGTAGCTGTCCCCGACCCGAAGACATGCGTCTGCCGCGCCGCGTGCGCAGCGCAGCTCCTCTTGACTCAGCGCTTCACCTTCGAGCGCGGGCTGTAGCGCAGGTGTAGGCTCCTCCAGCGTGGGCGCCTCGCGCGCGAGCGCGCGTGTACGGGAGGGCAGGTCGTTCGTTGTGACGACCATGCTCGGTGCCGGCTGAGTTGACGCGTCCGAGGGTCGTAGCGAGGGGAGGCGATGTGAGACGCTACCCAGAGGCGCAAAGGGCTCCCGCTGCAGCTCCCTCGCCTCACGCACCGAGCCGTCCTCCGAATGAGTCAAAACGGCCACTAGTGCGCCAGCGCAGGTCCCTGCGAGCGCTCCCAGCCAGATCCACCGGTCGATCTTCACCAGGACGCATCATCGCACGGGTGACTTGATCCAGTAAGCCCGGTTACGGTCGAGCTTCGCGCGGCCCTCGCCTCCGCTCCTCCGCCTGCTTTCCCCTCTCGTGTCCCCACATCACGCACCGCTCGAAGCGTTGGGCTTCATGAAGCGTCGTTCCCGGTCACGGCGCCGACGACCGAGCTGCGTTCTGCTGAGCAGTCTGCTGATGGCCGCGGGCACGCTGAGCGTTGGCGTCCCCTCGGCATACGCGCAGTCGCAGCCGAGCAGCACGGACGAGTACTCAGAGCTCGAGAGTTACACCATTCAGCGCGAGCTCGACTCGCTCAAGCAAGCGGGTGAGCCCGCAGCCGTGGAGCCGCATCCCGAGGGCAAGCGCATCGAGTCGCTGCGAATCGTCCCGCTCGAGGTGTTCGACGAACAGGATCCGGTACCGGATTTCGTCAACGAGCTTCACACCACCTCCCGCGATCACGTGATCCGTCGCGAGCTCTTGTTTCACGTCGGTGACATTTACCACGCAGAATTGATCGAGGAGACTGAGCGCAACTTGCGTGCGCTGCGTCAGCTTTCGGTCGTGCTGGTCGTTCCGCTCAAAGGGAGTACCCCGGACCACGTACGCGTGTTGGTCATCACGCGGGACGTCTGGAGTCTGCGGCTCAACTGGAACCTGCGTTTTCAGGCCGGCAAGCTCGAGCAGCTCCTGGTCCAGCCGAGCGAAGAGAACCTCTTCGGCACTCACCGCACCATCAGCGCCCTCTTCGCGTTGCAGCTCGATCGCTACATCGCCGGTGCCACCTACGTGAACCCGCGGGTCGGTGACAGTCGGATTCAGGCAGCGGTGATCGCCAACGTGATCTTCAATCGCGACTCAGGCGAAGCAGAGGGTTCATATGGCGGGTTCTCCTACGGTCAGCCGCTCTACAGCACGCGCGCCGAGTGGGCCTGGGCGACGACGGTGGTGTGGCGACGAGAAATCGTGCGGCGCTACGTCGGAGGTGAACTCTCGAGTCTCGACACGGGCTTCGGCGTCTTGCCGTACGCGTACAGCAGCGACCAGCTCGCTGGTGAATACTCGATCACGCGTTCATTCGGTCGCCAGAATAAATTCGATCTCACGCTCGGCGCAGAGGCCAGGCGTTCGAACTACGGAGTACCCGACGCCAGTCGCTATGATGCGCGGGCGCGCCGCGTGTTCCTCGAGGAGGAAGTGCCTCAGAGCGACATGCGCATCAGTCCCTTCGTTGGGCTCGAGGCGTACTCGAATCGCTACCTGCGAACGTTGAACTTCGAAACCCTCGCGCTCCAAGAGGACCTTCAGCTTGGCCATCGAGCCTTGCTCAAGGTCTACCCGGCGAGCACTTCAGTCGGCTCCTCGCGTGATCTCGTCGGTGTCCACAGCGTGCTTGGCTACACCTGGCCGCTAGGCGACGGCCTGTTTCGCTTGCTCGGTTCCTCGCGGATAGAGGCGGCGCGGCTGGGTAGGTCCGACGCCGAGGTGGAGGGGGCAATACGCATCGCATCTCCTCGCTTTGGTGCGGGGCGCTTGGTTTACGATGGGGTAGTCACGAACCGCTTTCAGGACTACTTGAACCTGCGCTACTCCCTTGGCGGTAACACCCGACCTCGCGGCTATCCGAGCTTCGCGTTCATCGGTAGAGATCGCATCGCGAGCAGCCTCGAGTTTCGCAGTCGGTCCGTACAGCTGTTCGGAGCGGAGCTGGGCAGCGTGCTCTTCTACGACGCGGGTGATGCCTTCAACAGCTTCGACGACGTGTCGCTCAACCATGCGGTTGGGCTCGGGCTGCGCGGATTGTTTCCGATGTTCGACCGCATCGTGTTTCGCCTGGACTGGGGCTTCCCGGTGGGGAACCCGCGCTACGCTACTTTCCCGGGCAACTTCGTGTTGACGTTCAAGCAGGCGTTTCCGCTGCCGGTGCCCCAAAGCTCGAGCGTCACCACTGGGCTATCCACGACTGACGAATGAGCGGCCGACCGTAGCGCTCGGTTCACGCCAGGCGAGAGGTTCACGGTTCACGCTGTGCGCGGATTGCACACGTCGCGGGCGTGATTCATTCGGTGAACGAGAACGCGTCCGTATCATTCTTGCCGTTGACGATTGGGTACTCCAGGGAAACGAACTGTTCGTGAGCCTCACTCGCCAACTGTTCTAAAACTCGCGAGCTGCTGCGTGATCCGCGGGGCTCGGGAGTTTTCGCGCAGTCTTCCCAGCGAGTTTGCATGCTTTGTCGTTTCCCCCCCCTTTACGTGCGGGAGTGAGGGCGCATATGGCCGGGACAAAGCTCGGGTTTGTGTGACTGGGAACGTCGCTTGCACAACACGCCAGCCATGCAGAACGGTACACCGCGGAAGCGTGGCGCAGTTTGCGAGTGGAAAACTCAGCAAGCTCAGCTCGCGCAGTGTTTGCCGTGCGGAGGCGCTGTTTCGCGCGGCTCACGCATCACGAAATCTGGCAGGACAACTGGTCAAGTGGGTAGACGTTGCTCTGGTCGGGCCCAAGAAAGCGAATGATGGACGTGGCATCGAATCTAGCGTCGTGGCTTGAAGGGGACCTGTCTCCGACTGCGCGCATCTGGTCGGCCGCTGCTCCGGCGCTCGCGTTGCTCGTCTACGTGTTCGGCGGCATGTTGGTGTTCGCGGCACGCAACGCGGTCCGCGGCACCTTCCACGATCGGGAGATGGAGAAGCGCGGCAGCACACTGCTCCTCGGGGCTTGGCTGCGCAACTACTTCGCGTGGCTGATGAGCCCAGTGTTCGGCTTGGTCCTGAAGAGCCGTTTGCCCCCAAACGCGATCACGACGCTCTCGTTGTTGCTCGCTGGTGGGGCGGGAGTCGCCCTGGCTGCGGGGCGTTTCGCGCTAGGCGGCTGGCTGTACGTCGCGGCCGCTGTATGCGACTTCTTGGATGGACGCCTCGCGCGCGAGACCAAGCAGGCGAGCGAGAGCGGCGCGCTGCTCGACTCCGTATTGGATCGCTACTGCGAGGCCGCCGTGCTGCTCGGGCTTGCGGCCTACTACAGCGACAGCTGGGTTCTGTACCCAGTGTTGTTCGCTCTGGTCGGGTCCTTGCTCGTCTCCTACGTCAAGGCCCGGGGCGAGGCCATGGGTGTTGCGTTCCCGAACATCGGCCTGATGCAGCGCCCGGAACGCATTGTGCTGCTCGGCGCCAGTGTAGCGCTGAGTCCCATCATCGAGGCAGTCGTCGTCCCGAACGATCCGGCGCCGATCCATCGCTTGGCCGTGGTCGGCGTGGTGGTGCTGGCCGCGACCACTCAGATTACGGCGGTGCAGCGTCTATTCTTTGGGCGCAAGGCGCTGAGCGTCACGCCGCCCCCATCGGGCGTATTTTCGCGCGGAAGCATCTTCCGCAACCTCACGAGCTCGTCGGTCGCGACGCTCGCTGACTTCGGTCTGGTCACGCTACTCGTAGTCGGTGGGCTCGGCGCGCCGATCGCGACCTTGCTTGGGTGCGTTCTCGGCGGCGCCATTCACTTCACGCTCGGGCGCTACTGGGCGTTCCGTGGGGATCTCAAAACGAGCGAACAGGCATCGCGTTACGTCATCGTGAGTGGAAGTAGCGCGCTGCTAAACTCTGGGCTCGTCGCCGTACTCTTGTTGCTCCCGAGCGTCCCGTACCAGCTCGCGTGGCTCCTCGTGCGAGGCGCGGTATTCCTCACCTGGAACCATCCGCTCAGCAGAGACTACGTGTTCGAGCGTCACACTCAGGTCGAGGCTCCGCAGGAGCAGCCCAGCGCGACTGCTGATGAAGGCTCACTCTCCAACGCGGTGGCTGCTGCCCTGCAGGCGCCCTTCCAGCCCCAAGCAATCCTCGCCTTCGCAACGGCATCGGCTGAGTCGCGCGTGAACGACACTCGCGGCTTTATCGAGCGTCGGTCGGGCTTCGAGACCCAGGATTTGGGGGGGAGGGAAGCGCGCCGCGAAGAGGAGAGCGGTCCGTATCTCAACCCCGCAGATCCGATGCTCCGCACAGGCTGAGCAACGGCACAAACAAACGGAGCGCGACGGCAGGCTGGCCCGCCGTCGCGCGCATTACGTTTGCTTTCGCTCAGCCGCCGCTTGCGCCAAGCAAGTAGTGCAAGACGGCCTTTTCGTCGTCTCCAGAGATTTTCGCCTGGGGCGCCATTTTCTTCACCCACTCGGGCCACTCCTCAGCGGTGTGAGAAGCAGGGGCCGGAAGCGCGTGGCACGTGGCGCACTTGCTCTCGAAGAGCTGCTTGCCCTTCATCATCGTGGCTTCGGATGCCGAAGCGTCGTGGGATTGAGCACGCTGAACCATGTCCGGTGAGATCGCGCTGCCACCGCATGCGGTGACAGCCAAGGCTGAAACTCCGGTCAGTGCCAATCCCAAAAACCAACTCTTCATGTTCGAGTTCTCCTTCAGTGACGCTTGCTGAGCTGCGTCGCAGCCAAGCGAAAGCCTGGGAATCAGGGCCCAATTCCCGACTTCCCGGCCGGGGCGTCGATCAGTCGAGCCCCGCGCACCCATAGTTTGCCGCCCCTCGTGCGGTTACACCAAGTTAATCCGGCCCCAAGGTTCGGGTGGCGAAGCGCCGCATTCCCAGGACGCTTCCCCGTGATTCGGGGCTGGTGCAATTGGGAAATGGGTTCATGCGAGCCAGCCGCAACTACGCCGGACGCTTCCGGCGAGCTCGGGTGCCGATTTACCGTACGGAATCTCAAGAGCGCCGAACTCGCGCGTCGTCTCGCTGGTTGCGGCGCCGGAGCGCCCGCGTAGAGCCCCCTGAATCTGTCGGTAGATCGCTTCTCAGTCCTTGGAGACGGTCAGCTTTGCGACTCCTGATCTCGTGCTGCCCGTGCCTTAGGTCTCTCGGCTGAACGCGCGGCAGCTCGCGTTTCTTTGCGAGCAAGTCTCGCTAGTGTGCTGGGCTCAGGAGGGCCGTGTTAGAGTCGGCCAGTGGTGGGCGGGGGCGAGGCGGATCTCCAGACTGGTGTTGCCGTGGAGCGATTCCTCCAGAGCCCACCGCCCGACTCCGTGCGCTTTGCCGTGATGTGCCTCTGCGTACTCGCTCTGTGCCTTGGCTTCGCAGTGGGCCTGCGGCTCGCCTTTCGCGAGCGACGCCTTGCCGCGCCCGCGCTGGTGAGCGCGCTTTCTGTGACTTCGGCCGTGAGTGCTCTCCAGTTGAAGCTGCCGCCACGGGAGCTACCCATTCGTTGGCTGAGGGTCCTCCACGAAGGTGGTGGGAGCATGCTCCTGGAAACAGCCTACGGGGCGCCTCACACAGGTTTGGGCTTCCGGGCGATCGTCCACACTTACGCGTCGACGGGGCTCGCGATTCGAGGTGCCGCACACCTGAATTTGTGTCTCACGGTCGTCTGCGTTGGGCTGCTGTTCTGCGTCGCGCACTACGCTTTCAGAGCGCTACTACCCGCATTACTCTTCACCGCGGTTTATGCGCTGAACGTCCAGACCATCAGCGTTGCGACTTCGGAGCTCCCGAGCGTCGTGTTGGAGTTGTGTTTCCTATTGGGTGTGGTGGGGTTTGAAGCCGTCCGCCAGGCGAAGGACCTTGGAAGGGTCTGGAGCGCGCTCGGACTCTTGTTGGTCTCCAGCGTTGCAGCCGTCGCGGGCTTGTGCCGCATCGAGGTCTGCATCGTCGCCCTACCCGCGGTCGTGCTTACCTGGCTTCAACACTCTAACCCTGAACGCCTCGCTGAGATACAACGCGCCTTGGTCGCCGGCGCGATGCGCGTACTGACCGCTCGACGAGGCGTGCTGATTGCCGGCGCTATCGTCACGTTCCTGTTGCGGGCGATCGACATTGGGACACTGCCGAGTTGGCTCGCTTCGGCGCTGAACCCATTCGACCCAGGGCTTGTGCTGTACCCCGTTCTGCTTGCGCAGCTCTTTCCTCTGGGGATCGTTGTCCTGTTCGTCCTGGGCTGGATCCAAACCTGCCGCCGAGCCCCGTACTTCGCCGTCGTGCCGCTGACATTGGCGGTTCTGTTCAAGCTCTACGAAGCGGCTAGCCATCAGGTGATGTTCGAGCTGGTCCGCTACACCAGCGCGATGGCTACTGCAGCGATCTGGGTCGCGCTGTTCGGGTGGAGAGAACTCGAGCGCTGGGCTTTGCGCTGGGACTGGCCAGCGCGATGGCGCACGCTGGCCGTGCTGACCTTGTGTTTGGTGTCTACGCTCCTCCCGATGCGGGTGGATGGCGCGTTGACCCTCCCCATTGCGCGCGACCATCAGCGTGCGGCGCAAGCGCTCATACAGGTCATCGAAGAGAATCCGACATGCCTCCTGGTGACGAAGCACGTCGATCCCCGGGGACAGAACGCCGAGTACGTCTTCTTCGGTCAGGCGCGCGCGGAACCCGCGCGCATGTCTGCCACGTCCGGACTCGAGGAGGCGCTTGACCGTGCGGCTCCCGGTGCGGCTTGCGCGATGTTCTACTTTGGTCTCGACTGCAACCGTGTGGAAACACCCTGTGCGAAAGAAGTCGCTTCTTACCCCGAGGTCTGGAGTTCTCACTGGCGCTCCGAGCCCTACAGCGATCGCGATGAGTATGGCGAGCACGTCGGCCAATTCACGGTCGCGCTGTTTGCCATCCGAAGCCCTCACCAGGGGGCGAGTTCAGAATGACGAAACCGATACTGATCACCGGCGGGACAGGGTTCGTTGCACACCAGCTGCAGCGCACCTTTGCCGCGATGGGACGTTCCTGCAGGCTCTTCGACAAGAACTCGGGACCCGAGCATCGCCCCCCTGAAGCTCCCGTCTCTCTGGGGGACGTGCGCGACACTGACCTGGTAGACCGTTTGGTGCGCGAGGCGTCTGCGGTGGTGCACCTGGCTGCGGTGGTTGGCGTCGACGAATACCTCCGGAGCCCAGCCGAGGTGCTCGACGTCAACATTTCCGGGACTCGAAACGTGTTGAACAGCTGCCTGGCTCACGGCAAACCCGTTGTGGTAGCCAGCTCCAGCGAAGTCTACGGTAAGAACATCGAACGTATCCGTGAGGACTCGTGCATGATCCTCGGAAGCAGCAGCCGCCCCCGCTGGAGTTATGCGCTCTCGAAGGCGGTTGGCGAGCACCTCGCACAGGCCCTGGCGTCGAGCGGACTCAGCTGCGTCATTACGCGCTACTTCAATGTGTACGGTCCGCTGCTCGACGCGCCGGGTCGGGGTCGGGTCCTCTCCAAGTGGCTGGGCAGACTGCAGCAGGGTCTCCCGCTGCAGGTCGTTGACGGTGGTTCCGCGGTGCGAAGCTTCTGCTATGTGGATGAGGCCGCTGCGGCCACTGCGGGCTTACTCCTCGCGCTGGAAGAGGGACGTATCGCTTCAGGGCGGGCCTTCAACGTTGGACGGGTGGAGCCCGTGAGTATGCTTCAGCTGGCGCAGCGCATGCTCGACATGGTCGGCCGCCCGGAGGCGTTGGAGTTGCTCCCTGGGGAGGTGGTCTTTGGCAAGGGTTTCGAGGAGATCCCCTGTAGGGTGCCCGACGTAAGCTCTATCCGTGCGGCAATAGGGTTCGAGGCGAAGATCGCTCTAGACGAAGGACTCGGGCGGGTGCTCGAGCATTGGGGGTTCGACGTCCGCCAGTCTCGTCGTCCGCCTTGGGTGCCCACCATCGAGCCTCAGTTCGAACCCACGCTTGAGTTGGCGCTTGAACTCCAGAGCGTTCTTGGCTCTGGACGCGTCAGCAATGACGGCCCCCGCGTCGCGGAACTCGAGCGACGAACAGCGGCGTTTCTTGGTGTGGATCGCGTCGTTGCTACCGGATCCGGGAGTCAGGGCCTGCAGCTTATGGCCCAAGCACTGCGGTCGAAGTTGAACGGACGCACCGTCGTGCTGCCCTCGTTTACCTACATCGCGACCCTCTCGGCTTGGGAGCACGCTGGCTTCCAGGTGCTCTTTTGCGACATTGATCCTCATACGTTCACACTTTCGCCTGAGGCCTTGCAAAATATCCTTGAGGAAAACGACGGTGTGGCCGCGGTAATGGCCGTGACCGCCTACGGCGTCCCGCCAGCAATCGACGGGCTAGCCCGAGTGTTGGGGGGGAGAGGGATCCCCTTGCTGCTGGACGACGCCCACGGTTTCGGTTCGAGCGTTCGCGGATCCCGAACCTCGCAGCACGTGTTCGGTGCTGCCTACAGCCTTCATGCAACCAAAGTGCTTCCCGCTGTCGAAGGCGGCCTCGTGTGGTGTCGAGACGCCGAAGTGCTGGAAGAAGTCGTGCGATTGCGCGGCCACGGGTTGACGATGCCTCGGACTGAGTCTTCCGCTGGATACAACGGTCGGCTCGACGAGTTGCGCGCGACCATCGCGCTGCATCAGCTCGATCGCTTTGAGCGGGTCAACGCCGCTCGGCGTGCATCGGCGCAGCGGGTGCGCGCAGTGGCGTCGCTCCACCCCAAGTTTTTCCAGGTGCAAAACATACCGAACGGCGTGGTGTCGAATTTCCAGAACCTCGCTCTGCGCTGCTCTCCGAATCCCGGGGTGACGTTGGACGATGTAGTCACGGAGTTCGCCCAGCACGGAATCGAGGTGCGTCGTTACTTCGGGCCGCCCCTCCACCATCTCGCAAAGTATCCCTCGCCACACGCACTTCCAAATACGGAAGCGGTGTACGACAGCCTCTTGTGTGTTCCGCTGCACAATGACATGAGCGAGGCGACGCTACAGCAGCTCGAGACTGCGCTCTCGGCGGTCGCCAGAAGACTGGGACCAGCAGCTTGAAACTGAGCGTCGTTGTTCCCATCTTCCGCGAGGTAACGACATTGGAGGAGCTTGCCAGGCGCTGTTCTGCTGCGGCACGGTCAACTGGCCTACCGTTCGAGGTCCTCTTCGTGGATGACGCGAGCGGGGACGGGAGCGCCCAGCTCATCCGCTCGCTCCCCGCGTCGCTTCAACTCCGTGTGCTGGAGCTCCGGCACAACCTCGGGCAGTTTCGGGCCACGCAGGCTGGACTTGCGGAGGCAGAAGGCGATGTGATGGTTGTGCTCGACGGTGATCTCCAAGACCCGCCAGAGGTCATCCCGGCGCTGGTCGAGCGGCATCTCGAAGACGTAAGAAATCTCGGGAGGCGGATCACCTTTGCTGTCAAATGGAAGAGAGACGACCCGCTCTGGTTTAGGCTGGGTCACTACGCGTTTCGGACGATTCAGCGCCGCGTCGGCGAAGGGCCGCCGGAAGGGGCCGGCAGCTTCTGCGCGATGGATCGCGCGTTGGCGCGAGAAGTTGCCGGAGTGAAGCTCAAGCACGGGAACTTGGCTTGGGTGATCTCCGCGCTCGGCTACGTGGGTGAGTGGGTTCCATATCAAAAGCAGCGTCGCGTGGACGGTGAGTCACGCGTTGCCCCACTGGGCCTCGTCGCGGAGGCGCTGAGCTGCCTCTGGCTCGTTACACCCGCTGGGCGCAACGGGTGGCGCCGCGACGCGGCGCCGAAAGACGTGCGCTAGCGGCTGAGCTAGACGGGGCGCACGGCGCGCCGATAGCCCACTTTCGTTAGCGCTTCCTGGACGACGCTGGAGCGCGCGCGGTGATCTCCCTCTAGCTCCGGCACGAGCACGAGTCGGTGGGCTAGAACCGGTTCCGCCACCTCTCTGAGATCTTCGGGGGACACATACCCCTTGCCACTCAGTACTGCGCGCGCCTTGGCCGCTCGCAACAGGCCTAGAGATGCGCGGGGGGACGCTCCGAGCACCACCTTGGAGTGGCTGCGCGTGAACGCCGTGAGGTTCACGGCGTACTCGTAGATGTCGTCCTCTACATGAACTCGCGCGGAAATGGACTGCAGATGTAAGACGTCCGCCGAGTTGAGCACCGCGCCGAGCTCGGGTGCCGCGACCCCATGCGCCTTCAGCATGGAGACCTCTTCGCCTGTGGTTGGGTAACCCATGGGGATGCGCACCAGAAAGCGGTCAATCTGCGCTTCGGGCAACGGATAAGTTCCCTCGAGGTCGATGGGGTTTTGCGTCGCGAGCACGAAGAAGGGGTTTGGCAACTCGAAGCGATCCCCCTCGATCGTCACCTGGCGTTCCTGCATCGCTTCAAGGAGCGCCGACTGCGTTTTTGCTGGCGCACGGTTGATCTCGTCCGCCAAGACCACGTTCGCGAACACTGGACCCGCGCGTAGCGAGAAGGTTCCGTCACGCGGCGAGAGCACGTAGGTGCCGGTGATATCCGCGGGGAGAAGATCTGGTGTGAACTGGATGCGCCGCACGGAGCAGCCAAGTGCTGTGGCGAAGGCCTTCACGAGGGTTGTCTTGGCAACCCCAGGTACGCCCTCTAGCAGTACATGCCCCCGTGCCAGCAGGCTGACCAACATCAGGTCTACCGGCGCTACAGCGCCGATATACACCCTCCCGACTTGCCTTCGGACGTCGCTCAAACGCTCTCGCGCCGCTTCGATTTCGCTAACTTGAAGTGCTTGACTCACGCGGCTCTCCCGAGCTGTTCCTCCACGTCGCTCACCAGACGAGTGATGAGTTCCCGCATACGCCGAACTCCCGGCGCCGTCACGCGTAAGGGTTGAGAGGTGACAACGGCGTTTTCGATGCGACCGAGTTCAGCCAGTACCTGGCGCAATTCCTGAAGCGAGTGCGCGGACACACCCCGCTCTTCTAGCCGATACAAGAGCTCAGTCGTCCCGGGTTGGGTCAATTCGAGGCGCTCCGCCAGGCGCTCGGTCAAGGCCGCCTTGAGCTCCAACATCGCCAGGGCGCGATGAGTCGTGGGGGCGGAGAGCACCGCGGCTCGTCCAGCCAGCCCCCCTTGCGCGACGAGCGGTGTCTCGCGCGCATAGCGTGGCGCGAGTCGCTTGTAGCTACGGGTGGCGATGCTACCCATCCACACTACGCCAGAGAGCGCGATCAAGCCGCCTAACGTCAGCGCCACCCAGTCGGGGAGTCCGTCGTCGTGGGTGTCGCTCAAGAGTTCCTTGAAGCCTTCCCAGTATTCGTCGAGCTCTTGAGCCAGCCCCGAGCGCCCTCCGAAATGGCCCGTCTGCTTGAAGCGGTTCACGACGATGAACAAGCGCCCCTGACGCTTGCCCCAGGAGTCGTCTTCGACGAGGTAGTCGATCAAGCCTTCGGCGCACGCGCGATTTCCCGGATAACGCAGCATCAAGTTGATGAAAGCGGACGGATCGCCCATCGCGAAGAGCCGACCCTTGTCAGCGATGATGCCGGTCACCGCGAGCGTGACGTCGGGTTCGCCCACGGCGGGTATCGTGAGCACCGGCGTCAGGTTCGGATGTCGAAAGCCACTTGGGTGATTGGTGACCAGCTGCTGCACGTCGCGCACGACGGGATGTCGGCCCTGCTCGTGCCCCGCCACCTGCTGCACTGCGGGCATCGCGATGGGTAGGTTGGCGTTCTGGCGCAGGGCAATTGCCGGGCGGATTGGCGCGGGGATGCGGTGGATTTGAAAGCGCTCGAGGAAGCTGGCCCCCTTGCCGTGGTCATCAAGCACTGCGATGCGACCACCGTCGCGCATGAACGCGCTCGCCTCGTCGTAGTCGATGTCCACTTCTGGGTGGATCACGATCACGCCGTCGGCGGGCTTGAGTTCGCTCCAGTCCAGGGTTGCGACGAGCTCCACCCGCTGTTTGCCTAGCTTCTCACGCGCCAGATTCAACAGGTCGCTCGTGCCCTCCCAGCTGGTGTCATTCAGACTGAAGGCAGCGTGAGCGGCGGAGGAAACCAGCAACAGAGCGAGCGAGAGGAGCACCCAGGTTGCGCGGCCAGCGCTCTTCTTCTGCTCCTCGCGGATCACCGCGCCAACCATAGCAGCGGGCGGTACACACGTGCTGGAGAGCGACCCAAAACTAACGAGAGAGCTGGCAGTGGGTTTGGGAAGCGTCCGCTTGGCCGTTCAACAGTTGGAGCGTCGTGAACCGATTCGGAGTGCGATGCGTCCAACGAATGCGCAAGAAAGTGCGGTGTCCATTGCTTCCGCGCCACACGGAGCACTCGGTCTCGGTCAAGCAACGGCGCCTGGCTTCTCGGAAAAAACCTAACGATCTTGGTGGCCGTCCTGGTCGTACTCGTGACTGGAACGTTCTCCCCACACGCCGTCAATGTCCCCCTGGCGACCACCTTTGTTGGGTGCGCCAGAGACCGAACTTGACCACCAGTTCAGCGTTATTAGAGTAACAACTGCTGCCTTGGGCTAGCCAGGGCTCTTAACCGAAGCGAGGTCGCGATGCTACCGCCCTTCATCATCGAGCAAATACGCCGACTAGAAGAGGAGGAGCGCCGCCAGCGCGACGGGAACCGACCGCGACTCGAGCTACCCCTCGACTACGATCGGCCGCGTCCGAAGGTGGAGCGTGAAGAAGAGAAACCCGAACGCGGAGTGATTATCCTGGATATCGCCTGACGTTCTTTGACCCAGCAGGGCGCCGATCGGGTCGCCCTCAGGCGTAGTCGCCGCGGGAGCAACTCGGTTGCGTCTCACCGCAGCGCCGCCAAGCTGGCCCGCTCTCCTGGCAGCATCGTGGCCACCGGACTTGCGGTCGAGATGCGAGTGCCCCCGAGGTAGCTCAGGCCCCAAACGCCCGCCACATGGCGGGCGTCGGCTTTTTGTGGCCTTTTGGCCGGTCGTATGGCGCAGCCCCGGCGGTTAGCGGCAAGTGCGTCGGGCGAACGCCAGGCTTCCAAGGAAGTCCCGCTTGACCCTCGCGGGATGCGAGGTCAACGCGTAGCGTCTCGCGCTGGCTCGTGGGCTAGCATCAACCCGACTTCCTTAGTGAAACCCACCCGACAATTCGCTATGAGGCCTGCCAGCTGAATAGCCCAGAGTTCGCTTGACCATGTCGGGCTGGCGATAGCTCGACCATCCCAGCCATTGGATTCAGAGCTTGCCGGGCGAACCCTAGTCACCACACATGCGACGTCTTCTTACCTGCTTGCTGCTCTTTGGGGCCCAAGGCTGCTTTGCGCCCGGTGACGGACCCGAGCCGCCGCTCGATCGAATCTACTTCCCCGTTGGGGTGGCGGTGACGCCGGATCAAAGCCAGCTACTCGTTGCGAACAGCGACTTCGATCTGCAGTTCAACGCTGGCTCGTTTCAGGTCTTCGACCTCCCAGCCCTGCGCAAGCTGGCGGTGGAGACGTCGGCGGACCCCGAATGCGCCGGGCTGGGAGTCAAGTCGGCGGCGGATCGCAGCCTGGCGCCTGGGCGCTGCAAAGCGATCAATCCCTCCAAGCCACCCTCTGGTAGCAGTTTGCTAGAGCAGAGCATTGGGATTGGCGCGTTCGCAACCGACGTTCTGGTGCGCGAGCAATGGGACGACGGCGACGACCCGACCACGGCGGAGCGCGAGTTCGTTGGCTGCACCGCGTCGATGGATGATCCCCGGGGAAACTGCAGCAGCGGCGAGTGCAGGCCGTGGCTCGAGACCCAGGCCGGCGCGGAAATGGGCGCGAGTTACGCTGGCTACTGCGCCACGCGGCAGGGCCTGCGGGTGTTCATCCCGGTGCGTGGCGACGCAACGCTCCACTACCTGGACGCCGTTGGCAGCGAGTACGACTGCGGTCAGGGTCGCAACTCCGGGGCCTGTGACGACAACCATCGCCGCGGGGACGACCCTGACGCAGAAAACACCCGTAACCTGCGCATGCCGACCGAGCCTTACGGAATCGCTGCAACGCCGGATTCCAGCGCTATCGTGGTGACTCATCAGAGTTCGGGTAGGGCTTCCCTGTTCGTTAACTCATGGGAGCAGGGACCGAACCTCGAATTCGTCGTCGATGGAATGCCTTCGGGAGCCGTCGGTGTCGTCAACAGCCCGGAGCCGCTGGGGTCGCGCCTGTTCGCATCTTCTCGGCCCTCCTTCCTGGTGACCTTCCGCAACTCTGCGACAGTGGAGCTCTTGCGGTACTACGACGACGTCGAGTCGAACGTCCCGCGTCCCTTCCTGACTCGCTCTGGGAGCGTCGGCGTGACCGCGAACTCGCTCGGTTACGACTCCCGCGGGCTCGGTGTAGATTCGACATCCCGTGAGGCGTGCGAAGCTTCGTGCCTCGCAGCGGCTGGGGACACATCACGCGACGCGATTGCAACTCAGACCGACTGTCTCGATGCGTGCAAAGACGACGTACCCGTCGACGTCTACGTCGCCAATCGCACGCCGGCCACTTTGCTCCGCGGCCACACACGGGAAGACGGTTCGGAGCTGCCGCAGTTCTTCGATTCCCTGGTGCTCTCCACAGGGCCGAGTCGCGTGGTGAGCGGCGAGGTGCTGGCGCGCTGTAGCCCGACGCAGGCCTCAGACGACCCCTGCCGTCGCAAGGAGAAGCGCCTGTTCGTGATTTGCTTCGACTCTCGCAAGCTCTACGTCGTCGAGCCGAAGACAGGGAGCGTTGAGTCCGTGTTCCTGACGGGCCGTGGTCCCCATGCGTTCGCGACGGACGTCAGCTTGAACACCACCGAGCAGCACGCCTTCGGTTACCTCGCGCACTTCACAGATTCCTACATCGGGGTGCTCGACCTGGATCAGGGCAGCCCAACGTATGGGACCTTCCTGGCCACGGTTGGCTCTCCCACTGCGCCGAGGGCTTCCAAGTGAGCCGCGTTCACTTCCGTGAGGTAACCCGCCGGGGCGCCGGTCGATCCAGTGTAGGCTACCTCGGGCTGCTTAGCACCGTCTGGCTCGTCGGCTGTCAAGACGCTCCCATCACATTGCCTCTGCGTTCCCTAGAGCGAAGCGGTGAGGTCGCGTTCGTCTGTCGCAACCAGCACAACCTGGACACGCCGGGTCGTGCGATCGATGACTGCCCCGACTACGACGACACCAATGACGGCGGCGAGCTGAATCAGCTGCTCGCGCTGGTGACGCAGACGACTCGCGGCGAAGTCGCGGTGGTCAATCTGTCGAAGGGTCGTGTCGAGGACGTCGACCCCGGCAGCCCTGGCTTCAACTTTCTGCCGATTGGCGCTCAGCCGACCGGAATCGCGGCGACTCCCGGCGGCCAGGCGACCTTCGTCGGCGTCGGGGAGCTGGGGCGTGAGGGGATCTTCGCGCTGCCTACCTCCTGCATCGACGAGCCGACAGCAGACCAGCCACCTCGCGACTTGACTACCTGGTCGGCGTGCGCGCTACCGGTCGCGCCAGGTGAGATGCGGATGCTCGTGGATCCGCCAGCCGCCGACGGAACCCAGCGCGCGAGCTGTAGCGGTGACACTGCTTCGGGAGATCCAGCGCTGCAAAGCGGCCGTGAGTGTCCGGCGGACCTCAGCCTCGAGGCGTCGCCCCCGGGGCGCCGCAAGTTGCTTGTGACGTTGCCCGACTGGGGCGAGGTTTGGGTGCTCGATGCGCAGCGCATCTTGAATGCCGAGCCCGGCTCGTTCGACTACTGCCAGCCGGACGTGGCTTTGAAGTTGAATGGGGTCACGCCCGATGCGCCTCCCCCCCAACAAATCCCGGCGGACCTGGAGCGCGTGGCCGAGGTACAGCCCTATGAGCGCACGAGCTGGACACCGTATCCGGGAGGTATCGACCTCGACCGTGACACGCTCTACGTGACGGACCGAGGCGCGCCAATTCTGCATCGCATCGACGTGAGCGATGTGTGCGCGATGCGCGAGGTGGATCCGCTGCTGCCTGTGCGCCTGGATCGCCCCGGAGATACCATCACCACCTCCGCGGTTGGCGTGTCGCCGATTACTTCCACAGGGAAGCGATTTGTCTACGCGACGGATGAGCTGAACGGCAGCGTGATGGCGTTCGACGTCAGCCTGGATAGCGCGAATCGTACACCCATCGTGCGCGAGCGTGCCAAGCTGACGCCCTTTGAACCCCCGGATCGCATCGCGTTCGATGCTCCGGTGCGCAGCATTCAGTTCGTGCAGCGCGACATCCCGGTGCTCGACAGCAACGGCGTCGGCCTCGGGGCGCAGCTCTGCGATCCAATCAACGACGACGCGCTCGGCGCGGAGTATCGGCCGAATGGGCAGCAGTCTGCTGGCGCGCGCCCCGGGCAGCTGCGCGGCATCTTCGGCATGCTCGCGCTGACCAGTGGTCAGATCGCCGTGATCGACGTTGAAGACTACGACGAGCCGTGTCGCCGTCCCACGAAGGCCAACTCCAAGTCAACTCCGGACTTCCGCGGCTGCTTCGGGGATCCCAACAGCGTCGCCTACTTCACTGAAGACAATCAGGCGGACGGCGTCGCCACGGTGACCGATGAGGCGAGCTGCAACATGGTGGAGACCCACCGTGCTCGCAGCGCAACGATGCTCGCGACGAGTTCGCGCTTCGGTCTGCGGTCTCCAGGCGTGCGCGCGTTGCCACGGCTTGCGGATGAAGACAACCGCGCCCTCGAGATCGGCATCGACGGTGATGGCCCGCTCCACCCGAAGCTCCTAGCGACGGACTTTGCGGACGGTAGCCCGGCAGAGCTGTTTGTTTCCACGCGGAAGTACATCGGTTCGTCCGACGCTGAGAACGTGCTGCCGACGAATCCGGCGAGTGCGACCAGCGCCTCCTTGGCCTTGGTCACGAATGAGCCCCGGGCATTCAGCCTGGAGGATGAGATGAGCCTGACCTACGAGGGCATCATCTCGCAGCGACCGGCGGGCTACCTCAGCGCCGACGCGCTCGAGTTCAGCGACAGCGGCGGAGGCTTCTGTAGCCGTGGCGTGCAAGACAGCGACCTCACGCGCGAGGTTGGCGAGCTGGAGCTGGGTGTGGACGCGGCCAGTCTCGATACCTTTGCCAGCAGCCACAACGACTACATCAGCATCACCCAGCCGCTGCTCGACGAAGACGACAGCTACTGGAAGAGCGAGCTCGGTAGGAGCTGTGACGGCGGCGGGGGCTACCGCGCTTGCAAGACCATCTTCGGCACTCCGGACAAGCCGACCACGTCACGCGACATGTCGATCGTGGAGGCCTACGAGGACCACCTCAAGGTCGAGCCACGGGACACTCCGCGAGCGGTTGAAGTGCTCAAGTGTTGTTTCCCCGGGGCAGTAAGCTACGACGTTCGCGTGGGGCGGCAGTGGGTGCTGACCGGATCCCGCAGCGGCTATCGCCACCGCGTGGAGCGCGATCCCGATACGGACCGCTGCGTGCGCGACCCTGATGACGCGAAGAGCCTGTTCAAGAGTCGCGTCTACGAGGTCAGCTGCGAGAACTCGAGCTGCTCCGGCGTCGGCCAGGCCACGGTGCCCGTGGAGCAAAACGGCGAAACGGTCAATGTGCCGGATCCAAACGCGGTCGCGTGCCTCACTGCCAGCGGCAGCGCACCCGCTGACTGCGTGTTCCAGAACCTGACCCATCGCTTCGTGGTGTATCAGGGGCAGCAACCCAGCGTGCGTGGCATGCATTTCACCTGGACGGTGGTGGGTGGCTTCGTGCCTCTCAGCATCAGCCTTGCATCGCAGAGCTCTCAGGTGAGCCCGTACTCGATGACGCTGCTCCCGCAGACCGGCGAGCTGGCGGTCACGGACGCTGCCACGCAGGGCCTCGTGATGGTGAGCCTGCGCTCGCTGTCCGTCTCGCGCCTGTTCTTCTGAAGCTCGCGGTTCCCTGAACGCGTCGGCGCGCCTTGTGCGCGCCTTCCGGCTTTGGGATAAGACCTTCCATGGGTGCGCGAAGCACGCCGCTGATGCAGCAGTTCCAAGCTGCGAAGCGAGCGTATCCAGATTCGATCTTGTTCTTCCGCATGGGGGACTTCTACGAGCTCTTCGAGGAAGACGCCGTGGTCGCCAGCGGACTGCTCGAGTTGACGCTCACGAGCCGCAACAAGGGCAAGCCCGACGAGATACCGATGGCTGGGTTCCCGCACCACGCGGCGCACAGCTACGTCGCCAGGTTGCTCGAGCTGGGACACAAGGTCGCCATCTGCGAGCAGATGGTGGATCCCGCGACGGTGAAAGGGATCGTGCCGCGCGAGGTGATCCGCGTGCTCACGCCGGGTACGGTCACCGACCGCGATCAGCTCGAAGCGGGGCGCAACAACTGGCTCGCCGCCCTGGAAGTGACGTCGGGCGAAGTGGGTATCGCGCTCTTCGATCTCTCCACTGCCGAGCTGGTCGCTGCGCAAGTGAGCGATCTCACCGCGGTGCTCAGCGAGCTAGCGCGCGCCTTACCGAGTGAGGTGGTGCTCGGCTTCGCTCCGGACGTGCCCGAGGAGCAGCGCACGGCGGCCCAGCTGGCGCTCAGAGAAGTGGTGTCGAAGGTCGCTTTCCGTGAGGATCAACCCCTCGAGGGCGCTGACCTTGGTGGGGTGCTGGGGGAGCTGATGAGCGACGCCGAGCGCTTGGGGGCGCAGGCAGCGCTCGCCGCCGCGCGAGCTCTGCGTTTCGCCGCCGCGTGCAACCCGCTGACACAACTTCCAGTGCGTCGCATCGGCAGCTGGGATCCGCAGCGCCACCTGGTGATCGACCCGACCGCCCAGCGGCACCTCGAGCTCGTGCAGTCGATGAGCGGTGAGAAGCAGACCAGCTTGCTCCACGTCATCGATCACACGAAGACGCCCGGTGGCGCCCGCCTGCTGCGGCGGCGCTTGCTCGCGCCGCTCCTGAGCGTCGAGCGCGTGAGGCGGCGGCTCGATCAAGTGGAGCTGTTCGTCGTGCACACCGCGCTTCGGAGCGAGCTCGCGGGGCTGCTCGGCGGTGTGGGTGACCTCGAGCGCCTGGCGACGAGAGCCGAGCTTGGCGAAGCGAATCCGCGGGACCTCGGCGCGCTGCGCGACGGGCTGATGGCGAGCGCGGCGGTCGTTCAGCTGCTCGTCAGGGAGCGCGATGAGAGCGTCCTCGAGGCGCTGGGCCTGAGCGGCGACGCGGCCAGCGTGGATTGCGTGTCGGAACTCCAGAGCGAACTCGCCAGCGCGCTGGTGGAGCGCCCGCCGGCGCTACCAAAGGACGGCGGTGTCTTCCTGCCGACCTACGACGAGGAGCTTGCGAAGCTAGATACCCTGCGGAAAAACGGCACTCAGAGCATCGTCGAGCTCGAGGCGCGGCTGCGCACGGAGCTCGACTTGCCGAAGCTGAAGATCCGCTACACCCGCGTTTTCGGCTGGTACGTCGAGGTCGGGCGCTCTCACGCGAAGAGGGTGCCTGAAGACTGGCGGCGCAAGCAAACCGTCGCGAGCGGCGAGCGTTACACGTTGCCGGAGCTGGACGATCTCTCCGAAGCGATCGGTAGCGCGGAAGATCGCCATCGCGAACGGGAGCTCGAGCTGATCAAGGAGCTGGTGCGCCAAGCGGCGGAGGCCGCGCCGCGCATCAAGGCGCTGGTTCAACGCATCTCGCGCTGGGACGTGTCGGTGAGTCACGCGGAGCTGGCTCATCGCTACGACTATTGCCGGCCGGAAATAGATGATAGCAAGCGCCTTGAGCTGGTAGATGCGAGGCACCCGGTGGTGGAGCGCCTGGCGGCGCTCGGCCGCTTCGTTCCCAACGACGTGAGCCTGGATGCCGAGCGAGAGCGCCTGTGGATTGTCACGGGGCCGAACATGGCGGGCAAGAGCACCTTGCTCAGGCAGGTGGCGCTGATCTCCATCCTGGCGCAGCTCGGCTCCTTCGTGCCCGCGAAGCGCGCAAGCATCGGGCTCGTAGATCGAGTGCTCTCGCGCGTCGGCGCCAGCGACAACCTCGCGCGGGGTGAGAGCACATTCATGGTGGAGATGCGCGAGACCGCGGACATCCTCCGCTCAGCGACCGACCGCAGCTTGGTGATCTTGGACGAGATCGGGCGCGGCACTTCGACCTTCGACGGCCTCGCGATTGCGTGGGCCGTTGCGGAGCACCTGGACGAAGCCATTGGTTGCCGCGCGCTCTTCGCGACCCACTATCACGAGCTCACGGAGCTCGGAGAGAACAGCGAGCACGTGGCGAATCACAGCGTGAGCGCCCGGGAGCTAGACGGGGACATCGTGTTCCTGCATCGGCTGGTGAGCGGCGCTGCGAGCCGCAGCTACGGCATTGCCGTGGCGAAGCTCGCAGGGATCCCCGAGGCAGTGCTTGGCAGAGCGCGGGGGTTGCTCGAGTCCTTCGAGAGCGGGCAACGGGAAGCGACAGTAGGCGATGCGCCGATTCCGAAGAAGCACCGCGCGCGGCCTCAGCTTGACTTGTTCGCGGCACCTGAGCCAGACGCCAAGGGGCACGAGGTGCTCGATACCCTACGCAATGTCGACGTGGACCGGCTGACGCCGCTCGACGCGTTGAAGCTCTTGGCGCGCCTCAAGAAGAAGCTCTGAGTCCGTTTGCTACTTCTTTCCGCGCGGTCTCGGTGGCCGCGGGGCAGGTGGCGTCGCGTTGGCGCCGTCTTCGGGCCACGCGTGGCGGGGATAGCGACGGCTGAGCTGGCGCCGGAGCTCGGGGTAGGCGCGCTGCCAGAAGCCCGCCAAATCCTGGGTGACCTGGATGGCGCGACGATTCGGTGCCAGCAGGTGCAAGGTGAGGGGGACGCGTCCCCCGGCGATGGACGGAGTCTGGGTGCTGCCGAAGAAGTCCTGCAAGAAGGACTGCACCCAGGGCCCGCTGCCACCCGTGTAATGAACCTGCGCCTTGCGGCCGCCCTTCAGCGTGATCTCCGCTGGCGCATCCCGGTAGAGGGCGGCGACGAGCTCGGCGGGCAACAGGCTCTGGGCGACGTCTGCCACCTCCTGAGACTTGAACGCGCTCAGGTCGACCGCTTCCCCGAGGCAAAGCTCCAGCAAGCTCTCTCGGGTTTGGGAGGAGGCGCTGTCGAAGAGTCACTGCGCGAAGAGGAGTCACTGCGCGGCGAGGAGTCACTGCGCGGCAGTCACCGCGCGGCGAAGAGCCGCTGAGCGAAGCGTCTGCCTCGAGGCAAAGCTCGATGCGCGCTGCTAGCTCACCCAGGTGGTCCTTCGGGTCGAGCTGCTTCAGGCCGCGGGTGAGTACCCACTCCTTGAGGACCTGGGTCGCCTCGGGGCCCGGTGCCGCCGGCGCCTTGCGTTCGTCGATGCAGACCGAGCCGTAGTAGATGCGCGCAATGCGCTCGACGCGCGCCGTGTCTGGGTTGAACCACAGCTCGTCCTTGTCAGTGAACAAGTCTGGGTAGGCTTCGAACAGCCAGTCTTCTTCGATGACGCAAGCCTGCGTCACCTCGGGACCAGCAGCTCCGCGCCGATCCGCAACGTCCAGCGCAAGCAGGAGCTGCGCTTCGTGCACGACGCTCTGCTCCGAGAGCCTGGCGACTTGCCCGCTCATGAAGGTCAGATCGCGGCTCACCCCTTTGCCAGCCGTGGAGAGCCGGCGCGCCGCCACGCGATCGGGAAAGCCGGAGAGCAGCGCTTGGCTGATGCGCGCGTCGACTTCTGCGAGGGGACAGTCGTCGTGGACTTCGCCCTTGCCGGCGAGCGCCTTGCGGAGCTGGGCCTCCGCCCGAGCCACGCTCTTCACCGCAGTCAGATTCAGCTCCAAGCTCCGCGCGCTGTGATGGCTGAAACGATCTTCGCGGCACAGCTGAAAGCGCTCCATGCGCTCGGCGATGTCCGAATCCCCGCTGGCATCGACCGTACGTGGCCCTCTCGAGTGCCCGACCGGCGAACGCGCCAGGATGTCCCGCTCGCTCAAGAGCGCGACGGCCAAGGCGCCGCTGGCTGGTACTTCGAGCTCTTCCGCGCGGATCAGAGCCCGAGCTAGCCGTGGAGGCAGCGGCAGGCGTTGCATACGCCGCCCGAGGTCCGTTGCGCGGTCGCTCTTCAGCGCACCGAGCCAGCTGAGCAGCCGTTCGGCGTCGCGCAGCGCTGCCTCAGGAGGCGCTGAGAGCCAACCCAGCTCTGAAACGCTCAGCTCCGCACAGCCGAGTTCAAGCAGCAGGCTCGCCAGATCGGCGCGCAAGATCTCGGGCGTGTCGAAGCTTGGGCGCGTGCTGAGATCGCCAGCCGTGTAGAGGCGTTGCACGAGCCCTGGTGCGGTGCGGCCCGCACGGCCAGCGCGCTGAGTGGCGGAGGCTTGGCTGATCTTCTCGAGCTTCAGGCTAAGCAAGCCAGTCCACGGAGAGTGGCGCGCGACCCGGGCGAGGCCCGAGTCGATCACACCGGTGGTGCCTGGCACCGTGACTGACGACTCGGCGACGTTGGTGCTGAGCACCACCTTGCGCGTGGCGCTGTCGCTGACCGCTTGGTCTTGCTGCTTGAGGTCGAGATCGCCGTGAAGATCACAGGTGATGAAGCCTGCTTCACGCGCCAGGGGCTCGAGGGCGGCGTGGCAGTCTCGGATCTCACGC
>JAWKRD010000023.1:0-127712 GCA_041389805.1 Polyangiaceae bacterium | reverse complement strand
CCTTGCCAGGCTCGGCCACCCGGCGTACGCGCCAGGCACTCCATGGACGCGATACAGATCCGAGGCGGACGGCCTCTGAACGGCCGAATTCGTATCAGCGGCGCCAAGAACGCCGCGCTCCCGATCCTCTGCGCCACGCTGCTCTCGGACGGTCAGAGCAAGCTGCGCAACGTACCGGCCCTGCGCGACATCGACACCACCGCGGCGCTGCTCAGGTTCCTGGGACGCGATGTGGTGGTCGACGCGCCCGAAGTCCATGTCGCCTCTGCCAGCGGGGAGCCGCGGCCCCTGGCGCCTTACGAGCTGGTGCGTCAGATGCGCGCTTCCGTGCTCGTGCTGGGGCCGCTCGTTGCGCGCTATGGTCGCGCCAAGGTGTCACTGCCTGGCGGCTGCGCGATCGGCGCCCGCCCCATCGACCAACACCTGAAGGGCCTGGAAGTCCTCGGTGCCAACATCCGTGTCGAGCACGGCTACGTCGTGGCCGAAGCGCCGCGGCTGACGGCTGGTGAAATCGTCTTTGATATCCCCACGGTAACGGGTACCGAGAACCTGATGATGGCGGCCGCTCTCGCCAAGGGGCGCAGCGTGCTCGTCAACTGCGCGCGTGAGCCCGAGGTCGAGGAGCTCGGCCGGGTGCTGAACAAGATGGGCGCCAAGGTAGAGGGCGCCGGCACCGCCGTGATTCACATCGAGGGTAGAGACGAACTCGACCCCTTCGACCACGCGGTGATCTCCGATCGCATCGAGGCAGGGACCTTCATGGCGGCGGTGGGTGCCACCGGCGGCGACGTGCTCTTGGAGAACGCACCTCTCGACGATCTGGAACCGGTCGTGGTGAAGCTGCGCAAGGCGGGCCTCGAGATTGAACGCGAAGGCGAGCACACCCGCGTGCGTCGCCTCGGAGTGCTCAAGGCGGTGGACGCGACCACCGCGCCTCACCCAGGGTTCCCCACGGATATGCAGGCGCAGTTCATGGCGCTGATGTGCTGCGCCGAGGGGCGCGCAGTGCTCACCGAGACTATTTTCGAGAACCGCTTCATGCACGTTCCGGAGTTGATGCGCATGGGCGCGAACATCGACACCCGCCACAACACCGCGATGGTCGAAGGCGTGAAGAAGCTCTCTGGCGCCAGCGTGATGGCCACTGATTTGCGCGCCAGCGCGTCGCTCGTGATCGCTGGCTTGGTGGCCGAGGACGAGACCATCGTGCGTCGCGTGTATCACCTGGACCGCGGCTACGAGCACATTGAAGAGAAGCTCGCCGGCGTGGGCGCTGACATCCAGCGCATCAGCCTGGAGCGCGGCGCGCTACCCTGAGGCCAAGCAAGCGATGTCCCGACCGCTGACCATCGCCGTGCCCAAAGGGCGCATCCTGAAGACCCTGGCGCCGCTCTTCGAATCCGCGGGGATCGACACCACGAGCCTGTTGGCGACGACCGCAAGCTCGTGCGGAGACCTGGACGGCAAGCCAGCGTTCTTGCTCCTCGCTTCCGACGACGCTTCCACCTACGTCGAGTACGGCGCGCCGCAGACCTGGGGATCAGCGGGCGCGATACGCTGCCGAGCGTCGCTCCGACCATCTGCCCCTCGATCTCGGCATCGGGCGTTGCCGCATGGTAGTGGCTGGGCCACGGGCGCGGTGGCTCTCGAGGTGCCGCGCATCGCGACCAAGTTCCAGCGCATCGCGACGGAGCACTTCGCCAAGAAGGGCATTCAGGCCGAGGTCATCTACGTCGGCGGCTCCGTGGAGCTCTCCCCGCTCGTCGGCTTGAGCGATCTGATTGTCGACCTGGTCGAGACCGGCACCACGCTGAAGGAGAACGACCTCGTGGAGCGCGAAGTGATCTGCGAAATCAGCTCGCTTTTGATCGCGAACCGCGCTCAATACAAGCTGCGGCACGCTGAGATCGCGCCGCTGATTCAGCGGCTAGCCAGCCACGTCAATCAGGCGTGACCCGCCACGAACAGAGCCTGCCAATCGCAAACGGAGACCTGCGTCAGCGTAGCGACCTCGGGAGCTGGTGCTGCAGGCGCTCTGCAGCGGGCGACACCTGAAGTCGCTTGGTAGCTCCAGCACGTCGATGTCGCCTACGTTTTGTGAACTCAGGGTGTAGCTGGGGCATAGGTTGCCAGCGCCGCGAACTGACCCCAAGCTTGAGCGAATAAGGACATCGTCACCTGGCAGCGGGCAGTCACGGCATAGGATTGCATACGGAAACGCGACCGGGCGCTGGCCAATAACCACCTGTCAGGGGAAGCACACCCGACGCGGGCTGAGCTCCGCGTCGCTTGGGTTGCCGAGACCTAGCTCGCCGTGGGTGTTGCGCCCCCAGCACCACAACGTCGCGTCGTCCTTGAGACCGCAAGTATGCGCTTCCCCCGCGGACAAGCGCTTCCAGGCGCGGTCGCTCTGCACCAGCTGGGGCACGCTCGCGCTGCCGCTCTTCGCGATGCCGAGCTGCCCGCTGCTGTTGCTGCCCCAGCAGTAGAGCTGGCCGTCCACGGTGAGAGCGCAGGTATGGGAGCGACCGCCGTCCACCAACGACCACTTTTGCTCTCCAACCACGCGTTGAGGTTCCGCGATGTTGTTGGCTCCGGAGACCACGCCCACACCCAGCTGCGCGTTGGTGTTGCCGCCCCAGCACCAGAGCTCACCGCCGTTTCGGATCCCGCAGCTGTGAAAGAACCCGGCGCCCACGCTTTGATAGTCGTCGAAGCACTCGCGACCCGATTGGCTCGCGTGGCAGCCTGGCCTGACTTGCTCGGTGATCACGCTCGAGCCAGGCACGCCCACCTCCAGGGAATCGTTGAAGCCCCAGCAGTAGAGTTGCCCTGCGGAAGTGATGGCGCAGGTGTGGTCGCCGCCCGCGGCGACTTGTACGAAGTCTCCCACGTAGACTGGGCTGCGCACGCTCGACGGCTCGGTCCCGGTGCCGGTGTTGCCGCGCTCGTTGTAACCCCAGCACCAGAGCTGTCCGTCTTGAGTCACTCCGCAGGTGTGCCTGAAACCGCCGGCCAAGCTCTCCAAGCTGGGCGTGCTTGGCGCTGTGATCGGTGTGGGGAAGAGCCCCGCGGTGTCGCCGAGCCCGAGTTCCCCGCGGTAGTTCTCTCCCCAGCAGACTCGGGCACCGTAGGTCAGCGCGCAGGTGTGGTTGCCCTGCGCTAGCAACGCGAGCCTCGCTTCGACGCCTTCGACTTTTTGGGGGGTGAGGGCGTCACCGGCGTCGCCCGTGCCGAGGCGTCCCGGGGCCCCATCCAGATCTTCGAAGCTCGAAGAGCCCCAGCAGTAGACTCCACCTGACGACACTCGCGCACGTGTGCACCGAGCCAGCGGAGACGTTACCCACAGTCGTGAGCGGCGTACACTCTCCCGCGTTGCACGTTTCCCCGGGGCAGCCACAGCTGATCTGGCTTGCAGGCTGGCAGCTGCCTTCGCAGGTCTCGCACTCGCCGCAGCTTGGTAGCGCTGGCGAAGCTGACTTGACGCTGTAGCACGAGCCAAGGCAGCGCCCCGCGCTGCAGGTGCGACCCTCGCCGCAGTCGAGCTTTCCGCGGCAGCTGTCCTCGAACCAGACCGCGAGTTCGTGGAGCTCGTCCTCAATGTATCCTGAGCGGACCTCGAGCTTGGCGAGCGGTCCCGTGTCGTCTTCGAGGGTTGCTTGTACGACGAAGCGCCGCGTCGGATCCTCGCCTTTGGGGATCAGCGGGATGCGAGCGAGCTGGCTGCGACCGGGATCCACATCGCTCGTGCGCTCCAGCACGACGTCGCCGCTTCGCCCTGAACGACGACTACGAGCCGTTTGGCGCTGGCTAGCAAGCCGGGGTCAGCACTCAACACCACGATGGTCTGGGCTGCGGCGGGCGCTCGCAGGCGCCGCTCAGGCTGGCCACCAGTGGCAGCGCCCCAATCGTCAGCGCTCTCCGCCAGACCCGCACCGGCTGAAGCTAGCACGGCCAGCGTGCGAGGTTTCGGATACGCGCAGCCCGCGTAAGTGACGGCCAAGGCCGCTTCGCAAACACTCGAGCCATGACCAGATGCTGGGTTGCGGTGGTGAGCTTGGCCTTGGCCTGTGGCTGCGGCGGTGGAGATGGCGCTGGCGCGGGTGCGGGTGCGACGGGTGGCACGTCGAACAGCGGGGGAACCGGCGCGAGCGGAGGCTCTGCTGGCGGCAGCGATGCTGGCGGTAGCGGCGCAGGGGGTAGCGGTGCTGGCGCTGGCTCTGCGGGAACTGGCTCAGCAGGTGCTGCCGGAGCCGGTGGACAAACCGCCGAAGAGACCCTCGCAAGCTCCGTCTCCTACTACGATGGGCTCATCGAGTTTCAGTTCGCTCAAGAGTACGTCGTTGGTCGCTTCGTGAATGGGGACTACTGGGTGCACAACCACGGTGGCGACGTGGTGATCACTGCGATCACACCGACCGCGGTCGGCGCTCCCGGAGGTGCCGAGCGGGTCATGAACGGCACCATGCTCAATCCCGCGAACAGCACGACCCAGGGTTATGACAGCAGCGCGCGGGACATGGGGTTCGACGCGAACCTCAACGTGGACCCCGCGTTCACCGGTCAAGACCTCGTGGTTTCGCCAAGCTCGTCGGTGATTAAAGGGATCTCGACGGCGAGCAGCGACGGGCGGCCGATCCTCGCGGATGCGGCCGTGCTCACCGTGCTGTCAGCCACCCCACTGAAGGACGCGTTCAGGCCGCCCTATGTCGGTCAACGCTCGGTGGTCGCGACCGCCGCGGAGCTCGACTACTCCCAACTGGGAACGCATGCGCGCCTCGGCGGGGAGCCCGACATCGACAGCGTTGCGTCGCGCTATGAGCGCGTGTGGTTGGAACACTGCACGAGCTGGGTTTCCCGCGATATCCACCCCGCGAATCACATGCCGGCGTATGGACGCGACCTAGCGCGTAGCTCCGCGGAGGGCCTGGTGATGCTGCAGCTCGACTATTCCGATGCGGAAAAGCAGCGACTGCTGGTCGGCCTGGTGCAATACGGGATCGATATCTATGGCATCGCAGCGGCGGGAGGCGCCTGGGACGCCAACGGTGGGCACAACCTGGGGCGGAAGATGCCGCTCTTGTTGGCCGGGCAGGTGCTGCATCATCCGCAAATGCTCGAGTACGCGGATGCGGCTCAGCACTTCATCTTTCAGGATGACCAGCAGCACTTCTATGTCTCTCAAGCCGAAGTGGACATGAGCCACAGCGCCGCTTGGGCGCCGGACGATCGCGCCGTGGCAACGCCTTACGAGGTCAGCGATATCGGCCTTCCGGAGTGGGGGATCCGCCACTTCGACAAGCCCCAAGCGGACAACAAGAACTGGGGCGCGACGTACCGCAACGTGAACGGTCCTTCCCAGGTGATGCAGGTATTCGCCGCGCGCTTGATGGGGGTCGAGTCGGCGTGGAACTGGCCTGCGTTGTTCGACTACGCGGATCGCTACTACCAGACGGAGAGCGGCGTCGGGCCCGACTGGTTTCAGGCGCTCTGGGGCGCGTACCGCTGAAGCGCGCAGCGCCCGTAAGTGACGGCCCGATCTCCAAGTGCGAAGGTGGTGACATGCAGAGGTTTCTTGCGTTGCTCGGCGCTATGGCTTCTCTGGTTGCTTGTAGCTCCGGGGACAGCGGTGCCTCGGGGAATCAAAATGGCGGTAGCGGCGGCGCTGAGAACGGCGGCACTGGAGCCACTTCTGGAACAGGAGCGAACGGCGGAAGCGCGAGCGGTGGTAGCGCCGGGGCGAACGCCGCGTGCGGTGACTCCGTGTGCCAGGTGGGTGAGGACTGCGGCAGCTGTGAGGCGGACTGTGGCGCGTGCGGCGGGGGGTGTGAAGGAGTCGAAGTGCTCTTCGACCCGAACAACCCCAAGGTGGGTTCAGGCTGCGACTGTGATCTGACTCAGTACGACTACTGCACAGGCCAAGAGATCGTCGAGCAGGTGGATCTGCGCGATGGCTTCACCGACGCGGAGTTTCGCTGGACGTTCAAGAGCGGCGGTGGGGACGCGCTTTGCGGTCGCTTCGTGAGTGGGGACTACTGGGTCGCGCCCAAGCCGGGTGAGCAAGTCGTGCTGGAGGCGGTGAGCAGCAACGGGGAGGCGCTGGGAGTCGACGCGGACCCGGTGGACCCCACCGCCATCGGTGTGCTCGACGGTGGCAACAAATACGGCAACTACGTGGCGTCTGAAGATCTGACGACTCAGCTGCCGGTGACCTTTGACAAGTCTTCTTCCCTGGTTGCCGGGAGGAAAAAGAACGAAGCCGTAGATGGGATCTGTGGCACGAAGGCGATTGAGGGCGCGTGCATCGATGTCTACGACATCGTCAGCGTGCTGGACGCCGTGCCGAGAAACGCAGGCAAGAACTGCATCCGGCCGACCATCGTTGGCGGCTTCCCCAAGACTCCCAAGTGCCTCGACACGGACTTCGTCGAGGAGCGCTTGGCGGCGAACCCGAACTTCGACGCCAGCGCTGCGTCCGTCGCGCGGGTCGCGGAAGTGTGGCGCCACGCGACCGAGCTGTTCTCGAATATCAGCGAAGGCGGGCGCGCCTACCGCGTGGAAGGACTGACGGACGACTACGGCTCCGGCAACGCCGCGGCGTTCTACGGCGCCTTCGCGACGCTGTCTTCAGACAAGCTCACCCCCGCTGAGAAGCGCGCCGCGCTTGGCAGCGTGCTTTCTTACGGCCAGGACTATTACTACGGCTTCGTTTCTCCAGACGGTCCCCAGCTCAAGATCAACGCGGGTGCCGGACAGTCTTCGGGTCTGGCCGCAGGCGCTTATGTCTACGCGACGCTGCTGACGGACCCGCTGCCCGCCTCGCAAATGGCGGCGATGGCCCTGACTCCAGACGCAGACTCGCGTCCTCAAGAGCTGAAGCAAGTGCAGATCCGCGGGCAAGGCACCCAGCCCGTGTGGGGCGACAAGGAGTCCCTGACCCGCTACTGGACCGGTGTTTGGTCGTCGAAGTGCTACGACGGCTCGACCGAGACGTGTGATGCGAATCACGGCAAGAAGACCGTTCGAGATCCATACGGATACATCGATGGCCCCGAGGGTGAGCCGTGCGGCGCCTACTTCAACGTCACGAAGGGTCCCTACCAGGCCTTCGCCGCGGTGCAGTGGACGATGCCCGAGCTGTGCGACGTCGTGAACTACGACGCCTTCCTGAGCTACGTCGATCGCCTGCAGAGCAGCGGGTGCAACACCCAGCCCGATCCATGCGCACCGCCCGACCCGCGGGAGACCGCCGCGTGCGATCCGTGGAGCGCCCAGGGTGACGACACCAGCACCTTCCTTCAGCGCTCAGGATGTAGCTACTACACCGTCACTTGGGGACCCGATCCGAACGACAACACGAAGTGCATCGCCAACAACACCGGGGGCAACAGCGGACAAACCGGCCGCTTCCCGGCGCGAGCCGGCGCGAACGCTGGCTTCAGTGATGGCGGCTTCTACACCTCGAGCATTCGCTCCGTCTGGGACGCGGTGCGCGGGAGCGCTGCGAGCTGTCGCACCCGCGCGGCGGGGATCAGCGTCTCCGACGTGACCCTCACGAGCGGAGCGCAGGGGCTCGACATCAGCGCGCCGGTCTATGCAGACGGCTCCAAGCCGGCGACGCACAACTCCGTGTACGAGGTGATTCGCACCACTGCCGGCGGCAGTGCGCGCAGTGTGCAGAAGTGCGGGCACGTCGACATCACCGCAGATCCTAGCGGAACCAACTACGAGCTTCGTGCTTGCGATCACGTGGGTGCGTGCTCCGCGCCGGTTACCTATCAAAAGCCCTAGCTATCAGCACGCAGACCGGACGCTAGAAACGCACCAAGGTTTCCACCGTTCGGTACTCCGGGTCGCTGACCGGTTCCTTGTTGGGGTCCCGCAGCAAGAAGTAGCCCCCGACGACCGCCCCGGTGACTACCACCCCCGCCACGATCCAAGGCCAAGGCGTGCTCAGGAACGAGCTCTGGTCGGGCGTCAGCTCCACGCGATAGCTCGTGCCGGAGCGCACGGTAACGCTCGAGTCGCGGTCCCCTGCGTCGGAGCGCAGCTGGAGCTGATAGCTGCCTGGCTCGACCCGGCGCTGCACCCTGCCTTCGCCCCAGGCGACTCCCACGATCCCCACCCGTGCATCGCGCTCCTTCGCGACCACCTCCAGGGTGGCCATGCGCGCCTCCGGAGAGAGCTCAAGCTTGAGCCCCACGCGCTGGTTTCCGCCCGCCGCGACGACCAACTTGTGTTCCGTGGGGAGATAGGACTTCGCCGTGGCGCTGACCACGTGCTCGCCCGGATTGACCTCGATGCGCAGCGCTCGCTTGTGGTACTCATAGCGTACTCCATCGACGCGCAGATCTGCACGCAGGGGTACGCTTGGGCTGCCGCTCAAGATCACCACGAGCTTGCTCACCGCCGCGGCGACTTCGGCTCGCAACCGCTTTGCTTCGGGCAACATGGCGTCGGGTGGCGTGCCGTGCGCGAGCGGCGCTGGTCCAGCATCGCGGGCCTCCTTGGGTGCCCCATGCCACGCAGAGCGACCGCAAGTTGAACGCGGCGCTGGCCTTCGGCACGAGCTTCGAGGCGAGTGCCGGAAATGTTCGGCTGCCTCGCTGAAGCGACCGACCTCGGCGGCGGCTTGCGCCTGGTCGAAGGACACGCGCGCTGTTGCCTGCATCCGCTTCGTCGCTTGCGAACGCCGAGCTAGCGCTCAGCACCAATCGCTTAACGCGCCCGCGACAGGGCAGGTCAGCGCACCGCGCATCGTCACCTGGTGCCCCATCAGTAGTCTTCCCACAACGGCAAACCCTTCTTACTCGCGGGTTTCCGCGGGGACCGGGGTTTGGGGGAGGGTTTCCTTGCGGCGCTGTTCGAGGTCTTCACAGGCGCTTCGGGTGGTGCGCTGTTCGTCGGGAAGCTGAAGCGGCTGCTGCGGGCTCACTCGCCAGTGGAACGGCGGCGGCAGCAGCTACTTGCTCTTTTGTGGGCTCAGACGAGTCAGCTACGGGTGGTGCGTTGGTGCGAGACAGGGGCGCCTAACCCCACCAGAAGCCGAAGAGGGCCAGCGCGAAGACTAGCCCAGCGGCGATCAGCGAGCGCGCTTTGGCGGAGTCGGTTTTTGGTCCTGAGGAAGTCGCAGGCATCACCGCCGGTGTAGGGTCGCTGCTAGGCGATGCGACCTGAGGCGCCAGCGCTACTGCGGAAGCGCTGCAAGGTCTGCTGACTCGGCTCGGTCGGAGGCGAAGAGCGACTCCACATAGGCGCCTACTTCGAGTCCACCCTCGGGCACGCTCAGACGCAGCGTCCTCGAGAATCAGCGCGACGTCTTTTGCGCTCGCGGGGCGCAGCTCGCGCTGTTTCGCCAGGAGCTCGAACAACAGCTCTTCCACTTCGGGCGGGACGTCGTCGCGGAAGCTCTGGATATCCGGAGGAGGTTCCGTGAGGATCCGTCTGGCAACTTCATTCACCTCGGGGCCGGAGTAGAGGCGCACGCCGGAGAGCATCTCGAAGAGGGTCACGCCCAGTGCGAACAAGTCCGCGCGTCAGAGATCCTCGAAGCGCAGCTGCTCTGGGGAGAGGTAGCCGAGCTTGCCTTTCAAGATCCCGGTCGAGGTGCGCGTGTCGCGACCCAGTGCCTTCGCGATGCCGAAATCGGTGACGCGAGCGACGCCGTCGAATCCGACCAAGATGTTTTGGGGAGACACATCGCGGTGCACGAGCTCTAGCGGCTTGCCACCCGCGTCTTTGAGCTCGTGAGCGTATGCAACCCTTCCGCCGCCCCGGATCCCGACGTACGTCCAGGGGCAGACCACCTGGCCCGCCTCGCTTGATAGCTGGAGACAGACGCGCCGTCCACGAACTCCATCATAGGTACGGCCCGGCGTCATCTTCGCCGACGTCGAGCACGCTCACGACGTTTGGGTGACGAATCAGCCCAGCGATGCGCGCCTCGTCGAACAGCATCGCGAGCACGCTTGGATCTTCCATGTACTCGCCGCGCAGACGCGAGCGCGAACAGGCGCTCGAGCGCGTCGATGCTGCGCAGGGCAAGCTCTACCTTGCCCATGCCACCTTCGGCGAGGCTGCGAACCATAACGGTACCTGCCCCGGTGCTTTCACGTCAGAAGACAACGGCGGTTCCAGTATACTGAAGCCGGTGCATCACGCCGATGAGATGTTGCCCCAGCGCGTGGTGCGCTGCCGGGGCAGTTGGCGCATGGGAATACGGCGGATGTGCCAACAGCGCTCGCGATGTTGGAGCGCGCTGGAGCCAGTCTCGCGCCCTGGCGCGCAACTACTCGCGGAGCTTGCGCTGTTTTTCGCCTCGCCTTGGGCATTTGCCGAGCGCCGCGGCGCCGCGAGATCGCCCAAGTGTGGAGCGGAGGAACAACGGGCTTGCGCTCGGGCTTCTTCGCAGGGCAACGCGCTGCGTTCCTCGCGTTTGATCGAGATCGGGTCGTTGCCTTGTCCGATCTGGGCTCGACTCAGTGACGAAGCGCGGAAGAAACGCGGCTCTACGGTCAGCTTTGCGGGGGCTGGAGCAGGTTGATGCGCGGTGACCAAGCAGCCGGGGCGGCGAGCGCAGAGAACGTGTTCCGAGCGGCAAGCGCGGCCGCTGATGGTGGAGAGTCGTGCGCTGGCGGCGCTGGCGGCCTTTGGCCGCTGGCGGCCTCGCGCCCTCAGACTGGCGCGCCGCGCGTCGTTGATGGCGCGGGTCAGGTCGCTGCCGCAACCGGAGTTCCTGGCGCACTTGGTGTTGGCGCGCGCTCGACGCTTCGCGCGACAACCGCACCTGAGCTTGCGCATCGCACGCGCACTGCAGGACGTGGTGCCAGCGCCCTGGCGCAACTGGCTGGGCTGGGAGTGGGCGCTGGCGGGTGGCGAGCAGCTGGAGAGGAGCGAGCAGCTGGAGGCGAGCGAATCTGCTTCTAGTATTGCTATGTTGAAACAGGTGCTCGGAGAGCAACCGGTGGAGCCCGGCGTGCTGGCAATGCTCGGCGACCAACGCGAGCGCTTGCCGCTGCCGTTTGCGAACGACGTGGCTGGGCTCTGTGGCTGCTTGCAGAGCGCGGCCTCTGAACTTTCCGCTGCGCTGAAGGACTGGCGCGGGGAGCACGTCGTGTAGTTCCTGAGGCTACACGGTGTCGCCTTTCGCTCGGATCTCTGGAGACCGGAGAGCAGCGTCGCTCGCGTGCGAGGCACAGGCCCGGGAAGGTGGGGATACGGCTACTGGCCCACGCGCCGGAGTTTGCGGGCCTCCCTCCAGCTCGATACCCACGGCCAGCGCCGGGTCGAGACGTTGCTTAGCGTGCTCGCGCTTGCGGGCCCAGATGGGCTCCGGGAGGCCGAGTGCTTCGAGCGCACCTATGGCTTCGCTTACGTCATGGCGAGCTCCACGCCAGGCGTTCGGTGTTGCTGCATGGACGCGAACGAGTCTGGGCAAGCTGGGGCAGATCGAGCGCGAGGACCGCGCACTCGAAGGAAGCAGATGGCCGCCGGCTGCGGCTCGCCCTCGGGGGACCTTCTGGTGGTGGATCCGCGCGTGTCCTTGCGCACGGCGGATCAGGTCGCTGCGATTGCTTGCGGCGCGAGGTAGCGCGAGCGCCAGAGATGTCGCGCGCGATCTGGCGATTTCCTCCCCGCGCCGCCCAGGGCGCCCTCAGTGAACTCTCGGGCGCCAGCTGTGTGATCGTCGAAGGTTGGGCGCAACGTGGCCTACGTCGTCGAGGACACGGTGTTTTCAGGCCTTCCCTGCGTTTGCGCCTGGACGAAGTGCTGGGCTAACCGACGGACTTCACTGAATCCGCAACGCGACTGCTAGCTGCGACGTTCCCGCGCTTGAGTCGCTGGTCGGCGCCAATCAGGCCCTCCGAGAACGCCTGGCAAGAGCCAAACCACCAAGGCCGGTACCCCGGGGAACAGCCGCGCCGCGTTGACCACACCGAATGCCGTCACCGCGCCGATCCCCGCGGTGCCCATCCCGCTCACGTGGGCCACCAACCACTCCTTGGGACCCGGGTCCCGCTTGAACCAGTGAACTTCTGTCCCACGGCCAGGCGAGCCAAGCGCGGCGAAGCTGGTTGTAGAATATTACCTCGGCGAAACGCTCGCGAGGCCAACGCTCGCGAGCGCCAACAACTGGGTAGTGTCAGGCTGCGCAGTCGTGAGAAGCTCCGAGACTTCTGCTTCGCCACCAACGCGAGGCGCCCGAATCGAGGCCCGCACCGGTGAGCAGGGCCGCTGGAGCAGCAACAAGGCGAACAGATTGAGCTCTGGCAGACTCTGCAACAGGTGCTTGAGCGAAGCGATGACTCCGCTGAGGAGCGTGAGCCCCATGGCCCAGCTGAACACCCGCCCCGCTCGGCGATGCAGGGTGCCGCCCTTCTTGGCGAAACCCGCCGCGACCAACCCGAGCAAGCCCAAGCTTCCTCCAACGATGTGCGCAATCAGTAGCAGTGTCATGACCCCATTCAATGCGTGCGTCGCAGGCAGAGCGCGCGTGCCGGTTGGCGGTGCGGTCGATTGTGGGCATGACTTTCGGCACGGGTCGTCGGGCCGCCAAGTCGATATACTGGGCGCGTGCAGGGCTCGAATCGCTTGTTACTCGCCGCGGGCCTAGTGACCTGGGCGATGGCGGGCGTGCCAACGTTGAGTCATGGCAGCGGAACGTGAGCTGGAGCTTCGCGCTCTGGTGCATAGCGTTCCTTACGTTCCGGGGTCGCGTTCTGCGCGATGGTGTTCGACGTGGGCAAGGGGCGCTGGGGCGTCGCTGCTCGAGGTGAGTCCCGTGAAACGCGCTGTGCTGCATCGCTCTCGGGAGCGGAGGCGCCGTCGGGTTCCTGGGATCCTCCTCGCGGTGGTGGGCGGTCAGCTTCCGTTCGTGCTCGGCTTACGCACCGCCACGCTTTGGGTGCTCGTTCAGTCCTGGTGCTCGCCTTACTGTTTGCTTGGGGGGAGATGGGCACTGGTTGACCATCGGGGGTTACGCAAGGGTTTCAGTTGTTTGCCCTCGGGGCAGGCCATGGCGCGGCGGGAGTCTGACGCGCGGCGCGAACTCGCAGCGACCCACGCGGAGCTGGTCGCCACTCAAGCGCTGCTCGCTGAATCCGCGCGGGAACGGCGAGCGCCTGCGCATCTCCCGGGAGCTCCACGACTCCGCGGGACACCATTTGACGGCGCTCAGCTTGCAGCTTTCGAGCGGCGAAGAGCTGCAGAAGGTGAGCAAGCCAAGGCTGCCGTGGTCAAGGCGCGCGCCATCGCTGGCGAGTTGCTCGGGGAGGTGAGGGATACGGTGCGTGCCCTGCGGGAGACGCGCCAAGTCGAGCTCGAGCCGGCACTCCAGGCGCTGGCACAGGCTGCGAGTGGACTGAAGGTGACTATCCGAGTGGATCTGAGCTGCAGCTCGACTCGGATACGGCGCATGCGCTGTTCCGATGCGCCCAGGAGGCAGTGACGAACGCCTTGCGCCACTCGAGCGCCCAGCACCTGACACTGGACCTCTGTGAAGTCGACGAGGCCGCCGTGCTGACGGTCAAGGACGACGGTCGCGGAGCCGCAGAGCTCCGCCCGGCTCCGGATTGAGCGGCCTCCGGGAGCGCCTCGAGATCTTGGGCGAGGAGAATCCAGCTCGAGACGTCACCAGGGCGCGGCTTTCGCTTGGTCGCTTCGGTTCCCGGAGGATCCACGTGAAGATCCGCATCCTGCTCGCAGACGATCAGGCGCTCGTGCGCCAAGGCATTCGGCAGCTGCTCGAGCTGACGCCAGATTTCGAGGTGGTGGGTGAGGCGAGTGACGGCGACGAGGCGCTCGCGTTGATCGCCCATCAGGCGGCGGACGTGCTGTTGCTGGACGTGCGCATGCCACACAAGACCGGGCTCGATGTGCTTCGCGTACTCAAAGCCCAGAAGCAGCCCGCGCCGGCGGCGATCTTGCTCACCACCTTCGATGACGATGCGGTCGCCCTCGAAGGGATCCGCCTCGGCGCCCGAGGCTTCCTGCTCAAAGACATCACGCTGGAGCAGCTCACCTCAGGGATCCGTGCGGTAGCGTCCGGAGGCACCTTGATCAACCCCGCGGTCACAGAGCGTGTGCTGCGCGGTCTGCAGCGCCTCGAGCAAGGCTTCGAAGCCAGCGAGCTACCCGATCCGCTGACGCCCCGGGAAACGGAGGTGCTGCGCCTGATGGCCGCCGGCTCCAGCAACCGTGAAATCGCCGAAGCCTTGGGCATGGCGGAGGGCACCGCCAAGAACCACGCCTCGAGCATCCTCTCGAAGCTCGGCGTGCGGGACCGCACCCGCGCCGTGCTGAGAGCCCTGGAGCTCGGCTACTTGTGAGGTGTGCCACGGCGGCCCTGCTGCTATCGTTCTCTTGATGGCTGACCCCGTCCGCAAGCGCGCGACCTACGAGGACGTCTTGAACGCTCCGGCACATCGCGTGGCTGAGATCGTGAACGGGGACTTGAGGTTGAGCCCGCGTCCAGCGCTGCCCCACGCGGCAGCCTCCACGGCCCTTGGCGAAGAGTTGGGGCCACCGTTCAAGCGCGGAAAGGGAGGGCCGGGCGGATGGATTCTGCTGGACGAACCGGAGCTGCACCTCGGCTCAGACATTCTGGTGCCCGACATCGCGGGCTGGCGTCGCGAACGACTACCGATGATCCCTGCGGAGCCGTATCTCAGCCTGGCCCCTGATTGGCTGTGCGAGGTGCTGAGCCCTTCGACCGCCAAACTAGACCGCGCGGAAAAGCGTCCGATCTATGCGCGGGAAGGTGTGCGTCACGTCTGGCTCGTCGATCCTTTGGCCCGCTTGCTGGAAGTGTTGCGCCTGGAAGGCGAGCACTGGACGCTGCTGGGCACCTACAGCGACTCGGCCAAGGTGCAAGCAGAGCCGTTCGAAGTGTTCGAGCTGGAGCTCGGTGTGCTCTGGGCTGACTCGGAACCGGTCTAGCGCGGCTCAGAACAGCAGCACCAGCCAAGTCTGCAGCGGGTCATCCGCGATCGGGCGACAGTGCCAAGCGTTGACCTCGGGACCGGGGTTCACGAACCAAACGTAGTAGGTGTAATCCGTATCCAGCTGGTTTGGGCCGAACAGGCGCTCCACGCGGCGGTAGCAGTCGTCCGGGCTGGCGATATCGAACGTGGGCATGTCCGGTCGCAGGTCGTTTGCGACGTAGCGCGGCCCGGTGGTCCACTCGACGTGGGCTTCGACACAGCGCGAGGACAGCGAGCAGACCCAAGCGTTGGCGGAGCGGTTCAAGCCGAGGGCAGTGCACACGGTCACGACGAACGCGGCGCCTAGCCTCTGTAAGGCGGACGTCGGCATGGGAACCAGAACGCCGAAGACCGAGTGGGCGTTCCCACAAGGTGGGATCGCGGCCGCGACGGCGAGTGATGCACCCGCCGCCGCTCGGCGGGTCTCAGTTGCAGGTGAAGCCGGCGATGCCGGAGATGCACGTGAGCCCGGGACAACAGGGTAGGTCACCGGTGCCGCCGCACTTCTGGCCGGAGGCGGTGCATTGGCCGCCGGTGCTTGGCTTCTCCAAGTCTCGGAATGCCGGAAGTGCGCTCTGCACGGGATCCGCGCCAAGGCCGCTCGGCAGCTCAGGTGCACCGACGAGCAACAAACCTTCATCGGTACCGACCAGGGCACCGGCGCTCAAGGTTGCTCCCCGCCAGGTGTATGCGTTGCCTCCGAAGAAGAAGGCGAGCGAATCCGTGAGGATCAAGAGGCCGGTGTCGAAGCTCACCAGGCGTTCACCGGTTGGGCCGAGGCGCATCGCTTGGGGCACGGAGCCCGTTGGCACCTCGCTCGGCCACGGTGACGTATCGACATTGCCGTTACTCACCCGGATCAGGCCGACGCGCGCGTCAGCGACGTAGAGGACGCCGTCTTCAGTGATCACGCCGGCGCGGGGATCCGGTGCCGTCTTGGCGTCGGCGACGACGCTGACATCAGCACCGGTGATCTTCGCGATGCCGCCGAGCTGCTCGCCGCTTCCAGGATTGTAGATCTCACCCTGGACACGGTCGCGGCTATCCGAAGCTCGCTCTGCCGCGCACAGCGCATAAGCGTCGCCGTTGCCGGCGGGTATCACCGCGCTCACATCGTTGCTCGGGAGGCCGACGATGGTCTCGGAGTCGTTGCCTTGGCTGCGCGCGTAGTGCTGGAACGCCAGCTTGCTGTTGGTGTCGAACGAGACGCGGACAGTGCCGCGGGGAGACCGATCGTTGACTTCGGGCGTGTTGTCCGTGCTTGCGTTGCCCGAGAGCCAGAGCGTGTCGCCGTCCCAGCGCAGGTCATTTACGTAGAGGGACGTCGCGAAGCTGATGGCTTGGTTGTAGTTGGTTGAATCCGGAAAGCCGACGAACAAGCCTTCTTTGTTGCCGGTGTAAGCTAGCTCAGGACCATCGGCCAGGAGCGACGGAGCGAACCAAGCCGGGTTGAAGTCGATTCCGCTGCTGTCATCGCGTTGGTAGCGACCGATGACGTACTCGCCGCCGCGGTTCTTGAGCAGCCGGAGCACGCCCCGGGTCACCGGCAGACCCTCGCAGCTGTACCCTGGGTTTTCGTCGCGGAGCGCCATCAGTACTTCGTTTCCGCGTGAAACCACGTCGCGGACGCCGCTCAGCAGCGGGCGCTCGATGTGGATATCGCCCTGGTCGAAGGCCAAGCCGAACACACCCATCGCGCCGAGCTTGCTCTCGTTGCACAGCATGCTGAGGCTCACGAAGGTGCGACCCGTCGTTGGGTCGAAGGCGAGGGCGCCGACGTGATCTCCCGGTAGCCCCGCGGGCCCCTGAGTGACGCCAATCCCCCTGGCCGGGTTCTGCGCGGTGAGGTCGACGTAGGCCAAGCCGCCACCGCCGTTCGGAGACAGCCGACCGCCGACGATCAGCGTCTTGGAAGCGGGAACGTAGTCCAGCTCCCAGGCGCCGAACGCGCGGCTCGTGCCGTCCGCCGCCCAGCTGAGCTCGCCTTCCAGCACGAACGACTCCGCTGTGGTGCCGTCCCAGCTCACGATGCCGCCGTCGTCTGCTGCCCACGAAGCCAGCGCGATGTACGCTTGCCCTTCCGCGAAGACGATGTCGCCGACGGTTCCGTCGGGCAACCCGTTGCTGCCTGGTGTCCAGGTGTCGACGCTGCTCCCCACGTGCGCGACCCAGGAGTCCGAGTCCCCGTACACGGCTGCGTAGATTTCCCCAGAGTCTGGATCGAGCGCCAAGTCGCCGACCGATGCTGCACCAAGTTCGCTCTCGGCTAGCGTGCGTCGAGGCTGCATTGTGTCGGCGTCGTACTCGACCAGTCCTTGATCCGTCCCCGCCCAGAGCGCGTTCCGGTTGCCGCCGCGGTCGAGCGCCAGATCGGTCACGCGGGCGCTCGTCGCGCCGCCTCCGACGGCAATCACCTGCACGTTCGAGCCATCGATCACCAAGATGCCAGACTCGCTCGCGACGAGGCGCTTCTGGCCGTCTGCGATCACGCCCCGGGTGGAGACCGGGGTTTGACGGGTCGGCTCGAAGGGATCCGGTACTTGAGGCAGTTCGCTCTCGAAGACTCGAACCTCACCCGTGTCTAGGTCGAGGCGCACCAAGCCGCCGCGGAGATCTGCTGCCTCGTCTGCGCTAGGATCCGCGTTGCCCCGGGTGCCGATCCACAGCTCCCTATCGACCCGCGACAGCGCGAGGGGATTGCCCCAGAGCCGCGCGCCCCAGCGCTCCGTCGTGTACTGGGGCGTGCCTCCGCTACCTGCCGTGCCAGCGCTACCTCCCATCCCCGCGGAACCGGCAGCGCCGCCGCTGCTGCCACCGGCTCCGGCTGAGCCCGCGGTCCCGGCGGTGCCCGCGCTGCCGCCGCTTCCGCTCGAGTCGTTCGAGCTGCAGCTACAGCCCCCGATGGCGAACACGGAGAGGGCGACTAGACCTGATTGAAGAAGTGCGGGAGAAAGCAAACGCATGTTCGCGTTGTACCCGAAGGCACTGTCAGGGCTAGAGCCTTCTAAGAATCCGAGCGCTCGCACGCAGCATGCTGCAGGTTGAGAGGGTCCTGCGCTGGTTGCTTGGACGCAGCCGTTGACTCAGGGCGCCAGTGTTCGGCTCAGGGCTTGCGCTGGCGCAACTCGCCAGCGCTGGTTGGCCGCCAGCCACGTCTGAGCGGCTTTTGGCTGCATTTCCGCGCTGAATCTCCTGGCACGCCGCTCGCTAACGGTCGAGCACGGCGCCGCGCAACAGCGTGGTGCTCGCGTAGCTAGGAGAGAACGTCATGAACAGCAAGACCAAGATTGTTTACTGCATCACTGAGAACAAGGGCCGCAAGTACTGGAACCGCGTGGGGGTTGCGTTCGTCAACGTCGACGGATCCATCAACGTGAAGCTCGATGCGATGCCGGTGTCGGGAGACATGCAAATTCGGGACTACGTGCCGAAGGAGGCGACCCCGGCGGACGGTGACGCACGCGGCCTCAGCTATCAGGCGTTGGCCTGAGGTGGCCATCGGGATGGCACAGACCAGCGACGGGGGCGAGCAAGCTCGCTCCCAGGAGCCTCAGCAGAACCGCGAGGAAACGCCGGTCGGCTCCGCTGCCGTCTCCCCCGAGGACCCTGCGTGGGTCCTCGGGGGACCACCCGAGCACGCTTGGGTAGACCTCCAGGAACCTGACGCTGACCCAGAACAGGGCTTCCTGGCCCGCCTCAAGCGCAGCGTGTGGTTTCCAATCTTGAGCAAAGGCGCGGGCGTCGCGTTCGTGCTCCTCGTGCTGTCGCTGATTGGCTCTTGGTCAACGCTACGCGCGAAGGGCGTGTTGGGCCTCGGCTCCCCGGAGGAATCCTCCGGGGCGCTCTTCGCCTCGCAGCTTGGAGTGGACTGGGTACCTAGTACACCGCCTGCGCCGCCTGCCAGCGCGCTACTCCCGGCGAAGCCCAAGGCCGAGACGGAGGCGACCCCGTCTGCGATTGCTCACCCTCACCCCCAAGAAAAATCCGCAGGGATAACTCCCGATGGCAAAGTGATCCTGAACACGGCGAGCGTCGAGGACTTTCAGCGCTTGCCAGGTGTCGGGAAGCGGCGCGCAGAGACCATCGTCAAGCTCAGGGAGAAGCTCAAGCGCTTCCGTCGCAAGACGGACCTCTTGCGCGTGCGGGGGATCGGCGTGCGCACCTTGAAGCGCCTCAGTCCGTTGATCGTCGTCGATCCACCGCCGCCTCCCAAGGAGCCCGAGGGCGACGCGAACAAGGACGAAGCGAAAAAGCCCAAAGGTTGAGCGAAGCCTTGAGCGACGTGACGAGAGTGCGCTACTCGAGGTCGGGGCGTGGTGAACTGCACGGCGCCCCGACCGAGTAGTGCCGATGACCGATCGAACCCAGGCTCCCCCGCGCGAGATCGACTGCAAACCTCGCAGCACTCGCGCGATACGCAGCGTCATCGCGGCCTCGCTCGTGCTCGGCCTCGGGGTGGCTTGCGGGAGTCCGAGTCCGCCAGAGGCGCCGCTCTCACCCGCGGAAGAATCGCAGGCGCCGAGCGTCGCCTCCGACGCGGCAAGCCCAGCTCCGCCCGCCTCTAGCAGCGAAGCGCGACCCGCGGCTCCGGCTCCTTGCCCTGATGGCATGCTCCACGTGCAGCACGACTTCTGTCCGGAGATGGAGCGCAAGTGCCTGAAGAGCGAGTACGACCGAAGCAATCACATCACCATTTGTCACCGCTTCGCAGAGGGTGAGAACACCTGCAAGACGGAGCGCATCAAGCTCGACTTCTGCATCGACCGCTACGAGTACCCAAACCAAGAAGGGGGACATCCTCCGGTGATGGTGAGCTGGTACGACGCAGCGGGCGCCTGTGGCGCGCTTGGCAAGCGGCTCTGCTACGAGAGCGAGTGGGTCGCCGCTTGCGAGGGACCTGATGAAAAGCCGTTTCCCTATGGATGGGAGCGCTCGAGCGCGAAGTGCAACATCGACAACCGCTGGATTAGCCCCAGCCTCAAGAAGATCTACTCCAGCGATCCCGCGGTCAGTGAGCCGGAGCTCAGGCGCCTGGACCAGAGCAAACCAAGCGGCGCGATGAAGGAATGCGTCAGCGACTTCGGGGTGCATGACCTAACCGGAAACTTCGATGAGTGGGCCCTGGCAGACCGCGATCGCCCGAAACAGCGTGCCGTCTTCGCCGCCTTGAAGGGTGGGGCGTGGGGACACGTCCGCAACGCCTGCCGGCCGGTGACGACCAGCCACGAACCGGAATTCACCTACTATTTCGTCTCCTTTCGCTGCTGCAGCGACCCGAACGAAGGGTCCCAGGCCAGCACCGGGGGTGGGGGAGAGGCGCGCTAGCTTGCCCCGGAACTGGCTAGCGGCACTTTGCCCGGATCCCAGCGCCGTGATAGTTCCCTAACGTCATCGGAGGGAACTATGAGTGAGCGTGATTCGATCGCCGAAGAGCTACGAGCGTCCGTTCGGGAAGCAGCGGACCAAGTTCGCGGGCTGAGCGTCAGCCGCCGAGATCTGATCAAGGGATCCGTCGCGCTGGGCAGTGCAGCGATGCTCACCGGCCTCTCCGATGAAGCCGTTGCCAAGAGCCTCACCGCGAAGCCCCCGAAGGGTTTCAAGCCGATGGCGGTGCCCGGCAAGATCGTCAAGGTTGCGAAGAAGGGCGACTTCGCCTCCTTCATGCAGCCGAACCAGCTGTGGCCCAAGGCGGATGTGGCCAAGGAGCTGCTCGAGCGCGCGATGACCGAGTTCACGGGCAAGCCGAACTTGGTCGAGGCGATGAAGCGCTTCATCCACAAGGACGACACCGTCGCCATCAAGGTGAACGGCATCGCGGGCCAGAAGGGCTACACGATGGCGGTCAACTTCGAGCTGATCAAGCCGGTGGTCGAAGCCGTGATCGGCGTCGGTGTCCCCGCGGAAAAGATCACGGTGTACGAGCAGTTCCCCACGTTCCTCATGGGCACTCGCGTCAGCGTGAAGGGCTACGACCTGCCCGACGGCGTCAAGACCGCGACCCACAACAACCTCGACCACAAGATGCCGGAGATCACGATCTACCAGGGCATCAAGACGAAGTACGCCACGCAGATGCTCCAGGCGACGGCCGTGATCGACATGACGCAGATGAAAGATCACGGCATCTGCGGCTACACGGGCTGCCTGAAGAACATCACTCACGGCAACGTGAACAACCCACACGATCACCACGCGCATCTCGCCAGTCCGCAGATCGCGATGCTCTACAATCACCCCATCGTGACCAGCCGCGTCCGCCTGCACATCACGGACGCGTTCAAGATCATGTACGACCGCGGCCCACTGGATCGCGATCCCAAGACGCGCATTCCCCACGGCGCGGTGTACGTGTCCACCGACCCCGTCGCGATGGATCGCTACGGCTGGAAGGTGATCGACGACGAGCGCAAGGAGAGGGGGATGAAGTCCCTCGCCGACGTCAAGCGCGAGCCGAAGTACATCAAGACCGCCGGTGAGCTTGGGCTCGGCGTGTTCGACATCAACAAGATCCGCGTCAAGAGCGTTACGGTCTGAGCGCCTGCTCGGAGCCGCGACCGTTGCTCGGAGCCGCGACCAGAATTTCTCCGTGGAAATCTTGACGCCCTGAGTCGAACCTCAGGGCGTCTCTGTTTTTGCATCAGGCCGCGCATAGGTTCCCGATGCGTGGCACACCACCTCGGACTCATCCGCTAGCCAGATCCGGATGTCGCCATGCACCAACTTGCGACCCACTTTCAGGATCTGCGCTTCGCAGACCATGGCCTTGAGTCGTGGCCGCCTCAGAAAGTGCAGCGCCATGTCGCTGGTGACAGCCATGGCCTGGATGCCGATCTCCGAGAGCACCGCAGCCCACAGCGTGAGATCCGCGAGGGTGAAGAGCGTCGGGCCGCTGATGGTACCGCCCGGGCGGCGAAACCGCTCCGAAGGCTCGAGTCCGATGCGTGCTCTTCCACGCTCGAGTTCAAGCACCGCGAAGCGGAAGTCGTCTCCCATGTGCATGTGCTCGTGCACGAGCTCGGTGAAGGCTTCGGCGCTGATCATCGACGGTTGCATCCCGAGCTTGGTGCCTGAGACGCCGCGGCGTGTCTAGCCTGTGTCTTGCAGCTTGATCGTGCCTCTACGCAGGGCGGGCTCACAGCGCGAGCTGGTAGAGCAGCACGCTTGTGGTCGAGTCAGGCAGGCGTAGGGGCTCCCCGCCGCTGAAGCCAAGCTTCGTCAACAGCGCGCTCGAGCGCTGGTTGCTCTCCCCAGTGATTGCCAAGAGCTCGCGCTGGTTCAGCTGTGCCTTGGCGTAGGCAATGCACCCAGTCGCCGCTTCGAACGCGTAGCCCTGGCCTTGGGCGCGCTCGAGTAGGGCAAACCCGAGGTCGATGTCGCGCAAGAAGCCGCGCCTCACGAGTCCGCAGAGTCCAAGCGCGGCGCCGCTCGCGCGTTCGCGCACGATCCACAGGCCGAAGCCGTGAGCTCGATAGCTCTCGATGAGGCGCGTCTCGATGTAGCGCTCGGCGTCTGAGAGGCTGTGTACGTTGCGGTTTCCGATGTGCTCGAGCCAGCCCGGCTCATTCATCAGCTCCAGCAGGAATTCAGCGTCCGCTGGCGTCGCCTCGGCGAGTCGCAGCCGCGGAGTCTGCAGTACGTCGCCGGCCATGTCGGATCTTTACATTGGGCTCAGGCGGTCTCACAGCTCGCGTATGAGCGAGTACGAGGTCGAGGTGTTCTTCGATGGCGATTGTCCGTTGTGCCTGCGGGAGATCCGCATGCTGCAGAAGCTCGATCGACAGGATCGCATCCGTTTCACGGACATTGCCGCGCCCGACTTCGACGCGGCCGCCTTGGGCACCGACTACGGGACGCTGATGGACAAGATCCACGGGCGGCTGCCCAGCGGTGAGTGGATCACCGGCGTGGAGGTCTTCAGGCGGCTGTATTCTGCCGTCGGGCTCTCGCCCCTGGTCGCGCTGACACGGCTGCCGGGGCTACGCCACGGGCTCGACTTCGCTTACGAGCGCTTCGCGAAGAATCGGCTGAAGTGGACCGGACGTTGCGACGCGGAGGGCTGCGCCGTTCCTCACCCCCAGAAAGCTCAGAGCTCGCTCGAAGCCTAGCCCGCTGTCTCCGCCTCGAGCGCTGCCTTGCCTCGAACCGTGCTTTAATTTCCCTGGGGAATTTTATTGGGGGAGAGGGACAAACGTGAGAACGGCGGGTGCGCGATGCGGCCCGCCGTTCTGCTTTGGAGATCCGTTGCTCAGTAGTTGAGCGGCTGGATCACGTTCCAGGGCACCCAGTAGGCGTTCTTGTTCTTTCCGCGGGGTGCGCCTTCGTCGGTGTAGTACACCGGGTTCGCGCCGATGTTCTTGCTCCAGAGCACGAAGGCTGGCGGGTTTCCGCCGTTCGTGCCCCAGTACACGCCCAGGTCGCCGACATTGATTTTGCCGTCGTAGCTACGCACGGCCTTCACTTTGCGACCCGGGGTGAACGCCTGCTTGATCACGTCCCACTCGACCCAGTAGGCGTAGCCATCGCGTCCGGGAGGCGCGCCGCCGCCCGTGTAGTACACCGGGTTGACGCCGATGTAGTCGTCCCACAGCACGAACGCCGGTGGGTTACCGCCGTTGGTCCCGTAGTAGGTGCCCATCATGCCGCGCTTGATCTTGGTGTCGTAGTTCTTGGTCGCGATCACGCGCGTGCCGCCCGGCAGCGCTTCATCGATGACATCCCATGGCACCCAGTAGGCGTTGGCGTTCTTTCCGGGCGGAGCTCCCTCATCGGAGTAGTAGTAGGGATCCGAGCCGATGGTCTTGTCCCACACCACGAACGCTGGCGGGTTCTTGCCGTTCGTACCCCAGTAGACCCCCTCCATGCCCTTGGTGATCTTGCCGTCGTAGCTCTTGAGCGCGACGACGCGGGTGCCCGGCTTGAGCACCTCTTCGATGGTGTCCCACGGCACCCAGTAGGCGTGGTCGTTCTTGCCGGGCGGCGCGCCTTCCGTGGTGTAGTAGACCGGGTTTGCGCCGATCTTCTTGTCCCAGATGACGAACGCTGGCGGATCCCCGCCGTTGGTTCCGTAGTAGGTGCCCAGCATGCCCTTGGTGATCTTGCTGTCGTAGTCACGGGTCGCGCGCACGCGCCTGCCAGCGCCCATGGCTCGCTCGAGCACGTCCCACGGGACCCAGTAGGCGTGGTCGTTCTTGCCGGGCGGTGCGCCTTCATCGGTGTAGTAAACCGGGTTCGCGCCGATTTGCTTGTCCCAGATGACGAAGGCGGGTGGTTCCGAGCCGTTGGTTCCGTAGTAAGTGCCGGTCATTCCGGCCACGATCTTGCCGTCGTAGCTGCGGGTGGCGCGCACTCGCGAGCCCGGCTTGAACGGCGCCACGGCCTTCGCGGTGGAAGTGCCTATGGTCTTCTCGAGCTTGCAGCCTTCGGAGTCCCCGAGCTCGCAAGCCTTCTTGAAGGAGGCCCGTGCGAGATCCGAGCTCTTCGTTACGCCGCGCCCAGTTTGGTAGAGCCCACCGAGCAAGCGACAGGCGGTTCCGGACTCCAGCTTGCAGCCCTTCTGGTAGTAGGTGGCTGCGCGCGAGACATCGGCGCGTTCCCCTTCTTCGAAGGTGATGCCTGCGTTGGTGCAGCCCACGCCGTTGTCGCCATCGCAGGCCTGGACGTAGAGCGCCTGGGCTTTGGCTAGGTCCTTCGGCACGCCTTCGCCGCGGTCGTACTGGTATCCAAGGTCGCTGCAGGAGCGTGCGTTGCCCGCGAGGCAAGCCTTCCGACGGTACACCGCGGCCTGGGTGTGATCCTTGTCCACGCCGGTGCCCGTGTTGAGCATGTAGGCGTAGTTGGCGCAGCCGGTCTGGTTTCCGCCAAGGCAGCCGCGCTTGTAGAGCTTCGCAGCTTCCGTGTCGCTGGCTGCAACGCCGATCCCCTTCTCGTAATAGTAGCCGAGGTCGGTACAACCACGCGCGTCACCCGACTCACAACCCAGCGCCATCAGCTTCGCGGCGGTGTCGTCTGCCTTCGGGACGCCACGGCCCGCGCGATACATGTAGCCGGCGTTCGAGCAGGCGATGGCATCGCCGCCCTTGCACGCCACGAGGTAGCTCTTGGTCGCGTCGGTGTAGCGGCCGCCGTCTTCCTGCAGCAGGCCTTGCAAGCGACAGCTCGCGACGTTGCCCTTGCCACATTGGGCGGCGCACTCGGCTTCGTCTTTGCCGCTGCACTCGTAGTTCGCGCCACTGGTCGACTTCTTCGTGCACTTCCCACCGCTCAGGACGAGGCCTGGGGGACAGGTCGCGACGTCCTTGCCATGGGTCTTGCTCTCGCCGAGTTCGCCGTCTTCCTTCGGCTTGGCGGCCTCTTCGCCGATGCCAGAGATTTTGACCAGATCGAGGCGCATCGCCGACTGACACTGGGAGGGCGGATGGTCCGAGTCGGGGTTTGCTTTGTCGCACTCGCCTGGCTGGCCGTCGACGACTTGGCTCTGCTTGGACTTGGAGCTGGACGCGCTTCCGCTGGCGCCCATGACCTCAGCCATCACGGAGCCAAGCGCCGCAGAGTCCGTGCTGACGATGAACGCGCCCACGGTGGCGCCTTGAACGAAGTGGGTCGCTCCGTCGCACTCGCCCTCGAGGTTCACCTTTTCGACATCGCTGATGGCAGTGCGCTTCTTGCCGACCATGATCAGCTGGACGTCGATGCCGGAGCCTTGCTTGAGCTGACCGCCGGCCTTCGCGATCAACGCCATGCCCGTCAACGGCAGGTTGGCGACGATCTCTGACTGGTCCTTGAGGCTCAGCTTCTCCTGCTTGGTGGAAACACCAATGAAGCCGTAGTCACCCTTCACGCGGCAGTTCGGCAACAGCTTGATCGCGTTGCAGCTATAGGAGACGACAGCGACACCTTGACGCATTGCTGCTTCCAGGTTCACTCGGTCCTTGCCGCCCCAATCGACGATCAGTGGTTCCGCACGGTTCATCTGATTCGGATCGCACTTTTCATTCGCGAAGGCATCCGGCGGCGGGGGTGGGTTGGGCCCAGGTCCGGGGCCCGGGCAGCCAGCAAGTGACAACACGCTGACCGCGGTTGCTAGCTTGATGAGCTTGGTGATGTTCATGGCAGTCCTTTCGTCCCGGCGTCCTGAGTCGCCGGTTTCCCCAACGTCAAAGGGTACGCAGGTCTCTGAAAGTTCCGCTACCCCGATTGGGAGAGGCGCTTGTCGGGGGAGGTGCGCCCGGCGTTCTTTGGGCGAATTGACTGGTCGAATTGATTTGGGCGAATTGATTCGGCGAGGGACCGCTTCCGTCTATCCCACGTGCTTCTTTTTGCCTTGAGTTCGTCGCTGCGCGCGCGAAGCTCGCTTGCGCCTTGCTCTCAAGATCTGAGGTGCGCCTGGTGCTACATTGTCGAGATGCGTCGGACCTGCGCAGCAGATGGTCCCGCGTTCTCGGGGGACCCCGCGTGAACGCTTTGCAGCACTCCCAAGTCGATGCGCGCACGGGCCTGATGTGGGCACACGGCGTCGGGGTGGTGGTTCTGGCGCTCATGCTGTCTGCTTGTGGTGGGGGAGGGGGCGCACGACAGCCCCCTGGCGCCCCTCCAAAGCCCGCTAGCGTGAGCGTTGCTGAACCTGGCGGCGACGCGCACAATCCCCATCGAGCGGCACTCGAACGGCTCCTGGAGGCGCCGTGGGGCTCTCGGAACGACAAAGACGACCAGATCCACGCGCCGACACCCGATTGGGAAAATTGGAAGCGGGTGCGGTTCTTCGGTGTGAAGCACTTCACGGGGTTTCGCTACGGAGACGATCACCACGTGATGGCGCTGCTGTTCGTTCAGCCCGTGCCAGCGGGGGAGAGCACCGACTCGAGGAGTTGCATGAAGCGCTTTGAGGCGTGGGGCTGGCCGAAGGTCGAGGCGTTCGAAGTTGGACTCAGTCCTCTGCGAACGAAGCGTCGCGAGTATCGCGGAAAGCCCATGCTCGTGAAGTCAGTCGATGGCTACGTCGACCTGGGTCTCGAGCGGAAGTTCTTTTCAGGTGCTTGGGCGGCCTATCCCGACGTCTACCCCGACGCGTGCCTGATCTACGCCGTCGCGATTCCTTGGCGGGACGAAGAAGCGCTGGCCAAGAAGCTCCGCGATCGCTGGGTGCTGGAAGGCTTCCAACGCATGCACCCCCTCACCAAAGACATGCCCGTCCGCAAGTGACGCCGCTCCGGCTGCGCTAGATCCCTGAATTCGCCGCGATCAATGCGACGACGTAGAGCACGGCTGAGGCAAGCCAGATCGCGCTCCTCAAACGTAGTCGGTGGGTGAGGCCCCAAACCAGCGCGAGCGGGGGGAGCAGGAACGCCAGCGCGCCGCGCCACATTCCCTCGCGCCTCGCCAAGCCCACACAAAGGGTCAAATGACTGGTGACCAGCGCGCCAAACGACGCAGCGAGCGTGATCACGATCAGCCAATCCATGCTTCCTCGGAGCCGTACCTTCAGGCCCGTTGCGGAGCCCAATCCGCGCGCCGTAGCGACGCACTCGCCACCGCACTAGCTCAGGTGAGGCTCAGGAGTCGAGCACCGTTGGCAGCAGGGCAGCAACTCTCCGAGTTGAACCGCGGCGGCGTACTGCGCGAGGCGCTGGTGGGTCTGGAAACGTGCTCAATCCCTCGCGCTCCGGCGCCCGGCAGGTCCGCTTCAACCCCCCGATGCGCTTTCCGGTTGCCATTGCGAGGCTGGTGGTATGCTCAGCGCACTTTGAGGGCGACTACATTCATTGCGGCTGCGGCCGTCATTGGCCTGCTGGCTCCACTTCCCATCGGTCTCCGGTCAGCCAAGGCGGATGGCCTCACGTCACGACCGGATGTCATGCCGGTCAAGGACATCAAGCCGGGAATGAAAGGCTACGGCCTGACGGTGTTCAAGGGCACGAAGCCCGAGAAGTTCGAGGTCGAGGTCATCGATGTCCTCAAGAACTTTCAGCCGCGTCAGGAGCTGATCCTGATCAAGACGATACACCCGCGGCTCGAAGTCGCGAAGGTCGTCGCGGGCATGAGCGGTAGCCCCATCTACATCAACAACAAGATGATTGGCGCGTATGCGTACGGCTGGACCTTCGGGCGTGAGCCCGTCGCTGGCGTGACGCCGATCGGGTTGATGCTTGACGACCTCGTGCGTCCGTTGCCGAAGGAGATCGACGGTTGGCCGCTGCAGGCCTTGCCGAAAGCGCCGGCGGGCAAAGCCAAGCAGGCGCTGCGCAAGACCGGGTCTCAGCAACGCTTCGCTGGCAAGATTCAAGACTACGATCTGAAGAAGCACGCCGAGCAAATCGGCAAGGCAAAAGCCGCCAAGGCACCGAGTGAGACGACCGGTGTACGCCCCGTCACGACGCCGATCATGATCGGCGGTATGACGACGGGCGCGATCGAGGTTGCGCGTGAGCTGTTCGCCCCTCTGGGCCTCGAGCCTCTGCAAGCAGGAGGTAGCTCCGGCGTTCAGCCGGGAGCGCCGACTCGCTTCGAAGACGGCGGCGCAGTCGGCGTCGAGTTGATCCGTGGGGATATGAGCGGCATGGGCCTCGGCACCGTCACCCGCGTGGAAGGGGACAAGCTGGTCGCCTTTGGTCACCCCATGATGATGTCCGGCAACACGGCGCTGCCAACGACCATCGGCCGCGTGCTGCACTTCATGGCCAGCGTTTCACGCTCGTTCAAGATCGGCGAGTCGGTGCGCCCGATGGGTACGCTGGTGAACGACCGCCAGGCCTCGATCGTCGTCGACCAGACGCTCAAGGCCCCGACGTTTCCCGTCAGCCTGAAGATCAAGGGCGTGCCTGGGAATCCGTTCACCAAGTGGGACTTCGAGGTGGCGCATGAGAAGTTCATGACGCCGTCCTTCGTTGCCGTCGCGCTGGGCTCGGCGATGCAGGCCGTCGCCGCGGAGAACCAGGACATCAGCTGGAACGCCACCAGCAAGCTCAAGATCAAGGGCTACGGTGAAATCGAGCTGGAAGACTTCGGTGTGTCCGTCGGTGGCTCGCCGTCTCCGCGAGATTTCATTGGCTCCAACTTGGTGCGAGCCATCGGCGCGGTGATGAACAATCCTTGGGAGTACGCCTTCATCGAAGGCGTCACCATGGAGATCGAGTTCCGGTTTGCCCGCGAGATCTACCTCTTGAAGGGCACCGAGCTGCTCGACCCAGAGGTGGACGCCGGACAGTCCGCGCGGATTCGCCTCACGCTGATGCCCTGGGCCGGCAAGGAGATCACCCGAGTGATCAAGGTGCCGCTGCCCAAGGACCTGGCGGGGCAAACCGTCAGCTTGAGCTTGTCCCCCGGCTACACGCACTACAAGACCAAGGCTCCGCCGAACAATCTTGGAGAGCTGATCAAGAACTTCGAAGACCCGATCTATCCTCCCAAGTCGCTGATCGTCAGCTACAGCGCCCAGACCGGGGGCGTGGCTTACAAGGGGATGATCGCCGAGGATCTGCCGCCTGGTGCGATGGACATGATTCGTCCCACGCAGTCCAGTATCGCTCCGAGCTCCTTCTCTCCCATGGTGCGCCAGGTCGTGCCGCTACCTCTGTTCATGGTCGGGGGTGATCGGGTTGACGTGAAGGTTCGTCCTGTCATCCGCTAATCGCCGCTCGACCTCTCTATCTCCACTGGGGCACGCGCCTCCGCAACTGGCTCGACTACTCGCTCGTCTAGAATGGATATGTCAAAACTACGCCTCGCTTCACGTTTCGCCTACGCCTCCGGGCTGGTGGTTTCTGGTCTGCTGCTTTCGGCGCTGTTTCCCTCCACCGCTTCCGCGGTGGGTACCCGGACCTTCGATCTCGGCACGAAGTCTGACTTCGAGGGCGGTGACTTGAAGGGTGTCGCCATCGACTCCGCTGGACGTGTGCGCGCGGGCTTGAACCTTGGCAAGGTCGGGATTGAAGGCGCTGACACCGTTTGGAGTTCACTGCTCCTGAAGGACGGCACCTTGCTGCTAGGTACCGGCAACGAGGGCAAGCTCATCTCGCTGAAGGGTGCGAAGACCACCGTCCTGGCCGAGACCAAGACCATGGCGATCACCTCCATGGTGGAAGCCTGGGGTGGCGCCGTCATCCTTGGCACCTTGCCCGGAGGTGAGGTGAAGAAGTGGGAGCGCGGCAAGCTCACGACGCTCGCCAAGCTGCCCAACGCCAAGCACATCTGGGCGCTGGCCTACGATGAGAAGGCGCGCGTCGTCTACGCGGCGACCGGGCCTGAGGGCAAGGTCTACCGGATCAGTCAGCAGGGTCAGGCTCAGGTCTTCATGAGCTCTGACGAGAAGCACCTGATGAGCGTCGCGGTGTCTCCCGACGGAAAGGTGTATGTCGGTGGCGGAGAGAAGGGGAAGCTCTACCAGGTTGAGGGCGGCAACAAGGCCCCGAAGGTCGTGTACGACTTCGCGGCAACCGAGGTCAGAGGCATCGCGTTCGGCGCCGGGGGCCTGGTGTACGCGATCGCCAACGAAATTTCCGCAGGGAGCTACGCTTCGTACTCTTCCGGCCTGAGCTTGCAGGGACCCACGCCTTCACCGCCGACGACTCGCGGTAAAGGGATGCTTTACGTCTTCGACAAGGAAGGCGCTCCCGAGAAGCTCTACGAAGACTCGTCGGAACACTTCGTCACGCTGACCATGGGCGACGACGGCAAGCCTTACGTCGGGACCGGAGCCGAGGGCAGGATCTACACCGTGGATGACGCCCACAACTCCGTGTTGATCGGAGACGTTGAGGAGCGTCAGGTCTCCTCGCTCGTGATGAGTGGCAAGAACAAGTACATCATCGCCAGCGATCCGGTCGTCGTGCACCCCGTACGTGGCGTCGGTGGTCCAGATGCGGTGTGGACCAGCAAGGTGCTCGACGCGAATCTGCGCGCGACGTTCGGGCGCATGACGTGGGAGGCCGACGGCGTCCTCGAGTTCAGCACGCGCACCGGCAACACCAAGGATCCCGATGACTCCTGGAGCCCCTGGAGCGGTGGCACGACCGCGCCCGCGGACGTGAAGAGCCCTGCGGGGCGCTTCATTCAGGTACGCGCGCGCTGGTCCAAGGATCCGAAGGCGGAACTCACCGAGGTCACGCTGCCCTTCGTCACCGACAACCTCAAGGCGGTGGTCACCAACATCGATGTCAAGGTGAAGAGCAACACCAATCCCGGCATGCAGTCGTCCGGCGGCCCGGTGAACGAAAAGCCCAGCACCAAGGTCAACTTGACCTGGCGAGTGGACAACCCAGACAACGACATCCTGGATTACCACCTCGAGTACCGCCTGGTTGGCACCACGACGTATTACCCTCTGGAAAAGCCAAACGAGAAGGTCACATCCCCGAACTACTCGTGGGAGACGGGTGATCTGCCCGAAGGTAAGTACCGCGTGCGGGTCACGGCGTCTGACGCACCCAGCAACACGCCGTCTCGGGTGAAGCGACATCGGCTCGAGAGCAACGTCATCATCGTCGATAACACTCCCCCGGCCATCAAGGGCTTGGCGTCCAACGGCCGGCACATCACCGGCACCGCCGTGGATGGTGTAGGACCGATTCAGCGCATCGAAATCTCCGTCGCTGGCACTGACGAGTGGTTCCCCTTCGATCCAAAGGACGGGATCTACGATGAGGCCAAGGAAGAGTTCGACGCGGACGTCACCCCAATCGCGGGCAAGGGGCCGGTGATGATGAGCGTGCGCGTCTACGACAGCGCCGCCAACACCGTCGTCATGAACGTCGCGCTCAAGTAGGCCGCTCGAGAGGCTTCGTGGCGCTGTCGCGGTGTAGGTGGCTCACCATCACCATGACAGCGCTGCCAGAGGACAGGAGCGCTGGGGAAACGCGAAGCCGCAAGACTACGAGATTCTCGGCCCGCGAGTTCGCCTTGGCACGTGGCGTGCTGTATATCTGAGGAGGCTCGGCTTGATGGCCGGCGCTTGGATATGTCTTCTTTCGCTTCGCAGCCCAGCTCACGTTCTCAGCGGCAGATTGGTCGCCTCAGCAGCGGCGCCTTTGCGTTGGGGCTCTTTGCTGTCGCGCTCGGAGCGAGCTGCTCCGCCTCCGAGGCGGACTCCGGTGGTGGTGGGGGCGGCTTCGGTGGCACGGGTGGCTGCCTGGGTTGCGGTGGCGACCCAGGAGATGGTTCCGCGCTCGACGTGCCCCTGGTGGACGCTGCTGGCAGTGGCGGGAGTGGACCCGTGGTCGCGTGCGGTGAGGGCGCGTGTCAGCCGGACGACCCGTTGTCCTGCAAGGACTACATGCCGAGCGGCGGCTCCGGCGGTGCGGCCCAGGGCGGCACGGGGGGCAGCGGCGCCGCGGGCACGACGGCTGGCGCCGGAGGCACGGGTGACGCCGGAGACGCAGGCGACGCTGGGGCATCCCTGACGGGGGGCGCCGCTGGCGCTGCGGGAGCCGGCTCAGCCATGAAAGGGATCCCTCCCGGGGAGACGCCGGTGTTTGCCTGTCATATCCGCAGGGAAGGAACGAGCGATCTGGCGAGGCGCTGCGAGTTGGCTGGCGCCAAAGACACCGGTGAGCCTTGCACTTCTTCCGGAGATTGCATGCCCGGACTTGGGTGTGTGGGTGAGGAAAATCTGGGGCGCTGCCGGCCGTTCTGTTGTGACACCGAGACAAGCTGCGCCGAGCACAGCTTCTGCGCCGAGCGCCCCCTGCGGGACGACGCGAGCGCCGAGAATGGGCAGCTCAGCGTTCCGGTATGCGCGCCGGCTGACAACTGTAGCCTCGGAGAGCCGTATCCGTGCGACAACACGGATCCGACCGCTGGGTGCGTCTGCAAGGAGGGCACGGCCTGCACTGTCGTGCGTGCGGATGGGACCACCTCCTGCGTGCCTCCCGGCGCCGGCACTGTGGGGCAGGATTGCCCATGCGCCGCTGGCCATATTTGCTCTCAAGCCAGCGGGCGCTGCGTGCGCATCTGCAAGCTTGGTGCTGCAGACTCAGAGTGTGGCTCCGGCCGCTGCCAAGCCCCTGCAAATTTCCCAGAGGGCTATGGCGTCTGCGTTTCCTCCGACGTCGACGCCGCGCAGTGAGTCACTCGACGTCGCGCTCGCTGGCTGGGTCCGCTCGAGGCTCGGGCGGGCTAGGCGGGTTGCTCGGTCCGCGCACGCCCTCTAGTTGTGCGTTCACTTCTCCGCCAAGCAGCAGCGCCGCGCAGCACAGCCAGAGCCAGAGCATGAGCACCGCGACGGTCGCTAGGCTGCCGTAGAACAACGTGAAGCGTGAGAGTTCCTTCACGTACGCAGCGAAGCCCCAGGACGCGAGGGCACCAAGACAGACGGTCGTGGCGGCACCGGGCCAAACGCGACGCTTCACGCCGGGTCGCTTGACCGCAACACGAAAGAACGCGGCGGTGAACGCGGTCATGCCGATGAACGTCACCAGGCTGACCACCGCACGGGCGAGCTCGAGATCCGCAGTCTCGTTCTCCAGCGTGGCATGCAGGATCGCCACCGGACCACCAGCGATGGCGACCGCCAGCCAAGCGATGAGCGGGACTGCCGCAACGACCACCGCTGCGCAGCCAAGGCTCCACAGGCGCTTGGTCCACCACGGGCGCCTCTCCGCCTTCAGGGCGCCCTCGAACACGTTCATTACCGTATGGAAAGCGCCGCTGGTCAGCCACAGGGCGCCAAGGGATGCGAGGGGTGCAACCGCAGCGCTGTCCGCGTAGCGACCGAGCTGCTGGCTCAGCACGCCCTGGACATCGGTGGGTGTCCACTCGAGCAGGAGCGTTGCGCTCTCGAGCGCCTCCGGCCGACGTCGCACCAAGAGCCCAAGCGCCCAGCCAGCCAGCGCCAGCAGCGGGATCATGGCTAGGAAGAGGTCGAACGCCATCGCCCCAGCGACTCGCCCCGCGTGGTGTTCGAGCATCGCCAGATACAGCGAGCGAACCCCGCGCCGGAGGCGCCCCGCCAGGAAGAAGCGGTCGACTCGGCCTAGCGCTTGCTCGCGGGCGCGAGTCAACGTGGTCTGGGCGGGGGATGGCATGCGTTGAAAAGTCGGCTTTCGCTCGGCAGCGAATCATCGCATACGTATCGCCGTGAAGACCCAGCAGCAAATCATCGAGATTTCCACCAACGGCGTGGGATTTCGCGACATTACCCCACAGGTCGCACAGGTGGTTCGGGTTTCCGGGGTCGAAACGGGCATGTGTACCGTCTTCGTTCGCCATACGTCCGCGAGCCTAGTGATCCAGGAGAACGCAGATCCCGCGGTGTTGCGCGACCTCGAACGCTGGATGGCGGAGCAGGTTCCGCGTGCCCGACGCTGGGAGCACGACGACGAAGGGCCCGATGACATGCCGGCTCACGTGCGAGGCGCCATCACCAAGACGAGTGAGAATGTTCCCATCGTCCAAGGACGGCTCGGCCTCGGCACATGGCAAGGGATCTATCTGTGGGAGCACCGGGATCGCCCGAACACCCGTCAATTGATCGTCCACGTCTTCGGCGACTGACGTGCCTCCCGTCGGGCTGGCTGAAGTGTAACGCGATAGCTCGCGTTTGTAACCGTGCGGAAGTGGCGTCGGTGTGAGTCCCTGACACCGACGGTGTGCCTCCGCCGCACGGATCACCCTGCTGAGGGAGTACCGCCGTCGCCCCGGGGTCGCCGCGCGTACGCGCTGACCCCATGCGTGCGAAGGTGACTTCGCTGAATCTCCGGGAATCTTCGCGGCGCGCTCCTTGGATGAGCGAGGCGCTTGGCCGGCCACTCTGCGTGGCACGCGCCTTGCGATAGCCCTTGCAGGTCGTCTCGACCGAACAACGTATCCTTGAGGATATGGCGCGAGGGCGCTCGCCCACTGCGTCATGCGCTTGACCTGCCAGGAGCTTCGCGTCGCCGCGAGCGGGAGAGAACCATGCAAGAGAACATCGCAGCCAAGTTGCTCGAACAACATCGGGACTATGCAGCCGCAGAGGCGCTGGTTGACATCGAGGGGCTATCGAGCGCCCGCGTGTGCCGTTTCTTGAATGACCTGGTGCGCAACATGGCCCCCGAGGAGCACTACCTCGAGGTCGGCACCTGGAAGGGGCGCACCTTGATGTCGGCCGCCATCGACAACCCTGGGCGCACCTGCTTCGCCTGCGACAAGTTCCGCCTGGTTGGCCGCTTTACCGGGCTAGGCTGCCTGGCGAAGCAGGCGCTCTACCGCAATATCGAGCGCTATCAGGAGCGGAGTGCGCGCGTCGTGTTTCACCACACCACGAGCGCGCGTCTATTCAGAGAGCAACGCATCCCACCGCCCATTGGCGTGTACTTCTATGATGGTGACCACTCCTTCGCCGGTACCTATCACGGTATCGCCTCCGTGGAGCCGCTGCTCGCGTCCCGCGCGGTCGTCCTCGTGGATGACTGGAATGACCCTGTGATCCGCGGGGCAACTCGGGAAGCGCTGCGCGCGGGCACGCTCGATGTGTTGTGGGAACGCGAGCTAGAGGGCGACCACACCGAAGTAGGCTGGTGGAACGGACTCGGAGTGTTCTACGTGGAGCGACGCTCAGCGGGGCTCGAATCCCACTCGATGGCGGCTCAGTAATCACGACGCGCGGCGTGATCGGACGCGCAGGACCAGAGAGGTAGCAGGCTCAGCAGTGAACGCCGAAGCTCAGGACGTACTGATATGGCAGGGTTTTCAGCTCTCCGCACAGCTGAAAGCCCGCGGCTTCCATCTCGGTGTGGGTCTGGTCCTGGGAGATCTTGTGCTTGTCAGGTGGCCCCACGGGCAAGTCGCCAAGCTTGAAGTCCACGATCACCACCCGGCCCTTGGCAGACAGGCGCTTCGCGACGCCTTCAAAGTACGGCACCCGCTCGGAGATGTGGTGGTACGTGTCCACGACCAACACCAGATCCAGGTTCGCCGGTAGCTTCGGGTCGTTCGGCTCCGCCAGAACCGTCGTCACGTTGCTGAGCTTCGCTTTTTCCGCGCGGCTCGCCAGGTGCTGGAGCAGCTTCTCCTCGATATCGACTGCGAACACCTTGCCCTTCGGCACCCGCTTCGCGAGACGCACGGAGAAGTAGCCGGTCCCTGCGCCCAAGTCCGCAACCAACGCCGTATCTGGTAGCTCGAGGAAGTCCAGGACCGCGTCTGGTCTCTGCCACTCGTCGCGCTCGGGGTCGTCGAATACCTTCGCCCAGCGTTCGGGATCATCGAAGCGATGGTTCGCCGTCGCCGCGTGGTGTCCGTGATGCGCCTCGCCGTCGTGATGCCCGGAATGGTCCCCCGCTCGAGCAACGTGGGAATGCTCGGCCGGCGCCGACTCGGAGCCTGGCGCCCGTGGCTGTTCGTGCGCGCCGCCACACGCGCTCACGCTGGCAACCCCAGCGAGCCAGCAGCCGGCTCTGAGCGCCTTCATGGAATCAGCACCAGCTTTCCGGTGGTCTTGCGCTCTTCCAGATCGCTCAGCGCACGAACCGCGTCGCTCAGTGGAAAGCTGCTCGGCGCTTCGGGCTTGATGATGCCCTTCTGCACCAGCTGCATGACCTCGCCGAGGCAGGGCATCATCAGGTCCGGACGCTTTTGAGCCATCACCGCGAGGTGATACCCGATCACCTCGACCGGCTTGAAGATCAGCGTCGTGTTGTCGATGACCGCCTGTTTGGCTGTCGCGGAGCCAAACACAACGATCCTGCCGTAGGGTTTCACCGCACGGAAATTTCGCTCGAACACCTCGCCGCCGACCATCTCCAGGACCAGGTCCACGCCGGCACCTTCCGTGCGCGCCTTGACCTCCGCGACGAAGTCCTGCGTCGAGTAGTTGATCAGCTCGTCCGCGCCATGCGCCTTCGCGAGGTCGAGCTTCTCTTGACTCGAAGCCGTCGCGAAGACCTTTGCGCCCAGGTACTTCGCGAGCCTTGTTGCGGCCAATCCCACGCCACCCGCTGCCGCGTGGATCAACACGGTCTCGCCCTCTTGCAAGCGACCCACGGTGCGCAGACAGCCGTACGCGGTTAGCCACTGGACCGGGAAAGCCGCACCCTGCTCCATGGTCCAGCCCTGAGGTAGCGGGAGCAAGTTGCCTGCTGGCCAGGCGATGTATTCAGCGAACGCCGACACCCCGTAGCCCATCACCTCGTCGCCAACGCTGAGTCCGCAGCCTTCGGTGGTTTGCACGACCTCGCCGGCGGCTTCGACGCCAGCGATGTACGGGGGCTTGGGACCGCCAGCGTAGAGCCCGCGAGCTTGCATCACGTCGGCGTAGTTGATGCCAGCGGCCTTAACCTTCACCAGCACCTGACCCGGCTTGGGTTCCGGTATCGGCTGTGCTTTTGGGCTCAGCACGCTCACCCCGGACAAGCTCTCCGCCACGACTGCCTGCATTGTGTCTGCCATGCGACGCTTGAAAGCACACCGACGTTCGCCGGGGACTCAAGTCCACCTCGCGCTTACGCAGCAAGGGTAGCCGCGCCGCGCCGTGCCCGCCCTAACTGAGGCTGACGATTGCAGCGTTTGGGGGTCAGGGCGCCGCTGGCGGGGCGTCCTTGGGGCTTGCTGGGTCCCCCCCCGGGACGAGGAAGTTCGTCCCGCTCTTGCTCTCCAGGACGCTGTCTAGGCTCTTCACGCCACCGTCCGGGGTCTCGATATCATCGTACACGTACCACGCCGCTTGGGCGCGCTGAGCGTCGAGGTCGAGGATGAAGAAGCCGCGCTGGGTGACGTTCGAGTACTTGATGTGGGGGTTCTCCACCAGCGCGTTCTCCACGACGTTCGCAATTCCAGCGGGAAATCCAGGGGAAGTGACTGCAGACGTCACGAACTCAACACCGACGGAACCCTTGCCCGTCGTCGGGTCGTAGAAGTCCGTGTTGTTGGGATCGGGGGTGAGGTCGCATCCCCAGCCGCTGTGGATGTCTCCGGTGAGCACCACGACGTTGTCAATTTGGTTGTCGCTCAGGAGCGACATGAAGCGCTGTTGCGAGCCGGGGTAGCCCTGCCACTGATCGTGGTTCACCAGCGTGCCTCCGCCTTCGGAGTTGGGTGCGCCGGTGGACTTGAGGAACGCCATCATCACTTGCTGGCCAACGATGCGCCAGGTTGCCTGACTCGTCTTGAGCTGGTCATCGAGCCAAGTCTCCTGGTCGTCGCCGAGCAGCGTGCGACCGGGCTCCTCGACGGGCGCTTCTCCGAGCAACTTGCCGTCTTGCTCGTCGCGCCCCCACAGGCGGGTGTCCAGGAACACAAGGTCTGCTAGATTTCCGTATGAAAACGAGCGAAAGATCTTCCCGTCTTCGCCACCGCGGATCGGCATCCACTCCGTATAGGCCTTGATCGCTGCGGCCTTGCGGGGCGCCCAATCACCTTCCGTGGCCGGGTCGTGGTTCTCTGCGCCGTCCTTGTAGGAGTTGTCAGCCGACTCGTGGTCGTCCCAGACGGCGATGAACGGGTGCTGCTTGTGAATCGCTTGCACGTCGGGGTCGCGCTTGTACTGAGCGTGACGTGTCCGATAGTCCTCGAGCGTGAGGATTTCGTGCTCGGGCTCATAGGGCCGCACGTCACCGTACTCGCCGCTACCGTACTCGTAGATGTAGTCGCCGAGGTGCAACACCGCGTCGAGGTCGAGCTCTTGCGCCAGATCCCGGTAGACATGAAAGTATCCGTGAGCCATCGAAGAGCAACTGGTGACCCCGAATCGCAGGCGCTTGACGTCACCTGCAGGCGCGGTCTTCGTGCGCCCGGCGGGAGACGTGCGACCCAGAGCCTTGAAGCGGTAGTAGTACGTGGTGCCCGCGCTGAGCCCGGTGACGTCCACCTTCACGGTGTAGTCACGATCGGCGTTGGTGCTCACCGTGCCGACGGCGACACGCTTCTTGAACGCCCTGTCGGTGCCGATCTCCCACCACACGTCCACTGGTGCGTCCAGTTTCTCTGGGGAAACACGCGTCCACAGGACAATGGCATCGGTCAGCGGGTCGCCGCTCGCCACACTGTGCTGGAACGTAGTCTCGGGACCCAGCGGACCGTCGTAGGTGTACTGGTCTAGGTTGTCCTGCTCCTCCGCAGTGTCTTCGCTGCTGCAAGCGAGAGGAAGCGAGGCGGCGCCAAGAGCGCCCGTGGACCTAAGGAAGTTGCGGCGAGAGAGGCTCATGATCGGCTCCTATCGAGTTCGCATGCGTTCTCAGAGACGACTGTGTAACGGCTTTGTGTCCTCGCTGCCCACGAGGTGCCTACATCGCCGCCGAGCTTTTGGCTCAAAGTCCTCGTAATGCTTCCGGTTTCAGCAGCCGCTCGTCTCCGCGAGCGATCACCGAGTCGAGGATGCGCACCACCTCGTCCCGATCTCGCGGCAGCTCACTGCGGATCGGCAGGTAGTTGCTCGCGTGGTTCGAGGAGAAGCGGCAAGCGCTGAACTGGCTCTCGGCGACGATGGTGCGCAGCTCTTGGAGCATGCGGAACTTTCCCGGCAGGCGAAACTCACCACGCTGGGCGGCGTCGAACAGCGGTGTGCCCGGCACCAGAGTAGTTGTCAGAGCACCAGCGTAGGCTGGATCCATTTCCGTGAGGAGAGACGCAGTGTGCTTTGCGTGTTGCTCCGAGAGCTCCTCCCCCCCAACCCCGAGCAGGACCATCACAGAGTGCGCGACGCCTGCTGCTCTGAGCTTGGCGGCGGTGTCGATACACTCCGCGCGCGTGCCGCCCTTGTCGATGAGCTTCAGCACCTCGTCATCGCCGGACTCGAAGCCGTGGTACACGATGCCGAGGCCAGCCTCGCGCAGTGCACTCAACTCCTCCACGCTCTTGCGTCCGACGCTGCGGGTGTCGCCGTAGACTCCGACGCGCTCGATCCATGGGAGCTCGCGCTGAACCGTCTCCAGAATCTGCAGCAGGCGCTTCGTGGGCAGGATCAGCGCGTCCCCGTCGCACAGGAAGAGCTTCTCGAAGCGTGGGCCCATTTGCTTGGCGGTTTGGATGTCGCGCTCGACCACCTCCCAGGGTTTGATCGTGAAGCGCTTGTCTCGATACATGTCGCAGTAGCCACAACGGTTGTGGCTACAGCCGACGCTCACCTGGAGCAGTAGACTGCGAGCTTCGGAGGGCGGACGGAAGATTCGACCGACGTAGTCCATGCGGCCGGAGCCTAGCAAGGGTCGAGGAAATTGCCGCTGTGCCCGGGAAAAGCCCGCGGGTATTGCGCGGGGAAGCCCACGCTTGGGCTTGCAATCGGGCTCGAATAGCCCCAGAAGCTCTAGCGTGGAGCGCTCCCCCTACTGGCTCTTCTCGTCGCCCCGCGCGCGGATCACGCGCTGCCTTGGGGGGTCTTGCTCGTGACGTTGAGCTTCGCCACGCTCTCGTGGGTCGGCTGGCTCGCCGTGGTGCTCAGCGCTTGGTGGCTGCGCTCACGCCCCTATGCGATTTTCCGCGGGGTAGTGATCGCCCTCCACAACCTGATGGCGATTGCCATCTATGCTCGTCTGCCAGACATACCGGCGCTGCAGTACTTGTTCGTTTACCTGCACACGATGGTGTTCGTGCAGGCGGTGCTCTTGATTTGGCCCCGGCTGATGCCGCTTGGCTATCGCCTGCTGGTGAGCTTGCCGGCGTCGTGGTTTGCGGCGAGCACGCTCTTCACGTTCCCCTGGGCAATCGCGTTTGCCCTGGGTTGGAACGTACCGGGCGCCTGGGTGCCGTACCTGATTGGGGTGTTCGGCCTGGTGCAGTCCCTGCGTACTCGGGAGACCGAGGTGCACATTCGGGCCGGGCGCTTCGGCGATGCAGTATCCAGAGCAGACGCTGAGCACTCCGAGCTTCGGCGTATCCAGGTGGAAAATACGGCGCCTGGTGGCCGGCCCTTGCGTATCGTGCAGATCACCGACCCTCACCTGGGTCCCTTCATGAGCGTGGAGCGCCTGAAGTACATCGCGGAGCGCGCGGTGGCGCGAAAGCCGGACCTCGTGTTGCTGACGGGCGATTTCTTGACCATGGAGTCGCAGGCTGACCCGGCGCTGCTCGCAACGGCGCTCGAGCCACTGCAAGCGATGCCCGGGCGTGTGTTCGCGTGCCGCGGTAACCACGATCTCGAGGCACCCGGCACCGTCGCTCGTGCGCTTCAGCACGCCGGCGTCGAGCTCTTGATCGACGAAGCGCGCGTCGTGGAGACGGAGCTTGGCCCGGTGCAAATCCTCGGGATTGATTTCGCGTTTCGCGGACGCAAGGAGCGCATGCAGGTGACCTGTGACGCGCACCCGCGCGTCGCTGGGGCACTAAGAGTCGTGCTTCTCCACGATCCCGGAGCCTTCATTCACCTGCCGCCCGGGGACGCGGATCTGGTGCTCTCGGGGCACACGCATGGCGGTCAAGTGGGCCTGCTGAGCTTCGGCTTGCCCCACACCATGGTCGCGCTGGTCAGTCGTGTGCCGGACCATGGGCTCTGGGCACGCGGGCTGGATCGCCTGTACGTGCATCGCGGCACGGGTCACTATGGTTTTCCGCTGCGCCTCGGCGTGCCCTCCGAGGAGAGCGTGCTCTGTGTGCACCCGCCCGAGGCGGGCTAGTGTTCGACCTGCGTAGGCCTTCGCGGGCAGAGTGGCTCGCGACGGTGCTTGGGGACCTGGATAGTTTCCTCGTGGATCATGCTGCGTGCGAGCGCAAAGCGTCGGCGCTGGGCATGAGCTTCGTCGTGCGCTATCCAGATCGTCACGAGATGCTTGATGAGCTGATCGCGTTTTCTCGCGAGGAGCTCGAGCATTTCCACATCATGTATCGGGTCTTGCGGGATCGTGGCTTGACCTTCGCCAACGACTACCAGGACGAATACGTCGGTGCTCTGCGCAAGCTCGTGCGCACGGGGCGGGAGGAGCGCCTGCTCGATATGCTGGTCTTGGCGGGCGTGGTCGAGGCGCGCGGTTGTGAGCGAATGGGGCTGGTGCGGGATGCCTTGCCCGATGGGGAACTGCAAACCGTGTACGAGGAGCTGACGCGTGCCGAGGCGCGCCATCGCGGACTGTTCTTCCGCTTGGCGCGCCTCTACTTCGCTGAGGCCGAGATCCGTGAGCGCTCGGATTACTTCCTAGATCAGGAAGTGCGCATCATCGAGGCTCAGCCGCTGCTGCCGCGGCTTCACTGACTCATGCAGTAGTCGTAGTGCTGCCAGCACACGTCGGGGGAATCCGGCACGTAGCGCAGGCAGTCGTTGAGCTCTGCCTCGCACTGGTCAACCGGCGCGGGATCACCCGCGCTGCCGCCGGTCGCGTAGCCGCCCGAGCCAGGATCACCCGCGCTGCCGCCGGTCGCGTAGCCGCCCGAGCCACAACCAGTGCCTGCGTATCCACCGTATCCGCCGGGATCACCGCATCCGCCGCCCGAGCCAGGATCACCTGCGCTTCCGGCGGTGCCGTAGCCGCCCGAACCGGGGTCACCGCCCCAACCGGGATCACTCCCACCGGTTCCGTAGCCACCATCGCCGCCCCAACCGGGATCACTCCCACCGGTTCCGTAGCCACCATCACCGCCCCAACCAGGATCACCGGCGTCGCCGCCGCTGCACTCACCGCCGGCGGGGCCTCCACCGGTCGCGTAGCCACCGCCGCCCGCGGTTCCCGGCATGCCGCCAGTGGCGTAGCCACCACCGCCCGCGGTTCCCGGCATGCCTCCAGTAGCGTACCCACCGCCGCTTCCCGCTTCGGAGCGCTGGCCTGAACCGCCCGTGTCTTCTTCGACCTGGTTGCAACCCACAGCCCACAGCAGCATCACACCCATGGCAATACGTCGCATACACCTCTCCCTATCAGCTTCGCTAGCGAAGCCACCGCGCGTACCTGTCGCGCACTAGTTATTACCGCACGGTAATATGCGGTTCTGGCAAACCATCCCATCCCGTGCGCAGATGTATGCGCCGATGGGTTTCGTTAGGCATGTGGCCAGCGGGGGCGAGAAGTGATCAGCCCCAAGTGCTCACTTTTGCCAGGAATGTTGCGGACCGAGCGGCCGGGGCCGAAAAATCCGCTGAATTGCACCCGGATCAGTGGACGCGCGCTTCGACGCCGGCGTAGAGCGCCACCTCGTCGTCGTCCCAGCGTAGCGCCAACACGTCTCGGGTGTCCGCGCTGCCTGCTACCTCCGACGACGACGTCGTGAGGATCCACTGCACTCCCGGCAGCGCCGCGCGCAGCGACGGCAGGAGCCGCGCCTGAGTGCCGCGGTCTTGATGCAGGTCGACGTCATCGATGCACACCACGCCCTCGCTGACTCGTGGGTCACAGCCAGGGTAGGCCGCCCACAGCGCCCGCGTCGGGAGCGCCGCGAAGGCGACCAGGTGACGCGCCTGGTTGGGCAGCGAGTCGAAGTTCAGGCGTTGCCCGTTGGGTGACGAGAACATCGGCTCGAAGCTGAGCGGATCCAGGCCGTGGTACATGTGCCCCGTCAGGCTGACCAGGCTGTTCACGGCGGTGCGCATGGCCGCGCCGAGGATCTCGAGCTTCGGCGTCGCGACGCGTGAGCCGCTAGAGCGTTGCAGTGCGGAACCGATTTCGGCGTAGGCAAGGGATTGCTTGGTCTCGCGCGAGAGATCACTGCGGGTGGCGTCGTCCAAATGGTGTGGGGTGCGCACGTCATAACGGCCAACGCTGCGTACAGGGGAGGCGAGCACCAGGGGCTGGCGCGAAAACCAGCGCGTGCTCGCGAACGCCAGGAACACGAAGCCGCGGTCCTTCGCTAGCTTGTCGAACAGCGCTTGCTCACGGCGCCGCAACAGCTCCGCTTCCGGCTCGAGCAGCACGGTTCCCCCTGGCGACGCGATGCGCAGCGCATGTGGCCGCTCCGGGTCGTCGTCACCCAGCCGCCAGTCAGCATTCACCCATGGTAAATCGTCTTCGCCTCGCGAGGCGGTCGCTGCGCTACGTGGTTGCGCGATGGCGTAGCCCGGACGCGTGGACCCGATGGAGTGAATCACTGTGGTCTTGCCGACGCCGGAGGCGCCGTACAGCACCGTGAGCATGCGCGGCTCGCCACCGTCGTCCACGAACGGCAGGACGATGTCGCGAAAGGGCATCAGCCCCGCGATGCGCAGCCCAATCAGGTGCATGCGCGGGGATTCTAGCAGACCGGACGCGCGCGCCGAATGCCTACGCCAGGCGGAGTTTTCCGCTGAGCTTCAGCTCGACCCGATCCGCGACCACCATCAGCCCAAGCGGCGCCTTTACCTTGGGAACGCCGAGCTTGCTGAGGGAGGCCTCTCCGCGTCCGCTGAGCTCCAGCGCGCCGTCTCTCGGCGTCGCGCTGACGTTCACACGCAGGGTCGTGCTCGCGCCCTCGACCTCGGCCAGCACCACGCTATCCGCAGAACGGCGCTCGGCCTTGAGCTTCATGCGAATGTGGGAACCGAAGGCTTCCCGCAGCTTGTCTCGACTTTTCTCGCCGATCTGCCGCGCGTCGGAGCTCGATAGATCGGCGGGGCGCCGCGACTTGTTGCGGTAGAGTGCGTGAGCCACGAACGCCGCGACGGGGATTTCGACGCTGCCGGTCAGGGACTCCGGGGTCTCGGGATCGACGTCCGCGGAGACATTGAGTTCCGAGCAACGCACCGTGACGTCGTAGGCCATGCGCGCCCCGATCCCCTCGCTGAAGGTGTCCACGATCAGCTCCAAATCCCCGGGCCCGGCTTCATAGTGCGCCATAGTGGCGACATTGCAGCGGCTCGCTCGTCGCCCGCAAGGCCTTTTGCCAACGGGGTGTCAGGAGCGTCTCGTTCAGACGCGGGCACCGCTGGATCCTGCGTCGTGAGGGCGCCATGCTGGCCAGATGAGCCGCCACGCCGCGCGTTCTCGCGCCCTCGAGCTGTTTCACCCCGCGGTGCGGACGTGGTTCTCGCGCGCGTTGGGTGAGCCGAGCGCCCCGCAGCTCGCAGGTTGGCCGCTGATCGCAGCGCGGGAGCACACGTTGATCGCAGCGCCGACCGGCTCCGGTAAGACTCTGGCTGCGTTCCTGTCTGCGCTCAATGAACTGATCGAGCTGGGCCTCGACTCTCAGCTGGAAGACCGCTGCTACGTGCTCTACGTCTCGCCGCTCAAGGCGCTCAGCAACGACGTCGAGAAGAACCTGCAGATCCCGCTCGAGGGGATCCGCGAGGAATTGAAGGCTCAAGGGCTGCCCGACGTTTCGCTGCGGGTCAGCGTGCGGACCGGAGACACCGCGTCGAGCGAGCGTGCGCGCATGCTGAAGAAGCCGCCGCACGTGCTCGTGACCACGCCCGAGTCGCTGTACATCTTGCTCACGAGTCGCGGCGGTCGCGAGCTCCTCAAGGGCGTGCGTACGTTGATCGTCGACGAAATCCACGCCCTGGTGCGCGACAAGCGCGGCAGCCACTTGGCTCTCAGCATCGAGCGCTTGGAGGCGCTGGCTCCCGGCTTCGTGCGCGTCGGTCTCTCGGCCACGCAGAAGCCCATCGAACGCGTCGCCGCTTTCTTGGGGGGGGAGGAGAGCCGTGGCCGGGCTCGGCCCGTCCACATCGTGGATACCGGGCACAAGCGGCACTTGGATCTGGCGATCGAAGTGCCGCCGAGCCCCCTCGAAGCCGTGATGGCGGGAGAGGTCTGGGAGGAAATCTACGATCGCGTCGCCGAGCTGATTCGGGAGCACAAGACGACGCTGGTCTTCGTCAACACGCGGCGCGTCGCCGAACGGGTCACGCGGCACCTCGCGACTCGACTTGGGGAGGACAAGGTTACCTCGCATCACGGTTCCCTCTCCCGGGAGCAAAGGTTCCGTGCGGAACAACGGTTGAAGTCGGGGGAGCTGTCGGCACTGGTCGCAACCGCGAGCCTCGAACTCGGAATCGACGTCGGCGCCGTGGAGCTCGTCTGCCAACTCGGGTCGACGCGAAGTATTGCGACCTTGCTGCAGCGGGTCGGGCGCGCGGGGCACAGCCTGGGCGGTGTACCGAAGGGCCGCGTTTTTCCCCTTTCGCGGGACGAACTCGTCGAACAGGTGGCGCTGCTGCACGCCTTCGAGCGTGGCGAGCTCGACCGTGTGCAGATACCAGATGCCCCCCTCGACATCCTGGCGCAGCAGCTGGTCGCCGCGGTGGCCGCCGAAGAGGAGTGGCAGAGCGACGCGCTGTTCGCACTGGTACGGCGCGCGTACCCGTACCGTGACCTCTCCCGAGAGGTGTTCGACGGTATCCTGGAGATGCTTGCTGACGGGTTCACCACCCGGCGCGGCCGCCGCGGTGCGCACTTGCACTATGACCGCGTCGGTGAGCTGCTCAAGCCGCGGCGCGGTGCTCGCCTGACGGCGATGACCAACGGCGGAGCGATCCCCGACACCTTCGACTACGAAGTCGTTGCTGATCCTGGCGGATACTTCGTGGGAACCATCAACGAGGACTTTGCTATCGAGAGCATGGCCGGCGACATTTTCCAGTTGGGAAATGCGTCGTGGCGCATCGTCAAGGTCGAGCCGGGGCGGGTGCGAGTCGAGGACGCAAGAGGGCTACCCCCGAGCATCCCTTTCTGGCTCGGTGAGGCGCCTGCGCGCACCGATGAACTATCCCTGGCGGTGAGCCGGCTGCGTGCCGAGGTGGACGATGCGCTCAGCGCCTTGCCTGAGTCTCCACGGAGCTATCCACCCACCAGCGCCGAGCTGGAGCGGCTAGCCGAGCGCTTCACGAGCCCTGGGATCCCGAAGGCGGCCGCGAGTCAGTTCATCGAGTACCTCGCGGCCGCACACCAGGCGCTTGGCTGCCTGCCGACGCAAGACACGCTGGTGCTCGAGCGCTTCTTCGATGAAAGCGGCGGCATGCAGCTCGTCCTCCACGCGCCGTTTGGCGGCCGCGTGAACCGCGCCTGGGGGCTTAGCCTTCGCAAGCGCTTCTGCCAGCGCTTCAACTTCGAGCTGCAGTCGGCGGCTACCGAGGACGCGCTGATCTTGTCCCTTGGCCCCACGCACTCGTTCCCTCTCGAAGAGGTGTTCCGCTACTTGCACCCCAACACCGTGCGGCCGCTGTTGATTCAGGCGCTGCTGGTCGCTCCCATGTTCGAGACGCGGTGGCGCTGGAACGCGACCAGGTCTCTTGCGATATCCCGTTTCCGTGGGGGCAGCCGGGTTCCCCCGCGGCTCCAGCGCATGAACGCCGCGGATCTGCTGACGCTCGTTTTCCCGGATCAAGTCGCCTGTCAGGAGAATTTGGAAGGACCACGGGAGGTTCCAGAGCATCCGCTCGTCCAACAGACGGTCAACGACTGCCTGGTCGAGGCGATGGATGTGAGCGCCTTCGAGGCGGTGCTGGCCGCCGTAGTCGGCGGCGAGAAACGACTCGTCGCGCGAGATCTCACCGAGCCGTCACCCCTCTCCTTGGAGATCTTGAGTGCGCGACCTTACGCATTCCTGGACGACGCCCCTCTCGAGGAGCGCCGCACCCAAGCTGTTTCCGCGCGGCGCTGGCTGTCTCCGTCTCAGGCGAGCGAACTCGGTGCGCTGGACCCCGAAGCCATCGCGAGAGTTCAGGAAGAAGCTTGGCCAACGGTTCGTGACGCGGATGAGCTAGCCGACGCGCTGCAAGTGTTGGGAGCGGTGAGCCAGGAGAGCGCAGGGGACCTCGGGTGGCGCTCCGGGCTCGAGGCGTTGGCTCAGACCGGGCGCGTGACGTTGGCCACGACGCGCGCGGGGCGCGGGTTGTGGATCGCCGTAGAGCGCTTGGTCGAGCTTCGCGCTGCGTACCCTGGGGCAGCTGAGACGCCGCTGATCAACGTCCCGCAGAAGCTAGTACCCAATGTCCAGCGCAGCCGTGAAGAGATCCTCGTGGAGCTGGTCCGGGGTCAGGTGGAGTGTCGTGGGCCAATTCGTGCGGCAACGCTTGCCCATGATCTGGCCTTGCCGGCGGAGGACGTGGAGCTCGCGCTGCTCACGCTCGAAACCGAGGGCTTCGTTCTGCGTGGTTCTTTCACCAGGCAGAGCGGTGAACAGCGCGAAGGGCATGAATGGTGTGAGCGTGGACTCCTCGCGCGCATTCACCGCTACACGCTCGCGCGTTTGCGTAGCGAGATCGAACCGGTTCAGCAAACCGACTTCATGCGCTTCCTCTTGCGTTGGCAGCGCGTCGAGCCCGGGTATCAAGGCTCGGGGCCCGATGCGCTGGCTCAAGTGCTCGACCAGCTCGAAGGTTTCGAGGCGCCCGCCGCGGCTTGGGAACAGGAGATTCTTCCGGCGCGGATCGCCGACTACGACCCCGCGTGGCTCGACTTGCTGTGCCTGTCGGGTCGGGTTACCTGGCTCCGGCGCACGCCGCCCCAGTCCACCGGTGCACGTCGGGCCAAGCCGGCTCCGGTGCGAGCTACGCCGGTTGCGCTGGTGAGTCGTACGAACCTTGAGGTGTGGTGTGCGGGCGGCCAGCCTAGCGACGAAGGCTCGGAGCTCTCTTCCGCCGCCGCGCGCGTGCAGCAGGTGCTGCAAGCCTCGGGTGCGTGCTTCTTCATGGACCTCATGGGGCGCAGTGGGCTCCTACGCACGCAGGTGGAGGAGGGCCTCGCTGAGCTGGTGGCGCTTGGGCTCGCGAACAGCGATAGCTTCGCCGGGCTGCGTGCTTTGATCGTCCCTAGCGCTCAACGTGGACAGATGCATCGCCGCCATGGACGGCGCGCCGGGCAGGGGATGGAGCTTGGTGGGCGCTGGTCGTTGTTTGATGTAGCGGTGGGGCACGGCAGCAACCTCGAACCCGATGCCGCGTGGAATCAAACCGAGCAGATCGCGCGGCGACTTCTGGTGCGCTGGGGCGTGGTCTTTCGCAAGCTCGTTGAGCGCGAAGCCGGACTTCCCCCTTGGCGGGACCTGGTCAGAGTGCTGCGGCGTCTTGAGGCGCGCGGTGAGCTCCGAGGGGGGCGCTTCGTCGCTGGTTTCTCCGGGGAGCAGTACGCGCTCCCTGAGGCGGTCAGTCAGCTCCGGGCGCTACGCCGCGAGACCAGTGAACCTGTTTTGGTATCCATCAGCGCGGCAGATCCGCTGAACTTGCGCGGGCTGACCGTGGCGGGCGAGCGAGTACCGGCACTTCTTACTAATCGCTTGTGTTTCCGCGCTGGTGAGGTGGTGGGAACCAAACAGGGGCGGAACGTCCAAGTCATCGAGGCAGAGGAGAGCTGGGTGATTCGCCAAACTTTGGTGCGAACCGGCGCGCTTGCGGGAAAAACCGCCAATGCCCGGCTCGGGTGGCGTGGGAACCGCTCCCAGCAAACGCACTGACCATTGACTAAGTGCCGGGATGGTTCGACAGACTCCGTCGGGAGTATGACGCAGCAGCCTGATCGCGACGCCGAGATGCAATCCGAGTATTCGATCGGCGTGACGTCGCGGCTTACCGGCATCACGCCGGACAAGCTTCGGATCTGGGAGCGCCGCTATGGCTTCCCGGTGCCAAGTCGCACTCCGAGTGGGGCTAGGGTCTACTCGGATGCAGATGTCGCCCGCTTGATCCTGGTGCGCCGCGCGATGGATGCCGGCGCCCGCGCGGGCGAGGCCGTGCAAATGAACGAGGAGGAGCTCAAGGCGCTCCTGCAGCGGAGCGCCGGCGGTCCACGGGCTAGCGTCTCCCGCCTGCCTCCCCCGGAACTCGACACCGTGATCGCCCGGCTGAAGCAAGAGGACGTCGACTTCTTGCGGGACGCCTTGGCAGACGCGGCAGACAGCCTGGGCGCCGAGCGCTTCGCCACGGACTACGCTGCCCCGCTCATCGACCGCGTCGGGTCTCTGTGGGAGGCGGGGGAGCTTGCGGTCCGCCACGAGCACCTGTTCAGCCAGCAGCTGAGTTCCCGGTGTCGGCAGCTGCTATTCGACACGGAGCCCGACTCGGGGCCAGTCCTACTGCTCGCCACCTTGCCCGACGAGCAGCACGGGCTAGGTCTGGAGCTGGTGAGCTTGATCGCGGCGGCGCGGGGGGTCCGGCCGCGCCTCGTGGGCGTGAACACTCCCATCGAAGACATCATCGAGGCAGCGTCCGGGATGCGCGCTCATGCCGTCGGGCTGTCGGTTGCACTGGGGTACGATCTCCAGCGCGCCAAGTCGGCGATCGGCGTGCTGCTCGAACGTTTGCCGCGCTTCAGCGCGCTGTGGGTCGGGGGCGCGCAAGCTCCGATGCTGCGCTTCGACGACTCCCGCTACGCCATCGTCACTGACTGGAAGTCGCTCACGTCGTTGCTGGACGTGTTGCGCGTGCAGCACGGCTGAGCTGCGTTCGTCGCAGCTCGACGCGTGGGGTGGGCTCTCCAAACCGCGACGCACCCGCGCACCCGCGCGTCCGCCGGCGGCGCGAGTTGTCCAAGGTTTGTCCATCTCTGTGAGTGGTCGACGCTAGCCTCGATCGCCAAGAACCTGAGTGAATTCAGTGGTTTGCAGGCCGTTTTCTGGACCTGGACAACGCATAGACAAAACTTGGACAAAGACAGACAAAACCGGACAAACGACATTGACAAACTTTTGTCTTGGACAATGATTAGGGGGCGCAAGGGCACTACCGCGCATCGCCAGGAGCATCCCCATGAACCGAGACCCTGTTGTCAGTCGCTACGACTCACTCGCTACCTCATTCCCCAGCCTGTCCCGCGAAGATGAACTCGAGCTCGCCTGGGCCTGGAAGAACAACCGTGACCCGCGCGCCCGCGAGCGCCTGGTGGGCTCACAACTACGAGCGGTGACCGCCATCGCGCGCAAGCTTCGCGCATACGGCGTGCCCCTCGCCGACCTGATGGCCGAGGGCAACGTCGGTCTGCTGCAGGCCCTGGACAAGTTCGAGCCCGAGCTCGGCTACCGCTTCGGGACCTACGCTGCGTTCTGGATCCGCGCGCGAATGATCAACCACGTGCTCGCGACCTGGAGCATCGTCCAGACCCGCAGCGGTGTCATGCGCAGCCGCATGTTCTTCAAGCTGCGTCGCGAGCGCTCGCGCCTTCAGGCAAAGCTCGGTGATCCGGAGCTCGTGAAGCAAGAGCTGGCGAAGCAATTCGATCTCAGTGACGACGCGGTGCAGGCGATGTTGCAACGCCTGGACTCCGGGGACGTGTCTCTGGATCGCAGCGTGCGCGAAGACTCCTCACCGATGATCGAGCAGATGGAGTCCGACACCGAGAGCCAGGAGTTCACGTTGATGCGCGAGCAACGGCAGCGTGTAGTGCGGGAGGTGGTGGAGCGTGCGCTGAGGGACCTCGACGCGCGGGAACGCCGCATCGTCCGCGAACGCCTCATGGCTGAAGACGGCGAAGCCCTGAGCTTGGCTGAGCTCGGGCGGCGCATGGGCATCAGCCGCGAGCGCGCGCGTCAGCTCGAGAGCCGCGCCCGCAAGAAGCTCGCGCAGTCGCTGAGCGGTCAAGTGGACTACGTCGCCGCAGCCTGACGCGGATGAACCTGGCGCTTTTCGGATGGGGGTGAGGGGCTGCGACGGACCTCACCCCCAAGAAATCGTCTAGCAGTCTTGGACTGCCCAAGCACCTCAACCCATACGGTGTTCGATCTCCGGTTCCGCCTGGAAAAAGCGATTGCGATCGGGATCATTGAAAGACTGATAGTCGATCAGCCAAGGCGTGATTTCGCTGGCGCCGTTCTTCAGCCGTAGCGTCATCGCCTTGGGCGTCACCGAGCGGTAGCTGCTCTCTTTGGGCAGGTCGTGGTTGTCGTGTCCACCTGCGGAGAACAGCGAAATGAGCAGCTGGTTCTCGTCGTCGTAGATGCGCTTGAAGCCCTCGTCGAACTTCTCGTGGCCCCGCACCAGCGTGTGGCATCCCATGCGCTGCAGGAACGCCTGAGACTGCAGTCGCCCGAACGGGAAACGCGCAGATTGCTCCTGCAGCGACGCCGGGATGACGTCCGCGCTGGACGGGTCGCTCCACATCATCTGGAAGCGGATGTCCCAGTCGTTGAGGCTCGAGAGGTCCTTGTACTTCTCCTTCAGCAGCAGATCCCTGGGGATACCGCCGTGCACGAACAGGAAGCGGTCGAAGAACAGCATGTTCGGCATCGCGTCGAACAGCTTCATGTAGTGCTGGAACACCTCGGCAGGCACGTGCGGCTTGAGCGTGTTGATGGCCTCAGCGGGCTTCACGCCGCCGTACACCTTGCCCTGGTGCTCGAAGTAGTACTCGTGGTTGCCGCGCAGCACGTAGACGTGTTCCGGCGCCGTCGAGAACACCTGCAAGACCGAGCGCAGCACGCCCTGGTAGCTGAACATGCCGCGATCGATGTAGTCGCCCAGCAGCACTAGAATCGGGTATGTCGAGTTCTGCGGATCCGCGCGGTACTTGCCGACCTTGGTGAAGAAGTCGGACTGCATCAGCACGCCCTTCATGCAGCTGTAGCACCCGTGCAGGTCGCCGACGACGGTGAGCTCGTAGTCGACGTTCTCCTTCGCGGGGTGGATGTAGACGTGGGAGTCGAGGAATGGGTCTTGCCCTGCGAACTCTTGGACCTGCTTCCTCCCGGTGAGCTTGCCCGCACCGCGCGCCCGCTGATCCTCGAAGAGGCCAATCACCCGATCCAGGAGCTCGCGGTCCGCCTTGATCTGCTTCAGCAGCTTCTCCGGATCCTTGCTGTAGTGGTGCTCGAACTGGTCGAAGAAGGGATGATTGTCCTGAGCCAGCGCCGGCTTGGTGGTCTCGGCGATGGCGACTGGCTTGCGCTCCTCTTCGTCGTCGAGCAGCTCGACCTCCAGGTCCTCTTCCAGCAGATGAGCTAGCTCGCCACGAAACTTCACTTCCGCGGGGTGCACCTGGCCGTCGGCGTGAATCAGCTCGTCGATGGTGTCCATCAGCCCTTCTTGATTCTTCTGGTCGAACGACTTGAAGATCTCGAAGCAGCGCAGCTTGAGCTTGGAGTGTACGAACTGATCTTGGTTCTCTCCGTCAGCAACCGCCTCGGTGAAGAGCTCCTTCACCTGGCGGTCAATGCCTTCGAAAACCTCGTGGAAATGCTTGGTGTACTTGCCGATTAGCTCGCTGCGAAGCTTGGTGTCGTCCTTGGTCACGGCGCCGTCGACCCGGTGCTCCACCAGCTTCTTGATGTAGTCACGGACGAACGTCTTCTCGGAGTCATCGAAGTCGCCGTCGATGTAACCGAAGGTCGTCAGGTAGAAGATCACCGCGCGCATCTGGCGCTCTGCGGTGGGTCCGTCTTGACTGAAGGTGAGCATGGTTCTGAGAATATTCGCGGAAAAGGTAACCGAGCAAACGTCAAATGCGGCCAAGTCGGCGTCCCGTCTCGAAGCAGTACGCTGTCTCGCAGCTGTGCCTGTCTCGCAGCTGTGCCTGTCTCGCGGCTGTGCGTCGAGGGTGACCGCGTCGCAGGTATGCCCTCGAAAGCGATGCAGCGCTTTCTAACGCAGCGCTTTCTGACGCAGGTGCTTTCTGACGTGGCTTTCTGCACGCGACCTACGGCTCTGACGCGCGTGCGGAATCATCCGGCGCCGTTTCCTGCGGCGCGGCGCGATTCGCCCCTCGATGCCGTAACGAGTGTACTAGAGTAGCGGGCTCCGATGAAGTCGCAGGTATCGCACGCGCGGACTTGGGTGCTGCAGATCGCGGTGTTGGGTGGGGCAGCGCTTCTGGTGTTCTGGGGCTTTTACGCCTGGGACGTGGCTCGCGCTGCCAAGCCGAGCGCGCTCGATAACTACCTCAAGTTCGACCCGGGCAGCATCACGGACGCGGTCTCATCCCTCGCTGGGATGATCCTGGCCGTCTTCGGTATCGTCATCACCGTCGTCTCCATCATCGTGCAGCTGTCTGCAGAGCGCTACACCGGTGTCGCGCGGATGTTCTTGCGAGATCGGGTGAACCTCTCGGTGATGGCCTACTACGTCGTGGCGTGCGTGTGCGGCGTCTGCGTCAGCCTCTCGCTTCACCAGGACTTCGTGCCGGTGGTGACGCTGGCGGTGATGCTGATCGCCACCGCGTTCGGCCTGGTGCTGATGGCCCCTTACTTCAGCTACGTGTTCTGGTTCCTCGAGCCGATGAACATCATCGCTCGCATCCGACGTGACGCGGTGAACACCATCGTACGCGGTAGTTCGCAGACGGATCCGGAGCGCTCGGCGCAGGGTCAGGTCGGAGCGCTCGCCGCGATGGAAGAGCTCACGGACCTCACCAGCAACTCGATCAGCGGCAAGGACAAGATCATCGCCAGCGGCGCCGTAGACGCGATCAAGGACTTCACCCTTGAGTACCTGGCCAAGAAGTCTTCCGCATCGCCCATCTGGTTCAAGATCGGCCCAGGTATCCGCGAGAACCCGGACTTCGTCGCGATGGACCCCGAGAGCCTCGCGGATCTCGAGGAGCGTCGTACCTGGGTCGAGTGGAAGGCGATGCGCCAGTACTTCGGCATCTACAACGAGGCCCTCGGGTCGATGCGTGACATCAACTACTTGATCGCCATCGACACTCGTTACATCGGGGAAGCCGCGGGTGCCGCCAAGGACGAGGAGCTGATGACTCTCGTCTTTCGCTACATGAACTCCTACATGCGCGCGACCCTCAACGCGCGCGACGTGCGCACCGCCTACAACGTCCTGAATCAGTATCGCTTGCTGATCGAAGCGCTGATTTCCCAGGGCAACGGAGAGCAAGCGCTCGCCGGCGTGAAGCACATGAACTACTACGGTCACGTCAGCTTCGACATGAAGCTCACCTTCGTGACTGAGACCGTCGCGTACGACGTTTCCGCGCTGATTCAGCACGCGCACACCTGCAAGTGCCCTCAAGAGCGTGAAATGCTCGCCGAGTTCCTAGAGCTCGACCGGCAGGTACGCGTGCGCTCCCAGGAAAAGGCGCTGCTAGGCGTACGCAAGGCCCAGGTGAAGCTCGCGGCGTATTACCTCCACCAGCAGGAAGTCGAAAAGGCGCGCACCATCGCCGACGACATGGCGGAGGAGCCGCGAGATCGCCTCATCACGATTCGCGCGCAGCTCGAAGGCGTCACCACCAAGGACTTCTGGGAGATCATCGACCGCGGGCGCAACTTTGAGTTCATGCCAGCCCCCCAGCGCGAGCAGATGGAAGTCTTCTTCGATTGGCTACACGTCGAGAAGTCGGACCCGGCGTCATCCCCGTCACCCGGTTGATTCCCTTCAGAAGGGGAACCGCCAAGCGCTCTTGGCGTCCTCGGCGGTTGAAATCCCGAAAAGCGAAGCGGAGCTGAGCACGAGAGCGGCGTGCCGTTTCGCTCGAGACTACAGCACCTCTTCCGCAAGGAAGCGGAGTGTGTCGACGTCGCGGGTGGTGACGTTGAGCGTGGTGACCGGGCTCGCCTTCCACTGCTTCAGGCGCTCCTTCATGTGCTCTTTGGGACCGACCAGGGCGATCTCGTCGGCGAGGTCATCAGGTACCGCGGCCATGGCCTCGAACCGCTTATCCGCCATGAACAGCTCCTGGATCTCTTCGGCGGCGTCCGCGAAGCCCAGTCTCCCGAGCAGGTTCTTGTGGAAATTGTCGTCTTTGGAGCCCATACCACCGATGTAGAAGGCCAGGATGCCTTTCACGCGCATCAGCCCCTCCTCCACCGTATCCGTAGGGAAGCACATTACGGTCGCGGCGATCTCGAAGTCGGGTCCACGCTGCTGCAAGCTGTCTTCGAAGCGGTCGAAGCGCGTGGGCGACATGAAGAGCGGCAGCCAGCCGTCGGCGATCTGCGTCGTTTGCTCGATGTTCTTCGGGCCTTCTGCCCCGATGAAGACAGGGATGTGCTTGCGCAGCGGCTTGATGATGCTCTTCAGCGGCTTGCCCTGGCCGGTGCCTCCCGGGAATGGCAGCTGATAGTGACGGCCAGCGAACTCCACTGGCGCTTCGCGCGCGACCATCGCACGAAAGAGTTGCATCCACTCGCGCGTGCGCTCGAGGGGGCGAGGAAAGGGCTGACCATACCAGCCTTCGACCACCTGCGGACCGGACGCGCCGATGCCGAGGATCAGTCGTCCTCCCGAGAGGTGGTCGATGGTGAGTGCCGTCATCGCCGCGCAGGCTGGGGTCCGCGCGGAAAGCTGCATGATGGCCGTGCCCAGCTTGATCTTCTGGGTGCGTGCGCCGATCCAGCACAGCGGGGAGAAGCAATCGGAGCCGTACGCCTCCGCGGTCCAGACCGAGTCGTAGCCCAGGCGTTCCGCTTCCAGCACCAGGTCTGTCGGGTCCCAGGGATCGGGCATCCAATAGCCCAGCGTCAGTCCGAGTTTCATTCCGCCATGATGGCCGACCACGCGCCGTGACTCCACCCGCCTTTGGCCTACGAACGAAGACTTCAGGGATGCTTCTAACTTGGGTTTGCGAAGACTCGGGGTAGCGCGAGCTCGGGCTGGCTCAGAACGGCATCAAGCTCAAATCAAAGGCGCGTTCAATCAACCACAGCGAGCCGAGCGCGCCGATCACCACGCTCGTAGCGCGCACCAGCAGGAGCTCGTGCTGCGGCTTCTTGTGCAGATATCGCACGAGCGGATAGAGCGGCGCGACCAGCGCCAGTTGTCCGATCTCAACACCCAGATTGAAGCCGAGCAACGCGCCGAGCAGCCCGCGAGTTGGCAGACCAAGGTCCGTCAGTACGCTGGCGAAGCCGAAGCCGTGAACCAGACCAAAGCCGAACGTGAGGAAATGGCGCTTCGGTGCAGAAGGTAGCGCCGCGTGCGTTTCCCTGGGGCTCTGGGTTTCGGTGCTCTGGGTTTCGCTGCTCTGGTCTCCGCTGCTCTGGGTTTCGCTGCTCTGGTCTCCGCTGCTCTGGTCTCCGCTGCTCTGGTCTCCGCTGCTCTGGTCGTTGCGACGCAACTTGCGGCCGAAGCGCCTGAAATTGTCCCAGGCCACGAACACGATGCTAGCGGCGATCAGCGACTCGACGAGCCGAGACGCCACGCTGATGGTCCCGGTGGCCCCCAGAGCCAGCGTGATGCTGTGGGCGAGGGTGAACGACGTCACGACCAGGGCAAGCTCCTTGAAGCGCCGCACCACGACGACCAGTCCGATCACGAACAGGATGTGGTCGTAGCCGAGCAGGATGTGCTTGATACCTTCTCGTACCCAGCCGACGAACGAAACATCTTCCTTGGGCGGATCTGCCGTGGGCTTCTGACCGCCTGTCCTCTGTGACAAGGGTGCCGCGCTGTGTGCTCTTCCACCGGGCAGATCGGGCGCGGTGCTCGCGTCGAACTCGAAGTGTTGGCTCTCAGGCAGGAAGACGTGGTGGATGGGCGTCGTGCCCAGCACGAACTTCCCGACAACGCGGTGGCCACCCGTGTCTTCCATGAAGATTGAGTTGTCCACGCTCAAGGTGCCGAGGGGAGTCACCTCGGAGGCGGCTGGACAAGCGTAGCTCCGGTGTACGAGCACCCGGCGCCCCTCGGTGAGCTCGATCGTAGTTTCCGTGGGGGAACAAGGTTTCCCGGCGTTCTTGAAGCCGAGCTTCTTGTCCAGGTAGTCTGAGAGTCGCGTCTTGTTTTCGTCGAGCTCAGGGGCCTCCAGCTCACCATTGTCGTTCGTGTCGTAGGCCTGAACATCGAGCAACGTGCGGACATCGAGGTCCAGGACTGCATCGAGCTTTCGTTGGCCGATGTCGACGCTGAGCACACTCATCGCGAACTGATGCGCCCACGCGGTGCTTACGCAGCAGCAGGCGGCGAGCGACAGGCAAAGCAGTGAAAAGCGACGCACGTGGCCGCGTAGTGTTCTCTCTCCCCCCCCGCTTGCCAAGCGCTTGCTCAGGCTTGAGCGCGTTCTGGGCGGCGATAGGTAGAGGTCGGGCGGATGAGACGCCCAGTACGCCTTTGCTCCATGACGTGGGCGCACCAGCCGACCACGCGACTCGCGGCGAACGTTGGGGTGAAATCCTCAGCCTCGATGCCGACGCCGTCGAGCAGCACCGCGGTGTAGAACTCAACGTTCGCCGATAGTGGACGCTGCGGGTGACGGGCGTTGAGAAGTAGCGTCGCCTCTCGCTCCACGCGACCCGCGAGCGTGAGTTTGTCGGCCAAGCGTTGAGCATCGCTCCCCTCGGCTGTCGCGAGTACGCGCACCCCTTGCGCCAGCACTTCCGCGCGGGGGTCGCGCACACGATAGACGCGATGGCCCATGCCCATGATGCGCTCACCCCGCGCCAGCGTCGCTTCGAGCCAAGGCTGTGCGCGCTCGGGGCTACCGATGGCGCGCAGCATATCGAGCACCGGACCGGGCGCACCTCCGTGAAGCGGGCCCTTGAGCGCTCCGATGGCAGCGGTGACCGCGCTCACGAGATCGCTCCCGTGGACGCAACGACTCGCGCCGTGAACGTCGAAGCGTTCATGCCGTGGTCAACCACTGTGGCCCAGTAGCGCTGCAGGGCGTCGATCTCCTCGGGCCTCGCCGGCTTCCCGTGCAGCATGCGCAGGTAGTCCTCCGCGTGGCAAAGCCGGGGGTCCGGCTCGATCAGTTGCAGGCCGCGACGTTTCCGCGAGGTGTGAGCAGCGAACACCGCGACCGCTGCCGTTAGCGCGATCGCGGTCTCTTGCTCACCCGCCTGCAGGCTCAGATGACCGACGCTCGCGCGCAGTGCGTCCATCGCGTCCCGCTGTCCGAGCGCGTCGCCCAGGCGCCGCACCGTTGCATGCGCGGCGAGTCGCGCTTGGCCAAGCGACGAGCGTACAGCGGCGTGGTGTGTGCCGCTGCCGACCCGCCAGAGGAGATCGGCTACCTCTTCGATTGCCATGCATTGGGCCAGCTCTTCTACCGGGTAGCCCGCGATTTCGAGCCGGCCTGCCTGACCGTCGACCTGGCTCAGCTGAGTCTCCGCGACGATGATCCCTTCCAGTCCGACCACGGGTGCGGGCACGACCGTGGCCAGTCGATCCGTTTCAGCGATATCTGCCATGGGCGAAGCATGGCGCCGACGACACATTGATCAAGATTGATTGATAGATCAATGTATTGATCATGGTTGACCGACTGTTGACAGCCAGTGAAGCCGCTGCCCTGCTCGGCGTGCAGCTTCCCACGCTTTACGCCTACGCGAGCCGAGGCAAGCTTCGCAGCGAGCGCGCTCCAGGCAGCGCCCGCACGCGCGTGTATCCCGAGTCCGAGGTGAGGCGGCTCCTGCGCTCATCCCAAGCGAGAGCGGGCCACGCGGCGGCGGCGGAGGGCGCGCTGAACTGGGGGCAGCCCGTGCTCTCGTCTAGCATCACGGAGATCACCGAGGCGGGGCCTTGTTACCGCGGGGTACCGTTTGGTGAGCTGATCGCAAAGCACGTACCGTATGAAGCAGCGTGCGAGCGCTTGTGGTACGGGGACTCGGGGGAGAGGGAGCGGTGGAGTGAGGTGCGATTGCCCCGTGCGTCCGCCTTGGCGCCCTGGCTCAAGCGCATCCGCCAGGTGCCTGAGCTCGGCTCGCTGGAGGCGCTGCAGCTGCTCGTACCCTGGGTGGCGTTGGATGACCCCTCGAGCCATGGGGCAACTGCGGAGGCGGAGCGATCGCGGGGCAGGCGCCTCATCAGCTTGCTCGCCGCGTGTCTGGGACCCGCCGTCACGGGTGGCGACCTCTCCGCAGCCCTCGAACCGCAATCAATCGCTAGCCGAGTAGTACGCGGTGTGTTGGGGTCGAGCGGGCGCCGCGCCGAGGCGCACATTCGCTTGATCGACGCCGCGCTGATCGCTTGCCTGGATCACGAGTTGAACGCGTCGACTTTCTGCGCCCGAGTGGCAGCGAGCGCTGGAGCCAACCTCTACGCCAGCGTGAGCGCCGGGCTCGGCGCGCTGTCCGGTCCACGCCACGGTCGGGCCTGCGATCGCGTCGAGGCGTTGGTCCACGAAGTGCAGCGTCCCAGCCTGGCGAAGCGCGTCGTCGAGGAGCGCACACGCCTGGGAGAGCAGCTGCCGGGATTCGGGCACCCGCTGTATCCGCACGGAGATCCAAGAGGGACGCTGCTGCTCGAGCTGGCCTCCCGTCACGCGAAGGGGCGGTCGCTGAGCGTGCTCAACGCTCTGGCTGCCGCGATGCAGAGCACCGGCCGTCCGGGACCGACGCTCGACGCGGGTCTTGTCGGGGTGAGCCTCGCGCTGGGCCTCCCACGAGGCGCCGCGGCCGGCCTCTTCGCCTTGGGGCGAGCTGGCGGCTGGGTCGCTCACGTGCTCGAGCAGCGGGAGCAACCGGAGCTGTTGCGCCCGCGGGCGCGCTACGTCGGGCCGGCGCCTAGAGGCCCAGAAGCTCGGGGCTAAGCTCCGCGTAGCCCGCGACCACGGCCGTGGCTTTGCCGAACCTTGCCGGTCCAAGCTCGGGGTCCGGCATGGCGACTACTTGCATCCCGGCGGCGAGCGCTGCCTCGACCCCGGCGGGGGAGTCTTCAAGCACGACACACTCGCTGGGCTCGACCCCTAATTTCTGTGCGGCAAATAAAAAGATGTCCGGGGCGGGCTTGAGCTTCGCGACGCCTGCGTCATCGCCGCAGATCAGGTGATCAAATAGGGAAAACCAGGGGTGACGCTGGAGCTTCAGGTCGGTCAACGCGCGCTCCGCGCTGGTCGCTACCGCCATGGCGACTTTCCGCTCTTTGAGTTGCGCGACGAAAGCCGCTGCCCCGGGTTTCTCCTCGACCGTGGGAAAGAGCCGCTCGAGATGCGGGCGGCGCCGAGCCAACATTTCGGATCCGCTGAAGGGTAGCTGCAGTGTCTCAACCAAGTAGGCGGCGCCTTCGCGGCTGTCGCGCCCAATCATGTTGGCCTTGATGCTCCAATCGAAGGTCTTACCATACTCGCTCACCACGGCCTGGATCGCTCGGGTGTAGAGGATCTCCGTGTCGAGCAGGATGCCGTCGAGGTCGAAGATCACGTGCTGTGCGGGGCGCTGGAGAATCACCGGCGGACCCTAGCCAGCCAGATGCGCTGGTGCAAAGGTTGAGCGGAATTGACCTCAGGTGTCACCTGCGTGTTGCGTCCCTTACCTCAGTAGCACTGCGCGAACATGGTCTGAGACGACGGGTTGTTGAACATCCCGCAGCGCGCGAAGCCGTAGTCCTGGCAGTCCACGGCGAACGGCACACCGCCGTAGCAGAGGCTCATCACCGAGCCGTTGCAGCTCTCTTCGCAAGCGCTCGCTTGCTCGGGCGTGCAGCCCGCGGCAGCGCAATACGTGCCGGAGAGGTCGTCGGAGCACTCCAGGCCCACCGAGGTGCAATTGAGCTTCAGCAGGGTGCCGCCGGTGCAGAGGTTCGCGGTGTTTCCGTCGCAGGTCAGGCCACTCGTTGTACAGCTGTCGCTGGTCTTCAGGAAGCAGCCCGTTTGTCCGCCCTGGCTGCGGCACTCGGCCTGAACGGCGGAGCACGCGGCGCCGATGCCCTCGCCCCCGATGCAGGTGTAGTAGTTGTTGCCTTCACAACGCTCGGTTCCGTCGGGATCCGAACACTGGGTGACCTTGCATCCTGCGGAGTCGTTTACGAAGTCCCCGTTGGAGTCGTAGAGCACGCAGGTGCCACCCCGAGTCGAGCAGTCGAGGAAGAAGTCGTTCTTGCAATCGTACGCGACGTTGTTCTCGCAACGGATCCCAGTTTGACCATCGCACGCGTCGCCAGCGAAGCCGTAGCCAACGCAGGTCGCGACGTCGTCACAGTTTTTCGCGGCGAGCGTGCATGAGGTGCCGAGAAACGCCGACTGGTAGTTCCAGGTAACGCAGTCGCTGATCGTGATGCCTTGTACGAACGGAGAGCACGAGTTGCGAAGGATGCAAGAGCGCACCACGTCCCAGTTTGGCTGACTGATGCCGTCGCAGTTCGAGAAGCCTCCCGAACCGCCGACTCCCGCCGTGCCACCAACTCCTCCGCCTGAAGAACCGCCTTGGCTGCCGCCAGAGCCACCAACCGCGCCCGCGCCGCCTTGCCCCGTGCCGCCGGAGTCGTCGACCTCGTAGCGGTCCAACCCGAGAACGTTGCTGCATCCAACGCTGCCCACCAGAGTGGTCACCAGGCATGCGGCCAGTGGGCGCATCAGTTGCCTCCCGGAAAGAGCCATGCTCAGAACTCCCCCGCTAGTCCCAGGCTGGAGAGGCCGACGAAAGCGCCGACGCGAGGTCCCCTCGCTGCCCTGGTGGGTGCGGGCTGGTCGGCTCCGTCGAAGAACCACAGGTACCCCCCGATGGCCAGCCCAACAACGCCTACCGCGAAACCAACGGTGGATGCCACGGCGTAGGATTTGGTGTTGGTGAGGTCCGCGTCGGAAGTCCGTGGGCACTTTCCGCCAGGGCAATCCTTGGCCAGCTGAGCCTCTTTCTGCGTGGCAATGATCCCGCAGACACCTCCGACGAGTACGCCCGCTGCGCCAACTCCAAGTGCTACCCACGTGAGAGTCGGATCATGCGTGTCCTCCGCAGCCCCCGGGTCGGGATTCGCTGGCGGAACGGCGGGCTCGGGTTCGTGTGTGTCGAGCGGCGCTACCTTCAGGGTGAGCACCACCTCTGCACGCTCGCCCTCTTTCAGTCTGATGGCCTTCGCTGCGGGCAAGTAGCCTGGCGCCTCGGCGCGTACTTGATGCAAGCCCGGGTCGAGGCTGACGCCGTCCGTTTCCTCAGGCGGGACCGCCTTGCCATCGATGGACACTTTCGCTGGGCTATCCCCCAAGACCTCGACTTTGATCATCAGGCGCGGGACGCGGGGGAGGGCAGACGCGAGCAGCCCTTCAGCCTCGTTTTGGGCTTCGACGAACGGCTTTGGCGCGTCAGCGGGGAGTTCGGTGTCGAGCACCCTGCGCAAGACGGCTACTGCGGCAAGCAGCTCGCCCTCTTGCAGCTGACAACGCGCCAAGGGAACTAGGATGGTTGGCGCGGCGTAGAGTTCTGCAGCACGCTCGAGTAGCCGTATCGCTTCTGAACATTTCCCCGCGGAGGCAAGCTTGACGCCTTCCACCCCCAGCGTGCGCGCTGCCGCAAGTTCAGACTCGCTCGGTTCCGCGTGAGCCAATTTGGGAACAAGCAGCGGCAACAAGGCGAATGATACTGTCGAGAGCAGCACCGCCCCAATACGCGTCTTGCTCCGCTTCGCTCGCCCTCTCCCACCCTGCATGGTCTCACTCACTCTACACGTTTGCTGGCGTCAGGCGCAGCAAAGCTGTGCCGACTGGCAACGAGCGGTTACCAAGCTTGCCGCCCCTGATCGAGTGTGAAACAGCACGAGGCGCCGGGGACGGACGACAGGCGCCTGGCTCGTTGCCTGTCTGCTTGTTCGCAGCTGACCGCCGCGGAGCCCGGCTCAGAAGCCGAGATCTGGCTCGCTAGGTTTCTTCTGGAAACCCTTCCAGGTCGGGGAGACCTTCGGCTTTTCCTTGCCCGCGTCGCTGCTCACGCCCGCGTCCGACGCTTCCGCGGGCTCCCCGGCGGGCGCTGAGTTGGGATCCGCGGTGGCGCTGATTTCCACGGGGGGCAAGCCGACGCTCGGCTGGGCCGTTGCCGCTCCCGCGGTCTGAGCCGCAGCCGCCGTGGGTTCTGCGCTCGGCGCGGTGAGCGTTCGCACGAGCCACACCCCACCAAAGCCCAGGAGCAACGCGGCCGCCGCGCCGACGCCAATCCATCGCGGGCGAGGCAACGCGCGAGATGCGGGCCCTACGTCCATCACGCTGGATGTGCCGATGGTACCCAAGTACCGCGGGGCGGGCGGGAGCGGTGGCGGAGGCGCACTGCCTGGACCCGGTGGCGCTGACGCCGCACCTGTTCCAAGCAACGTGGCCATACCGGAGCGCGGTGGCGGCACCGAGCCACTCAAGGTTCCGTGGACAATGCTGTTTCCGCCAGCAACGATGGTGTTGAGGCTCCCAAGTGAGCCACCCAGCCCGGACGCCTCGAGCAGCGCCTCGGCCGCTTCGTCCGCCGTCTGGTAGCGGTCGTCGGGATCTCGAGCGCAGCACCGATAGAACCAAACGTCAAGCTCCTGCGGGAGCCACTTGGCCGCGTCGTGTACCGAGGGTAGGTCCTTGGTGCAAATCGAGAGCAGCAGATCGCCGAACGCTTCGCCCTCGAAGGCAAGGCGACCCGTGAGCATGTTGTAGACCACCATACCCAGCGAGTAGATATCCGCGCGGGAATCGACGGACTTCAAGCCACGCACCTGTTCGGGGCTCATGAACTGAGGCGTGCCGAGCACGGTGCCGGTGCGGGTCGTGGAGGTGTTCTGGTTGACGTCGGAGACCTTGGCGATACCAAAGTCCAAGACCTTGGCGACCTCGCCTCCATCGTCCTCGCTGTGCGCGAGGAATATGTTCGCTGGCTTCAGATCCCGGTGAACGATGCCTTGCTGATGCGCAAGGCTGAGGCCTCGCGCCACCATCGCGGTGATGCGAACAACGTCTTCCAGTGGGACGGGGCCATGGTCGAGTCGTCGCTCCAGCGTCTCCCCGCTGAGCATCTCCATGACCAGGTAGGGAAGCCCTTCGTCAGTTTCCCCGCTATCGTAGACTTGGACGACGAAGCGTGAGCGGAGCTTGGCTGCAGCAGTCGCTTCCACGCGGAATCGATGTCTGGCCTCGCGCGACTGGGAGTACTCTTTCGCGATCAGCTTGATCGCGACGGTTTGATCCAGCGCCTCGTGATAGGCGGACCAAACCGTGCCCATTGCGCCCAGGCCGAGCACCGAACCTAGCCGGAACTTGCCGGAAATGAGCTGCCCGGCCTCGCCCGAGATATCGGGCTGGTCCCTGCGGGTCAGATCATCATCACCAAGGCTGCTCACGGTCGTCTCTAAGGTCTGAAGGCATGGGTGCCAGGCACCCAATTGGTTGTGATCGGGCCGCTCAGTGGCCCAAGGCTTCTCCGATGGGGTGGGAACTCATCTCCCCGACCCGCATTCCCCCATGCTTTTTTGCGCGGCCCCCCGAACAAGCCATCACTTTGGCGCCGAATTGGGGCATTGAACAAGCGTTCCGGACGCCGACCCTCGGCTGTTCCTGTGGTGGGTGAACCTTCCACCGAGTCGTATCCGGATCGCCCAGCTCCGACATGCGCGGTCTTTGGTGTCTCAATCTGCGCAAAACAGGCGCTGCTTTGATTGTTCGCCCGCGCATCGAGCAGGCCAATGCGGCGGTGCGTTGAACTCCCGAAGCGGTGCAAGAAGCACATTGACTGCCGGGCCACAAGTTTCCTGTACCGTCCGTCGGACCGAATCCGGACCCACGCTCTGAAGTGCTTTAATCTTCAACAGTTGCCGATCGCACGCTGCTCGAAAAAAAAGCGGTCTCGCGCCCGATCTCGGGCCTCTAACCCGGTTAGGGCGAGGAGGTGCGCGGGGTACCTACCCTGACCCTGATAGGAGCACACCCTGGGGCCGCTACTGTGCGGAGCGGTGTCACGAGTCCAAGCAAGACGATGTCAGACCGCGGGTCCAGATCCGCGGGTCCAGGTCTGCGGGGCCAGGTCCAGTGCCGCTGACCAACGCACCCGTAGCTTGAAGCAGAACAATGCTTACCGGTGCGGCTACCGCGGCGTTGCAAAGTCGTCGCCCCGTGGAAGCAGCTCCAGGTCAGTGATCTCGGATTGGGATCCCGACGCGTCCCCAAAAGAGGTGTGCCTGTGAGGTGGGGCGCCAGCGAACAACCCGGGGGTCCGCTGATGTGTCGACCCGGCAGCAGCCTTGAGCCGCAGCAGCCTTGAGCCACAGCAGCCTCGAGCCACAGCAGCCTCGAGCCGCAGCAGCCTTGAGCCACTTGGTGGTGCCCACAGCGGCTGACTATTACGCGGACGCGGGCGTCGGCAGCTATTCTCAGGCCCGCAACCTTTTCCGTGGGAGAACGCTGCAGCCTCGAGGCGAGAAGGACGCGCCGACGCGGACGAGGCGACGAGACTTGTTGCGTTTCGCTCCAGACCATTCGGTCTGCTCGGCGATCTGCGCGAGGAGTGCCGAGCAGCAAACGACTCCGCCAGGTAAGGCGGACTCTATGGTAGATTCTGAGGTTACATGCCCCTCGACGCGCTGGATCGCGCGCAGATCGCCTGGTTGTCTGGCAGCGACAACGAAGCGGAGCTGCTGCTCATGCAGGAGCGCGAGGCTGCACTGCAGTCTGGGGGCCGCGAGCGCGTGACCGACGTGGATCTCGCGACGGCGCGTTTCGCGCTGGCGATCGATGACGACGAACGCGTCGAGCTTCGACTCTTGGGTCTGGCGCTCGATCAAGCAACGACCGATCAGCAATGGGAGGCATGGGTCTGCGCCTCCCGGCTGACCAGGCGCGGACGCGGGAGCCAGCTACCTGAACCGACCGTCCCTCCGAAAGCCGTTACCGTAGGGAATCAGGTTTTACTTGAACAGATCCGGAGGGAGCTGGATGCTCGATCGGTAGCCGCCGCCCGAGCGCTAGTCGAGCAGGCGCGTCCGCGCTTTGACCGTGAGCCACAACCCAAGCTCGCGCTCTTGCGTGTTGATCTTCAGGTCTTGCTCGCGGCGCGCGAACTTGCGGCCGCCCGCGCGGTCCTGCTCGAAGCCCTGGAGCTGAGTCGCAAGCTCAGGTTCCGTCGCATCGAGGGCCGGCTGCTGATTCTCTATGCGCTGGAAATCGCGCCGCACTTGGACGACGAGGCGCACCCGGCGTTGTGGCTCGGGCGCGCTCAATCGTGCATGGCGGAGTTCGCGACATTTCGCGATCGCGCCGCGCTGCGTTCTGGTTTTCGCCAGTTCGGACGGCGATTGCCGGACTCTGCGTTGGCTTCAGGTGTCGCCGCGAGGGTCGATGCCCTGGAAGGAGCAGCAGCCGCGCTGCGGGGTGTGGTGGTGAGCACGAACGATGTTCTGCGCGATGTGCTCGGGGGCGCGGAGGCCGACGACCGCACCGCCAAACTCGTCAAACACGCGACGAGCAGCAGCGCCGAGCGTGTCGGTCGCGCTCTGCGTGTGATCGAACAGGTTGGCAGCGACCTGACGGAGTTGATCGGCGTAGCGCTTGCGGACCGCGATCGGATGCAGCGCCTGACGCAAGCGCTTGCGGCGCTGGACAGTGAACGCAGTCTCGAAGGTTACGCGACCTCTGCAGCCCGCGTCCTAGGCGGGCTGCTCGATGCCGATCGAGTCGTCTTGGCGCTGGTCGACGAGGCGGGCGGCGAGCCTCGGCTGCTGGGCTATAACGGTGCGATGCAGCCCGAGGAGCTTCCCGATTGGCGGCGTGAGCTGGCCCCCATTTTGCGGCAGCCACCGAGCCGCTCGGAGCCACCAGTCAAGCCCATGTCGAAGACGCGGGCGGAGAGCACCCCATATGGGCCGCTCCTGACGCTACCCGTGCGGGCGCCGGCGTTGGTCGGCGCCCTGTACGTGGATAAGATCCCGCGCAACGGCACGTTTAGGGACTCGGACTATCACCTCGCAAGCGTGTTCGCCGAGGCCGTCGCGCAGGCGCTCAGTCGAGTGCTCTCCGAACAGGCTCGAGAGCGAGCTCGCGACGAACTCGCGGCGGTCGTCAGTGCGCTCAAGGAAGGCGTGCTTTCGCTGGATCCGCGAGGAATCATCAGGAGCGCCAATCCTGCTGCAGTCAGGCTGTTGCAGCGCTCCTCGATCGCCCTACCCGGGCTGGTCTTGGCGGACGTCGCGCCAGCCCTGGGGGAGCTGACTTCTGCAGGCGAAGAAGTCGAAAGTCGCGTTGTCACCCTGGAGAATCGTCAGGTCGTCGTGACCCTGCGAGAGATCGCACCTGCAGCAGGCGCTCAGGCAGGGTGGGTGATGACGCTGATGGGGCTCGAGCAGGCTCAGCGTATGGCGATCCGCGTGACCTCAGCGGGGGCCAGAAGGTCCTTCGAGGACATCGTCGGGCGCTCAGCCTGCCTCACCGAAGCACTCGACATGGCCAGGCGCGCCTCTCGAGTGAACGCGAACATCTTGATCACCGGCGAGAGCGGCACAGGAAAGGAAGTCCTGGCTCAGGCGATTCATACAGGGAGTCCGCGTGGAAATGAGCCGTTCATCGGTATCAACTGCGCTGCTCTGCCTCGTGACCTGCTGGAAGCCGAGCTGTTCGGATATGAGCGAGGCGCCTTCACCGGCGCCCGAAGAGAAGGTGCGCCTGGAAAGTTCGAGCAAGCCGGAGCCGGCACGATTCTGCTGGATGAAATCGGCGACATGCCCCTCGACATGCAGGTGAAGATGCTCCGCGTGCTGCAAGAGCGCGTTGTGGTGCGACTTGGGGGCGCGACGGAGCGGCCCGTACCTTGCCGTGTCATCGCCACCACGCATCGCGACCTCGACGAAGCCGTCGCCGCCGGGAGATTTCGCGCGGACCTGCTGTTCCGCCTGCGGGTCATTCACGTGCAGATGCCTCCGCTGCGTGATCGGAGTGACGATATCCCGGCCCTGGTAGAGAGGTTCCTTGCGGATACGGCCGAGGCTCAGGGGCGGCCCAAGATCGCCATCAGTGCGGAGCTGCAGAACGAGTTGAAGGCCTACTCTTGGCCAGGGAATGTTCGCGAGTTGGCGAATGTGATCGAACGAGAGGTCAGCTTGCTTGACGCGGACACGACCGTCATCGATGAGCTGCAAGTGCCGCTTGATGGCCTGCGGATGTCTGCTTTGCCGGAACCACCATCGAGCCGTCGCAGCATTCCCCCGAGCGAGACGCGTGACTCCGTGATCCCGCTGGCAGACGTTGAACGCCGCGTCTTCCTGGATGCGCTGCGCGCCTTCGAGGGGAGCGTGTCCCGCGCCGCCAAGGCCCTGAAGGTTTCCAAGGTGACTTTTTACTCCAAGCTCAAGCGTTGGGGCGTGGACCCGAAAAGGCACTCGGACCCGGGCCCTGAGCCTGGCGCGGAACCCGGCACCGACATGCATTGAACGGTCGCGGCCCGCTCAGGGCTTGAATTTGAAGAAGTAGATCGGCTGGTACTCGCCCTCGCTCACGGTGTAATACCCAGAGCCGTCACTGGCGAAGCCGATCGCTTCCCCCTGTGGCTCGCTCGCTAGCGGCACCGAGCAAGGAGCCTTGGTAAGTGCGTCCCCGACGCTCTCTGCTTTGTCGCGCGGAAACAAGAACGCCTGGGTATACGTTTTCAGGAGCAGCGCACTGCCATCCGGAGAGATGTCTCCTCCGGTCGAGCGAGGGGCACCTCGCGCGCCCGTATCAGGGAATTGAAGCAGCTTCACGAGCTCGAGTTCCTCGGTGAGCTGAGTGTCGAGCGGCGCCTTGGCGCGGTACACTCCCGAGTCCCCCAGAGCGCTCTTGGTGACGATGTAGAGGTCGCCGTCGCGCGGGTCGATAAACAGCGTCTCGGCGTCGTGAACCAGGTGCCCCGGATAGCTCAGGCGGATCGAGTCGACGCCGCCCAGGTCCAACTCCTCGTTGTGGTGCGTGGGCACCTTGGGCTCGGGAACTCGGTACACCGTGATGACCTCGCGGGCTCGGCTGTTGGTTCCGCTGTCAGCGATGTACAAGTAGTCCGTGTTGGCTCTGGGGCCTGGGCCAATGGCGATGTCTTCCCAATCCACACACTGGCAGCCGGTCAGGTGATAGCTGGCGACACTCTCGCCGTTGGGCTTCACGGCGTACAACACAGGAGCGTTGCCCGAGTCGTTGTGAATCCAAAGGATCGGCGGCTGGCGACGACTCGCCACCAAGCCCGACGCCTCGATCAGCTGCGAGTTTTCGATCTTTCCGACCCGTTCCGGTGCTGCTGTCTGCGGGCAGGTGGAGTCGCTCTCGGCGGCGACCATCACTGGCGCTTGAGTCGTATGGTGACGCTCGGACGGTGTTTCGCCCTGGCATTGGCTGCAGCCAATGCTCAACGCTGAAGCACCGATCAGCCAGCGTAGGCGCATCCCTCAGTTCTAGTGTCAGACCCGGGATGTGTTAGCGAAAAAGAAGCGCAGGTGACCTCTTGCGGCGGACCACTGTCTGAGGCCTCGAGTGAGGCAGCCGTGTCGCCGGCGCCAGCTCGTATACTGAATAGACCTCCAGGTTCGCCGCGAGCTGCCGATCAGCGTGACATGACCAAGCATCGGTTTGGGGCATGGGCGGCGCTGACCGCGTGCATGCTGCTAGGGGCTGCGGCGCCGGCTCAGGCGACCGTGTCCGACGTCGTCGCGGGTGAGGTCACCGGCGATGGCACACACCTTCGCGCAGGAAGCGTGGGGGCGACCTACGCCTTCCCGGGCGGAACCACTGTCGAGTTCAGCGCGGGCGCGGAGTTCGTGATCGGGCCATCCATGCCCCTTCAGCTAGGACCTTCGGGAAGCGTACCAAGCCGCACGTTCCTGATGCGGGCGGGCCGCGCGCGAGTGAGCGTGCCGCGCGGCGCCACTGCCGTCCGCATCCAGGTCCAGACGGGGGTCGCAACCATCCAGCACTACGGAACCGCAGTCGTCGGTGCACGCTCGGGGCGCATGCTGCTCTCAGCGGAGAGCGGCCGCACACTGTTTTCGCAGGGAAAGGGCTGGCGTGAGCTCGCGGCTGGAACCCGCAAGGTTTTCTCGCGAGAGCACCCGGACGGCGAAGCTATCGAGGTCTTGCCCGCCGTCAAGCTCGAAGCGCCGCGTCCTCAGCTCGTACTCGGTGGAGATCACTCTGGACAACGCGTGAGCTGGGAGCCGGTGCCGAGCGCTGCTCGCTACGAGGTACAGCTCTGGCTTGCTGGCAGCCGGGTGTACACGGAGCAGCTCGTCGCCACGCATTTCACGCCGAAGCTCCGTGTGGGGCAGTACGAGCTGCGGGTGACCGCGTTGGATGGCTGGGGCCTGCCCGGCGCGCCTCACCCCCCGATCCAGCTGCGCGCCGTGGGCATCGACTTGCCGCGGGGAGCTAGCATGCGCTGGGACGGGCGAGTCGCGCTGTTCCCCGGGCAAAAAGTGCGCCTCGGGGGTGTGAGCGGAATGCAGGTTACCTACGGCAAGCTCTCACGTTTCTTCGGGGAAGCACCCGAAGAAATGGGCCTGTCTGCTGGACGGGCCGTGTACGTCCGTCTGCGGGAGAAGGAGGGCGCGCCGGAGCTTGCGTTCGAGCTGATCCCGAACGAGGTCTCCGCCGACGTTCAGATTGGGCCATCGGGGGCGACTTGGCCTAAGGATCGCTTGGTGGTCGCCGTGAAGCTCGCGGACCCAGCGGGGCTCTCGGAGAAGTACCAGCCCGTGCCCGTCGTCACCGTGGATGGCCGGCGCCTCAAGCTGCGCTTTAAGCGCAAAGGCGACCGCATGTGGGCGTACATCCCGCGCCCGGGTTTCCGCGGAAAGGATCATGGTGGCCCGTGGGTTGTGAGGGCGGAGGTTCGCGATCCTGGAGGGCGCACGCTCGGGCGCGACTTCCTGGAGGTGGCGCCTTCGACAAAGCAGCAACGCCGAACAGCTTCCTCGGGGAAACGCTCGGCGTTCTAGAAACTTTTCACGACGAGGCGGCGGGCTGGACCCGCCGCTCAACTCGTCACACCAGCCCTTTACTCTGCGTCGTCGCTGCTCGGTCGGGTTACTTCTGGCTTCGCGGCGCCGCGAGACGAGGGGCCGTGCTTCTGATAGCGATGGCCCTTCAGCTTCTTCATGGCCATGGTCGAACGCCACATCAGGTAGTGCTTGGTGTTCTCGATCGCGTTGTCCGGGTCGAGGAATGGGCTCTTCAAGCCACCTAGCTCGACCAACGCGAGCACCTGCTCAGCGACGCTCACCGGGCAGCCCTCGAAGCGCACGTATTGCTCGTTGGCTGAGGCCTTGATCTTGCGCATCGTGCTGAAGCTCTTCACGTAGATATCGTCGGCCTTGGCCGTGTACGGGTCCTTGGTCGAGCGATCCTGATACTTGCTGCGGATCTGCACCAGCTTGCCGTCGAGGTCGCCCTGCCACTTCACGCAGTCGCCCATGAAGATCACCTTCTCGCCGGGCTTCGCGTCGATGGGGCCGTCGTAGGCGCCGAACACCACGTGCATGCGCGGCATCTTCTCGTCGCACTTCTCGTCGAAGAGCCGCAGGATCTCGATTGCCTCTTCGATGGCGCCGGGGCAGCCACCCCAGCAATAGTCCGTGTGCTCGGTCTCCGGGGGCGGACCGGCGTACGCCGTGATGTTCGTGCCCTCGAAGTACTTTTCTACGCGGATTAGTCCGCTCTTGAAGTTCTTGCCGCGGCCCTTGGCCTCTTCCAGCGTCACGTCGCCGCTGATCTCGATCTGATCGAGATCCATCGGGCCAAACCCACGCTCCGCGGTGAAACGAATGTGATCCACCGTGCTCGGGTCGATGCCGATGATGTTGCAGCAGACGGAGTCGAACGCGACCTGGTTGTTGCCCATGATGATCAGGTTCAGGTCGTAGGGGATCGGCGTCAGCATGCGCCCTTCGCCCGCGGTGATGGCGTCGATGGCGATGAACTGCGGCTGCACGATGTACTGCAGATCGGCGATTTTTTCGTTCAGTCGGTGATCGTGGTCGATCAGACGATGCCGGTCATCCTGGATGCCGATGTACGCCTTCACCGAGAAGGTGACCGTCGTCCATGGGTGCGCCTTGAACTTCGGACAGTTGACGAAGAAGTCAGCCATCGCGACGGGCTCTGGTGTGAAGAGGTAGTCGCGCAAGCGCTCGGGGTGAGAGAGCGGGATCTCGACCTGAGGCTCCTCCTCGAAGAAGTAGCGCTTCAGCCCCAGGCGTTCGATCATCGGGTTGAAGCCAGCCCCTTCGAACGCCGCGCGGCTCGGGATGGTGATGCCGCAGCGCTCACCAATCGCCATCTCGGTGACGCGACCATTGTTGCGGTCCATCAGCGCCTTCATCACGCCCTCCGCAAATTCCACGCGGGTATGGGCGTTCTCGAAGAGCGGTCCGGACGCCACCAAGTTCGGCTTCATCAGGGTGCGCCCGAAGGGGCGCAGGTCGAGCTCCTCGAGTCCCTCGCGCACGATCTGACGGATGCGCTCCGGGTCGTAGCTATCGCAGTGGCGGATGATGACGCGCGCTTTCTGTGTCGGGTGCGCAGGCTGAGACATGGCGACTCCTCAGGTTGGTAAGGCCTTCGACGCTGGCGAGAGCCTAACAGGTTTCTGGCCGCATGGTCGGTTTTGAGTCCGAGCATCGACGTCCCCTGGTTGATTGGTAGGATGCGCTGTCGTGGCAAGCCTCGCAATCAAGCTCGCAGTGACGCTCCCCGCGCTGTTCTTGGCGCTTGCTTGCCGTGGGGGTGGGCACGCCGAGGAACGGCCACCGAGCCGACCGGAGAAGGACGGCGAACCCAAGAGCGATTCCAAGCAGCAGCCCGAGGCGAGCCCCAAGCCCGCCAAGGAGCTGAGCGTCGAGGGCAAGCAAGAGCTCCCCGTTAAATTCCCTGCGGTAAAGCCGGAGTTCGAGGTAGGGCAGCGTGTGCTCGCCGTGCCACAGAATTGGCTGGAGAACGCGCTCGAGCTCGGCGTGGAGCAGCAGGTGATCTCGCTCTACGACGCGCGCGTCGCTGCCCTGGGTGCGGAGAGGAGCGAGGTGAAGAGCCCGAGCGGTGCTCTCTGGACCCTGCCGAACGCCGTGATCATAGCGTTGCCCCCAACCGCGAAGGTCAAGCCGGGCGAGCTGGTGCTCACGCACTGGCCCCAGGGTGGTAGCTGGATGCGTGCGGTGATCGTCGAGGCTGCGGCTGACACCGTGAAGGCGCGCTTGCTCGACGTCGCGCTGAACGAACCAGCGGGCTGGGGAACGCGCGCGCTCGACCTCGAGCAAGGTAGCTTCATGCCTCTGACCAAGCCCGGACAGAGCGGCACCACGGCTGCTTGCAAGGTCGGGGCAGCCTGGCGGCGCTATCTGGTCGTTCAGAGCGATAGCGAAAGCGTGCTCGCCCTGGGCTTCGCGGGCAAGCTCACGAGCCTCTCGAAGACAGACTGTCGCTTCCTGACCCTGGCGCCCAAGCTGGCGGCGGGCGCGTCCGTATTAGTTCCGTGGGGCAATAAATATCTGCCCGCGACCGTGCGCGCGGCGAGTGGGGAGGGGGGGAGGACACCCACTCCAACTGACAAGAAGCCACCAGCTCAGGCTGAGGCAAGGGCCGGTGCCGCTCCACCGGCGCCGTCTCAGGCTCCAGTCGCCTCGAGCCCCCTTGCCGAAGCCCCTGTGCCTGGCGTGGACGCACCCGGCCGCGTGCGAGTCGAGCTCCAGGTGCCACCACGCCTCACCCTAGAAGTCCCGCAGCTCGACGTCGCCACCGAGCTACCGGAGTAACCAGCGCGCGCGCCCGAGCCGGCACTACGCGAGGACACAGAACCTACGACCAAGCAGGAGCCACCAGGCGGCGGCGGCCGTCCGGGGTGCGCGGTTCGCTGGCGTTCAAGTCTTGATGATCCCAGAGCTTGCAGGTGACTGGCTTGTGCATCTGGTCGAGCGCCTCGCAGTAGTTCGTGAACTCGCAGCGGCGCACCTCGTTGCCCCGACCCAGAGACACTTTCAAGAACCAGTCAGGGTCCGCAAGGCTTTGCCGTGCGGCAGCGACGATGTCCGCCTGCCCGCGCTCCAGGATGCTCTCGGCCTGCTCAAAGGAGTGGATGCCACCGCACACGACGACCGGTGTCTGAAAGCCGGCACTTCGCACCGCGTGGCGCACACGAGACGTGTCCGCGATATTCCGACCGAACGGACCACGATCGTCAGAGTAGACGCTTGGCATGCACTCGTAGCCGCTCTGCCCGGTATACGGGTACGCGGCGTGTCCCACCTTGGGCTGCTTCGCGTCCTCGAAGCGGCCGCCTCGCGAAAGCGAAATGAAGTCCATGCCAGCCTCTGCGAAGCGCACGCCGAAGTAGCAGGCGTCCTCCACGCGGCTGCCTCCAGCCACGATGTCATCCGTAAGGAAACGCGCGCCGACGCAGTAGTCGCTGCCGACCCGCGCGCGCACGGAAGAGAACACCTCGAGGGGCAGCCGCACGCGGTGTTCGCGGGTGCCTCCGTAGCCGTCGCCTCGCGTGTTTAGCGCCGAGAGGAAGGAACTCATGGTGTAGGCATGAGCATAGTGGAGCTCCACACCATCAAAGCCTGCGAGCTTCGCGCGCTCCGCGGCGCTAGCGAAGAGGTCCGGCAGCTGCTTCGGCAAGTCGCGAATGTGCTCGAGGTGCACGTCGGTGACGCGTTCGCGATAGCCTTGGCGTAGCTCCTCCAGGGCACGCGGGGTAAGCGCGTTCGACAGCTCCTCTTCGTTCATTCCCAGGAGCCGCTCGCGCGCCCGCTCCTCCTCCCCCGGCTCGAGCTCGAGGCGCGCGAGTAACGTCGCATCGATGGACAGGAAGCGCGCGAGGTATTTCGCAGACTCGACGCGGCGACGAATCGCCAGAAAGTCGATCAGCTGGATGAGGAGCCGAGTGCGCCCATCACTAGCTTCGCGCACCGCTTGGGTGATCTTCGAAAGCCCTTCGATGTAGCGATCATGCCCGATGCGCAGCAGCGGGCCGCTCGGCACATCGCGGATGCCGGTCGCCTCCACGACGATCGCGCCGGGTCTTCCTGCGGCGAAGCGCCGGTACCAGTCGATGACTGCCGGCGTGACCTCTCCTGCCTCGGTTGCACGCCACGGCACCATCGCTGGCACCCAGGTGCGCTGCTCGAGCTGGCACGGCCCGAGCTCGACAGGACTGAACCAGCGCGATTGCCGCGCGGATGCGCCGTCCGGCCAGGTCACGATGGGCAGCTGCACCTTGCGCGCGTTCGGTGGCTTCCACATCGCAGCTTCTAGTGCGCTCGGCTCTGGAAGGCCTTCAGCCACCCACGCGCGATCACCAAGTGCTGCACTTCGCTCGTGCCTTCGTAGATGCGCAGCGGGCGGATCGCGCGGTACAGCTGATCGACCACGCTCTCTGCCAGCACGCCGCGGCCACCAAAGATCTGCACGGCGTCGTCGATGATGCGTTGAGCGCTCTCCGTCGCGTGGAGCTTAGCCATCGCGCAGGGTAGTGACACGCGGCCCCCCTGAGTGTCTTTCTCGTGCGCCGCCCGGTAGATCAGCAGACGTGAGGCGCTGAGCTCGGTCACCATGCGAGCGAGCTTCGCTTGAATCAGCTGCAGGTCAGCGATGGGCGCTCCAAATTGCTTGCGGCTGAGGGACCATGCGGTGGCCTCTTCGAGGGCGCGCGTTGCCATGCCCGCCGCGGCCGCGGCGACCGTGGTGCGTAGGCTGTCGAGGGTCGCCATGCCGAGCTTGAAACCGCCGCCAAGCTCGCCGACCAGCGCGTCCTCGGCTACGTCGACGTCGTCGAAGAACAGCTTGCCCAGCGGATGCGGGTTGCTAAGCACCTGTGCCTTCTCGAAGAGCAGGCCGGGCGCGCTCTTGGGCACCACGAAGCAGCTGATCCCGCGGTGTCCGGCTGCTGCGTCCGTGCTCGCAAAGACGGAGTAGAAGTCGGCGATGCCAGCGTTGCTGATGAGCGTCTTGTGGCCGTGAAGCTTCCAGCCGGTGCGCGTCTTCTTCGCGCGGGTGCTCAGGCTCGCCACATCGGAGCCTGCGTCGGGTTCGGTCATCGCGAAGCCGGCAATCAGCTGGCCACTCACGGCCCCAGCGACGTACTCGTCCTTTTGCTTCTGATTCCCCGCGGAGGCGATGGGCGTGCTGCCCAGACACTGGAGTGCGTAGATGTCGTCAGCCAGCGGGCTCTGAAAGGCCAGGGCCTCGCGCACCAAGCAGCATGCGCGTAGGTCCAACGGGTGGGCGTGCTTCACGAGCCCTGCTTCCCCCAACGCATGGACGATGCTGCGCGCTTGATGGCGGGCTTCGTGGTCGTCTTTCGGGTGCCCCATCGGCGCGAGCACCTGCTTCGCGAAAGCTTGCGCGGCTTCGGCCACGGCTGTGTGGTGAGGCTCGAGGAAAGGAGCCACGCTATCCAGGTCGATCATCGGCATCCTTGGCGCTAGGTATCCATTGCCTAGCGGAAACGGGCTTCGCGCTTCTGGGTGAAGGCCTCGTAGGCCTCGCGGAAGTCTGGGTGCTGCATGCACACGGCCTGGGCCTCGGCCTCGGTTTGGAGCGCGGTCTTGAGGTCCATATCGGCTTCGCGATTGAGCAAATGCTTGGTCATCCTCAGGCCGAAGGCGGGGCCCTTCGCGAGCTTGGCGGCAAAGGCTTGCGCCTCGCTGAGCACCACGTTCACGCCGACGACGCGGTTGTAGAGCCCGATGCGCAACGCGTCCTCGGGGGAAACGAAGTCGCCCGTCATCAACAGCTCCGTCGCGCGCCCAAAGCCGATCAGCTTGGGCAACAGCCAAGCGATCCCCATATCAGCGCCGGACAACCCGACCTTGACGAACAGAAACGCGATCTTCGCTTTGTCCGACGCGATGCGGATGTCGCTCGCCGCGGCGATCACCGCGCCTGCGCCGGCGACCGTGCCGTTCAGCGCGGCGACGATCGGCTTCTGACACTCGCGCATCGCAGCGATCAGCTCACAGGTCAGCTCCGTGAACTCCAGCAGACCTTGAAAGTCGCGCTCGAACAGCGCGCCGATGATGTCTTCGACGTCGCCGCCGGAGCAGAACGCGCGGCCCGCGCCCGTGATCACGATGGCCCGCACGGCAGTTTCGTGATGCAAGCTGCGGAACGTCTCACCGAGCTCCTTGTAGATCTCGAAGGTGAGCGCGTTCAGGCGGTCAGGGCGATCCAGCGTGATGGTCGCCACGCTCGACTCTGCGTCGAAGTCTAGCTTGAAGCTCTTGGGGGAGACGCTCAGGGTCATCGCTCGCTTACCATTTCTCGGTCAGCCTCACTCAGGGAGCGGCTCACCGTCGTCATGCTGCTCCAGACTGTGGCGCAGTCGGTCCAAGGCGGTAGAGAGCTTGTGGCGCTCTGCATCCGCCAGACTGCTGAAGATCTCGTTCAGCCAGTCCTCATGGCGTTGCACCTCTCGCTTGGCGAGGCGCTTGCCCTTCGCTGTGAGCTTGAGCACCCGTACGCGTTTGTCATCCGGCAGTGCAGTGCGCGTCACGAGCTCGCGCCCCTCGAGGCGGTCTACGATCCCGGTTAGGTTCCCTGCGGTAACAAGGAGCACTCGGGACAGCTCAGTGGATGTCATGCCCTGAGGGTGGCGAAGCAGCTGCGCGAGCACGTCGAACTGGGGCAGCGTGGTTTCGCTCTGGGCGACGCGCCGGCGCACCTCTCGCATCACCAGGCCGTGGCACTTCACCAGACGGATCCACACGCCTGCCGCTTGTTTCGCTTCGTTCGTCATGGCACCACCGCTGTCGCTTCGATCTCAACCATCGCGCCTGGCTCGAGCAATCCCTTGATCTCGAGCAGCGCCATCGCGGGATAGTGACGGCCCATGAGCTCACGGTAGCTGGCCCCAATGCCCTTCAGATCCGCGAGGTAAAGCTGCTTGTCGGTGACGTAGATCGTGAGTCGCGCGATGTGCTCTGGCTGCCCGCCCGCGGCCCGCACCACCGTGACTACGTTTGAGAGCGCTTGAGCAAACTGCAGCGCAAAATCGTCGGAGACGATCTTCTGGTTTTCGTCCCAGCCAATTTGACCAGCGACGAACAGCAGCCGCCCGCCAGCCGGGGCTAGCACTCCGTTCGCGTAACCTTTGGGTTCACCCCAGCTCTCGGGGTTGATCGCTTCGAGCTTGCTCATCCGATGAAGCCTCCAGCGTCCATCACGATCGCTTGACCCGTGGTGCCCCCAGCGCGTTCCTCACACAGGTTCGCCACCATGAAGGCCACTTCCTCGGGTTCGATGAGTCGATGTTGACCCACGGTGGAGAGGATTGCTTTGAGCGACTCGTCTCCCGAGCGCCCGGTCTTCTCGCTCACCCGCGCGATGGACTCGTCCGTCATTTCCGTGTTCACGTATCCGGGGCACACGCAGTTGACCGTGACCCCTTTGGCTTTTACTTCCGCTGCAACCGAGCGGCTGAAGCCAAGCACCGCGTGTTTGCTCGCGGTATAAGCTGCAATGTACGGCGTCCCCACGCGTGAGGTGACGCTCGCAACGTTCACGACCCGGCCCCAGCGTCGCTCGAGCATCTCCGCGATGAAGGCGCGCGTGCAGAGGAACGGACCCGTGGCGTTGACCGCCATGATCTGCTGCCAGTCTTCGAGTGGCACACGCTTGATATCGTGGCTCTTCGCGATGCCCGCGTTGTTGACCAGGATATCCACGCCGCCGAGCTGCGCCTTCGCGAAGCTAGCGAGCGCCACCACACTGGCTTCGTCGCTGACGTCGCAGCTAGTCGCGAACGCCGTCGCTCCGTCAGCGCGGAGCGCCTGAGCTACCTGCTCGACCTGCGCCAGGTTGCGTGCGGCTACGACCACACTCGCGCCGCGCTCGGCGAGTTCCCTGGCGACGGCGGCTCCGATGCCGCGTCCCCCGCCGGTCACTACGGCGCGCCGACCCTTCAATGCGCTAGCAGCTGCGCCCCCGCGTTCGCTCATACAGATGCTTTAGACTTAAACTATCTGGGCTGCAAGCAAGTCTCGTTGCGGGACCAACCAGCACGATCCCTCGCGCCGTGCCTCTTGGCAACCCGTTTAGGCCTAAACCACTCCAGAAGCTGGGTACTGACGCCGTAACGTCACGTTTTCAGCGCAATCGTTGCGATTTTTGCATTGGTCAGGTCGCCAGAGCGGTTGCGTCGTGGCGCGTGGAACCCCGGAAACGCGACTGCGCGCGGGGACGAGGCGTTCGGCGACGGGGGGCGGCGAGACTCACAGGCCGGGGAAGCCATGGAGGCGGCTCCATCATCGGACGGCCGCCCCCATCGCTACCTTACAGGTCAACCGAGTAGACGAAGGTCGCCTTCGGCGCCCGCAACCAGCGTTCGCGGATCAGCTCGAGCAGCGCCTTCACCTGACCATCTTTGTCGACGTACGCCGCCTTCAGTTTGTTGGCGCCAGCGACGTCGCCCTTGGCCTTGATCCGGGCGACCTCCTTGAGCAGCGCCTCGGCTGCCTTGGGGAACTTGTCCAGGTCGAGCTGGATGCAGCCAGTGTCCGTGCCGTTAGCTGCCTTCTGATCAGGCAGCCAGCTACCGCCGCCCTTCTCGAGGAGCCAGCCGAGCTGGATCGCAGCGAGCTGACTGTAGGGCTTCGGCTTCGTGCTGTCGCCTTCGTACATGCCGCGAGAGATGTGCCCGAAGGCCCAGGCCAAGTCGCGTACGTGCGCCTGGCGCGCGAGCTCCGGGGTGATGAGCTTCTTCTCCGCCAACCAGTCGGTGAAGTAGAGGGCAGCACTCTGCGCCTTGAGCTCCTCGAGGGTGCTGGCCATGCCGCCGTTGAAGATCTGGCGGTCGGTCTTGCCGCGCACCTTGTACTCGTGGGCTGGCCCGAGGTTGTGCGCCGCCTCGTGAAGCACCGTGCTCATCAGCATCGGCTCCTGCTCGTCGGTGTACTCCTTCATCGTTTCCGCGCAGAACATGCTTGCAGCGGACTCGCGGGCCTGCGCCATGCTGTCCGGGTCTTGATACAGGTTGGTCATCGCGACGGTGCGTCCGCGACCTTCATTCGCCACGGGACCCCAGTTGGGCAGGCTCTGTCCGATGGTCGCGCCCGAGGGGCTGCGGCTGTCGCCGGCGTTCAGCACGATGTCGATGAAGTCGGGGAGGTGGAAGTCGACGTCACGTGCCTTGTAGGGTGCGCCCGCGAGCTTCGCGAGCGCCGCTTCCATATCCGATTTCACCGGGCCGAGCTTCTCTTGCCAGCGCAGGGAGCCCTGGTTGATCTTGGCGAAGCTCACATGGAACCCGGCCTTGAAGCTGCACGGCTCGAAGTAGACCTCGTCGGGCGCGATACGCAGATACCACTTCGAGTTCTTCACGTTCATCTTGGCCCACGCCTCGTCAGCGGGTTCCCAGTTGTTGTCCGTGAAGGCCTTCGCCGCCGCAGCCAGATAGTCCTGGAACGGCTTTTCGTCGTCGCCTAGCAGGCCTGCAGCTGCGCTCAGCTTCTTGCTGATCTCCTGCATCTCTTGCGCATAGGCCTCCGTGTACGGCACGGCCTTGAGCTCGTCGCCGCTGCCTTGGACGACGGCGAACTGATAGATCAGCTGCTCGCCGTCTTTGCGCGCCTTGAGCTTGTCGCAGAACTTGTCGTCTTTCTGCAGGGAAGCGGGATAGAGGCCGCTCACCTTGGGGGGGAGACTCGGCACGGCGTTGCATGCCGGGTCGTTCTCCGTCTTGGGCGCGACGCACCACGGCCCCTGGTTGCGGAAGAAGACCATGTGGCTCGCGCTGTCCGCGGGTGGGATCAACTTGTCGAGGCCGTAGGACCCGAGCTGCCGCGCGTGGATCTGCTCGATCAGCTTGGCGGCGTCCAAGATGTTGCTCACCAACGCTTGCTCCGCCGTGCTCGCCTTGCGCAAATCGGTTTCGATCAGCGTCGGCTTGCCCTGGGAGAGCTCTTCGATGATCAGCTCACGGCGGTGACGCTCCTTCTCGTCCAGCTCTGAGAACGCAGGGCCGCGCTGCTCGAGCCGCACGAGCTTGCTGTACTCGTCGTTGAAGCGCTCGGTGAACGCGAGCTTGTCCTCAGCGTCCTTCTCGAGCCAGGTGTCGCGAGTCCCTTCGCCGTAGCCCCAGAGGATCGCTACTTCGCTGGGATCGACCGCCTTGTTGCCGTTGTCGTCGGCCCGCCAGAACAAAGGTAGATAGCTCTGCGCGGCCAACGCGTTGAAACGCTGCCGGCTCAATGCGTCGAGCTTCGGCGGCAATGGTGGAGCCTCGGTTGCCGTGGCGGTTGGAGTGGTGGGCGGCGGCGCTGGCTCGGGTGCAGCGGGTGAGCAGCCAGCGCTCAGGCCGAGCCCGGCGCACGTGAGCAGAGGTAAGAAAAGCGTACGAGTGCGGTGAGGGGCGTGCATCGCCCGGGGCTTATCGCTGACACCCGCTCAGCGTCAACCGGTGGTGCACGGCTGACTCATCCGGCGGCATCGGGTGTACGCGAAAGTTCCCGAAGATCTGAAAAAAAGCACCTCACCCCCCAAGCCCGCCTTCGAGTCAGGGTCAGACTGGGGCGCGTGAGACGACGCGAATCCGCGCCCGGGAGGCGCGAACAAGCAACCAATGCGGCGCGTCGGCGAGCTCTTGGATCGTTCATCCCGCGACGCTGGGACTCACGCAGGAGTTTTGAAGGCGCGGTGGTGTTTGGGGTGCGCTAGTCCCTACACGCGGGCTACCTGGGCACCGCCGCGCCTTCTCCTTTTTCATGAACTATTTCCCGGAGGATCCAATCTCAGGGGTAATGCTCTTTGTCTTACTGCTTCGGCTTGGCGTCGGGCTTGGAAGCGGGCTTCTTGTCGCTCGGCTTGCCTGCGTGGGGTTTGGCAGTTTTTCCGGGCTTCTTTGCTGACGACTTCGCTGTCGGCTGCGCCTTTGCGTTGTTGTGGTTCCCACTTGCCGCCAGCGCTGGCGCCGTCAGAGCCAGCGCGCCTGAGGCGATGGATGCTGCCAAGAACGTTGTAACGCGTGACATGAACAGATTCTCCTTTGGACGGAAGCATTCTGGTCCGCTGAATTCTGATGTTGCGTCCCAGCGGCGGCGGGTCACCCAACCAGGCCCCTCTGTCGGCATTAGCGTCGACGTCGCCTCGCCCTTGCGTTCCGATGAGGCGATGAACCGCGCCTGCCCGCACCACATTCCCGGCTCCGATGTATTTTCCGATCGGAAATTAGTGAGCAGCCGTTGCGGTCACTAGCGCTCACGCGAGCAACGCTTCGGACGCTTGAGTAGGGGGGGGAGAGGCCAACCAGGTGCAGGCGTGGACTAGCCCGCGTCCCCCCGCAGCCCGGCCACGACCGCTTCGGACAGAATGCCTGCCAGCGTGTCGATGGTCTGCTCGCCCTCTTCGGCGCTGGCGGCGGCGGGGCTACCGAAATAGGCCAGAGGGCCGCCGGCCTCCTGGAAGCTTTGCTTGCCCTCACGAATCGCGACGGAGAGGCTCGAGGGGTTCGACGGCAGGCTACGCCGCAGGTCCTCGCGGACCAGTTCGGGAGCTCGCGCCATGACCACCGATCCTTCGTACTGACCCGCATGACAGGCTCCGCTCTTGAACTCGTCGCCCAGGCGCAGCGCCCAGGGCTTGCGCGTGACGTCGGGGAAGATCACGTCAAGCTTGCCGGCGAGCTGCTTCTGCGCTGCGTACAGCGTACCGATGTGAGTCGGGTCGAGGTGCGCGTTCGCGAGCGCGAGGTAGCGCACGCCGTGGCACGCGAGGCTGGTTCCAAGGTCGACCAAGAGCGCCGTCGCCGTTTCCGCGCGAATCGAGATGGTGCCTGCGAAGTCCCCCGCGAAGTCCGCAACGCTGTAGGCGACGCTAGGCGCAATCAGGGCATCGACGCCGGACGCGGCCAACCTCGCAACCGCTCGCTCTGCCATCGCCTCGGAAATGATCACGTCCGTCCCCAAGGGCAGGTGCGGCCCGTGGGCCTCGGTAGCACCCACGGGAAGCAGCACCACCAGGCGGGATTTGTCGCGCCGCTCGAGCTCCTGGTAGGTGAGGTTGGCGAGGCGAACGTGCGTGGGGAGGGGCGTCATGGCGCCATCCTCGCTTTCTCAGATGCCGGCTGACAACCGCGATCGTGTGGCGGTCCCGGGCCCCTGCGCTGGCGATCGGCGGAGTGGGCTTTCCCATTGTTTGGCACGGCCCGTGGTAGGTTGACTGGCGATGGGAACCATCGGCCTGCTGTTGAGTCACGAGCTCATCTCGCTCTTCGTGCTCGTGCTATCGGTGGTGCTGATCGGTAGCGTGCTGCACCAGCGGCGCCCGACAGGTAGCGCGTTCGCTTGGGTGCTCGGGATCGTGCTCCTGCCCTATCTGGCAATTCCGTTGTTCCTCATGTTTGGCGGACGCAAGTTTCGCCAGCGCCTCAGCAGCAAGCGGGTGCTGCAGCACCGAACCTACAAAACGTTTCCTCGAGGAGTCGACCGTGCGAGCCCCGAGGCGACCAGCCTTGGCTGGCTGCAGACGGGGGAGTCTGCATACGCTGCGTTCCTGAAGCAGATTCAAGATGCGAAGCGCAGCATTCGCATCCTGACGTTCGTGATCGGCGACGACGCCACTGGGCGCGCGCTGGTGCAGGCTCTCACCGAGCGCGCGCGCGCGGGCGTCGACGTCCGCTTGTTGGTGGACGACCTCTTGTTCTTTCGTGTGCCGAAGCGCGAGCTCAGGGCCTTCGAGGCGGCAGGGGGACACTTGGCGCGCTTCATGCCGCTCTGGCACTGGCCTTTCCGCGGACAAGCGAACCTGCGCAATCATCGCAAGATCGCGCTCTTCGACGGTGCCACCGCGATCGTGGGCGGGATGAACTTGGCGGATGAGTACATGGGAGAGACGCCGAGCGGGCAGCGCTGGCGCGACCTGAGCGTTGCGGTGAAGGGACCCTGCGTGGCCGACCTTGACAAAATTTTCCGTGCGGATTGGGAGTTCGCCGCTAACGAGACACTCGCGGAGACGGCCGCGGAGGTGGACCCCGGAGCGCTGCTCGGCTCGGTCGAGGTTGTCCCGAGTGGTCCGGATCTCCGCGGCGACCCAATCTATGACGCCTTCCTGGAACTGTTCTTCCGCGCGGAGGAGCGTATCTGGATTGCTACGCCCTACTTCTCGCCCGACGACAGCCTGCTCAAGGCGCTCGAGATCGCCGTGCGGCGTGGGGTCGACGTCCGGGTGGTGGTCCCTCAGCGCTCGAACCACCCTCTAGCGGACCGCATCGCGGGGCCCTACCTGCGGCAGCTGGAGCAGCAGGGCGTGTCCGTCTGGCGTTATGGTGCGACCGACGTCCCAGCCGGAGCGCCCCCACGCATGCTGCACGCGAAGGCGGTGTTGATCGACTCGGAGCTCGCCATCGTCGGCTCGGCGAACCTCGATATGCGCAGCCTGCTCTGGAACTACGAGGTCTCGCTGTTTGCTCGGCGAACGCAAGACGCCGATTTCTTGGAGCAGTGGTTTCACGAAACTTTTTCCGAGAGCGTCTCGGGTGCCCCCGTTCCTAGCTGGCTTCTGCGCCGTTTCGAGGACGGGATGAGACTCCTGGCTCCGCTCGCATAGGTCCTGAAACAACGGCCTTGTACCTCGTCGCGGCCAACGTCAGAACGGCCGCGTGAGGCGTCGAATCGTAGTTGTGGTGTGCGCGCTCGCGGCGCTGGCAGTCGCCGTCTGGTTCCTGCGCGAGCGGAGGCGACCGACCTTCACCACCGCGGAACGCCGGGAGATCGTCCAGACCATCGTTTCCAGCGGACAAGTGATGCCGCCGTCCGAGATTCACATTGACGCTCTGGTGACCGCTCCCGTCACGAGCGTGGAGGCTCGCGAAGGGGACCACGTCAAGGCGGGGCAGCTGCTCATCACGCTGGATGACGCAGACCTGCGCGCCCAACTCAAGCAAGCGGAGGCGCTGCTATCACAAGCTCGTGTGGGTCATGCGTCAGTCCGCCAGGTAAGTTTCCCGGAGGCAACGGAGGCCGCAGTGCGGGCCGACGCGAACTTGAGCAACGCTCGCACCGAGGAGCGGCGGAAGAAGGCACTGCTCGATGCCGGCGTGATCACGAGGGAGGCGTACGAGGAAGCGAGTCGCGCGCTAACCGTGTTCGAGAGCCAGGCGAAGGCGGCCGCGCTACAGGTAAGAGCGGCCAAGCCTGGCGGAAACCAGCGCCTGAGTGCCCAAGCCCAGGTGGAGCTCGCGGAGGCTCAGGTTGCTGTTGCAAAGGCGAACCTGAGGAGAGCCGAGGTGCGAGCGCCGACCGACGCGACGATCGTCGAGCGCCTGGTAGAGTCGGGTGAGTCCGTGCGCCCGGGTTCGCGGCTCTATGTGCTCTCATCGGAGGGCAGGACGCGTGTCAGCATCGAGCCGGATGAACGCAACTTGGCGACTCTTGCCCTAGGCCAGTCTGCGATGTTGAGTGCGGAGGCGTTCCCCGACAAGCACTTCCTGGGCGTCGTGGCCTACATCGCGCCTGCTATCAACGCCCAGCGCGGCACCGTCGAAGTGCGGCTCGATGTACCTGATCCACCCGACTATCTGCGCCCGAACATGACGGTCTCCGTCGAGGTCACGGTTGCCCACAAGCTGGACGCGCTGGTGGTCCCGCTTTCCGTGGTGCGAGGGCTAGAGAGCGGACAGCCATGGGTCGCCACCTGGTCCACGAATGGTGAGGTTCGTCAGGACGTGAAGCTTGGGCTCCGAGGGGACACCCTGGTCGAGGTGCTCTCTGGTGTATCCCCAGGGCAAGAGATCGCGGTGCCAATCGCGGCGTCGACCACCCAGGGCCCCGAGATGCCTGGAGCGGCGAGATGAGGCTCGAGTGGTTCCTCGCGCTTCGTTTCATGTGGGACCAGCGTCTGCAGAGCGCGCTGATCGTCACTGGTGTGGGGATCGGGGTCGCGGTCATGGTGTTCATCACCGCGCTGATCACAGGGCTGCAGAGCAGCCTGATCGAGCGCACGCTGGGAAGTCAGCCCCACGTGATCGTGACCCCGTTGGAACGCGAAGGGCGTCCGGTGCGCCGAGCCGAGGGAGGCGAGGTGCTGGTACGCCACGTAGAGCGCCCCATCCAGCAGGCTCGCTCGATCGACGAATGGCAAAAGGCCGAGCGCGTGATCCGCCTGTTGCCGGAAGTCGAAGCCAGCGTTCCCCTGGCCATCGGGCCTGGCTCTGCGGTGCGAGGGAACACCGAGGAAGGTGTGCTGATCATCGGCGCCGAGCCTGCACGGCTGGACGCGGTCATTCCAATTCGCAAGAACCTGCGAGTCGGGCGCTACGACGTGAGCGGCGTGGACGTGGTTCTCGGTGTAGAACTCGCGAAGAATCTTGGCGTGAGCGTCGGCGATCGAGTGCGTCTTCGGACGGCGTCCACTGAGGGGCAAGTCTATGTGGTCCGGGGCATCGTGGACATGGGCGGCCGCGAGATGAATCGGACTTGGGTCCTCATGTCTTTCCGCGCGGCACAAACTTTGACAGGGCAGCCAGGTCGAGCCTCGGCCATCTACGTGCGTGTGAGAGAGATCTACGCGGCAGAGGGTACGAGCCGCGCGATCGCTGGGCAAACGGGGCTTACGTCACGCAGCTGGATGGAGAGCAACGCCCAGCTCATGACGGCGCTCAGTTCGCAGAGTGCCTCTACGACCATGATTCGCTTCTTCGTACTGGTGAGTGTTGCGATCGGGATAGCGAGCGTGCTCGTCGTCTCGGTGATTCAGCGCTCGAAGGAGGTGGGGATCTTGCGCGCGATGGGTGCCGCGCGCGCTGTCGTGCTCAGAGTCTTCCTGATTCAAGGTGGCGTGATCGGTGCGGCAGGCGCAGTCGTTGGTTCGCTGCTGGGCTTTGGGCTCACCCAAGGGTTTCGAGCCTTGATCACGAATGCCGACGGCACACCCTTCTTCCCGTTCTCGATCACGCCGCAATTGTTTGGGCTCGCCTTGATCGTGGCCACGATCGCGGGCGTGATTGCCGGCGTTGTGCCCGCTCGTCGCGCGGCTGCGCTCGACCCCGCGGAGGCGATACGCAATGGCTGAGGCGACGACCACTGACGACGAGAACGTGGTCCTCAAATTGGCGGGTATTACCAAGGCCTTCGAGGCAGCAGGGAGCATCGTCGAAGTCCTGCATGGCATCGACCTCGAGCTGCGGCGCGGGGAGCTGTGCGCACTCACCGGTCCATCGGGCTCTGGGAAGACCACACTGCTGAACATCATCGGCTTGCTGGCGAAGCCGACGAGCGGTGCGCTCTGGATTGCCGGGCAAGAGACGAGTCGACTCGACGACGCCGCACTCACCAAGCTGCGCAGTCGGCACCTGGGGTTCGTGTTTCAGTTTCATCACCTGATCGGTGCGCTCTCATGCGCGGAGAACGTCGCCATGCCGTTGCTGATCCGCGGCGGGGTACGGCCGAGTGCGGCGCTTGCCAAGGCGACCGACGCCCTGGAGCAGGTCGGCCTCGCTGACCGCGCGTCCGCGAGGCCGGCGCAGCTATCAGGAGGCCAGCAACAGCGTGTCGCGGTGGCTCGAGCATTGGTTGCGGATCCGGCTCTGTTGCTTGCGGATGAACCTACCGGAAATCTGGATACGGCGAACTCCGACGCGGTGTTCGAGCTGCTGAGGCGGCTCAATCGCGATCGGGGGACCGGGGTGATCGTCGTCACCCATGACTCACGAATCGCCGAGCGTTGCGACAGCAGGGTGGAAATCGTCGACGGTTGGGTGCACGACGACAGCCGTTGGAAAGTTGAAGTCTAAAGGGTACCCTCGGCGCCGATGGCAGCCAGCGATCCTGTAGACCTCCCAGAGCAACTCAACATCGCCGAGCGTTTCCTGGTCGCGCGCCTCACGACTCATGCGCACAAGACCGCGATCCTGTGCGGCGATCAGGTGCTCACTTACGCCGACGTGGACACGATGGCGAATCAGTTCGGCAACCTGTTTCGCGCGAGCGGACTGGAGCCAGAGCAGCGCGTATTGATCGCGTTGCCCGATGTGCCGGAGTTTGCAGGTGCGCTCTTCGGCACGCTGAAGATCGGCGCGGCGGTGGTAATGGTCAACAAGGACCTGTCGCAGGATGAGGTCGAGTACTTCTACGCGTACACCCGCGCGAAGTTGGTCGTGGTTGCCGCGGAGCAGTTGGATGTTTTCCTCGCGGCAGCGGCGAGCGCACCGCTCCTGAAGACCATCGTCGTGGTCGGCGACGCCGGAGGGAGGCAGGCAGCGGGCGTTCGGGTTGTGAGCTTCGAAGCGCAGAAAGCCGAGCTCGCGAGTGACCTGACGTGTTTCCCAACTCATCGCGATGACCCAGCGATTTGGCTGTTCTCTGGCGGAACGACCGGGCGCCCAAAGGCTGTCGTGCAGACACATCGCTCCTTCGCGAACACGACTGAGCTCTACGGCAAGCGGGTGCTCGGCATGACGGAGCGCGACATCACGCTCAGCGTGCCCAAGCTGTACTTCGGCTACGCCACGGGTTCGAATCTTCTCTTCCCGTTCTCCGTTGGAGCGACCTCGATTCTGTTCCCCGAGCGCTGCACCGCCGAGAAGCTGTTCGAACTGATCGCGCGGCATCGACCCACGATGCTCATCAACGTGCCGACGATGGTGAGCAAGCTGCTGGGGAGCGAGCAAGCAGCAGACGCTGACCTTTCATGTCTTCGCCTCGCGACGAGTGCGGGCGAGGCGCTGTCGGTCGAGCTGTACCAGCGCTGGAAGGATCGCTTTGGCGTCGAGTTGCTCGATGGCCTCGGCACCGCGGAAATGTGGCACGTCTTCTTGACCAACCGCCTCGGCGACGTCAAGCCCGGCACCCTCGGGCGGGTCGTGGATGGCTTCGAGGTCAAGGTGTGCGACGACCAAGGCGCAGAATTGCCGCGCGGAGAAACCGGGTGGCTATGGGTGAGAGGGGACTCGCGTGCTATCTGCTACCACCAGCAGCACGACAAGTCCCTGCAAGCGTTCCGCGGTGAGTGGTACGTCAGTGGAGATATGATCACCATGGATGCCGAGGGCTACGTCACCTACGGTGGCCGCGGCGATGACATGCTCAAGGTCGGAGGGAAGTGGTTGAGCCCTGCGCAGGTGGAGAACTGCTTGCTGGAGCATCCCGCGGTGAAGGAGTGCGCTGTCGTTGGCGTCAGCGATGACCAGGGGCTCGTGAAGCCGCACGCCTTCGTGATCGCCCGCGAGTCGACTCCGGAGCTGGCTGCGCAGCTCGTCGATTTCGTGCGGAACCAGCTCGAGCCGTACAAGGCGCCGCGGGTGGTTCATGTCGTGGCGGACTTGCCACGCACGCACCTCGGCAAGATCGATCGCGGCAAGCTGCGCAAGCTGGGTTAGGGCGCGGAAATCACGCGATTTGCACGTTGGCCAGCAGCGCCTCGAGCAGTATTTGGTCGCGACGCATGATCGCGAGGCGCAGCAACTGGGCACGCCGGCTCTTGAGTGGCAGCGTCGCGAGCAACGCCTTGGCCTGAACCAGTACTTCACCCAGCTGCGCGCGGTTTGGCGGAGCCAGGGGAGTGATCGCCGTCGTCTGACGCGCCGGCGCCTCCGTATCCAGGGCAGGAGGAAGAATCGTCGAGCTGCGAGTGACGCGCGCGCGAACCTCGGACTGCTCATCATCGAGTTCTTCGATGGGCGGGCGCGAGGAGGGCTTCTCGATGGGTGACATGGCAGTGCTCGGACGTAGGAACGCAGTCGCCGAACCAGGTCCAACGCGCGACGACGGTCGGCGGGGGCTGGGGCGTGGTCTGCGGGGTGCAACCAATGCAGTGCAGGAACTGTTCCGCTTTTTGGTTTGGTTGCTCTCAGTGGACGTGTGAGGGAACTAGGCGATCTGTTGAGGAGGGGATTGACCTCGCGTGGGTGCCAGGACACGCGCTGAGGTCAATGGATAGACGCCGGACGCTGGCGCGGCGTTAGTGCGCTCCGTGTAGAGCGACCGGCGCGGTGCCGCCTCCCCCCCCAAAAACCCAGCGTGGGTCGCCCGCGAACGACACGCGTGTCCCACCTGTCTTGAGTTTGCGTACGCGGCTTCGCGGTGGCGCTGGAACCGACGTGCGGGATTCCGCAGCCTGCATGACGGGGATGTCAGGCTCGAAACACTCAAGCGCGTGGTCGAGTGCGTAACCTGCTTCGCAGGTCGTTGAAAACAACGAATTTTTAGCGGAGCGTGTTGCCTTGCCAAGCCCTGGGCCGGTTCCTACAGTCCGCCCGTTACCCCCATGATGAAGGCAACCGAAGACTCACCGCGGATGTTCGAGAACGACTTGGTCGACTTCTTCTCGCGCACGCATCCCATGGTCGTGCCCATCGTGATGGTGCCGGCCGCGTCCGCCTGCATGTACTGGGGCGTCGTGCGTCACGGAGTTGGCGCTGTGGCCGCCGTGCTGTTGTTCATTGGCGGTGCGCTCGTGTGGTCACTCACCGAGTACTGGCTACATCGAACCTTTTTCCACTGGGAGCCGCCGGGCAAGCTTGGAGAGCGCATGCACTTCCTGGTGCATGGGGTTCATCACAAGTGGCCGAAGGACAAGTACCGGCTCGTGATGCCACCTGCGGTGAGCATCTCGCTATTCTTCATCTTCCTCGGCATCTTCTATCCGTTGCTGGGCGCGCGCTGGGTGTGGCCTTTCCATGCGGGATTCACCATCGGCTACATGGCCTATGACCTGATCCACTACTACATCCACCACTACAACCCGAAGTCGCAGTACTGGCTGCGCTTGAAGAAGCATCACATGCTGCACCACTTCAAGACGCCTGACGTGCGCTACGGCGTGAGCTCGAAGTTCTGGGATTTCGCGTTCGGTACCGTGGGGGAGCAACCCGCACGCCGCGCTCCCGTCGAACCCCCGGCAGGATCCTGACATGGCGGATGCAGCGCCTCCAGAGCTCCCGGAGATCCCCGAGGAGCTCGGGCTGGACCCCGTGCTGTGCGCGCTGCTCCAGGTCGCCTATTTTCTAGACATGGCGGAAGACGAGGTGGTGAGCGCGGAGTTCGCGACCCCGAACCTCGAGCGTGTCGGGCTCTACATTCAGCGCTTGGACGATGAGCACCTGGATGAGCTGGAGGCGCAGCTTGCCGAGTTGGTGGAGCACGCCATCTCCGCTCGCTGGAGCGCCGAGCAGCGGGAGTGGCTCTCGAGCTTCCTCGAGCACTGCGGCATCGAAGTCCAGGACGAAGACACGTCGGACATGAACTGAGGCGCGGTCCGACTCCCGGGACACCGAGAGGTCAGCGGAAGTCACGGGCGCTTGATTGCGCCATGTCGGATCGACTTGAGACCATCCGGGAGATGGAGGGCCGTTCTGCGCAGCCGTACCCGGACGGGGCGGCGACGTTCGAAGCGTCGCGCGAGTTCGTTTCTCCAGGCAAAACCCGGCTGTTTCGCGAGTACGGCCTGACGCTGGTGATGGGTGAGCGAGAAGGCATCGGTTTTCGCGACGCGTTCACCGGACAGCACTTCGTCAACTGCCACTCCAACGGTGGTGTGTTCAATCTGGGACACAGAAACTCGAGACTCATCGCGTGTCTCAAGCAAGCGCTGGACGAAGTCGACATCGGTAACCACCACCTCGTCAGCGGCTGGCGTGCGGCGCTCGCAGAGCGCTTGGCGCACTCGACGCACGATCACTTGAGCGGCGTGGTGTTCGGGGTGGGGGGAGGGGAAGCCATTGACCTCGCGATCAAAGTTTGCCGTGCGGCAACACTCAGGTCACGGGTAGTGTCCCTGATTGGTGGCTACCATGGTCACACGGGCCTTGCGGTCGCTGCAGGGGATGCGGCCTTTCGCGAGCGAGTCTTGTGCAGCAATGCAGACTTCGCCCAGGTGCCATTCAATGACCTAGCCGCGATGGATCGAGCTCTGACGGACGATGTGGCCGCGGTCTTGCTCGAGCCAATCCCGGCGACGCTTGGCATGCCCTTGCCGTTGCCCGGCTACCTCGAGGGCGTGGCCTCGCTGTGCTCTGCGCGGGGGATCAAGCTGATCGTGGATGAGGTGCAGACGGGGCTTGGGCGCACGGGGCGCCTGTGGGCCTATCAACACCATGATTTCCACCCGGATGTGCTGGTCAGCGGAAAAGGCTTGAGCGGGGGGCTCTACCCGATCAGCGCAACCCTCATGACCTCGGAGCTTCACCAGCTTTTCGCATCCGACCCGTTCATCCACATCTCGACGTTTGGCGGCTCGGAGCTCGGGTGCCGGGTGGCGCTCGAGGTGTTGAACCAGGTCGATCGCCCCGAGTTCCTGCAGCGAGTGGAGGCGGTGGGGGAGCAGCTCGAGCGAGGCATGCGCGGGCTGCCGTTCGAGCTCCGTCGCCGCGGACTGATGATGGGGCTCAAGTTTCCCGTCGAAGGCGCGGGGCTGCTCGCCATGCGCCTGCTGGTGGATCAAGGGTTGTTCGTGCTGTACGCGGCGAATGACACCTCCGTGGTTCAATTCCTTCCCCCGCTCATCTTGCAACCCGACGAAGCCGATGATGTCCTGAGTCGACTTCGCGCCGCGTTTCCTGATTGAGCCGCGGCCGGCCGACAGAGGAGGACCGGTGGGGGAGGACGAAGCGGCGTTGCAGCGGGGGTTGGAGGCGCTGGAACTTCGGGTACAGAGCGCCCTCGCGCGCCAGGACGATTCCGAGCTCGAGGTGATCGGAAGCGGGGAGATCTCCCCAGTGCTGCGCCTGCGCGAGGCGGGGAGGTGCTACGCGGTCAAACGCCTTCCGCTGTTTGCGAGCGAGGCGGGGCTTCGGAGCTACGTGGCTACCTTCGAGGCGTATCGTACGGCGCTCGAAGACGTCGGCGTCCAGCCCATCGAGTCCAGGATTATTGTTGCCGCGAGGAAAAAGAGTGCGATCGTCGCCTACTGCGTGCAACCTCAGGTGGACGAGTCGAGGCTGTGCGTGGCTCGCTTGCGAACGCTGGATCTCACCGCGGCCAGGCGTTTCGGCGGCGAGCTATTCGGTGTCATCGCCGGCGCCGTGAGCGAACGGCTCGGTCTGGACGCACAGCTCTCGAACTGGTTCGTGCGTGGTGAGGCGAACTCAGGGCATGATCTGGGCTACCTCGATTTGACGACGCCCCTGCTCCGCGGTCCGTCCGGTCAGGAACTCCTGGACACGGAGCTCTTCTTGGCCTCCCTGCCAGCGGCGCTTCGACCCATCGTGCGGCGCTTCATGCTGGGGGACATTCTCGCGAACTACTACGATCTGCGGAGCGTGCTCCGCGATCTGCTGGGGAACCTAATCAAGGAGCAACTCGAGCAGCATCTCGATGGCTGGCTCGGGCTTGCCAACGCGCGCGTCACGCCCGAGCTGACGATCAGCGAGGTACGCGCGCACTACGCCGAGGATGCGCGCACCTGGTCTCTGTTGCAGCGCTTGCGCAGAATGGATCGGGGGTGGCAGCGCTACGTACGTCGGCGGCCCTACGGCTTTCTGCTCCCGGGAAGTATTCAACGCCAGATCGACTGAACTCGGCGGCGGAAAAGCACCACGGCGCAGGCGCGTTTGGCTAGAGTGCCGCTCGATGACCCAAGCAGCGAAGGTCAGCGCGCCGAAGGACTACGCTCCCGTTTGGCCCTACTACAGTTTCTTCGCTGTGTGCATGGGCGTGCTGCACCTCGCCCTGGCTGGCATCGGGACCTGGATGGTCGTGATGGCACATGAGGCTCCACGCCCTGAGGTCGAGCCAGTGGCTTTTGGGTCGAGCGTGGCGGTGCTGAGCGTCCTGCTGGGCATTGCGTATTGCTACGCACCTTTTGCCCCGCGGAAACCGTGGGCCTGGCGCTACCACTTGGTGCTGATCCTCCTGGGCTTGCCTTCTTGCTTGCTGGGCGCGCTGCCGCTTTTGGTTTTTTGGCTGCGGCGCGACGCGCGTCGCATGTTCAAGGCGTAGCCGCCATGGGGGCTACTTCTTGTTCATCTGCATCTCGGACTCGAAGCTCGAGTCGACCTTGGACTTTGCTTTCGACTTGGCGGGCGGGGCGCTGGTGGGCAGCGGCGCGGTCGGTTTCGGAGAGACCTTGGGGCTCGGCTTTGTCGGTGGCGGCTCGGTAGGGATCGGTGCCGCCTTCTTGGGTGCGGGTGGCGCTTCCTTGGTGTCGTCGGCCTTGGCCTCGAACTCAGGTTCGTCCTTGGGATCTGGGGTCGGATCGAGCTTGGTGGTGGTTGGAGGTGGTAGCGGCGCCTCCTTCTGGATCGCATCCTGCGCCGCCTTGCGATCAGCCTGAACTGCAGGTAGCGCGTCGCCCTTCTCGTCGAGCGCCTTGGCCTCGTCGTAGAGCACCAGGCAGCGACGCCACTGCTCGAGCTCACACGCGTTGCGCGCCTGTTTGCGCAGCTCCTCGGGACGTTCCACGCCGGCATCTTTTTCCGGGCGGATTTCGACGATGGGCGGCTTCTCGTCGGTCGTCGATAGCAGCCAGAAGCCGATCACGATGGACACAGCAAGGACTGCCGCGGCGGCGGCCCAGCGAGTGCGGAAATAGCGACGCAAGCGTGACACACGTTGCCGGACGCGAGGTGCTGGTAGGTTCTCTTCGCGCGCGATGTTCTCGAGCTTTTCGCCCGCTCCCTCGCGCAGCATCCACTCCAGAGTGTCCTCGGACTGGTCGCCTTCTGGGAGCTCCTTCTCAACCCAGCGCATCAGCTCGCGGGCGTCATTGCCAGCGCTGTCTGGCGCGGCTTGGTCTGGCGGTTCGTCGTAGAGCAGCGGTTCGCGGCCGCGCTTGCGGAAGTGATCCGCCACCTTGGTGCGGGCCACTCCGAACAGCCAGCGGCGAAAGTCTTCGGGATCCTCCGGCGCGTGCTCAGACTCCAGCGCGGCCGCGACGGTGGTCTGCAAGACATCGTCGGTTTCGTCTCGTGGTACGCGACCCCCGATGAAGCGCCGGAGATCCCTCAGTAGCTCGGGATCGTTGAGCAGCGCTGGAGTTGGTGGGGGCGCGGGGGGCTCGGACACTGCGGGCATCATGTCACGAGTACGGCGTCGCGCGTGATGCGGGATGTGTGACCCTCCCCCCCAAAAAAACTCGAAGCGCCGAAAAAAAGGCCTAAGTTCGCGGCATGCCTTCGACTTCCCGTTGGGTCGAGTCCATCCGCGCGGGCCTGGGCGCGCTCGCCGACCCCGAGGCAGCAGAACCCATGCGGGTCTACATGAAGAGCGAGCTGCCGTTCCTCGGCGTCCAGGCGGGCCCACGGCGGCAAGCACTGCGAGAGCTGCTGCCAGCCGTGGAGACACAAGCGGAGCTCTATTCCGTGGTGCGTTCCCTGTGGCGTGGACGCTCGCGGGGCTCACACGAAGTGTTCCGCGAGGAGCGCTACGTCGCAATGGAGATTCTGACGCATGCGCGCTTCAAGGCGCTGCGGGACGCTGACACGCTGAATGTGTACGAAGAACTCATCGTCGACGGTGCATGGTGGGACTTCGTGGACCACCTGGCCAAACACGGCGTTGGAGAGCTGCTGAAGAGATTCCCTGAGGAAATAAAGCCGAAGATGTTGCGCTGGGCTGCTGACGCTGACCTTTGGAAGCGCCGAACCGCAATTCTGTGTCAGCTCGATCTGAAGCAGGCAACTGACGTCGCGCTGCTGGAGTCGGTGATCTCGAAGAACCTGACAGCCTCGGAGTTCTTCATCAGGAAGGCGGTGGGTTGGGCCCTCCGACAGTACGGCTGGGTCAATCCCGACTACGTCGAACGCTACGTGGCACGGGAAAGGGGCTTGAGCCCGCTCTCCAGGCGGGAAGCGCTCAAGAGTCTGGATGCGGCTCGCAAAAAGCTCGCGAGCGCCCCGCGAGCCCAATCGCGGAGTTCCAGGTGACCGATTGGAAGATCGAGAAGCTCGTCCCCGGGGGCGAAGGGATGAGTCGCCTGGAAGGTGGCGGCGTCGGGTTCGCCCGTGGGGTGGTGCCCGGTGATATAATCCGGGTGGAAAGTTTAAAGCGGCACGCTGGCTTTCAGCGTGCCGAAGGCTGGAGCCTGGTGTCGCCGGGTGCGTCCCGAAGCGAACCCCCTTGCCCCGTGCAAGAGCGTTGCGGTGGCTGCGATTGGATGCACCTCGAGCTCGGCGCTCAGCGAGTCGCCAAGCTTGGGATCCTGCGTGAGGCGTTGGTGCGCACGGGCGGCTTCCAGGCCGCTACGTTACCCCAGATTCGACTGGAGAGCGCCGGGTCCGACACGGGCTATCGGCGTCGGGCGCAGCTCCAAGTAGACCCCAAGGGTCGAGTTGGTTTCTTTTCCGCGGGGACACATGATCTGGTCGAGGTCGAGCGCTGCATGGTGTGCGACCCACGACTCGAGGAGATGCTGCGCGAGCTCCGCACGCTCGCGAGCCAAGGGCACTTTCGCGGCTTCTCGAGGCTTGAGCTGCGCGTCGCCGATCATGCACCGGAGCGCCTCGTGCGTGCGACTCCGGCGAAGCAACGCGGCAAGCGTGGCGCGCGGCCAAGTGCGTCCCTCGACGCCAGGCTCGCTGCCGCCGGCATCAGCTTGGTGATCGCAGGATCCCCGGACGACTCTGCGATGATGCAGCGCTGGGACCTCGGGAATGACGTGGTGTTGGCGGCACCCGCGGCCGCGTTCACGCAGGTCAACGCAGCCGTGAATCGAGCCATGGTCTCCGCCGTGGTCAGCGGCGCCCAGGCGCGCCAGATCACACGCTTCCTCGACCTGTACTGTGGAGCGGGCAACTTCAGCTTCCCGCTCGCAGCCAGCGGGTTTGCGGGAGTCGGGGTCGAGATCAGCGCAGCGGCTGTGAGTGCGGCCGAAGCCAATCTGCTGGCTGAGACCGAACGCCTGGGGAGACCCCTCGAGCTGCGCTTCATCGCGGGCGACGCGGAGCGGGTGCTGCGAGAGATTGCTGACCCTCGATTCGATCTGATCGTGCTCGACCCTCCACGGGCCGGCGCGAAGGAGAGTGTCCCGCTCGTCGTCGCGAGCGACGCGCGGTGGCTCTGCATGTGTTCGTGCGACCCGGTTACGTTGGCCCGCGACTTGAAGTCGCTGGTTCAAGCAGGTTTCGTGATCGAAGAAATCGCGGCCTACGACATGTTCCCGCATACACACCACGTCGAAGCGCTGGTTTGGCTGCGACGCGCGACGCGCTAGCGCGCCACCGCCGCTCGGGGGAGGTCGCCGAAAGCCGCTGCATGGCTTCCTTCTGGCCGCTTCGTCGTGTTACGGGGAGCAACGCTTCGGCGCCCACGCGCGCTCTTCGCAGACCACGAGACCGTTCGCGAGTCTTCGCGACGCAGAAAGATCCATGGCCTACGAACCTCGACATTCTCCCGATCATGACAACACCGGCTGGCCGCCGGGGGTGCCGTACATCATTGGCAATGAAGGCTGTGAGCGCTTCAGCTACTACGGCATGCGCGCCATCCTCACGGTGTTTCTGGCGCAGTACCTGTACATTCACCATCCGGTGTTTTCGCAGGACGCCGAGCGAACCGCCAAGGCGCACTATCACGTGTTCGCGGGTGCGGTGTACTTGTTCCCTCTGCTCGGAGCGGTGATTGCGGACCGCTTGTTCGGGAAGTACCGCACCATCTTGTGGCTCAGCATGGTGTACGTGGCAGGGCACGCTGTGCTGGCGGTGAGCGAACACTCGGTCACCGGATTCTGGATTGGCCTTGGATTGATCGCGGTTGGTTCCGGGGGGATCAAGCCGAACGTTTCAGCGCACGTCGGGGATCAGTTCGGGCGCGGCAATTGGTTCCGTGTCCCAACGATCTTCCAGGCGTTCTATTTCATCATCAACTTCGGCAGTGCAGGCGCCACGCTGCTCATCCCGAAGACGCTAGAGTGGTACGGCCCCACGGTCGCATTCGGTATCCCCGGAGTGCTGATGGCGCTCGCGACCGTGGCGTTCTGGATGGGACGGAAAGTCTTCGTCCACGTTCCAGCGCACCCCGCTGGCAAACTGGGCACGCTGGATGCGATCAGCTCGAGCCTGTTCGTGATCGCGTTCGCACACCTGTTCGCTCCGGCGGTCTTTCACGACCTGTCGTGGACGGTGCTGGTCCCGAGTGCGCTTGGTTTCATCGTGCTCGGAGCGATCGTGTTCGCTGTCCGCCAGCGCATGCAACAGGACGATGGTTTCCTCGCGGTACTAGCGTATGCGGTAAAGGGCTACTTCTCCGGCTCCAAGGTCGAGGGCGACACACCGGACGTGACTCACGCCGACCCAGCGGTTCAAGCGCGGCGGGAACGACTGGTGAAGAGCCGCTTCTTCGGCGGAGCCGCGCGCCACTTTGGGATCGAAGCCGCGGAGGGGCCGCCCGCAGTGCTGCGCGTGGTCAGTGTGTTTTTCTTGGTCAGCGTGTTCTGGGCGCTCTTCGATCAGCATGGCTCGAGTTGGGTGCTCCAGGCGAAGACGATGAACCTCCAGCTGCCCGGCGTTGGAGAGGTGAAACCCAGCCAGATTGCCGCGCTGAACCCGCTCATGGTGATGATCCTGATCCCCGTGAACAACAAGCTGATCTACCCGGGGATCGGCAAGCTGGGCTTCGAGATGACGCCCTTGCGTCGCATGACTGGCGGGATGCTGGTCGCGGGTTTGAGCTTCTTGCTGGTGGCGTTCATTCAGCATCGCATCGAAGCCGCCGGTGAGGGGCAGGTGAGCTTTCTGTGGCAGGCCTTGCCGTACTTCGTCATCACCCAAGCCGAGGTGATGGTGTCGATCACCGGACTCGAGTTCGCCTACACCCAGGCGCCGAAGCGCATGAAGAGCACCGTGATGGGATTCTGGCTGGCGGCGGTCGCAGGCGGAAACCTGTTCGTGGCGCTGTTCGAGACCTTCAGCAAGCTGCCCCTGGCGACGGGATTCATGGTGTACGCGGGGCTGATGTTCGGCGCCGGTGTGCTGTTTGGCATTCGCGCCTACTTCTATCAGCCACAGGACTACGTTCAGGATTAGCGCTGCGGGACGGCCTTGGGCGGTTCTGCGGCTCCAGAGTCCCCTTTGAGATCGTAGAGCCCAACGCTGAAACGACGACGCGACTTGTTCGCGAAGTGGTTGTTCTCGTCGTACACGTGGTTGTCCCGTTCCAGCTCGTCCACGACCCGTGAGCTGCTCCGACGAAGTGTCACGCATGCTTTCGCGGGGTCCCCGTCGATCCAACAAGCGAGCCCTAGGTAGGCCATCGCGCATGACTGTTTCCGCGCAGCATTGATTTCCTCCCCGAGCTTCGGGTCGTCACCGGCGATGTGGAGGACACGGTAGAAGCCCGCTTCTTCGCCTTGAAAGCGTACCGCGCCGAGCCGGGTCATGCGGGAGTCGGCCTTGCGGTCCCCCACGTACTCGACCACGGTGCACCCCTGAGGGATGCTCTTGCGCAGCGGCAAGAGGAAGGCGTTTTCCGCTGGCTGGTTCACGTCGAGGTCCTGGATGAAACGCAGGTGAATCGCGGGACTCACGAGCAGCATGCACGCTGCCGCCCAACCAGCCCGAGCGTATTTGCTCAGCAGTGCTTCGAGCCCGGCGGCTGCTAGCAGCACGAACGGAACGATCAGGTGCAGGTGGTACCGAGCCTGCATCAGTGGGGAATTCGGGTTGATGATCGAGTGAGTGACGAAGAACAACCCAAGCCAGCTCAAGAGGAACACGGCGACCCTGCGCTGCGTCCGCCAGAGCGTGACCGCTCCCACGACGGCTAACACGAGCGCGATTGGTGGTGTTATATCCGCGCGGATCAGAGTGTTGTAGTGGTAGCTGAAGAATGACGAAATCGCCGACGGAACTAGCGACGCATTCGCGTGGTGCAGGTCCTGACTGTGGCTCTTCAGGAACGCCGGGATCGAGACCACGATGGTGGCGAGACTGACCACGCCAGCCACGAGTATGCGGCGCGCGCGTGGGATCCCCTCACCCAAGAGCAGCGCCGCAGCGACGAGAAGCACCGCGAAGATCTGGTTGAGCGGTCGTAGCTGGAAGGTCTGCAGACTCACCGGCACGAGCAGCCCGAGTGCACACCAGCGCCAGTTCCTGCTCGGGTGGCGCAGCGCATCGTGCGCAAGCGCAAAGCTCATCCCACTGAACACGATGCTTGAGATGAAGGTGCCGTCGGCGTGGGAGAAGCGCAGGTGACTCGGCCAAACCGCGATCATACCGCCCGCGAATACCGCGGCACGATGGCTCCCCAGCATCCTCCAGGCGTGCATGAAGACCACCGCCGGGCCGAGCAGACCAAAGACCAGTCCAACCTTATAGGTAATATCCGTGAGGAAAATAGGACTCTTCTCGGATACTATGCTGATGACTGGACCGTGCCAGATGAGCGCTGCAAGCGTGGGCACCCGTGAGAACGGCCAGGCGTCGAAGGCGGCGTCGGCCGGTGTTATCGTGAGTCGCAGGAGCACACCTAGGCAGAGCAACGCCAGCATCCCCGCCCGCCAGCGTTTCGGCAGACGTAGCAGTTCTCGCGTGAGCATGCCCACCACCAGGGCGACGAAGCCTGCCAGATGGATCAACGGATCCTTCCGGATGACCTCCATCGCACTGACCCACCGGGGGTCGACCTTTGCCTCCTCGACTTCATGCCGCCAGAATGTGTCGTGGTCGTTGCGCTTGACGGCCTCCACCAGCTTCAGAAGCGCCGCTCTGCAGGTGGGACCGGCTGGCTTCGGGAAGTAGAACGAGAAGTTCTGGCTATGGTCGAATGTGCGCTGGTCGGATTCTTCCGCGTGGCGCAGACCGAGTTCGCACGTTTCCGCGAGGTCTCCCTGACCTTTCAGTTCCACGCTCACTTCGCGCGCGCGGATCCTGACGTTCCACAGCTTCCACTCTGGGGTAACGCTCTCAGCCAGACGGTACGGCTGGAAGAGTCCGAGAATTTCCGCCTCTCTCCCAGGCTCGATCACCAGTGTGCCGGCGGCCACGGGCTTCGACCACAGGTAGACCGCGCACAGGCAGAGTGTGAGCAACAGCCAAGCGTGAAGACGGGGCCGCAGCATGCGGAACCTGAGAGGCACGGGTCGCAGCATACGCGCACTCGCCGCGGCTTGTCGTGCTGGGGCGCTTTGACTCCGAACTGCTAACGCACAAAAGCCAAGAGGTGCCGAACGGCGAGAGCCGCTGGCACCTCCGGTGTGGCCCCTCTGGCCGCTAGCGCGTGACTTCCAAGCTCCAGGAGTTCAGGTGTCCGGTGTCGCCGGTGGCCTCGTCGATGACGATCAGGCGCCAAGTACCGACGGCATCGTCGCCGTTGAAGTCGCTCACGTTGAAGCTGCGCGGTACGAATACGCCGTCGCTCGCGTCGGCTGTTTGCAGGACGACTTCACCTGCGAGCAACTTCTGCAGCTTGATGGTCAGGTCGCCCTTGTAGGGGTGCGTGATATCCACGTTGACCACGAGCCCGCTGATGTTGCCAGCGTCGGTGATTTCGATGTCACTGCTCAACCCCGAGGCGTTCTCCGGAATGTCTCCGCCGTCCGTGTTCTCGTACAGCGTTACGTTGCCAGAGTCGCACCCGCCAGTAGGGCAACGGTTGATGGTCAGGCTCCAGGAGTTCAGCGTGCCGGTGTCGAGCTTGGCGGTGTCGGTCACCACCAACTGCCAGGTGCCAGCGGCGTCCTGACCTACGAACTGTGGCACGTCGAACGTCTGCTTCAGATCGTCTGCGCCGGAGCCCTGCTTGTCGTGGAGCACGACCTCGGTGCCGCCCTTGACTAGCTTGACGGTGAGATCCCCGCGGTAACTGTGGGTGATGTCCACCGTCACCGCGACGCTGCCGATCTCACCACCGTCGGGTACGACGATCTCGCTGGTGATGCCGGTGGCATTGTTGTCGGGAATGTCCTGCGCATTGGTTTGGCTGTAGGTGAGCGCACCGCTGACACACGCAGCGTCCATGCTGCAGTCGCTGTCGTCGCAGTCCACGGCACCGTCGCGGTCGTTGTCTTGACCGTCGTTGCAGACCTCATCGGGTAGCTTCACGTCGGGCAGGCCGCTCGCGTAGACGGTGGCGTACTCCTCGACGTAGTCCATGGAGAGGTACCCGTAGCCGTCGCCGTTCGGGTTGTTCACGCCGAAGCTTCCGGTGCCCCAGCTGTTCTTGATGATCCAGAAGCCCTTTTCTTTTTCGGGGTTTCCGTCCGCATCGAGCACCGGGTTGCCCTCGCCGTCGCGCTTGTTGACTTCGGCGTTGTCGTCCCAGCCGACGATCAGGATTGAGTGACCCGCGCGCTTCTCGAGGCTCTTCTCCTTGTCGGTCGCGTTGGGGTAGGTGATGAAGCCTTCACGCCACATCGCCTTGTCGACCTTGAGCGGCGAACCGCCGTGATTCCACGATTGGTAGAAGAACGTCATGCCTGCGACGACGGCCTGCTTGTTGTTCTTCAGGTAGGCCTTGATGCTGTTGCGGCGTGAGCTGATCCACCGACCCTTTGGCAGGAAGAACTTCTGCGCGCTGCTGGCGGCTACGGGGGGCTCACCGTTCGTGTAGCACTTGGTGGGGCGCTTATCGCCGGTGCACTCCGCGTCGTTGGACGTACCCCAGGGTCGCGTCTGATAGGGCCAGTCACCCTCTTCCACGATGCCGAAGCGATTGATCGCGTCGATGTTGCTCTGAGCGTTCGAACCTTCGGTATCGGTGAAGGCCTTGACCTGCGACTTCACCGCCCACTGCAGGTATTGCTCCGAGAAGTCGGGGCTCGTGATGGTGCCCTCTGCGATGTAGAGGTGCTCCATCAGCGCAGTCGTCGAGAAGATCGAGCACACTCCGCGTGAGCCTTGGCTCCGGATGGGTGACTGCAGCGCAACCAGATCCGTGTACACCGCGGGGTACACCGCGTCCGCCTTGCCCTCGTCCGGCAAATCGCCGTCCGGCGGCGCGTCGAGGAACAACGCATCGAGATCTGAAGTTGGCGCGTCCTCTTCAGTGTTTGCGATCGCTGGATCGGGGTCCGCCGAAGGGTCCTCGGAGCTGCAACCAAAGGCAGCCAAGCCGAACACGCTGGCGACGACCAGTGGCCGGAGACCGAACAAGGAACGCGCCAGCCAAGGAGTTGGCTGGGCAGGATCACGACGCTTGGGAGAACGGACTCGAGGCTCTTGCATGGCTTGGCTCTACCGCGCGCTGTGCTCCTGACGTTCGCTCGAGTGACTGCTGGCAAAAAGCGCGCTCGTGCGCGCTGCAGACAATTCTCGTGTGCGAATTCGGAGTCAGCCGCGACGTGTGTTGGTGAGAGGGTTTAGACGCACGGGCGATGGCGGTGCTACGAGGTGATCACCACCGAGTGGTTGGGAGCCAGACTCGATGGCGCGTACGCCTGCGTGGTTCGCCGCCGGGAGCAGTTGTCCTACAGTGTAGGCAGGTTTATTACCCGTCGTGGCGCGCCTGGTCAACGCTGGATCGACTCCAGTGGCAGTTTTCCAGCCTGACCGTTCGCCCATCATCCATACTTGGAGCTCCCGTGATCCCCTTGCTTTCCCGTGTTTTCCCGAACCTCGACGTGCGCTGGCATTCCCGTGGTTCGCTGAGTCGGGTCCCAAGCTGGGCGCTCCGGTGCTAGCGTTCTGCCTTCTGCTCGTCGGGTGTAGCTCCGACGACGCTGGTTCGAACACCAAGCCAGCTCTGTCCGCCGTGGCAGACCAGACGGTCAGCGTGAATCAGCCGCTGAGCTTCAGCGTCCTGGGGAGCGACCCCGACGGCGACAGTCTCGCCTTCAGTTTCGCGAGCGACTCAGACGGAGTCATGAGCCACGCCTCGTTGACCCCTGCGGGCAGCGACGCGGCGATCTTCAATTGGACGCCGCTCGCGACGGACGTGGGCATTCACATCGTCGACTTCACGGTCAGCGACGGCAAAGCGAAGGATACCCGCGCGGTAACGATTGAGGTGCGCTCGAGCATCGGCACCGGTGCACCCGTTTTTCGCAAGCCGCTCGGCACTGGCACGACCCTCGACCTATCCCAGAAGAAGTGCGTGGACGTCGCGATCGAAGTCGAAGATCCCGATAGCCCAGGCGTCACCATCGCCCAGGTAGAGCCGGTGATTGAGGGAGCCGAGCTGCTGCAAGACTCGGGGTTGACCGCGACCTGGACCTTCTGCCCCACGGCAGCGCAGATTCAGGCTGAGGACATCTACACACTGCGGCTCAGCGCCGACGACGGAGATAACCCCGCGGTAACAAAGAACTTCGTCGTCGTGCTGCGCAAGGCGCAGAAGGCGGGGTGTCCAGGCACCGCGCCGGTGATCGAGCACACTCCGGCGGACGTGAACGGCATCAACGACGTCGAGATCAGCGCGCACGTCACCGACGACAAGGGCATCAAGTACGAGCCCTTGCTGCTCTACGCGTTGAGCGACCCCGGCTCGCCCCCGGATCTGGGCGCGATGACCCAGGTCAGCATGAGCAAGCAGAGCGGCAACCAGCAAGACGGACAGTGGCTCGGCAGGATCCCGAACCCGGTGGCCGCTTCGGGGGGCAGCGCGCAGCTCTATTACATCTTGGTGGCACGCGACGATGACGACGCCGCCGCCGACTGCGATCACCTGACGCAAATGCCGATGACGGGCAGTTACCAGATCAACGTCACGGCGAGCGGCGGTGGCGGCGGCCTGGGGTTGTGCGAACCGTGCTCCGCCGATGCTCAGTGCGGAGGCAGTAGCGATCTCTGTGTGCAGGTTGGGGGAGAGGCCAGCTGTCTGTCCGCCTGTGGTGCCGGGAACTCGTGTCCTCAGGGCTACACGTGCTCGACCAACGCGCTGACCAGCGAGAGCGGAGCCAGCGCGCGACAGTGTGTTCCCACCAGCCAGAGCTGCAGCGGCGATCCTCCTCCGACGTGCGTTGACGACGGCTACGAGCAGAACGATTCCCTCGCGACCGCCAAGGCGCTCCCCTCTGGTGATGAACTCTTGGTGTCTTGCCCAGCAGGCAACACGGACGACGAAGACTGGTTCAAGCTCAGCGTGACCAACGAGGGTCAGCTCAGCCTCGACTTGCTCGGCGATTCGGCGTCCGACCTCGACCTGGCGCTGTACGACAGCGCCGGGAAGTTGATCGCTCGCAGCAGCAGCCTCACCTCCGAGGAGTCGATCCAGAGCTGCGTGTCACCCGGTACGTACTACGCGCGTGTCTACTCCTACGACCTGGTGCGCAACGAGTACATCCTGAGCTGGTCCGTCAGCCCTCAGAGCTGCGGCCCGACGTGCAGCGACGACTCGGCGGAAGACGACGACCAAGCTTCTCAGGCGCGCATTGTCGACCTCGACAGTGGACCCTACACGGTGAGCACCAACGCCATCTGTAGCTGGGACGAAGATTGGTTCCGTGTGGATATGTTTGCGGGGGAGACGCTGTACGCTGAGCTGACGTTCGACCAAGCCTCCGCTCTCGAAGACCTCGACATCTTGCTCTATCAAGGCGCCACGCTGCTGACCCAGTGTGACGAGCTGGATGTGAGCGGCTGTTCGGACAACGGACAGAGCAACGACTCCAACGAGTCGTTCTCCTATCCGATCACCACCTCTGGCACCTACTATCTGGTCGTGCGCGGTTACGGCGGAGCTGAGAACCTCTACGACCTGTGCATTGGCTTGTCCGCCAGCGAGTGTCTGTGAGGCGCCGTCGTTCGTTGCTGTACACGCGGCGCCGCGGCCGTTCGGCGTTTCTACTCGCCCTCGGGCTGTGCGCCGTTCCCGCATGTAGCGGGGATGACAGTGCTCCGTCTGAGGGTAGCAAGTCGCTTGCCGATTTGGTCGTGAGCTCGGTTTCGCCTGGACTGGTGCTCCCAGGCAGTGAGGTGCGTGTCGAGGGTAGCTTCCCCGGGGTCGTTGAAGGCCTCGAGCTGCACGTGGCTGGTACGCTGGATGGTAGCCCGGTGGACTCAATGCTACCGCTGACGCGCGAAGGCGATGCGCTGGTCGGAACCTGGCCGGCGTCAGCTCCGTACGGAAGCGGATTGCTGCTGGCGAAGGTGGTCGGCGTGGACGCCGTGGACGGCCGCGAACACCTCTCGAATCAGCGCGATTGGAGCGTCACCTCCACGGCTCAGCTAGCGCCTGTGCTGGACGCCGTCCAGGGTGGCGTCGCCTTCGTCAATGACGCCATCGAAGTCAGCGGCAGTGGCTTCTTGCTTGGTGGGGGTGAGGGAAACAGCGTGGCGGTCGTGAACGGCTGCTTCCAGGCCAGCATGGCGGCGACGTGTGACTCCGTCGCGGAGCAGCGCCTGGAGTTGAAGCCGACGGAGCCCGGTGAGCGCACGTCTGCCCGCTTTGCGTTCGCTCCGCGAATCGCCGGAATTGCCGCCGGGATATTCAACGGCAGCGTCCGTCTGGAGAACACGCCTACGCAAGCGAGCGGCGGGGTCAGTGCTGAGCTGCCACTACAGCTCGAGCTGCTCTCCCCCCGTGTGTTTGTCTTGTCACCCACCAGCGGCAGCCTGGGGCAGAAGGTATCGGTGACCGGCGGGGGATTCGTTGCTCAGAGCGAAGAGGACCCAACGCCAGCGGCGACGCGCTTGCTGCTCGCCGGCGACTTCAGCCTCGAGGGGGGCGTCTCGATCCCCGTCAGCTTCGAGCTCGTGCCGGGCTTCAGATCAGGCAACGAGCTGGTCTACGTGATCAACGAGGAGGATGCGCTCGGTACCTCAGCGGATTTACGCCGCACCAAGGGCACCCTGTCTGGAGAGATCACGCCAATTGTCAGCTACGGGGGCGAGACTGTCACCGGCGTGCCCGAGCCAGTCGAGCTCGATCTGTTGCCGGTGAAACAGGTGGTCTACGTGCGCTTCCTGCCGAGCTACGTCGAGAGCCTGCGCCATTTCGGGATGCGGGCCGTGGACGAGTCGATCCGTGAGCGCGCGCTCGAGGTAGCGGCGGCGGTGTACGCTGGGCTGAGCGTGGAATTCCGCACGGAAGAGCCCGAGGACTTTGGTCTGTACACTCAGATTGAGGTCGGAGGCTTGGACCCAAACGGTCTCGGGTTGTTGGGTTACGACAACACCCCCGGCAAAGACGTGAACAACGTTCGGTTGGACGACCGCGTCGGGGGGGTGAACGCCGTGACCCAAGAGAACGGTGACCCAGGGTTTGGCGGCGTCTTCGTCGAAAGCTTGTTCGGCTTCAGCCAGCACCCCGGCAAGTTTGCCGCCCAACTGGGCAATGCGGATCCGGTGTTCGATCGCCTATTCGATCCGTTCCGTCCCGACGTCGGCAAGCACCCAGTGCTGGCGACCGAGACCCAGCTCGTGGCGCTGTCGGGTGTTGGGGCGTGTGACGCGGCAGACTCTCGACCCGTGCAGATCGCGTGTGCCGTCCACGCACTGGGCAGCCTGATCGGAGACACGTTGGCCCACGAGCTGGGCCATGCGCTGGGGCTCGCCCAGCCAGACGGCGAAGGGTTTCACAACACAAGCGACGCACCCGGGCGACTCATGGACGGTGGCTCCGCGCGGGAGTTTCGCGAGCGTGCGCGGCTCTCGGGCAGCGAGCGAGTGATGTTCTGCCAAGAGAACTTCAGCTATCTACAAGGGATCCTGGGGGACGGGGGCGACCCCGAGGCGAACCGCACGTCGTGTGACTGATCGCGAGTTCACCCGCAGCACGATCTTGCTACGAGGCGGCGCCCCGCGGGCGTAGCGTTGGTCACATGACCCAGCTGGAGCTCAAGTATGAGGTGTTCGCCCACCGCTTCGGGGCGGCCACGGAGCGCTCATTGGTCACAGCCGATGAGTTCCGCGATGTCCTGAGGCGCTCCACCCTGGGCGACCGTCGTCCGGTGGACGATCTCGAGCGCCTCAAGAGCATGCTCGAGAACTCGAACTTGATCGTGACCGCGCGGGAACCCGTGCGAGGGTTGCTGCTCGGGATCTCTCGCTGCGTGACTGACTTCGCCTACTGCTGCTACTGCTCGGACCTCGCGGTGGACGAAGCCGTGCAGCGCCAGGGTGTGGGCAAGGAGCTGCTGAGGCGCACCCGTGAAGCTGCTGGGGAGCAAGCCACTCTGCTGCTCGTCGCCGCTCCCAAAGCCAAGGACTACTACCCCCACATCGGTATGAGCCACGTGGACGCCTGCTTCGCGTACAACCGCTCGCGCTGACTTGGTGGTGCGTTGACTTGAGGGTGCCGAAGGGCTTCCGGGGGGATCCAGACTGGCCTACTCGCCGCGGTGCTTTCTGAGCGCCTTCCTGAGCTTGCGTTGGAGCTGCTGCATGGCTTGAAACAGCTTCGCCTGTTGCTTCGGCGTGAGTTCCTTGGACAGCGCCTGGTAGTGCTTGTTCTGCAGCTTGTGCAGGTCGTCACGGTTCTTGCGTAGAGCCGCCATGGCCTTCGCGTACGCCTTTTGGTCGTCGCTGTCCGCGTCGAGCAACTTCTTTAGCTCTTTGCGATTCGTGCGCATTTCCTCGCGGAGCTTGCGCTGCTCTTCACGGTCCTTCTTCAGGAGCTCAGCGACCTTGTCCGCCTTCTTGTCGTCCAAGCCGACTTTGTCTGTGAGCACCTTGCGCACGACCTCTTGCATGCGCTTCTCCACTTCTTCTCGCTTCGGCTTGGCGAAGGCAAAGCTGCTCGTGAAGAGCACGCTGACCAGCGCCACCAGCGCAAACAGCCAGTGGCGCCTAGCGCGTTGCGACAGACGATTGCGCTGGGTTCCAAGAACGCCCTGGGACGAGGGAGAGCGCGAGAGTTTCGTTTCAGTCATTTCAGCCACCTTCGTTCGCCACGTCGTCCAGTGCCGAGAGGAGTGCGTCGAGATCCTCATCGTCGTCGGGGGTATCCAGCGCGTCCAGCGCGAGGCCAAAGTCGTCGTCCCCGTTGTCCACCATGGTGGCGACCATCAGGGAGCTGTCCTCCGAGCTGAACTCCGGAGTACTTGCGCTCGGTGCCGGCTCGGAAGTCTTGGCTGGCGTGGCCTCGGCAACCACGGCGCTCGGCGTCTTCACTCCCGCTTGGGGGCCCGAGGTGTCGCTCGCGCCGCCACCGAAGCCAACGAAGAGCGCGAACGCCGCAGCTGCCGCGGCGGCGAGGGGAGGGGCCAAGCGCAGGAAGCCGCGGCGCTTCTCTTGAGCTGCACGCTGCGGCGCGTCCTTCGAGCGCGCTGCGACTCGAGTGAGATCCGAGCCAGACAGCTCGGCGGACGTGCGCTCGAACAGCTCACGTAGATCCGCCTCAGGTGCGAGCTCGGCGTGGTCGAGGAAGCGCCGCTGAGTGGCGACGCTTAGTTGCGCGGCGGAGTCGTCGAAGAGTGCGCCGAGCTCTTGCTCGAGCTCGGCGTCGTCTTCACCCAGCTCACCCGCCATCACCTCGGGGATACGCCCGGCGAAAGCAAACAGCCGCTCTTCAACGGCGGATTCTGGCTCCAGGGTGGGAAAGCCTGCTTGTAGCTCGAGTTCGAGTGCTTCGAGTTCGAGCGCGTCTTCGGCGGAGAGTTCTTGGTCAGTCATGACGCTTCTCCTTCGGCGCTCGCGTCGGCCTGCTGGGGAACAGCGCCGATTTCGGCGAGTTTTTGTTTCAGTTCCTTGAGAGCCAAGTGCACGAGCACACGGGCAGACCCTTCGGTTGAGCCAATGGCGTCGGCGATCTCGGCGTAAGACAGGTTGCCGTCCAGGCGCATCATGGCGGCCTCGCGGCGTTTCTCTGGCATGCTCGACAGCGCCTCGCGCACCAGATGGGCGGTGCGTTCCGCGCTGAGCAGCTCGAGAGGCGACGCGGCGCGCTCCGGCTCCGCCGACGCGTCCTCACGGGTCTTGCGGCGCCGTTCCCCGCGGAACAGGGTGTGAGCACGCTTGATGGCGATCGAGGTGAGGAACGCCTTGAGCGACGTGCCCGGCGTGTAACGGTGGAGCTCCCTGAACGCGATGGTCAGGCTCTCCTGCACGGCGTCCTCCGCGATAGCCTGGTTGTGGCAGGCGCGCATCGCGAGGCGAAACATCAAGCCCAGGTGTGGGCGAACCAGAGTCGCGAACGCCTGGCCGTCTCCGTCCAGGGCGCGCCCGACCAACTCCGCTTCCAGCGAGACCACGTCTGCCTGAGCCATCACCCCACGTTCTAGGCGCTTTGCGGGACCGTCGACCAGCCCCAAGCTGCCCACGGTGGAATCGAGTGTTGCGTCCGACATACAGGGGAGGAATGCCAACCTCCCCCACGCAGTTAATGCGCTACGACGCTTGCCGTGAATAATCTTGGAGCGCCTAGTGCCCTCACCCCCAATCGAAAAACTTGGGGAAGATTGGGCGCTTAGCGGCCCTTGAAGGTCGGGCTCCGCTTCTCCATGAAGGCCCCGACGGCCTCTCCTAGGTCTTCACTGGCCAAAAATGCCGAGTTCCAGGCGGCCACGAAGGTCAGTCCGGCGTCGATGCTCTTGTCTGCCCCGTAGTCGAGCACCTGCTTCACGCCGCGCACCGTGAGGGGCGCGTTGGCGGCGATTTCCTGGGCCATCGCGAGAGCGCTGGCCTTCACTTCCGCCTCGTCGGCAAAGACTTGGTTCACCAGGCCCATGCGCTCGGCGCGCGCCGCATCGACGTCCTTGCCGGTGAATGCCAGCTCGCGTGTATTGCCTTGGCCGATGATCGGGGGGAGCCGCTGCAGGGTACCGATGTCGGCAACGATCGCGATCTTGGTTTCCCGTACGGAAAATTTGGTGTCCGCGCTGGCCAGGCGGATGTCGCAGGCTGCCACGAGGTCGACGCCTCCGCCGATGCACCAGCCGTGGATCGCTGCGATCACCGGCACCGCGCTCTTGGCGACCTTGTCGAAGCAGCTCTGGAGCTGCTTGATGGTGTGAAACAGCTCGTAGCGTTGCTTCGCGTTGCCACCCGAGAACGCCGCGCCCATTTCCGCAAATGCCGCCTGCAGATCCAGTCCGTAGGTGAAGGGCTTGACGTTGGACTGCAGCACCACGGCACGCAGCTCCTGGTCTTGCGCCAAGTGATCGAAGGCCGCGCCCACGTCGCGGAACAGCTGTGGGGGCATCGTGGGCTTCTCCAAGCCGACGATGGCGACGTGGCCCTCACGCTTGAGGCTCAAGGTTTCGTAGCTCGGATCTTCAATCGTCATGCTGCCTCGTCTGCGGCGGTACCCAAGGCCTGGGTCAGGTTGGTTGGAGGCGAAAAGCTATCGCGATTTGCCGCGAGAAGCCCGGAGATCGGCGCCCGCAGCGGGTTCGATTGGCGTAGGATCCCGCGATGATCGTCGTCACGAATCGCATTCCGGTGGCCGAGGGCCACGAAGAGGATTTCGAGGACCGCTTCAGCAAGCGCGTTCACCTCGTGGATCAGTCGCCTGGCTTCGTTCGCAACGAAGTACACCGTCCGCGTCCGATGAAGTTTGATCACGAGGCGGGAGGCTTCGTTCCGGATCCGGACAAGGAGGCGTTCTACGAGGTGAAGACCTGGTGGAGGAGCTTCGATGACTTCGTGGCTTGGACCCGCAGCCCCGCGTTCGCCGAAGCGCACAAGAATCGCGCGCCGAAGGAGATGTTTCGTGGGCCCAACGTGCTCGAGGTGCACGAGGTCTTCCTGTCGACGGACCTCGGCGACGAAGCCAAGCGCGGCGCCTAGCCAGGCGCTCGTGCCTCGCTGAGCATTCGGGGATCGGGGGGTGAGGGCGCGTTGGACCCGCCAGCGGGGCATTGGGCGACGCGTGAGGCTCGTCGCGCCGTTGTGCGCGCCTCCCGAGCACGAACTGGGCCGGCTGTTTCGAGGGGCGATATCGTGCGCACACCCCATGCCCGACGTTGTGCGAGGTCCCGCCCGGATTCTGTTGATTGGCGCTGCCCTGGTGGTGGTGATCGCCGGCCTCAAGCAATCCCAGCCATTGCTGGTCCCGCTGGTGTTTGCGGCCTTTCTGTCGGCGATGGCTGCGCCGTTCGTGTTCTGGCTGGAGCGTCGCCTGCCAGCCTGGCTGTCGGTCACCGTCGTCGTGTTGTTGATGCTCGGCGTGTTGGTGTTGGTGGGGGCGGTGGTCGGCACCAGCGTGAACCAGTTCGTCGCGGCGGCACCTGGCTACGAAGAAGGCCTGGATCAGCTGTTCGGTGGCGCGGGCAGATGGATGCAAGGACACGGGCTCTCGTTCAGTCGCAAGGAGCTCGGGGAGTTGGTGAATCCCGGCGCGCTGATGCGCTTCTTGGGTGGCACCTTGAGCGGGGTCGCCAACATGCTCAGCAACTTGCTGCTCGTGGTGCTGACCATGGCGTTCATCCTGCTCGAGGCCACCACGCTGAGTAAGAAGGTGCGAGTCGCGATGGGCGATCCCACCGCGGACCTGAGTCGCTGGATCAAGATGGCGACCGAGGTGAAGCGCTACGTCATCATCAAGACCTACGTTTCCCTGGGGACAGGCATCACGATCGGGCTCTTCCTGTGGGCGCTGGGCGTCGACTTCCCGTTGCTGTGGGGGCTCTTGGCGTTCCTGCTGAACTACGTGCCGAACATCGGATCGGCCATCGCAGCCGTGCCCCCGGTGTTGCTTGCGCTGGTGCAGTTCGGGGTCGGGCGTGCGCTAGCGACGCTCGGCGGCTTCATGGTCGTGAACATGCTGATCGGCAACGTGGTTGAACCGGGGCTGATGGGGCGCCGACTGGGGCTCTCGACGCTGGTCGTGTTCCTCAGCTTGATCTTCTGGGGCTGGCTCTGGGGGCCCGTGGGCATGCTGCTGAGCGTTCCGCTCACCATGGTGGTCAAAATCCTCCTGGAAAACAGTCAGTGGTACGTCGCCGCTGTGATGCTGGGGGGCGACCCAGACAAGGAGCCGCCCAGCCTGCCGCCGCCAGGCATGCGGCGTAGCCGTCCGCCTGCCTGAGGAGTTCAGGTAGGTTGCTCGGTCGCGCGCACCAGGATGTCGTGGATTTGCACGTGGGGCGGCGCGGTGAGCAGATGAACCACGCTGCGGGCGATGTCTTCGGGTTGCAGCACCTTGTAGCGTCGGTAGGTGGCCTGAGCGCGCTCCTCGCTCTGGAAGTAGCGACTGTGAAACTCGGTCTCCACGTAGCCCGGGCTCACGGAGCTGACGCGGATTGGGCTCCCGAGCTCGCGCAGCTCCTGGCGTAGCCCTTCGGTGAGTGAACGCACGGCGTACTTGGTGGCTGAGTAGACTCCGCTGCCAGACGGGACGCGATGCGCGGCCATGCTCGAGACGTGGATCACGTGGCCTTCAACTCCGCTGCGCTGCATGTCGGAGATCGCCCGCGAGGTGCACTCGCACAGCGCGAGCACGTTGACCTCGAGCATCTCGCGCCAGTGCTCGGCGTTGCCCCCGATCAGCGGTGTCTCGTGGCCGATGCCGGCGTTGTTCACCAACACATCGATGCCGCTCCAGGTTTCATGTATCCGCGCGAAAACGGAGTCGATGCTGGCCAGGTCGCGCAGGTCGCACGCGAGGGGGAGCAGGCCTTCGCCGAGCTCGGCGCGCAGCTCCTGCAGGCGCTCCTCGCGGCGCCCAGTTGCCGCGACCCGCATGCCGAGCCCGTGCAAGGCCCGAGCGACCGCGCGTCCAATCCCGGAAGACGCGCCAGTGACCAGCGCTACCCTACCGGTCCAGCGTTGTGCTTCTCCTGTGTCACTCATGGATTGCGAGTAGCACGATGGATCGCCGAGGGTAAGCTGGCGTCCAGGCCGGAGCTGAGCCTACCCGGAGTGCTTGGCGACGAACGCCGCGATCGCGCCCAAGATGTCCTGGTCCACCGCGCCTTGATCCTTGCCCCACGCCTTCAGTTGCCCCTTGGTACACAAGAGGGAGTGGTCTCCGGACTCGACGATGTAGAGTTCGTTCGGTGCCTTCATCTGGCGTCTGACCTCTTCGAGCACGTCCAGCGGGCACAGCTTGTCGCGGGTGCCCTGCACGAAGAGGATTGGCGTCGAGAGCTGCTTGAGAACCGCGTCTCGGCGCTTCTTCGGATCGCTGCTCCCCATGCCCTGGAGCGGGTAGCCAAAGCAGATCACCGCGGAAACAGCCTCTTCGAGCGCGACGTGGCAGCCCATGCGGCTGCCCATGCTCTTGCCAAGCAAAAAGACCGCGCGGCGCTTGTTGGTGCCTCCGATGGCTTCATGCAGCGCCGCCTTGTGAGCTTCGATCAGCTTCGGCTGGCGGTCTGGAGTACGCCGACCTTCGCGCATGTAGGGATAGTCGAAGCGCACGACCTCGCCGAGGGTGGCGAGGCGCGCGGCCCAGCCCTCCATCCACGGGTGCGTGCTCGGCGCGCCGGCCCCGTGAGCGAAGAGAAACAGCGGTCGCATGCGCGCGAGTCTAGACACGACTGGCCACAAGTGCCTCGCCGTGTCCGCGAACCAGCGCACGAAAAAATAAGCCGGGTCGAGGGGGAGGTGCGAGGTCCCCGACCCGGCTCTGGATTCGCCCCCCGCGCAAGCGGGCTGCTTATCACCTAGGCTGTACGGCGCACTTGCCGGACCCTTTAGTTCCGAGTGGAGCGAAGCAGTGCTACGGACCGGCGTTGGCTCTTTCGCGACCCCCAGAACGCACCTCACCCGGTGTTGAGTTCACCACTCGTTCCGCATACTTGGACGAGTTGAAGGCGCTCGTGCGTTTGGCCCTGCCGCTCGCGGGCGCGAACTTCGGTCAGATGCTGTTGGGGGCGGTCGACACCGCCGTGGTTGGGCGCCGTGGAGCAGTGGAGCTGGGCGCTGCCGGGCTCGGCAATAGCTTGTTCTTTTGCGTGTCCATCCTGGGCATGGGCGTGATGATGGGGCTCGACCCGTTGGTCAGTCAGGCCCACGGCGCGAAGCAACACGCCCAAGCACGCCGTACGCTGTGGCAAGGAGTGTGGCTCGCCCTCGCTGGAACGATTCCGCTCGGAATCGGGATCCTGGCGCTGGCGGCCCAGCTCGAGCGCCTTGGTATCGATGCGGAAGCCGCCAATCACACCCGCGCCTATCTCGGGTCACGGCTCTGGGGACTCCTACCATTCCTGCTCTTCGCCGCCCTGCGTAGCTACCTGCAGTCCGTGGGGCGAGCGACGCCGATGTTCTACGGTGCAGTGTTGGCGAACCTGATCAATCTGCCGCTGAGCTGGGTGCTGGTGTTCGGAGACGCCGGACTCACACGGCTCGGGTTGCCTGCGCTGGGGGTCCCGGAAATGGGCGTCGCTGGCGCGGGCTACACGAGCGCCTTCTGCACGCTGCTGCAGCTGCTCGTGCTGGTGAAAGCCGTACGCGGCCTGGGCGTACCCGAAGCGGCCCAGGGGGAGCGCTTTCGCCGACCAGACGCGGTCTTGATGCGCAGCGCGCTCCGCTTGGGGCTGCCCATCGGCTTCACCTTGCTGGCGGAGGTTGGAATCTTTTCGCTGACCAACGTCGCGATGGGGAACCTGGGGCAGACGGCTCTGGCCGCGCATCAGGTGGCGATCACGTTGGCCAGTGCGACCTTCATGATTCCGCTGGGAATTGGCGCGGCGGCGAGCGTGCGCGTCGGGCAGGCGGTGGGCGCTCGCGATGAACCTGGCGTGCGCCGGGCGGGGCTCTGCGCCCTGGGGCTGGGTGTTGGCTTCATGAGCCTCGGGGCCCTGGTGTTTCTGACCCTGCCCGATAGCTTGTCGCGGGTTATCACGGATCAACCCGAGGTGGTCGCGGCGGCGGTGCCGCTCTTGCTGGTCGCTGCTGTGTTTCAGGTCTTCGACGGCGCTCAGGCCGTGCTTGCAGGTGCGCTGCGTGGAGCAGGCGACACAACGCTGCCGTTGATCTTGAACCTCGCTGGGTACTACCTGGTCGGTACACCCGTGGGCCTGGGGCTGGCGTTTCTTGCAGGCCGCGGTGCCGTTGGGCTTTGGTGGGGCTTGTCCAGCGGGCTGATCTTCGTGGCGCTCACCCTCGGAGTGCGCTTCTTTCGCCTCACTTCACGCGGCCTGCGCCCGGTTTAGGCCTGGCGACTCGCAGATGCGCCTTTGGGTAGACGCTCCACCAGCTCTTCCATGCGCAGCGGTGGCTCTCCAGATAGCTCAGCGTCGACCAGGTCGAGCTGGTCGAAACCCCAGTACATCGATTCCCCGAGGAACATGGTCGGCACCCCGAAGACGCCGCGTTCGAGGGCTTCCTCGGAGTTCCGCCGCAGCTCCTGCTTTGCCTCGGGGGAGCTGGCGCGCTCAATCAACTCTGACGCGTTCAGTCCAGCGTCTGACAGAGCTTGCCGGAGGGCGTCAGTGTCTCCCAGATCGCCTCCGCGCTGCCATCCGTGCTCCCAGAGGCAACCAATCACCGCGAGCTGTTGGTCCCCAGCAGCAGCACGCGTGGCCAAGCGACAGGCCAAGAGCGGGTTGAAGGGGTGATACACCGGGCAACGGAACTCGAGGTCTAGGCTCCGCGCCCGACGCGCGCAGTCCAGAAACACGAAGCGCGCCTTGGCGGGTGTCTCCGCCGGACCCTTGGTGCCCCAGTGGTTCAAGAGCGCGGCCAGGAGCAGCGGTCTGGGTTTCAGCGTCCGATCGTGCTTCGCCGCAAGCGGCTCCACTCCGTGCCAGGCGAGGAAGGCATAGGGGGATAGGAAGTCGAAGAAGAACTCGATTTCGTTCGAAGGTTCAGCGGGCGCCATGCGCGTGAGCATGCAGTGCTCGGGCTGGGAAGCAATCCACGGTTTTGCTATCGAGGAGCGATGGCCTCGGAAGTTCTGGTGATCGGTGCAGGTTTGTCCGGTCTGCGTGCTGCTGAATACCTCACCAATGCTGGGGTCGACGTCGCGGTGCTCGAGGCGCGGGACCGCGTTGGTGGCCGCTTGTGGAGCCAGTCTCTCGGGAACGGCGTGTTCGACGTTGGTGGGCAGTGGATAGGCCCCGGCCAACACCGGATGTACGCGATGGCCAAGCGCCTCGGGCTCGTGACCTTTCCCACCTACGACGATGGCAAGAAGATCCTCGGTGTCGGAGACAAGCTCTCATATTACCGTGCGGCAATTCCGCGCGTGGGCCCATTGGACATGGTGCAGATTGGGCTAGCGCTCTCATATCTCGAGGTGGTGCGCCGCGGCGTGGACCCGTCAAAGCCTTGGGCAGCCCGTGCGGCGCGACGCTTGGACGCTGTCAGCGTGGAGGCCCTGAAACAGAAGCTGTGGCTGAGCAAATCCATCGACGCGAGCTTCGACGCCGCGCTGCGCGTGATCTTCGGCGTCGAAAACAGCGAGATCAGCGTGCTCCACTTCTTGGCCTATCAGAACGCCGGAGGCGGGCTGCTCAAGCTTGCGGAGATCCGTGGTGGCGCACAACAAGATCGCATCGAAGGCGGCGCACAAGGCTTCGCCAAGGGCCTCGCCGCGGCGCTGGGCGACAAGGTGACGCTGAGCACGCCAGTTCACGCCATCGAGCGACACGGCAGCTCTGCCGTGGTCTTCAGCGGAACCCAGCGCTTCGAAGCGAAGCGGGTGATCCTGGCGTTGCCGCCGTTGCTCTCAGGACGAATGCGCCACGTGCCTGAGCTGCCCCAACCGACTCAGCAGCTGCTGCAGCGTTTCCCTATGGGAATGACGATCAAGGTGCTTGCGACGTATGAACGACCTTTCTGGCGAGCCAAAGGCTTCTCCGGCGAGGCGGTGCTCGACTCGGGGCCGTTCAGCGTGGTGTTCGACAACTGCGACGCGAATGGCCGCCAGCCCGCGCTCGTGGGCTTCAGCGTGGCACAGCCAGGGCGCGAATTCGCACGCCTCCCCGCGGATGAACGCAAGCGGCGCGCGCTGGCGGAGTTCGTGCGCTTGTTCGGGCCCGAGGCACGGGACGCGACAGCTTACGTCGAACAGAACTGGGCTGCGGAAGAGTACTCCCAGGGATGCCCGGTGGGCGTGCTTGGCACGGGTGTGTGGACGACAAGTGGGCACGCGCTGCGTGAGCCCGTCGGGCCGATCCACTTTGCTGGGACCGAGACCGCGACGGAGTGGATGGGCTACATGGAAGGCGCAGTGCAAGCGGGGGAGCGCGCGGCCGAAGAGGTGCTGGCGGCGTTGCACTAGGCAGCTACGCTTCGCTGCGGAGCCGCCAGATCAGCGTGTGATTGTTCGCTGGCATGGTGTGGGTGTGCTCGAGAGTAAACCCGGCGTTCCTCGCGACGGCTTCCAGATCATCCACGTCACGCACTCCCCATTGGGGATTGCGACGCTTCAGGTCCTCGTCGAACTCGCGGTTGCTGTCGGCGGTGAATACGCCGGAGAAGCGGTACGGGCCATAAGTGATGAGCATGGCGCCGGGCTTCAGGGATTGAGCTCCTCCCCCAAACAAACCCTGAGTCGCGATCCATGGGGAAATATGGATCATGTTGGCGCAGACTATCGCGTCGAACTTGCCCACGTTCCAGGGCGGATTGGTGGCGTCGAGCTTGATAGGATCCAGCAGCCGCTCTGGATCTCCTTCCGTGCGGTAATCCCGGATGCTGGCGAGCGACTCGTCGCTCACGTCGCTCGGCTGCCAGCGCACGCCGGGTAGTCGGGACGAGAAGTAGAGCGCATGCTGCCCGCTACCGCTGGCTAGCTCGAGCACCTCGGCGTTTGGCGGCAGACTTTGCCGCAACACGTCCAGGATTGGCTCGGCGTTTCGATCCGCTGCGGGGTAGTGATACCTCATAGGGACGCCATAGAACCGTGATGACGGCGCCTCAAGTGATCAACCGCCCTTCAGCGTGCTCGAGAGCTGTCGCCAGCTCTCTCCGTGGCTCGGGGCGTGCAATAGACGCAGCCCGGCCGGCCCCGAGCGCAGGTGGGGCGAGATGCGATCCATCGCGCCCGCGCACAGAACGAAGCATGGATCACGGAGACGCCGCGGGCGGCGAGCTTGGTCCCGAGCGCGCTGGTGGAGCACCCACCAGAGAGGCCATTCGTCCGTGGACAAACCGCAGCCGACGAACAAGAGGGGCTGGGTCATTGCCGCCTCTAGCCAGTTCCGCGGGGATGCGCCAGCTGTGCGGCGCTCAGCTCCAGAGGCTCCTCGCTGGGGTTCTGTCGCTGCACCTTTTGCGGCGCGCCGCATCTGGCGGTAGCCTCTGTAGGCGCTGTCGAGTTCTTTGATGTACACGCCGTAGGAGCGCACACCGAGCCGGATGGAACGACACAGCTTGGTATCGCCGTGCGGGTACCAAACCCGCGACCCTCCAGCGCGACCACGCCGGGTCAGGGTGCCGTCGCCGCTGATGTCCTCCCCGCCGGTTGCGATCAATAAGCTGCGATCGAAGTTGAGGCTCAGAATGTCAGCGAAGCCCAGGTCGACGAAGGCTTGGAAGAACTCGAGCTCCGCGGCCTTGCGTTCGTGCGTTTCCCGGAGGAGCTCAGCGACGTCACGTTGCAGTCGTTGCTCCACCTGATGGGGCGCTTCGTCCGCGTTCGCGAGTTCGCACAGGAAGGCCTCCCAAATGCTGGTCATCCCGGAGCCACCGGTCTGGCTGAGCATCTGCATCAAGCGGTCCCTGGCGGCGCGTTCGATGCGCGCCTCGGTCGCGATGCGCTCCAGCAGCGCGAGCCACGAATCGCGCACGCCAGCCTGAACGTTGAGCCCACTCCCGACAACCACCGCGAGCCGGCGCTGGCCAGCTGAGTCGCGCTGTTTGGCGAGCTCCCCCAAGAGCTTCCAAGCTTCCACTTGCGCCGAGGCTAGCGCACTCGCCGACGGGTCAGGAGCCAAATGCTCCTGGCTGACATTGTTTGACCCCGCGGACGGCGACTGCCGAGGACCGCTTAAAGGCTGAGTCGTGAGTCCACGAACGCCAAGAAGTCAGCTTCGAGGAATGGCTTGCGCAGCCACGGTCCGCCAGACTCCTCGAGGAAGCAACCCGCGCGCGGGGAGTCGATACTCGTGGCCATGAGCGCGAGGCGATCGAGCTTCTGTCCGAGCTCTGCCAGATCGTCGAACAGACGCATGCCCGTTAGCTCGAGGGCTGAGAGCTCGCACACCACCAGGTCGAAGCGCGCCGTCTCCAGCACGTTGCGCAGTCCGATCAGGGCGCTGGACACCATGGTGACCTCGTACTGAGGCTCGAGCAGCTGCTGCAGACGACGACTGGTGTCCGTGTTTGGCTCGATGACGAGTAGGCGACGGCGCCGCACCCGACGCGTGGAACGCGGCTCTGCGGCTTCGGAGGCGGTACTCAACAGGCTAGGTTCGGACCAAGTGAGCGCGTGTTCCACGTTATCTCCGATCGAACGCCCCCAGGCAGAATTCCCGTGCGGAAAGTCTATCTGGGGGAAGGTTTTGACGACCCAGGAGCAACGCCATCGCAGCGTTGAATGAAGGCAACGACTCGAGGTGAGGGGGCGATCCTCGAGCCGTTGAGTAGAGGGCAACGACTCGAGGTGAGGGGGGCGATCCTCGAGCCGTTGAGTAGAGGACAACGGCTCGAAGGGAGGGGGGGAATCTTCGAGCCGGTGGGAAGAGGGCAACGGCTCGGGGCATGAGGGGGGGCGAACCCCGAACCGTTGAGTGAAGGGCAACGGCCCGAAGCGATGAGGGGGGGACGATGCTTCGAGCCGTTGATGAGACGAGGGTCTCGTCGTGCCGACCACGGCGTTGACCGGATCGACCCGCGCGGAGCGCGGAGTAGAGTTCAACGGCGGTGGCTGAGGGGGGAAGGTGCCACCGCCGTTGGGAAGTGCAGTCGCGCCAGATCGGCGCGAACCGTCGTCGCGCCTGGCAAGGCGCGGTGTCTCCTGGGTTGTCAAAGAGAGTTCACCGAGTCGGGAGGTTCCGACGAGGTGGCCCGTTTGGGGCGCCGCCACCGAAGTGGGGAGGAGGAGCGCGACCTACCGACCGAATTGAGGAGGAGCTTGTCGGGGCTTGGGGAGAACCCGATGGGGAGGACTGATCGCAACCAAGCAGTGTTGCGCGGGTCGGTCGATAGGTCGCAGAAGTCAACGGCGATGGTGGGCGCGTGGCCCGATATCGCCTGCAGGGCCCTTTGCATGGCGTGTGCCACACAGCGAAAGCACCGGGACGTCACTTATGGCGACTGTCCATCGCTCAGCCTTTCAGATCCGAAAAGCTGGGTTGCGAATGCGATAGGTTGCACCGCCGAGACTGATGGCCAGGGGCCGTTCAAACCAACCGATGCGCGCGCGAGTCAGGCGGAACCTGCAACGCCGCTCCACCCCCAAGTGGTTTCCGCGGTGGAACGCTGGCGCGCTGGGGATACACCTAACGACACCGGTCGAGGCGTCAAGCGGGCCGCCCACACAGGCTCACTCCGCCGCCCACTCACGCAGTTTTGCGAACACCGCGGTTCGCATATCTGGCGGGATCTGATGCCCGACGCCTGGGTAGCTGTGGAGGTGGATCTCGTAACCCAAGGCTGAGAGCCGTTCGGTCGCTCGAGTTGCGTCGGCAAACGGCACGATGCGGTCGTCAGTGCCGTGGAACGCAAGCACCTCGGGACGCGACGGAGGAGTCGTCATCGGCGCTGGATCGAGCTCGTCCGGCAGGAGTCCGCCGAGCGGCATCACCAAGCTGAATCGCTCGGGAGCGTGTGCTGCCAACGCGAAGCTCAACATTCCGCCCTGGGAGAAGCCCAGCACCGCTGGCTTGCCGGGGAACTGATACCTACGAGTGAGTTCGTCCACGAGCTGCTCGAGTCGGTCGCGGCTCCGCGCGATCCCCTCCGCAAGTTCATGTTGCGTGCGATCGGCGCGGTATGGGAACCACGAGTAGCCATGCCCGTAGCTGGTAGGTGCCTGGGGCACGATGAGTCTCAGTTTGATATCCAGACCTCGCAGCCAGTGCGAGAAGTTCTCGGGGGTGTCGCCAAGGCCGTGGATCGCGATCAGCAGCGGCACGCGTTCCCCGGCGTTGGCGCCGCCGAGTTCGAAGCTCAAGTAGCGAAGGGAGCTCGCTGGCGCCGATGCCGCGGGGAAATCACTCCTCGCACCGGCAGCTTGTGAGGGCGCCTGGCTTGGGTGCGTGACCTTGGCGACTTTCGCGTCGTCGCAGCCACTCGAGAGGACCGTCGCGAGCAGCACGCAGGAGACGAACCCTGGATGACCGGCGCGGCGTCGGGCGCTGCGCGCAGATACAGGAAAGTGCCTGGGGTGTGCCATGCTGGTAACTTTGCCGATGTTTCCGGTGTTTCGCGGGGTTACGCTACGTCGATGCTTAACCTAGCGCGTCTTGCCCCGTGGCTGTCGGTCTTGCTGCTGGTCGGCTGCGGGAGCGGCGCGTCTGCCGATAGCGCGTCGAGCGGAGCGGCCGGAGGCGAAGCGGGCGCTGGAGGCGAAGCGGGCGCTGGAGGAGAAGCGGGCGCGTCCAGTGGGGGAGCTGCAGGCGCGACCGGTGGCAGCGCGGGTTTGGCCGGCAGTGCAGGGGTAGGCGGTAGTGGTGGCACTGGCGGCATCGAGAGTTGTCCGGGGGTGCCAACCTGCGGCGCGCCGCCTCCGGATCCCGGCCCAACCCGCGACTGGCGGCACTCGATCGCTTCCCCGGTGATCGTGAATACCGGATTTGCAAACCTGCGCGGGCGAGATCTATTCCTCGCGGAATCGGATCAGCAGTGGGTGATCGGCAAGGTGGCCTACGGCGTAGCCGACAAGGACCTCAAGGACGAGGAGGTCGACATCTACCTCTTGCGCGACTGTGCCGGCACTAGCGCGTCTGACTGGGAGTTTCTTGGCACTGCGATCACCACCCAAGACAACATGCACACGACGGTAGAGGGCGTCGACGACAGCGGTGGTCGGGTCTACTTCCAAATCCCCACGGAGAAGCGCCTGGGGCCTGGGCGGCACCGCATTCATCTGGTCGTTGCTGGCGACCACGCCAGCACGGACCTGTACATCGAGGTGTTGCCCGACGGCCAAAAGGTGTTCGTCACCGACGTGGACGGCACGCTGACGACGCAGGAAAACGAAGAGTTTACGGCGTTGCTGACGGGGACCCTCCCGAACGTGAACAGCGGCGCTCCCGAAGCGCTGAGAGCCATCGCATCGCGCGGGTATCGGCCGTTTTATCTGACTGCCAGGCCAGAGTTCCTGGTGGGCCGCACGCGGGAGTTCCTCGACGTCTACGGGTTTCCGCCGGGTATCGTACACACCACGACCACGCTGACAGGAGCGACGGGAAACTCTGCCGCTCAGTACAAGCTCGGTGAACTCAACGCGACCTACGCCAAGGGTTTCCCGGTCTTCTATGCGTTTGGCAACACGGCTTCGGATTCCGAGGCGTTTGCCAGCGCGGGCGTCGCGGATGGTCAGCGACTCGTCTATCAATTCACCGACTCCAGCTTCGGCTGCACGCGCTTCGACGACTACAACGCGCTGGTGCCGACGCTCTCGGCGTTGCCCCTCGCTTGCCTTTACTGGTGACGCTCGGGTGAGGCGAATCAGCCGAAGGTGCGCACCTGGATGCTGCTCACCGTCTCGCCCCCGGCCTTGATGTCGCTGATCACGACGATCGGGTCACCGGGGAGCACTCGGTTGCGGCGCTTCAGGCGCTCGAACGCGGTGACGATGGTCTTCTCTGGGTCGCTCGAGAAGTCGGTGACAAAGGGCACGACGGATGGGAGCAGCCACAGCTTTGCGCCGCGTGCTGCTCATGTTGGTGAAAGCGGTAAATGATCGCCCGATCGGGCGGAAGCTCGCGACTTGCTTGAGCCAGCAGTCCGCGCCGTGATCACGACGATAGCCGGAGAGCTGATCGAGTCCGCCAGGGCGCACAGAAGGCTGCGAGCGAGCCCTCCTCGTGGCGTTGTTGGCTGCCGCTGCGCGTGAAACTCGAGGCCGGGCTCCTTCTCGATGCGGCGCGTGAGGCTGTCGAGCACCTGTACGCAACGTCGAGTACGCGCCTGTTGCCGTCTCGCCGCTGAGCATCACCGCGTCCGCCTGCCGTAGACCGCGTTTGCCACATCGGTCACTTCGGCGCGTCGGCATCGGGTTCTCGATCATCGACTCCAGCAAGTGTGTCGCGATCGAAGACCGGCTTACCGGCGATCGCACACGCGCGCACCAGGCGCCGTTGAACATGGTACTGCGGAAGTCGACTCGACGCCCAGGTTGCCGCGGGCGACCATGATGCTGTCCGCTTCCCGGAGGATCGCCGCGAAGTTGTCCACGCCTTCCTGGTTCTCGATCTGGCGATCAAGCGGACACCGCGCCGCTGGCTTCGATCAGCTCCGCGCTTCGAGCACATCGTTCGCTGAACGAACGAACGACAGCGCGATGAAGTCGACTTCGTGGTCGATGCCGAACTGGATGTCCTTGCGGTCCTTCTCCGTGATGCTCGGCAGGTCTTCACGCGGATGCCCGGCAAGCTGACGTGCTTGCGCGAGCCAAGCGTTCCGCCGTCGAGCACCAGGTATCGAGCTGGCGGTCCTTGATGCGCAAGACCTCCAGGTTGACTGCTGTTGTCCACGGTCACGCGATCACCGACTTGGGAGATCGTTGACCATGGTCGTCGTAGTTGACGTGGACGCTCTTCACCTCGGGATCGTCGATCGGGCTGACGGTCAGGGTGATCGTCTCGCCGACCTTGAGGTCAACCTTCTCGCTGATCACTCCGGTGCGGATCTCGGGCCCCTGCAGATCGAGCAGAATGCTGACCGGGTGATTGAGCTTGGTGTTCAGGCTCTTGATGCGACGGATCGCCATCAGGTGCGACTCGTGGTCGCCATGGGACATGTTCAGGCGCGCCACGTTCATGCCGGCTTTCGCCAGCTCCGCGATCGCGTTCGAGCTGTCGCTCGCAGGGCCGAGGGTGCAGACGATCTTGGTGTGGCGGAAGTCGCGACGCTGTGATTCCGGAGGGTTCAGAGGCACGTCACTTCGATAGACCAAGCCTAGCCCTTGGCCAAGCTTTGCCGACGCTTGCAAACACGTTTCGGCGCGCCGTCACCGCTGCGTGACTCAGAGCAATCCAGCGCTGTGTAGCGCCGCTCGCAACTGCGAAGCATCCTCGAAACGCAGGGCGCTCAGGCCCACTTGGCGGGCGGCTTCGACGTTCTCGTCGCGGTCGTCTATGAACCACAACTCTGAAACCTTCTGGACAGACAACGTTCGCGCTGCTTGCTCGTACGCCCGAGGATCCGGTTTGCGCAGGCCCGTGAGGCAAGAGACGAAGCTCCAGCGCAGGTACTGGCTCAGGCCGAGCTTGGCTTCGATCCAGGCGTACCACTCGGGGTAGTTGCTCAGCGCGTGGAGCTCGTGGCCAGCCTGGTTCAGCTCCAGCAACAGCTCGGGGATACCCGGTAGGTAGCGGTAGTTCTCACACAACAGCTCGCGCAACGGCAAGTCCGCATCGACCGTGCGTCCGTCTTCAAATAGAACTCGCGGCAGGCCAGCGTGGTCCAGCTCACCCCGTTCGAAGCGCGCCCAGCTGTGGGGTGCTTCTGCTGCATGAGCTCGGGAAAGCTGAGTTGAAATGTGCTGGCAGGAGCCGAAACGGGTCCCAGACCAAGGTGTCCATCACGTCGAACAGCAACACCGCCATGCCGCTTCTCGTGTGCGCGATTCCGCGAGCTTTGGGCAAGGCTTCGTCGAACCATTACCGTGCGGAAGCCAGATTGCCGGGGAGGTCCAGCGGTTCGTGGCGGGCGTCACTTCAAGGCCGCTTCTCGCGCCAGCGGGACGTGCTGCCTGGCGGACACTTTACTGCTCTGCGTTACCGGTAGACTGGAGACATAGCGCAGGTGTACGCCCGGCGTGCCTTCCCCCAAACAAGCGATAAGTCGCTGGAATGATGGCGGAAACCCCCTTGCAGCAGGTTCCGCAAAGCGCAGTTGGCCTGAAACGGGTTTTGTGAATACTGTGCCCGCCTCTCGAGGAACCCCACGCATGAGCACAAACGAAAACGACGTAGTCGACGACCTGGCACACCCGGCAACCGTCGAACCGGCCTGAAGTAGTGACCGAAGAGGACACCAGCGGCGCTGCCGACGACATCAAGCAGCTAGGCTTCGGCGCCGCGATCGCCAGCCTGGGCTACGTGTTTTGGGTCGTTGGCGGATGGAGATGGTCGAGCGCCTTGCCTACTACGGAGTGAAGGCGGTCGCGTCGATCTACGCTACCGACCCCGCCACTGTGCAAAGGTGGCTTCGGCCTCACGCCCTCGCAGTACGGTGACATCACCTTCGTTTGGGCGCTGGTTCAATCGTTCGTCCCCGTGTTTCACCGGAGGCTTGTCGGATCGCTTCGGCTATAAGGAGACGATCGCCGTCAGCACTGTGGATCAAGATCTGCGGCTACGCGATCATGGCGATGTTCGCGAGCTACTGGGGCTTCATGGGCGGTGCCATCGTGCTGGCGCTCGGCACGGCGGTGTTCAAGCCGGGCATCCAGGGCACGTTGGTCAACTCCACGCGGCCGGAAAACAGCTCGATGGCCTGGGGTATCTTTTACCAGACGGTAAATATCGGCGGCTTCCTCGGGCCGCTGGTCGCTGCCTACATGCGCGGCCAATTTCGGCTGGCAGCAGGTACGCTCCTTCGTGCGTGGGAATCATCTGCTGCAACTTCCTGCTGCTCCTCACCTACAAGGAGCCGCACAAGGAAGATCGCCTGGCTCGCGCCAAGTTGGTGAAGGAAGGCAAGGCCAAGCAGGACAACCTGTTCCTCGACTCGATCAAGGAGCTCAAGAAGACCCACGTCTGGCTGTACCTGCTGATCTTCAGTGGCTTCTGGTTCATGTTCAACTCGCTGTTCGACGTGCTGCCGCTCCACATCAAGGAGTGGGTCAACACCGAGAACATCGTGACGGATCTGTTCGGCCCGGGCGGCACGCGCAACCCGGTGTTTCAGTTCTTGCTCGGTATGAACCCCGAGGGCACCTCGGTGAACCCGGAGGGCATGCTCAACTTGAACGCGGGTCTGATCATGGTCACGTGCTTCTTCTTCGCGTGGCTCAGCGGCAAGATGCGCGCGACCACGAGCATGGTCGTGGGCACTCTGCTCTCGACGGTCGCGATGTTCATGAGCGGCTACTCCGTGCTTGGCTGGCTGTCCGTAGGCGCGATCCTTACCTTCAGCGTGGGCGAGATGCTCTCGAGCCCGAAATTCAGCGAGTTCATCGGTAACTTCGCGCCGGCTGGAAAGAAGGGCATGTACCTCGGCTTCTCGCAAATTCCGCTAGGAATTGGCTGGTCGCTCGAGGGCCTGCTCGCGCCTCGGCTCTACGACCACTACGCGTCCAAGGAGCGCTTCGCCCGCGAGCTGCTGCTGGAGAAGGGCATGAGCCAGACGGACGTCGATGCCATCAAGGGCGGAGCCGCGTTTGACAAGCTGGTAGAGTTCACCGGGCAGAGCGCCCACGAACTGACCACGCAGCTGCATGACGCCCACAACGTGGGCATGGTGTGGACCATCATGGGAGGTGTCGGCATCCTGTCGGCGATCTGCATCTACATGTATGGGCGTTGGTTCCGTACGTTGAAGAAGTAGACCAACGCAGTGTGCCCATCAGGCACACTCGAAACCAGGGCGGCGCGGGAACGAACCTTCGCCGCCCTTTTTCATGGCTGAAAGCCTGCGCGTGACACGGCGATCCTATGAACACTGGCCCACACTCGAAGTGGAGCCTGGCGTTCCTATTCGTCTTTCCGCATGGCTTGGTGGTCTGCCAAGATTCGGACTGAAATGCGCCGTATGCTG
>JAWKRD010000022.1:0-131806 GCA_041389805.1 Polyangiaceae bacterium | reverse complement strand
TTGTCCCTCGAAGACGACCTGATGCGTATCTTCGCCGGTGACCGTGTGAAGACGTTGATGGATCGCATGGGCATGCCCGATGACGAGCCCATCGAGCACCCGTGGGTGACCAAGAGCGTCGAGAACGCTCAGCGCAAGGTCGAAGAGCGCAACTTCGACATCCGCAAGAACCTGCTCGAGTACGACGACGTCATGAACGCCCAGCGCAAGACGGTGTACTCGCTGCGCCAGTCGTTGCTCCTCGGGCGCTATGAGCCTGAGGAGATCGACGAGACGGGCAAGGTCACGGGCGACGCTCGGAAGATCCCCACGGATGAGAGCATCAAGGAGAAGGTGGCTCCCGTCATCGCTCAGCTCGTCAACATGATCGCCGAGGAGCCCCTGCAGACCCTCGACAAGAACGACGTCCCGCGGCCCCCGAACCGCAAGGAGCTGAAGAAGGTCAAGAAGCTGGTCGAGGTCGAGTCCTTGCAGCACGAAGTCTACCAGATGTGGGGCGTAAAGCTCGAGCTGGAGGGCAGCGCCGCACGGAAACGCACTCCACTCGAGACCTACGACGAGCTCGTGGAGCTGGTCGCCGTTGGCCTGAGCGAGCAGCGCGAGCGCTTCCTCGATCTCATCGATCGCGTGGTCAGCGCGATTGTGGAAGAGAGCTGTCCTCCGAATCGCCAGCCCGAAGACTGGGACTGGAAGAGCATTCACCAAGGGTTCAACGAGCACTTCAAGGAAGAGCTCGCCAAGGACGTGGATGATATGGGTGAGCGCGAAGCGCTCGTCTGCACCATCTACGAGCGGGCGGAAGCGCTCTACCTCCAACGTGAGGAAGAAATCGGCGTGGAGAACATGCTGCGCCTGCTGCGCCATGTTTACCTCGAGGAAATTGACCGCGCCTGGGTCGATCACCTCTCGAACATGGAGCACCTGCGGGACGGCATCGGACTGCGCGGCTACGGTCAGCGCGACCCGAAGAATGAGTACAAGAAAGAGGGCTACAACCTCTTCGTGAACATGATGGCGCGCGTCTCCAGTAACGTGATCGCTCGCGTGTTCGACGCTCACATCCAGCGCCGCGAGCAGCTCGAGGCGATGGAGAAGGAAGCGGAGGCTCGTCACCAAGCCGAACTCGAGGCGGCAGTCGCCAAGCACCTTGGTGAGCCTGCTCCCGAGGGCAGCGACGAGACGGTGACCCAAGCTCCGACGCCGCCGCCTCAGGCGTCAGCACCCAAGATCGGTCGTAACGACCCCTGTCCCTGCGGCTCGGGCAAGAAGTTCAAGAAGTGCCACGGCGCCGCCCTCGAGGATGATGACGAGGATGACGACGCAGACGCCGCCTGATCTTCGAACCAAGCGCCGCGGCCTCGCGGCGTTCCTTACAACTCTCACAATCGCCGCCTGGATGCCGGCCGCCACGTTGATCGTGGCGGCCTGCGGCTCCCCCCCTCCGGCCAAGTCAGGTGAGACCACCCCGACTTCGTCGGCTTCCAGCGCGCTTTCGGCCTCGCCGGTAGGCGTCGAGGCGGGCGAGCTCGCCCTTTCTCCTGCCGCAGGGATCGAGGACGAGAAGAACACGATCAACGTGTTCCGCAAGGCAGCGCCCTCGACGGTGTTCGTTACTCAGAGTCGGACGGTCGTCGATCCGTCGACGATGCGCTCGACAGACGTACCCACGGGTTCGGGCACCGGCTTCGTCTGGGACAAGAAGGGCCACATCGTCACGAACTTTCACGTGATCCGTGGCGCCCGCATCCTGAGTGTGCGGCTGTTCGATCAGACCAGCTACGACGCCGTCGTGGTCGGCGTGGAGCCGCCGAAGGACATCGCGGTGCTGCGCATCAACGCGCCCGAGAAGAGCCTGATCCCGCTCGGCATCCCGCCGGAGAAGTACGAGCTGGTCGTAGGTCAAAAGACCATCGCCATCGGCAACCCGTTCGGCTTGGACCACACGCTGACCACGGGCGTGATCTCCGCCCTGGGCCGCGATGTTGGTGGCGCTGGCGGCGTCACCATCAAGGACATGATCCAGACCGACGCGGCAATCAACCCGGGCAACTCCGGTGGTCCGCTCCTCAACTCCTCGGGGCAACTCATCGGAATGAACACGATGATTTACTCCGCGAGCGGGTCGAGTGCCGGCATCGGGTTTGCGGTGCCCGTGGGAACCATTCGCCGCGTCGTGCCGCAGCTGGTCCAGTTCGGCAAGGTGGAGCAAGTCGGAATCGGCATCGAGATCGACCCCCTGGGCCGTATCGAACGCCGCTTCGGGATCCGCGGTGTGCTGGTGCTCAAGGCGACTCCCGGGGGGCCTGCGGAACGCGCGGGCGTGCAAGGCGTGACCCAGGCGCAAAACACCTTCCAGCTGGGCGACGTGATCATCGGAATCGGCGATAAGCCGGTGGAGAGCTACGACGACCTGTACAACGCCCTCGACGGCTTGAAGCCCGGCGGCAAGGTGAAGGTCAAGCTCGTTCGCGGCCTCGGTCGTCCGGATCCCCAGGAGGTCAACCTGGCGGTCGAGCTGGTGGTGGTCAACTAGACGCCTGATCCGCGAGGATCAGCTTTCAGCACCATCATGCAACCTTACCAACCGCCGAAGAGCGATAGCCGAGGCCTCGACGTGCCCGCGGGCGCGGACGACATCGAGCTCGCGCAACCCAAGGCAGTGGTGAACGCCGCGGTGCTCGCGCTGTGTGGTTCAGGGGTGTTGTCGGTGCTCCTGGTCGCCCAGATGCTCGCGAATTTCCGCATCCGGGGGCTGCCAGCGATCATTCTGTACAGCCTGCTGTTCCTGGGAGCTGCGAACCTGATCGTCGGCCTGCAGCTGCGCCGCCTGGTGCGCTGGTCAATCACTGCGTCGGTCATCGTCTCGACCCTGACGGCGCTGGTCTCGGTCGCCTGGGGTCTCACGTCACTCATGGGTCTGGTGTTCAGCCTGCTCGCGCCGCTGAGCAGCCTCGCGTGCTGTGCGGCGTGCCTGCTGAGCTTTCTCGCGCGGAAAGATGCGCTGATTGGTGCGGGGGCGCGAGAGCGCTTGCGGAGCGGAGGGTTCGACCTTGGCACGTGAGCTACTGGGGGAGTGGCTGAGCCGCGAGCCCTTCGCGCTCACGATGTCTTCGGGCTTCTTTGGCTTCTTCGCCCACGCTGGTGTGCTGCGGGCGCTGGAGCACGCAGAGCTGACGCCTCGCGCGGTGAGCGGCTCGAGCGCAGGTGCGCTCGTCACCGGCCTGTGGGCAGCAGGCCTCGGTGCAGAAGCCATCGAAGACGAGTTGATGCGCCTCGAGCGTGAGCACTTCTGGGATCCAAGCGTCGGCCTTGGTTTGCTACGGGGCGAGCGCTTTCGCGACAAGCTCGAGAGCTTGCTACCGGTGACTCGCTTCGAAGACTGTCGGGTGCCTGCAGCGATCAGCGTGTTCGACGTCTACTCACGAGAGACGCGGGTGATGCGCGAAGGTGATCTCGCTCCGGCGATCCGCGCTTCGTGCACCCTGCCCTTCCTCTTCCAGCCGATGTGGCATCAGGGCCGGCCGCTGCTCGACGGTGGCATCCTGGATCGCCCAGGGCTCGCTGGCATGGGGCATGAGCGCTTGCTCTACCATCACCTGGCGTCGAAGTCGCCTTGGCGCCGCCGTGGCAGCGTGGCGCTGCAAGTGCCTCAGCGCGCTGGGCTGTGCGCCCTGGTGATTGAAGAGCTGCAACGTGTGAACCCTTTTCAGCTACGCCGCGGTCGCAAGGCCTTCCGCCAAGCTGAGGACGCAACGCGACGCGCGCTCGAGCTACCAGTGCATGCCGGCGAAGTGCGCGTCCGCGTTGCCTCGCGGTAATAATGCTAAGGGTTCTCTGCCTGCAGCGCAGCCACCACCGGTTCGGCCGCCAGCTTCTTCAGCACCTCAGGCTTCAGGCGCAGGCGAAAGTAGAGCGATCGCCGGGGTGCCTCAGCCATGATGCCTTCCCAGGTTCTCCTGCGTGGCTTGCTCATTTGGTCTGCGAGACCATAGGGCAGGCCCGTTAGCGGATCCGTCCGCTCGAGCAGAATAGCGTGCTGGTGCACCCGGCCATCGCCCTTCACGCCACGAATCGCGACGATGTCGCCGGGTTCGAACTCATCAGCGTGCTGTTCGAGGAAGCCAAAGAACTCCTGACGCCTGGCGAAGGGGATGCGCTCCTCGTCCTTGAAGCGCACCCCATCGAACAGCTCCGGGTGCTCGAATCCAAAATCTTCGAGCGCCAGCACGCCGCGCCGATTCTTGATGCCGTACGCGTTGAAGTCGAGGCCGCCTTGGGCGCGTTCTCGCGCGCCACTCCGGGGCGTGAACCAGGTTCCAGAGGCTCGTTCGAAGCTCTCTAGCACGAAGTCGACGCAAACCTGCGGCGGCGTTGGAGTGCCGTCCGGGGCGAAGACGGCATAGCTCGTATCATCCACGCGGAAATAGGCCTGCCCGAAGCGATAGGCTGAGTACCACACCGGCCTGAGCTCTCCGTCGCGGTCGGGGCCCTCTTCTCCCCGTGGGCGATCGAAGCGCAAACCGTCGCGCAGCATGGCGTCCACCGACGCTCTGAGGTGAGCGAGCGCTGCGCGCTTCCAGGCGCCTGCCTGGCGCAGCTTCGCCGCGCGCTCGCGGCGCGTCGCTGGTTCATCCAGGCAGCGCACGCTCACGCCGCCTGCGGTGCTGTGGTCCAGTACCGCGTCGAACCACTCGCCACCCAATCGTAGCTTCGCCAGGCTGCCTTGGGAGAGGAGGCGCGTCAGCTTGACGCGCTCCGCGCCGTAGTCGTGAGCAACGCCCGCGAAGTCGATGGCCAGGATCTCGCTTGGAGTGTCGGTACCCACCCAGTCTCCAAACAGTAGCTCCGCTCGCTGGCCAGCAAAGGTTCCCGTTTGGTACTCGTAGTGCCTCGAACGCCCGCTGCCCTTGCTCACGAGCGCAAAGCGCTCTGTGCCGCGTTGCAGCGTCAGGTGGTCCTCATCGAAGAGCGCCTCGAGCTTGAGTTCGAACGTCAGGGCGAGCGCCACCAGGGGGTTCTTGCTGTAGACGTAGCCTTCGCGCAGCAACAGATCGCGCAGAGCCTTCTTTTCGCGCGGAAATGCGCGAAGCAGCGTAGCGATGCGGCGCCGACTCCAGATCTTGGCGTCATCGCGGTCTGCGTCAGCGGCTTTGCCTAGCGCCTTCTGCAACGTCGCAGGCAGTTCAGCCAGATTTCCCGGCTTGGGCTCACGCAACCAAACCAGCGGTTCGCCGCGTGCGCGCCCCAGGGTCTCGCTGCGCACGGGGCCATTCACTGGCGAGCCGTCGGTTGCTTCCCCGCCTAGCAGTTGCTGCTTCCGCGCCTGACAGGCGACACGCGCCGTGTCCACGACGGGTGTAGGCACGCTGGCGCTGGGCGTTACGCTGGGCGGAAGCGGTGGCTCGCTCTGGCTGCAGGCGAGCGAGAGCAGCGCCGCGACCGGCGGCGCTAGCAGCGCACGAGCCAGCGCGCCTCTCCCCCAAAACCTGCTCACCGGCGGCATTCTCTCATGAGAACGCCGCAGCGTCAGGCAGCGTTCCCCGAACTCAGAGTGGAACGCCATCGCGCAGCGGGCGCTTGTCCACCGGCCCATCAAAGCGCGGCCGCTGCATCTGGCCCAGTGCGCTGAGCCGCGCCTTCGGCAGCACCTGCGTGAGACGTTCCCTCAGCGGGGGCGAGACGTCCAATCCAAGCGCCGCCACGTCGGGCTCGAGGCCTCTAACGAGCTCGGGTGCGTCGCTCGTGTGAACCACGTGCATGTGTCGCCCCACCGGCGCCAGCATCAGGCGCTCGCCTTGAGTGTCGAGGCCTACGCAGCCCTTGCCTGCGAAATGCAGCTCTCCCGCATACGCCATGCTGTCGCGATACAGGGCCACGTCAGCCGCCTCGGTGGAGCTCAACGCGCCTCGCGGAATGCGTGCCTCGAAGGCGGAGAGCTCTCGCGCGAGGCGCCGCGCCAGCTCACTGGCCAAGGTCACGTCTCCCTGCACCACGAGGAGCCGCGGACTCAAGCAACCGCGCTGATCAAAGACGCCGATATCCCTCGCGAGAGCCTCAGCGGCTGCCTGGGGGGAGAGGCGCGCCGCATCTGCCTCGTACACCGCCACGCCGAATCCGGATCCGTGGGGATGCAGTACAACGCCCGCCGGCAGCTCCCCGCGCAGGCTCTTGAGCGTCTCATCGCTGCCGTAGGCCCACAGGTGATCTCCGGGCAACGGCACCAGCTCGTCCACCACGCGAAAGGCGCCCTTGCTGGCCTCCTCGAGCAGGCGCACCACCAGCGGCTCGCGCCGCGAAGAACGAACGAACACTTTGGGAGAAGCGGCAAGGCCGAGCGCCACGGCGCGCAGACCAGCAACGAAGACGTTGGCGCTCAGGAGCACATGGGCACGATCGACCTGCGGCACCGACTGACACAGCTCCAAGACCTCCGCGCTGCTCGCGTTGACTTCGAGGTTATGCTCCAGCGCGTAGGCGACGCCTTCCGGGCTCAGTCCCGTGAGCTCCGGCAGCTCGCTACGCAACCGCTGCCCCAGAGGGTGCTTCGGGTCTACGAGTTTCTTTGCGGCAATTAGTAGCTGCCGCACCCGAGTCTCTGGACGGCTCATGCGGCCCCCTTGCTGGCTCCGACGATCCACGACTCGAACGAGAGCGAACAGCCCCGCGCCGGGCTGCCCTTGCGTCGACCGAGCAGCTCGATACCACTGAGCCCCTCTGCGACTGGCACGCGGCGCACCAGATCCTGAGTCAGGATTCCGACCGCAGAGTCGACGTTTCCCAGGTCGATGATCTTCGCTAGTCCGGTTTCGCCGCCTTTCACCGGCTTGAGGGTCACCGGATCGACGGGGATCACCCGGAGCCACGGCGGCTCCAGGTAGACACCCGGCGGAGCAGACAGGTCGCTACCGGGCAGCGTGCCTTCGTAGAGCTGGCTGGTGAGCTCCGTCATGCCGTACTCACCAGTGACCTGTACCTCAGGGATACGAAACACGCGGGCGACTTCGCGTCGAAGTTGCTCTGGTTTGACCTCACGGCTCCTGCCTTTGAAGCCGCCGGTGTACATCACGACGGTGCGCTTGGGCGCGGGGATTTGTGCGCCGGCGAGGCCATCGAGCATCGCGACCAACGCGAAAGACGTCGCCAAGAGCAACAGCGGCTCTTGCCGCTCCAGCGCCACGAGCGCAGCCCTTCGGAGCCCCTCCAGATCGATCCCGCCGGAGCCACCGAGCCAGCGCGCGCTGGACTGTGGATCGTAGACCGCGCCTAGAGGGGCGACGCTAATCGCCCGTCCGTCCCAGCGATTCATGAACAAGCTGAGCATATGACCAAGCGACGAGTGCGGCGCCTGACTTGGCGGCGGTGCCAGCGCGACCACGACGCGCTGACCACCGAACGCGGAGGTCAAGGCGCGTCGACCGTAAGCGAGCGAGAGCTCCTCGTAGGTCTTTAGCGTACGGAAATGATGCTTCCCGCTCAGCGCGGCGGTGGTACCACTGGTGTGGAATGTAGCGACGTCGAGCTCAAGCGAGTGGACCGCGACCCGGGTCAGCCGAAAGACATCGGTCGGTACGGCAACCAGGCTCTCGAAGCGCTCGAGCAACACGCCTCGAGACTCGACGAGTCGAGCGTAGCCAGGGATGTACTTGGCCTGAAAACGCGCGATCTCCAGGGCGAGCTGCTCGAACGGTTCCTGGTCACCGGCTGAGCTCAGGCTCAGCTTCGCGAACCCTCGCACCCGCTCATGGAGCGCAGCGGATTCATCCAGGTATGCATGGGCAACGGGGCTGTCGCTCGGGTCGTCAGGGCTCACGGGCCGCAAGCTTGGAGCGCGAGGGGCAACTCTGCAACGAATGCTTCCAGCTGATTCTCGCCAATCACCAAAGGCGGAGTGAGCACTAACACCTCGCGCGCGCCGCCACCGGTCGACACGATATAGCCCGCCTCGAGCAAGGCGCGCATCAGCCGCGCCGCAGCCCCGGCGCTGCCTAGCTCCACACCGCACATCAAGCCCTGCCCGCGAACGCTACTGCCGGCAGCGAGGCACCGCACACCTCGTGGAGCCGCCGTCCGAAATCCGCTCCGACGTCTCGAGCGCGCAGAACCAGCTTGTCCCGGTGCAGAACATCGAGCGTGGCAATCGCCGTCGCGCACGCAAGGGGTGCACCGGCGAAGGTCGCGGTGTGCACGACTTCTTCTTCCCGTCGCCACGCGGACATCAGCTCCGCCTTACCGATGCAGGCGCTGATCGGCAGGCCACCACCCAAGCCTTTGCCCAGGCAGATGAGGTCGGGCGTGGCGCCTTGGGCCACGCTGACTAGCATCTCTCCTGCTCGCCCGAGACCAGTCCAAATCTCGTCAGCGATCAGCAGCGCCCCGTGCTGCGAGGCCATCGCTTGTAGTTCCTCGAGGAAACCGTCTGGAGGGACGACCACCCCGCCGCGCCCGAGGATGGGTTCGACCAGGATGGCGCCCACGTCACCGCGAACCAGCTCGAAGCGCACGCGCTCCAGGGCGAGATCCAGGAGGCCCACGCTGGAGGGATAGGGAGCGAAGCGAACCGCTGGGTTGAGCTGCGCCGCGAACGGCTCACGATAGCTCGCGCGCAAGCTGGTCGTGGCGAGCGGCCCATAAGACAGGCCGTGGTATCCACCTTCAAACGCGATCACACCAGGCTTCCCAGTGACCAGCATCGCGGTCTTCAGCGCAGCGCTGACGGCGTCGGCCCCGCTCTGCCCCAGGATCACCTGAGCCGGCACGGGAGACAACCGCGCCAAGCGCTCGCAGAGCGCGATGCGGGGCTCGGATGTGTAGACGTCTCCCAGAGCCTGCATCAGACGCTCCGCCTGGAGCTCGAGCACCTTCAGGATGCGGGGGTGCGCGTGGCCGACCAACAGCGAACCGAAGCCGGCGGCGAGGTCGACGTAACGGTTCCCATCGACGTCGAGCACATTCGAGCCTCTGGCCGTCGAATACACGACGCCACCAGCGCGCTCTTTTCCCCTCGGATTTTTAGCTGGGGCGGGCCCCATGGGCGCGACGTTCACCGAGTTCCGCAGGAGCCAGGTGCGCGACTGCGGACCAGGCGGCCGGGCCTGAATCGCTGGCAAGTCGCAGCCCGGAGTCACTTCCGGGGGCAGGGGGATCTCGCTAAAGCCCATGGCTCACGAGCTCAGAAGCAGACCCGGTTACGTCCGCCGCGCTTGGCTTCGTAGAGCTTCTCGTCGGCACGCTGGATCAGCTCGTTGGCGCTTTGATCGCCAGGCTCGAGTTGGGCGCAGCCGACGCTAATCGTAGTTGGGATGCGTTCTCCCTGAAACACGAAGCGATGCTCGGCGACGCGCGCCCGGATGTTCTCGGCCAGCGACGACGCCCCATCCAGGGGGGTCTCCGGCAAGACGATCACGAACTCTTCACCACCGTAGCGTGCGAACACCTCATCGCGCCGGATCCGGTTCTGGACCAAGCGAGCCAGCTCACGCAGCACGTGGTCACCCGCGAGGTGGCCATACTGGTCGTTGATGCGCTTGAAGTAGTCGATGTCGAAGATCGACAGCGACAGGGCGCGCTCGTGCCGCCGGGCGCGGATCAGCTCGCGCTCCAGCGCCTCGTACAGGTAGCGCTTGTTGTGGATCTGCGTGAGACCATCGATGATGGTCATCTTGTAGATTTCCTCGTGGTATTTTGCTTCGGCGTCCGCGCCGCTCAAATCTTGAGGATGGTTGGCCCGACCTTGATGCGATCACTGTTCTGGAGCGGCGCTTCACGAACGATCTGCTCTTCGTTCAAGTAGGTGCCATTGGTGGAACCATCGTCGACGACGATCCAGCGACCACCACGCTTCTCGAAGTGACAGTGCCGTCGCGAAACGGAGTCTCCCTCGAGCACGATGTGGTTGTCTGCGCCGCGACCCACGCGCATGGGGTTGTGCTCGAGGACAAAGCGTTTCCCCAGCAAAGTCGGTTCCTTGCTGTAGATGACGACCAGACAGTCGTTTCCCGGCCCATCAGCCTCTTCCAGGGGTCGCTGGACGACCTGGGTGACTCGCGTCTTTTCCTCGTAGTCGGTCACTTATGGTGGGCCCTGATTGGACTCGATCGAAGTTACAGTCTAACCGACCTCGCGGACCTCGCACAGTCCGGCAAGTGCCGGATAACACACACGACGCCGGGGACGGCGCGCGACGGTGACGATGCGATGCTGGCGACTTGGTCGAGGGTTCGAACTTCTTGGTGGGTGTGGGTGGGTCGGTGAAGTAGCGCGGGAGGCCAGCGCTGATGTTGGGGCAACGACGGATGGACGTCCCGGCCTCACGCCCGGATCAGTCTTTTTCCTGGCGGGACAACAGGCGAACCTGCCGAGACTGCGATCTCGGCCTGAAACGGACTGAGCCCCTTGCCCCCTATCTGCGCTTTCTAGCAGATGCGGCCCGCCGATGTGCTGTTTCTAGCCGGCTTGAAGCCGTATCGGGCGAGTTCAGTGACACATGCTCCCACTGTGCCCCCGGAGGTAGCCGAAGGCTCCACACCCGCTTTCTATGGCGCCGAGGCGGGCATCCCAGGGTCCGCTTCGGCGAGCGGGACGGGGATACCCACCAGCTGCATCAGCCGCAGTGCGTTGCCCGAAGTCACGGGTCCCTGCCGCAAGCGGTAGTCGAAGGTCATCTTCTGCCCCTCCACATTTTCTCGCAGATGCACCTGCTTCACATGCTCCATCAGCTCCGGAGTCAGTTCGCACAGCCCCATGTCGTGGGTCGACACTGCACCCACCGCCCCGCGACGCAAGAGCTCAGCTAGCACCCAGCGTGCGCCGACCTGGCGTTCTCGGCTGTTCGTGCCGTGCAACACCTCATCCAGGAGAAAGAAGACGCAGCCGGAGCTGGTCTGCTCCGTGGCGTCCAGGACCGACTTGAGCTTGCGCACTTCCGCGTAGAAATGGCTCACGCCACTCCCCAGGGAATCGCTCACGCGGATGCTGGTGCGGAGGGTGAGCTCTCCAAGGCGAAGCGCTGAGGCGCACACCGGACCGCCCGCACGAGCCATCACGATGGCGAGCCCCATCGAGCGCATCAAGGTGCTCTTGCCTGACATGTTCGAACCCGTCACGAGCAGCGCCGTGCCGCGCTTGTCCAACACGACGTCGTTGTTCACACGCGTCCCTGGCTCGATCAAAGGATGCCCGAGTTGCTCTGCAACGAAGACGCCTGCAGCGTCGAGTTCGGGCCAGGTGCAATGCGGCTCGTCGGCAGCGTACCCGGCGAACGAGGACAGCGCCTCCAGCTCCCCAAGCGCCTCGAACCAGCCCCGGACGGCTTTGCCCGCTCGGGCCTGCCAACGTTCCAGGCGCAGGACGCAGTGCAGATCCCAGAGCAGAGCAACGTTCAAGACCGGGTGAATCAAGCCATTGTGCCGCAGGTCGAACCAGCCGACGCCGCGCTGAAACTCCGCCATCGCCAGCGATGGACGACGATCCCCGGAGAGGATGCCGTCACGCAGTCGTGCCACCAAACGGGCGTCGAGCTTCATTTCCTCGAGGAGACGTAGCATCGGTGCATAGCGGAGGAACGCGCCTTCCGTCGCGCTGACGGCAGTGAAGACGCGCCCCGCCTCGCCGCCCGTCCGCAGGACGACAGCGAGCGAAACCAGGAGTCCAGGTAGCAAGGCGTAACCCGGCAATGGGCCCCAGGTGGACAGAGCCAAAATCGCAAGGTTGATCAGCGGTAGCACCCAGGCCAGCACGCGGATGGCGCCGCTCTTGCCTAGCCGAGGCTCCGACTCCGCCCAGCGCAGGAGGGGCTCAGGATCTGGAGGTTGCGGCGTCGCCTTGTTGCGCGAGCTGCCGGAGAGGCTGGCTCCCAGCGAACGCTCGGGCACCAGCGCCAAAGAAAGCGCCTCCAGGTCTTGGCGAAACTCCTCCAAGCTGGTCAGCTGCCGCACCGCCTCCTGACGCTCGCGAGCGACCTCCAGGGGTGGCATCTCCGCGAGGTACCGCTCGAGGCAATCCTGGCCGAAGCGGGTGTGGGCGACGTTGATGCGCTGGAACAGTGATCCTTCGCCAAAGACGTCCAGGTCCTCAACATAGGGATGCGGTGGCTTGCCAGCCCGCAGCTCTGCACCCGTCTCGATCAGCTGGTTCCATTCCCCGCGGCAACGCTTGGCGCCGCGCTCATTGACTAGCTGCCAGCGTGCAGCCGAGTCCCGTGCGTCTATGACGCGGCTATGTGCAACGACGAGCGCAACGAAAGCGATCAGCGCCACCAGGCTCAGCGGAGCTGCGATCAACGTGTAGCTGCTGAGCAACGCGAACCCGAGACTGAACCCGAACACGCTGAAGCTGAGGCCCCGCAAGTTGCTGACCAGCCCGGAGCGGCTCTCCAATCGCTCGGCTTCCAGCGCGAATTTCTGAGCGCGTTCAGCGTAGCGCTGAGCGCGTGCTTCGGACTCCGGATGAATCGCCACGCCGAGAAGCTAGACGAAACCTCCCGAGTTGCCAGCCACGATGTCAGGACGCGACGAGTCGTGTCACCGTCGCGGCTACGCGCTCGAGCGCGACCACTTCATCCACGACACCCAGCTCGGCGGCGGCTTTCGGCATGCCATACACGACGCTGCTCGCCTGATCCTGGGCGAGAGTACGGCCTCCAGCCGCCTTCAGCGACGCGAGCCCAAAATGTCGGCGCCCCATTCCGGTGAGTACGACACCAGCCGCGCGCGGACCGAACGCCTCGCCGACGCTCTTCAGCGTCACGTCGGCAACCGGCCGCACGCCATCCTGGCGACCCCCGACGTCAAGCGCACGAGCCCGCCGCGCTCGACTTGCAGGTGGAAATCCTCCGGGTGCGACCAGCGCGACACCTTCCCGCAGCTGCTCGCCGCCAGTGGCCTCCTGGACCTTGAACGGGGACAGCTGACTCAGCTGATCAGCGAGCGCGCGTGAACCCTCTGGCATGTGCTGCACGATGACCAGCGCGGAACCACGCAAATCCAGACGAGGCACCACCCGGGTGAGCGCTGCGGGACCTCCTGTGGAGCTGGCTATCGCGATCACGCGGAGGCCACTCGGCATGGGGCGGGTCGCATCGGGGCGCCGCGATCCGCCGGGTGGAAGGCTCCTCGTGGAGACCGGTGGTGCCTCTTCTGCTTCCGCGCGGTTAGAACTCAGAGCACTCAGCGCCTTGAGATTGGCGCCACCTGCCGCTGCCAGCTTGCTGAGCAGCACGTCCTTGATTTCACTCAGGTTGGTGCTGACCTCGCCACCGGGTTTGGGCACGAAGTCGACGGCGCCGGCACCCAGCGCGTCGAGGGTCTCTTCGGCGCCCTCCTTGGTGTGCGCGCTGAGCATCACGATGCCTACGGCGCGCTCCGCCAGGATGGCTCGCGTCGCCTGAGCACCGTTCAAGCGTGGCATGTTGAAGTCCATGCTGATGACGTCGGGGGAAAGCTCCCGCGCCATGCGCACGGCTTCTTCTCCGTCCCGCGCCTGACCCACGACTTCGAACCGCGGGTCCGAGTCGATCAACCGCGCCACCGCGCCGCGCATGAACGCCGAATCGTCGACGACCAACACACGGCGAGCGCTCACTTGGTGGCTCGCGTGAAGGAGAGCTCCAGCGTCGCGCCCGTGATCGGCACCGACGGGTGCCCCACACGGCGCCGATCGATCACCTCGGCCACGCACTTCCCTGCCTTTTCGCTCATGCCCTTGCGCCGCTCCACTTCGACCCCCTCCGCAATCCCGCGCTCTCGTACGAGAAAGCGTACTCGAAGTTCCCCTGAGTCGTGGGTGAGACCGCCGTGTTCTTGGACACAGGCTTCCATCTTCTTTTGCCCCTTGGCCAAGCTCTTGAGTGCCGCCTCGCTGGGCAGGCTGCCTTCGTCGACTTTCAGCTCACCGAACTTCAGTGACACCGGGCCGCTCTTTCCCTGGGGTTTCTCTTCGGGAGGCGGCGCCGGCTTTTCGCTGGGCTTCTCCGGAGGCTTTTCCGCTGCATCCTTCTTGGCTTGCTCCTTGGCCTCACGCGCGCGCTTGGCGGCCTCCAGGACTTCTCCCGCCTCACGTTTGGATACGCAGCGCACAATCATGCCCTTGCCGTCGGAGATGCGTCCCCAGGCGCACGCGGGATCGTAGGGGTAGCGATTCGCCAAGGCCGTATCCGCGAGCGCCACGCCGCCGCAAAGAGCCGCCGTCACCAGCGAGCTAACGAGCGCGATCTTCAGCGTCTTGAGGCCATCTCGTCCACGAAACATACGGGAGGTGAACTACACAAACTCCCAAACGTCCAGCGCGCGTCGCAAGTCTTCGCACGCTGCGGCATAGCAGGCCAGGCGCGAACGCATCGAACCACCCGCGGGAGCCAGGAGTGGGTTTGGGGGGGAGTTGCGCCTGTCTCAGACGAAGCCCTTCAGGATGTAGCCGCTCACGGGTTCCGTGATGCCCTTCAGCTGAATCCCGGGCATTTCTTCGGTCTCCACCAGCTCGCGCACTCGCGCGTAGGTGTCTTGACTCAGCAGGACGCCACCAAGCGGCGCCTTCGACTCATGACGCTGAGCGCGGTTCACGGCGTCTCCGATGCAGGTGTAGTCGCGACGCACGAAGCGCGAACCGATGTCGCCGCGCACGATGGGCCCCGAGTTGAGCCCGATGCGCATCACGAGTGGCGGATCCCGATCCGCATTGAATGCGGTGAGCGCCTGCTGCATGCCCCACGCTGCGCGAGTCGCGCGCACTGCGTGGGGCTCGTCGAAGTCGGAGCGATCTTCGAACACTGCCATGATCGCATCGCCGATGAACTTGTCGATGTCGCCGCCTTGATTCTTGATCACGATACACAGCGCATCGAACGCCTCGTTCAGGATAGCGACGACCTCCGCCGGGGTCATTCGTGAGCTCATCGACGTGAAACCGCTGATGTCGCTGAAGAGGAGCGTCGCGTCGACTTCCTTCGCCCGGATGGCGTAGGGCTCGCCGCTCACCGAGAGCTGCTCAGCGGCTTGAACCGCGCCTTCACTGATGTACAGCCGCGAAGCCTCCTTGTAACGAGCGAGCCGCGCTTCAGCCAGCACACGCTCGACGATGGCGATGCACTTGTCGGTAGTGAACGGCTTGACCAGGTAGCTAGTCAGCCCCGCAGCACGCATCTGAGCTTGATCCCGCTTCGACTCACGCGCGGTGAGCATGACGAGGGGCACGTCTCGCGTCTCCAGTGTGTGGCGCATCGCGTGCACCAGCTCGAAGCCGGTCATGCGAGGCATGTCGTAATCGGTGAGGACGAGGTCAGGCACGCTCGCCTTGGCCTTCTCGAGGCCGTCCGCCCCATCCACGGCCGTCTCCACACGGAAACCCTGGCGGCGTAAACAATCGGCCACCAGGTGGCGTATCGCCGCGGAGTCGTCCACGACGAGCACGTGCTCACGCGCGCTGATCATGCGGGTGGCCAGCAACGAGTGCAGCCGCGTGACGAGCTCTTCGGGCACGACCGGCTTGACCAAGTAGTCGTCAGCGCCAGCGTCGAAGCCGCGCTCCAGGTCCGCAGCTTCGCCGAGTGAAGAGCAGATCACCACAGGAACCTCGCGGAAACGCTCGTCTTGCTTGACCTTGCGGCACAAGTCGTAGCCGCCGAGCTTCGGCATCTCGACGTCCGTCAGCAGCAGATCCGGAGGATCTTGCTCGAGCATCTGAAACGCCTCCTCGCCATCGAAGGCTTCACGCACCTCGTAGCCGGCGTCGGTCAGGATCGGCACCGTGTGCTTGTGGATCAGCTCGCTGTCATCCGCGAGCAGCACGCACAGCTTCCCGCGTACGCTGCGTTCGATCGCGGCCTTCAGCTCCTGAGCCTGAAACGGCAACTGCAGCCCGCGGGAGAAGCCTTGTTCCCGCGCGGAATCGCAATAGGTCGCTTCCAGGCCCAGGTAGATGGCATGGGGAATATCGAGGCCGGCCTGACGAGCGCGCTGGAGGACCTCATGAGCCGGCTCACCGTCTACGTGGGGAGCAAACAGCACGACGTCGGGGGTCTCACCGGTCTGCTCGAAGAGCGCGTCCAGGTGAGGAGCGACGAACAATTCGTGCCCCGCCGGTCGCACCACTTGGCCGACGAACTCTCCGAGCAAGCCGGGCGGTGTCACGAGCCCTACGCGCATGGTCGCTGATGTTAGAGGGCAAGCGCGGAATCTGCCACCTGTACCCGCCAGGGCCTGCCTTTGCCAATCCAGAGGTCGGCGTTATCGCAGCGGCGAAGCGCGACGACCAGCTGGTCGTGTTCGGGGCGTGGGATCCGCAAACCCGTGGGTAACGTCCAGCAAACGTCGGGCTCCATCACGACCCGAATGTCGTGAAACGGCTCCCTGCGTACGTACTCCAAGCGGAGCACCCGTCCGAGCTTCATCAACTGAATCACGCCAGCATCGTGGATGTTGATCAGACACCCATCGGGGCCTCGATTCCAGCGCACCGGCAGGCACAAACCAAAGCGCCCGACTTCCTCGATGAGCGAGCGGGCGCCGTACTGCTGCGAGAGCCCCCAGAGTCCTTCATAGATTCGCTGACGTTCCTCAGCGGTGATTTCCTCCCCTCCGGTCCAGGTATGCGTGGACACCAGACAGTGAACGTCGGTTTCGCGCGGATCATAAATCGCCCTGAGTGACCGGCCAGCTTCCCGATACTCGAACTCGTGTTCGGTGATCCGCCGCGCGATCAGGCGGGCGACACCGGGACCACTCCGCAGCTTATCGCTGGACATGTCCTACGATACGTTGCTTGCGGCTGGGTGAGGAGGTCCAGAAGCGCTCCTCACCCCCCACCCCAGACCCGACTGCGCGCGCGCTGACGTTGCATCGCACGCGGAGCCCTACTAAAGCGCCAGCGTGACGTCCCTCGAAGCCTCGGAGGTTGTCCTCACGTTCCTGGAGAGCGTCGGCCGACGCAGTGAGGCCGAACTCTATCTGGAGCTGTTCCGCAAGTTACCCAAGGCAAGCTTTGGTGTGATCGCGGCGGAGGCCACGGTGACGCGTCACGCGCAGGGTAGCCTCGTCGAACAGCTGAGCTTTCTGAACCAGCTCGGCTTGGTTGCGCCCCTGTTGCTGGGGTTGTTCGACCCGAGGGGCGCCGCCGGGTCCAGCGCCAAGTTCAACGAGAGCCTGCGCAGAGCCGGAATCGAGACCAGCGAACACCCTGTATCGAGCATTTCCTCCGGGAATACACTGCGCGAGGAGCTCGAAGCCGGTCGGCTGCCCATCGTGAGCTTCGCTAGCGATACGCACGAGGACGAGCGCTTCGCTGCGCTGGAGGCCTTGCTCGGCGGCCTCGACAGCAAGAAGCTCGTTGTCTTGCGCAACCGTGGCGGCCTCGGTCCCCACGGGCAACGCCGCGTGGCGCTCTCGGCGGATCACGTCCTACCAGCTCACGACGGCGGCATCAGCGTGATCAACCTGCAGACGGACCTGATCCCGTTGCTCGAGTCGAGCTTCTTGAGCCCTGGAGAGGCTCAGCTGCTGCGCCGCCTGGCGCCGCTCGCGGAAGCACACCCGAAGCTGCAAGTCAGCGTCGCCTCACCACTCGGCTTGTTGAAGGAGCTGTTTACCGTTCGCGGAGCGGGCACGCTGGTGAAGCGCGGAGCGCAGATCCAGCGCTTCGATGCTTACCAAGGCCTGGAGCTCGAGCGCTTGAGCGAGCTCTTGGAGTCCGCGTTTCACAAGCAACTGAAGCCAAGCTTCTTCGAGCGCCACCCGCTGGCAGTGTTCTTGGAGGCCAACTACCGCGGCGCCGCGATCCTCGAACCTGGCGTCCAGGCAGCCTTCCTGACCAAATTCGTCGTCGGTCCAGTAGCGCAGGGTGAAGGCATGGGTCGCGATCTGTGGGAGGCGATCAAGCGCGACCAACCGAAGTTCTATTGGCGCGCCAAGCCAGGCAATCCCATCGCGGGCTGGTACGCCGACAACTGCGACGGCCTAGTCCGGCTTCCTGCCTGGACCGTCTACTGGCGAGGCGTCGAGCCGAGTGACGTCCCCGCCGTCGTGGCGGATGCCGTCGCACGTAGCGAGGACTTTGCACCCGAGAGGCGAGATTAGCGCGGAGTCCCCCACGGAAGGCCCACGCCACCAGGCGCGCTGGATTGTCGCACACGCGAGGCGCAGACATGACCCACCCCGAGTGTTAGGTATCGGCCTAGCGTGGCTTACGTAATCATCCTTCTCAGCATCGCTGCGGTGGCGGTTGGCGGCTATCTGTTCCTCGTCTTCAGAGAAGTGCCCGGCGCGATCGAAGAGCGCCTCGGCGAATACGAAGACCTGCCCAAGGACTTGGGTGAGTGGGTCCGCGACACGACGAGTGATGCGGGAAAACGCGCAGCCCAGGAGGGGCTCTACCGCGAGGTGCGCGTGCTCCTGATGGACGGCGGCACTTTCAAGGCTCAGCGCCTCGTCAAGCAGTCACGCTTGCGCAACGTAGAGACGAAGAAGATCGAGCGCGTGGAGCCTGACGAGGAGCTCAAGCGCAAGCGGGTCAAGAAGTAGCGCGTTTCCCCAGGGTAACGAGCCAGATAGCGTGGCTGCGGCTGAGGCGTTCAGCCCAGCTCGACCTCCACCTCGAAGAGCAGCGCAGCATCGAGGTCGGCGAATTCGTCGTGGGTCCGGACCCCTGAGGCGGGCTCCTCGACGACCTCGACCAACGGCGTGCGCTCAGGCATCTGGAGACCAGTTTGGTCGTAGATCGACACCAGCGTGATCTCGTCCGGCTCACCCCAGCCGCGGACGTCATTCTCGACCTGAGCATCCAGCAGCGCCTCGGGGGCAGGCTCCGCGCAACGCTGAACACCCGACTCGCACCCGCCATCATTCAGCGTGTCGGGAGCGACATCCGCCCAGCGCCGGGTGGGGAGGTCAGCTTGTGAGTCGCGCGCCACGTTCATGATGCCTTCAAACGCATGAGCCTCACGGAGGCTTTCAGGAGATTTGGGTTTCTTCGCGAGAGAGCGCACAAAACAGGACAAGCCATTTCCCGGTAGTTCCGCGAGCCGCCAAATACGGCTCACGGCCCTCCTAGAAGGAAGCCTGCCCCCGTTGAGGCGTAATACGCCAATCGCGCCTCGGCGGATCGAGCCAGCTCACGTTTCCATCTCACGCTCGGGCCGTAGGAGACCTAGGTCCCGTCGGCGTCGACGGAGGTCATGCAGGCCGCGCAACGCGAGTGCACCGCCCCACCTCAGTCGTGCAGCTCGAGCTCAACGACGGTCCAGTCTTTATGGCGCCCGGAGAGCTTGGCGCCCACCGTGACGAACCACATCTGCACACCGTACTTGTCCTTGAGCGCCTTGTAGACCGCGTCGATGCGCTCGGGATCGCTAACGATGTGTCCCTCTCCCTCGTACCACGTCGCCGACTTCCCGACTCCGCCGCGGGCGTCGCACGCCGCCACCCGCACCTTGGAGTTTCGACGCAGGCGCTTGACCTTGTAGCTCTTGCCGTTGGTGAACACGCCGAGCTTGTCACCGACGTTCACGAACCACACGGGAGTCTTCACGCCGTTGCCGTCACGCTTGAACGTCTCGACGTTGATGTAGCGCTCACGGCGCAGTGTTTCGTTGGGCTGCATGGTGGCGGCCAGAGCATGGGTCGTCGTCAAGCGAACGACAAGCCGCAAACACACGCTTGACCCTCGAGGCACTAGGTTGCATATACAACTCAATGTCCCGCCGAAGCTCGGAAACTGGACGACGCTCGAGAGCTGCGCAGGAAACAGCCAGCGCACTCGGCGGCCGTATCGCCGCGGAGTGCATCTTGATGCGCAGTCGGCGCGTGAACCGCGTGATCTCCAAGCTGTACGACGACGCCCTGCGCGAGCTCTCGCTGAGTTCAGCCCAGCTCAATCAGCTAGTGGCGATTTCCGTGGGTCAACCCTTGGGCATGCGCGCGATTGACTTGGGACGCGCCCTCGACATCGAGAAGTCGACGCTTTCGCGCAACCTGGCGCGCATGCAAGACGCCGGCTGGATCCGTCAAATTCCACAAGGCAAACACACGCTGCTGGAGCTGACTCCAGCGGGGGAGTCGCTGCTGGCTGAAGCGTACCCCAAGTGGCAAGCCGCTCAAGCCAGCGCCGAACGGCTGCTCGGTCCCCAGCTCACCGCAGCACTCTTGAAGCTAGAGCCCTAGGTTCTCTTCGGCAACCATAGTTGTATATACAACAAAGGATCCCTGTGAACACTCATCACCCCAGTGTGCTCCGGCACCGCTCGCTTCCCATCGTCAAGCCCGCCCCGATCGACCGCGCCGCGCTCCGTGGCATCGCACAAGAATGCGGTGCGGCTGACGTGGGCGTCGCCTCGATTCACCGTTCAGAGCTGGCGAGTGAACTGGAGGGAGCCCGCTCGCTGCTGCCGACCGCACGCTCGTTCGTCAGCCTCGTGGTTCGCATGAACCGGGACGCCCTGAGAGCCCCGCCGCGCTCGGTGGCGAACCTCGAATTTCACAGCGTCAAGGACGAAGCCCAGGACACCGCCCGCCGCCTCATCGAGCGCCTGAACGCCCTGGGGTATCGCGCGGTGTGTCCGGCCGTTGGGTTCCCCATGGAAATGGACGACTTCCCTGGCCGCACGTGGGTGCTCAGCCACAAGCCGATCGCCGTCGCCGCCGGCTTGGGTCAAATCGGCATCCATCGCAACCTGATCCACCCGCGCTTCGGCAACTTCGTCCTGCTCGAGACCATCGTCACCGACCTCCAGCTCGAGGAGGATCGCCCCATCGACTTCAATCCCTGCCTCGAGTGCAAGCTGTGCGTCGCCGCCTGCCCCGTGGGAGCGATCGGCGCGGACGGCCACTTCGACTTCACCGCCTGCTACACCCACAACTACCGCGAGTTCATGAGCGGCTTCGGGGACTGGGTGGAAGACATCGCCGACGCAAAGAACGCCCACGACTACCGCGCCCGGGTCAGCGACGCCGAGACCGCCTCCATGTGGCAGAGCCTGTCCTTCGGCTCGAACTACAAAGCCGCGTACTGCCTCGCGGTGTGCCCAGCCGGCGACGAGGTGATCGGCGAGTACATCGATGACAAGCGCAGCTACAAGCGGCAGGTGCTGGATCCCCTGACCAAGCGAGAAGAACCGGTCTACGTGATGCGCCACTCGGACGCCGCAGCTCACGTCGCCAGGCGCTTTCCCCACAAGCCGCAACGCTTCGTCCAAAGCGGCCTGCGCGCGCGCAAAGCCCAGGGCTTCTTCCGTTCGCTCCCCATCGGCTTCCAGCGCGGCCTGGCCAAGGACCTCGACCTGCTCCTTCACTTTCGGCTGCGCGAGGGCGACGCGACTCACGAAGCCAGCGTACGCATCCAAGCTGGCAAGCTCAGCGTCGAGAGCGGCCTCCAAGGCAACCCGAACACCTTGGTCGACGCCACGTCGAGCGCCTGGCTCGGCTACCTAGCGGGCGAAAAGGCCCTGTGGTGGCTCCTCGCCACCCGCGCCATCCGCATCCGCGGGGATGTAAAGGCTCTGCGCCAGTTCGCCGCCTGCTTTCCGAAGTGACGGAGGCAATGGGCGAAGCCCAAGCCGAGGCGACTCCAACCCCGCGATCCGGCACCCCCCTGCCAGCCCGCCAGCCTTAGAGCGCCGTGAGTCCCTTCCTAGGCAATGGGCGAAGCCCGAGCCGAGACGTAAAGCACTAAAGGCGACGGACGGCTCAGTCGCAAAGCGACGCAGAGAGCCTTTACCCTGGGTAAAGCGAGGGAGTTGTGGAGGCGGCGGAACGGCCCGCAGGGGGCGGGCGCAGAGGCGGGTGAGCGTAGACCCGATGAGGCCGATCACGCAGCGGGCCCTCACGATGCTCTTCTGTAGAAGGCGCAGGCCGTCCCGTATCCAAGGTTCGAGGCAAAGGCCGAGACTGGCACATTGCCGCGCGGCAACTCAACTAGCGACCCCCATTCAAGCCCGCCCTTCGCGGGCCGTGGGAGCCGCCGCGCTCTACGACTGAACTAGTCTTCTATCCATCCGTCACTCAGCGCCTCGAACTCACGCTCTACCTTCAGCCTGCGCTCTGATTCGAGCAGGATGCGGTAAGCGTTGGCTTCCTCCTGAGTCACTGCAGCCATGCGCTGAGTGCTCTGAGTCGCCTTCGGAGGGGGATCGCTGCGACGTGCCGCGCGTGGGATCACCACAGCGCGGACGCGTACGGTGGGGTGCCGAGCGTGCGCCATACTGTCATGATTCTGACGGGCCGGACGACCGATCGCAAGCTAGGTCAGGTGTTCAGCGCTGTGGCGCTTGCGCTTCATGAAGCAGCGCGACGGCGTGAGTTGGCATGCGGCTTCTTTGTGCCGAACCCTCCCCCCCAAATCCGTACGTGTACGAATGAGCTGGCGCGGAGACCGAGGCACGGAAACGAGTCGAGCCTCAGCGGAGGCGGATGTAGGTTCACTCGTTACACACCGCTCGGTAGACTGACATCCTCGCCACTCGAAGGGGTGCGTTTCCATAGACAAAACGCCGACGCGCCGCTCGAGCGTTTGCTCTCGCGGCGCGTCAATGGCTTCGGAGATGGTTCCGCTCAGCGACCCAGCGCTTCCGCGCGGTTTACGATGCGAGGCGTCAGGAAGATGACCAACTCGCCTCGGGTATCGCTGGCTCGGCGACGCTGGAACAGCAACCCGATGAGCGGGATGTCGCCGAAGAAGGGCACCTGGTCCAGGTTGCGACCGGTGTTGCGGGTGAAGATGCCACCGATGACCGCGGTGTGACCGTCCATCACCAGCAGGTCGGTCTCGGCCTCACGCTTCAGGATGGTCGGGTCACCACGCGGCGACGTCTGGTTGAAGTCTGGCTCGTCGCGGTTGATCTTCACATGCATGCTGACGCTGCCGTCCGCCGTCACGTGAGGCTTCACCAAGAGCTGAAGCTTCGCTTCCTGGAAGGTCGTCTGCACACCCTGAGCGCTGATCTGCGAGAACGGAATCAACGTGCCCTGGCTGATGCGCGCTTCGCGATTGTCCAAGGTCAGGATGCGCGGACTCGAGAGGATGCGCAGCATGCCGCTCGACTCAGCTGCGGAGAGGCGCACCGCCAAGTTGATGGTGTTGTCGATGGATCCGAAGGTCAGGCCCAGCGCACCACCGGTTCCGGTACCGACCGTTGCGGGCAGGTTGACCGCGAAGTTCGGGTTCTGAACGTTGCGCTGGAAGGGCGACAGACCTGCGGTCGGCGTGTCCGTGTCGCTAGCACCACCCACGACACCCACGCGGTTCGGGAACGCCAGACCCGTCGGGTTACCGGTAGCCGCGGAGAAGGTGCCATCACCACCCCACTGGATACCGACGTCGCGCAGGTAGCGGCTCGTTGCTTCAACGATGCGCGCCTCGACCAAGACCTGGGGGGTCTGCGTGTCGAGGGAGCGGGTAAGCTCCTCGATTTGGTTCAGGTTGCCGGCGACGTCGCGCACGATCATCACGTTGGTGCGATCATCGACAGCGATGCTGCCGCGCTCCGAGAGCAAGTCCTTGGCGCGCGCCTGGAGCTCGCTGGCTTGCGCGTAGCTCACGGGGATGAGGCGCGTCTCGAGCGGCTCCAGCTTCGCCATTTGGATGCGACGCTGGATCTCCATGTCGCGCTCCTTCTCGAGATCGGCGAGCGGCGCGACGCGAATCATGTTGCCCTGGCGCACCATGCCGAGGCTCTTCGCCTGCAAGACCACGCTCATCGCTTGGTCCCAAGGTACGTTGCGCATGCGAATCGTCACCGTGCCGCTGACGTTGTCGGCGACCACGACGTTGACTCGACCGACGTCGGCCAGGAGACGCAAGGCGTCGTGCACGTCTGCGTCCTTCAGGTCCAGGTCGATGCGGCGACCGCGGAACGCCGCGCGGCGCTCCTGGCCAGCCACTGAAGGGGTGAACGCGCCTGCTTGATCCGCGTCTTCCGCCTGTTCGACCGGCGCGCCGTCGTCGTCGTCAGCGAGCTTATCGTAGTCGGTGCCGATCTGCGGCAAGCCGTCGGTCAATGTCTCGACGTGCAGCGTGCGCGACTTCCGCGCGGCACCACCATCGCGAGCCACACCGGTCATGCTCGAGGGCAGCTTGCCTGGCTCGTAGAAGCTCCAGACGATCGAATCGCCACGGCGAGTGACGTTGCCGGTCGCCTTCGGGTCACTGTCGACCTCGAGGATGACCGTGTGCTTGTCCTTGCCAGAGACGTAGCTCGACACGGACGACACCAGGCCGTTGAACGCAGAAGTGTCGAGCCGGCGCTGCAAGCCATCGGGCAGCTTCGCGCCCTGGATCACCAGGGTGCTCTTGCCCGCCTTGCTGCTCGTCTGACGGAACTCAGCATCGCCGGTGACTCGGATCACCACTTCGTCCTTGAGCGACTCGTGGTGGAAGCGAATGTCGCGCACGGAGGCCAGCTCGGGTGCTGCCTTGGGCGCCTCACGCTCTTCCGGAGCGCGCTCGAGGACACCGCTCTTGCCCGGAGCGAAGCTCATCACCAGGCGCTTGCCCTCGACGCGGACGGAGTACTTCGCTTCCTCGGTCAAGGTCACGAGGACGCGGACCACCTTGTCTTGGCCCTTGCCGAAGCTCTGGGTGAGCACACCGCCCACGACGCCGTGACGCTGGGTCAGGGCCCCGGGCGCGCCGCGCACGTCAGCGCCGGGAATGTCGACGATCAGTCGTTTCCCCCCTGCGCCAAGCCGCGCGGAGTAGGTGGGTTCGCGATCGAACGCGACCACCACCTTGGCCTCCCCCTTGGCCTTGGAACCCGACACACGCACGCTGGTCGCGTGCTTAAGCCCTGCAGCCGAGGCGTCGGGGCTCGCCAATAGCAAGGTCGCACCAAGCGCGCACAACCCAGAGGCACGCACCAGCCGGTGCATGAACCTCGCGGAAGCGCCCTTTGGCGATTTCGATTGGTGGTTGCTCGCTGAGTTGAGCCTCATCAGATCCGCTCCGGTCGAATCATCCGACTCCAGAGTGAAGCCGGGTTATCGCTGGAAACCGTAACGTGCTGGCGCTCAACCGAACAAATTACCGGGGGAACATTCGTGCCGATTGTCGGTTCGGCGCCCAATGCGGGGGGTATGGACCCCAAATCACACGTCGAACGCGTCGACGACCCGTCACCATTGGGCAGCGGGTCGCACGCGGATCGTGGATGCTCAGTTCGAGGTCTGGATATTCTCGGGCCGCAGCGGGATGACGCGGGTGGCGCTGGGCACATCGGGGTGCGTCGGATCCTCGCGCACGAGCACGATGTCTTCCTCGCGGATCCGGTCGACCCGCCAGTTGATCTCGTATTCCGCGCCGGAAGTCCCCGCCTGGACGCGCTCGGCGCGGCCGATGAACTGACCACGCTGGACGACGTGGCCCTTTCCTGTGGGGTCGACCAACATCGCCTTCGCCGGGTTGATGCGGGTCACGAGACCGATCAACTTCAGCTCGTCGATCGAGAACTGGTCGAGGAGCACCTCTCGCTGAGAGCGCACGGTGGTCTTCGACTCTGCGGCGAAAATCCCCGCAAACGAGCGAAATGGATCGCGGCTGCGCTCTGTCTCCGAGAAGTCGGCTTCCTGAAATTCGACCTTGGGTGGGCCGGCGTCTTCCCCAGCACCCGCAGAAGCCGAAGCGACGCTACTTGGGGGAGGAGGTTGGTACGTGGACTGAGCCACCTTGTCTTCGCAGGCGATCAGAGCCAGACCCGCGACGAACAGGCCGACCGCCAGCATCGCTCGACGAGCGCGCCGGGGCTCCTGGGCGATTCGAGGTGCCATCACGGGGTGCCTTTCTTCGGCCGACTGCCAGGCTGCCCCGACGCCGCGGCCGTGGGGTTTTCCGCGGCTTTGAACGCCGTGGCCAGGGCGACCACCTTGATGAAGAAGTCATCGCCGTCTTGCTTCGGTTCAGTCACGGAGATGTTCTCAATATTGATGATCCGGTCGAGCTGGCCAACTTGGTAGAAGAACTTCGCGAGCTGGTGGTAGCGGCCGCTGATCTCGATCTTCATCGGCACCCGAGCGTAGAACTGCTCGGGTACCTCGGGCTCGGGACTCCAAGCCGTGAGCGAGATGCCGGAGACGTTCGCGACGCTCTGCAGGGCGCTCAAGAACGACGGGTACTCCGTGGTTTGCGGCAGTACCTTGTTCAGCTCGCGCTGACGCTGCTGACGCTCGGTCAGCTCCTGGAGATCCTTCTGGTAGGCGAACTCGTTTTTCCGCGCGGTTTTCAGCTCATCAAGGAGCTTCGTCTCCTTGTTTCCGGCTGCCTGAATGCGGCTGTTCACCTCGGTGTGGAAGAGCGCGAAGTAGACGGCAGCTACCGCGAGCATCACCACGGTGACGATGATGACCTTGGCGGCCATCGAGAGGCGCGAGAGTGCAGATTCACCGCGGGCCATGTCAGTACCTCACCTTCGCTTCGAGCTGGAACTGCACCAGCTCGAGCTTGGTCGTCGTGTCGATCTGCTTCTTCGCAGGCAACAACTTCACATCGTAGAAGTAGCTGGAGAGGTTCATGCGCTTGGCGAGCTCGGATACGTCTTCACCGTCACGGGCAAAGCCCTCCAGCCGCACGTTTCGCTGCTCCTCGACGAACTTGGTCAGCCACAACCGGCGCGCATCCCAGCTCGGATTGTAGACCGCGAGCGGGTTCGTGCGGCGCAGCTGGTTCAGCTTGTCCGGGTCGACGCTTGGACCGCGCCCAGGCGTGAGGATGCGCGCTAGCTCGAGCAGCATCGCCGCCGGCCCCGAGCGCGCGCTCTGAAGCTTCGAGATCGCATCTTCACGGGCGCGCAGCGTGGCAAGCTGGGTCTTCACGTTGTTGTGGTTCGCGACCTTCGCGACCGACGCATCGATCTGCGTCTGGAGCTCGCGGTTTTGCCGCTCCTTCGCCTCCAGCTCCTGAACCTTGAAGCTGTGGAAGACGAACAAGCTCACGGCCTCGATCACCACCAGGAGCAGGCCAGCAACCAACCAGAGCTGACTTCCCTCGCGCTGCTCCGCGCGGCGCTTCTGGGGTAGTAGGTTGATCCGAATCATGACGGACGGCTCTCCTTCTCCTTACGAAGGGTCAGGCCCAGGGCCACGGAAAGCTGCGCCGCACGGGCCTGCAGCATATTCCCGTTGATGGAGCGATCTTCGATCGAAACGCGCTCGAGTGGTGACCAAACCTCCACCGGCACGCGCGACCGATTCTCGATCGCCTGGCCCAGCGCTGCGAGGTTCGCCGTGCCACCAGTGACGAAGATGCGGCCGATTTCTCCTTCACCGCTCGTCGCCATGAAGAAGTCCAACGAACGCTGAATTTCCGCTGCGATCGTGTCGCTGACGGCCTCGATCACTTGCACGACTTGCTGGGGCAGGATGCCGCCGTCGGGGGTCGCCGTGCCGTCAACGCCGCCGCACTTGTAGGCTTCGGCTTGGTCGAAGGGCACGCCCATTTGCTTCTGGATTTCCTCGGTGATCACGTTGCCACCGTTGGCGATCTCGCGAGTGAAGGCTGAGACACCGCCAGCGATGATGTTCAGTGAAGACAGGCTGGCACCGACGTTGATCAGCGCGATGGTCTGATCTCCCGGCAGCCCCCGGGAGACTTCGAACAGGTTCTGGACGCTGAAGGCATCGATGTCGCAGACGACCGGCTTGAGCTTCGCGTCCCGAGCAAGCTGCGCATAGTCGAGGATTTGCTCACGCTTGGCGGCGACCAGGAGCAAGTCCATCTGACTCGCCTCCGGACGGCGCCGCAGCACCTGATAGTCGACCTGCACGTCCTTGATGTCGAAGGGGATGTGCTGCTCGGCCTCCCAGTGGATCTGCTCCTCGAGCTCCGCGGCCGTCATCATCGGCACCGTGATCTTGCGAATGATCACGTTTTGCCCAGACACGCTCAGGGCGCACTCCTTCTGCCGGATCTTGTTGTCAGTGAAGATGCGTTGCAGGGCTTCGATCACATTGCCTGCATCCATCACCTGACCGTCGACGATGGTCTGGGGAGGCAGCGGGGTGTACCCCAGGCGCACCAGCCCGTAACCCTTTCGACTCTCCTTGATCTGGCAGACCTTGATCGAACTCGTTCCGATATCGACCCCGACCAGGTTCTTTCCTTCAGCCATCTTTCCTCACTCGCAGCACACCGCGGGAAGCTGCTGTGAAAGTGTGGCATTGCCACGGATCTACCGCCAAGAAAGCGCCGTTCGCTGAGCGCACGAAAGTGCTGTTGCCTCGCGCTTTTTCGACTTGGAGGTGAACTTCGCTAAGCATCAGCCAGCTGCCGTCGCCGGGCTTCGCTAAGCGCAGCAGCACACCGAGTTTGGGGGGGAGGAGCGCTGTTCTTCTACTTGTACTCGGTGTTGGTCGAGCCGTTTCAGCACGCACCGTGTGACATCGCCGCCCGTCGGTCTCCTCAAATTGGTCCAACGCAGCGGATGGACGCTAAGGCCCAAAGGGTCGCATGCGCGTCTCGAGTTCAAAGCCCTTTCTAGCTGTTTTCGCCTGGTTCCTCAGCGCCTGCCTGCTCTGCTTGAGCGCTCGGGCTGCGCACGCAGCCAGCAACTCGAAACACCCCATCGTCCACAAAGTCCAACGCGGACAGACGCTGGGAATGATCAGTCATCGCTGGAACGTCCCGCTCGGCGGGCTGTGCACGGCGAACGGGATCAACCGCAAGAAGCCCATTCATCCCGGACAAGAGCTGATCATTCCGGCGCTGGATGATCCCGACGGCAAAGCCGCAGCGAAGCTCCGCCAGCGTGGTTTCCTTGACGAAAAACAGCGACCAAAGCTGCTCGAGGAGATCGAGAAGGCCGAGCGCGCAGAGCGCGACAAGGCCGAGGCCGCCGAGAAGGCTGCACGCGAGAAAGCTGAACGGGCGAAGCGCGCGGAGCGAGAAAAGGCAGAGCGAGCCAAGAAAGCAGAGCGCGCGAAGGCTGAACGAGCCAAGAAGGCAGAGCGCGCGAAAGCTGAACGAGCCAAGAAGGCAGAGCGCGCGAAGCAGCGCAGCAGCCGCAAGTTGGCTCGCAAGGACCGCAGCGAGCGCAAGTCGCCACGTTCTTCTCGCGCCAAGTCTTCCAAGAGCAAGCTCGCCAAGAACAAGCCAGCGCGGCGCCGAGGTTACGTCCGCATCAAAGGCTTGATGGGCTCATGGCAGGGCTACGCCATCGATCGCAAAGGCAACGTGACCGAAGCCGCCAAGGCGGGCTTCCGCAAAGTCTTGCGTTCCTGGCGCACTGGCGCCGGAGCAGAAATCGAACCGAGGCTGATCCGGATGGTGGCCGAGGTCAGCGATCACTTTGGCGGCAAACAAATCCTGGTCGTCAGCGGCTATCGTCCAAAACGCAAGACTCAGTTCACGCCTCACTCGCGCCACAACTTCGGTCAGGCGATGGACTTCCACATCGAGGGAGTCGCCAACGAGGAGCTGCGCGACTACGCCCGGAAGTTCAACAAGGCCGGCGTCGGGTACTACCCAAACTCGAGCTTCATCCACCTCGATGCGCGTGAGTACCGCACCTACTGGATCGACTACTCCGGCCCGGGGGAGCGCCCTCGATACGCTCATCAAGGCTTCAAGGGGCGGGACAGCAAGGCGCCGGAGGCTCCCGCTGCGCAGCCGGAGGCACCAGCGCCCACACCAGAGCCCGAAGCGGCCAAGGACGCGCAAGACAGCGACTCCAAGCCGACCACCGACAAGGTGGCGCGCGGCGACGGCTGAGCATCCCACCTACATTGGAGAGAGCGCCCTGCAACGGCCCTCCCCCCAAGAAAACTGATGTCGCTGGTGGAGGACGCCTGCGGACCGGTGACGAATCCGTACGGATAGGCAACGGCGCCAAGCGCTTGGCGCTGGCGTCAAGACGTTGACCGACCTGTATCCTCTTGGCTGACGTACGGCACTAGCCAAGGCGCGATTAACCCCCCGAATCGCGACGCGCTGACGAAATCCGCCAGCCAGGACCCCTGGCACGCGGTGTGCTGAAGGGCTGCTTGGGAGGTCATCAACATGCAGCCTAGCGAGACGACTCAGTCGAGAGAACGCAACAAGACGAAGACACGCGCCAGCCGCCGGGACACAGCTCGTGTCCAGCGCGGCGCACCGGTGCGCAGCCAGCGCAAACCCCGTACGGGCGCGCCGTCTAGCTCCGTACGTGAAGCGCAGCCGAGTCTGCGAAACCCCAGCGCATTGACGCCGAGCCGTCAGTCAGATGCCAAGGGGCTCCGACCGAGCACCGCGCAGCAGCAGCTCTTCGATCAGCTACTGCCCCTGGCGAGTCAGATCGTGGGCGGCTTCCAGCGTCGCCTACCCCGCAACGTGCTGCGCGACGACTTGTTGGGCGCGGCCATGGCCGGCCTCTGGGACGCGATCCGCAAGCACGGCGAACAGACCGAGGGAAACTTCGAATGGTACGTCCGGGTTCGTATCCGCGGGGCAATATTGGATGAGCTGCGTGCGCAAGACTGGTTGCCCCGCCGCGCCCGGGCAGCCGCCGAACGTCACCCGACCGGCCGAGGTGCACCGAATGTGCTGCGCTTCGACGAGGTGAGCGACGCGGAGCAGAATCGCTGTCTCGCTACCCCCGAGCGCTTCAGCGCAGAGCTCGCGCTGCTCAAGGCGGACGAGAGCAAGACCCTGCGCCGGGCCATCGCGCAGCTACCCGAGCGTGAGCAACAAATCATGACCCAACACTATTTCCGCGGGGTCAAGTTCAAGGACCTAGGTGCCCAGCTTGGAGTGAGCGAGCCCCGCATCAGCCAGCTTCACGCACGTGCCGTGGCGCGCCTGCGGGAGCTACTGCAAGACGCTGCCTGAGAGCGCGGCGCCTGACTACTGCATGCCCTTCGGCGGCGGGTAGTCGTAACTGGATGGCTTGGTCGAGGGCGTCGCCCCTTCAGCCTTCCAGCGGAATGCATAAGGCCGCATGGGCATGCCCAAAGCATAAAGCGCCGTCGCTTCGTATCCTCCCAGCGGCGGCGTTTCTGTGCCTGCGCGGTGCACGAACGCCGGATGCTGAGTTCCGCGATCGAGCTCCGCGACGCGACGACAGCCCACGCGGAGCAGGACGCTAGCGAGGGGATCGCTACTGTCGTGGCGCGCCATCGCCACCACGACGCGCCCGCGATCCGTGACGCAGATCGCGCCCCGCTTGCGCATTGCTCCGCGCTCACGCGCGGCAGGCAACAACTCTCCCCCCTCCGCGAGCAAGGGTAGCTGAGCGAGGTGGCGCTTGGAGCTCGGCGCGACGTCCTGGGTATCACCCAGGAGCTGGATCGCGCCGTCTTCCACGACCAACGTCGCGAAGCCTGGCTTTGAGTTGATCGCCGGCTTGCTGTCGAAGGCCAGTCCCAGCGACGTGGCGCTAGTCGTGTTCCCAAGACTGACTGACGCCACGACGCGATGCTTGTCGTCCCCGGCGAGCTCGAGCAGCTTGGGTCCAGCGCCAGGCGATGCGTATTCGCTCGAACCGGCAGTGAGCCGCCAAGCGACGCGACCCGGCTCGAAGCTGAACAGCTCGACCCCGAGCGAGCCGAGGGACATTTCTCCACGGAAAATTCCAGGCCACCAAGTCGGCGACGGCTGAGTGCCCGGGGCAGCTTGCCAGCGCACCTGCGAGGGGTCGTTCGGCGTCGGATCCCGCAACATCACATAGAAGAAGTCCTTGGCGGACCAGCGCACGAACTTGTCAGGAGCAATCCCCATTTCGGGGTCCGCCTTCGACAGCTGAAACTCCTTCTTCTTCAGGTCCACGATGTCCGTGAAGACGAAGCCGCAGTGCCCAGGGTTCATGTCCAGATGGATGCCGTAGGCGCAGCCGGCTTGGCGCAATGCCTTGCCGAGCGTGGGCCCGTCGATCTCGTTGCTCCAGCCGTAGTAAAGGTGCCCAGCCGGGGTGACGCAGAGCGCCGTGCGCTCGGTCATCACGCTGGTCCCTGCCAGCTGCCAGCCCCAAATGTAGCGACCCGTGGGGTTCGCGACGCCGTCTTCCACCAGCGGATCGAGGTTCTGGCGGAAGCTCTCCAAATCCGGGGGGATATCCGTCGTCTGGGGCCAGCTCCCGAGGCCGACGCGGTGATCATCCGTAACGACGACCGTTGCACCGCCGGGGATTGGCGGGAGCAGGACGCGCTTGCGCACCATCATCCCGTACTTGCCGTGGGTGGTCTTGAACGCGCCGTTGAACGTGCCCACGACACGCTTGAGCACCTCCGGTTCTCGCGGCAAGCGACCGGAACCCGGCGGGCCGGTGAGCGGCTTCGGATCTTCGAAGCCGGCCTCCATGTTGATCTCGAGCCGACGCATGTCCATCGCGATCAGCTGGAGCTCGGCGTACGGGCGCTTCGGGTCGGGGCGCACGAATGTCTTGTAGAAGTAGGCGGGAGGCTTCTCGCCATCTGGCGCTGGTATCCCTGGGGATTTGGCCAGCCAAGGCACGTCCACCGGCACCCACTCGCCTTCGCCTGGCTTCGTCTCCTTCCACAGGGAGGGCACGCTCGGCGGTGGCCAGCTGCTCTTGTCTCCGTCGAGCTTCGAGTCGTCGAGCATCGTGGCCACCGGTTGCTCGTCGGGGCTCTCGTTTTCGACTTTCAGCTCCGACTGGCCACCCTGCTTGTCGAAGAGGTTGTACGTCGTGCGCTTGAACGTGTCTTTCGCGCCGAAGACCTTGTCTTCGAGCCAGGCGATAGGCCCCGGCCCGACCTCCGCACGTACCGTGTCGACCGCCCAGAGCACGAAAGGCTTCTCGAAGTGACGCTGAGTGACCGCCTTGGCGGCGTAGGCCTGACCTCCCTCGGCCCCAACCAGCTTGTGCTTGTCGAGATCGTAAGTGAGGTTCCTCCCCCAACCCCCAGGTCGATCGAGAGCAGCGATGAGTCCATGTTCAGGCGGGCGCGCTGCGCAGGGATCTCGAACAAGATGTCGCTGCGCCCAACGCCCGCGAAGCTGCCGGTATCTTGATAAGACGTCAGGCTGAGCAAGAAGCGATCGAACCTCTTCGCCGGCTTATCTTCCGCACGGATACCGTTCGTGTCCAACACCGAGACACCCTGGATCTGTCCAAAGGCGACGGTGGCAAATACCGCCTTGTTGCCGCGCAGCTCGAGGCCCACGTCATCGCCCACCTCGGTGTCCGTGATATTGCGCAGACGCGTGACGCTGATCGGTTGCCCCTCGCGGGTGACGCGCACGAACGCGCGGTACACATCGTGGGGCGCCCCAGCTTCCTTCGAACCCAGGAAGAGCAACGGACGCCCGAACAGCAAGTCGCCGAGCATCCCGCGACTCGGCTCCCAGTGGATGTCCTTGGGCTCAACCACTGCGCCCGCGCGCTGACCCAGCATGTCGGCGACACCGGGGAGCGTCCGCGGCGGCGGCGCACTGCCCCGCGCCTGATTCACGATTGCCCCGAGTGCGATCAGGCCAGCTATCGGGCCGCGCGAAATCGCCCAGCGCTTGAGCTTCAGCCCGGGGCCAGCGACCGGCTGCTTGGCGCTAGAAAACGGGACGACGGGCGAGGAAACCACCGCCGGGGTCTACCCATCCGCAGGCGGGCGGGCAAGTCCGTGAAGCTTGTACACGCTGCCCCGCGCTGGTACGTCGGCGCTCCATGGCCGCACTCAGGGCGCGCCAAGTTGGAAAACATCGAGTGTTTGCGCCGTCATGGGCGCGAAGTCCCAGGAGTTAGCGTGGGCGATAGCGCAGCCAACAAGAACCTACTGGTCCGCATTCTGACCTCGGTCGTGGTGGTTCCTCTGCTGCTGGCTGCAATGTTCATCGCTCCCACCTGGGTTTGGTATTGCGTCGTGGGTTTCGCCTGCGCCGTCGGCGGCCAAGAGCTGTTCGGGATGACCCACCCCGGGGACAAGATCGCTCAGGCAATTGGCATCCTCGCCACTGCGGCAGTCAGCGTGACGCTCTACTTCTGGGGCACGGACGCTCGCGTGCTGGTCACACTGGTATTCGTCATCGTGCTGCAAGGTGCTCTGGTGCCCCTGTGGCGACTCGGAGAGATCCCAACCGCTGGCCTGCGAATCATGGCCGGCATGGGAGGCCCGCTGTACGTGGGCGGGTTGCTCACCACCATCGCGTTGATTCAAAGGGACTACTACTCCCATGGCGGCCCGGGCCTGGTGGTGATCATCCTGGCCATCGCCTGGTTGGGAGACACCGGCGGATACTTCGCCGGGCGGTTCCTCGGGAAAACCAAACTCTACCCCGCAGTCAGTCCGAAGAAGACCCGCGAAGGGTTCGTCGGTTCGCTGTGCGGTTCCGTGATCGGCGGCGTTGTGTTTCAGCTGCTCTTGGTTCCGGAACTTCCCACTTCGCAGATCGCGATCGTGGCGTTGGTCGCGGGCGCGCTAGGCCAGATGGGTGATCTGGTGGAGTCGTTGCTCAAGCGCTCGACGGGTATCAAGGACAGCGGTTGGATCGTCCCAGGTCACGGTGGGATCCTGGATCGCCTCGACGCGGTGCTGGTGGTGAGTCCGCTGATGTACCTCTACCTGCTTTGGGCCCAGCCGTTTCCGTCGCCTTGAAGCAACGGCTCGACCGCACGTTCGTCGTGTGGCACCGAGCCTCGCGCGGAGACACGCCTAGCGCAGCGCGGGCGCGCACGGGAGCAGCACTACCCTGCATGCCGCAGCGCGCTGTGACTCGACCTGTGAATCGCAGAAGAAGTGCGCACGAAACAACGCAGATCGCCTTCAGCGCGGAAAAGCAGGCACGTTGTTGAACAGCCTGACTACGCAGCTCGAGCTAACGCATCGCGTTGCCTAAAAATCGACTTCACACCGAGCGAAACTCATCGAAAAGTCTGGATACGCGCGCTATTCGCCGCGCGAAACATTGCGGACACATTCACTCCTCACCGGGATGAATGATCACTCAAACGCACGCCGCACAAGGCGACAAGCAACCACCGCAATGCGCTCAGGAGTAATCCAACATGACCCAAAGTGCAGTGACGGAAGCCCCTTCTTCCACGCAATCGTCCTCCACCAAACCCTCCCGCCGTCCCAGCGCGCCACCCGGTGAAAAGCACCAGTTCTTCCGCGTCATCCAGGGTTACCTGGACGACGCCGCCAAGCTGATCGCGATGCCGGACTACATCCGCACGATCCTGCGGCAGCCGAAGAACGAGATCATCGTGAATTTCCCCGTGCAAATGGACAACGGGGAGTATCGGCTCTTCAAGGGCTACCGCATCCAGCACTCGAACATCCTGGGCCCGTACAAGGGCGGTATGCGTTACCACGAGGACGCGTCGCTGGATGACTTCAAGGCGCTGGGCGCGATGATGACCTGGAAGTGCGCGCTCATGGATCTGCCCCTCGGCGGCGCCAAGGGCGGCATCAAGTTCAATCCCTACCAGGTGAGCCGCGCGGAACTACAGCGCATCACCCGCCGCTTCTTCCACTCACTCGGCGGCAACATCGGCCCCGACTACGACATCCCCGCGCCCGACATGGGCACCAACGGCCAGACCATGGCCTGGGCGATGGACACGTACATGAACACCGTCGGCATGGTCAGCAAGCAGGCGGTGATGGGCGTCGTCACCGGCAAGCCGGTCACCAGCGGCGGTACCCACGGTCGCGTGAAGGCCACGGGTCAAGGCGTGGTGCACTGCATCCGCTTCTGGGCTGATCGCAACCGCTTCGACCTGCACGGCAAGAAGCTCCTGGTACAGGGCTTTGGCAACGTGGGCTCTCACACCGCAGTGCTGCTCAGCCACATGGGTGTCTCGACGGTCGGCGTCGGCGATCACACCGGCTACCTGTACAACCCAGAAGGCTTCAACGTCTACCGCCTCCAGGAGTACGTCGCAGAGCATGGCTCCATCGCTGGCTACCCCAACGGACACGCGGTCACCCGCGAAGAGTTCTTCAATATCCAGGCGGATATCTTCGTTCCCGCCGCGTTGGAGAACCAGGTCGACGTCGCGGAAGCCAACGCCCTGAACGGCGTGCGTCTGGTCGCCGAAGGCGCCAACGGCCCGTGCACCGTCGCTGGCGAACAGGTGCTGCGGGATCGCGGCATCGAGGTGCTGCCGGACGTGCTCGCGAACGCGGGCGGCGTTACCGTGAGCTACTACGAGTGGGTGCAGAACCGGCGCAGTGAGCAGTGGACGCTGGAAGAGGTGGACACCCGCCTCGAAGGCGCCATGCGCGACGCCTATCGGCGCGTGGAAGAGTTCGAGCGGGTTCACAACTGCGGCATGCGCTTGGCCTGCTACGGCGTGGCGCTCCAGCGCCTGCAGAAGGTCTACGAGGAACGCGAAATCTTCCCGTAGCCCACCAGCCGGCTGCCAGACGGCCTCCAAACTACACAACGGGCGGAGCCGGTGAACAGCCAAGCGAGGCAGGACGAGAGTCCTGCCTCGCGGCGTTTTGTGCCCGTGATTTGCGCCGCGCTATTCAGCTTGTCGCCGCCACCTTGCTCTGCTCCCCTCCCCCCATGATCCCCCTAGTGATCGTTGGCGGACTCGAAATTCCTGAAAGCAACCAAGCCGCTTGGCTGGCGGAGTCCCTCGACCCCGCGCAGTACCAAGACTGGCCAGAGGACACGCCGCTAATCCGCGGGGAAAGTGAAGTCGCCTTCGACAACGTGGGCGAACTGTTCGCCGCCTTGGAGAGCGACCTGGAAGCGCCGTCGTTCTTCGAGCTCACGCCGGACGGGCTACAAGCGTTCTTCACTCCGGACATGAGCGAAGACTTGAGCCAGGACCTGGCTACGGCGCTCCGGCTGGCTGAGCGACACGGCGGCGAGGGACTGGTCGCGTTCATCGGTTTCACCGAGGACGTCGCGTGCGTCCTCCCCATCGGCGAAGGCACTGGCCTCGACGCACCCACCTGGATGCCAGTCGGAGAGGCGCTAGGGCCCGAGCTGATCGCGCTGCCGTTCATCTCGGTCATGGACTACGTGAAGGCGCTGAACGCCGACCCGGACCTGACCCGAGCTGAGTTCCTCGCGGAACGACGGGGTCTGGGTTTGCTGCCGTTGACCGAGCAACCGCTGCATCAAGAGCTCTTGAAGCGGCTGGCCGGACTGGACGCCCAGGCGCTCCACGCCGCGATGGACAAGCACGAAGTGACCGACATCGAGGGCAAGCCGTTGAGCAAGACCCACGGCGACGCCGCGGCGCTGCGCGCCGCGATCGAAGCGGCGTCACCCGAGGTGCGAGCGGCGGCCGTGGAACTCTTGAGCCTGGTGGATCCTGAGTCGAGCGCCGCACACGCGCTGGAGCTCCTGCAGGATCCGTCTCGTCAGGTGCGTCGACACGCAGTGATGGCGCTTGGGCGCTCGCCGTCAGACAGCCATTTCGAAGCGTTGCTCGATCTGGATCATGGGTCACTAGACGCGGACCCAGTCCTCCAAGGGATCCTCAGGGAAGCAGTGGAGCACAGCGAAGCGCCTAGCGCCGATGAACACGTGCTCGCGAGGATGCGACGCCACGCTGATGAGAGCGCGTGGAGCGAAGCCACGCGGGGTACCCCCGAGCGCCAGAACCTCATGCGGCGCGCCGCCCTCGCGCTGGAACACGCGGCGGCCCGCCTCGGCGCCAACGTGTCCCCGGCCCTCGAGAACTGGTTCGAGAAGCACCCCCATGAGGAGTTCCGCAGAGCGGCCGCGCAGGCGCTGCTCGAGAGCGAAGCCGAGCTGAAGCCCAAGACCCAGGAAGCCATCCAGCTGGCGCTGATGGGCATGGGTCGCGGTGCCAACCAGGACGAGGCTCGCCGCCTCGAGATCCTGAAGCTTCCGCGCGGAGACTACTCGAGCGGCCTCTTGCGCTTCGAAGAAATCGACGCGGAGCAGCTGCGGCAGCTCGTCGGCGAGGGCTTCGCTCACCCCGACATGACGCAGAACGAGGCTCCGCCGATCGGACTGTTTCTAGAGTGGATGCAGCGACACCCAGAGCTGAAGGCGAGCGGCTACCTGATCCCCCCAACGCGCCCCGACTACCGGGTAAGCCTGGATACGCTCACTCTCGCTGACCTGAAGGGGATCCCGAAAGAGCGCCGGGACGAGCTCGAGGAGCTATTCGAAGCGTTGGCAGAGACGGCGACCAACGTCGAACCAGAAGGCTACGCCCTGCGGCGGTGGTGGACTTGACGACTCGCGCGCAGCGACGTTGACAAGCTGCGTCGCTTTCCTGGATTCTCCCCCCAGGTGGGTGCGTCACTTGGGTCCAGCCGACACTGTGTAGTCAAGCGGCTGCTAGTCGCGGCGTTTGTCGTGGGCGGCGCCGGCTGTGTCCTCCTGGCGCCCGATACGGCTCAGGCGATGGACGCCGAGGTGACCGCCCGCGTGGACGCGCAGTTCTACACGCTGGAGTCACCTTATGGCGACCCGCTGGTGAGGCGCCGGCGCTACACGCAGACCCTTGGACTCGCCGTCTACAATCTCCAGGGCGACTACGTCCCCGGCGAGCCTCAGCTGTTCGCGCGCGCCATGATGCGCCTCGACGCGGACTTTGGCCAGGAGTCGCCCGAGCGCGACCCTCAGCGTGGAGACCGCTACATCCCCGGCCTCGAGCAAGCCCCGATCGACGTGATGTACGCCTACATCGAGGGCCGGAACTACGCCGACGGATATCTCGGCTTCAAGCTCGGTCGTCAGTACGTCACTGACGCGCTCGGCTGGTGGTCATTCGACGGGGGCTCTGTGCGTCTTGCCACTCCGGCGTATTTCCACGTGGATGTATACGGCGGCTTCGAACAGCGGGGCGGGCTTCCGCTCCTCAGCACTAGCCGCTTCGAGAGCCAGGGCGTCTATCGAGGCTCGCGCAACGACCTCCAGCAGACCGACTGGCCGAGTTTCCTCGAGGAGACAAAACCAGCGCCGGCGTATGGAGTCGCTATCGAGAGCGATGGCGTCCACTGGCTGCATGGCCGCCTGAGCTACCGCAAGGTGATCAACCGGGACGAAGTGCTCCTGACGCCATTTGCCGATCAGAGTGGCGGCTACCACGTGGTCAAAGGCGATCGCGTATCGAGCGAGCGCGTTGGCTACGCCCTGCGCGTCAACCCAGCTGACCTCGGGAGCGTGCAAGGCGAGGTCGTGTACGACCTGTACAATCAAGTCTTCAGCGAATACGGCGGTGGGGTCGACGCCTACGTGACCCCGGAGCTCACCGTAGGCGCGGACTACGACTACTACCTGCCGACGTTCGATGGTGACTCGATCTGGAACTGGTTCACCCACAACGGGCAGACCACGTTGACCGGTCGTACGGAGCTCGAGCTCAGCCGCGATCTCGACGTCGCCGTGAGCGGCGGCGCTCGCCTCTACAAGACCGATGGTGACCCGATCACCTACGGCGCCTACCAAACCTCTACCCTCGAACCGAATCGCGACAGCATCAAGACGCTGGTCGACCATTTCGGCGACCTCTCCGGCACCTATCGCTGGCCCGCTGGCTCCGTCAACTTGCGCTCGATGCTCGAGACGGGTGAGCGCGGGCATCGCTACGGCGGCGACGTCACCACCCGTCAAGGCTTCGACAATCAGCGCTATGACGCGATGTTGAACCTCAGCCTCTACGACTGGAGCGATGCGCTGCGGCCCCAGCGTGACGCCACCAGCTTCGGCTATGTACTGGGGCTCGGCCACCAGCTCGTTGAAGACGCTCGCGTCGGCATCGAGTGGGAACACTTCACCAACCGCCTCGTCGGGCAGCGTTACCGTGTGGTAGCGACCCTCGACTTCAGTCTGCTGCGATGACCTCCCGAAGCCAAGCTCAGTCTCCTTCGGTCACGCAGCGCGTGTCCTGGCTGCTTCTGCTCGCCCTTTGCGCGCTAGCTTACGTAGCCGGCTGGGCCAACGCCAAGCCCTCCCCGGCGGCGAGCAACGCCAAGTCTGCGCAGGCAAAGACAGATCGCCTGCAGGCCGAGCATGTGCACGGTTTGGCTCCACTGCCTGGAGACGCCGTGGTGCCACAGAAGGATCGGCCCCCTGGATCAGTCAAAGGCGACGGCGGCCCTAGCCCGGTGATTTTCCCTGCGCAAAAACTGACCATCCGTTTCAATCACAAGAAGCACGCGGACGAGCTGGGAATGACCTGCACGACGTGTCACGACGCGGCGAAGCGGAGCAAGCAAAGCAGCGACTCGCTGCTGCCCTCCCCAGTGCGCTGCGACGGCTGCCACAGCACCGACCATCGGGACCTAAACGCGGTCAAGGGCGATCCTGACGACCTGATGAGTCAGTGCGGGTTCTGCCACGTGGGCTACAAGGTGGGGGACGGCAACAAGGTCGCCCGCATGGACATCCCCAAGCCGAACCTGCGCTTCAGTCACAAGGCACACCTCGACCGCAACATCGACTGCGCGCAGTGCCACGGCATGGTGAAGAACATCGAGCTCGCCACCCGAGATCAGCTGCCGCGCATGAAGGGCTGCTTCAACTGCCACCAGAACCCTGGCACCGCGCAAGGCGAGGCAAAGGGCGAGTGCACCACCTGTCACCTGACGCAGAGTGGCGACCAGGTGATGCGCACGCAGTTTGCTAGCGGGACCTTGAAGCCACCCCGCTGGCTCCACAACGCCGGTCACGGCCCTGACTGGATCGAACGCCACAAGCGCATCGCAGGCGCAGATTCGCAGATGTGCTCGAGCTGCCACACGGAACAGTACTGCACAGACTGCCACGATGGGCGGGTGCGCCCGCGCAAGGTGCACCCGAACGATTTCATCAGCATGCACCCCGTTGCCGCGCGGCAAAATTCACCGCGCTGCACCAGCTGCCACCAGCAGCAGACGTTCTGCATTGGCTGCCACCAGCGCGCTGGGGTGACGCTGAGCGGTCCCTACGCCAACTTCGCGGGACGCGGTCGCTTCCACCCGCCGAAGGCGGAGTGGACCGACCCACCGCGCTCAGCGAATCACCACGCCTGGGAAGCGGAACGAAACATCAACGCCTGCGTCAGCTGTCATCAAGAGCGCGACTGCCTGATCTGTCACTCCAGTGCGCGGGTTGGCGGACGCGGGGTCGACGGCATGGGTACCGGCGGGCAAGGCGTGAATCCCCACCCAAGCAACTTCAAGAGTCGCTGTGGGCGGGCGCTGCGCAAGAACGCGCGCTCCTGCCTCACGTGCCACGATCCGGCAGATCCTCAGCTACGGGAGTGCCGCTGATGACGCGTCAGGTCTTCGGCCCGATGTCCGGGATGTCTCGATCGAGCGCGGGTTCGAAGCTGACGAGCGCCGCTCAAACGCTTGAAACCAAAGGGGAATCAAGGAAGATCTCGCATCTCTCCGAGGTTCTTCCGCGGGTCAGTGCAGTGCGCTCTCTCCCCCCAAAAATCCCCGATAATTCGAAGCTTTCGTCGATTCCTCAGGCAAACCCCTTGCCGGGCTCATTGGCGCACGGCTATAGCCAGGGGCCCGCGAATTGGCGGTTTTCTGCCAATCACCCGTGGGAAGAGGAGGCCGTCCGTGAAGGAGCTCGTCCGCTACTTGCTCGACAACTTGCAATTGGATTTTCAGGGAGACATCACCATCGAGAAGATCCGGGAGTTTCTGCGGGAAGACGACAGCCGCGAAGCGCGCAAGCTGCTGAGCCGCCTGATCGAGGAAAAGGGCGCGGACGATCTGCTGCTGGCGCTGGCGGACGTACTGCGGGAGAGCATCGAGACTGGTGTGACCGAGGACAAGGTCCGCGAGCAGCTCAATCTATTCGCGGAGGCCTGAGCCGCGGCACTGAGCCGGAGGGGCGCTGTACGAGCGCCCATCTGTATCGACTCGCTGCGGCGCTCGCCGTGACATCCCTGGCGCTGGCCGGCTGTGACCAAGGTGAACCTGCCTTGGACGCAGCGCACGGGCCAGCGCTACACGTCGTGGCCACGTACCCCACCCCAGGTCAGGGAACCGACTGTCAAAACGCGCCGGACTGCGTTGGCGTGCCGCTCAACACGGACATCGAGCTGCGCTTCGATCGGTTCATCGATCCGGCGTCGCCGATCCGCCAGAGCGTGCTGCTGTACAGCACAACGCCTGATGGAGCGATCTTTCTCTCGCCGGATTACGACGTGATCGAGCGCGTCGTGCGCTATCGCATAGCCAACGGCGGTCGGCTCCAACCCAGCACGCTGTACACCTTCGAGTTCGTGGTCCCGACGGATGACTCCTCGGACGGCTACCGCGCCTTCGACGGCGCGCCGATCGAGGCGGGCGACATCCCGCTGAAGTTCAACTTCTTCACCGGAACTGCGGACGAGGCCAAACCAGCAGAGCCGGACGTTCCGGACTGTAGACAGATCCTGAGTCTGTTCCGCGGGGATCGAGCTGGTTGTAGCAGCTGCCACGTGAGTAGTCCCCAGGGCCGCGGCGGATGCGCCGAGGGCCAGGCTCCTGACCCGAGCACTGGTGAGTGCATCGCAGTCCCTCGTCAGGGCTTGGATTTGAGCAGCCTGAGCGGCGTCGAACGCACAGCGCTCAACCAAGTCGCACACCAAACGCAGATTGGCCCCAGCGCAGACACGCCGCTCGAGAATCCAGCACGCGTCGGCGTGCAGATGCCGATCATCGACCCGGAGAAGCCGGGGAACAGCTACATGATGTACAAGCTGCTCCGGAACGAGAGCAACTTCATCGATGGTGTGGCTCCCGGCACCAGCAGCTACCGCGTGGCATTGCCCAGTGGAAATCTGGTCCCCGACGCGGCGGAGCGGGAACGCTTGCGGGAATGGTTCGTGCGTCTCGATCCCATGCCCGCACAGGGCTTCTCGCTGGAGCTGAGCGAAATGCGTGCGCTACAAGCTTGGATCAAAGCTGGAGCGGACCTCGACGCGTGTAGGCAATGAATCCCTCGCGGCGTCCGGGGTCCTCAACGTTGTCCTCACGCCACCCGAAAAACGGTCGTCCGATTCGTTGTCAGGTGGGAATTGGACGACGTTCGCAGTCGTAAGGTCGCCACATGTTTCGTCATCCGAGGTCGCTCATTGGACTCGCGCTGCTGATCGGCTGTAGCTCGCAATCGTTGCCACCGCCCAAAGACTGCCCCGAAGCTCCACCCACCAAGCCTGTGCCGATTTCGGATACGGTGTGCATGGACCTGGGGGGCTTGGAGCAGGAACCGTTCTGGCCCGCAGGGCGCGGCGCGCTGGTCGATCGCCGCGGGGAACGTCTGAGTTCCAATCCCGCGAGCGAAACACCGAGTTCGCTACGTCCTTGGCTTGGGGAGGCAGACGGGAGCACTGGACTCGGCGCACGCTTCAATTCCCCCCTCTCCCGAGGTGAGGACGTCAAGCTCAGCCTGGACGCGACGCTGCACCGTGCGCTGGAAGAGGCGTTCGTCGGTGTCGAGAAGGGCGCCGGTGTGGTCCTGGACGCCCGCAACGGCTCGCTCTTGGCGCTCTACTCAACACAGCTCCACAACACAGCTTCGGAGCTCGAGCGGCGCCACTGGGCCACTAGCTGGCCGGCTCCCTGCGGATCCACGATGAAGCCATTCACCGCCCTGGCCGCGCTGAGCGCTGGCGTTGCAGACGAGACCACGAAATACGACTGCGATGGGGGCTTGAAGGTAGGCAAGCTCGAGTTTCGCTGTTGGGGCAAACACGGTCCGAGTGACCTTGGGCGCGCGCTAGCGATCTCTGACAACATCTTCTTCTTTCAGCTGGCGCGGCTGTTGAAGCACGATGACATCGCGAAGACTCAGCGTGCGTTCGGCTTCGGACAACCCGTTGGGCTCTTCCCACGTGCACCAGCTGGCTGGACCCCCACTGAAGCGGAGCTGCGCGATCAAGGGCAGAAGCTGAGCACGGGCATCACCCTGAGTCAGGCGATCGGTCACGGTCCGGTCGCGGTGACCCCACTGCAGGTCGCGCTGGCCTACGCCGCACTGGCAACCGGAGCGCTCCCGAAGGCATCCCTCGACCCCAGTGGTGGCGCGTCGATCCCCGTGGATCCAAAGCTGGCCAGGTTCCTGCCCTCGATCCGCAACGGACTGCGGCGCGCCGTGGTGGACGCCGAAGGCACGGCGCACGTCGCTGGACCAGCGCCTGACCTGGCGGGCAAGACGGGCACCGCCGAAGCGACCTCCTCCCCCGCCATGCATGACCCACCACCATCTGGCTGGTTCGCGGGCTGGGCTCCCGTCGACGCGCCACGCATCGCCTTCGCGTTCCGGATCGAAGGGCAGTCCGGAGGCGAGGTCGCACGCCGGATCATGCAGACGCTCGCTGGCGCCGCGAACCCCTGAGCCATCACATTTCCGCGTGGCATTGATCCCAGGTTCGGAGCAACTCGGGGACCGAAGCAACGCGACGATCGAAGCAACTGGAGAACGCGAGCGCCCATTCACACCCTCCGGAACGCCAACACAGTTGACACCACCGCGGCTGTCAACCACCATAAAACATGGCCCGTTCCCGAGCACCGTCAACTCAGTTGGCAGGCTTGCCGGGCCCCGTGGCGCTCGGTCCATTGATCGCTGAAGGGGCCAGCGCCTGGGTGTACCGGGCGGGAGACGACGCGGTCCTCAAGCTTGCGAAGCCGGACCACGCGCGGGTGCTGCTGGCAGAAGCCGAGCAAGCCCTCTTCATTCGCTGCGCGGCGTTGCCAGAGCTTCTCGGCGTAGGAGAGCTCGCGTCCGACTCACTGCACGGTGCCAGTGCCGAGTCACCGGGAACCTACAGCGTCTGGCGATACGTCGCGGGTGCGGACGCTGGCTCGTGTGGATTCGACGAGCGCGCGGTGCTTTGCGTATTGAGAGACGTCAGCCATGCGCTGCACACGCTACATCGTCGGGGTCTGAGTCACGGCGACGTCAAGCCCTCGAACATTCGCTGGGATGCTCGCAGCGAGCGCGCGTCCCTTCTCGACCTGGGTCTCGTGGCGCCCCTCGACACGCGGGTGCCGAGAGGGGCGACGCCCCGCTACCTGGACCCAAACCTATTGTCGGGCAAACCGAGTGACGCCCGCGCTCGTGACCTGTATGCGCTCGGTTTAACATCGCTCGAGCTGTGTTTCCCCGAAGCACGTGAGCATGGAGATCCTACCGCGTTGCTCACACATCTGCCGCAGGGTCCCGTGGCGCAACTGGTCGCGAGCCTGCTCGCGAGTGAGAGCCGGCGCCGACCGCCAGCTGACTGGCTGTGGCGCGAGACCAGTCGCTTGCTCGGCGAAGCAGATCCTGTGCTCACTCCGGACCCCTTCCTCCCGGAATCAAGCTACGTATGGCTCCGCAGGGGCGAGCTGCTGACCGCCGCACGCGCACCGTCGCGGCTCGAACTAGAGGGGGCGCCCCGCGAGTGGGTCGAGCGCTGCCTACAATCGGCAGTACCCATCGCGAGACTGGTAGACGCGGGGGCACAGGCGACGCTGCCATCCGAACACGTGATTCGATCGCTCGAGCCGCGGGGGCTTCGGGAGTGGCTGGCGGAGCTCGTGGGCAGCGAGGCCACGGCGTTGGCTTTGCCGCCGATGACCGAAGTGGAGCTCGCCGAGCGCCTGATCGAACACTGCGCGCAATTCCCCGCGACGCTCCTCACCCAACGGGAACTCTGGGATCGGGTCGCTCCCGAACCGCCCCCCACGTCGCTCCAAGGGTTGGCGCTGCGGCTTGGGCAAGCGCCCAGCATGGGCACCTTGTTGACCGGGATCGAGCTGGTGCGTGAAGGCCCCGTTGAGCCGGAGCTGAGGCTTGCTCTCGCAGCGGCGCTTCGGCGCCGCGGAGACTACACCAGCGCGCTCGCCCTGCTGGGTGGTGACACCTCCATACAATGCCGTGCGGAACTAAGCGAGACGCTGCGCCGACTGGGAGATCGCGAAGGCGCGATCGCGACGGCGCGTGCAGCGCTCGGACAGCTGAGGACTGCTGCACCCTCACCCCCGAACTCAGGGGGGGCTGAAGATCGGCTACGGGGGGTGTTGGCGCGGGCACTGCTGGAGCGTGGAGAACCGGCAGAAGCTGCTGATGCGCTCGGTGCGCGTCCCTGGGGTGCTGCCACGCTCGAGGCGGCGCTGCTCATCGGCACTCACCACGCAGCGCGCGGCCAGCTCGAACACCGCACGCTAGAGCGAGATCTGGATCTGCTGGAGGCCCAAGCCCGGAGTGATGAGGCGCGCGCGCGGGCGCTCGGGCTACGAGGCTACTTTGAACATCAGCGAGGCCGCGTCGCCCAGGCGCTTTCTGCCTTCGAGGGCGCGGTGGAGTTTGCGAGCCGCATCGGCGCGCGCAGCGAAGAGGCGACCTACCTCACGGGGGTGGCCGCGACGGCGAGCGACGCGGGAAAGCTCTCCCAGGCGATTGCAGCCGCGGAGCGCGCGAGTCTGATCTTTCGTCACCAGTTCGAGCTTGGGAGAGCCGCCCGGGCGCAGCTGAACCTGGGTGCGGCGTTGCTGGCTGCCGGAGCGCTAGCTCCTGCCGAGCACGCTTTCGCCAGCGCTCTGGACCTCGCACGTCGGAGCGGCGATGTGAGTTGTGAGCGCGCTGTCGCCCTGAGTCAGCTCGAGCTATCCCTGAGCCGTGCGGAACTGAATTCAGAAGAACTCACAGGCCTGGAGCGAGCGCTCGCCCACGCGCGGGAGACCTTGACAGAGCCGTCCCCTGCAGAACGCCTGTCGCTGGGAGCGCTGCGTCTCCAGGCTGAGCGGATCCGTAGGGAACAGTCGAGCGTGGCGCTCGCCGGGGAGCTCACCAGCGCAGAGTTGCCAGAGCTCGAGCAGCTCGGTCTCGACTCGACGTTGCCAACGACCAGCCGCCTGGAGTGGTGGCGAGCCAGGAGCCTGAGTTTGCTCGCTCCCGCTTCTGCCGCTCACGCGCCGGGTCGACCTGACGCGGTGCTGCGCGAGCTCGTCGCTGCGGCTGCGGAGCAGGCCCCGCTCACCAGCAAGGGACCGGCACTGGCCGCCGGGGCTGCGCTCGCCGCGTCCTTGCGGGACGGTGACACAGCGCGACGCCTGGGGCGTTCTGCCGACGAGGCCGGCGAGGCAATCCTGGCCAATATCCCCGCGGAATATGCTTCAGCGAGCGAGCAGCTGCCTTGGCTCAAGCTGCTAGACGGCTTCTTCGGTATCGACGCCGGCGGGCACGATCTCCTGGCAGGAGCGCAGCTGCTGAAGCTCGAGCAGCTGGTGCGCGGGTTGGGGGTGAGGGGCGAACTGCGCGCGCTGTTGAATCAGGTGCTCGACGCCCTGGTGCTGTGGACCGGCGTGGAGCGCGGCCTCTTGTTGCTCAAGGCACCGGGAGATCGCCTGCGAGTGCGGGCTGCACGCAATTTGTCGCGGGAAGATCTGTCGAGTGATCAGCGACAGCTCTCGATGACCCTGGCACGGCGGGCTTTATCCGCACGGCAACCGGTGGTCGCCGTCGACGCCCTGGGCGAGCTCCCGGAGCTCACCGAGAGCGTCCACGCGCTGAACCTGCGCAGCGTGCTCGCGGTGCCGCTCATCGCCCGCGGTGAGGCCCTTGGGGTGGTCTACCTGGATGACCGTGACCGCCGAGGGGCCTTCGGCGAGGCGGAGCTCGCTTGGGTACGGCTGCTTGGGAGCATCGCGTCGATAGCGATCGCAGAGGCGCGCGACCAGCTGATGCTGCGCCGGGCGGCGCGCCAGGCTGAGCGCGCCAAACGGAAGCTCGAGGTCGCGCTCCAGGTGGAACACCAGGAGCTGGTGTTGGCGAAACGCCAGCTGGGCGCGCGCCCGCACCCGGAGATCGTCGGCGAGAGCCCGGCGATGCTCGAGCTATTGAACCTCGTGGATCGCGTTGCAGAGACGGCGCTAGCGGTCCTGATTTTCGGCGAGAGCGGCACCGGCAAGGAACTGGTTGCGCGTGCGGTGCACCAAGTCAGCGACCGCAGCAAGCGAGCGTTCGTCGCGGAGAACTGCGCCGCGCTCCCTGAGAGCTTGCTCGAGTCGACGCTCTTTGGGCACGTCAAAGGCGCTTTCACCGGAGCCGACAAGAGCCGCGTCGGCTTGTTCGAGCTGGCTGATGGCGGGAGCCTGTTTCTCGACGAGATCGGTGAGATGAGCCTCTCCATGCAGGCGAAGCTCTTGCGGGTGCTCGAGCGCGGCGAGGTCCGACCAGTGGGCGCCGCCTCAACGCGGCGGGTGGACGTGCGTATCATCGCCGCGACGCACCGGAACTTGCACGAGCTAGTGAAGCAAGGCAGCTTCCGTGAGGATCTATACTATCGCCTGGATGGCTTCTCGCTCCTGGTGCCTCCGCTACGAGAACGCCCAGAGGACATCCGCGCGCTGTGCCAGCACTTCCTCTCCCGGCTTCAAGCGCCCGCCCCGCAGCTCAGCGCTGCGGCTCTACGTATCCTCGAGGAATACACCTGGCCCGGGAATGTGCGACAGCTTCAGAATGAGCTGCTGCGCGCCGCTGTCCTGTGTGACGGCGTGCTGCGTCCAGAGCACCTCAGCCCGGAGCTGCGAGGAGAGGTGCGAGAAGCGGAAGCAGGCCTCGACCTGAAGCGCGCCCTGGAACTCCTGGAGCGGAAGCTAGTCAGTACGGCGCTGACGCGCACTGCCGGCAATCAGACCCGCGCTGCCAAACTCCTGGGCGTTTCTCGCTTTGGCCTGCAGAAGATGCTGAAGCGCCTGGAGATCGACGCGACCGGCATCTAGCAGGGTGTTCTGCCCGGGCACGCTGGTTGTTGCTTGGCTGGGTGTCGCTCAACCCCGCTATTCAGCTCGTGCTGCATCGAGGAACGCGCTGACCGCGTTCGCGGTGTCATGATCGATTTCGGGCCACCCGAGCGCGCCGTGAAGCTCGAGATAGAGGCCGCGTGCAGCCTCCAACGCGCTTAAGCACGCGGCCGTGTTCGGCTGGGCGACGGTGCGGGACAGCGCCTCCCGGTACCCGGCCGCACGCGTCTCGAATCGCCGCACGCCTTGAACGGCGAGTCCGGAATAGCCGCTTGCCACGAGTGCCATCGGCCCCAGCACCCGAGCCCGCAGAAAGCCGAGCAGGTCGAGGCACTCGAACACCTCGCCGCGCAGAGCCTTGGTGCCGCCGTAGTGGAGCCAAGTCCAGACCCGAGGCATCACCCAAGCCGGCTCAGGACCAGGCAGCTCGATCTGCTCACTCTCCATCTGGGTCGCGAGCCTGGGATCCTTGCAGAACAGGAGCGCTCGCGGCTCGACACGTTCGCCCGCCTCGTCCGCGGTAACCAACTTCAGGTCAACGTGGAGCAGCGGTGGACTGAACAGACAAATCAGCAGGCGTGGCTCCCGCAGGTGGTCGCCACCGAATGCGCTCAGGCAGCCGAGTTCATGAGCGAGTCGCTCGCCCGCGAGCAGCGAGTCACGTTGGTCGTCGCGACACACGACCGTGAAGTCGATGTCGGAGTATGGGTCGCTCCTGCCGTTGATCAGCGATCCACCGAGCAAACATGCGCGGATGTCGTCTCGCTGCTCCAGAGATTGGGTGAGCCGCTCGACCCATTCCCCGTGCGCTGCCGGCCAGGTCAGGTCGCGCCAGGGACGGTGAGGCCGTTCGAGGACCGCGCCAGCATCGTCCCCCACCCGCTCATCCATCGCCAGACTCTGCCAGAATCTTTACGCACGATCGATAGCCCGCTAATCCAGGCGGATGCCCAGCCTTGAGGACTGCCGAAGCAGCGGAATGCTCAGCGAGTGCTGCGCGCTGTACACACGACGCTGCGCGCTCCTCGCTGTCAACACCGCTGCGCACGGCGAGTCGTAATGGTCCGAGAGAGTCCGAAGCGGCCGCAGCGTGTGGATGCAGACGAGCAGTGGGTCGGCGGCTTGCCTCCCCCCAAACCCATCCTGAAATGGGCAGGTGGCAAGACGCGCTTGATTCCCGACGTACTGGCGCGGCTGCCCGAGCGTATCGCGACTTACTACGAGCCGTTCTTGGGTGGCGCGGCAGTGTTCTTCGCTCTGGCGCGAGAGAACCGCTTCGAGCACGCAATCTTGACCGACAAGAACCCCGAGCTGGTGGATGTGTACCGGGCGGTGCAGCAAGACGTGGAGAGTGTGATCGAAGAACTCGCGCGGATGCCCCACAGCGAGCAGGCCTACTATCATATCCGTGCGCAAAAGCCCCGCGGCCTGGTCAAGCGAGCGGCCCGCACGATTTACCTGAACCGAACGGGGTACAACGGCCTCTATCGCGTGAACCGCTCGGGAGAATTCAATGTCCCCTACGGGCGCTACAAGAACCCGAAGTACTGCGACCCGCCGCGCCTCCGCGCCGCCTCGTTGGCGCTGAAGGGAGCGGAGATCTTCGTCTCCGATTTCGAGCAGGCGACGCGTGACGCAAACAAGGGAGATGCGATCTATTTCGATCCCCCTTACGTCCCGCTCTCACCCACCTCGAACTTCACCGCCTACCACCGTGAGCCCTTTGGCTTGGGGGAGCAGGAACGCCTCGCAATCCACTTCGACGAGCTCGGGCGGCGCCACGTTCAGATCGTGCTATCCAACTCCGACACGCCGATCACCCGTGAGCTCTACAAGCCTTTCCACGTGGATAAAGTATCAATGCCGAGAGCCATCAACTCTCGGGGGTCCGGCCGAGGCAAGGTGGGCGAACTCTTGGTCGTCCATCGGCGGCCGAAGAAGTAGGAGCGTCGCGAGAACGCCAGTAGAGCCGCGACCCCCTCAGGCGGCGTCGGCTTCCAGCTCTTGGAATAGCGGCCGTAGCTCGGGATTGGCCCTGAGCGGTGCGCAGAAGGCCGAAGCCAGCTCGAGCAGCTCGCTCTCCAGGTCGTCCGCGCGCTTGCCAGCGCCACCGATCGCGGACTCGCACTGGGCTCGCTCCTGCTCGATGGTCTCCTCGTGTCGAGCCATGCTCTCACGCAGGCTCTTCACCTGGAACTCCAGGTCATCGACCTCGGTGCGCTTATCCGCGAGGAACTTCTCTGCCTGGCGTACCTGCTCGCGGATCGTGACCCAGTGGTCCATGAGATCGGCGACGTCGCGATAGGCCTTGGAGAGTTCCGCATAGGGTTCCTGGAACCCGCTTCGGCCCTCCCACAAGATCACGTGGCGATGCATCGCGACTACTTGTTCGCGGTGTGCCTCGAAGTGGCGCTTGAGCTCAGTGAGTCGCTGATCGGCTTCCTTCGCTGCGTCGCGACCGCGACTCGCGTCGATGCCGAGTGCGTCCATCGCGTTGCCGAAACGCTGACGGCCTTCTTTGCCGCGCTTCTCGATCGCCTCGAGCTTGCGTTGATCCTGCATGCCACGGTTTCGCAGCTCGCTGACTTCCTGCACCAGGCGCTTCACGCCGGAAAGCTTGTCTAGCAAGTCTCGAGGCGGGTTCGTCGGGTACACCTTGGTGAGCATCTGCTCGAAGACGATCGTTCGACGCACCCAGCGGTCGAGCGCCACGGGCGGCAACGTCGGCGCCGGACCCGCGTCGCTGAAGCGCTCATGCGGCTCCTCCGGCACACGGATCCCAATCGCGCCCGCGATAGCTACCAGGTCGTTGTGCAGGCGGTGCGCATCGACGGGACGATCCTTTGGATCCTTCGCCATCAACTGCACGACCAGCTTGTCGATTGCCTCGGGGATAGAGTCGTCGACGGCGCGCGGATGAGGCGGCGCTTCCTTCATGTGCTTGAGGAAGAACGTCGCTACGTCGGGCGCGTCAAAGGGCAACAGCCCCGTGAGCATCTCGTACATGATGACACCGACGGCATACAGGTCCGCGGCGGGTCCCGCCTCGGTCGACGTAATGCGCTCCGGCGCCATGTACTGCGGCGTACCGAACACCTCACCCGCGCCGGTCAACCGCGTGTCTTGCATCGAGCGCGCGATGCCGAAGTCGAGCAGCTTGATCACTTCACCGCCGTCGTCCCCCTTGGCGACGAAGATGTTCTCGGGCTTCAGATCGCGGTGAATCACCTCGAAGTCATGGGCGCGCGCGAGCGCACGGGCGATCTGTATCCACTGGGGGAGCGCGCGCTCGAGCGGCACCTTGCCCCGCGCGACGAGCTCGGCGAGGGACTCGCCGACCAAGAGCTCCATCACCAGATACAGCGTGCCGTCCTCCAGCTCACCCTGATCGAAGATCTCGATGATGTTGGGGTGAGCGAGCTTTTGCGCGCTCTTCGCTTCCCGACGGAAACGCTCTCGGACTACCTTGTTCCCGGCGAGCGCGGCGCTCATGATCTTCACGGCGCACGGCCGATCGACCAGGCGGTGACGCGCGCGATAGACGGTGGCCATACCGCCTTCGCCGAGCACGTCCTCGATCAAGTAACGCCCTCCGATCGTGCTGCCGATCAGTGGGTCTTGAATCTCGACCAGCTGGTTCCCGTCGACAAAGCAGGTTGTGCTCTCACTGGGATACTTGAGATTGCAGACGGGGCACTGCTTCATGACTGAGAGCCGACGGGCGATCCGATAGCCGGAGTCGCGCTGAGACTTGAGGGAGAGTACACCAGGCGGCTCTAGAAGCGGACGCGTCCGCGCCAACAAATCGGTCGTCGAGCTCGGGGGCGCCGTACCTGCACAAAAGCTCCAGTGCGCGGGCCGTCAGTGCTCCTGCGGGCGGCGCGACCAACCTCCCGCACCCCGTGCGTGAGCGCTGGCCCGCGCGGTATGGGGCCGGCTGACCGGAGCCCAAGCGCAATCATTTCGAGCACTTAAAGGCCGTGATCCCTCAAGGCTCGAACGGCTGCTGAGTCGCGATCACGACCCCGGAGCGCTCGGGGTCCGCTGCCTCGGCAGCGGCTTGGTCCCGCGCTTCGACCGAGCCCTCGGCTGGCGGAGGCAACAGGTCGCTCAGCTCCGCCCCCTGGGGAACGATGAAGTGCTCGTCCGTCGGGGGATACACGTCGATGGTCTCTTCCACGCGAGAGCTGCCATCGGGAAGTGTGAACTCGCGCACCCGACGCAGCCTGTAGCCTCGGATCCCCTTTTGCTTCTTGATCACCGTGCCCTCGCTGAGCCAGCCGCTCTCGGTGACCTTGCGCTTGAACGGTAGGATCGCAAGCGTTTCCGTGTGCCAACGCACACTGGCAGGTTGCTCCGCGCCCAAGAGCTGCACGATGAGCTCGTTGCCCTTGACCACCGTGTGGACTACGAGCGGCTCCGACCAGGGGTTCTTGACCTTCAGGTCGACGCTTGGCCAGGCGACGGTCGAGTCCAGACCAAGGGGCATATACGCGGATGGCCTGGAGTGCGGCGCGCGTTCGACGATGTCGAGGCCCCCGTACACCGCCGCCGCGTGCAGCGTGCTCGACACCTGACAGGTACCACCACCAATACCCCGCACCATTTCCCCTCGGAAAATTTCCCAGCCGGGGCGAAAACCGTTATCCAGGGTACGGGAACCGACGAGCGCGTTGAAACTGACCAGCTCGCCGGGGGGCAGCACTACCCCGTCCAGCCGACTCGCAGCGGTCTCGATGTTGGTGGCGCGATTGTCTGCGTCACCCCCTCGGGAGAAACGCGAGCTGTACTGCGCGACGACCCGTTGCATCCCGATCTTCGAGAGCGCCCGCGCGCTGAGCTGCGGAGAGATCTGGACATCGACGAGCGCAACCTTCCGCTCACCCCGCCGCAACGCAACGAGCAACGCGTCGACGCTCAGGTCCACGTCGAGGTACACGCCAGGCTTGTCCGCCACCACCTCGATGGAAGGCGGCATGGAATGCTTGGGATCCAGCACCCCCATGCCCGCGAGCTCGAAGCGCGCGTCCACGCCTGGCCGATCTTGCGCCTCCTTGAGCTCGGCGAGCACCGTCGCGAAGACTGCCCGATCGAAATGGTACGGCAGCGGAAGGTCGATCAGCCCAAGGCGGGCAGCGCGAAGCTCCTCCCAGCGCTCGAGCCAGCCTCCGTGACGACCCACGCGCTCTGCGCGACGTACCAGCTCGGGGACATCGACCTGGAGTCCGAGTTCGGCGAGGGTTCGCTCGACGGCGCGGTCCCCCTGTCCAAGTAGCCGAACCCGCGTCGACCTGAGCGCTGCCACCCGCCGCTCGACCTGTGGCCCAACGGGCTCGCCGGGAATCAACGTGGCACCAGCCAGCTTCACGCCTGGAGCCACACCCAGCTTGGGTGGACGGGGAAAGAGGTAGACCCCCGCAGCGACTAGCGCCAGAGCGCCAAGCAACGCCAGCCAACCAAACGCTCGGCGCAGTCGCGTCACGTCAGAGCTCCGAGTTGATCCGCCTCGCGCATACGTCCCCGTGGCCGACGCAGTTTGCCAGAAGGCTAAGTTTCTGCAAATCGCGGCACCGGCGACCTGCACTTCATCCCCGTGTGGCATTACCTCGCGGCAACAGATCGACCTGCCCGGTGCGTATCTGAGCACTTCGATCGGCCACCGGCCGCCTGCCCTTTAACCGCGAAAAACCCCACGCTACACTGCGCAATTCGCTTCGCACCCTGGGCATGGGTGCAGCTCCAAGTCAGCAACCGGTCACGATTCAGTCTGTACGTCGACTCGCTGCTGGTCCATGCACGTGCCCAGGGGGCGTCTCCCCCAAACCTTCACACGCCGGCCCTTTCACTCGATCGTTTTTCGTGCTCGGGTGCGGCCTCCACAGCCAAGGTTCAAGGTGCAGAGAATGAGCAGTCTCACTGACTACATCGTATTCAACGACAAGAAGCTAGCCGCCCGTTACGCGACGAAGCGCATCCCGATGGCGACGCTTTACGAAGCGTACTTCGACGGCGACATCGACATCCCCGGCGACATCTACGCCTTCTTGCGCAACCGCAACCTGTTCGTGAACTACTCGCTCACGTCGCAGCACCTGAAGTGGGCCGTCACGAACTTCGTCCCCGAGGTGGTGATCCACTCGAAGCTCCAGGACCAGCGCATCGTGCGCGAGCACTACGATCGCGGAAACGACTTCTTCGAGTGGTTCCTGGGAGATCGCATGGTCTACACCAGCGCCTTCTTCGAGGATCCCGCGGAGGAGAGCCTGGAGCAGGGCCAGGACAACAAGATGAACCTGGTGGCGAATAAGCTGCAGCTCAAGCCCGGCGAGCGCTTGCTCGACATCGGCTGTGGCTGGGGCACCCTCGCTCGTCACACCGCCAAGTACTTCGGCACCGACTCCACCGGCGTGACCATCGCCGAGCGTCAGACCGAGTTCGGCAACAAGCGCATCAAGGACTGGGGCCTCGAGAAGCAGGCGCGCATCCTGTGCAAGGACTACCGCGGCATCCCGAACCAGAAGTTCGACAAGATCGTCAGCCTCGAAATGGTCGAGCACGTCGGCGTGAAGAACCTCGTGTCCTTCTACGAGCAGGTGCGTGACCTCCTCACCGACGAGGGCCTGTTCCTCCTGCAGTGGACCGGCCTACGCCGCGGACCTGCGCCCCGAGGATCTCATCTGGGGCTTGTTCATGAACAAGTACATCTTCCCGGCGCTGACGCGAGCCTGCCCCCGGCGGCGATGCTCAAGGCGATGGAGAAGGCTGGCTGGGAGACCCACAGCGTCGAGAACGTCTCGATCCACTACTCTTGGACGATCAAGAAGTGGCACGACAACTGGCTGAGCAACAAGGACAAGGTCCTGGCTGCTTACGGCGAGCGCTGGTTCCGCATCTGGCACATGTTCTTGGCTTGGTCGGTGATCATCGCCGAGCAGGGCAACGCTTCCTGCTTCCAGGTGGTCCTGAACAAGAACCTCGACCACTACGATCGTACCCGCTGGGTGCGTGAGAAGGCCGCCATCCTGGGTGACCGCTCTGCGCATGAACGGCACCGCGCAGAACGAGATCCGCGCGGCTGAGTGATTCGTCACTAGGTCGAAAACGAAAGCGCGTTCGGGCGATGCCCGAACGCGCTTTTTTCATGTGGTCTTTCCGTGAGGGCTCATTAGAAGCGCGGGCGCACCTCAGGCTTTGGGCTCACGTAGGGGGCCGACTCGCGGTGCTCTACCTCGTGCAGGAATGGCTTCGCGTCGATCAGCGCACCCTGGTCGCGCACCTCGAAGTGAATGTGCGGACCGTGCGGGCCAGCGTCAGCGCCTTCCCCTAGCGTGTCGCCTTGCTTCACGCTGTCCCCCACCTTGACGGCCACGGAGCCCAGATGACTGTAGTGGGTGGTGAGGCCCGATCGATGCTTCAGGGTGATGCGTTTTCCGAACCCGTCTGGGGCATCTCCCGCTTCGATCACCGTACCCGCCAAGACCGCCTCCACATCGGTTCCGTGTGACAACGACACATCCACCCCAGAGTGAGCACCCGGAGATCTCCCCGCGCCAAACGTCAGCGCCTGAGCGCCTTCGGCGGGCCCCTGAGACTCCGCGAGGCGGAGCGCGAGCACCCGCTTACGCCAGGCCTCGTAGTGAGGTGACAGCGCCAAGCCCTTGTCCTGATAGAGATCGCTGAGCAATGCCACGTAGGCGCGGGTCTCTTCGGGTAGGGGCACGTCGGCGTTCTTGAGATGTCGCTCCACTGCTGTAGAACCTGCGTTGTACGCCGACCACACGAGTCGGAGGCGTTCGGGTTCCGATTCTGCAGCAAAGTGCGAGGAGAGCTCTCGAACCAGCTCGGCTCCGAGTTTCAAGTTGAGCGCGGGGTCATAGAGTTCATCATCGTTTCCTAGTGGAATTCCAGATCGGCGACTGAGCGCTCGCGCCGTGGACGGCATGAGCTGCATCAGCCCGCGAGCGCCAGCGGGGCTTTTTGCCTGCGGATCGCCCCCCGACTCGGCCAACACCATGAGCGCCAACAGGTCAGCGTCCACGCCAGTGCGAGCGGCCTCGTGGTTGAGCAACCCGGCGTAGCGCTTGACGTCTGGTGGCAGCCACGCAATGGATAGCTCGGAGCCCACCTGCGCTGCCTCAGGGCCATCCTCTCCAGCGCTTGCATCGAGCGCCCCAGTACACGCTGCGATGCCCGTCGCGCACAGTCCGGCGGCGAGCAAGCTCGCTGCCCAGCCAAGCGCCGCACGGCGCCTCGCTCGCGCGGCACCTCGGGGAACCGCCTTGTCATCGTCTGCTTGTGTCTTCATACTCACAATCCTCTCGATACGCGGCCTGAGGCCGCTCCCTAGCGCGCCCAACCCCGGCACGGGTTGGGCGTGCTGCTTTGACAGGCCAGGTAACATCCCGGTCCTGCGCAGCTCCTCCAAACTCAGGAGCGCTCTGGCGTAGCCGACCGGGCTCTCACCCCCAGCCAGCGCGTCCAAGTCGCAGCACAGCTCACGCTCCTGGCGCACTGCTCTTCCGAGCCACCAAACGGCAGGATGGAAGAATAAAATAATTTCCGTGCAGCTTTGTAATAGATTGAGCAAGAAGTGTCGGCGGACCACGTGGCCAAGCTCATGGCGTACAATGGCTTCGACGCATTCTGGGCTCAGACTCAAGAGCATGGAGAGCGGCAGCACCACGACAGGACGCAGCACACCTAGCGTGTACGGCACGACACTCTCCCCCGCGATGGCGACGAAGCGCAGCCGAGCGGGTGCGCCAACATCACGGGCGAGCCCCTCACAAATGCACTGCCAGTGCGCCTCGAGCGGTTGAGCGCTCCTCAGGATGCGCCTGTCGCGCACGAGCAGCCACAGGCCACGCGCACACAGCAGGGCAACGACGAACATCCACACGACGGCAACCAGGAGTTCACCGTGCAGCGCCCAGCTATCGCCGCTGGTTGGTGCAGCCGCGCCGACTGTTGGAGCGGCTGTGACGATCGCAGGTCGAGCTCCAGCGGCGACGAACGGAATCGATGACGAGTCCGGTGACGCGGCGTACTTCAGGATGGTCAGCAGCAACGCGACCGGCAGCAGCAGCAAGCCGAGCGTGCCCAAGCGATGGCGCCCCACTGGACCAAGACCAAACGCTCTCGAGCTGAACCAGTAGGCCAACGCCACCAGCGTTGCCTGCCAGAGACTATGGGCCAGGCCGTAGCAGGCAGCCCGCAAGGTGCTTTCGAGCTCAGGAGCGCTCATTCGCCCTGCTCCTCGATGCGATCGAGTAAGCTCTCTGATCTCGGCGATCTCCTCCGCGGATGTCTGCTTCATGGACAGCGCCCGCATGACCATGCCGCTGGTGGAACCACCGAACGCCTTACCCAGCAAGTCCTTCAGCAAGGTGCGCTGAACCTGATCTCGCTTGATTACCGCGCGGTAAATATGGCTGCGCGCGCTGTCGTCCCGCAGTACCAGGCCCTTCTCGAACATGATCTGCAGCTGCTTCAGCGTCGTCGTGTATGCACCTGGCTGCCCCAGGGACTCGTGAATCGCTCGCACGGTGCCCGGCCCGTGGTCCCACAGCACCTGGAGGATGGTCAGCTCAGCGTCGGTCGGCTTGTTCATGGCTACGAGGCATTTCATACGATGCACTTCGTAGTTTGGTCAAGCTTCGTACGACGCTTTTCGTACATTGCATCGAACCGGCCTTCTTCAGCGGCCACTGGCAAGTGACCGCGAGGTCCCGCCTTCCGCTGCGGCCGCGGTTCAGCCGGCGGTGCGGTCGAACTCGATGATCGGCCGCGGGTTTCCGTTCGGCCAGCTGACGGTCAGCTTGCGCGAGCCCCACTCGGACCAAGTGAAGGTCCACACCGCGAAGCCGTTCTTGCGCACCTGCATGACGACACTGGCGACGCCCTTCTTGACGAAGGCAGGAATGCCGCCGGCGTTCTTACCTTCCGTCAGGGCGGCGCTGAGGACCTGGTTCGAGCCGTTGCCGAGCGTGCGACAGCTCACGCGCAGCCACTCGCGGATCAATTTGGTCTCGCAGCCCAGCGGAGTGGAGTGCCGCACCGTGATTTCTCCCACGGCGTTCCACTCGGCGATGGTGGGCGGCTTGCTGGTTCCTTCCGTGGGGATCCCGGTGCGTGATTGCGGCTGCTCATCGGCGGGCGCCGGTTCGTCGTCGCCAGCGCCGGGTTCCTCGGCTGGCGCCGGCGCAGCCGGAGTCGGTTCCGCGGGGTTTGTCGGAAGCTCAGGCTGAGCCGCAGCGGGCGTCGGTGCCTGTTCGTTGTTCTCCTTGCAGGCAAGTAAGGCGACCAACACCAGGGCCAGTGCACCTAACCCCCAAAACCCGCCCTGCTTGCTTGAAGGGTCAACCCACAATGAACGACTGCCAAGTGACATGAGACCTCCGATGAAACACCCCAGGGTCGCCCCAGTGGGCCGGCAGCTCAAGCACGATCGACGCGGATGTCAGCGAGTGAGATTGTGTGGTTGTGTCGGAGCACAGGCTGGGCTGCTCGCTGGAAGGAGTCGACGGCTATCGCATACACGACGCGCTGGCGCGTGTCCGTGAGGTGCGCCCCATCGCCTACACCGCACCCGGTTGGTACGCTGCCGTCAGCGCGCCGAGGCGCGTCGAGGCGCGCCCAGCGGCGTGATGGTGCGATCACTGCGGACAGGTGTTGTCGCGACGGTGAGGCTTCTCGGAGGCGATGGCCTCACAGAGCGAGTGACAGCTGGCCGAGGGATTGGGGCCGCACTCTCGATAGTCGGCTCCAACCACGACTCCTCCACAGCTCGGGATCACCCAGCAAGTACCGCCCGCGTCGGTGACGCCACAGCTGTCGCCGAGCTGCGCGCACTTCGCGCCGCTGGGGCACTGCAGGCCCGCGATGCCCAGGCACGTCTTGGTGCCGCTCCCGGTGCACTCGCCTTTGCCTGCGACGTTCACGCCACTGCGCGCGGCCAAGCAGCTGTTCCAGTAGGTGACCCCATCGCAACCGCACACGATGTCTTGAGTCTGACCGCAGCCGTCTCCGCGTTTCACGCATTGACCCGTTTGGTCTCCGCAGTGCTGCTTCTGGCAGTACTGACCCGAGTCTCCGCAGTCGGAGTTCGTCTTGCATCCGCCGCTGCCGCCAGTCCCTCCCGTCGCGCTACCAGCCGTGCCGCCGGTGGCGCTGCCGGCTGTCCCGGTCCCGGCGCTGCCCGCGTCGCCGCCCGTGCCGGCTCCAGCCGACCCGCCGCTAGCGTTCCCCGCGGCGCCAGCATTCCCCGCGGATCCGGCGTTCCCCGCGGATCCACTGCTCCCGCCAGTCGCACTGCCGCCACTGGCCTGCCCACCGCTGGAGCTTCCCCCGGCGGACGTGCCGGCGCTCGTCGACCCGCCTTGCGAGCCGCCAGCGCCGGATCCGGCATTGCCCCCGTTACCTCCGGTTTGGCCGTTGAAGAGCGAGCTATCGTCGCTGCCACCACAGCCTGCCACTGCCACCCCGAACACGACGCCAGTCACAGCGAACGGTCGAAACCAAGCCATAAGCCACCTCCCTGGTGGAAAAGCGTAGCACACGCGCCTTTTTGCCCCTCGTGCCTGGGGAAGTGCCCAAGATTGCCGGGCGTTTTCCCACTTGCGCCGAGTCGTGCTAAGGCCCCGAGCAAGGAGTGACGATGGCGAAGAGCCGGGAAAAACTGCAGATCGACGTGCCCGATGCCCAGCGGGATCGCCCGCATTTCGGCCGCATTGGCGGGATCGCCGCCGCTGGCTTCGCCGTGGGCCTGTTGCTCCCCGCCCTGACCGGCAAGCGCTTCGTGCCCGAACCGCCGCCGGAAGACCGCATGCCCACCGCCGCCGAGGCGGAGAGCGCGGACGAAGAAGAGGCTCCGCCCCCCGCGGCCAAAGCGGCGCCCGCTGAGGCGCCCAAGCCGGAAGAGCCCGAAGACCAGGTGCAGACCGCGCGCGTTCAGCCGGACAAGCCGCTGGTGCTCAGCTGCAAGGACAAGGCGGGCAACAAGGTCGCGAAGTGCGACGACCTCGACCTGAGTCAAACCGTGGAGGCGCGGCTCCTGAACCTCGCCAACTGCGAGGGCACCGAGGACGCGTCGGGCACGCTCTCGATCGGCTTCGAGATCGACTTCGGCAAGAAGAAGATCGAGCGCATCCTGCGTGGCAAGAGCACCACCATCGCCGAGGCTCCCGCTCAGAAGCTCTATGCTTGTGCGGACAAGGAGTTCGAGACGGCGTCCGTGGATGGTGTCGATCACGAGCACACGGGCTACACCGTCTTCTACAAGGCGCAGCTATTTCCGCCGGGTAATAAACCGACAGCAGAGAAGCCCGAAGACACCGCAAACGAAGCGAGCGGCCTCGCTACCGTGGTGTGGAACTCTGCGGTCATCCGCTCCAAGCCCGACAAAGACAGCGACCGCTTGGCTAGCATCCTGCGCGGCACCCGCGTGACCGTCACCGGCAAGAGCGACAACTGGTACAAGATCAAGTACGACGCCTCGGGCAGCGAGGGCTGGGTCTACAAAGACGCGATCGGCATGTAGCGGAATGACTCCGGGCTTCGCTCGCTTTGCAGTTCTCTGGGCGTCACTCGCGGCAGCTCCCAACGTCCTTGCCCAAGGGGGTGAGCGAGCGCCGGAAACCGCTGGCGCCGAAGACGCCGCTGGGGCGCCCAAGGACGCCGCCGCTGACGCAACGACTGACGCCCCCGCGGCGCCACTCGTCGTGGCCGACCCCGGAGCAGAAGCGCCTGCACCGGACCCGCCTCCCGCTGGTGGGAAGGGACAAGCCGGTCAGGAGCTGCACGACGCACATTACCGTGTGAAAAAAGAGACCACCGTGGCCACCGTGCGCCACACGCGCCGTACGCGCGTCAAGCCGCCCGATGACCTGAGGACAGGCTTCACGCTGTCCGGGGGCAGCGTGGCCACGCCAGGAATCGATCAAGGTTGGTACGGCCGGCTCGAGATGTCGGCGCTGGCGGGTAAGCGCAACGGACTCTTCGGCGGGACGGTCGGCGCAGACGCCGGCTTCGAGTACTGGTCAGCGAGCGGTAGCGCAGGCGGCGGGATCCCGATGGCGGTCACGTTTGGAGCGCTGGGGCCGCTATCGCATTTCGGCCTCGATCTGGGCTTCGAGTTTCTGATCGACGACCGGGACGATGACATGGGGTTCGGGATCTACGCGCCGTTTGCCCGGGGCAAGCTGGGCTTCGATTTCGGTGCGGTGATGATCTTGGCTGAGTCACAGATCCAGTATCGCTGGCAGTGGGGCGCCGAGGACTACACCGACTATCGCCTCGGAGTGAGCATCAAGCTGCTGGGTGAGCCGGAGCCAGCGCCGCGCGAGACCGAGGATACGCGCCCGAGCCGCCCCTACTACTGAAGCATCGCGCTCACCCAGTGGGCCGCGGTGTGCTAACAACCCAGGGATATGACTGCCCGTCGCAGTGGCCGCGTCCCGTCTCGCGTTTCGTCAGCCGCAGCGCGTGACACCAAGAGCGCCAAGAGCACCACGCCAAAGCAGGCGGACAAGGTGAGCGTCTCGCGCGTCGAGCCCGTGGCGCAGCCCAAGGCGACGGAACAAGACGTCGTGCTCGTCACTGGCCCTACGGATGACGGCAAAGGCATGAACGTCCTGCGCGCGAAGAACGACACGCTGCAGGTTGGCGCCGTGCGGCCTCTCGAGGAGGGCAAGCCGATCCTCGGGGAACTAGTCAAGCTGAAGCCACGAGCGGATTCCCCGGCGCTGTTCGACGTGGAGAGTCAGCTGCCGAGCCCGGTGCAGCCCAAGGACACGGCAGCCAAACGTCAGAACCCAGGCGCCCGCGCCACGAGCGCCGGCCCTGCCCAAGTCGCGACGGACACCTATCGCTCGGGGTGGGACCGCATCTATCGGCGCGGCGCCAAGAAGAGCCTCCCCAACTAGCGTCCCGTCCGCTGCGGCGAGTCTCAGACTCGCCTCAACCGCTCAGCTCACAGCGAGTCGAGGATCGGCTGCACGCGCCCGCGGGCGATGGCGAAGGTGCAATCGAAACCTTTTCGCCGCGCGTAGTACACGCTCGTCCCGCGCCAAGCATCTCCCGCACCGAACTCCAGGTGCACCGGCGCGGAACGCTCACCCCGCGCCGGTAGTCGCTCAGCGTCGATGATCAGGCTCGGTTCGCGGAAGCCTTCCTGGGGCCGTGGGGCGCCGATGTGAAGCGCGGCTTCCGCGCGTGCTACCGCGAGCAGATCCGTGATCTGAGCAATCTTCTCAGCGGAGAGATCCCCAGACTCCAGCGCGAAGCGCTCTCCGTCCTTCTTCAGCACCCAGGTCTGATCCCCACGCTTGAGGGTGATGCGCACCACCTCGTTGGGGTCGAGCATCAGGAGTGAGCGATCGATGAGCCAGGTCTGAATCGCTTGCTGGGTGCTGCGGGGAAGAATGAACACCGCCGGGTCTCCCACCACGCTCGCGTAGGCACCACCCGCCGTCTCGGCGCCGACGACCAGCTCGAAGGTCCGCGCCTTCTTGTCTCCGTGCGGATACGTGTCAAGCTTCAGCTTGGCGCTCGGCTTCGCGAGGCCGAAGCTGCCGTCATCTTCGTCCGCGACCCAGCGCTCGGCGTTGAGTGTCAGGAGCCCATCGACGAGGTCACTCGTGAGCCCAGAGTCGTGCCCGAACTTGGGAGGCTTCACCAGATCGTAGGTGCCGTCCTCCGCCCGGTTCAGCGTCTGAGAGATGTGTCCGTAGGCGCTCTCTGCTTCGATGTGGATGCTCTTCAGCTGCTGGCGGTCCAGGTTCAAGACCTCGCGCTTGCGCACCAGGGTCGAGTCCGGCTTGAGCAAGCGCGCAGCCTCGGGCCCCAGCTTGAGCACGCCACCATCCGCCTCCCGGAGCGCATACACCGCGCCGTCCTTGTCAGGCGCGCTCAGCGAGATCTTGTGCTCCACCAGGCCCTGGGCGTCCTTGCCCACCACCCGCAGCACCACCTGCCCCGCGGGCGGCTTGAGTCCCAGCTTCTCCAGGTCTGGGTCGGTGACGATGTCACCAAGCGCCTCCGTGATCTGCTTGAGGCGTTCGTTACCGAGCTCACCGTCGATGTCACCCGTCTCCGGCGAGCGCATCACGAACCCGTTGTCCTTGCGCAGGATCTCGAGCTTCGATTTGCCTTGCTCGATCACGAAGCTCTCCACCTCGTCGGCGCGCACCGCAAACGGATGGCGATCCACCAGGTCTTTCGCGGGTGTCTCCAAGCCTTCCATCAGGCTCTGAGGGACACAGCCTGCCAGCGGATCGGGATCGCGCCTGAGCGCGACCACGCCCTTGCCGTTAGGACAAACGCCGCCAACTTCCAGGGTCGCGATCGCGCTGCTGTCCTTCTTTGGAACCATGCGGATACGCACGGTCTCCGCGTCCTTGAGCGCCGCCTCGGCTTGCTTCACGTCCAGGAAGCTATCGGCGTTCAGATCCGCAAACTGGCTGAGCACGTGGTCGAGGTTCAGCTTGTCCACGCGCAAGTTGCCTTGCATGCCGTCGAAACGCCAGCCATCCCAGGCATGGTCTCCGGTGGGACGAACCAGACGCCGCTCCCCGCCGGCGCCGTCGAGCACCAGCGTCTTGAGCGCAACGCTCAGGTACGGCACCAGATCTCGGGTGCGGAAGTGAGCAGCGTCTTGATCGAGCTGAGCGATCAACCCCTTGCCAATGATCACCACGCCAGGATCCGGCACGCCCTTGCCGCGCACCTCCAGGTACGCGCTATCCGCAGGGCTCACGGCGTCCTTGCCGAGCAACAGCTCGTACTCGATTTCGCCCATCTTGAGGCGAATCGTCAGGCGCGGCGCGTCCAACCCGAACGCCGCGCGATCGACTTCCTCGGGCTTGATACGTCGAGAGAACTCCGCGAACTGGAGGGTGCTCACGTAGTCGTCGACTTCGCTGTCGTCCGCCCGCTCCTGATACGGTTGCTCGAAGTCCCAGTGATCGACCCCGGAGTCCTGAGGCTGGCTACGCAGCAGGACCACGTCTTCTTTTCCGCGCAGCAATTCTAGCCGGCTCACCTCAGGCTCGCGAAACGCCTTGAGGACATTGCGCTCCCGCGCTGTCTTCTCGGTGGTGCTCACGCTGCCCTGGGTGACGATCAGTGTCACCACGAGCCCGATCGCGACTACGGCGAGGATGATGTTCGACAGGTTGCGCCGGACGAAGCTCATGCGTCGTCCTCCTCGCGGCGTCGCGATTTGCGCTCGGTGCTGCGGCGTCGATACATCACGAAGCCGCCCAAGAGGACGGTCGCGAGAGGCATGTAGAGCAACACGTACTGGGCCACGTCGCTCTGGGATTCTTCGGTCAGGTTCAGGCCGACGTCGTGGCTCTGCTTCTCCGGCACGTCGACGATGGGAGGCCGCGCCGCAAGCCACGAGAGTGAGCTCGTGACGAACGCCGCGTTTGGAGCCAGCGCTGGAGTGCGCCAGTTGTCGTTGAGCGCGATGCTCGAGGTACCCACGACCACCATCCGTGGTCCGTGGCCCGCGTCGGAGCCGCCCGGCTTGGGCAGCTCGCTCGCCAGCGCGACGGGGAACGGACCACCCTTCGAGCTCTCATCTCGGCTCGGCGCCTGACGCGCCTGGAGGAAGCTCTTCACGTCCTTGAGCGTGAAGGCGGTGCTGCTCGAGTTGGCGAGCACATCCGCCGTACTCGACGGCGTCTTGCCGAGCGACTGGGCAATCTTGAAGATCAGCGGAGTCGTCGTGTCGTCCTTGCTGGAGAACAAACCCCGCGTGATGTCGTGACGTGACGCTTCGACCAGGAACACCTCGCCGGTGCTGGTCAGCTTGAGCTTCGGTGAGTCTTCGATCACGAGATCACCGCCCAGCGTCACTCCCGCGCGCTCCGTGAGGGACTCCAGACCACTCGGGAGTATGCGTGGTTCGTCATCGGAGAGGATCGGGTTCAACAGCAGGAAGAGGTTACCGCCGCCGACGAACCAACGCTCCAGAGCGTCCACCTTGTCGCGCTCGATGGCCACCTGGGGAGCAGCGACCACCACCTGACAGTCGACGAGCTGCTTGGCCCAGTCGGCGTGAGTCAGGTCCAGCGTCTCGACCTCGTAGTTGTCGTGCTGGATGCGGAACTTGATCTCCGCCATTCCATCCCCAGCGCCGGAGTCGATGCTCGGCTCCCCATGACCCGCAGTAAAGCAGACACGCGTCGTCTGGCTCCCGATTACGTTCCGCAGGGCAACGGTGAGGGCCTGCTCGAGCTTCGGCTTCACCGCGCCCGAGTCGTCGTACGCGATGATGTCATCGGCGGTGACGTACCAGTGCTTCTTGCCCCGCGCGACCACGATCGCCGTCTCCGACACCAGACGACCCTCGTCAGTGGTCATCTCGTTGATGTCGTATTCCTTCTGCAACGCGAGGAACTCGGCTGGGTTCTGATCCGGGTCTACGTAGCGGATCCTGAGCTCCCGCGTCTCCGCGCCATAGGCGGTCAACATGTGCTCGACGCTCACTCGCATGTTGTCGCTGCGAGAGAGAAACACGATGACGTCGATCGGCTGATCGAGCCCGTGCAACGTGTCCAGCGTCGGCTGGCTGAGGGTGTAGAGTCCGGAGCTGGTCCAGTCCCAGCGCTTGTAGAAGCGACTCACGAGCAGGTTGAGGCTGACGGCGATCAACGCCGCGCTGAGCACACCAACCGCCGTGAAGACTCTAGCGCCTCTCCGCGGGGAAGCGCCGCTCGACTTGGCAGGCCTCTCGGGGACCCGCTTCTCGGACTTCTCCGTCTCGCTGTCCTCGGACTCTTCGGGGTCCGACTTGGCCTTGCCAGGTTTGGCCTTGCCGGCGCGCGGCTTGCTCGCGGCCTGCTTCGGCGTCGCCTTCTCTTCGGCCGCTGCCTTGCCGTCAGCCCTGGGAGCTTGCCCGGACTTCTTCTTCTTGGTGGCCATCAGTCCCACCTCCAGGAGTCCACGACGCGGGCCGTCAGGAACAGGGGTAGCCCCATCAAGGTGAGGTCGAACACCACGCGACGTAGGTCGACGATGCCCTTCGAGAAGTCGACGAGTTGACTGAACACCGAGACGTGGCCGCAGAAGTCGCGGAACGGGCCCGGCGCAAACACGTATTCTCCAATCCCCAGGATGAAGAGCCCGAAGATGAACAGCAGGGAGAGGATCAGCGAGATCAGCTGACTCTTTGAGAGCGCGCTCATCAGCATGCCGAGCGCCAGGTAGGCTGCGCCGATCCCGAACACACCGAGGTAGCTCGCGCCCACCACGGGCCAGTCCACCGTGCCGGTCTTGCGCAAGATGATCACGTAGAGCAGCGTCGGCGCCCAGATCAGCACGTACGTCGTGAGCGTCGCTAGGTACTTGCCGAGCACCACGCCCCAAGGGGACACCGGTGCGGTGAGCAGCGTCTCTATGGTGCCCGAGCGTCGCTCCTCGGCGAAGAGGCGCATGGTGAGCGCGGGACACAGAATGATCAGCGAAATCGGGATAAAGATGGACTGCCCGAAGTACGCGGCGACCGGTCCGTAGTCGATGGTCGCTCCGCTGAAGTTCGCGAAGTGTTCCACCATCAAATAGAAGCTCACGCCCTGGATCACCAAGAACACGAAGAGCAGGATCCAGGCCAGGGGCGACACCCACAGGCTCAACATTTCCCTGCGGTATATTGCTAAGAAGCCGCTCATTCGTCCTCCACGCCAGTCAACTGAGCGAAGACGTCTTCCAAGCTCGCCTTGCGTGGCGCGGCCTCCCTCACCCCCACCCCCAGACCGACCAGCTGCGATACAATCGACTCGAGCACTGCGCCGCCTTGCTCCGGCTGCTTGAAGTCGAAGGTGATGCGCAGCAAGCCCGCGTCGCGGCCGAGATCTGCCTGTTGCTTGACGCGCTCGATTTCGTCACGTTGCTTGAGTAGCGGGAGCGCCTGCTTGTCCGGGTCCCGCAGCACCAGGACGGCGGCGTCCGCGGCACGCAGCGCCCTCAGCTCCTCGATGGTGCCTTGAGCGACCAGCTTGCCGCGATCGATGACCAGCGCACGGTCGCACGTGGACTCCACTTCCGGGAGGATATGCGTGGAGAGCAAGATCGTGTGCTCCGCTCCGAGGCCCTTGATGACGCGCCTCACCTCACGGATCTGATTCGGATCGAGACCCGCCGTCGGCTCGTCCAAGATCAACAGCGGAGGGTTGCTCACCAGCGCATCCGCCAGGCCGACGCGCTGACGGTAGCCCTTCGACAAGTGCTGAATCAGCGTGTCGCGCATCTCGGTGACGACGGCCAGTTCCATCGCGCGCTCGACCGCGGCCTTGCGCTCCTTGCGGGGCACGCGCTTCAAATGAGCGCGGAAAGCCAGATATTCCCCGACGCGCATCTCGGGGTAGAGCGGCGACGACTCGGGCATGTATCCGATTTGCGCTCGGGCTTGCTCCGAGGCCGACTGGATATCGAAGCCCGCGATCTCGACGCGGCCCTCCGTTGGGCCCAGAAAGCCCGCGAGCATGCGCAAGGTCGTACTCTTGCCGGCGCCGTTCGGCCCCAGAAACCCTACGACTTCGCCCTTGCCGACGTCGAACGACAGGCGCTTCACCGCGACCACCGTTCCGTAGTCTTTCGTCAGGTTTTCGGCGTGGATCATCCGAGGCGGCCATAGCACGGCCAGCGCAATCCGGGGACCTTCCGGCTAGGGTTTGGGGGGGAGGAGCGCCGATCGGGCGCCGACTTGTCCCCGAGCGCCCCGCAATGCGAGAACAGCGCCATGCGAGGTGCAAAGACTGATGCCGGCACGCTGGGCAGAGCCGGCGAACCAGGACGTTTCGTCCCCGCTCTGGTCCTGCTGCTGGGCCTCGGTTGCTCGTGCTCCCACGACCGGGCTGAAGCTGCAGCAGCACCACCACAGCCAACTCCCGCCAGCACGGACACTGGCAAGACAAACTCCGCCAGCGCTCCGGAGCCGGCTCCGTCGGCATCCACCACCAGCGACGCCAGCGAGGCGACGGCAGCCGCGGCGGAACCACCACCGCCGGAGCCGCCTGAGGACATGGCGCGCATCCCCGCCGGACCATTCACGATGGGAGCCGACAGCGGCGGCGAGCAAGACGAGCACCCAGCCCACGTAGTCACGCTCGAAGCGTACTGGCTCGACAAGACCGAAGTGACGAACGCCGCTTACCGCGCGTGCGTGGATGCGAAGGTCTGCCGCCCCTACAAGGCGGGACCCTGGGCAACGTACGGCGCAGACCGCCAGTTCCGCGGAGATCAGCAGCCAGTCGTCGGAGTGAGCTGGGACGATGCCAAGACCTTCTGCGAGTGGAAGGGCAAGCGGCTACCTCGAGAAGCCGAGTGGGAGAAGGCCGCGCGAGGCCCAGGCCCCGGGGGCGGCGCCGAGGACCGCACATTTCCCTGGGGCAATGACTCGCCCGATGGCAAGAAGCACGGTGTGTGGGGCCGACAGGTGACCGAAGCCGTCGGGTCGTACCCGCAAGGCGCGGGTCCCTACGGCAACCTCGACATGGCGGGGAACGTCTGGGAGTGGATGGAAGACTACTACGACCCCTACGCTTACCGCAGGGATACGGCAGACAAGGGCGTGCCTGGCAGCTGTGAGCAAATCAAGGCGACCCAGGACATGCTGCGGCGCGAAGGCATGCAGGGCTTCACGGGTACGAACCCGATCCCGGAAGGCTGCGATCGCGTGCTGCGAGGAGGCGCCTTCAACTATCACACGCGCGGCCTGCGGGTAACGAACCGCGTGCATCATCCAGGCAGCTGGCGCCTGGTGATGGCAGGTTTTCGTTGCGCCCAGACGGAGCCCACCAGCAGCACCAGTGCAGACAAACCCGGGGCAGCAAAAGCTGCGCGAAAATCCAACGCCGACTGACTCAAGTCCTGCGGAAACCGGCCGTCCATCAGGTTCGTTCCGGGATGTCTTCTGCCGCCGCCAACTCCACGCCGCCCGAGCCGAGCAAGTCAGCAAGCTCGACGCCATCTGACGGCTTCGACGCCGAGCCCATGAGTCGCGTCGTGAGTCTGCCCGCGACCGCCACGCGCATGAGCTACGGCGAGTCGGCGATGGGCTTCGTGCAGATCTTCCTCGCCTCGCCGATGCCCATGAGCATCCTGCGGCTGGAAGATGGCCGCTTCGTGGACGCCAACGACGCCTTCCTCGAACTGTTCGGGTTTCGCCGAGCGGATCTGATCGGGTACCGCCCAGGCGACGTGGGGCTGTGCCACAAGGCCTGCTTCACCGCAGAGCAGAGTCAGCAGCTACGCGACCGGGGCTTTCTGCGAAACGTCTCCGTTTCGTGGTTCACCAAGCAAAGGAGCCTGCGGGAGCTAAGCACGACTTGCCAGATCATCGAGGTGGGTGGCGACGACTGCGTTCTGATTGTCCAAGACGACGTCACCGAGGCGCGGGCCGCCCAGAGCGCCCTCGCTGCCTCAGAAGCACGTTTCCGCGCGGTATTTAACGAGGCACGGCTCGGCATCGTCGTCGTCGACTCCGCTGGCGACATCTTGCGCTACAACCACGCCCTTGCAGGCGTGCTCGGTGTGACCGCCGACGAGCTCAACGGCGAGCCGTTCGCCGAACAGGTGCACCCCGATCACCAGGGCGAACTCGCGGCGCTGCTGCGAGCCGTCTTCGACGACCGCAGCCAGGGCAGCGAGCCGATCTGTGTGCGCGCCAGCACCAACAGCGAACACAAGGTGTGGCTCGAGATCCAGGGCTCGCGCGTCGAGGAGCAGGGCAAACCGCGGGGCGTTCTGCTGATCGAGGACGTCACCGAGCGCAAGCAGATGCAGCTCCAGCTCGAGGTCGCAGACCGCCTGGCTTCCCTCGGCACGCTGGCTGCTGGCGTCGCGCACGAGATCAACAACCCGCTCGCCTACATCACGGCGAACCTGGACTACGTGCTCGACGAGCTCGCGCGACTGGTGGGAGGCAGCGTGGATGCTGATGTCCTACGGGAGCTCACCGAAGCCACTGAGGAGGCGAAGGCGGGGGCGGAACGCGTGCGTGGCATCGTGCGGGACCTGAAGACGTTCTCGCGGGAGAAACAGGACCACACCGGTTCGGTCTCCTTGGCGAGCGTGCTGCGCAGCGCGCTCAACATGACTAACAACGAGCTCAAGCACCGCGCGACGTTGGTCGTGGACGTGCCCCACGGCCTGTACGTCGAGGGCAACGAATCCCGGCTAGCTCAGGTCTTCATCAACCTGCTGGTGAACTCCGTGCAAGCGCTCCCCTCCCGCTCGATGGCTGAGAATCGCATCCAGATCACCGCCGAGGCTGTGGGCGACAGCGTGGAGTTGTTGTTCGAGGACAACGGCTCTGGAATCCCCACGGAATCGATTGGCCGGGTCTTCGATCCGTTCTTCACCACCAAGCCTGTGGGAGTCGGAACCGGGCTCGGACTCTCCATTTGCCACAACATCATCAAGGCTGCGGGCGGCGACATCTCGGTGGAGAGCGAACCCGATCAGTACACGCGCTTTCGCTTGAGGCTCCGCAGAGGCTGAACGCGCTGCCCCCAAATGCATGAGGGCGGCCATTCAGGCCGCCCTCGTAGCTAGTCACTCAGCGAGCTGCTCAGGGTTTGATCACCTTGGTACCCGCTGGTGGCTTGAACTCGAACTCGCCCTTCGGCGTCTCCTTGTTCACGCTGGGCGACAAGAAGTCGAAGGTGTTGCGGTTCCCTTCGGCATCGATGAGCATCACCCGGCGCACCTGACTGGTCTTGGCGTCGATGTAGAACAGCACCTTGGTGTATGCCGGCGTTGGCTTGCGAGGCTTGCCGAGCAACACGTAGCCGCCCTCGAACTTCATGCGCTTGGCATCCAGCTTGCGCAGGCGGAAAGCCTTCCGCAGGCTGCCGCTACCGGTGAGGAACGCGAGCGCGGCGGGATACTGACTCTTGTCAATATCCTGCTCGTACATCTGCTTCTCCTCGGCTTCGTAGACCTTGATCTTCTTGCCGTCAGAGACGACCCGGTTTCCGTTGTTCTTGTAGCGCCAGCTCATCTTGCCGGGCTTCTCGAACACCACCTGACCGTTGCTGTTCTTGTACTTGTTGTACTTCTTGATCCAGTAGCGCTGCTTGAAGCCCGCTTGGAACGTCTTCGTCTTGTCGTAGAAATCCTGAACGCGCTTGGCGATCTCCTTCGAGCGGGGGCCCTTCTTCGCCTTGGAATCCGCCTGCTTGGTGGCGGTTTGGGCTTCAGCGACGTTTGGGGCGCCGGAGACAGTCAGCCCACCGAGGGCGACGCACAGCGTGTAGGCGATCCAGTGCTTCTTCGTCTGCATGCTCTCTTCGTTTCCTTCTCGGCCCCGTACCTGGGAGCCAGCAACCTGGCAAGCCAGGTCGCGCTTTCAGGGGGACAGACGGGCTGTCCCCGCCTCGCATTCGCCTAAAAACACGACTGTCGTCGAATACTTACACCTCAAGGCAGAGGCTTAACACGAATCCAAGAGGCGGCATTCCGGGGCTCAGCGAGCGCTCCGCGATCCGACGTTCTAGACGCACGCGCGGGGCAAGCTGGCTCAGCGTTGGCGCAACGACGCCTCAGCGGGCGGCGCGCTGTTTCAACGCGAGCTTCGCCAACGCCACTCGGCTCTGACGGCTGCGGCCGCGTGAGCTACCGAGAGCGGCCAACACCTTCGCCGCATTCGAGTCCTCGCGAGCCAGCGGACCCAGCCGAAGATGGGTGATGGCGATCGCGAGCGCATCCGCGGCGTCCGCAGGAGGCAAGTCGCCCAGGGCCAACATCGCCTTCACCATCTGCGCCACCTGGCGCTTCTCCGCCTGACCGTTACCCGTCACGGTGCGCTTCACGCGTGCAGGCGGATACTCGAACACTTCGAGGCCAGCGCGGGCCAAGCCGAGCAAGATCACCCCGCGCGCGTGGCCGAGCTTCGACGCTGCCTGCGCATCTTTATTGAAGAAGATGCTCTCCACGGAACCCACATCCGGTCCATGGGTCGACAGCAACTGGGAGATCCCCTGGTCGATCGCACACAGACGTTTGGCGAGCGCCGCCTGCGGATCCAGGCGCAGCACGCCGTGCGCGACATGGCTGATGCGATTGCCGTCACGCCGCACGACACCCCAGCCGAGGTTCCGCGTGCCAGGGTCGAAGCCAATCGCAAGCACCTCCAATCGATACCAGCCCGCGCACCAAAGCGAAAGTTTGAAGCCGGCGTTTTGCGCCTTTCCCCTTTCGACACACGAGCCTTGCCTCATACAGTCCCCACGAGAGGCGAACTGAGTGAGCACGCGGGATCCTGAAGCAATCGTGATCGGGTCGGGCCCAAACGGGCTGGTAGCCGCATGCATCCTGGCTGAAAACGGCTATCGAGTGTTGCTGCTCGAGGCGAACCCAAAGCGCCCGGGTGGCGCTCTGGGCTCCGAAATCGCCACGCTGCCAGGCTACGTCCACGACGTTGGTGCCGCGTTCTTTCCCTTCGGCAAGACGAGCCCCGCGTTCAAACACCTCGACCTGGTGGGCAATGGCCTTGCATGGTGCCACGCGGAAATCGAGAGCTGCCATCCCGCGCCTGACGGCAGCGTCGCGGCGATTTCTCGCGACGACGACGTCACGGCAGGCATATTCGGCAGCGCGGAAGATGGCGCGACCTGGCGCAAGCTCGCGCGTTGGCATCGCGGCGCCGAGCGCAACATCTTGGGCTTCCTGCTCGGGCCCTTTCCCACGCTTGGCCCGCTGTTCAAGCTCGGCTTGTTCAACCTGCTGAAGCTCACCAGCATCCTGGCGTCCAGCGGTCGCGGGCTCTCCTCGCGACTCTTTCAAAGCGAGGCGGCGCGACGTGTATTGCCCGGCCTCGCACTGCACGTCGACGTCGGCCCGGATGACGCATTCGGCGCTGGCCTCGGCTACATGCTCGGCCTCACGGCGGTCACCGGAGGCTACCCGGTTCCGCGCGGAGGCGCCCAGGCAATAACGGACACGCTCGTCCGCATCCTGGAATCTCACGGCGGCAAACTCCGCCTCGACGCCCGGGTGGAGCAAGTCATCGTCAAAGACGGCCGTGCTGCAGCTGTTCGCCTGGTCGGGGGTGAGGAGATCCGGGCTTCCCACATGATCCTGGCCAACACCGCGGCGCCGTCACTCTACCTGGACCTCTTGAAAGACGACCAGGTCTCGGCCCGCGTCATCAAGCGCATGCAGTCGTTTCCCCACGGATGGGGGACATTCAAGCTCGACTGGGCACTTGACGCACCGGTTCCCTGGACGGAACCGCTCGCTCACAAGAGCGCCGTAGTACACGCTGGAGACAGCCTCACGGACCTCAGTCGCTTCACGAAGGTGGTTCGCGACGGCAACATCCCTGACAACCCATACTTGGTCATCGGTCAGCAGAGCCTCTGCGATCCTTCGCGCGCTCCCGACGGCAAGCAGACGCTGTGGGCCTACTCTCGAGTGCCACCACAGGTCGAAGGTGGCTGGGCAAGCCAGAAGGACCGCTTCGCCGATCAAGTCGAGGAGCGCATCGAAGGGCTCGCGCCAGGGTTCCGCCAGCACATCTTGGGACGCCGAGCCGTCGCCCCCCCGGATCTGCAAGCCATGGACTCGAACCTGGTCGGCGGTGATCTGGGGGGCGGCTCCAACGCCTGGTATCGCCAGTTCATCTGGCGCCCGGTGTTTCCGTATTTCCGCTACCGCACGCCAGTGAAGGGGCTCTACCTGTGCTCGAGCTACGCCCACCCCGGCGCAGGCGTACACGGGATGTGCGGCTTCAATGCCGCGCACATCGCGATGAAGGACATCGCCTGAGCGGCATCATCACTCGTCGTAGGTACCCATGGACGGAGAGTCCAGGCGCACTGGCCGGCTCTCACCCCGAGCGCGACGCTCAATCAGCTCATCCACCAAGCGGAACAGCATGCGGTTGTCCTGACGAGGATAGCTCTCCAGTGCCTTGGCGTAGGTCGCGCTGTTTGAAATGAAGTCGCGGATCTTGTCTACCTCGAGCGTGGGACTCCAGGTGCCGTAGCCCAGGTGCGCCAGCCAGCGGGCGTTGAGCTCTTGCTCGAACTGTTGCTCCACGGGAACGGAGTGCACCGGAACCCCCAGGTGCACCGCCTCACTCATCAAGGTGTAGCCGCCGCCGGTGATCACCGCGCGCGCCGTGCGGAGATCCTCCACGAAGCCACTCTCCGAGAAGCTGCGCAGGCTCACGTTGCCTTCCGTCGCCTCCCTACCCATGCCGTACAAGCGAAACTCGTACGGCAGTTGCTGAAGCGCGGGCACGAGCTTCTCGTTGGCGCTCGCCGTTTGGTAGACGAGCACGTGTGCGCCCGGCTCCCGCTTGGCCTGGAGGATCTCGTCACGCAAGATCGGCGGCACCAGGGTCGTGCGCTTCTTGCGCACCTTCGGGAAGAAGAAGCTCGACACCAGGTAGTGATAGGCGCCAGGGATCTTCGTCTTAACCGCCAGTTTCGTGATGCGATAGTTCTGGGACTTCTTGCCGATCACTTCTGCCGGGTGTTTGCAGCGATTGATCACCTGCATGTTGTCGATGCTGATTACCGGGAGGAAATGATTCAGCGCATAGAAGGCTGCCCAGGACTCGAAGTCACTGATCACGAGCTCGGGTTCGAAGCTCGCCTCCGCGACCTTGCGATAGACGTCGAGGTTCTTGCGCATCCCCTTCGCCGCCGCCTTGAGGTTCTGCTTCAGGCTCTCGCTCTTGTCCACGCGGTTGCCCACGTAGCTGAGGCTGAGCCCGTGGATCTCTTCGATGCTCACCGAGTCGTGATGCGCGAGGCGCTCCGTCAAGAAGCGATGGGCACGTCCGCTCACCACGACCTTGATCTGGTGTCCTCGGCGCACCAGGTGCTCCAGGATCACACGACTGCGCGTCGCGTGCCCCATCCCCTCTCCCACAACCCCGTACAGGATCCGCATGGGGCACATGCTACAAGAACTTGCGCGCAGGGCGCAGCCGCAGCGATTCGCAGCGGGAGCCGCGCAGGCTTACGCACTCGGAGGCTGGGAGTGCGCTTCGGCGATCCGCTTAGCGAGGCAGCTTGATCGTGGGCTGCTTCAGCCGTGGGCGGTACAACACGACGATGCGTCCGATGCGTTGGGCGAGGCTCGCGGTCAGCTGCTTCTCGAGCGGCTCGCCAGCCTCCGCCGGCTCAATCGGGGATTCCTTCGCGAGCTTCACCTTGATGAGTTCGTGGGTCTCAAGCGCCTCGTCGATCTGACGCACGACCCCGTCAGTGATCCCTGCATGACCGATCTGGACCACAGGCTTCAGCTCGTGGGCCAAGCCGCGCAGGTAGCTCTTTTGAGCGCCAGAGAGCTCGATGCGACGGCGCGGCGCCGCCTTCCCGCTGGCCCGCTTGCTGGGCTTGGCAGGGAGCTTCGGTTTGGACGCGGCAGGGCGAGTGGGCTTCTTGGCGACGGCCATGGGGCGCGGACGCTAGCGCCGGGGACCTGTGGGCGCCAGGTAGATCCTCTATGCTCGGGGCATGAGACAACCGAGCGCGCTCCGCCGTCGTCCGCTACTCAGAGGTGCGATCGCATGTGGTGGCCTGCTCTTGGGCAGCGCGAGCGTGGAGGCTGCGGAGCTCCGCGGCGTGATCATGACCCCTGGTTACGAGACGTTTGGGCTGCTGATCACGGTCGAGGGCGCCTCGGGCAACGAGAGCTTGAGCGTCGAATACAACGCTGGCTCGGGCCCCCGAACCCTGCATCCGCCGGTGCGGTACGACGGCCGCAACTGGGCGACGAGCGCGTTCGGGCTGAGCCCGGGTAGCAGCGGTGAAGTCACGGTGAGACTCCAGGACCCCGACGGCGTCACCGGCGCTCCGAGCATGGCGATCACCGCCACGACGCGCGCGTGGCCTAGTGCCCTCTCCCCCAACCAAACCTTCTATGTCGCCGTGGGAGGGACCGATCAAGGCGGCGGCACTGCTACGGCACCCTTCGCCACGCTCCAGCACGCCGTCGACGTCGCGGCCCCGGGCGACGAAATTCGCGTCCGACCCGGCACCTATGCACCGATCCGTATCCAGGACTACAGCGCGACCGCAGACGCGCCGCTTGTTATCCGCGCGGATAATCCAGCCAACAGGCCGGTCATTGAAGGACCGGGTAGCGGATCGGGATCCGTCGTGGACATCAGCGGTTCGAGCTACATCTGGTTGTCTGGTCTGGAGATCCGCAACGGTGGAGACGACACGGATGGTAAGGGCGTGCGCATCCACTCGTCGGCCCACGTGATCGTGGAGGACTGCGACATCCACGACAACGGGCACTACAACCTGCTGGTCACGAAGAGCGCGGACTACCCAGGTGGGGCGGATCTCGGAGGGAGACACCTGATCCGCAACAACGACATCTACGACACTGACGCTGGCGACTGCGCAGGCGCCAGCAACCAGGCTTGCCCAGGACAGACTTACTACGGCGTCCAGTTCGACAACAACCCAGGCGCCGCTTCCGTGGTGATTGGCAACCGCATCCACGGCAATGTAGACAACGTGATTCTGTGCGGCAATGAGGCCGAGGGGCGGGCGCTGGCGGCTCTCGGTGACGACGTGCTCGTGGCGACCGGCGGCACCAACCTCGGCTTCACGAACCATGACGCCGAGCTGGCAAACAACGAACTCTACGATGCGCGCGACGACGACCTGGAGCTGGACGGGATCTGCGTGAACGCACGGGTCTACGGCAATGTGTTCCGCGACGCGGAGAATCCGATTTCCATGGCGCCAGCGCTCCCCGGGCCCTACTTCGTGCTGCGCAACGTGATCCGCGGCGCCTGGGGGCAGGGCGCGATCAAGATGAACACCAACGGCGACCCCAAGAGCTTGACGCGAAACCTCTACTTCTACCACAACACCATTTTCCGCGAGGCAACTGGCCCGCTCCTAAACCTCTGGTACGACTTCCCCGGAGAGCACTCGGTACCGATCGATAACATCGTGTTCCGAAACAACCTCCTGGTTGCGAGCGCCGGCGGTCGCCTGATCGACTCCTACAACCAAGGTAGCACCCACCCGAGCTTCGACTACGACCTCTGGTACACCACGGATACGCAGTCCGTCTTCACCTGGTACAACGGGTCAGCGACTGACCGCTATGACGACCTAGCAAGCTTCAATCAGGGGACTGCGCAGGAAACCCACGGACTCTTCGCGCCGCCAGACGTCGACAACGCTCTGCGCCCAAATCCGAGTAGCCCCGCGGTTGACTCAGCGTTGGTGCTTCCGGGCATCAACGATGACTACGTGGGCAGCGCTCCCGACCGCGGCGCATACGAGCTCGGCGCGATGGGCGGTTCTCCAGCCGGTGGCGCGGGCGGCGGAGGCGCCACGAGCGGCGGCTCGGCGAATGGTGGCACAGGCGCCACGACGGGCGGCTCCGCCAACGCAGGCACCGGAGGAAACGGCTCCGGAGGAAACGGCGGCCTCACCGGAGGGAGCAGCGGAAGCGGAAATGACGACGGGGGCTGTGGTTGTCGTACCCAGGCGCCGAGCGGCTCAGGCTCTCAAGGCTGGCCGCTGGGTTTCGCAACCATCGCGTGGGCCATACGGCGGCGCCGGCCGCGACGACGGTGACTCAAGCCTAAGCGACTCGCTCCTCGCTGTTGGCGCGCCCTGCAGTTTGTTAACTTTGACCGATGCGCACCCAGAGCCCGGAGAACCTAGTCTGGATCGATCTCGAGATGACGGGGCTGGATCCTCAGAGCGACGTGATCATCCAGGCTGCACTGATCATCACCGACAGTCAGCTCACCCCCCTCGAAGAGTACGTGTGCGACATCTGGCAGCCGGAATCGGCCCTGGCCCAGATGACCCCCTTCGTCCGCGACATGCACGCGAAGACGGGACTGACCGAGCGGGTTCGCGCGTCGAACGTGGACCTGGGACGAGCCGAGCGGGAACTGTTCGAACGCGTCGCTGGTTGGTGCCCGCTGCGCGCTGGGGTGCTGGCAGGCAACAGCGTTGGGCAAGACAAGAAGTTCATCGAGCGTTACATGCCGATGCTCGCAGGCTACCTGAGCTACCGCATCATCGACGTGTCGAGTCTCAAGCTCCTGGCCAGGCTCTGGTATGGAGACGGGGCGCAGTTCATCAAGCCAGAGGCCGGAGCCCACGACGCCTTGGTAGATATCAAGAATTCACTCGCAGAGCTGGCCCACTATCGTGAGCATATATTCCGCAAGGAATAAAGCTAGCAGGCTCCGTGACCCTGAGTCGGGAAGATCTTACCAGGGTTGAGCAGCCCCGCAGGGTCGAACATCCGCTTCAGATCCTGCTGCAGACGAATCAGCTCCGAGCTTTGCTCGAGGGGCAGGTACGGCGCCTTGAGCACCCCGATGCCGTGCTCACCGCTCAGTGTACCTCTGAGTTCAATCACGTCCCGGAAGAGCTGCTCGATGGCTCGGTCCACCTGAGGTAGCTCCTCGGCCTCGTCCCACAGGAAATTGACGTGCAAGTTGCCATCACCAGCGTGACCGTACGTTACCGTGCGGATGCGAGTTTCCTCCGATGTGCGCGCCACTCTACGTAGCAACTCCCCCATCTGCTGGCGCGGCACTACAACGTCTTCACTGAGCTTGTTCTTCGCCATGCGGCGCACGGCGGGACTCATCTCACGGCGTGCGTTCCACAGTCTGTCGCGCTGAGAAGCGTCCTGAGCGACCAACAGCTCGATCGCACCAAGGTCGTCAGCGAGTCCGGCCAAGCGCTCCGCCTGAGCCTCGCACTGCCCTTCGTCGCCATCGACGTCGATCAACAACATCGCCTTGGCTGCGGCGTTGATTGGGTTCCCGGCGTTGCGCATGGCTTCCAAGGTGCCGCTATCGAGTAGCTCGATGCAACGTGGGGTCAGCCCCATCGCGGTCGCTCGAGCGACCAGCTGTGCGGCCACGTCGAGCTCGGATAGCAACACCATGAGCGTCATCACGTGAGACGGCTTAGGCACCAAGCGGAGCGTGATGTCCCCAAGCACAGCCAGGGTTCCCTCGCTGCCGACGAGCAGCCCGGTGACGTCGTAGCCGGTCACTCCCTTCCTGGTGCGGCGACCGCACTGGATGTGCTGCCCTCCGATCAGAAAGGCCTCGGCCCCCAAGACGTAGTCTCGCGTGACCCCGTACTTGAACGCGCGCGGGCCGCCAGCGTTCTCGGCGACGTTGCCTCCGAGACAGCACGTCAGCAGCGAGTTTGGATCCGGTGGGTAGAACATGCCCTCGGCTTCCACCGCCGCATGGAAGTCTCCGAGCACGACGCCAGGCTCCACCACCGCCAGGCCCTCTGCCGGGTCGATCTCGAGGATTTGGTTCATGCCGCTCAGCGCGAGCACGATGCCTCCGGCTACCGGGACCGCGCCGCCGGTGCGTCCACTGCCGCCGGCCCGCGGAGTCACGGGCACCTCGGTCTCCCGCGCAACTGCGAGCGCGTGAAGGATGTCCTGCTTTGTTTCCGCAAGGATTACAACGTCAGGCACCTCCCCTTCGGCCTCGGACTCATCCGAGGCAAAGCGCTCACAGCTCTCCCTGGCGTCGAGCACCTTGGATGCTCCAAGCCTGCGGTGCAGCTCGAGCTTGGCACGCTCCACGCTGCTCTGGCTGGGTTTCGGCACATTGGGCTTGAGGGAGAGCATGTCGGCTATCCGTAGCCTTCCGCACGCGACGAGCCTTGTCCAAGGACATCCGCCCAGATGACCGGATAGCTGTGGCGCAACGCCTGAAAGCGTTGCGCAACGGCTGTATTCGGGAGGTCTCCCGTGTGGGACGGTGCTCAGCGCCCCGACCAGTTGTGTTGCCGCGGCTCCACCGCCGGCCGGACATCCACATTGAATCCGGTGAGGTGCGCCATGCCGCTCACCGCCTCCAGGCGCTGAGGTCCGTCGTGTGCCAGCAGGTTCACGTTCACACCGCGCGTCTCCCGCGCGACGCTGAGCCCGGAGTGTTGGTGTCCCCAACCGTGGGGTAACGCGACGGTGCCTGGCATCAAGTCGGCGGTGAGCCGCACAGGGACGCGTACGCTGGCGACCTCCGTCCTGACGTCTGCGAGATCGCCTTCCTTGAGCGCCAGGCGCGCCGCGTCATCAGGGTGCAGGTAGAGATAGTTCGTACCCCGGTCACCCGCGACGAAGTCATCTAGGTTGTGAGTCCAGGAGTTGTGCGTCGTCACCGCGCGCTTGGTGATCAACTTGAGGCGCCGCGCGTCTCGCTTCTCCGCCTCGAAGAAACCTTCGAGGTTCTCCGCCTGGCTCATGAGCTCTGGCGGAGCGAGCTGTACCCGGCCGTCGTCGGTCACGACGCGCTTGCCCAAGAAGGTGTTTCCCTGGTGATCCGGGCGCAAGCGCCCATGGCTTGCGGCCAGCAGCTGTCCGAAGCTGCCCTGACCCGTCACGCGCAAGAGCAGCGAGAGCAAGAGCTCCTGGGGTAGCGCCGGCTCTTGCGTCGGATGCTTGCGCGAGTGCCAAGCCTGAAGCAGCTCGAGCCCACGCTGCGCGATCTTCGAACCGAAGATGCCGAGACCCGCGGCGCGCGCGAGCGCCAAGTAGATGCTCGCCTCGTCCCGCTGTTCTCCCGTCGGAGGCAGCACGGCCTGGGTCGCTTGTAGGTAGGGTCGTGACTGCATCCCGAGCAACAGCGGGAACACGAACGGCAGGTCGGGACGCTGAAGCGGGCTCGTGCACGGCAGGACATAGTGAGCGAGGCGCGCGGTCTCGCTGGGCTGGATGTCGAGTGCGACCAAGAGCTCCAGCTTCTCGAACGCTTCACGCAGCCGTCCCGCGTTCGCCATGGTGATCAGCGGGTTGCCGCCGGTGACGAACAGCGCCTTCACCTGACCATCTCCAGGTGTGAGGATCTCGTCGGAGAGCGTTCCCCCAGGGAAGCCGTCGTTGACCGCCTGAAAGCCTCCGACTCGGGACCTATCGCTGCGCAGGAGCACGCCGGTTCGCTTGCCAAAGCGCGCGAAGTCGACAATCCCCTGGCCAACCAGCGTACCGCCCCGGCGATCCAAGTTGCCACTGACCAGGTTGATCACCTCCTGCAGCCAAAACGCCATGCTCCCGTGGCTGCCCATGTTGACGCCAGTCGAGAGATACAGAGCTGCGCCATCTGCCTCGGCATAGGCCTTGACCATCCCGCGCAGCACATCCGCGGGGATACGTGTCGCGTCCGCGCAGCGCTCGGGCGTCCACGGCGCGCACAACGCGCGTATCGCGCCGAATCCGTGCGTGTGTTCCGCGATCCTCTGCTCGGAAATCGCCCCCAGCCTCAACAGCTCATTCAAGAAAGCCAGATAGAAGAAGACGTCCGTGTTCGGACGGATGAAGACGTGGGTGCCTGCGACCTTCGTGCTCTCGGTGCGCCGAGGATCCACGAAGTACACCGAGCCACCACGAGCCTCGATCGCGCGTAGGCGCTGAATTGGGTTCGAGACCTGGAGGAAGCTCCATTTGCTCACTGCGGGGTTCGCACCCACCACGATCAGACAACGCACCCGATCCACATCTGGGAACGGCTGAGTGAAGGGGAAACCGTACATCAGCCGCGCGACCGCGAACTTGTTGGCGCAGTCTTGGGTCGCCGAGGAGTACATGTTCCGCGAACCCACCGCGTTCATGAAACCCTGAGCGAAGATCGGGTGCAGCACACCAAACCCCGCCGCGGTCCCGACGTACATCGCGATGGAGTCGGGCCCTGAGCCGTCGCGTAACGTTCGCACCTTGGCGCCGATTTCGGAGAGCGCTTGTTCCCAGGAGATTCGCTCGTGGCGCTCACCGACGCGCTTCAGTGGATACTGGAGCCTATCCGGACTGGTGTAGAGGCGCTGTTGCTTGAGACCTTTTACACATGCAAAACCTCGGGTCGCCACGTGCTGTGCATCGGGGCGGATCTCCTGCACCTCATCCCCGTCGAGGGTCACCTCGAGGCCACACAGCGCCTCGCAAATGCGGCAAAACGTATGCTCCGTACGCGACATGTGCGACAGCGTAGCGCGACGCGGTGAAGATACCGCTGGGATACCGAACCCGGGGACTGCGCAGCGTGCTGAGAGCTGGATCGACTTGTCTCAGCTGAATATGCTGCGCCGATGATGAGCCGCACTTCGCGTGTCGCGTTGATCACGGGCGCTTCCAGCGGGATCGGCCTGGAGACAGCGCTTGGCCTCGCCCGCCAGGGATATCACGTCGTGGTGGTTGGTCGCGACCCAGAGCGAACCCAGGAGGTCTCCGAGCGCATCCGCATGGCCGGTGGGAGCGCGGAACACGCGCTGGCAAACTTCTCGAGCCTCGAGCAGGTTGCCGAGCTCGCGCGCACGTTCGAGGCAAGGCACGCCCGGCTGGACGTGCTCGTGAACAACGCGGGGCTCTGGCACCCCGTGCGCCAGCTGAGTCAGGATGGCTTCGAGGACACCTTCGCGGTCAACCACCTCGCGGCGTTTCTGCTCACTCGGCTCCTCGAACGGTGCCTCACGGCTGTCCCGGGGGCGCGCGTCGTCACTGTTTCCTCACGGTTACATATAAAGCCCAAGAGTTTCGACTTCGGGGACGTGATGAGCGAGCACAACTACGAGGGTCGCTACGTCTACGCCAAGAGTAAGCTCGCCAACATACTGTTCAGCAATCAGCTGGCGAGGCGGCTCAAGGCGCGCGGGGTGACCAGCAACAGCGTTCACCCGGGCAGCGTCGTGACCAATGTCGTACGCGACTCCAGACTCCTCTCATGGGGAGCGAAGCTGCCGCTGCCCGGCCTGATCAGCGCGCGGGACGGAGCGCTCCCGTCGCTCTTCGTCGCCACATCACCCAGCCTCGAGGGAGTGACAGGCAACTACTTTGCGGCGGGTCCGGATCAGGCCGCGCAGGCGCACGTGCCGTCCAAAGCGGCGCTGGATGTGCGCGCTGCTGAGCAACTGTGGGAGCTGTCCGACAACCTCGTCAGCCCTCACGTTTGAGGCCGTTTCTGGCCAATTTTCGCTACACAGCAATATCCGTATCGAAAAGCAGCGCAAGGAGCGACTTGATGTCGCGGCCCCGACACCAGCGTCGCGAGGGCGACCTCGAACGCGGTGGAGGTGAGCTGACGTCGAGTTACAGGAACGTTTCGCCGCTCTGCGGGGCGCGGACAACGCTGTGGACGCAACAGCGTAGGATTCGCCACGCTCCGCCTTTGAATGGTAGGCTTTGGGGCAAGCATGGCGACCCTTTACCCGGGCAGTGTATTCGCGCAGCGCTACCGCGTGGTACGCGAACTTGCGGCGGGGTCCATGGGCATGCTGTACGAGGTCGAGCACCTCGAAACGGGGCGGGCGTGCGCGCTCAAGGTGATGCTTCCAGGCACCAGCCGCTCAGGAGATCTGCGCCAGCGCTTCGAAACCGAAGCGCGGGCGACCGCGTCCGTGCGCAGCGACTATGTCGTTCAAGTCTTCGACGCTGGGGTCGAGCCCACGAGTGACACACCATTCTTCGTGATGGAGCTCCTCGAGGGAGAGGATCTCGAGCGACGCCTCGCCAAGGGTCCGCTGCCCGCCGGCGTCGCCGTGCGCCTGCTCCGACAGATCGGGAGCGCTCTCGACAAGCTTCACGCGCGCGGCGTCCTCCATCGCGACCTGAAGCCCGAGAACATTTTCCTTACGCAAAATGACATCGGCGAGCTCAAGGTCAAGATCGTCGATTTCGGCGTGGCTCGCCTGTTCGAGGATGCTGGTGCAGTCACGTCCACCAAGGCGGTGGGAACACCACTCTACATGCCGCCGGAGCAGTTCAAGTCATCTCGGCGCATCACCCCAGCGGTAGACATCTACGCGCTTGGGCTCATCGCGTTTGCGATGCTCACCGGGCATCACTACTTTGCGATGGAGCGCGACAACTCGACGTCGTTCCTGAGCTTCCTCAAGGGTACCTGCCAGGGCCCGAAAGAGGCAGCCTCCAAGCGCGCAGCGAAGTTCGGGGCGCACCTTCCTCAGAGCTTTGATTCCTGGTTGTTCAAGGCTTCCCACGCGGAACCGGAACAGCGCTACACCACAGCCGGCGAAGCCGTGATGGCGCTTGCCGAAGTGCTGGGCATGGCTTCACTGGCGCAGCCTTCTTCTCCATTCCACGCTCCGCCCCAACTCTCGGAGCCGGACTTAGGTGACGCGCGACGGTCCTACGGCAGCTTGCCTGACTCAACGGGTCTTCATAAGCCGGCAATCCCCGCGTACCCCGAGATCCGCGCGACTGCGCCCAGTCACGCTGACGCAACCGGACCCCGTCAGGCGATCCGCAGTCCAGTGGAGCTACGCGCGGCGTCGACCACCGGCTCGGTGAGCGTGTCGCGGCCTCAGCCCCCACCAGGCGAGCCGAGCCGAGCCGTCGCGCTGATGGTGGGCATCAGCATCGCGTCGTTGATTGTCTGCATCGGCGCGGGCGTCGCGCTCCTCGCGATGCCAAGCAACGAGCAGCAGCCAGCCGCCGTCGCGCCTCAAGCACAGACGGCTGCGCCGAATCAGCCAGCGCATCAGGCGCCGGCGACTCAAATCCCCGCAGAAATTCCTGTTGAACCCAGGGCAGTGGGCAGCGCAGATCTGGATCTGCAGGCGTTGCCGTCCAGTACAGCCGCTGCAGCGCGAGCGCCGCGGCCCACCACCCCCGCGAAGCCGGTCGAAAAGCCCAAGAACAAGCCGCAGGTGGAAGCGCCGCCGAACCCCTACGGCGAGTGACCTCAGGTCCCAGGCCAGTGGGTCCGATCACACTAGGTCAGTTTGAAGACGCGCTCGGCGTTCCCTCCCAGGAATAGCTCGAGCGCTTCCCGCTCGAGGCCCAGGCGGTCCAAGTCCTCCAGAGCCGCCGCTGGTTGGATCATGGGGAAGTTGCTGCCAAACAGCACCTTCTCGCGTCCTCGCCCACGCATGAAGCGAATCAGTTCCTCGGGGTAACGGCTCACCTTGTACGCGGAGGTATCGATGAACACGTTCGGGTACTTGGTGGCCAGCGCCACCATCTCTTCGGTCCATGGGTATCCGATGTGCCCCCCAACGATCGTGAGCTCGGGGAAGTCACAGGCTACGCGGTCGAGATACGGGAAGGGCCGCCCAGGTTCCGAAGGCCGCAATGGCCCGGCGTGCCCCACCTGCAAGCAGAACGGCACCCCGAGTTCGACGCACTCCGCGTAGAGCGGATAGTAGCGGCGGTCATCGGGAGGTAGCTCCCAGAGCCACGGTAAGAGCCTGAGCGCCTTGAACCCAAGTTCCCTCACTGCTCTGCGTAGCTCCCTCACCCCCTCCATCGGCCTCCGCAGATCCACCCCGGCCACACCGACGAGTCGCTCCGGTGCGCGACCGATGAGCGCTGCGACTTCGTCGTTGGAAATCAGCGCACCGCGCGCCGCTGGCGCAGTCTCGGGACCATACCATGCGGAAATGAGCGCGCGATCGACGCCGCCTGCGTCCAGCGCCCCCAGGGTGAACTCCAGCGGGATTTCGTCTGGCACCGTCTCGAGGCGCATCCAGCGCCGCAAGCTCGCGAACATGTCGTGGCGAAGGAACTCTGGCGTGGGGTGCTGGATCCAGGCATCGACTCGCATGCCTGCAGCATCGCCCAGTCGCCGCGGGATGGCACGCTGCGCCTGCGCAGGATTGGTCTGCGACCGAAAACGAAAGAGCCCGTCGCGGGACGGGCTCACTCAGGTTCTGCTGGGCGCGAAGTGCTTCGCGCTTCTCGGCGGAGAGGGAGGGATTCGAACCCTCGGTAGGTTTCCCTACGCCCGCTTAGCAAGCGGGTACCATCGGCCACTCGGTCACCTCTCCGAGCGGAACTTCGAGCGTGCTCGAAGCCCCGCCTAGTCCGCCTTCTGCGGACTTGGGAGGCCGCAACCTACCCGCGTTTTTGCCGTCGTCAAGCCAAAGCGTGTGGGAGCCTCGGCACCGGGCGAAAAACCGCCGCAAGCGTCGCCTCGTCTCGGAGTCGAACCTCGTTCTGCAGCTCAGACTCGCTAGAAACCCACGACTTGGCGAGCGAATCGACGCCACGTTCTCCCACCTCTTACACTCGACGGTCCTGTGTCCAGCGGGACGCAGAGACGACGTTTCAAAACAGCACTGGGTGGAGTCGATGGCAGAGACCACAGCGGGCAGCGAAGCAAGCCCCGGCAAGAAGTCGGGCAAGCTCAAATGGATCGGGATCGGGTTAGGCGTGCTGATCGGTGCCGCCGCGCTCTTCGTGGCGACGAAGTCCCCAGCTTCGCGTCCCGCGCCTGACCTGAAAGCCGAGGCCAGCCCGGAAGCGATCGAGCGCGGCAAGTACCTGTTCGAGCACCAGCTCGGCTGCGGCGAGTGTCACACCGAACGGGACTGGACGAAATATGGCGGCCCAGCGAAGGGCGCCAGCGCTGGAGGCACTCCCGACTGCTGGGGCAAAGACTACGGGCTGCCGGGCGAAGTCTGCTTCCCCAACCTCACACCAGGCAGCGGTGGCTTGAAGGACTGGAGCGACGGTGAAATCGCGCGTGCGATCCGTGAAGGCGTCGACAAGGACGGCAAGGTGCTGTTCCCCATCATGCCCTACGACAACTACCAGTCCTTGTCGGACGCGGACACCAAAGCGGTGATTGCGTACATGCGTAGCCTCCCTCCAGTCGAGGCCGAACGCGCGAAGACTCACATCGACTTCCCGGTCAGCTTCTTCATCAAGTTCGCGCCAAAGCCGCTGACTGGCCCGGTCGAGGAACCGAACCGCACCGATCCAGTTGCCCTGGGGAAATACTTGACCACGGTGGCGGGCTGCCGCTCGTGCCACTCCCAGGTGGACAAGGAACATCAGCCGATCCCTGGCTACGAGTTCGCTGGGGGGCAGCTGTTCGCCGGACCCTGGGGCAAGGTGCGAAGTGCAAACCTGACGCCCGATCCGGAGACGGGCCTCCAGCTGACCGAAGCGCAGTTCATCCAGAAGTTCACGTCTCACGCCGACGAAGCCGTGCAACGGCCTGTAGACGCAGCGCAGAACACACCCATGCCATGGCTCGCCTACGCCAAGATGCAGGAGTCCGACCTGAAGGCGATCTTCGCGTTCCTGAAGACCGTGAAGGCGGTCAAGCACAAGGTCGAGATCCGCGCCCAGTGACCCGTAACGCGTGCTCGCGAACGGCAACTCAGCGCAGAATCAACGCGTAGGGCAGCGTGGCCAGGGTGTGCTCCCCGCTCAGCACCGGCGAGAACGCTTGTGCATGAGGCAACATCGGCTCGGTGACTTTGCCGAGCCAGCTCTCGCGCTCAGCGATCGCGCGCTCCGCTGCAGCCAAGAGCTGCTCTGCGCTGGCGTTGTCATTTCCGCCGAGAATATCGAAGAGACCATCGGCACCGCCCTCGACGGTGAGCGGCACGTCTCCCTCGAGCTTCGCCAAGACCTTCGCGCGCTCAATCGCGTCGCGCAGACCGCCGAGCGTGTCCACGAGGCGCTTGTCCTTGCCTTGAGAGCCGCTCCAGATCCTGCCCTGAGCGTTCGGCTCGACGTCGCTCACCTTCAGGCCTCGCCCATCCGCCACCCGCTTGAGGAACAGCTGGTAGGTCCCTTCCATCAGCTGACGCATGCGCTCCCGCGTCGCATCGTCCCAGGGCTCGAGAGGCGACATGAACGCCGCGCGCGCCTTCGCCGACGGCTCGGGGCTGGCGGGGATGGTGACGGCGTTGATACCTTGGCTGGCCAGGGCATCGTTGAAGGTGAATTTGCCGCCGACGACGCCGATCGAACCAACGATGCTCGTGCGCTCCGCGAAGATCTCGTTCGCGGCGCAGGCCATGTAGTAGCCGCCGCTGGCTGCCATGGACCCGACGGAAGCGATCAGCGGCTTCTTCTCTCGCACTTGCATCAGCTCGTGCCAGAGCAAGTCACTCGCGAGCGCCGAACCGCCGGGGGAATCGATGCGCAGCACGACCGCCTTCACGGAGTCGTCCTTCGCCAGGCGGCGAAGCGTCTTGGTGAGGGAGCTCGCGGCGATGCCACCACCGAAGCCGCCTGACCCCATGGCGATGCCGCCGACCGCAGGCACCACGGCGATGCGATCCGCGCCAGCGGCGCGCCGGTTCGCGCCCGAGATGGAGCGAATCAGCGCCGCCAGCCCGTTACCGCCACCACCGCCACCACTGCTGTTGGGACCGAACACGCCGCGGACCTTGTCTGCCGTACCGCGCTGCTTCGCGTCTTTTAGCGCGTCTGATTCATAACCGATGTCGTCGATCAGCTTCTTCGCCTTCGCTTGATCGGCGCTCCAGGGGCCATCTTCCAGCGCGACCTCGGCGCCTGGCCGCTGTTTCTTTACGGAATCAATCCACGTGGTGCGAATGGACCCCAGCACGACAGTGAGGCTCTCGCGCGCCTCAGGGCTAGGCTCCTCGCGGGTGAACTGCTCGGCGAAGCTCTTGTATTTGCCCATGTGAAGGAAGTCCGCCTGGACCCCCAGCTTGTCGAGGACGCCCTTCAGGAAGACGATCTGTCCTGCTAGGCCGACGGTCTCGACGTCACCCGCGGGGCTAAGCCATATGCGGTCGCAAGCTCTCGCGGCGAACAACGAGAGCGAGTTGCCGAACGCATGAGCGTGGCAAACCACAGGCTTCCCGCCCTCCCGGAGCTTCTCGAACAGCCTACCGAGTTCCTCCGCTCGTGCCCAATCGAGGCTCCCACCACCCAGGCTGACGTAGATCGCCCCAACGTCCTCCGTGTCCTGGGCGTCTTTCAACGCGGAAATGAGCCCCACGTACGTGCGGCTCGGCGGAATGCCGAAGAGGCCGCCGGCGTCGGTCGACTCGGGCGCGCCGGCGCTCAGGTCGAATGAGAGCACGGTCTTGTCGCCATAGCTCACACTTGCCGACGGCGCCGGCGAGCCACTCTCGCTAGAGTCTTCCTGCCGTGGTCTCGAGCAGCTGGCGATGAGTGCGCCACACAGCAGCGCGCAACTGAGCGCCCGCCACTTCGCGGGCTTCCGCGAGGTTACGAATGCCCGCGCGTCCCGGAAACCCGGATCGGCGCCGTTTGCGTCCGAGCTACTCGGGGAGATCGGTGGTGTCGATGTGAGGCGTGTCTGGCTCATCAGGCTTCTCTGCAGTTGCAGTCGCCGTGGCGGTGGGCTTTGGCGTTGGCTCGCTCGTCGGCGCCGGGTCCACGTTCCCCGCGGCCTTGGCCTTGTTGTACTCCGAGATGCGCGCCGCCGCCTTCTGCCCGTACGGTGTGCCCGGACCCGCGTTCTCGAGCACGCGTTGGTACAGACCCACGGCCCCGGCCTTGTCGCCGGCAGCCCACTTTTGGTCAGCCTTCCCTAGCAACGCGGGGATGTAGTTCGGGTTCTTCTTCAGGACTTCGTCGTACGCCTCGCTCGCAGCGCCGGTATCCTTTTTCCGGGCGGCAACATCCCCCAGTCCAGCCAGGGCCTCGGTGTTGCCCGGTTGCTTCGCTAGTACCCCGCGGAATAGCTGCTCCGCCTTGTCGAGTTGACCCGCCTTGAGGGCGGCGTTGGCCTGCGTGAGCATCACGCGGAAGTCCCCGGTGGGCATCGGCTCACCCGCCGCAGTCGGCCCCGCCGACTCAGTGATGGCGGGCAGCTTGCTCGGGTCCACCGTGGGGACCTCTTCGTCAGTCCCCGCGTCCTTCGCGCTTTCGTAGCGCTTCACGAATTCGCGCAGCTCGTTCACCAGGGGGTGAGGGCGAATGGCACCAGAAATTTTCTCAAGCTCGCTCTTTGCAGCAGCCAGATCTCCGCTCTTGGTCAACGCGTAGATCAGAGCCGCGCTGGCACGACCTGGACCAGTCTCCGCGGATTTTGCCGTACGGAGACGGTCAACGATCGCACTCCAGTTTGGCTGCTTCTCGGCCATGTCGAGCGCCGCGAGAACGTAGGCAGTCTCCGGCTGAGACGCCGTGGAGGAGATGGATGCAACGTGGGCGCGCGCCTTCTGGAGCTCACCTTGCAGGCGCAGCGCGTCGACGCGTGCGCGTATCACGCTGGCATCATCCGGCGCTGCAGCCTCCGCCGCCGCGGCAGCGCTCAGCGCTTTGCGCACCCGCACTGCGAGCTCGCGATGGGTGATCTGAACCAGTTCGTCGTCGCTCGGGTCGAGCAAGCGCAGCTTGAGCCACACGATGTCTGCGCGGGCTGCTTCGAGCCGGGCCTGAGCCACCAAGACGCCTGCGTCGTGTTCTCCAAGCGCGCTGGCCTTGTCGTACTGCTCCTTGGCGCCTTCGAAGTCCCCGTCTGCGAGGGCCTTGTTTCCACGTTCCACCAACGTCGCGACGCGCGCGTCGGAGGCGGCGTTGGCGGGTTCTTCAGTCGCGGCGCTCTTCAGGTAGTCACGTCCCACGGTCAAGCCGACGAGTACCAGCGCCCCAACGAGCACGACACCGACAATCCATCGCGAACGCTGGCGACGCGAAGGGGGCACCTGGGTCATGAAGCGCGCGTCGCCCGTCTCGTCGTAGCTGCGGTACGCATCGCTGACGTCCGTGGGCGTCGGAGTGTGCTGAAGCGGTTCCTCCTGGATACGCACGTTGGAGGGTGGCGTGAGCCGCGCCTCGGGGTGCGATGGTCTGCTGCTGTGGAGAGCGCTCGTCGGTGGGCTCAAGTCGGAATCGGGCAGCGGGTTCCGAGGAACTGTCGGGGGATCCGGCTCGATATCAATGTCAACTGGCGCAACCGCCGGGGGCGGAGGTGTGCTCGGGAGCTTGCGACCGGGGACTGGCGGCTTGCTACGCGACGGCTTCGGTGGAGGCGTTGACGGGCGCCGTTGCGCAGGCGCAAACGCAGCTTCGGGCGGCGGGGGATTCGAAGGGGAGCGCGGCGGATGCGGCGTCGGCGGCAGCGGACCACGACTGCCGAGGCCGCTCGACGTGGAACGTTTCCCCGCGGGTGGAGGCGCACTGCTGTTGCGACGGAAGAACGGCTCGAGCTCGGCAATGGAACTCAGAGCTCGCGGAGGGCCACCACCTCGCGACAGCAAGTCTTCAGGTCCGATCTGACGCTGGCTGATGCCCTTCTGCAGGTCGCGCAACGACGTGTACACCAGCTCGCGTCCGCTGGTCGTGCGCACCACCCAGCGCTCAGGGCCGCTCGGGCCGCCTGCGGGGTGGACCTTGAACTGGTGCCCGCAGTTCGTGCACTTCACCGTCGTGCCACGGTCGCTGACCAGGGCATCATCGAACTCATACTCGGTTCCACAGCGTGAACAGCTAACGTCCATCGAAGTCTTGGGTGGGTTGTTGTGTTCTGTTCACGCGCATCGCGCGTCGAGCGGCCGCAGGTCGTGAACCGCAGGTCAGGTCGCCCTGAGTGTCGCTGGACCAAGCGAGGGCGCAGCGGCAAACGCGAGCAGTTGGCATGGGTGCCAAGCAACGCTAGCACCTTCTTCCCCCAGCAAGCGCCTGAACAACGCGAACTTTTGCGCCCGCCTAGCGCGTGAACGCGACTTCACCCTCCCCCCCAAAACCCGACTCACACCTGGCTTGGGCACTTGCCGAAGCCGAGCCGGAGCGGCCCCCGTGGCTCACGTGGCAAGCGTGCAAAACAGCGAGATAAAATCGGCCTGGGGAGCGACGCGAGGGTCGGCACGTCGGGCACTCCAAGGAGCGAAAGCGCTTGGCTTGTCTGAGGCACGCCGCTTGCTAACCTCCCAGGGGTGGCGACCACGAGCGCCGCAGGGCAGATGTCGAGGCCCCCCGGGCCCTGAGTTGTTTTCTTTCGCGCACTCGAGCGCGAGTTCTTCGCGCCTGGTCGGCGTGAAGCTGCAGGAGACCGAAACATGAAGCGAGTTTGGCTGCTAGGCGCGACGTTACTGTCTTCAATGGCCCTTGGTGGTTGTCCGCTGTACCCTGACGAGCCCGCATACTGCGACTACAACTCGGACTGCGGCTCCGGCTTCGTTTGCAACGGCTACGGTGAGTGCATTCCGATGGCCGCAACGACGTCCAGTGCACGTCGCCTGCGCAATGCGGTGTGAACGAGACCTGCGGCGCGGACAGCCAGTGCCACCCAGGGGACTGCAGCTTCGTCGGCTGCCCCGCGGGCTACAGCTGCGTACGTGATGGTAGCTCCCGCTTCAGCTGCCAAGACACGCTTGGCACCGGCGGTACCGGCGCGGCGTCGTCAGGTGGTGCCGGCGGGTCCACGACCGGTGGAACCGGCGGACTGGCGAGCGGTGGAGCGGCGACTGGCGGCGCGAGCACGGGCGGGGCAGCTGGCGCGAGCACGGGTGGCGCGGCAACCGGTGGCGCGAGCACGGGTGGCGCGGCGACCGGCGGCGCAGCAACGGGTGGCGCGAGCACAGGCGGCGCAGCAACGGGTGGCGCGAGCACAGGCGGCGCAGCAACGGGTGGCGCGAGCACAGGCGGCGCAGCAACGGGTGGCGCAGCGACCGGCGGGGCCGGTGGCGCTACGGCAGGTGCTGGCGGCGCCTGATCACTTCACGACGCGCAAGTAGGGCGGGAGCTTACGCTTCCCATCCTGCTTCTCTTCGGCGGCCGGCTCCTGATCGGGGCTGGCCGTTTCCGCGTGGTCTTTCGCAGCCTCTGCTGGCGGCGCCTCTGGCTCGCTTGGCAACGCGGCTAACGCGGGGCGCGCAGACTTGGGCTCTGCCGCAGCAGGGGCGTCAGCAGCAGCGGCCTCATCAGGTGCGCCATCCGTTGAATCCTCAGTGGGCGGCTTTCCCTCCGCGCCCGCTTCCGCAGCGCCTGCCTCCGCGCGCAGCGTCTCGGGCTCATCCGCATCGCGGGCATCCGCATCGCCGGCATCCGCATCGCCGGCATCCGCATCGTCATCACCCACTGCCCGCAAATGGGGCTTCTTGCGCGGCGCTTGTTGCTGAGTGCCCTTGGCGTTGGCCTGCGCAGCGACCTCCGCGGGCACGTCGTCGGGCCACACCATGCCGCGCCCGTCTTCACCCACCAGCGCGTAGATCGCGCTCCACGGCATGAGACAGAAGTGAGGCGTGCGGTTGAAGCTCAGGGTGCAGCTGATCGCTTCGTCGTCGACCTCGAGATCACGGATGGGCACCGCCATGTTGAGGCCTATTTGCAGCACCAGCTGCGGTTGCTTCTTGAACCAGGGCGGCACCCGCACTTCTTCACGCCGAGGGTCGAGGTGAATGAACACGGTGGACCGCTGGAGCAGCGCGAGCGCGACCTCTTTCTTTGGCGGCAGAGCTTGCATCGGCGCCTGCACCCATACCGCCCCAGCGTGCGGAGCGCCAGATGTAAGGCACGCTGTGCGAGCCACACAGGTCGCTGAACTCGTTGATTCCATTCAACATGCGCGTACTCCGCCGGCTCCCGACGGCGCGGTGCGAGATTGTTGCGGGGCGCTGCGCATGCCCCACGCTAAGATGCGGGGATGCGCTTTGGCTCCCTCCCGACATCGCGAACCCTATCAATCCTCGGACTCTGCGGCTTGAGCTTGCTCGCCGCGTGTGCATCCGACAAGACCACCGACGAGGGTGGCGAAGGCGGCAGCGCAGGATCATCCGGTTCCGCAGGGAACGGAGGAACCGGTGGCGACATCGTCGCCGGCAGCGGTGGTGACGCAGGCACGGCTGGCACCGGCGCCATGGGGGGAACTGCGGGTACAGGGGCGATGGGTGGCTCGGCAGGCACTGGCGCGATGGGCGGCACCGCAGGCACTGGCGCTGGCGGCAGCTCCGGTTCCGCAGGGAGCTCCGGCAACGGCGGGATCGGCGGCGTGGGCCCCGACGCCACCATCACCGACGGCGCCGAAGATCGCATCCTGCTCACGGGTCTCGTCGTGACGCCGGATCAAGCCTTCGACGGCCAGGTGCTGGTCGAAGGGGAAGACATCACTTGCGTGGAGATGGGCACGGGCTGCGAAGGTCAGAGCGGCGCCGGCGGCGCGACCCGCATCGACACCAACGGCATCATCCTGCCCGGCTTGATCGACACGCATAACCACATCCTGTTCGACATCTTTGACAATGATGACTGGGTGCCGACCCTTCCGAGCACTTGCAGCACGGTCGATGACTGCGTGAACGGTAGCTCGTACTGTCGCTCCAATCGCTGTGACTGCGTCGATTCGGTTTGCCGCTACAAGAACCACGACGTCTGGAACAAAGAGGGCGAGTACACCATGATGCTGGACTACAAGCAGTGCCTTGGTGACGAGACCGGAAAGCCACCTTGGTGCCCGAACAAGTTCGACGGCAACGGGAAGCTAATCTGCGAACTTGAGAAGTACGGCGAACTCAAAGGACTGATTGCGGGCACGACCTCGATCGTCACCCTCGTCAATGCCACGGCTCAGAGCTGTTACGGGAGTCTCGCGCGCACGATCGACCACTCTTCCAACGACCTGCCTGGAGACAAGGTCCAGGCGAGTTCATTGTTCCCACCATCCAACCCCACCGGCGTTTGCACCAACTTCAGTTCCGGCGCGACGGACGCGTTCCTCCTCCACTGCGGAGAAGGAACTGACGCGGCCGCGTTGTCAGAGTGGACCGACCTCACGACGATGGGAAGCCCCAGTGGCTGCTTGCTGGACTCGCGGACGGCGCTAACGCACGGCACGTCATTCACGAAGACCGAGTTCGACATCATGGGGGCGAACGGGATGAAGCTCACGTGGTCCCCCGCCTCAAACGTTGCCCTGTATGGCAAGACAACGGATATCCCCACGGCAATTGCCTCGGGCGTCCTGATCTCCATTGGACCTGACTGGTCGATGGGCGGGAGCCAGAACCTTCTGGACGAGCTTCGCTTCGCGGACAACTGGGACAACACCCACTGGGGCGACGTGCTCAGCCCAGAAGACCTCGTGCGGATGGTCACAGTGAATGGCGCCGAGGTGCTGGGCCTCCAAGACACGATTGGCAGCCTCAAGGTGGGCTACAAGGCCGATATCATGGTGATTGGTGGCGACGACACCAGGCCCTTTGATTCCGTCCTCGCCGCGACGCCAAGCGACGTTCGCCTCGTCATGGTTGGAGGCAAGGTGCTGTTCGGCGACGATCAGCTCGAGGCGGCCGGTCCAGCCAGTCCAGGCTGCGAGGCATACAACGCCTGTGGCCGTGCGAAGTTCCTCTGCGTTGCCGAGTCGTCCACCGCGAGCAAGCTCAACCAGACTTTCGCGGAAATCGAGACTGTGCTGAGCGATGCGCTAGTGGACCTCGACAACGAGAAGGAACTCCCTCTCAGCGATTGCACTGGTTGCGAGAGCGGCCCGGACTATGAGGAAGCTTGCTACAGGCGCGTCGACCTCCCGGTCGCCAACCCGAGCAGCTGCGCGACGACCTGCACCACCGGGGAAACCTGCTTCCAGACGTCAGCGTCGGCCTTCGGGTGCCTGCCAACCAACGACTGCGCGACGCCCAAATACAAGAACCTTGCGCCACTTGCCCCTCTGGTGAGTTGCAACTGAAGTCCGCGTGGTACCATTCGCCATGCTTCGACGCCTGGCGATGCTCGCTCCACTTCTCGGCCTGGGCTGCAGTCAGCTGATCGGGCTCGACGAGTTCAAAGACGCACCTGAAGGAGCGGGCGGAACGACTTCGATGGGCGGAACCGCGGGTGACGGCGGGAGTTCCGCGAACGGAGGCGATGCCGGGAGTTCTGGCAGCGGCGCAAGTTCAGGGTCTGGCGGGACGGGAGGCGTGGCTCCGGACTGCAGCCAACCTGAAGACTGTGTCGAAATGCTCGGCGAGTGTGACGACAGGTGGACCTGCCCCGCTGGCAAGTGCGTAAAAGAATTCAAGACTGGGGGCGACACTTGCAGCCTCGGCATCTGCAGCGGCAAGGGCGGGTGTGGTGAGTGCATCGCGGACTCCCGTCGCTGCAGCACGACCGAACTCGGTCGACCGGAGGTGTGCGACGACAGCGGCCACTGGGTATCGGCGCTCGCATGTTCCGGAGACACGCCCATCTGTGACGAAGGGAGTTGCCTCGGGGTAACGGAGCTAAGTCTTGGAACCACCCACAACTGCGCGTTGCTGACTGATGGTCAGATACGCTGCTGGGGGCAGAATTCTGCTGGGCAAGTTGGCACTGGAACCAAGTCCTCAGAGGAGACCAAGCCTGTCAAGGTCGTCGGAATTGCTGACACTGCCGAAGTTGCCGCGGGGAATTACCTGAGCTGCGCAAGACTGGCGAACGCGGAGGTTTGGTGCTGGGGTTTCCTCTCGGTACCTTCACAGGACCCAGGGACGCTGTATGACCAAGAGTGGCTAACCCCTCACAAGGTAGATTCCGGCGCAGCGAAAGTCGCGGTTTCCAACGGGCCCTGCTACATATCGAACTCCGCTGCGTTGTGCTCGGGTGACGGTGTCGGCGACGGCATCTTTACGGGAGAAAACGGCGAGACGGGTACCGTCGACCCCTTTGGCATCCAGAACCTGACCGCAATCAGCGAGATCGCACGTAACAGCCATGAGGTCTGCGGTTTGACAACGACTAGCGTCGTCTGCGCAGGCAACTCTTCACCGGAAGGAATTGCGCTAGCTTGGACGTTGCCACCGAGCCCTCGGCTGACAGCAGGTAACTATGGAACTTGCATGGGCAGCACGACGGTCGAAGGCAGCATTCGCTGCACCCGCGGCATAGACACGCCGAAGTTCGGCATCGACACCCCCTTCAACGCGATCAAGCCTGCCGTTGGCTTCGACCACGCGTGCGCCATCTCAGGAGGCACAGCGTACTGCTGGGGCGCCTGCGACAAGGGTCAATGCGGAGAAAATCGCACGAGCAGCAGCGACGTACCCAACGCCGTCCTGTCCGGAGTCGAAGACGTCTACGCCGGTAACAAGATCAGCTGCGCAAAGAAGACGGACGGCAGCGTCGTCTGCTGGGGCGCGATCACGTCGACCGACGTCGGTTACCAGCCACGCCCGATCCAGTGGAACTAAGGCTCGTTCGCGAGGCACCCGAGCTCCTTGCCTCCCGGAACCAACACAGGCCCACGCAGCTCCGCACCGTTGAACACTCGCTTGGCGTTCAGCTCGGGCAACGAAAACTGTACGACGCCGCTGTCGGTGGCTAGCCAGGCTGCGTGGGGTTGCAGGGCAAGCGGGCGGTACCTGTGTGTGACCGGGGCATCGACTCGCGTGCCATACGCGGTGCCCTGCCCTGCGCTCCACAGGCTCAAGCCGCCGCGCGGTGTTTCGAGCACCGCCACGGCGCGGTGAGGCGCCGCTTCGAGCGCCAGCGCCTCAGCGTTGCCCAAGTAGGGCTGCTCGAAGCTGGGCGCGCCGAGGGGTGCTAGCGCCGCATAACGCAAGAGGCGTGGTCCCGCGTCCGCGCCCGCTGCCTGCCACACCCAGAGGTCGGCGCCGCGCGTCGCTAGCACGGCGGCGTGTGGCAGTGCGTAGCTCTCGAAGTGCTCCTGCGAGCCGTCCAGCGTCGCAAACGCGACCTCCGTCGCCTCAGCCTTGCCGACGATGCCCACGACATTGCCCTGCGGCAATGTGCTCCAGCGCACCGGAGCGGGCCACGCCGCGCCTGGGCTGAGCAACTCGAGCTCCGAGCCGAGACGTTGCCACACGGGGACTGGGTCGCCCTGTGTGAGCCATAACGTCTCGGGGCGGCGCTGGCCGCTGGTCGAAACGTAGCTCCTCACCCCCAAAATTTGCGGATCACCCCAGTACTCTTCGGTCGCCGAACGCAGGGCGAGCTGCAGCTGACCCGACTCCCAGCGCGGCTCGTAGGCGAAGACACGCTGAGCGCGGCCGTTGCTCGAGACCCGCGCCATCAGCCGGCACGTGCCGGGTAGCCACGCGAGGTCGAACACCGTGTTGCCAAGCGGGTGCTCGGCCACGACGCTGCCCGTCACGAGCTCGAAGACGACCAGTGACCCGCTTGCGCTGGACGCGAAGCCCAGGGCGGGGAACGGCTCCGGCTTGTGGACACCAGAGGGCACCGGCTGATTCCATGGGGATTCGACGCTGGGCGGACCACTCGCGGGGCCACCGGCATCCGCTGAAGGCACGGACTGCGGTGACTCGGAGACGGACTGGCAACCACAGACGGCGGCGATGGCGAGCAGGGCGGTTCGGAGGAGCAGGGCGATTCGGAGGCGCATGCGCATCCTTCGTCCGCTTCAGATTTCGGTTGTGGGGTGAGGCGCCTTTGGCCTGCGCCGCCACTCGCCACTAACCGCCAGGGCGATTGCCCCGCTTCAGGTGGCTTCGTCGAGCTCGCGCGGCCGATACACCTGAACCAGCTCACAGCCCATGCCGTCGAAGTCGCCCCAGCTTTCCACCGGGCAATTCAGCACAGCCAGCGCAGCAGTGGGCATGCGCTCTTGCGCGCCCGAGCACTCGCTGATCAAGTCCTCCAGGTCTGGATTGTGTCCGCTGACGAGCAGCGTCTGCGCCTCATGCAGGCGGATCTTCGTGCTCGTGGGCTCGGCTTCGCCACCACTGCCCTCGTCCAAGCGGGACACCAGCAGCTGACTGCCGATGCGCCGGATCACCGAGATATAGGCCTCGGGGCCGCTCAGGTAGATCCGCGGAGTCAGCAGCACTTCACCCAGGTAACCCGCGGCGGGGAGCAGGTGATCGAGCGTCTGCTTCACCCGCTGCGCGGTGGAGCCGATCACCAGATCCGGCAGCCAGCCTTGCTCGCGCATCAGCGCACCCATGCGCGGCGCCGTGCGGTGGCCACGCTTGTTCAGCGGCCGATCGTGATCCGCGAGCGGCGCACCTGAGCTGTCGGTCGCTTCCCAGCTGCTCTTGGCGTGCCGCAGCAACAGCAGCGTCTTCATGGCTTCTTCGGCGGCAGCCAGCTCTTCTGCGAGATGAGCGCGCTCGCGACCTCGACGCGCTCCTTCTTTTGCTTGTCGCAGATCACCTTGACCTTGGGCATTCCGCCCACGGTCGTCACCACCTTGTCGATCTTGGCATTTTCCGGCTGGATTTGATCGATGCAGAAGGCCATGACCTTGAGCCCGTTCTTCAGGGTGCCGACGCGCACGTCGCTGAGAGCGATGGTGACGTCTTCGTCGTCACTCAAGCGCTTGACGATCACGTTCTTGCCGCCGACCACCTCTTTGATGATGCCGAGGTGATAGTCCTTCTTCGGGGGGCGGAGCGGGCCCCAGATGCGGGTTCCAGGGAGTTGATCGATGGGCGGCAACCAGAGCTCGGTGTCCTGGCTCTTGAGCTGCTTCTCGTCGGCCCAACCGACCGCGGCTTGCCAGAACTCGGCGCCCTTGAGCGTTCCTGGATCCTTGGTCGTCACCAGGGAGAGGTCCTTGCCGTCCGCCAGCACCCACAGCTTCTGGGCGTGCTTGGTTGAAGACACCGTGGCGCCCTTGGCGTCCGCCGGCGGCTTCAGATCGATCTTGCCCCAGGAATACTGCACCTTTGGCTTGCCGCGCTTGCAGCCGAGGTTCTCACACTCGATGGCCATGGAGAGGTAGGTGTAGAGATCCGAGAGCTCGTCAGGCGTGACCTTCCAGCGCGCGAGCTTCTCAGTCGCCTCGATTTCCGTCCAGATTTGTCCGGGGTCCTTCGCGTCCAGCGCCTCCGTGGAGCGCTGGATCAGGAACGCCAGGATCGCGTCTTGAACGATGCTGAAGGCCGCCTCGTACTCCTTGGCGTCGAGGGTCTTGTTCGCCTGCAGCTTGTCGATCTCGTCGATGGCTGGCTGCCAGTCGTGCTTCTCGAGCATCGGCTGGATACTGGTCAGGCTGCGCTTGACGATGCTCTTCGCGAGCGCCTTCTCGGCGGCGCTCTGCCCCTGCTTGTCGAGGGCGACCTTGACCTCGCTCTGATCGAGCAAGGAGCGCGCGCCGTCGATGTTCGCGGCCTTGACCTCGTCTTCAATCTTTTCCGCGAGGCATTTGACGATGGCGTCGCGCGACTGCGTTTGCACCTTCTTCTTGTAGCGTTCACGCGCCTTCTTGCCGAGGGTGCCGGCCACTCGCTTCAGCGCACTGGCGCACTTGCCGCTCTCGGCGATGCTGTTGGCATCCTTGCTCACCAGATCGGCGCGTTGGTCGTCGACCTGGTCGAGCACCTCCTGGGCTTTGCGAGTCGTGGCGAGGTCACCGTAGACCTTCGCTTCGGTGCCCTTCTCTTCGGCCTTGTCGAGGTCGCCGGCCTTGAGCGCCTTGTCGGCTTGGCCTGCCAGGATCACTCCGAGATCGGCCTTGGCCGACTCGGCGGCCTGGGTGTGACCGAAGCGAGCGATGATCATGCGCAGGCGCTCCTCGGAGTGCTCTTCTCGGGCCTTGTCGAGGAGACGACTGGCTTTGGACTCGTCTTGTTCCGAAGCGCCGGCGGTTTCTGCCGGTTTTTCCTCTCCCCCACCCCCGCCGCAGGACGCCGCTCCGAGCGCCAATCCGGCGGCTACGCAGGCGACGAGCCAACGCGCGCTGCTACGCCCCGCGCGGCCTCTCCGCAGCGCGCTGTGAAGTGTTTCTACCTCTGAGCCCCGGTTCCGTACGCCTTGCTGCACCACGACCGCGTTCGTGCCTTGAGCGTCGCCACGCGTCAAGCTCCGCTCCCGTAGCGGGCGCTCCAGGGATACAGTTGGGCCATGAACTTACCGCGGCTGCCTGAAGGATCCGAGCGCATCGCCCACTGGGCCCGCATGCGTGGCCTCGCCTACCAGGGGCATCCGAATGAAGACTGGTTCCGCGCCTGGGAGCCCTTCGACACCATGAACAGCGGCACCGTCTACTTCAACTCGGTGTCTTTTGCCCAAGGGAACACCCACATCACCCTGGCGGAGCCGTGGATGGCCCCCGAAGACACCGAGCCCCTCGACCGCACGGTGCTCGCGTTCGTGTCCGACCAGCGTTTTCGGTTACGCGCAGCGGCACGCGGTGGAGAGCACTTCAACACCCGCGTGTCGTTCCTCGAAAACGCCAAGGCGCCGACGGTAAACATCGGGGACCCGCAGTGGGACAAGCACATGGCCACCTTCGCGGCCTCAGCGAGCGAAGCGGACAAGGCATTTCCGCTCGGAATGCGCCAGGCCCTGGCCCACATGGGCTTCTCCGGGCACATCGAAGTCCGCCCCGGAGGCATGGTGCTGCACTTCGCTGGCACCAAGCCGACGCCCGAGCACTACGAGAACCTGGCGGCGCTGATCCCCAAGATCGTGCGCACGCTCTAGTACACACCGGGCGTGCGTTTCCGGAGAATTTGCGCGAGGCGCGCCAGCGGCAGGCGCTCGGCAGCTTCCTCGGAGTAGACCGCACTCCAATGCTCGCGCAGCCCACCGCGAGTGAAGCGACGCGTCTCGATCAGCCCACGTGACACGTAGTTCGCGACCGCCCAGCGGCTCATCAAGCCAAGCCCTAGGCCGGCGCGCACCAACTCCACCAGCGCTTCTGTGAGCGGAACGACCTGGAATTCGATGGCCGCGCCTTCGTTGCGCAGGAGCTCTCGCATGCGTCGGGCGTCGTGCTCGGACGCTTCGTGCACGAACACCGTGAGGCCGGAGAGGTGCTTTGGCTCGAGGAACTTGCGAGCGCCGAGCGCGTGTTTGGGGGGGAGGATCACCACCCACTCGTCACCGAACAGGGGCTCCACCACCAAGCCTTTGTCTTCCACCGGCGAGCTGACGATGGCTAGCTCGAGCTTGCCCTCCGCGAGCGCCACCAGCGGGCGACGGGTAGCCTCCACGACAATCCGCACGGCAACATTCGGAAGCTCAGCCCGCAACTCCTGCAGCACGGGTGGCAACCAGTGATAGCAAGTGAAGCACTCCGTCGCGACGCGCACGCGCTGCTTCGCGTTTGCGGCGGACAAGACGTCCGCTTCGGCTCGAGCAAACTCCGTCAACGCTGACTCAGCGAATGCAACTAGCCGTTTACCGGCTTCCGTCGGGAACAAGCGGCGACGCACTCGTGAGAACAGGGACACGCCGAGCCGCTCTTCCAGTTCAGCGATGCGGTGACTGACTGCAGACTGAGTGAGGTGGAGCCTCGCCCCGGCGCGAGTTGGCCCGCCTTCCTCTGCCACCGCCTGCACCAGCACCAGATCGCGGAGTTCAAGCCTGGGTTGCGCTGCCATGTAGATGAACTTCTCACATCAACTCATGAAAACAATGCGTTTCACACATGAATGTTCACGGGTCACTCTCTCCCCATGATCCTCTTCGAACCTGCCAACACCCACCAATTCCAAGCAGTTGCCCCCGGGGTCGAGTTCTGCCACCTGCGCCGACACGCAGACGCCGGGCTCACGCTGCTGGTCCGCATGCAACAGGGCGCCCACGCACGGCTCCATGAGCACGCGGGCGGCGAGGAGACCTACCTGATCTCTGGCAAACTGCGGGTAGGCGCGCACCTGCTCCAGCCCGGCGACTACCTCTGGACACCGCCAGGCGTCGCCCACGACGGATTCGCCGAAGAGCAGAGCTTGTTCTTCGTCGTATTGCCTGGCGGAATACAGGTGGTGAGTTCGGCGTCGTAGCGCTGCTCGCAGCGGTACGCGCCCTTTCCGGCTTTGCCACTTCGTTCTCGAAGGGTCCGCTTCGGCCACTGTCCCTAGGCCTTGCCTGCCGCGAAATCCAGCTCGACTCATGCGTTTGGCGGATTGACCCCAAAACCAGCTCAACGCACGCTGGGGGTGATGCACAACAAGCGCTCGCGCGGTGGTCTTGGCTCCCTGGGTCTCTTGATGCTCGCGCTGCTTGCGTGCAAGAGCCAACAAGAACCGAGCCGCGCGGAACCGGTTGAGGTGCCGACGCCGGTCGCTGCCCCAGCGCCGACTCCGGAACCAACCCCCGTAGCCGCGCCAACGGCGACGCCCGAGCCCACGCCCGCGGCTGCACCAACTCCAACACCGGCACCGATCCCCACACCAACTCCCGTACCGACACCGACGCCCACGATCGCGGCCAAGCCGAAGGTGGCGAGCCAGCCATCTTGCACGGGCAATGAGGTTCCGTGCAGGCTGCGTGATGGCCGCACCGGTTGGTGCAAGAGCGGCACCTGCAAGGACATCTGTCCCGCAGGCAAGAGCTACTCACCCCTCGACACCGACTGCCACAAGCCCTGCACGAAGAGCTGTGGCAACTGCATGCAGGGCCTGTGCTTCGACTAGCCTCACCGTTTCCACACGGTTTTAACTACTGCGGCGTGCAGTCCGATGGGCGGCAGGCCTCCGGAATGCAGATCTTGATGGCGCCGCCCGCCTGCGCCGGCGCGCAGCAGGTCGCGCCTCCGCCACCGCAATCGTCGTTGGTCGTGCAGCCCCCGATCTTGCAAGGTACGCACATCGTCTTGGACGCTGGGGGCAATCCCATCGTCTCAGCGCAGTTCACCACGACTTTCGACACAGGCGCGGGCAACTTCATCAGCCGCGGAGAGTGGGACTTGGTGGTCGCCAAGTACTCGAGCAGCGACGGCAGCGTGCTCTGGACCCACACAGCGTTGGCGGGCCCGGCTTCGATACGCCAGACGCGCTCGCGTTGTTCTCGAATAGCGACGTGATCCTGGGCGGTCAGACCGGTGGCCTCGAGTTCGACGACGACACGTCGCTCACGGCGTCAGGGTTGGTGGATGGCTTTGCGGTGCGCTTGACGGGCTTGTGAGAGTCCGTTGTCCTTCAGTCATATGCGTCGCCGAGTGGCTCAAAATCGTCCTCCAGCCAGAACCATCGCTTCCCCGCAGAACTAACCAGGCGCGTGAGCAGCTGACCAAAACTCTGCTCAACGACCGCGCAGCTCCCCGCGAGACCGTGAACCTCCCAGTAGCTGTCATGGCAGCGTCCCAGTCGCTGAGGTGAACAGTCAATCGTCAACAGCTGATCGCCGGCACCTCGGCACAACACATACCAGCTGTCCGAGATATCGTCCGGAACATCTTCGCCGACGATCTCCAAGTTCGCGGAGACGAACTCCGAGGGCGTCACCACGCGCATCGCGTAGCTCGAGTCTCGACCCAGCTCTAGCCCACCGCACGCGGAGTAGAACGCACGCAGATCATCCGGCAACACGTGCCCTCGCCGTAGACTAGGCAGTCCACGAGCCGGGAGGAGCACGACCGAAGGGTCAGCTCGCAATTTTTCAAGGATCGAATCGACTAGGAGCATCACGTCTCCGTGTTGGGTGTCGAGCTCGCTGAGGTCATCCCAGTGGAGGTGACACACGTGGAACTCGGAGCGGTCCGAGATGAGCGCGGCGACCTGCGTCCGAACCACGATGTTCACGTCATCAGAGTTCTCGAGGTGCAGCGTGAGCAGCGAGCCGTCGAAGGTCACCGATCGGAGCTTCGAGTCACCACTGGTGGCGATGGTTGCGTCCAGGTCCACGCGGTTTCGAGCCTAGCAGGTACAGGTTGAGTTGGAGCCTGGCTTGTTCACGCAAGGCTGAGACAGTGCTTGCCGCAAGACGTTGTGCGCCCAGCTCGCCTCGTCGCACCCCTCCCCCCCTGCATCCTTCGCTTCAGCATGCAAGAGGTGGCTCTGGAGCCCAACCTGGGCGAGTAGCGCTTCGTAGATTGCGTGCGCCGTGTCGGCGCTGAGAACCACCGCCTCGTCCAGATAAGGGACGATACACGCGACCTCGATGGCCGCTGATCCATACGGAAAGAAGCAGCTCAGGATGCGCGACAGACCGTCAGTGTACTCGAACTCCCACGCGGGACCGGAGTCACCTCTCAGCGCTGCCACGCAGGGGTACCCCGAAACCAGACGGCGCAGCGTGAGCTCGAACGCCCTGCGCTCCCAACCTTCAGCGTCCCCACATGGTGAGAGCTCGATGCACTCCGCTAGAAAGCCCACCTGTCCCATGCCCTCCGCGGCAGCAGGAGCAACCCCCAGTCCGTCTCTGGGCAGGCGGGTCGCGCCCCAGCCTTCCGGCAAATGGATCTGGAGGCCGTGCCACTGCATCCCTCGAAGCGTGCCTTCGGCCTAGCCCAAGCGCCACAAAAGCGAACGGCCGGCGCGAACGCCGGCCGTTGCTTTCGAGTGGACCGCGCGGATCGTGAAGCAGAGTCGGAAGCGTCCCGTGCAGTCCACCGTGACGAAATCAGTGCTCCAGGGGTTCGAGGCCGTGCAATGGGGGACAGCAAATCGCGCGCTTGTTCACTCAATCCGTAGATTTGCAGGGCAACGTTCGATTCCGCACGGTTAAATAGGAGTATCATTGCAATTGCAGAATGTCGCATCGCATCATGCAAGATGTTTCGTACCTCAAGGGGTTGGGGGGAGGTGCGCCGTGCACTGCGTCGCCCCGACATGCGGCTAGCAATTCCACACGGCAATGTTTGAATGACTGGCACCCACCGACTCGAACCCGCGGAAGTGGGGAGAACCCAAGGAGACCACCGTAAATGGATCGAATGAGACGGGGTATAGGAGTCGTCTGGGTGGGTCCTCTCCTCACACTTGTAGCCACCGCGTGCGGAAGTGACGGAGGAGGCGGCGCCGCAGCAACGGGGGGAGCGGCCGGCAGCGCGACCGCGGGCAGCGGAGGCAGCGCCGCTGGCAGTGCCGGAACGGGCGCCCAGGGCGGCACGGGAGCCGGCGGCTCGAGCGCTGGTAGCTCGGGCGTGGGAGGCAGCGCTGGCGAGGGCTCTGGAGGAAGCGGGTCGATGCCACTTGGTCCGTTCCTCGGCAGCTGCGACACGCGGAGCGTGAGCGGCGTGTCCCAGGGACAGTGCCGCGACTGGTACGGCGAGAACTCGGGTATCGACCTCTCGACTTCTTGCGGTGGCCTGAATGGCACCTTCGATGGCGCCAACATGTGCCCGACGGATCAGCGCGTCGGCAGCTGCCGCCTCGATCCCGTGCTCGGCGTGACGGCGGTCTACAACTACTACGCGCCCGACTACACCGCAGAGACGGCCAAGGACAGCTGCGACAAGCTCGGCGGCACGTTCTCCGCGTCCGGAGGAAAAGCGTCGCTGACCGTCGAACGCAGCGGAAACGGCAGCGGCAGCGTTCAGATCACTCCGCCAGATGTAACGTGCGGCGGCACAGCGTTCAAACTGGCGGACGAACCGTGCAGCGCGGACGTCGCCCTGGGCACGTCTGTCACGTTGGTGGCAACTCCGGAAGTTGGCTCGAGCTTCGCCGGCTGGAACGGCGGCGGCTGCGCGACAGACGCGACGTGCGTGGTGAGCGTCGCGGACGCCAGCACCGTGACGGCAACCTTCACTCAGCCCACAGGAGCGAGCTGGGCGGTTCAATTCGGAGGCGACTCGGAGTTCAACGGCGACACCGCGACTGGCGTGGCCGTCGATAGCAAGGACGACGCGATCGTGCTCGGAGGGTTCTCGAACCCGACGAGCTTTGGCGGAGCTTCGTACACACCAGCCCAGGGTGCCCTGCTGATCACGAAGCTCAAGGGTGCGGACGGGAGCGTCAGCTGGCATCGCGTGTTCGATGGCCCTTCCACGGACAACTCGGGCGGAGTCGTCGTCGACAGCAACGACGACATCGTGTTCGCCGCGAGCATCTGGCGAACCATCGACTTCGGCAAAGGGGCGGTCGACAACGACCGCATCACGCCGTACGCAGTCAAGCTCTTGCCAGACGGCTCGACGGACTGGGTCGCTCGTTTCCCCGCGGCAGGATCCAGCTGGGCCAACGACATCGCGGTGAACGGCAGCAACGACGTCTACCTTGGAGGTGACGCCGACGACGGCACCTCGACCGGCAAGGTCAATGCGCGAGTCATCAAGCTCTCGGGCGCCAACGGCGCAGAAGTCTGGACGAAGGACCTCGGCGCGACCGGGCGCAACGCCGTGCTTGGAGTCGCCGCGACGCCGGATCAGGGCGTGGTTGCGGGCGGGAAGCTCGACAGCGGCAAGGCCTTCGTGGCGAAACTCGCGGCTGCTGATGGCGCTGAGGTATGGAACGTGCAGCCTGCGACGGGCAGCGCCAGCAGCGTCGCCGTCGATACCAATGGCGACGTCTTCGTCACAGTCACCATCGCCAATGTCCTGTTGAAGCTGAGTGGCAGTGACGGCTCGCAGCTCTGGAGCGTGCCGATTCCGCAAGGCAATCACATCGCGCTCGACAGCGCTGGCAATCCGGTGATCTCAGGTCAGTTCACGAACACCTTCGACACCGGCTCCGGCACCCTCATCAGTCGCGGCGACTGGGACCACGTCGTCGCCAAATTCTCAAGCAGCGACGGCAGCGTGATGTGGCTCCACAGCATCGGCGGCCCCGGCTTCGATACCCCAGATGCACTCGCGCTGTTCTCGAACGGCGACGTGATCCTGGGCGGTCAGACCGGTGGCCTGGAGTTCGATAACGACACGGCGCTCACGGCGTCAGGGTTGGTAGATGGCTTTGCCGCGCGCTTGACGGGGCTTTGAGCGCAACGCGCCCTTAAGGCTAGCCTACTGCGAGACCCAGGAAACAGGGAGTTCGTGGAGTAGTCGCTCGGCCGCGTCGACTCTATCTTCGTGGAGATGCAATCTGGAGACAAAGCGGTTGCCGGCAGAGAATCGATCCACGTCCGCACTCTCGCAGTCACGCCCCTCGTGCCAGTCTTGCCACAGGTCAACGAGGACTCCGACGTCGTCGTCGGCAACCTCCTGGCCCGAGACGAGCAGCGTTGCCAATACGACGAGTCGCGCCAGGAGAGTCGACGCGATTAACTCCCCTTCGAGGGATACCCCAAGTCGAGAGATCTCACTATCGACGAGGAGCTCCGCCTGGGCACCTCCAAGAATCTCACGCCACTCCTGGTCTGAATGTTCGCTCTCGAGCTCGATCCGGTCCGGTTGGCGCCCGACCCCATAGTTGTGCCGGCCAAGCACCTGGGACAGAAGATAATCGAAGCTGAAGGTGCCTTCCGTCCCAAACCAAGCAACCTTGGCGCCGTTCTCCAAGGCCCAGCGGAGCCAAGCGCGAAGGTTGTCCTCTAGTGGTTCGGGGACCGTCGGAAACGTGAGGTCCCAATTCATCACGTCTAGACCTTGGAGGACCCCAAAGTCGTCGTTCATCTGAAGAGCAGAAACGCCCTCCGCCCCAACAAGCTCCACCGGACCTTGGCTCGGCATTCCACCACGCGGAAAAGCGGCAAAAAGCGATATCACTACCTGACTCGGACGCCAGTGTATCCACTCTCGAACCTTGGACATCAGAGACCACACTTCGCAGTGTCAGATGCTTCCTTCACCAGAACAGCGGAGATCACCTGAGTCTGACAGGCCCCTTCCCTAGCCACGAATACGACCACCTTCTGAAACACTAGACGTCACATCCCGAGCATCGGCCGCTCCCTCTATTAATATCCACGCGGCTATTATTGGCAGGATGTCGAGGGGCACACAAAGCAGAACGGCCAGCGCGCATGCGCTGGCCGCTTTGCTTCGGAGGCCGGTGCCTAGAGCCCCTTCGGGATCGGCTTGCCGAAGCTACCGGAACCACCGTTGCCGCAGTTTGCGCAGGCGGGATCGTTGGGGTTGGTGTTGCAAGAGAGCGGGCAGTAGTCGACGGTGTTGAAGATCTTGCTGACCATCTCGCACTCGTCACTCTGGCCGTCCACGCTCATCTCCGCGTAGCCGCCGTTGTTCACGAACGCCTCGGCGCAGGCTGTCTGAGTGGAGTCCGTGATCCAGCTGTCAAGTGGCGGGAACTCCTGACGGGCTCCGGAGGTGCCGTAGTACGCCTCGGTGCAGACCTCCTGCATGATGCAGTCGGAGGTCGAGTTCTTCATCGCGCCAGGGGCCGAGAGAGCCTTCAGCGTGAAGCAAAGGCGGAAGCGCCCAGTGCAGTCAACGGTCACCCAGTTGGTGCTCCACGGCTCGCTCGGCTTCGCGAAGCTGCCAGGACAAGCGGCGCCGCCCATGTTGTCCGTCATCGTGGTCGAGACGGCTCCGGTCACGGAGCCGCCGCTGCCTTGGTAGAAGCACGGGCTCAAGTTCGTGATCTCCCAGCGCCCCGCGCTGAAGCAACCGCAGGCTGCTTTCCCCGTGGTACCGAGAGGCTCGCGGGTGTTGGGATCGATGCCGGTGTACCCCTTGCACTCGCCCCACACGAGGTTCGTCTCGCCTTCGAAGTCGCACGTGGTCATGCCGTCCTGGCAGTTTCCATGATTGCGGTTGCGACGGTAGCCGGGCCAGCAGGGCTTGGTCTCACCCTGGGTCGTGCAAGGACACCCGGGCAGGTTCTTGTCGTCGGGGCACTCGGGCGTTCCGCCGGGAGCCACCGGTTGACCGCCACCGTCGCAGCTCATGGGCGGCGGGTCGTCCAGGAAGAAGTCCTCCGCAGAGTAGTCTTTCGTCGAGAGTCGATCTCGATGATGCCGGCGGTGCCGCCATTCGCTGAGGCATCACCGCCAGAACCACCGTTCGCCGAGCGCCGTTGCTCAACCGCCGTTGCTGGAGCCGCCATTGCCCATCGGGCTTGGAGAGCCGCTCTCTGCCGAGCACTGAATCGCGCTCACGGCCAAGCCGACAGCAAACGCACCACTCAGCGCGATGCGCACACCAGCAAACGAACGGGTGACCTCAGTCTTCGCCTTCATCGTGAACCCCAACTGCGAATGGTTGCCAAGCGCGGGACGTCGGCATGCATGGGCGCTGCCGGGCGTTCCGCTGTCGAGGAGCGTGCCCCCTGACGCAGGCCAATTCAAGGCGTGCCACCGACACTGCAAAGATGCGAGTCATACTCCTTGGGCTCTCGAGGGCGACCGGGCTAGATGTCTGGAGTCGGCTTCGAGTACTAACATCACCGAGCGGAAAAGTTTGCAGATGGCCCAACGGATCCTCGTAGTTGAAGACGAACCCGCGATCAGTGAGTCCGTCGCGTACGCTCTCAAGCGCGACGGGTTCAACGTAGTAACAGCCGGAACGATCGCCGAGGCTGAGACACAGCTGGACACCGATCTGGTCGTGCTGGACCTGATGTTGCCTGACGGTAGCGGCTTTGACCTGATTGGAAAGCTACGCCGCGACGGCGATCTGACGCCGATCATCGTACTCTCGAGCCGCGACGGCGAAGCCGACCGGGTGGCCGCACTGGAGACTGGCGCTGACGACTACGTGCCCAAGCCTTTTTCCCCAAGGGAAGTCGTCGCGCGCGTGCGCGCCGTCTTGCGCCGCGCGAGGCCGGAGCCGGTGGCCAAGCGCGAAGGTCCACCACTGTCCGTCGATGAAGACTCACGCCGGGTGGAAGTAAGCGGCCAGAGCGTCGATCTGACGCGAGTCGAGTTCGATCTGCTGGTCGCGTTGCTCGAGAGCCCTGGTCGCGTCTACACGCGCGCGCAGTTGATCGACCGCGTGTGGGGCGATGGCTTCGCGATCACGGACCGCACGGTTGATTCCCATGTGAAATCCCTGCGCCGCAAGCTGAGCGACGCGGGGGGCGACCCGGGCTTGATCGAGACGGTGCGTGGCGTGGGCTACCGAGTGGGAGATGGGTCGCGTTGAGCGGCGCTCAGGGCTCCGAAATCCTGAGGCTCGTGATCGTCGCTGGCACGGCGATCGCCATCATCCTATTCGTCGCGTTCATCTCGAGCCGCCTGCTGAAGAGCCTGAGCCGCGGCATGTCCGTGCGCATGCAGGTCTTCCTGGCGCTGTCAGCGATCGTCGGCACCTTCGCTTTTGGTCTCGGCCTGATGGTGATCGATCGCATCGAGGCGCGCGCGGTGCGCTTCGCCAAGCAGGCGGCAGAAGACGAAGCCAAGCTAGTTGCAAGCCTGCTCGAAGGTGACATGCTGCGCACCGGAACGGGGCTCGACGGCGCGATCACTCGCCTCGAAACCGAGCGCAGTCGCGGCGCGGCGCTCAGGTTGGAAGTACTGGACACCGAAGGGCGCCTGGTGTTTCCGCGTGACACCGTTAGCCAGGCAGATCAACCAGGCACTGTCCACGTCGACGTACCGATCCATGCAAAGGGCGAAGTGGTAGGCGCCGTACGGGTCGTCAAGCCAACCGTCGTCATGCAGCGCATGCTGGCGGACTTTGCACCCACCGTACTTGTGATCAGTCTGGTGCTCGGTGCAGCTGCGGCGGCAGCGGCCGTCTGGATTGGGCACACCATCGCGCGCCCCATCGTGGCCCTGACGGAGTTCAGTGAGCGCGTGAGCGCTGGGGAGCGCACCGCGGCGCCGCCGCCGGCGTTCGGTCGCGAGGTGACCAAGCTGACCCTGAGCATTGATTCCATGCGGAGGCAGCTCGAAGGGCGGCCCTTCGTCGAAACCTTCGCTGCAGACCTGAGTCACGAGCTGAAGAACCCGGTCGCCGCGATCCGCGCCAGCGCCGAGATCCTGGACGAAGAAGGCGCCCTCGAAGAGCCCGAGGCGGCTCGCCGCTTCGTCAAGCGCATCCGGGAAGCCACGGCGCGCATCGAGCGCCTGCTCAGCGACCTGTTGAACCTCGCGCAGATCGAGGCGCGAGGGATCGACGAGTTCGATGTGCTCGATATGGGTGACCTACTCGTGGCGTCCACCAAGGGCCTCGAGGGCCGCGAGCGGCTCCAGGTGACGGTGAAGAAGGACGCGAAGGTGCGCGGCGACGCGACCTGGCTCGGACGCGCGATGGCGAACCTGCTGGAGAACGCCCTGGTGCACTCACCCAAGGGCTCGGCTATCGAGGTGCTCCTGGAGCGCAAGAAGGACAACGTGGTGCTGCGCGTGATCAATGCGGGAGAGGTGCCACCACGCATGGTCAAGCGCGTGTTCGCGCGCTTCGTTACCACACGGCAAGACAAGGGCGGCACTGGTCTCGGCCTGGGCATCGTGCGCGCCGTCGCCGAGGCTCACAGCGGCCAGGTGGAGCTCGTGCACCCGGGGCCGCCGAACGTCGAGTTTCAGCTCACGTTGCCTCACGCGAGCTTGCGCGACGTGGCGCTCAAGGTTGGTGGCAGCATCACCAAGCTGTGAGCGCGAAGCAGCAACGGATTCGTCTCGAGTTTCCCGTGAAGGTGCGACGAGCTGTCGCATGAAGCGGGAAAAGCGGCGGGCGATGGCACTCACCGGCGCGGCAAGCTCGAGTTCCAGGCGCTCTCACCCCCGGATAAGCTTTCGGAAACACTCATGTTTCTGGAAACCGCAAGTACGCCTGGCCGGTCCCGAGGGTTCTCCTCGAAACCTCCACACTCCCTGCCAAGGATCCGCGCAAAGCTGCTCTAGCTTTCGGGTGAGCCACGGTTGGTGGCTTGCTGCGACGTAGTCGGCGCGCTCTGCAATCGGCGCGGCGTGCTCAGTCATTCTTCGAGGTTATTCGTGAAAGAAGCCAATCCGCTGTTCGACAAAGCCGTTCGTCCCCGCCACGTGGCCATCATCATGGATGGCAATGGTCGCTGGGCTCAGGCGCGAGGGCTCGAGCGCGCCGAGGGTCACGCTGAAGGCGCCAACGCCGTGCGCGAAGCCGTCAGCACCTGCCGCGAGCAAGAGATCGAGTTCCTGACGCTGTACGCGTTCAGCAACGCGAACTGGGCGCGCCCGAGCATCGAAGTCGAGGCCTTGATGCGGCTCTTGGTGGAGTTCGCCGAGAAGGAGAAGGCGGAGCTCAGAGAGAACGGTATCCGCGTGAACGTGGTCGGGGAAGTCGAAGACCTTCCGAGCCATACCCGGCGCGCGGTCGAGCACGTGATCGACTACTGCTCCGACGGCGACCGCATGACCCTCAGCCTCGCGCTCTCCTACGGTGGGCGGCAAGACATCGTGAACGCCGCGCGTGCCCTGGCGGTGCGTGCGCGCGCCGGGCTGGTGTTGCCTGAGGAAATCGACGAGAACTTCTTCCACAGGGAAATGACGACTCACTCGCTGCCTGACGTGGATCTATTGATCCGCACAGGGGGTGAGGCGCGCCTCAGCGACTTCTTGCTGTTCGAGGCTGCCTACGCCGAGCTCGCGTTCCTCGACATCATGTGGCCCGACTTCAAGGAAGACACCTTCATCGAGTGCGTGCGCCGCTACGCCACCAAGGAGCGCCGCTTCGGTCGCACCTCGGCTCAGGTGGCTCAAGAGGGCAGCAAGAGCTTCCAGCCGCTGCGCCCAAACGGCCAAGGCTGAGTTTCCGCAGGCTCGGTTCGCCCGATAAAGTACAAATCAAGGCACGCGAGGCTCATCCGCCTCGCGTGTCTGCGTTTGTAGGCGCGCGATTTTTTGGGGGCGAGGCCTCACGCCACACAGCGACTCGGCGACTCGCGTTCGCAAGAGGCGCCAGTAAAAACCGCGTGATCCTGGCGTATAAGAGTTCATGCGACGAGTCACCGCCACACTCGCTGTTTCTACGCTGTTTTTCGTTGCTTGTGGAGAGACCAAGCAGGACCCAGCAGGCAGCGGAACGGATGCCGGCGCAGGTGGTAGCAGCCAGGGCGGAGTTGGCGGGTCAGCTACGGGGGGGATCGGCGCCACAGGCGGCGGCGGCAGCGCAGGCTCGAGCGGCAGCGCTGGCTCGAGCGGCGCTGCTGGCAGCAGTGGTTCCGCGGGGGTTGGCGGCGCGGCAGGTACCGGCGGCGCACCGGAGTTTCCCGGAGCTTGCATCGAGCGGACGCCGCGAGCGTGTGACAACCGCGTGGTGAAAGCGGCGAAGCAGGGTGTCTGCGACCAATCTGGGTGGTGCCTCGAGAACCCAGTGCCATACGCTGGGAACCTCCTGGGCGTGTATCCGGTCGCAACGAACGATGTCTGGGCGATCGGCAGAAGCGACATCCTGCACTTCGACGGCTCGAAGTGGACCCGGGAGTTCGAGCCGGGGGGGGACTCCATCTGGTCCGATGGCACCCAAGTGATCGCAACCCACGCGGTCGGATGGACCGTCTACGACGGACAGCAGTGGATCCCGTGGGCTGCCTCGACGCACTGGGTTGGCACGCTGAGCGCGCTGTCCGCTACCAACGCGTGGGCTGCATATCGCTACCAGGCATCCCACTACGACGGAAACGACTGGACCGTGCACACCTCTCCCATCACCGGAAAGATCACCGCGGTCGGTGCGGTGTCGGCGACTGAGGTATGGCTGGGCAGCGATGACGGCGAGGTGTACCGCTTCAAAGACGGCGACTGGACCTCCTTCGGGTCGACGACGGGCAGCTCCGTGAGCATCCAGGTGTTCTCTCCGAACGACGTGTGGATCACGAGCCCCGGCGACGCCAGTGGCAACGTGAGGCACTTCACCGGCGGCACCACGCTGGAGCCCACTTTAGTTCCCGACGGAAATAATATTTCATTGATATGGGGTACCGCGCCGAACGACGTGTTCTTCGTCTCGACCACCCGTGGCATCCTGCACTGGAACGGGACGACGCTGGTCGAGCTGCCTCAGGGCAAGCCTGGCACCGTGACGGACATCCGAGGCACGTCGTACTCCGACGTGTGGGCGGTGGGGGACGACGGCCTGGTGGTGCACTTCGACGGGCAAAAGTGGTCGAAGCCTCAAACGCTGGTACCACCGACGGATCCAGCGGAGCTGCGCAAGCTCGATGGCACGGCGACGGATGATGTGTGGGCGGTTGGGGGCAACCTGGCGGCGCACTTTGACGGCACCGGCTGGACCAATCGCTCCCCGACGCTGGTCGCGGATCCGGCGTTCTACGGTGTGTGGGTCGAGTCGACGAGCAGCGTCTACCTCACGGATGCGGGGGGCGCGCTGCTGCATTTCGATGGCGCCCAGTGGGCCGAGGTGGCGCACTCTGAGCTCACCCTCGGGGACGTCGTTGGGGTCGGCCCCGGGGAACTCTGGATTTCCGCAAGAAAATCCAAGGAGGTGATCGCCGTCCACTACCTGAACGGGGTGCTCACGGAGTTCCCTGCAGGAAACACCGTCAACGCCGATTCTCCGACAGCGATCTGGGCATCATCCAATTGCAACGTTTGGATCGCCGCTCAAGGCGGCGCCTTCAGGTTCGATGGTACGCAGTGGACGCCGTTTGCACTCGAAAAGGACTACCCAGCCCAGAGGCTGTGGGGCACCCAAGGGGATGACGTTTGGGCGAGCGATGCCGAGAAGCTCTACCACTTCGATGGCTCGACGTTCCAACTCGTCGACGGTTCTCACGGTGGAGATCTCTGGGGTTGTGGAACGGATCTGTGGAGCTTCGGCTGGCCCGGAGGGATCAGTCACTTCAACGGCACCGGCTGGGAGACCGTCGCAGGCGCCGAGTTGCTGACTCCCTACAACGCCTGGTCGATTGGCAGCGGCACCTTCCTGTCAGCTGCGGGGAACAGCATCAAGCGCGTGAACCCCTGATGGCCTTGGCCGCGTGAAGCGGCGTCAGGCCAAGAAGCGACTCAGCGACTCGATCACGCAGGCGGGCTTGTCCTGCCCTTCGACCTCCAGCGTGATGACGATGGTCACCTGGATGCCGCCTTTGACGTCTTCCACGTTGGCGATCTGCCCGCGGGCCCTGAGGCGACTGCCAACGCGCACGGGCGCTGGGAAGCGCAGCTTGTTGACCCCGTAGTTCAGGCCCATCGATATATTTTCCACGCGGATTAATCTGGGCATGAAGTAGCTCGAGAGCGACAGCGTGAGGTAACCGTGCGCGATGGTGCCGCCGAAGGGCCCCGACTTTGCGCGCTCCACGTCGACGTGAATCCACTGGTGGTCGCCCGTCGCGTCAGCGAACTGATTCACCCGCTGCTGGTCGATCTCAATGTAGTCCGTCGGTCCCAGTTCTTCGCCGACCGCTGCCTTCACGGCTTCTAGGGAGGTGAACACCTTCGGGGAGTCGCTCATGGGGTGACTCTAGGCAGCGAAACTCGCGAGCCCAGGGTTTTCGCGCTCTTCAGGGAGCACGACTCACGAAAAAGCTCGATATGGACTCCATAGGCCGCGGGGCTGGCCGTTCTACACATACGTCGAGGCGATGAAGCCTGCGATAGCTGGCGCGCAGAAGCGCAAGAATCCGAGAAGTCCCGTGAGCAACCTGTCCCTCCCCCCCGAACAACCAACCGTCGATGCGGTTGAGAAGCCCATTTTGCGGCTGTTGTCCGGGCAAGGGGCAGTCCACCTCTCCGATCCACCTCCTGCTCTGAGCGGGCCCATCTTGCTGGTGATGCCCGACAACGAGCGCGCTTTCGTGGTGCGCCGCGCCATCCGCACCATCTGGGGCCGCCAGGCCAAGGTGCACCATTTGGAGAGCTTGGAAGCCGCCACAGAACGGGCGACGCGGTTTGACTACGCGGTCAACCTGGTGGACCTCGCACCCTCGGATCAGCGCTGGGTGGACGCAGTGACGCGCTTGACTCAAGCGGCGCCCGCCTGCCCGACCGTGATGCTCGAGGAGGGCGCAACAGACGCCTCGAATCAGTCAGCGCGGCGCCTCGCCCGGAGCGTGAAGCACGCCCTCGAACGCGCGAGCTTCCGCATGAAGGCGTCGGGGCGCGTACCGGGACCCGGCCTCGTGAATCGCCATCGCATGCTGGCCACCGTCACCGAGGCGCTGGACCGTGCACTCCCATCCCAGGCCCAGGTGCCCCTCGTGCGGGTGTCTATCGGCCATGAAGATGAAAACGAGCGCTTCACTGGAGACTCCGCACGGATACTTTCGGACGCGCTGATCGCGCGCTTCGTCGACTGCCTTGGCCCGTCTGATCTGGGCACGCTGATGGATGACGGCACGCTCGTCGCCTGGGCTCGTGGGGTACAGCCGCTGGAACAGCTACGGCTGCTGGTCGAACGCTTGCGGGAGTCGCTGAGCCAGCCCTTCAGCGTCCAAGGCGAGTCCGTGTTCGTGTCCGCAACGCTGGGGACCGCAGTGGGCCCGCGGGACGCAGACTCAGCCTTGGAGCTCGTCGACCGCGCCTACACCCGCGTCTAGCCGCGGCCCCGACGCCGCGCGGCGCGCCTCAGACGCCGCGCCAGACCACCTGGCTCGAGCGGCTGAGCGACCACCTCCAGGGCGCCGGCGGCGATCAGCGCATTGATGCCCGCGGTGTCGACGCGCGGCAGACAGACTACGACTTGGTGGCCTTGGGCACTGGCTAGCCAACTCACGGCGCTCGCCGCGTCAGGCGCGTCCAGCAAGCGCAGCGGCCCGTCTGGCACCAGGCGCACCCCCTGAGCGCTCAAGCCGACGCGCAGCGCGTCGTTCAGCGCGTTACCTCCCGGCAACGTCGTCAACACGACACCAAGCTCGCCTTGCTCGAGTGTGCTCGGCTGGGTCTCTGGTGGCTGATCGCCCAGCAAGCCAGCCCGCTCTTCGCGGTCGCCGCTCGGCACCTCACCCTTGCGATTCGGTACGCGCTCGGCGTTGATCTCCGGGTTGAGCGCCTCAGTGAGTCGATGCCGGACTTCGTTGGCGTCCGCAGGACGCTTGTGAGCCTTCTTGGCCAGCAGCTGTAGCCGCAAGCGCTCGAGCAGCGGTGGAATGGGCTCAGCCCCCTCGGGCCGCGCCAGCGCGGGAGGCTCCGCGAACATCTGCTTGGAGATCACATCGATCGGCGTCGCGCCATCGAAGGGCGGATCGCCTTGAAGCAAGCAGGTGAGCAGACAACCGAACGCGTATAGATCCGTCGAGGGACCCACTGCGAGGGAGCGACACTGCTCCGGACTCATGAACGTGGGCGTCCCTGCGACGGCGTCTCGCTGAGTCAGCGTTGGCCCGCTGTCTCGAGGATCGTCGACGTGCGCCAGGCCGAAGTCGCTCACCTTCGCGAGCCACTCGCCGTCGCTTCCCAATCGGCACAGCATCACGTTCTCCGGCTTGAGATCGCGATGCACGACGCCTCGCTCATGCGCCAGCGCCAGGGCGCTCAAGATCTGATCGCAGATCTGGCCGACCTGCTCCAGGCTCGGCAGCGCAGGCAGTGAGTCAAGCCAACCATCCAGATCCTGCCCTTCAACGAACTCCATCACGATGAAGGGCGTCCCCGCGTCTTCACCATAGTCGAGCACCCGGACCACGTTCGGGTGGGCCAGCAGCGACGCCGCACGCGCCTCCCGGGCGAAGCGCCGACGATAGACGCTGTCGCCGGCGACGCTCCTTCGCATCACCTTGACCGCGATCGGGATGCCGAGCGCCTCGTGGACCCCCCGATAGACTTGCCCCATCGCGCCCTGACCCAGCAGCCCGGTCAGCGTATACTTTTCCGCGAGGCAACGACCCAGCATCGGGTCCGAGCGATCGGCAGCACGCAACGACTCTGGCGGCTGGTCCGGGGAGCGCTGGGTCGGCACGCGGGAGATGCGAGGGCGCAGCGCTTCGGGAGGCGCGCTAGAGAACGCGCCAAACAACCCGGAGTCGGCCTCGCTCGGCGGCACCGACGGCGCGGCGCTCGGAACCGCAGGCGCCGGCTGAGAGTAGACGGTCTCGTCGTGCGCGAGCTCGGAGTGTTCCCGCTTAGGCGGCTCCGTCATGTCGACGGTTGTTCCGGGAGGATCCGACTTAGAAGCCACGGAAGCCAGCTCCCACCTGCACCAACAGCGGGTTGTCCAGCTCATCCCAAGCGGAACCGCGCAAGCCCAGCGTGGCGAAGAGCTGCCCCCCGTCGTTTGGACGCTGACCAAACTCCACACCAGCACCAACGCCGCCGCGGGGCGCGAGGCCGTCGGGCACCACGCTGTCCTCTCCAACGATCACGTGGGCGTCGAGCAGCGCGTAAGCACGGAGCCAGCTGGCGAGTGAGTAGTCGGCGCCAAGCAGAAGGAAGCCCGATCCGTCGCCATGGGGCGCCCCCTCGGCCAGCGCTGCGCGGCCGCCCAGGTTGACGAGCCACGACCACTTGTCGAGATCGCGTCCCAGGGCGACGCCTAGCTCGAGCACGCTCGCGTCACCGTCCCGCGTTGGCAAACCGTACCGCGCGGCAACACCCAGCGACCCACGGCCCTCGAAGGCTTGCCAGAGCTCCACGCTCGCGCCGAGCCAGGCCAGCGTATCCACAGCGTGACCATCGCCGAGTCCGTTGCTTGGTACTTGTGCGTCGAAGCCAAGCTGCGGGAGGGAGCCTCGACCAGTGCTGCCCTCGACGCGCGCGCCGAGCTGCGCCGTCTCGTCGCTGGCCGCTGCTCCGTATACCGACGCCGAGCTCGTGCGATGCGCCGACCAGAGGCGCGCGCTCACGGCAGGGTGTAGCCCGCTAGCGCTGAAGCTTGGCCCGATCATCGGCTGCTCGAGGCGTAGCCGAGGTGCACCGGGCGTCAGCGGCGCGTCCCAGGTTGCGTCTCCCAGAGGCCGACCTTCGGCATCCACCACGGAAACGACGACGTGGTCCGCATCGATCATCGGTAGCTTCGCGGCGTAACCGGAGCCGCCTCCGCCGGGTTTGGGGGGGAGGTCCGCCTGCAAGGCGACAGCGCTGCCATCCACAGCGACCGGATCGCCCTCCAGATAGGCACTGCGCACGCGTACCTGGGGTTTCATGCGAGCCGTGACCGACTGATCGTCGATGCCAGGAAAGCTCGCGGCGACCAGCAAGGCACCATCAGCGCCTTGGGTCACTTTCAGCGTGGCTCTGGGTTCCACGTAGTGGACGTTGAAGGTCTGCTCGCGGCTCTCCCCTCTCCCCCTGAAACTCAGGCTCTTGGGGCTGACGAGCCCAAAGTCGATGAGCTTTGGGGCGGGTCCAAAGGGCCCCTCGTCGACGCGCAGCTCGAGGCCTTTGGGCACGTCAAAGGCGACTTGCTGATAGCGATGCACGTTCAGTGTCTTGCCCGCCTCGAGGCGAGCTGAGCCGGAAGCGTTCACCTCGACGATGCTCACCTCTCGCTTGACGCTGGCGATGCCGAGGAAGTCATCGCCGTCGATGGCGCGCACCCGCAGGTAGTAGCGCCCGGTCGGCATTTTTTCCGCACGAAAATTCAAGATCTCGGATCCGACCTCTTCGCGCACCACGAGCTCCTCGAAGCGCGGATCCGTCGCAAGCTCGACGCGATACTTCACGGCGCCAGGGATGGCGCTCCAGGCGCCCTTGATCAGCCCGCCTTGCTTTGCATCACGCTCGACCATCACGATCATCGGCGACGTACCAGCGTCCCACGCGGGCGGCGGCGGCAGCGGCTGCGGATCACTCGGCGCCTGCCGCTCGACGAAAGCGGAGCCGTAGTTCTTTGGAACTTCGACCTGCTTTCCGCCGGAGCGCACGTTGGCTTTGCCGTCGAACACGCTCACCGTCGTGCGCTTCTTCTCGGCGTTCTTTCTGAGTACGGTGTCGCGGCTCTCGGCGGAGACTTTCGCGCCGCCGCTCACGCCAATTTCCGCACGTTTACCGGCGATGGCCGCGAGCCCCGCCTGGAGTTCACCGGAGTCGAGCTCCGCGATCACCTCTTTTTGCCGCGCGACCTGGCTCTGCCGGGCGGTACCGTAGATCACGACCAGGGTCTTTTCCGAGAGGAAGATGCGGGTGCGATCCACGAAGCGAATGTCCGCACGAGCTTCTTCGCGGGTGTTGACGCTGTAGCGCTCATGTAGCGGCATGCCTGGCTCGGCAGACTGCCAACCGCCGCCTGGTGGCTTCGCTCGTACTTCAGGCTTGATCGAGCGCACCTCAGCCGTGGCGAGGCTCGTGACCTCTGCAGGCACCACCAGCGTCAAGCCTGGTTTGAGCACCAGGCTGCCGCCGCGGCAGTCCACGGCCGAGTAGCGCTCGACCAAGTACGCGTAGCGAGAGCTACCGTAGAGCGCGACGGCAATGTCTCCGCAGGTCTCCTCCTCGCCCACCGTCCACTGGATCACCTGTTCGGGGTAACCGGGTGTCTTGGGTTTGGCATGCGCAGTGCCTATGAGTCCGAGAGAGCATCCCAACGTGCTCAGCGACGTCAGCCACTTCTTAATCGCCGCCCGTCGCACTAAGGTGCGAGCTGGAGGGCACCGCCAGCGCCGAGACGCCGCAGACTCTTGCTTCAAGCGAAGATTCATGACCACCCGTAGTCTTAGCCAAATAGTGTACGCCAAAGGAAGTCGTGTCGGCTGGCTGCCGACGTTCGCGCTCGCAGCGCTAGCGCTCTGCAGCTGGAGCCGCGACGCGCAGGCTCAAAACATCGCGCTCGATCGATTCGAGCCGGCACCCGTGGGACAAACGGGTTTTGCAAGCGTCGAGCCACAGGTGATCGGCACGCTGCGCCCGAGCTTCGGCCTGACGCTGTCTTACGCTCGTCGACCACTGGAGCTGGTGAGTCGCGATGAGACAGTTGGTCTCGTGGTCGATCATCAGCTGCAACTGCACCTGGGAGCTGCGCTCTCGCTGTTTGATCGCGTCGAAGTCGATGTCGATGCCCCGGCGACGCTCAGTCAGGGCGGCGAGGATCCAAGTCTCGGCGTGCAGAGCCTGAGCTCTCCCAGCGGAGGGAGCTTCAACGACGTCCGCCTGGGCGCCAAGGTCGCGCTGTTCTCCGACCCCAGGAGTCCCTTCTCGGCCGCGCTGGGGCTCCGCACCTGGCTTCCGTCGGGCAATCAAGACGCATTCACCGGCAGTGGCGAGGTGCGGTACGAACCGTACGTCAGCGTGGGCGCGCGTTACGAGCACCTGCGTTGGGCGCTGAATGTCGGTCGCAGGCGACAGCCTGAAGGTTCGGGCCTACAGCAATCGACCGGAAGTGAGTTCACCGCACGCGCCGGTGTGTGGTGGGTGACCGACCTTTGGTCCGCTGGGCCGGAGGTGTTGTTTGCCACCGCGGCCAACGGTCAGACCGACGCGTTCTCACAGACCGGAACCGCCGGCGAGGCATTGCTCGGCGGCCATATGTTTCCGATCCCCGATCTGGACGTTGGAGCCGCCATCGGGCCCGGCCTGACGCGAGGGATTGGTACGCCTCGCTACCGCGCGCTGCTCAGCGTGAGCTGGTCGCCGGGCCGCGCTGCGGCCGAGGAGGCCTGGAAGCGCCGAGGCGAAGACAGCGGGGAAGAGGCTCCCCCCGAGCAGCGTATCCCTACGGCAATTGTAGAGGACGAAGCCAGTCGCGATCGCGACCTGGACGGCCTCCCCGATGCGGACGACGCCTGCCCCGACGTTCCCGGTGAGCGCGAGCCAAAGGGTGCCAAGCCAGGCTGCCCTGCGGACCGCGACCTGGATACGATCATCGACCGCGAAGACGCCTGCCCCGACGCAGCTGGCGTGAGCAGCCTCGACCCGGCCAAGCACGGCTGTCCTTCGAACAAGGACGGTGATGGCTTCATCGACTCGGAAGATGCCTGCCCTGAGGAGGCAGGCCCCGACAACAGCGATCCCAAGTTGCGGGGCTGCCCACCAGCGGTCCGCCTCGAAGGCAAACAGATCGTCATCCTCGAACAGGTGCAGTTCCAGACCGGCAGTGACGTGATCCTCCCGGAAAGCGACAGCTTGCTGAGCCAGGTGGCAGGAGTGCTCAACGGCCATCCGGAGATCACGCGCATCGCCATCGACGGACACACCGACAACGTCGGGCAGCTGAAAAAGAACCTCGCGCTGTCCCGCCGCCGCGCCGCCAGCGTGCTGCGCTGGCTCGTCGCCCACGGCGTCGATGAGCGTCGCTTGGAGGCCCGCGGCTTCGGCCCGCGGCGCCCGATCGCGCCGAACTCAACGGTCGAGGGCCGCGCCAAGAACCGCCGCGTGGAGTTCCAGATCCTCAAGCGCAGCGCGAGCGGTGAGAGCGACTGGAAGGACGGCGACGTCGAGGCGGAGTCGAAGAGCGCCCCGCCCGCAGCGCAACCAAAGGCGAAGAAGTGAGCGAGGCGCCCCGCGCGCCCGCTCGACAGCCGAGCGGGCTATCACTCCGCATCAAGCTCGCGCTGCTCTTGGCGCTGGTCGCCCTCGTGCCGACGACGCTAGCGAGCCAGCTCCTGCTGAGCGTGAACCGCGACGCGGTCCAGAACAGCGAGCGCCAGCTGCAGAGCTCCGTGGTCGCCGAGGTCACGGGGCTGACCACGCGCAGCCTCGAACGCGGCGAGCGGGATCTGCTCACCATCGCCGGGGTCGTCTCCAAGACCGCGACCGACCCCAAACTGCTCGAGAGCAGCCTGCGTCCGGTACTGGAAAACAGCCGAGATCTTGCCGGTGTACGCCTGGAAGTCCCCAGCGCGAAGGTGAGCCACGTGCTCTCGCGCATCAAGGGCTCCGGCCTGGAACCTCCAGCATCGACGCCGGAGCTGCGCAAGCAGGCCGACGAGCACGGCACGGCTTTCCGCGTAGAAAATGGGCAGGCCGTGATGGTAGCCAAGGTCCCGAAGGTCGCCCACGACGGCGCGGATGCCTACGTGTGTGCGCGGGTCGACCTCTCGCCGCTTCGGGAGCAGCTCACGACCCTCGCGGAGATGCGCTTCGAGGGACAAGGCACGCACATCATGCTGGTGGACCAAGATCGTCACTTGATCGCTGGTCACGGCGTCGAGCTCGCCGAGGGAGCCGACGTCTCCGCGCTCCCGGTCTGGACGCCGCTCAGCCAGCATCGCTCAGGGCTGGCGCGGGTGGGCATCGTGGAGGAGTTCGACGCTGACGGCGAGAGCTGGGTCGGAGGCCTCGAGACGGTGCCTGACCTCGGCTGGACCGTCGCGCTCTGGCGCCCCCAGGCCGAAGCCTATTTGAGCCTCAGCTTGATGCGCCAGCGCGGCCTCCTGGTCGCCGGCATCAGCGCGGCGCTCGCGTTGCTCCTCGGCTTCGTTGGAGGTAGCGCGCTGGCGCGGCCGATCCGTTCCTTGGTCGACGTGACCCGGCGCATCGCTCGTCGCGCCTGGGGAGAGGTCGAGAGACCGAATCCGCGCGGAGATGAATTGGGGCAACTCCAGGGCTCGATCTACCAGATGGCCGGAGAACTGAAGGCCAGTGAAGAGCAGATCGCGGAGGACGCGCGCCTGCGCGGCGACCTGGGTCGTTTCCTCTCGGGGGAACTGGTAGACGCAATCGTCAAGGGTGAGCACTCGCTTGCACTGGGCGGTGAGCGTCGCGAGGTCAGCATCGTGTTCGCCGACGTGGTCGCGTTTACGCCGCTCGCCGAGAGCCGCCCGGCGGAAGAAGTCGTCGCCCTGCTCAACGAACTCTTCAGCGTGCTGACCGAGATCGTGTTTCGTCACCACGGCACCGTCGACAAGTTCATTGGCGACTGCATCATGGCGGTCTGGGGCGCGCCCGTTGCTCAAGCGGATCACGCGGATCGCGCGCTCGCTGCTGCAGAGGACATGCTGCACTTCCTGGAGACGGCCAACCAGGGCTGGCGGGAGAAGTACGGCGTGGAGGTGCGCCTCGGCATCGGCGTCAACTCCGGCGAGGCCATCGTGGGCAACATCGGGAGCGACAAGCGCATGGAGTACACCGTGGTCGGCGACGTCGTGAACGTTGCCGCGCGGTTGGAGTCCATCGCGAAGCCGAATCAGATCCTGGTGGCCCAGTCGTGCGCCGATCAGAGCAGCGCCCCGGAGCTGCTGCGAGATCTGGGGGAGCACGACCTGATGGGTCGTCACCAGGCCGTGCGCGTTTACGAGCTGACCTGGGAGTGATGTTCAGTAGAAGGCTCGCCCATCGAGGATCGCTGAGATGCGCCAGTGCCCCTCACGGATCCCCAACGCCACCACGCTGCCGGGAGCTAATCCTCGCGGCAACGTCGCCTCGCTCGGGATGCGACGCCGTCCAGGTGCTCCCGCGCAGAGTCCACACGCCATCAGCTCAATCTCGAGCGCACAGGTCACGACCAATTTGGCGGTGCTGGCGCGCGCCAGCTCCTGAGTCGAGCGCATCAGCTCCGAGGGTCCCTCGTCGCCCAGAGCCAGGCGCTCATCGACCACGATGGGCAACGGCGGGTCACGCAGCGTGTGGCTCGCGATGAGCGCCGTCTGGCGTGCTCTCGGTATGGGACTGACCAAGATCCCGTCGAGCTCGACCAACAGCCGCTTGCGGAGGCTCGCGCAGACCCGCGCGACTTGAACGCGGCCATCGGGGCTGAGGTTTCGCGCGCCTTGATTCTCGGCCAGGCCGTGAGCCATGAACACCAGCCGCGGGGCCTCGATCTGCCGCAAGTCGCGCAGTGTCTCTGGTTGAGCAATCCGCACCATCGCCGCCGTCTCAGCAAGGCTCATGCCCGGCATTTCCTGGGGGTGAGGAGCGACCCCCAAGCCCGAACGGCTCTCGAGGAAGTCACGTTTCAGCGTGAAAAGCCGCATGAATCCCTGACACTCCGGAGGCTTACCTGCCACCAACGAGCGGCGAGCAAAGACCGCCGTGGCGTGAGTCTGCAAACTGGCGTTGGGAGGTAGCGACAAGCGTCGCCTGGAGCCAACACCTGGCGGGCAGCGTGATATATCCGGTGGGTGACCATCCACGCCACCTCGCCACTGGAGCGGGCCGATCGCGTCGAAATCGAGACCCTGGCCGTCGAGGTGATCGATGGGGCTGACGTGGGACTCAAAGTGGAGGCCGACTCCGAGGAACTGACCATCGGCACGGCAGCAAACAACGACCTGGAGCTCAGCGACCCAACGGTGTCTGGCTACCACTTGGAGCTGACGCAACGTGAGGATGGCATCCACCTCACAGACCTCGGATCCACCAACGGCACGTTCGCCGGCAACATCCGCATCCGTAACGGCATTATTCCTCCCGGAACCACGATTCAGCTCGGGCGCACGAGCATTCGGGTATTCGATGGGACCAGCACGCTGGTCGAGGTTCATGGGCAGAACCACCTAGGCGACCTGTTTGGTCAGAACGCAGCCATGCGCCGCGTGATGGCCAAGGTGCAACGCGTGGCCCGAGCCAACGTTCCTGTGCTGGTGATCGGCGAGTCGGGTACCGGCAAAGAGCTGGTGGCGCGCGCGCTCCACGACGAGAGCGAACGCGACTCTGGTCCGTTCGTGACCGTCGACTGTGGTGCACTCGCGCCGAACCTGGTCGCGAGCGAGCTCTTCGGCCACGAACGCGGCGCGTTCACCGGCGCTGACCGCCAGCACATCGGCGCGTTCGAGCGCGCGAACGGCGGCACCCTGTTTCTGGACGAAATCGGCGAGCTGCCGCTCGACCTTCAGCCACAGCTCCTGGGCGCGTTGGAGCGGAGGCGCTTTCACCGTGTCGGTGGTCGCCAGGAAGTCAGCGTGGACGTGCGGGTGGTCTGCGCGACGAACCGCGACTTGCGCGAGGAAGTCAACGCGGGTAGTTTCCGCATGGATCTGTACTACCGTGTCGGCGTCGTCGTGCTTCGGCTACCTCCGCTGCGCGAGCGCCTGGACGACCTCGGTCTGTTGATTCAGCACTTCCTCACCGAGGCTGGGCACCAGGGCGCACTGGATGACGTCGCTCCAGAGAATGTGCTCTCGGAGCTGAAGCGGCACACCTGGCCCGGTAACGTGCGTGAGCTCCGAAACTGGGTGGAGGCGACGCTCGCAATGGGCGAAGCCCCTGAGCTGTTTCGCGGGGAAGACTCGAAGGCAGTCCCCGCGAGCTTCGATCACGTGCTGACGCTGCCGTACAAAGACGCTCGCGGGGTCGTACTGCAGGACTTCGAAGCGCAGTACGTGAAGGCGCTGTTCGAGCGATCCGGAGGAAATGTCACCCACGCTGCGCGAGACGCGCGCATGGATCGCTCGTACCTCATCAAGCTCTTGCAGCGTCACGGCATCAAGTAGCCTTCAGGGAGCGTTCAGGGTCCGCTCAAGCTAGCTGAGGGCCCCTCGGGTAGTGATCTCCGGGTCACCCCGAGGAGGCATGAGGCATGATGCAACCCCCGAACATCGATTACGGTACTTTTCCCTGCCCGAGCTGTGGCGCTGCTCAACCCGGCAGCATCCCCGCCGGCACACCGTTCCCGTGCTGGCAGTGCAAGCACCAGCTCGTCGCGCCGGCGGGCAGCGGCCCGACCGCTGCGCAAGCGGCGGAGTACATGAACTGGGCGCTGCAGCACGGCAACACCGCTGCGGCGCAGGCCGACGCGCAAGCTCCGAATCAAGACCCGGCGCGCGGGAACTTCAGCACCACGTCGGAGCAAGTCCTGATCCGCACGGCACAGGGTCGCTACCTGGTGATGGGCTCCCACGTGGACGCGTCCGGTGAGTGGTGTATCCGTGCACAGGACGTCGCGAGTGGCGACATCGCGTGGGAGACGCCCCGCGAGTACTACTTCCAGAGCTGCCCAGGTCTACGCCACATGGGGGAGCGCGCTGGGGTGCTGTTCTTGGCGTTTGGCGGCAGCCTCACTGCCTGGGACGCGGACACCGGCCGCAAGTATTGGACCACTCGCCTTGACCGCGAGGTGTACACGCGCAGCGACGTGAATCAGGGAGATAGTTTGGATCTGTGGGTGCTGAGCGGCGGCACCGTGGTTCTACGCACGGAGGGCGTGGAGGAGGCCATCGGGCTGAGCCTACAGAACGGACAGGTCCTGTGGCGCCGCCCTTGCGAGTCGCGCCTGCAAGTCACGGGCTCGCTCGCGGTGGTGCACTCCGGAGACGGCGTGGAGCTGGTTGACGCCAGGGGACAGATCGCTGCGCGTTTCGAAAAGTCCTCAGGCTTCGGCTCCGCAGTGGCGGTTGGAGCTTACGTCGCCGTCCAAGTCGACGACTACAATGGCGTCGAGGACGACGAAGGCCTCTTGATTCTCAATGGACAGAACGGGCAGGTCCTCAATTACTTTTCCACACCAAAACTCAACGAAGACCACTGGGCCGAACACAGCACGCTGCTCGCGGGGCAAATCGCCTACCTCGCCTCCACGAACTTCGGCGTGTCTCTGCTCTACCTCTTCGATCCACAGAGTCAGGCGCCGAGCACCGAGCCGGGATTCTTCGCGAAGTTCCTTGGTGGCCAGCGCAAGTGCTGGGCGCGCGCATTCAATGGTCCGAAGCTGAATCTCAGTCGTATGCAGGCGACCGCAGACGCACTGGTGGGGAGCGGCAACGACCCTGGCGGCGGACCTTGGCACGTGGTTGCGTACGAACCGAGTGGCTTGAGCATCCGTTATGACTCGGGTCCGCTGCCGTTCGACGAGAGCACCGCACACGAGGTCGTGGGGCAGCACTACTTCGCCTACCGGGTTCCCCTGAATGGCGACAGGAATCGCCACGAGCTGCGCGTCGTTCACAGCGCCTCAGGCCAGCAGTGGACCAAGGATGTCGGCTACTGGCGCGACCACTACTTCGTCCAGGCGCAAGGCGGAGCCGAGCACCTAGTCGTGTATCACGACCAGAGCATCAGCGTGTTCAACGCTCAGGACGGCTCCCTCGTCGGAGCCTACCCGAAGGTGTGACGAAGCGCCCTCACCCCCAACTACGAAATTGCAAACGGCCACCCGGTATCCCGAGTGGCCGTTTCGCTGTCTAGCGCAAGGACTACTTGCGGCTCTTGCGGCGACGCCGCCAGGTCACGAGACCGAGCGCGCCGAGCGCGAGGGCACCGTAGGGAGCCTTGTCGCTGTTTCCGCCAGGTACCGAACAACCGCAACCGCCGCCTTCGAGCGAGAAGCCAGCGTCCACGCCCGTCGAGCCGCCGTTGCTAGTTCCACCCGCCGAAGCACCGCTGCTGCCGCCGAAGGAAGTACCACCCGTCGAGCTGCCACCGTTCGAGGTGCCACCCGCCGAGCTGCCGCCGTTTGAGGTGCCGCCCGTCGAGCTACCAGCCGCGCCTGCGCTGCCCGCCGCTCCAGCCATGCCGCCGGTACCGCCGGTGCCGGGGTTCGTGTTGTCGTCGGTCGGATCGTTGGGGTCGCGCTCGCCGGAATCGACGACGCCGTTCTTGTTGGTGTCCTCGTCGCCGTCGTTCACGCCGCCGCGGTCCGTATCGCGCTGCAGCACGCCGGTGGTGGTTGCGCCGGTGTCACCGTCCGGGTTGCAGTTGCCCTGGCTGTTGTCCGTCGCGGTGTTGCTGCAGTCGCGGCCGGCTTCCAGGCCGTCGGTCAGGCCATCGCCATCGCTGTCGGGGTCGAGGGCGTTGATGCTTCCGTCTCCGTCGTGATCATCGGCAGGGTTCGGCTCATCACCATCCAGCAGGCCGTCGTCGTCGCTGTCAGCGTCGTTCGAGTTGGTGCCGATGTTGGTTTCGAGTCCATCGCTGAGGCCGTCACCGTCGGTGTCGGTCACGCTGGCGTCGTCGGAAGCGTGCCCCGCAGTGGGGTCGGTTTCACCAGTGTCCAGGGCGCCGTTGCGGTTGAAGTCCTCGGAGCCGTCAGACACCGTGCCGCCGTCCGTATCCCAGAGGAGCGGAGAGGTGGTCGTGGTGTTGTCGGCGTCCGCGATGCAGTGGCCCAGAGACTTGTCCGTACCCATGGCCTCGCAGTCGAAGCCTCGCTCGGTGCCGTCGTAGAGCGCGTCGTTGTCGCTGTCCACGTCGAGCACGTTGATCAGGCCATCGCCATCGGTGTCGTCGGAGGGGTTGTTCTCCTGGCCGTCGATCACGCCGTCGTCGTCGGTGTCCGCGTCGTTCGGATCGCTTCCGAGGAAGGTCTCCAGACCGTCGCTCAGTCCGTCTCCGTCGGTGTCGGTGACTCCGCTGTCGTCGCTGCCGTGACCTGCCGTGGGATCAGTCTCCCCGGCGTCGATGGCGCCGTCGAGGTTGAAGTCTTCGGAACCGTCGGTGGCGCCGCCATCGTCGGTGTCCGCATCCAGCGGATCCGTGGTGGTGGCTCCGGCGTCCGCATCCGCACGGCAATGACCCGCGCTGATGTCGGTGTCCGCGTTGGAGCAGTCACGCCCCATCTCGGTTCCGTCGAATAGCCCGTCGTCGTCACTGTCAGGGTCGAGGGCGTTGATCAGCCCGTCACCGTCCGTGTCGTCGCCTGGGTTGACTTCTGCTCCGTCGGGTACGCCGTCGTCGTCGCTGTCCGCGTCGTTCGGGTCGGTGCCGATGGTGGTCTCCACACCGTCGGGCAGACCATCGCCGTCCGTATCGGTGCACAGGCCCGGACCAGCCAAGCAGACGCAGGTGTTGGTCGCCGTGTCGCAGTTCGGCGTCGAGCCGCTACAGTAGCTGTCGTCGGTACACTGGACACAGACGTTCGGAGATGCCGAGGTGTCGCACGCGGGTGTTGCCGCGGGGCAATCTGCATCCGTCTCGCAGTCGTCGATGGGAATGTCCGTCGGCTGAGATCCAGGATCCGCGGAACCGTCCGTCGGCTGCGTCGTTTGCGGCGCGCCTTGCTGGCCCTCGAAGGTGATCGAGGCCTGGTTCGAGAGGACACCCGTGGCGCTGGCATCCACCGTAACCCGGAACTTCACCGTGGTGCTCTGGCCGACCGTGAGCGAGCCACCTTGAGCGCCGTTGGCCCCGGTGCCGAGGCGCACCGTCATGGTCCGGGTTCCGTTGTTGAACTCGCCCTGGTCGCCGTCCACCGCGTCGGTCTTTGCGCCGTTGTTGGGTCCCGCGGTGATCGAGATCGAGCCTGGTACCCAGGTCGTTCCCGTGGGGATCACGTCGTTGAGCACGGTGCGCACTGACGTGTCGTTGCCCGTATTGGTCACGACAATCGTGTACTCGAGCTCGTCGCCGGGCCGCAGCGCGCCACCATTCACGTCCACCACGCTCTTGGTTGAGCTCGTGAAGTCTGGCTTGAACGTCGAGATCGAGGTGATGAAAGCGCCCAGGTAGTACTGGTCGCCGGTGCTGGTGGCCCGAATGTCCGCTGACGTCTGCCCACCAGTCACACGGCTCGTGATGTTCACGATGTCCATGTCGACACCGCTGAGCGAGCCGTTCCCACCAGTGGTCTGTGGCAGGTCGCCCGCCACGCTCACTGCGGTTCCCAGACGGGAACGCGATGAGTTGAAGAAGTTGTCGATGGGGTTCACGCCGTCGCTCAGGCGGTCGCTGTTCGCGAGGGGCGCCATACCGAAGAGCAGGCTGTCTCCGGTGATGCTGCCGTCACCCTCATAGGCGATGACACCGAGCTTCGCGTCGAACCCCGCGTTCGGTACCAGGAAGCCCGAGAGCGTCGCCGAGCTCGGGTTTCCGTTGTCCACCAGGTCGAGCCCATCGAAGAGCGCGAGGTTGCGAGGAGGTTCACTCGCGAGCCTGTAGAACACGACCAGCGTCCAGGAGCCGAAATTGACGTCGTCGTTGCTGTTGCGGAAGTCCTTCATGGCCACGCCGCTCACGCGGTAGAGGCCGGAGCCGTTGGTCTGCACCAAGGTCGTGACGTCAGCCACGGACTGGTAATAGACGGAATTCGTGAAGCCTTGGGTGGCGGTCACGTTGGCGGAGAAGCCACCGGGACGATCCAGCGTCGCGGTGTTGTCACCCCCGGAGTTTTCACCCGCCCAGTACAGGAACGCGTGGGTCACCGCCGCGCCATTCGGGATCGCCAGCACTGCCGTGCTGCGTGCCTGAGCGGGCGTGTTCGTCAGATTGGCCGTGGCGGAGGTCGCGTTCGGATCCTGCGAGCGCCAGAACATATCCGGGGAGCTGTCACCCTGACTCGTGCCGCACACCGCGGACACGGTGCCCACGACAGGGGCTGGCGTGCCGTTGCTGCAGTCGTGTCCGAAGGTGTTGCCCACCATGAGGAAGTCGCCGTTCTGGTCGACCTGCACGCGCAAGGTGGGGGCCGCGGGGGGCGGGGGGGCCGCCGCGGGGCG
>JAWKRD010000021.1:0-137160 GCA_041389805.1 Polyangiaceae bacterium | reverse complement strand
CTTGGGCCGAGCGCCGGCGAGCCCAATTTCGTGTCATGCAAGCGCTTGATTCGGGACTAGTTGGCTAGTCCCAAGGAAAACCAGTCCTAACAGCGACCCAGTTTGCGTTGCCCGCCTGGTGGGCTCACCTCCGAAAGAAGGATTCGTTTGTAGGTCACTTCAATCAGATGCGAACTGGGGGGAGATGTCAGTGGTTACCGTCTGGCGCCTCGAGGAAACGACCCTGCGCGAAGTTCTGCGTGTTCGTTCCGTGTGTGACGCATTCGTTGACATGCCCGACCCCGAGCACCTGCGTATCGGGGTGCCCTGTTACCTCCCGAAGAGGATCAGGGAGTCGGGTGAGAAGGTGTCGATTGGCGAAGACGACCCGGTTTGGAGAGACCAATTCATCGCCATCCTACGCCGCATTGGTAACTACGCCTGGGATGGTCGTGTGTACACGTTCACGGAAACCGTGTGGCGATGACTGCCCGGAGTGTGTTCTCGCTGGGCGCACGGGCTGGCCTGTTGCTCATCAATCTCGCGGCATGTGACGAGCGTCACACGGCGAATCACCAGGTCGTTGTGTCAGCGCCGGCCACTGGTCCTTCCGCTGTTCCCATGACTGGTTGCTCGAAAGACTCGAGCAGTCCCCACACAGCACGAGAATGGTCAAAGCCCGTGCCGGTCGGCGCCTGGCTCGCAGCCAATGGCGTTTGCGCCGGAGACGTCGAAGCAGTGGAAATTCCGCCGAGCTGGCTGGGACAGGCTGCTCGCAAGGGCGACCCCACCTGCGAAGCCATTCGTGTTGGAAAGCCCGCCCAGCCTGGTCTGCTCTGCAGTCAACCTTACGGCGCAGACGGCGACGCCCGTTGGCCAAACGACACCCGTTGGGAAGTCTGGAGAGCCGAAGACGGCAAGCTCCGTCGGGTTTGGGACGGCCGACAGACATTCGACGGGCTCCCCATGAGGCTCGAGTGGGACTCGCCGGAGCGCTTCCGAGTCAGCGGTGACGCCACAACGGAGTGCGAGAACCTGAGGGTGCGCATGCTTCGCAAGTTCGGCGATGCTCACACCGCATCGCTGGGCATTGCCCCGTCGCCGATCGGTTCGAACGCTCGCACCTTCTGTCGCCAGCGGGGTGACTACACTTGGCGTGGGTACACATTCCAACTGGCGGAGTAACCCGAGGGAGGCGAAACTTTTGGGAGCTTTGATTGGCGAGCAAGAATCCAATGGATTAGCACCAGCGCTGGGCAACCGCCCCGGCGGCTCACAGGTTGTGAGAGCACCATGAAGCTCAACCACACCATCGTCCACTGCACCGACCAGGCTCGCTCTTCAGGATTCCTCGCGGAACTATTCGGGCGGCCAGCGCCCACACGCTTCGGACACTTCCACGTGGTGACGCTGGATAACGACGTCTCCCTCGACTACATGGAGGTGAAGCCGCCCATCTCCGCGCAGCACTACGCCTTCCTCGTCAGCGAAGAGGACTTCAGCGCGATCTTCGACCGCATCCAGGCGCGAGGTCTCGAGTACTGGGCGGACCCGGGGCTGCGCCGCGCTCGGCAAATCAACACCCACGATGGCGGCCGCGGTGTCTACTTCAAGGATCCCGATGGCCACCTGATGGAGGCGCTGACGGTTCCCTACGGCGGTTGGTAGCCAGGGAGCGACGTATCAGATCAGCTTCGCGTCCGAGATGACCTCGACGCACGAAGGACCAGCGTGCGCCAAGGCTTCTGCGAGCGCGGCTTCCAGTTGCGCGTCCTCGGTGACACGGATCCCCTTCGCTCCGCAGAGCTCCGCGTATTTGCTGAAATCGGGGTTGTGCAGCGCCGTCTCCCACACGTCCCAGTCTCCTGCGAGTTGCTCCTTGCTGATTTTGCCGAGCTCACCGTTGTGCAGGAGCACGTGGGTGATGTTCATGCCGTACTTGACGGCGGTAGTTAGTTCCGCGAGGTACTGTCCGTAGCCCCCGTCGCCACTCACCGCGACCACTTTGCGGCCAGCGAAAGGGGAGCCTTGCTCTTGGGTGGCACACCACGCGCCCATCGCCGCTGGATAGGCAAAGCCGATCGACCCCAGGTAGCCGCTCATCAGCACCGCCTGCCGCTCACACTCGAAGTAGCGCCCAAACGAGTAGGTGTTGTTGCCCACGTCGACCGCGATGATCGCGTCCGCTGGGACGGCTCGGGTGAGCGCGTCGAAGATCGTGGCGGAGCTCAAACCCTGGCCCCGCGTCTCTGCTCGGCGCTTGGCCTTCTCGGCCCGCCAGATCTGCCAGCGCGTCGCTACCTCCGGCCGCTGATCGATCGCTTGGTGATGGCCCTTCACGGCCCCGAGCATCGCAGTCGCGGTGGTGCCGATCTCGCCCAGCACGGGGACGTCGATGGCGTGGAAGCGCCCAAGGGCCATCGGGTCGAAGTCGACCTGAATGGTCGGCGTCTTCGCGCTGATCCCGGTGTGGTTGCTGAAGCTCGCGCCGAACACCAGGAGCAGGTCCGCCTCGTTCATGAACCAGCTCGCGATGGGCGTGCCGCTGCGCCCCAGCACGCCTCCCGCCAGCGGATGAGCGTCGCTGATCTGTCCTTTGCCCTTGAAGGTGGTGAGCACGGGGCAGTTCAGTTCCTCGGCGAGCGCCACAATCGTATCCATGTGAAAACGCGCCCCGTGACCTACGATGATCACTGGGCGCTTGGCTGCCTTGAGCATCTTCGTGGCACGCTCGAGCGACTCGACGGGCGGCGCTACTGCGAGCGCCGCCACGCGCCCCACGGGACTGCCAGCCTTGGCTCCCTCAGCCGCCGGCAGCACCTGCACTTCGTCGGGGAAAATCAGATGCGAGACGCCGCGGTTCAAAATCGCGCTCTTGCAGGCCAAGTTGACCAGCTCAGCGTGCCGACTCTTGTGAAGTACCGTCTGGCTCCACTGGGCGACCTTGCCAAACGCCGCAACCAGGTCGACCTCCTGGAAGGCGCCTGGCCCCAACACTTGCGTCTGCACTTGCCCGGTGAGCGCGAGGACGGGTGAGCGATCCACGTTCGCGTCCCACAAGCCGGTCAGCAAATTCGTCGCGCCGGGTCCCGCAATGGACAAGCAAGCGGCGGGTCTACCGGTGAGCTTGCCGTAGGCGGAGCACGCGAACGCTGCCGCTCCTTCGTGACGGATGCCAACGTAACGCAGCTTGCCAGTCAGCGTCTGGCGCCGCAGAGCGTCCGCCAGTCCCAGGTTCGAGTGGCCAACCATGCCGAACACCCACTTGATGTCCCAGGCGACCATGGTCTCGGCCATGACATCACTGACGGTGCGCGCGTGAGGCATTTCCTCAGGGAAACCGACGTAGACCCCGTCCTCGCGCTCTTCGACCGGATAAGTCTCCACCCCATCATCCAGGGTTCCTGGCGACTTCCCGGTGAGAGGGTGGAAGTCCCAGCCGTGCCAGGGGCAACGCAACCAACCGTTTTCGATCGACCCTTCGCCAAGCGGCCCGCCCTGGTGCGGACACTTGTTGTCGAGCGCCGCGTAGCGCCCCTCGAAGCGCGTCATGCACACCGTGCGGTGCGCACAGGTGACCGGTTTGACTCGTCCGTCTGCGAGTTCATCGGGTGCCAGTGCGCGTAGCCAGGTTCGTTTGGTCTCTTCCCCCATGTTCTCCGTTGTAGTCCGGCGGCAGTCTCGCGAGTGAGAAAGAATCTGCAACGCTGCGTTGCGCTAGCTAAGCTGTGTCGGTGTTCGCGGGTCGAGAGCTCTGGATAGTACTCGCGCTGGCGGGGTGTTCCCCAGCGCCAAAGCCAGCGCCGCCGGCAGAGTCTGTTGGCACCTACTGGCTCGAGGACACTCAGCTCCTCGACTCCGGCTCTGTCCACGGAGTGCGCGTGCTTGATGCGCGCGAGGTGATGATCCGCGCGGATCGGAATGTGGAAGACGCCGCTACCGGCGTACACCTCGGCCTGCTCCCGGAACAGCTGATGAACGTGCCCGCAGCCCACGGCGGCGTGCTGCTCTACGCTCAAGAGGTCACTCCCATTCACCTCGACAAACCGAACGGGAAAGAGGTAGGTCGCTTGTATCCGGGGGCCAGGGTGAGCGTGACGCGGGGCGTTGGGGCGAGCACCGAGCTCAATCAGCTGGGCTTCGAGCGCTGGGACCCGGACCCGAAGGAACCAGCACGCATCAAGGCATTCGCCACGCGCTCTGCGCTCTCTTCGCACAAGCTGCCGGAATACCTCTTCCCACCGATCCCCAACGCGCAGGTGCTGCAGTCCCTAGCGATCACCTATTCGGAGCAGCAAACTGGCTTCAAACCACTGAACTGCGTGGATCTGATCTTTGACCCGGATCGACCCGTACAGCAGCGCCAAGCCGTAGAGATCGAGTTCGCAGAGGAGTGGCGTCTCAAGGGGCACGGCTTCACTCGAGAAGGACGTTGCGGCTCAACCGAAGTCACCGCATCCGGCGCCGGTTTCAACCTCAGCCCGAAGGGCGTGTGGGGCAAACCTCCAATTCAGGTCAGCTCGATTCCGCCTGGCTTCAACGCCGTGCAAGCTCCGCTGCCAGATCCTCTCGAGTCCGTGATCCGAAGCAAGGGCAAGCTCTACTGGATGATGGAATACATCGACCACGTCGAGTGCGAAGAGTGGAGCGTGCGGGAACCGACGGAGCGGACACCATACGACTATCACTACGACTACGCTGTGCAGAGGCTGGAGCGCGATCCACCCTACCGCTGGAGAGACCAGCTTCAAGGTGAGCTCGTGCGTACCGAAAAGGGTTACCGCGGGGAAGTACCATACTATCCCTTCACCTACTGGTCAGCGACCGTTCGCGACCCGGCAAGGATGCTCCTCGAACCGGTACGTCATGGTTGCCGCTGCTGGGATCCGGGCGACTACGGCATCGTCGATCGCGAAGGCGACACCCTGTTCGTTCAGGACTCCCCTCCCCGCAACACAGCCGCCTATCTGCGAAGCGAAGCCGAGCGTTGGTTTCTCACGAGAGCAACCTGCGACGCAACCTTGGCAAACGCGCTCGAGCGCTTGAAGACAGACGGTCGTTTGAAGAATCAGCTCGGTTTCCGCGTCGAACCCTACCTGCCGAGCCGAACGGCATCTTGGTAGTCGACGCCGAGACACTCGGCATGGGATCAGGGGTTGGGGGTAAGGGCTGGGTAACACGACTCGCCAAGCAAGGGTTCGAGCAGCTGCCACGCATCACCCGGCGAGGCACCTTCGCGCAGCCGTTCTCGCCTGGCTCAGCCTACCGGCTGACGACGCCTTGGCGCAGCTCGTCGCCGCGCGGAAAGAACAGGAGCACTTCGCGACGCGCCTAGCGGAGTGCATGCCGAGCATTGTGCCCACTGTGTCGCGCAAGCCTCTGGCTCGCCTCTTCGCCGGCTTAGCGGACTAAGCGGACGGAAACCCGTAAAACGAACCCCGCCCATCCAACCAGTCTTCGTACCACTGCAGGAAGTGGCGGCGCGGACAAGGCGGCTGGATCCCTTCATCCGCAAGCATCCAGGGGATCCCTCGCTCCGGACCAGTGATGATCAGGTGCCAGTCCATCGCGCATCCGTCGGTGCCAAGGTAGATGCCGCCTCTGTAGATGTCTTCCTGGGAACCCTCATCGGACGGCTCGTCAAAGTCCCACAACCAGACGCGCGTGAACGGGAACGGCTCGCACACCTGGCTAAGGTCCGAAAAGGGCGTGGGCGCCATCGGCATGGTGCCGAGCGGCTGCACGCCATACTCGATGGGACCTGGCCCACCGTCACCGAGCTCCAACACATAGAGTCGATACTCAGCGGGTAAGCGAATGGCGTGGCGAGCTTCGAAAGCCTGCACGGCCTCTTCGCTCAGGGTGGGATTGAGCGCGATACCCCTTGCCCCCAACTTCGTCCGAATGCGCTCCACTTGATCGAACAACGGGTCCGCCACCGCCAGAGCGTGCATGATTCTTACGGCTTGCCAAGCCATGCTCTGCGGTCGGGCGGCGAATCGACCCGCATCCCCTATCTATCACCCGACCCCTCCCCTTCGCTGCACGTAGGGTTGAAACATGGGGAAGCGACGAGGGTTGGGCGCGCGCCTTGGCGCGTTGGGCGTGGTTTTCGGCATCAGCGTGGGCTTCAGCACCGCCTGCGAGGGAGACAGCTCGAACAAGCGAAAGACCAACGCGGGCGACGCTGGGCAGTGCGAGGCGCGCGAGGACTGTGAGGCCACCGGAGGCACCAGCGGTGGAGTGAGGGAGTGCTGCGACGGGCAGTGCGTTGAGGGCAACCTCGGCGAGTGTCGAGACGCGGCGGACTGCGGCGGCTACGCGTGCGAGCGCCTCGATCCCAACGATTGCCTGGGTCGCTGCACCGGCGGATTCGGCGGAAACAGCGGGTCCGGCGGTGCAGGCGTTGGCGGCGCGACCGCCGGTGCGGGTGGAACGAGCGGAGGAACCGGCGGCAACGCCTCTGGGGGTATCGGAGGCAACGCGGCTGGCGGAGCCGCGGGCTCGAGCGCGGGGAGCGGAGGCAGCGCGGGGGCAGCAGGCATGTCCACCGGCGGTTCCGCAGGGCAAAGCACCGGGGGCGCGGCGGGCATGAGCGTCGGAGGCGCGAGCACTGGCGGCGCTGCGGGGAGCGGCGCTGGCGGTACCGCGGGCACAGCTGGCATGAGCAGCGGCGGCAGCGCTGGCAGCGGAACTGGCGGCACGGCAACGGGTGGCAGCGCGAGCGGAGGCACGTCAGGCAGCGGCGGTTCGATGGGCGGGGAAGGCGACCCGTGTACACAGAACAGCGACTGCAACAACGTGTGCGCCACAGGCAGCGGATCTCCCCCCCAAACTCATGTCTATTCTCAAATCTGCCAAGGCAACAAGTGCCAGCGCCACGGACGCCTCGAGACGTGTGGCCTCAAGTGCAACGGCCAACAGCTGATGCAGACGGTGTGCAGCGCCGGCGCGTGTCAGCTCGATTCCCAAGTCGAAGACTGCTCGACGAAGCTCTACGGCGCGGGTGAAGCGGGCTGCTATCAGTGCGCCGACTTGAGCCCCTCGCGTTGCCAGCTGCAGTCGAGTAACGGCGTGTGGGGCGCGTGGGTGCCGGCGGTGTTCGGCGACGAAAAATACGGCAGCTGCAGCGTCAGCGACCCCAAGTTGGTCTGGCACAAGCACTACTGCGACAACCCCGCGCCCACCTGCGGAGGGATCTGGTGCTACTGGACCACCGGCGCCCCCGGCGGCCCCAACGCCGCCAACCAACCCGAGTTCCGCTGCGGTCCGCCGCCGCCTTGAGTCAGCCCCCTCCGACGCCAACGCAATCCCCCACGGTTAGCGCGGCTTCCACAATCGTCAATCCCCGCGGAATACGGGCAAAGCGTGCCCCTCGGGCGGATCCCACGCCTTTCAGCTGAGGGGCGGGCAAAAATCCACGCGGTCCCCAGAGCAGCCGTTGGCTGTCCAGTCGCTCTTTTCTTGGGGGGAGAGGCGCACTGAAAGGGGGATTCAAGACGCAACCAGGAGGACACCTGTCCGACCGAGGGGGAACACATGGCGAAGCTCTCCACCTCCGACAAGGCCCACCGCGTCCTGACGTTCCTTCAAGGCATCAGTCACCCACGGGCGATCTCCGGTCTGAAGAGCGCCGGCTTCGCGCAATCCGACCTCGACGAAGGCTGGCGCCTGCTGCGAGAGCTGCGCCCCGTGGACTTCACGGCGCCGCCCGAGCGAGAGCCACCGCGTTCCGTGGAGCAACTCGACGCCTGGGAGAACCACTGGTTCCCCGTCGCCAAGGCGAGCCTCGCCCACCGCTTCCCGAGCATCCACGACCAGCTCTTCCTCAATGTCCACCAGACCGAGGGCCTCGACGTGCTCAGCTCCGTCGTAGTCTTCCTCGATCGCCTCACGGCGCTGGAACAGCGCAAGGACCAGGACGCCAAGGCCGCTCGCGCCTTACTAACCAAACGCGGCCTCAACCGACGCGTCGTCGACCAAGCGAGAGCCCTCCTAGCCGCTCTTCAGAGTATCCCCACGGCATTACCAGAACCCCGAGACACCAGGGATGCCCTCAAGGAACGCGAGGCGGAGCTGTGGGCCTGGTACCTCGAGTGGAGCGCCATCGCGCGGGTGAAGATCGAGGACAAGAGCGCGCTGCGAGCCCTGGGGTTTCTGAGGAGGTAACCGACGCAACCCCTCTGAGCGCGATCGTAGCTACAGCGCGAGCGTGGGAGAACTCGCTCGAACAGGCGATCCTCCCTTCGTCAGCCTCGATCCGACGGGCGACTCTTGCACCAAGGAAGTCGCCTTGGCATCCTCAAAAGCGGAGAACGCGCTCAGACGCGGAACCAGCCTCTTAGCGAAAGAACCTTCTCGTGCCGAAAGAGCGCCGTTGGCCTCACGACGTCCCCGCCAATCATCTCGCCGTACTCGAAGTTGTTCGTGAGGCTGCCCGGCGCGGAAGTGGCGCGTTCATTAGGTCAGTGCTCATAGCGCCTCCCGAGCAGAATTCCTGGAGACCATACATGGTCCGGGTGGATCTCGCTCGGACGGCAGATCTGCCGCCCATACTGAACGAGGCATTCGGCCGAGTCCGCGCAACAGGGGAGGAATGGTCCGGAGGCGATTTCGTCTCTCGCCTCGAGAACAGCTTGCGGTCCGACAGCTTGATGTGTGCAGGCGAAGTATTCCTAGACTTGGGTCTGGCCGGCTACTGGAATCGAGAGTGGCGCCCCACCTCACGACCGAACATGTGGGCGCACCTACCGTGCGAGCAGCTAAGTTCCTCGATACGCAATCCAGCGTCCGAGCTGTCAGGGATCCTTGAGAGTGAGCGTACGGGGCGCTGCTACACCTTCGATTCTCTGATTCGGCACATAACTGGGCTACACGACTTCGAAGCGTTCTGCGACGGTCGTCAACAGCGGATCCATATCGTGTCTTGGGAGTATCGTGGTCGGTTCAATGCAACACTGTTGCGCCCAGGCAAACTGTATGTCTCGGTGTTTCCGCAGAATTCTGAGGAGCTCCGTATCCGCGCGGTTGCTCAAAACAACCCCATCGACGCCTTGAATCGCCCCTCGGCGCATGCGATCCCCGTTCCCCTTGCGTGCAAGTTCATCGACCTTGAGCTAGTTGCCGGGATGGACGTCATCGATGAAGGGTTCGCGTCTCTAAGCGAGCCAGATCTCCGAGACAGTCGCGATTGGCGTAGGCCGATCCTACCGGACGGGAGACGGCCGCCAGAGGGCAACCTGAAATTTCCAACCGATGTGCGATGATTTTTTGGTCCGCGTAAATGCTTCTCTAGATCAGCTTTGTGCTTTTGGTCCATCCATCGGGTCAAACCCCTGTTGTTTTCGTAGTGCTCCGATGCGCTTTTATTCGGATGCAAAATCGGACAGAACATTCAACGGCCTTTTTTGGTCTGAAGAAGAATCCCCTCATACGAGGATGGCTCGCCAGATTAGATTTCCCTCCGCATTGATACTGACGAGCTTCATCGCCCCCGGAAGCCACCCCACGGCGTTGGGGCAGCGTATTGCTAGGAGGACCTCATCCACTCCCGGCGTAGGGTTCCCACCAGCGAGGGCGAGATGGCCGCTGCGCTGGGCGAATTGGTTGATCGTGGCCTTGTGGAGACGACGTCGAATCCGGGCCCCCGCCTGAGATTCCCGAATATCCCCGGTTTGCGCCTCCCACCACCGCCGATCCTTCACGGGGACCCGATACCCGGCGAGGAATGCTTTCGAGCAACGCCCCTCGGGCGCAAAGCGGCAATGGCGTGTGCCGCCATCCGAAATCCCAGCGTTGCCTACTGGCGGCTCGGCGGACACAGGTTGCACGACCAACTCCTCGCTGCCGTACCATTGCACCCTACACTCCAAGACCTCGACGCTGCATGTTGTGAGAGCCACCTTGCCGAGGTGGAAGTTGCTCTGGTCGAACTAGTCGCGCGGGGAGAACTCAAGCAGAACGGATACCGCTATTCCCTGACACCGGCTGGCCTGGGGAAGAAGTATGTTATTGAACAAGAACTTGCGGTCTCGCCCGCAGCGGACCTGCTCGAAAAGGGCGTTGACAACTCCGAGTCACCGGGAGTTGCTTTCGGGGAGGTCTCTGCAATTCGGGAACAGTGGCCCCTGGCGGGATATGAAGCCGATCGTCAACCGTGGTTCTCCGTGGAACCGCCCGTACGCGACATAGCTCGGAACGAAGCCGACCGTCTTCAGGGCAACGTCGAACTCGTTATCGCAGTGGCGACACCCGTCGAACGAATAGCACTCCTTGCCGAGATGAAGCCCTGTACTGGACGAAAAGCGATCCTTAAAGCACACGTGGCGCACGAGACCTACTACGTCGGCCGCTTGGGCGCTCACAACGTCGCCGTGGTGATGAGCCAAATGGGCACGTCCGTGAAGCCTAGTGGTTCTGCCTATTCCGTAGCCGACGCACTTAGGTATTGGCGTCCCCGAGGCGTGATTGCTGTTGGTATTGCGTTCGGCAAAGATCCTTGGAAGCAAAAGATCGCCGACGTGCTGATTTCAGAACAAGTTTCGTCTTACGAGCTGCAGCGTGTGGGGACCGGAGTTCCGGTGCAGCGTGGAGGCACCGAGAGTGCCGGACCGACGTTGCTTAACCGGTCTCGAAACATAACAGGATGGCGGTTCTCGCGCCCGGACGGACGCGAGGTCGCAATTCATGTAGGGCCCATACTGTCGGGGGAGAAGCTTATCGACGATCTCGACTTCCGGACCTCGCTGTTTGCCGCTTTCCCCAACGCAATTGGTGGAGAAATGGAAGCAACTGGGATCGTGAATGCCGCTCTCAGAGAGCAGATCGAGTGGTTGATTATTAAGGGCATTTGCGATTGGGGGTACGGGAAAGGAGAAACCCACCAGGCGCTAGCGGCTGCCGCAGCCGTGTCGCTACTGTCTCATATGCTGAGTTCGGCAACTGCGCTGGACGGGCTACGCTAGGGCTGGCGAATCCCGACCGGCCTCGCTGTCGTTGCGATATCGTTCGCCTCACATCACGCTGTCGGTGCGTGCAGCCCTGGAGATTGGTTCCCGGACTTCGGATCGCAGGTCCGCTGCCGCCTTTTCGTAGCGCCTATGGCGTTGCGGAGAGGTCGTGCAAGTTGCTTTGTTCGATCTCGCCTACCACCGCGTCCAGACTCGCACCGATCCCGCTATTTACCCCACGGAAATATGCTGCAAGCTCACACGCGCACATGCCCTCAAGGTTCGCCAGCGTGTCGTCCCGACCGTCCCAAGCGAAGTCGCCGGCCAGGATTTCGTCGTTCTCTGCGACTCCTGAGTTCTGAGCTCCCGGTATGAGCATTGTGCGCGGGACATCCATGAACTTGTCCCTGACCTCTCTGAGTTCGGCTGCGAAGAGCCCGCGAAGCGTCGTCATCGCGTGGAGATCATCCAGAAGACCTCCGAAAAACCTCAAGCAATTCAGTATCCAACCGAACTCCACTGCGTATCCCTGAACTTGGTCAAAGCGGTGCGTGAGCGCACGGAAGCGAAAGCTGGCTTGGACCTGACCGAGCAAGCTGATCGCGACTCGCCCTTCGACCCCGTTCCGATCACTCCCACCGTCGACTGCAACCCAACCGTCAGCAAGTTTGGAGCGAAGCAGAAGGCTGCGCCCGAAGTTGGGGGGCTCAAAAAGACGGAACCAGCCGGGTGCCTTGGTCACGGCGTCCAGGAGCCCTCGTTCCGCCTTGAAAAGTGGGATCTCCTGCTCGGGTTGAGGAGTGAAACGCAGGACTACACGATACTCGCCATTCGCAGGTTCAACGATCGAGGCAGGGTGATCCGCTGGTGCGCTCATTACTGTCAGTAACTCCCCCGGGTGTCGACGATCGCCCAAGAGCGCCTTCCGGTCCAGCACCGCCTCCAGCCGGGCCAACTCGAGTGGCCCCGAGACGTCGGGAAGCCATGCATGCACCACCGGAGTGGCTGCGTTCTGTGTACGGTAGAGGCGGAGTTCTACGAAGTTCGAGACAAGGACCCACTCACAACCAGGCTGCGCTCTCGCCGTACGAACCGCCTGTTGCACTGGCGTAAGGTGGCCATACTTAGCCCCTTGCGGCTTGTCGAGGTCGACGAGCGCGCCCTTCAGCTCGGCGGACGCCACGATCTTGTCGACGCCAACTCCAAACTGTCCCAATGAGAAGTCACTAAAGTACCCAGCCTGAAAGTTCTTCGCCTTCATGTGGAATGGCAGGCGGTCGTGTGAGAATTGCGTTTGGTACCCGAGTACAGCAGCGAACAGTTGTTCGTTCCAAGACTGTTCGATGCTCGACTCGGAGTAGCACGGCAGCGTCCCGGCTACGAACTGTCGAGTCAGTCGCTTAAGCAACGCGAGCTTGAGATCTGCGTTCGTTTGAGCGGCTCGGCGCCGCGCCGCCAAGCGGTTGACCACGCTAAAGTCAATGGTCGTGGAAACAGCTCTCATCGCTCTAGATACTAGCCCGTTGAGTCGACCGTCGTATGACCTGTGTTGGAGAGGGGGCGGGAGCCACAAGCCGCGTCAGGCTGAGCAGGGGAACTTTGTGGACCTGAATGGCTTGGGCCGCTCTGCGATGCTTCCAGGAGATTCTCCAAGCGGTGGTGCGGCCAATCGCCGCATTCTCCAGTCAAGGCCTCCTGCCGGTTCTGGCAACCAGCCACTTCACAAACACGCGGCAACGCACAGCGACCAGACACGCCACGACTCGGCCGAAGGCTCGAGTCCCGCTCGTGCAAGCGCAAGCACGCAGCGACTCCACCCGCGCGGCAACGCACAGCGACCAGACACAACAGGACTCGGCCGAAGGCGCGAGTCCCGCTCCTCCAAGCGCGAGCACGCAGCGACTCCACCCGCGCCACCGCCCAGCGACCAAACACACCAGGACTCGGCCGAAGGCACGAGTCCCGCTCCTCCAAGCGCAAGCACCCAGTGACTCCCCCATGGCGAGACTCGACCAGCCGTAGATCAACTTGACCGGACAATCGCTGCGACGCCGGTCAGTCCGTCAGCGAACAAAGACTAGGACTTGTCCCCGGCTCTTCGGTGCTTCCCAGATCCTTCAAGCGACTGTGCCGCCACTCCCTGGAGTCTCCAGTAAGGCCAAGTCCCGATCCTGCAGGCGTCTGCGGGCAGCGATGTCGCCGCCACACTGCCTTGAGTTGTGCACGAGGAGGGACTTGAACCCCCACGCCTTGCGGCACCGGAACCTAAATCCGGCGCGTCTGCCAATTCCGCCACTCGTGCGAGGGGGCGAAACCTAGTCGGAGATCTGCGGGTGCTCAAGGGGTGCGCGCTGGCACCTGGGTTTTTGGCTTCATTTGACGCTGTGCAGGTGCTCCGGGCACCTGGCTGCTTGGGGATTTTCCGAGCGGCTGCGCCTGACCTCACCCCCAAATGCGACAGCGAACGCCGCGACTCGGGCGAGGTCGGGTTACCGTTGATGGGTGGCGGGGCGAGGCGCACGTGCGTGGTGGGTGGCTGCGCTCTGCGCGCTGCTCAGCCTGTTGTGGGCGACTGCGGCATCAGCGCAGGTCGTGCAGGGTCCGTACTACTACTCGTTCGAAGAGGACGACGGCGCGTGGATCGCGCACGGCAAGCCGCCCTGGCAGAGCGTGATGATGCCGCGGCAGATCCCCAATCAGCAGTCGCGCTTCGTGTGGATCGCCGTGGAGTTACCACCCGCTGCCGCAGGGAAAAGCATCTTACTGCCCCCGGTGCACACAAAGTATGCTGCGTACTTGGGTGCGAATTCACTCGCGGCTGATGAGAGCGAGCTCGCGAGCGCGCAGGCCTATCATTTGATCGAACTGCCTGAGACCGGCGGCGGGCGCTGGCTCCGCTTGCGCATCGAGAGCGACTACTCGAAGACGGGGTTGCGGGGCGAAGTGCGCATCGGCAAGCCTCGAGAGCTCGTGCAGGGCATGCTACGGCGAGACGCGCTGCGGGCGGCGCTGATCGTCGTGTTCTTGCTGGGTGGCTTCGCGGCTCTCGGCGTGGCGCTGCGCGGGGTGGAGCGGCGGGCATTTCTCGGCTTCGGCATCTGGCTAATTTCCACGGGGTTATGGGCGGCGTTCTACACCCAGATCCGCGATCTGCTGGTGCCGAACCCAGAGCTCTGGCTGACGCTGTGGGCGACGGGGCTCGGCGGTACTGGAGTCGGCTTCATGCTGTTCTTCGCGGCAACGTTCGCGCCCGAGAAGCGCTGGGTCTGGCGGCTGTTGCCGTTGAATGTGCTGGCCGCAGCGGGTGGCTTGATCCTCCTGTTCTTGAACGTGTCGACTCAGCTCTCGAACCCCTTCTTGTTTGGGGTGAGGGTGCTCTACTTGGCGGAGTGGGTGCTGGTCATGGCGGTGGTCGCACGCCAGGCGCTGCGGGGTGTCCGTGAGGCGCAGATCTGGGGTGTGGGGCTGGTGGTCGTCGCGGTGTTTTCAGTTCGCGACCTGTTGCTCAGCCTGGGTGTGATCGCGAGCGGCGACACGACAGCGCACTTGGGCTCCTTTGGGCTCTTCCTGGCGAGCGGCGCCGTGCTGCAGCGGCGCTTGGCCGCGCTCAGCGCCGAGCGCGACGCCTTTGCGGCAGAAGCCATCGCTACCGCGCGGGAACGCACACTGCTCTTGCGCGATCTGCATGACGGCCTGGGGCGCATCACCACCACGATTTCCATGCTATCCGCTGCGCCCAAGAAGAAGGACCCGCTGCCAACGATTCGCGCGCTCGCAGAGGAAGGCAATCGCGAGATCCGTAACCTGATGCAAGCCCTCGACAGCGAGGAAGTCGCCTGGAGCGAGCTCGAAGCGCAAATCCGCCTGGGTGCTCAGCGCTGCGTGCAGGCGACGGGTGGAAGCGCGAGCGTGCGCGTCGAAGTCCGGGCGACAGAGCCGCCAGGTGCGTTCCTTTACGTGCAGGTGCTACGAGTCCTGCAGGAGGCGCTGACGAACGTCAGCAAGCACAGCGTCGAGCCACGGCTGGAGGTCGCGCTCGAGGTCGATGACTCACGGCTGCGCCTCGAGGTGATCAACGACGGCACGAACGCCAAGTCAGAGACGGCTGGCCCCGCATCGGGAGTGAATCTGGGCGCCGGAATGGGCAGCATGCGAGCGCGCGCCGGGGAGCTTGGCGGTGACTTGGAGTTCGAAATGGACAGCGACGCGAGTCGCGCGCGGCTGATCCTCTCGATCCCATTGCCAATCCAGTATGCTGAACAGGCGGGATCAGGCGGAGAGGCCTAGCGGGGTGGAGACACGATGACAGAAACGCGACCAGCGCTACGGCTTGCGCTCGTCGAGGACGATGCAGGCTATCGAGAGACGCTCGTCGATGTGCTGTCGAGCGCGCCACCCCTCGAGCTCATCGCCAGCTTCGCCGAAGGCCTGCCGTTGCTCGAGGCGCTCGAAGCGCTCAGCCCCGACGTGGTGCTCGTCGACCTCGAGCTGCCCGACATCGGCGGCCCGGAGCTGATCACCGCGATCAAGGCGCGGAGTCCCGCGGTGGAGGTGATGGCCCACACCGTCTCCGAGGCGCGCGACGTGGTGTTCGCGGCAGTGCGTGCCGGCGCGACCGGTTACATCCTGAAGGGCGCGTCGCCCGAGGAGCTGGTCGAGGCCATCTTCGATCTGGCTGCCGGCGGCGCGCCAATGAGCCCGCGCATCGCCCGCTCGGTGATTCGTGTGTTTCAAAGCGAAAACATCGTCGCCGAGGACTACTTGCTCACCGCTCGCGAGCGCGACGTGCTCGCGCTGCTCGAGCGCGGCTTCACCTACAAAGACGCCGCTCAGGAACTCAACCTAAGTCCTCATACCGTGCACTCCCACATCAAGAAGGTGTACGAGAAGCTCCACGCCACGAGCCGGGACGAAGCCGTACGTCGCGCAAGGCTCAAAGGCTTGATCTAGGGCCGCGATCGAAATCTTTCGAGGCGTTTGCGCTCCATCGCTCGGCGCAGCTGATGTATCCTCAGGGTAATGGCTGCAAATCGTGAGATGCACACTGCACTAGTTGGGTTACTTGGCCTAGGCCTGGCGCTGCTCGCCTGTAAGAGCAAGGATGAATCGCCGCCTGCGGCGGCCAATCCCCAGGTTCCCGCAGCGGCCGAGCAGCCGCAGCCACAAGCGCAGCCGCAGCCACAAGCGCAGCCACAAGCGCAGCCAGCAGCGCCTCAGCCGGCCCCGGCCCCACCACAGATCCCCACCATCTCACGCTTTCAGGTAGGCGAAGGTGAGGCATCCAACGGCGTGTGGACACCGGGCTTCGCCGCGCAACGCAACGGCGGCGACCAGAGCAAGAACTTCGTCGAGGCCGCCCAGAGCTGTGCGAGCCAGGGGCTGTCGTTGTGCACTGAGACGCAGTACATCAAAGCCTGCGCCGCGAACCCAGCCGTGGCGACCTACAGTAGCTGGACCGCCACGTGGGCCAACGGGACGGCAGCGGTGACTCGCGGCGGCGGCAGCTGTGATAGCCGCGCGGAAACGACCGCGAGCGAGCGCTCCGACTCGCGCATGGCGCTGTGCTGTGAGCGCGCGATCGGCATCCGCACGGGCAACAAGAACAGCGCCTTCATGAAGGTGTCCCACGCCGATCAGCTCGGCTTCGAGCAGGCCTTCAACAGCAAGAGCTCCGCGAACCTAGCCAAGTACTGGTCCGAGTGGGTGCTCTTCGACGGCGCGCAGATGGGTCGCGACAAGGTCAACGCGTCGCAGTCGAGTTGGTTCTCGGCGCACCCCGTGCAGTGGACGATCTACGACGTGTGCGACGTGAAGCTCGGCCAGGTGCAGATGGGCAACGCCATGTACGACGGACTAGTCTCCGAGTGCAGCACCGTGACCGCGGTGAACAACACTGACGTCAGCGTCTTCACCACTCACTTTGGGCGCTATCGCTTCCCCGAGGGTAAGCGCAACGAGATCGTCGAGATCGCGCACAAGAATCGCATCCGTAAGCTGACTCCGCTGTGAGCCTTCGCACGATAGTCGCGCGGATCCGCTAAGCTTGCGCCATGGATTCGCCGCGAGCGTTGGGCCTCCGCTTCCAGGATAACTCGAAGCTTCACGACGACGTGGTGCTGGAGTTCGCAGGGCAGGAGTACACGTGCGACTCCTACTACTTCGCGTTGGACAATCGACTGCTTCCCGAACAGGAGGACGATGAGAAGATCCGCCTCGTCATGCGCCGTCTCCTCGAGCAGTGGCTCGAAGCCGCACGCTCGTTGAGTGACGGCTCGCAGGCCTTTCTGCCGTTCGATCTCTCAGACCAGTGTTCGCGCTGGATCCGCTGCGAACGGCGGGGCGACGACTTCGCGCTTGCTCTGGGTTGGTCGGACACGGAAGGCTGGTCCTTCTCGCCCTCAGACATAGGAGAGCTGCTCTTCGCCCTCAGAAATTTCCATGCGGATACGCCAGAAGTCGTGATGGGTGGTGAAAGGTTCGAGGGTCTCATCGCGGAGTCCATCGCGGCAATCTGAGAATCAGAAGTCGAATTCTGCTGCTGCACGCCTCCCGCAACCTTGAGCGCCTACGTGCGCTTTCGTCAGCGCTTGAGCTTTCAGCCACACAAAGCCAGCCGGCGCTCAAGAGTTGGCACGCCAAACCGATCCTCTAGGCATGAACTGGAACTGGTTGGAGAAGGACCCATTCTTTGGCTACGCCCAAGCAGAGGGGCTACCCGTCGAGCTGGCGGTGCTGTTTCTGTCGGGCCGGCTGTTTTGCTACTGGCAGCGCCAGGGCGACCATCAACGCCTCGGGGAGGTGCAGGTCTACGAGTGCTGACGCTGGACGGCGACGATGTAGGTTCGCCGTCGGCCGGCGCAGCGAAGCGCCGGCTGATCCCTCGCGTCGCCCTTACTTCTTCGCCGTTCGAGTGGGCTTGGCCGCGTAGCCCCGGGGGCTATTCCAGCGCCGCTTGATGTGAACCTTGAGCACATCCTTGTAGAGCCCGATGTGCGCGCAGTGGTCCATCTTGTCGTTGCCGCTGTAGCCGCGCTCATGGAAGAAGCCACGGTCGTAGCGGTCGATCAGATCGAGCCCCATCGGGTCGCTCTTGCGCGGGCGCCCCTTGCGCGGCTTGCCCCCGAGCTCGTTGACCAAGAAGTGCATGGTCTCCGTCGTCGACGCGTATCCCGGCGGAATAATCGACGAGTGAGATACGAACATGAACTTGCGACGGCGCGCCGCCTGCTTCGCAAAATCAACGAAGGGATCGAGCTGCTTGCTCTTCATCGGCTCGGTATTCGCCGCGTGCAAGCCATCCAGTAGCACCACGCTATCCACGCTCTTCGCGTACTCAGGAATACGCAGGATCGACTCCACGGCGCCGTACCCAGCACTCCATGCGGAAAGACCGAGCTTGCGGATGTGAGCCTTCTTGTTGCCCGAGTGCTCCGCCACGCCCTTCTCGATCGAGTCGAGCAGCGCCTTGAACGCCGCCGGCGAGCGGAATGTGGCTTCGTAGGGACCGGAACCAATGCCGAGGTCGATACCGACCAGCACGGTGCCGTTCATCACCTTGACCCACTCCTTGCGTACCGGCTCGTGGCCGTGGAAGTGGATCATCACGTCGAACGCGCCGCTGCGGGAGACGCCGCCGCGCTCCGGCATGATCATCTGACCCACGCTCGGCGCGCGATCCCAGCGGGTGTAGGTGCCCCAGCCAGGGTCCGGCGTGTTGCACGGGTTCACGCCGCGCTCCTTGGCCGTCTTCTGAGTCTGCGTCTCGGGGGCGGGCTTCGCGTTCACCCAGTCCGGGTCGCTCTTGCTGCTGCGCGACGGCTTGTCGTCCTTCGCGTCGTCGTCCTTCGAAGACTCCGAGCCATCGGGCTTCCAGTCCTTCGGCGGGATCTCGAGGCGCTGACCAATCTGCAGCGCGTCACCCTTCTTCAGGTGATTCTTCGCGCGCAGCGCGGTCACCGTCACGCCATAGCGACGGGCGATGGACCACAGCGAGTGGCCCTTCTCGACGACGTGGGTCTTGGGCGCCGCGAAGCTGCTGCTCGAGAGCAGCAGCGCGACCAATATCAATCCAATCCAGGCACGAATACGCATGACTTGCTTCGGAGCCGAGGGGGTCTCTTGCTCACGCCTCGGGCGCCGAAAAATACGCCCGCTTGGCTCTGCCAGATCCCTCGTCGGCGGGCCAACCTTGGAGCGACGACCGCCGAGTTTCAACCCTGGGTTATACGGCCGAGTTTCTTAGCAATTCACGTTCCGCAAGGATTTTCCCTGGATCTTCGGCTGCCTGAGCGGGATTTGGGGGTGAGGAAAGCCGTTGAAGAATCCGCGCCAGCCTGCACCAAACTGCACGCCAGCGCTTGACCCCAACACAGCCCACTCCGCAAAGTACGCGGCCGTGACCACCCCGTTTGGACGCGCACAGGCGCTCGGCTCGCTGGCGGCTTTGGCAGCCGCGTTCACTGCGTTCACCGCCTGCGGCGGCAGCGAGCCCACACCCGCGGCGCCTCCACCGAAGCCCACCACGGTAGCCAAGCCAACCGCCACGCCGACTGAAACCGCCGCGCCCGTCGACACCCCGCCGAGCGATCCAGCCCAAGGCGCCTGTCCGCCAGGCATGGTGGCAATCGAAGGCGGAACGCTCCGTCAAGGCTCACCCAAGGGCCAAGGGCGCCCCGACGAGCAGCCGCAAAGCGAAGTGAAGATCGAAGCATTTTGCATCGACGCGACCGAGGTCAACCTGAAGACCTACAAGGCCTGCGTCGCCAACGACATCTGCGACGCGCCGCCGGAGAGCATCCAAACCGAGGAGAAGCTCAGCGCGGCTACCGTGGAGCAGCGCAGCACGCTGTGCACCGCACGCTTCGCCAAGAACCTGGAAGAAAAACAGGACCTGCCAGTCAACTGCGTCAGTCACGATGACGCCGAGCGCTTCTGCAAGTGGAAGGGCCAGCGCCTACCCACCGAAGCAGAGATGGAGTGGCTCGCGACCGGCGGCGAGGACCGCCTTGAGTTTCCCTGGGGCAACAAGGCGCCGAACGCGAACAACGCTTGCTGGAACAAGGCGGATGGCCCCTGCCCCGTCAAGTCGCTGCCGCCTCAGGTCTCGGGTGTCTACGACGTGGTCGGCAACCTGAGCGAGTGGACCAGCACCAGCTACGCAGCTTACGGCAAAGCCGACTCGGGTGGCGAGGACTACAGCGTGCGCGGCGGCAGCTGGAAGAGCAAGAAGCCCGAGGAGCTCCGGGGCAAGCGCCGAGAGTCACGACCACCGATCTATCGTGAGGTAGACGTCGGCTTCCGCTGCGCGACCAAGAGCCGCGCCCACTGAGTCGCACCCACTGAGTCGCACCCACTGAGTCGCACGCGCGACCAGGGCCTTTGGCGGTGATCCTCACCGCGTGAGAGTTCGAGGCACCCAGCGGTGCCCCACGGAGACATGCATGACCCACGATCCTCGCGAAAAGAGCCGTACCCTGCTCGATGGCCCGTCTCGGGCGCCTTCCCGCGCGATGCTGCACGCCATCGGCTTCAGCGACGCTGACTTGAAGAAGCCGCTGGTTGGCGTCGCCACCTGTTGGACCGAGACGATGCCCTGCAACTACAACCATCGCCACCTGGCGGAGCTGGTCAAGGAAGGCGTACGGGAAGCGGGCGGCACGCCGATGGAGTTCAACACCATCAGCGTGAGCGACGGCGTGTCGATGGGCAGCCAGGCCATGAAGGCTTCGCTGATCAGCCGCGAGGTGATCGCCGACAGCCTCGAGCTGATGGGCCACGGCTGCCGCTTCGATGCCATGGTGGCCATCGTTGGCTGCGATAAGACGATTCCCGGCTCCGCCATGGGGCTCATCCGCCTCGACCTGCCCAGCGTCGTGCTCTACAGCGGCTCGATTGCCCCGGGGAAACACAACGGCATCGACGTCACGATCCAGAACGTGTTCGAGGCCGTCGGCCGCCACAGCGCCGGCAGGATGAGCGACAAGGAGCTCGATGAGATCACCCAGAAGGCGTGCCCGGGCGCCGGAGCCTGCGGTGGACAGTACACGGCGAACACCATGGCGATGGCGATGGAGTTCCTCGGCCTCGCAGCGTTCGGCAGTGGCGTCCCAGCCAGCGTCGCCGAGCGAGACGAAGCCGCGCGAGAAGCTGGCAGGCGCGTGATGCGCCTGTTGCACGAGGGTGTGAAGCCGAGCGACATCGTCAACCGCACGTCGATCGAGAACGCCATCGCTTCCGTGGCAGCAACCGGCGGTTCGACGAACGCGGTGCTCCACTTCTTGGCCATCGCGCGAGAAGCCGGTGTCGAGCTCAACATCGATGACTTCATGGCGATCTCGAAGCGCACCCCAATCATCACGGACCTGATGCCCGGCGGGCAGTTCACCGCCTTCGACCTGCACAAGGCGGGCGGCACGCGCTTGGTCGCCAAGCGCCTGGTCGACGGCAAGCTGATCGACGGCGCGGCGAAGACCGTCAGTGACCACACCCTGGCTGAGGAGGGCGAGAAAGCCAAGGAGACACCTGGGCAAACGGTGATCGCTTCCGCAGAGAAGCCCTTCAAGGAGACCGGCGGGCTCGTGATCTTGAAGGGTAACCTCGCGCCCGAGGGCGCGGTGGTCAAAATGGCTGGCCACGAGCGAACCAAGCACCGCGGTCCGGCTCGCGTCTTCGAGTGCGAAGAAGACGCGTTCGCGGCAGTGGAAGCACGCAAGGTCCAAGCCGGAGACGTGGTCGTGATCCGGCACGAAGGCCCCAAAGGTGGCCCTGGGATGCGCGAGATGTTGGGCGTCACCGCGGCGCTGGTTGGCCAAGGCCTGGGCGAGGACGTCGCGCTGATCACGGACGGGCGCTTTAGCGGTGCAACCCGCGGGCTCATGATTGGGCATGTGGCCCCAGAAGCCGTGGTTGGTGGTCCCATCGCCGCGCTCAAAGACGGCGATATAGTCGTCATCGACACGGATCAGAATCTGCTGTCAGTGGAGCTGAGCGACGAGGAAATCACCAGTCGGCTCAAGGCCTACGTCGCACCGCCGAAGCGCTTCACCCGCGGAGTGTTCGCAAAGTATGCGGCCTTGGTCTCCTCGGCCGCCGAGGGCGCAGTGACACTAGTCGAGTAGCCTCCCCACGGCGCTCAAGCCCCGGTATGCTCGAACCGCCGCCCACAGCTGGGCGGCGGTTCGAGTTTTGTAGATCGAGCGCGCAATCGCCGGCGTGGCGCACGCCGTCTCGCGTGCGCGGGGGAAGCAGTGAGCGATAATCCGTACGCACCACCAGAGTCCGAGGCAGCACCAGGCGATCTCGAAGTCGACGGCGGCGGTCGTTACCATGCGGAACAAGTGGGCAACGACTTGGCCATCGACAAGACGGCAACGTTCCCCAAGGTCTGCTTGAAGTGCGGCTCGAAGGAGGTCACCAACTTCCAGGACCACCTCTTCCAGTACAACCCGCCCTACGTGTTCTTCCTGGTCTTCATCTGCAACATGCTGGGGCTGCTCGCGATGTTGCTGATGCGCAAGACAGCCAAGATGGTGATCCCGCTGTGCTCCGAGTGCGACGCGCGCTGGCGCAGCGGAAAGATGATGGCTCTGGTCGGCATTGGCGTGCTGTTGCTTGGCATCATGGGCCCCTACTTCGTAGCCCGCGAGCTACTGATTGTCGGCTTCGTCGTCGGCGTTGGCGCCTTCCTGGCGATCATCTTCCTCAAGGTGAACCCGTCGATGCTGCGCGCGCGCAAGATCGACGACAGCCGCGTCACGATCATCGGCATCCACCCCGACGCTGTGCGGGTGATCCTCAAGCGCTCACGCTGACGGTGCACCCCGATGTCCCCAGGAGCCCCGCCAGAGCAACCGTCACCGGAGTGGGAGACAGCAGCCCGCGCCCTGGTCGACCGTGTCGCTACGGACTTGCTCCGCGCACCGTCAGAGAGCATCGGCGTGACCGTCGAGCGGAGCCTCGCCCGCCTCGCCGAGTTCCTCAACGCGCGACGCGCGTTCGTCGCGGGCTTCGAGATCCCAGAACGGATGACCATCCGTCACGCGTATCGCCGCGCGGATGCTCAAGACCTGACGGAGGAGCTGGCACGACCACGCCCCGACGCCTACCGCTGGTTGTCGGGTGAACTACGCAAGGGTCTTCCCGTCTTGGTTGACAGACAAAGGTTTCCGCAGGGTAATCCTGTCGTCGACGTCAACGCGGAGTACCAGCTGAACGACCTGGTCTTGGTGCCCGCCGAGCTGGCCGGAAGCATCGTGACGGCGCTTGGCTTGGAAGCCTCGGAAGGCGCGGCTTGGGCTGAGTGGGAAGCGGAATTGGTCGCTCGCGTGGGGAGGCTGATTGGTCCCACCCTGAGCCGAGCCGGCGCCGATCAAGAGGCTCGCGAGGCCAAAGATCTGCTCGGTCGCTTCGTCAGCGAGCTCCCGCTGCAGATTGCAGTGCTGGACTCGGAGATGCGCTTCGCCTGGGTGAACCGTGCGATGGCGGACGCGAACCAACTGGCCGCAGATCATCACGTCGGCAACTCACTGCACGACCTCGACCCAGGACTGGCCCGTCGGCTCGAACCCGCCCTCAAGCAAGCGCTCGAGACAGGCGAGCTGCAGTTCCGCACGTTGCTGCGGGAAGCGGACAACCAACGGGACGTCGAGCTGCGCCTGTTTCCCCTGGAGCACAGCGAGGGTGGCCTGATCGGCATCGTGCTGAACGACCTCACTCGACTGAGCAGCGCCGTCCAAGCGCAGCAACGTGCGGAGCGCGAGCAGAGCCGCCTTGAGTCCGAACTGCAGCAGACCCGCCGCCTGGAAGCGCTGGGCCGACTCGCCGGCGGGATTGCCCACGACTTCAACAACCTGCTGTCAGCCATCCTGGGCTACACCGAGATGCTGCTGGACACCACAGACATCGAGCAGCGCCATCGGCGAGACCTCGCGGAAATAGATCAAGCAGCGCGTCGCGCAGCAGGTCTCACCAAGCAACTCCTAGCGTTCAGTCGCCGGCAGGTGCTCGAGGTCCGGCGCCTGAACCTGAACGACGAGCTGCGGGAGCTGTATGGGCTCTTGCGGCGCCTGATCCTGGAGAGCGTGAGCATTCGCATGCATCCGTGCGTCGAGCCGCTCATCGTCGAGGTCGATCCGAACCAGTTTACACAGGTCGTGATGAACCTCGCGACCAACGCCGCCGAGGCGATGCCTGCAGGCGGCGTTTTGACGCTGACCACGCAGCTGCTGTTGGTTCACGAGCCACCCGATGGCAGCGAGCTCGCACCGGGGCGCTACGCGCTACTCTCCGTGGAAGACACCGGAGCGGGCATGTCGAACGAAGTCTTGGGAAAGATCTTCGAGCCGTTCTTCACCACCAAACCGGGACATGGCACTGGGCTTGGCCTGGCGACGACCTATGGCGTCGTCCGTCAGCACCGCGGGCACATCAGCGTGACCAGTGATGTGAGCTTAGGCACCCGCTTCGATGTGCTGTTTCCCCTCGTTGAAGACGATGCGCTCCCGAGCACCGAGCGCCCCGAAAAGCGCCGATCGAGCAAGCCCTCACGCGCCGCGACCATCCTGGTGGTTGAAGACGAACCCGTGGTGCGGCGCATGGCAGAGCGCATGCTCGCGCGCCTCGGCTATCAAGTCATCTCCGCGCGGAACGGTGAGGAAGGTCTACAAATCGGCCGCGAACGCCTGGATGAAATCGACATCCTGCTGACCGATGTGGTGATGCCCGGCATGAGCGGACACGATCTCTACCACGCACTCCTGGCGCTTCGACCGGATCTGCGCGTCGTGTTCATGTCGGGCTACACCCACAACGTGATCGCGGCTCAGGGCGTGCTGGAGGAAGGCGTGCACCTACTGCACAAGCCGTTCACTCTCGAGCAACTCAGCGACAAGCTGCGCGACGCGTTGCGAGACTGAGCGGTTGGCGTGGTTCAGCGCCCCGCAGCGCGCGAGCTGGAGCTCCGGACTTCTAGTCTCGCAAGCTGGAGTGCTCGTCTTCTTGAGAGCGCTCAGCGCCTGCGCGCGAACGGATCCGCTGTCGGCTTGGGCTGAGCGGGCTTAGGTGGGGGCACCTTCGCTCCCGACGTTGCCTTGGGCGCCGCGGTCGCACTGGTTGGGGTCGATGCGGGCACGTCGGATCTGATCCGGATCTGGGAGGCGGTGCAGCGCCCGTACCGACTGAGCGTGTCGTACGTGGTGCGCACCGCGCGCGTCGAGAGCCAGCTGGTGCAAGAGATCGCTAGCCAGTTCCTCGTGCGGCTGCGGCTGTGTGCCGTGCGCCTGCGTGAATCCTCCAGGAGATGGGTGCCTGCCGGTCACCTGCACGCCGCGCGAAGTCCCCGCGCGCAGAGGGCATGCACGCGCGCGACTTGGGGTGACCTGGAACGGCCCCGGTGGCGCGACCTGTGCGCATCGCGAGGGCGGCAGCGTCCGCGCGCAGACGGAGACCAAGCCCCGAGGAGCAACGGAAATCCATTGCCGCGCGGACATATTCCGTCCCACCAGAGGCATAGTGGCATTGAGCCACGTGTAGTAGCCATCCCGGATGGCTGAGTCACCCGAGGACGCAACCGCAGAGTCGACTCCGACCGAGGCGCACACAGAGACGGAGGCGCAAGCACCGATGGAGGCGCAAGCACCGACGGAAGCGAAGCCACGGCAGCCGCACGACCTGCTGGTGAAGCAGATCTTCGGTGATCCCAAGAACGCTCGGCTGGAGCTGGAGGCGGTGTTACCGCCCGCCGTGGTGGCAGTGCTCGATTGGTCGACACTGGAGGTGCTGCCCGAGACGTTTATCGACCCCGCGTTTGCGAAGACTCAGGCAGACCTGCTGTTTCGGGTGCAGCTCGCTGGGAACGAGGCGCGGATCTACGTCGTCTTCGAGCACAAGAGCGACGCGAAGGCGGAGACGCTGGTGCAGGTGGGCGGTTACGTGCTCGACGTGCTGGCGCGCTACCTCCAACACGGTGGCAAGCTGCCAGCGCCGGTGGTGTTGCCGGTTGTGCTTCACCACAGCCACACGGGCTGGACGGTGGCGCAGAGCTTCCACGAGCTGTTCGACCCGGAGGTGCTGGCCATCCCCGGCGTGCGCGAGCACGTGCCGGACTTCCGGGTGGTGCTGGACGATGTGAGCAACCTCAGCGATGAAGCGCTGCGAGCCCGGGCGCGCGACGTGGCCTCCCTGATTGTCCCGTTGACGCTCTGGGCGCTGCGGGATGGGCGTCGGAAAGAGGCGACCCAAGCTGCGCTCTTGCTGTGGGCGTGGGTGATCGCTGCACTCTGGAGCCTGCCCGACGGGCGTGCGGCGGTTTCGTTTGTGCTACATTACCTGTCGCTCGTGAGCGAAGTGCTGACGGACCGGGACTTGCTAAGACGCGCTGGAGGGACGCGCGCCAGGGGTGAAGGAAGCAATCATGAACAGCGCACAACAGTGGATGGCAGAGGGTCGAGCGGAAGGTGAACGGCGCCTACTTGAGCGGCAGCTTCGTCGCAAGTTCGGAGACGCGGCGATAGACCAGTCGGTAGTGAGTCGCCTCGCCGCTGCCAGCGAGGAGCAGCTGGCGGCCTGGGGGGATCGCGTGCTGGACGCCCAAACGCTCGAAGAGCTCTTCAGCTGAGTCGCCAACCTAGTTCTGCGCCGAGTCCTTCGCTCTCGCGAAGCGCCCGCTCGGCGCTAGATTCCTCCTTCGCGGCGCGCACCGCGAAGTTGCGTTAGTGCTTGGTCGGCGCGCACGCGCATTGCCGCTCGGCACTGAAACAACGGCCTAAGGGACCCTCTGGGTTCCCCCTCCGCCCGCGTGCGCGAGCGGGCGAGACGCACCGGCGCCGGGAGGGCGTGCCGCGCGGCAACGCCGCGTGGCGCGAGAGGCAACCGTTGTCCCGTTGACACTCTGGGCGCTCCGAGATGGGCGTCGGAAGGAGGCGACCCAAGCTGCGCTCTTGCTGTGGGCGTGGGTGATCGCTGCCCTTTGGAGCTTGCCAGACGGGCGTGCCGCAGTTTCGTTTGTGCTATTACCTGTCGCTGGTGAGCGAGGTGCTGACGGACCGGGACTTGCTAGACGCGCTGGAGGAACGCGCCAGGAGTGAAGGAAGCAATCATGAACAGCGCACAACAGTGGAGGGCAGAGGGTCGAGCGGAAGGTCGAGCAGAAGGTGAACGGCGCCTACCTGAGCGGCAGCTTCGTCGCAGAGTTCGGAGACGCGGCGATAGACCAGTCGGTAGTGAGTCGCCTCGCCGCTGCCAGCGAGGAGCAGCTGGCGGCCTGGGGGGATCGCGTGCTGGACGCCCAAACGCTCGAAGAGCTGTTCAGCTGAGTCGATACGCCAGCCGGCCTGCGCCGAGTCCTTCGCGACTGCGAAGTGCCCGCTCGGTAGGCCTCTCCTTCGCGGAGCACCGCACGCAGCGAGCGCTAGTGCCTGGTAGGCGTGCTCGCGAATTCCGCGCGGCACTGAAACAAAGACCTACAGGGACACTAGAGGGGATGGATGCTCGCCCGAAGTCAGCGCCCCGCAGGCTCTTGCTGCGACGAACAGTGAATGGTGCCGAGGCCAAGCACTAGGTCCCGACAGTACACCCCGACCACTTCGTGCTTCGGCAGCGCTTCACGCAAGATCCCGAGAGCCAGGTAGTCGTTCGGGTCGTTGAACGTCGGCACGAGCACGCGACCGTTGACGAACAGGAAGTTTGCGTAGCTCGCGGGCAAGATCAGGTCTCCGTAGCGCACGTCTCGCGGCATCGGGAGGCCGATGATCTCGAGCTTCCTGCCCTTGGCATCGGTTTGACCTGCGAGGCGCGCTCGCGCTTCACTCAGTGGCTTGTGGTTGTGGTGACGGCGGTTCTTCTCCTCGCACATCACGAGCTTTGCGGGAGCAACGAAGCGGCAGAAGTCGTCCACGTGGCCCGAAGTGTCGTCACCCGCGATCCCGTCGGGCAACCAGAGCACTTTGCTCACCCCCAAAAAATCGCTCAGCGCCTGCTCGGTACCCTGACGATCGAGCCACGCGTTGCGCGAGTGCTCGCCGTGCAGCAGGCACCGCTCGGTAGTGAGGATGGTGCCCTCGCCGTCGACGTCGATCGAGCCACCTTCCAGCACGATGCGTTGCGGCTTGCCCTTCACCTCGTGGGTTGGCAGCCAGTGATGCAGCATCCGCTCGGCAACTTGAATCCCCGCGGCATCGTCTAGCTGGTGATCCCGATAGCGTCCCCAGCCGTCGAAGCGGAACTTCACGGCACCGACTTCCCGCTGCTTGCCGCGACCCTTGACCACGAAGGAAGGTAAGCTGTCCCGCGTCCAGGAGCGGTTGGTTGGCGCTTCGACGAAATCGATCTGCGCCAGGTCCACGCCGGAGAGCCCCAGCACCTTGGTCGCGTGAGAGCGCTCCCGGCGGTCGGCAACCAGGAAGCGCACCCGCTCGACTTCGCTGATGAGCCGCGCGATTTCCGCAAACGTCCAATAGATGGCCGCCTTCTTGACTGGCCAGTCCGTGCGGTGGTGTGGCCATGCGAGCCAAACGGCGGCTTGGGGTTCCCACTCGGCGGGCATGCGGAAGCCGAGCGCTTTTGGTGTCTTCTGAGCTGCGCTCGCTACGAGTTTGCTCACTGGTCCTCGTCGGCGAAGCGCTGGGTGATCGCGCCGTAGGCGTCGATGCGGCGATCCCTGAGGAAAGGCCACTCGCGGCGCGTGTCTTCGCTGCGGCTGAGATCGACTTCGACGACCAGCACCTCTTCGCCTTCACCAGCCTCTGCCAAGACCTCACCGAACGGATCACACACGAAGGAGTGTCCCCAGAACTGGATGCCATCCGGCGGTCCTTCTTGGCCGACGCGATTGACCGCGACGACGTGGACGCCGTTGGCGATCGCGTGGCTGCGCTGGATGGTTTGCCAAGCCGACAGCTGCTTCGCGCCGAACTCCGCCTTTTCCGCGGGGAGCCAACCGATGGCCGTCGGGTAGAACAAGATCTCCGCACCCTTGAGCGCCGTCAGCCGCGCCGCCTCGGGGTACCATTGGTCCCAGCACACGAGGGGCCCGAGCTTAGCGTAAGGCGTGTCGATGGCGACGAAGCCGAGGTCCCCCGGCGTGAAGTAGAACTTCTCGTAGAACTGGGGGTCGTCGGGGATGTGCATCTTGCGATAGCGCCCGGCGATCTGCCCCTGCTCACCCAGCACCACTGTGGTGTTGTGGTAGAGCCCCGGCGCGCGGCGCTCGAAGTTGCTGGTCATGATGCTGATGCGCAGCTCCGCTGCGAGCGCCTGGAAGGGCTGGGTGCTCGGGCCGGGGATTGGCTCCGCCAAGTCGAACAGCGCCTGGTCCTCCACCTGGCAGAAGTACTGAGTCGCGAACAGCTCCTGCAGGCACACCACCTGCGCGCCGCGCTTGGCCGCATCTCGGGTCAACTCCACGGCTTTCTTGATGTTCGCCGCCTTGTCGGTGCCAACGGACATCTGGACGAGGCCCACCTTCACCTTGCGGCCTCGAGGAAAAGCTCTGAGGTTTTGTCGACTTTGGCTGCTCATGGCGGCGCGAGTCTACTGCTTGGAACCTGCTCGGCCAGCGACAATCCCGACTCAGCGCCTGAACTCTCCCGCTCGGGGGATGAAGTTTCTGGGAACTTCGCAAAACCCCCGCTGACTAAGCCGCCCAGCTGAGCCACTCGCTTGGCCCGCGCGTCGCCCGACGCCTGACAACTGCGCTCTCAGCGCACCAATCTGCTCGCAGCGCAGCGCGTTGCAGCTCGGAGAGACTCGAATGGCCGACCATTGCCTGCGTCGCCGTCCCGGCGTTGCTTTGTCCAAGCGCTCAGAACCTGCCCGTCCCGCCCCGGTCGCGAAACGACGTCGCTTCGGACTCGGTCTTGGGTTGTTCGCGGCGGCATTGCTCGCAAGCTGCACTCCCTCGAACCAGCAGACCGTGAGCGATCCAAGCGCACCCACCAAGCCCACGGCGGCAGCGAGCAGCTCGGCAGTTTCGCTTCCGAAGGACATCGCCCAGGTCACTCTCCCCGCGGATCCAAAGACCAAGGAGCCGCTCGCACCTCCAATCGTGGATCCACCGCCACCGAAAGAGGAGCCAGGCAAGGTCGCAGGGAGAGCGCTGAGCGGCGAAGGTCGTGGAGGTGGGGGTGAGGGTGAAGGCATTGGACTCGGTTCCGTGGGGACAATCGGACACGGCGCGGGGACCGGCAGCGGCGCGGGCTTTGGCTCTGGACACGGTCGCCTCGGAGGCAGCCACGCCACCAAGGGACCGAAAGGCGCATCTGGTTCGGCCGCAAAGGGCAGCATGTGGGGCGATGAAATCGGTGAGAGCTATGGCGCAGGCGGCCTCGGACTCAGTGGCGTCGGCGAAGGCGGCGGAGGCGCTGGAGTCTCCGGCGGCGCCGTCGGTCGAGGTGCTGTCGCCGGCAAGCCAAGCCGCTCGCGTAGCGGCGCCGCAGGTCAACAAGCTCGCGGAGTCAAGGCCGGCGAGTGGGACGACAACGCGAACTACCGCGATTTCCTCAAGTACCAGAAGGGCGAAGGGCAGCTCGGGGCACCTCTCGACGTGACTCACCGGCGTTTCCTCGTGGTACGTGATGCGAAGAATCAGCCGATCCCCAACTGCCAGCTGAAGGTGCAAGACAAGCAGGGCAAGAGCGTCATCTTGACGACTCAGGCCAATGGTCGCGCCATCTTGTTTCCGCGCGCATCCGGTCTCAAAGGCAGTTTGGTCAAGGTGACGGTGAGCTGCTTGGGACACGAGGAGTCCAAGCAACTGAGCGTCGCCGCGAAGGACGGCGCTCTCGACTTCAAGCTCCCGCTGGTGCGCGCGCTGCCGGACAACAAGGTGCTCGACATCGCCTTCATCCTCGACACCACGGGTTCGATGTCCGAGGAAATCTCCGCGATGAAAGACACGCTGGAGGAGGTCGCGAAGACCCTCAAGGGCATGAGCATCACGCCGCGTATCGGCCTGGTGGAGTACCGGGACAAAGGCGATGTGTACCTCACGCGCACCCACCAGATGACGACCGACATCTCCGGCTTCGCTGACCGCGTGTCCACGCTAAGCGCCAATGGCGGCGGCGACATGCCAGAGCACGTGAACGAAGGGATCCGTGTCGCGTTGACGAAGCTCAAGTGGAGCGATCACTCCCTCGGGCGCCTGGCGTTCCTGATTGGCGATGCGCCGCCCCAGCTCCGCTACACCGACGACACCCCCTACACGAAGTCGATCTTGGACGCTTCCGAGCGCGGCATTCAGCTGCACACCATCGCGGCATCGGGCATGGACGATCTCGGGCAGAGCGTGTGGCGCCAGATCGCGATGTTCACCGGCGGAACGAACCTGTTCGTGCTGCGCGGCGGCGCCGGCCCCCAGAGCACCGGCGCCGGCGATCCGAAGGACAGCTGCGGCTCCCGCCACGACAACTACACGAGTGGAAACCTCGCGGAACTGATCAGCAACAAGGTTCAGACCACCGTCGACTCCCTGAGCTGGGATCCAATGAAGATCGCTGGCCTCGGCAAGGACGAGAAGAGCAAGCCGTGCAGTCAACGGGTCGCGCAGCAGTAGTAGAGGAGCGGTCTCTCTGCGAACCCTAGTCAGCAGAACGAAACGCTTCCGGGTCGAGACCATGCTTGCGCAGTAACCGGTAGAAGCTCTCTCTCTCCACCCCAGCGTAGGAAGCGGCGTCGGAGATCCGCCCTTGAAAACGCTTCAGCACAGCCTCCAAGTACCGCCGCCCGACCTCGACACGGCCAGCGTTCACCGCATCGCTCCACGTCCCCAGTTCGCCTCCAACTCCAAAGTATCCCCGAACCTCGAACGGCAGATCGTCGAGCTCGAGTTCTGAGTTCGTGGCAGCTGCAGCAGCGCGCTCGATGGTGCTGCGTAGCTGCGTGATATTTCCTGGCCAGTCGTATCGAGTCATTGCATCCAGCGCCAGCCGCTGAATGCCGCGTATCCGATTCCGTCCGGTAATAGACACGTAGTCACGCAGAAACTGATAAGCTAGCAACTCAATGTCGGGAACGCGACGACGCAGCGGCGGCATCACAAGTGCCTCTCCGAGGCCCTGCGCCAAAGCACCGCGAAAAGTACCAGCACGAACCATGCGCGCAACGTCATGCCGACTAGTGCACACCACGAGTGCGGTGAACTCATGCGGCCCTCTGCCCCCTGAAGCACCGATCCGGACCGTCGAGCGACTCTCCAGGGCTTCCGCAAGCCTCGTCTGAATGGACGGTCGAAGTGCTGCAACCTCGTCGATCCAGACAACACCGCGCGTGGCGTCCAGCATGCCGCTGCGGACGCCCTCAGGACTCTCACTTCCGAAGAGGTCCAATTCTACACTCTCCGGTGAGCTGCCTTCGCACTTCAGGTGGAAGAACGGTTCCTCCGGGTGAGGGCCCACTCGGTGCAACGCCCGAGCGAGCGTTCCCTTACCAGTCCCCGATTCCCCGAGGATTAGCACACGTCGGTGGCGGCCTGACGCGCGCTCGGCGCCAGCAGCGACATCGCGGAGCTCGCGGCAGCGCGACGCTAGACCGGGTAGCACTTCGAGATCCGGCGATGACTCCGGGTCGTTCAACGACGCCCGCGCCAACGCAACGAGAAGCACGCCCCGAACCGCTTCTGGTTCGAATGGTTTCGTGACGTAGTCGAACGCTCCCAGCTTGAGAGCTTCCACGGCGGTGCCTATCGTCGCATAGGCTGTCATCAGTACGAACTCGGAGTCTGGGCGAAGACGCTTCGTGGCTCTCAGGACGTCTAGTCCACTCATGTCGGGCATCTTGAGGTCGCAGAGCACCCCATGAACCTGCTCAGTTACGAGATGACGAAGTGCCTCCGCGCCGTTCCGCGCGGTCAACACGGTCGCATCGCGCTTCATGACTTTCGACATCAGGCGCAGCATGTTTGGCTTGTCGTCCACGACCAGCAGCACGGGTTTTCGGCTAGTCATCGACTGCCTCCTTCAGCCGCGAGCGGAAGTGTGATGCGGAACAACGCGCCCCCCATTTCACCGCTTTCAACTTCGATCTTGCCTCCGTGCGCGCCGACGATGCCTGCACAGACGGCGAGGCCCAGGCCTGTACCTCCTGACCGCTTGCTGAAGAAGGGTTCAAATATCCGAGCTCTGTCTTGTTCATTCACCCCATCGCCATCGTCCTCAACCTCGATCACGTATTCCCTCGAAAGCTTTCGGCCACGTACACTGACCAGCTCTCCCTCCGGGTTCGATTCAAGTGCATTCTCTAGCAGGTTGAACAGCACCTGACGGAGACGTCCAGGATCGATCGGCACATCGGCTGGCTCGACGTCAACTTCGATCGTTGGCGCGCAACTACCTCTTTCTGTGAACCGGTCGCGAACCAGGTGGACGAACTCCGCGATTGGCGTGAACGTCTTGGCCAGCACTGGTGTCCGCGAGTAGGAAAGCAGATCTTCCGCAATTCGCTGACACTGCTCTGCCTCTTCATCGAGGATAACGAGTTCCTCGCGGAGTTCCCCCTCCACAACCTCGCTCAGCATGGTCTTGAGGTAGCCGCGAATAATGCCGATGGGATTGTTGAGCTCGTGGGCGACCCCCGCCGCGAGTTGACCCAGAACTGCCATGCGCTCCTGCTTCAGCAAACGAGCCTCACGGAAGGCCAGTTCACGCGCCATGTCATCCAGCGCGCGCGCCAGCGCTTGCAGCTCACCGCTGCCCACGTTCCCCACTTCGATATCGAACTCGCCTCGACCAACCTGTTCTGCTGCGGCGGTGAGCTTCACCAAGGGCGAGAGCACCTGACGCCTTAGTCGCATGGTTGATATGACGGAAAGCAGCACGACGATCAGCACGCAGGCTCCGCCCGAGGCCAATCCGAGGTTGGTTGCCGATTTCGCGCTCACGTGGGATCGCGCCATGCGTGAGTTCGAATCAGTCGCCAGCGCGTCAGCGCCTTCGGCGAGTGCCTCCCCGAGTTTCTCAATCTCGTGATGAGCACGCCGATAGGCCTTCGTGTCATTCGCCTCGGCGGCCGGGAGGGCTTGGGTCAGGAACACCTGGTGCATCCGTTGCTCTTGCTTGCGCAGCTGCTCTAGCTTGGGACGCTCCGAAGCAGGTAGCTCCTGCTCTAGCTTGTCGATCTGGTGATGAACGACACCCCGCCACTTGCGGTAATGGTCCAAGTGGCTTTCGTCGCCCTCGATGAGCGAGTGCCCGATGTGAATGTTCAGCTCGCGCACCGCTGCGGACAGTTCGAGTCCTCGCTGGATCGAGTCCTCGGTCCCGCGCATGATCGAAACCAGTCCACCCACGTCGAAGATGACGAACAGCAAGCTCGCGCACATCACGACACTCACGACGCTCACACCAAAGTATCCAAGCGCGAGCTGCCGGGCGATCGAGGGACGCAAGCTTGTGGCTGAGTCGGTCATTGGGTGTAGCTAACAGAGTCTAGCAGCAGCCGTGCCAGCCATCGGCACCGCCGCGCGCGACGTTCTCGGCGCGAAAACCTCGCAGGGATTGCCGCCAGTTTCCTGCGTCCGGCAGCCCTTGCGGCGACATCCGAGGCACGGCGGCCCACCGGAATTCGAAGTGGTTGTAGCCCACCCCGTTACACTGAAGCGGCCTTGTTTGGCTCGATCGGCACGCTCCATGCTTTCTGCATAGAAACGAATAGAGCCACTCATGACGTCGCAGCTTTTTCTGCCCAACCGCGAAACTCAGCTAGTCCAGAGGCGCTATGACCGGGTCGCCCGTGTCTACGACGGCTTCGAGTGGATGATGGAGCGTCGGGCGAGGCACTGGCGGCGCGATCTGTGGGCGCGGGTTGCGCGAGGTCGCATCCTCGAGATGGGTGTCGGAACCGGAAAGAACATCCCTTACTACCCCGAGCATCGTGAACTTGTCGCGATGGATGTTTCCGAGAGGATGCTCGCTCTGGCCAAGGGTAAGGCGACACAGTTCCGTCGAGCCGTCGAACTCGATCTGGGTGATGCTCAAGCGCTCTCCTATCCAAGTGAGAGCTTTGACGTAGTCGTCGCTACGTTCTTGTTCTGCTCAGTACCGGACCCAGTGCGTGGGTTATGCCAAGCGAAACGCGTTCTCAAACCTGGCGGGCAGCTGCTGTTACTCGAGCATGTGCTGTCTCGGCACTTCGTGCTTGCGACGCTGATGCGCTGGCTCGATCCCATTCCCGCGCACCTCTGGGGCGCTCACATCAACCGCAACACGGTCGGTGACGTTCAACGCGCCGGGTTCGTAAACATCGTTGAAACGGACCTATCGCTGGATGTGGTCAAGCGCATCGAGGCGAGGGCTCCGCTAACGCCTGCTTGAACGCCTCTCGCGAACATAGAACCAAACGATCGGAGGCCAGGTGCAATCACGAGCACGACACCCAAACACGATTCGCGGTCAAAAGGCAGCACCGGTCCTCCTGGTTCAAGTGCTCATTCGCGTCTATCAACCGGTCGTCCGCCGCGCGGCGCGCGCTACACTGGAAGGTCGCCGTTGGGATCCGAAGCGCCCTCAGGCCGGCCGCTTTCTCAGGGATGATGTTGACGACTTTCTCGAGGAAGTTTGGCACCGTGTGGCACTCGTGGCGCAAGAGGAAAACTGGGGCCAGATCCCAACACTGGGGAATCGGCACAACGTGTTCCTTGGGGTTCTTACCATCGCGGCCTTCCACGCGCTCATCGAGCGAGGCGTTCAGAAGGACTACGCCGTGCAACTGTTCGCAGACGTGGGCTGGAAGGTTTACGAGCGACTGCTGCGGGTCCCGCTCTCGCTGGCCCGATTGCTTGAGCGCGATCCCCAGAAGCGAATGAACCTCGTGCTCGAAGCGCTCATGCGCTTCCCTTTCAGTGCCCCAGGGGCTCCGGGCTACGAGGTTCGCGCTTGGCGGGAGTCGGATAGCTATCACACGCACTGGAGCTACTGCGCCCCGCTAGGCTTCGTGAAGCGATACGCGGAAGCTCACGGCGACCGCGGGGAAGTCGAGGCGTTCTTCCAGTCCTGGTGCCAGTACGACTGGCCAGCCGCCGACCTAATAGCCGGAGCGAAACTCGGCGAACGAGGACACTACCAGCGTCCACACACGCTCTCCCAAGGCGACAGCGTCTGCGACATGTGTTGGTCCGCATCAAGGTCGTGCAAGCAGCGCTAACTCGGCTGCGAGGTGTAGGTGCCGGTGGAGAGAATTCCCTCGCGGAAACTGTGTCGCATGATCACCGCTCGGACCGGTCGAAGTCTCTAGCCCCGTGTGATGTAACCCAATCGGTTCAATCTGTGAAGCCGACCGCATGTGGTCGCGTGCAAAAATGCCGCAGCATCTGCGCGCGCACACGCACGGCCGCTGTTTTTTCTGCAATCTGGGGCTTGTCTATCGGCACCGCGTCGGCACAAACCATGATAGATGGGTGTAACCATCTCAGTTACACTGCGCTCGATCCTGGCACAGTCGATGCTTCTGCGTGAGCTTGAAAGGACTAACCGATGCGCTCGATTCTCACGTTTTCTACCCTCACTCTGGCGTTCACCCTCTCGGCATGCGGTTCCAGCGGACCGAAGCCCCATGACGCTAGCACCGAGCACCACGAAGCCGAAGCCGCGCAGGAGGACCGAGAAGCTTCGGAGCACGCGGCCCAGTACGACCCCGACGCGACAACCGTGCGTTCCCGATGTCGCCCTACTGGGCGCGGGGTGTCCTCTACGGGTACCGCGGACGTGGAGTTCGATGTGGGGTTCTGCTGGACTTCAGTCGTCAACCCTACGGCAAAACATCTGGAACAAGCGAAGCAACACCGAAAGCTCGCCGCGGCGCATCGCGCAGCGTCGCAGGCTCTGGTGCAAGCCGAGGAGAAGAGCTGCTCTGGAATTGCGCCCGACGACCGAGATATCAGTCCTTTCGAGCATGTGGATGACATTCTCCGAGTTACAAAGGTGCTGGCAGAAGAGAAGCCCGCCCTGAAAGGCGGAGCGCCAGCCGAGCACTCGAGCGCGTTGGCAGGCGTTCGGGTCGTCTTCCGCGCCGTCCCCGGTATGACCGTCGAGAGCCTCCAGCGAGTCATCGATTGCCACTTGGCTCGAAATGCTTCCCTGGGGCACACCGTGCCGGAAATGCCCGATTGTCCGCTTGTTCCGAACGGAATCAGCGCCAAAGCGGAGGTCGCGGACGAGGGCTTCGCGGTGCAGATCCTCGCCACCGACCCAAAGGTCGCGGACGAAGTCTACGCGCGGGCGCGGCGACTTCAGGTCGCGCATCAACACTAAACACAAAAACGAGTCTCCAATGCACGACCACACCACGGGGCATACACATGCGCGGCACGTTGCAGCCGCGGGTCAGTCCGTTTCAGGGACGACTTACACATGCCCTATGCATCCCGACGTGGAGCAGGACGCGCCCGGCAGCTGCCCCAAGTGCGGGATGGCGCTCGAGCCAAAGCTGCCATCATTTCCGCATGGCACTATTTGGACCTGCCCGATGCATCCCGAGGTCCGCAGCAATGCGCCTGGTTCGTGTCCTAAATGCGGGATGGCGCTCGAGCCGATTCAGGGCGAGCAGGAAACCGATGCCAATCCAGAGCTCCGAGACATGTCTCGGCGCTTCTGGTTTGCGGCGGCGCTCGCGGCACCGCTGCTGCTCATTGTGATGGGAGACATGTTGCCGGGGCAGCCAGTTTCCAGCCTACTTCCTGGGCGCACACGCCAGTTCATCGAGCTTGCGCTAGCGACGCCGGTCTGCCTTTGGTCAGCATGGCCCTTCTACGTGCGCGCGGTCTATTCTGTACGCCGCCTCAGCTTGAATATGTTCACGCTGATTGGATTGGGGGTGAGTGTCGCCTACGTCTACAGCGTCGTCGCCACCCTCCTTCCAGGCCTGTTTCCCGAGTCCTTTCGAAGCCACGGTGGTCAGGTCGCTGTCTACTTCGAGGCCGCCGGCGTGATCGTCACTTTGATTCTGTTGGGGCAGGTGCTCGAGCTGCGGGCGCGGAGTCGCACGGGCGCGGCGATCAAGAAGCTGTTGGGCATGGCGGCCAAATCCGCACGGAGAATCAATGAAGACGGAAGCGAAGAGGACGTAGGACTGGAGCGCGTTGAACCAGGAGACAAACTCAGGGTTCGACCGGGAGAGAAGGTACCGGTTGACGGTCGCGTGCTGGAGGGCAAGAGCACCGTTGACGAGGCGATGGTGACAGGGGAGCCGATCCCTGTGGAAAAATCGCAAGGCGACCAAGTGATCGGTGCGACCGTAAACGGGACCGGAGTCTTGATCATCCGCGCGGAGAAGGTGGGCGCGGACACGCTCCTGTCTCGCATCGTATCGATGGTGTCTGAGGCTCAACGGAGCCGGGCCCCGATACAGAAGCTCGCCGACGTGGTGGCATCGTTCTTCGTTCCAGCGGTCATTCTGATCGCTATCTTGACGTTCGTCATCTGGTCTTTATGGGGCCCCGAACCGCCGATGGCCTATGCCCTCATCAACGCCGTCGCGGTACTGATCATTGCGTGCCCGTGCGCGCTTGGGCTTGCGACTCCGATGTCCATCATGGTCGCCACAGGCAAGGGAGCCGGCCTCGGGGTGCTGTTCAAGAACGCAGAAGCCATCGAACTCTTGCGGAAGGTCGACACACTTGTGGTCGACAAGACGGGCACGCTCACAGAGGGGCGACCCGAACTGACAACACTAGTGGCGGTGGGTGACCTGACAGACAACCAGCTGCTTTCCGTTGTTGCTGCCCTAGAGAAGGGAAGTGAACATCCGCTTGCCGCCGCGCTGGTTCGCGGTGCCGAGCGACGTGGCCTCACGATTCCCGCTGCCGAAGACTTCGCCTCGGTGACCGGAAAGGGAGTTACCGGAACGGTGCAGGGCGCCACGGTCGCGCTCGGCAACCGCGCGATGATGCGGAGCATGGATGTTGACGTGGCAGCATACGAGGCCCGCGCGGAGGAACTGCGCGCCGAGGGTCAGACCGTGATGTTCGTGTCCATGGGCAGCCAGCTGGCTGGGCTCGTTGGAGTCGCCGATCCCATCAAGAGCAGCACGCCCGCCGCGATTCGAGCGCTTCACGCCGAAGGGCTGAAAGTCGTGATGCTGACAGGAGATAGCGAAACCACGGCTCGGGCAGTCGCAAGCAAGCTTGGAATCGACGAGGTGATCGCGGGGGTACTCCCTGACGAGAAGGCCGCAAAGGTCCGGTCACTTCAGGCCGACGGGCACGTTGTTGCCATGGCTGGGGACGGTATCAACGACGCCCCCGCCCTCGCTCAGGCCCAGGTCGGGATCGCAATGGGTACCGGGACGGACGTCGCGATGGAAAGCGCGGGCGTGACGTTGGTCAAGGGAGATCTCGGGGGCATCGTTCGCGCGCGGAAACTTTCAAAGAAGACCATGGCGAACATCCGACAGAACCTGCTCTTCGCGTTCGGATACAACGCCGCCGGGATCCCCGTCGCTGCCGGGCTACTTTACCCATTTTTTGGTCTGCTACTTTCACCAATGATCGCCGCGGCGGCGATGAGCCTCAGCTCTGTTTCCGTAATCGGGAATGCGCTCCGCCTGCGGCGGGCTGAGGTGTAGGGGCACCGAGGCCACGAGCGCCGCCCCATCAGGAACCAAAACCAACATTTCCGTACAGCAACTTGGAGCACGACATGATGAAGCAAAACAAGCTAACCCTGACCTCAATCGCAATCGCCGTGGGCGTCATCGCCCTGGGCATCGCGGGCTGCGACAAGAAGGAGACAGGCCCCGCCGCTGCCGCCGCCAGCGTAAAGGCAGCCTCGAACAAAGTGGAGGTCGCAGCAGACGGGACCCGCTTCGACCCGCCGGTCTCCAGCGATCGCATTCCGGACGGCGCGTGGATGTGTGAGATGAAGGGCGAGGTGCACTATGCGGCGAAGAACAAGGGAGACGGCAAGTGCCCAGTCTGCTCAATGGCGTTGGTCCAAAAGGGAACCTCGGGCTCGGGGCATATGGAGGGGATGGGGCACGCTGGAAACTCGGGCATGCACTGAGGTGGCGTGGATGCCCAGACGTGGCCGCGCAGGCCAAGCGAGTGAACGTGCTGCGCACGCGGTGCCCTTGACATGACGCACCTTGAACGACCAAAGCGCCGAACCCGGTTGCTCGTACTCGGGACTTCACTGGCAATTCTCGCCGCAATTCTCATCCCGCACAGCAAGACCGAGGAATCGGAGAGCGCAACTCCGGCAAGTCAGAGCGACGCCGACCGCATCGCTCTGGCTAGCGAGGTTGCTCTGGCATACCCCAAAGCCGCGCCCGTAGCCGCTTCCGTGCGGCATTTCGAGCTGCGAGCTTCAACAACTCGCCTGAACATGATTGACGGGCGAGCGCTGTCAGTTTGGGCCTACAACGGTCAAGTGCCGGGCCCGGTTCTGCGTGTGCGACTTGGAGAGAAGGTGGAAGTGCAGTTCCGCAACGACCTTCCCCAGCCCACAACAATCCACTGGCACGGTGTGCGAGTCCCGAACGCAATGGACGGCGTACCCGGGGTAACCCAGGAGGCGATACCCCCTGGCGGCAGCTTCACGTATCGGTTCGTGCCAAAGGACGCGGGCACGTTCTGGTTTCACCCCCATGTTCGCGGGGCGGAACAGGTGGAGCGGGGACTCTACGGAGTGCTCGTAGTCGACGATGCTAACTCGCTCCCGTACAGCCGCGACGAAGTCTGGGTGCTTGACGACTGGCGGCTAGGCCCGGATGGGGAGATCGACCCTCGATTCGTGACTCGACACGACCTAGCGATGGACGGCCGCTGGGGTCAGTCGGTGACTGTAAACGGGCGCAGTACTCCGCAGATGGTCGCCCGACCCGGGGAGAGGCTGCGCTTGCGCCTAGTGAACACGTCCAACGGCAGGGTCTACCGGCCTGATTTCGGGGCCCTCTCCCCTAGAGTTATCGCGGTGGACGGAATGTACACCCGAGAACCGTTGGCAATGACGGGATTCGAACTCGCGCCGGGCAATCGCCTCGACCTCGACCTTCAGATCCCTGTGGATTCAGCTGGTCAAGTGTTCGAGGTGACAGACCACTTCACCCGGCGACCGTTCGCGCTTACGTCGATCGCCGTATCCGGAGAGCCCGTCGCGGCGCCGAAGTTCGTGGCGCCATCGAACGCACGAGTTCCACACTGGCAACAGGCATTCAACCGTCCCGTGGACATAACCTACGCGCTCGACGCTCGGCGAGGGGGCCCGCATGGAATCCAATGGACCATCAACGGTCTGCCTTGGGGCAAGCACCGAGTCACGGAACTCGAGGGTGGTCGCTGGGTGAGGGTGCGATTCAGGAATGACTCGACTCGGCTGCACCCGATGCATATTCATGGACAATTCTTCAAGGTCATCGCAAGAAACGGGCTCGCTGAGGATACCCCCTATTTCAACGACACGGTGCTGCTGCATGCGCACGAGACCGTCGACGTTGGGATGGTGCCAATTGATTGGGGACGCTGGCTCATGCACTGCCACGTCCTGGAGCACGCCGAGTCCGGCATGATGACCGAACTTCAGGTCAGCGGCGACTAGTAGTCTGCATATCCTCATGGCAACGCCATGCCCCCCACGGGGAGACCAAAAGATGAGCACTGAGATCTTGATTGTCGGTGGCTACGGTCGGGTCGGAACGCACCTCGCGCACGCGCTCCAGAACCGCGGGTACGGCGTGATAGTCGCGGGCCGTAGCGAAGCGAGCGCCGCAAAAGCCGCTGCTAGGCTCGGTTGCAGACACGCTACGATAGACCTCGAGCAACCCCACACCTGGGAAGCTGCGGCTAGCACATGCGATCTCGTGGCATGCTGCATGGACCAAGTCGAGACGCACTTCGTGCGATGGGTACTTGAGACAGGTCGTGACTACGTCGACATCACGGCAAGCGACGAGTTCTACAGAGCAGTCGAAGCGCTAGACTCCACCGCGATTCGAACCGGTGCATCAGCCACGTTGTCAGTGGGGTTGGCTCCCGGAATGACCAACCTGCTGGTGAAAGCCGCCGCCACACGTTTGGACGCGTGCAGCGACGCCAGAATCGGTCTCTTCCTCGGGCTGGGTGAGAGACACGGCAACGCCGCAATCCGCTGGTTCCTGGATAGCTTTTCGCAGACCGGAAACCGGACGGTGTTGGAGAAGGTTCGGTTCCCAAACCTCCCGTCAGCGAGCTGGGCGGCGCCTCTCGACATCGCGGATCAACACGTGGTCCAGCGCACACTTGGCTTGCCGGCCGCGCGCACGCTGGTGACGGTCGAGTCATCGCGTTGGACCCGCACTGCAGTGAAGCTCGGGCCCGCACTGAAGTTGCGAGGCCTTAGGTGGCTCGTCGAGTATCTCGCACTTCGCGCGCACTTCGGGTCGGAGGCGTGGGCGCTGGCTATCGAAGTCTCGGGGACACGGGGAGGAAAGAGTCAGGTGAGCCGAGCGACCCTGAACGGAAAGATCGAGGCGGAGTCCACCGCGATGATCGCGGCGCGAGTCATCGAATTACTCCCAAGTCGGCGAAGGCCCGGGGTTCACCACATCGAGCAGATCTTCGACGTCAGCGAGATCTGCTCCATCCTGGACAACAGGCCTGTGCTGACGCTCACTAGCGCCTGACTGCACTGACAAGGACAGCGGTCGGCGACGCCACCGAGTTGGTGACGGGCTCCACCTGGAGTCCCACGCGTTGAAGCGAGGCTGTGACCTGCTCAACTCTGGGGAAACGATACGTGGGATCGCGGAAGCGCGCAGGGATGCCATCGCTCTCGGGACGAAACGCAAGAATCAGCTTCCCGCTGGGTCGAAGCGCTTCCCCGAGCTTGGTGAGTACGGCATCCACGTCACGCCAGAAGTAGATGCAATGCACCGAGAAGACGCGGTCGAACGTCGATTCGCCAAGCTCCATCGCTGTGACATCACCAACTCGGGCCTCCACTCCGCCGCCAGCAACACCTTGCCAGTTTCGGCGCCGTGCGACCTTCGCCATCAGTTCGGAGACGTCGACGCCAACCACCTTGCCCGAGCCAATACACTGAGCGATCCCCGCCAAGCCTTCGCCAGGTCCGGAGCCAATCGCGAGCACGAAGTGCCCGTCGCAGACCTCTAGGTGTTCGACGACTTCGGCGTTCAGGGCGTCGTGTTCACGCCGCCAGATCCGGCCAAGCAATCGCCCAAACCAGCCGCTGGGTGACGACGCTTGTCGGTTGATTGCGCGAGCGATTCGAAAGCGAAGTGGCGGCTTGGTACACCGCGGTCAGTCAACGTACACCGCTTGACTAATCAATCAAATGATTGAACAGTTGAGCGCATGCAGGCAAACCATCGGCGTTTCAAGGACGCGATCTACGAGGAATTCTCGCGCCTGGGGAAAGCCGTATCGGCGCCCAAGCGGCTCGAGCTCCTCGACCTGCTCTGCCAGGGACCTCGCACCGTCGAAGCGCTTGCTGAGCAGTCGAACATCTCGGTGGCCAACGCCTCCCGCCACCTGCAGGTGCTGCGCACCGCCAGGCTAGTCGATGGAGAGAAGAAGGGGCTCTACGTCGAGTATCGGCTCGCGGATCCTCGCGTTGGTGACTTCTTCGTTGAGCTACGCTCCCTGGCGGAGGCGCGCCTCGCCGAGGTTGACCGCATCACCCGCGACTACTTCGAACGACGCGGCGCGATGGAAGCCGTCGACGCCGAACAGCTGCTCCAACGCGTGCGAAATGGTGAGGTGACCGTTCTCGACGTGCGTCCGTCAGAAGAGTACCTCGCCGGTCACATTCCAGGCGCGATCTCCATTCCCATAGGCGACCTCAAGGCGCGCGTGAAGGAACTATCCAAGATGCGCGAGGTCGTCGCGTACTGCCGTGGCCCCTACTGCGTGATGGCCGTGGAAGCCGTGGAGCTACTTCGCAAGAAGGGATTCAAGGCCCACCGGATGGATCAAGGAGTCACCGACTGGCGTGCCCGTGGCTGGCAAATCGAGAGCGAAGGAGCGCGAGAATGATCTTCAAGCCCTACTACTATTTCGAGACCGGGTGCGCTGCGTACCTGTTCGGCTGCGGCGGGCTGGGCGTTTGCGCGGTGGTCGATGCCCATGAGGAAGACGTGGAGGCCTACATCGCCTTCGCGGCATCCAAGGGGATGCGCATCACACACGTCTTCGACACGCATATCCATGCGGATCATCGCTCCGGGGGGCGCGCGCTCGCAGACGCGACTGGAGCTCGATACTGCCTGCACGAGTCCGCGGACGTCACCCTTACTTTCGAACCGCTCCACGACGCTCAGGAGATAGAGCTGGGCAACACGCGAGTGAAGGTGCTCCATACGCCTGGGCACACCCCCGAGAGCGTCAGCCTCGTCGTTACAGACCTTCGCCGGGGTGATGACCCATGGTTCGTTCTGACGGGCGACACTCTATTTGTTGGTGCCGTGGGACGTCCGGACCTGCCTGGACGCGCTCGCGAGAATGCGGGCCTGCTGTACGACAGCCTCCGCGAGAAGCTCCTCACCCTACCGGGCGACATCGAGGTCTACCCGGGACACTTCTCCGGGTCCGTTTGCGGCGCCGGAATGAGCGGCAAGCCGTCGAGCACGATTGCATTCGAGAGGCGATGGAACCCGCTGCTGTCGAAGTCTCGCGATGAGTTCGTCGGAGCGCTCTCGGACGTCCCGCCCAAGCCGGGCGAGATGGAGCACATCTTGCGCTTCAACCGAGGGCAGGCATCACAGTGAGCTACGTGTCATGAGCAAGCCAGGCATTCGTCTCGGGCTTCGCGAGAACCTTGCCCAATTCTCGCTGCTTGTTGTCGTCAATGCGTTCGTGGGCGCGTTGGTCGGCATGGAGCGCAGCATCCTGCCAGCCATCGCTGAGGACGACTTTCACCTCGCCGCACGCACCGCGATTCTTTCTTTCATCGTCGTCTTCGGCGTGACGAAGGCGCTGACCAACTACTTCGCCGGACGTTGGTCGGATCGCTTTGGCCGAAAGCATATTCTGGTTGCTGGCTGGCTGATGGCGGCCCCCGTTCCATTCCTGCTCATGTGGGCGCCGTCGTGGTCGTGGATCCTCGCGGCAAATGTTCTGTTGGGTATCAGTCAGGGACTCACCTGGTCGACGACGGTCATCATGAAGATAGACCTCGCAGGGCCGAAGAACCGTGGCCTCGCCATGGGGCTCAACGAGTTCGCTGGGTACTTCGCCGTGGCAATATCAGCACTGACCACTGGCTACATTGCGGCTAACGTGGGACTCCGGCCCGAGCCCTTCTACCTCGGTGCGGGCTTCGTCGTCGTGGGAACTCTGCTTTCGGTGCTGGCGGTCCGAGAGACACGGCACCACGTCGTCCACGAATCCAAGCTCGCAGGGACCGAACGGATAGCGCCGTCCCAGCGTGAGATCGTCACCCGCACGAGCTTCACCGATCCAGACCTCTCCTCGGTGAGCCAGGCTGGCATGGTGAATAATCTCAACGACGGCATGGCCTGGGGCCTGTTCCCCCTGATCTTCGCCAGCGCTGGCATGTCGCTCTCGCAGATCGGCACGCTCGCTGCCATCTACCCGGGCGTCTGGGGGCTAGGACAGCTGTTTACCGGCGCGCTTTCCGATCGAGTGGGTCGCAAAAGACTGATCGTCGCGGGAATGTGGATCCAAGCGTTAGGCATCGTTGGAGTCGCGCTTGGTTCCACGTTCCTTCTCTTCGCGGGCAGCGCCGCGCTCCTCGGCCTAGGAACGGCGATGGTCTACCCGACCCTGCTCGCCGCAATAGGCGACGTAGCCCATCCCACGTGGCGCGCGTCCTCGGTCGGTGTCTATCGATTGTGGCGCGACATGGGCTACGCGGTTGGCGCGTTGCTCGCTGGCGTGATTTCCGATGCGTTCGGGCTCTCTGCCGCCACGCTCACCATCGCCGCGCTTACGTTTGGTTCGGGCGTACTCGTTGCCCTTCGGATGCGAGAAACTCTGGGCCGTGAAAGACGACCGGTCTCTGAGCTAGCGCAAGCCCGCTAACCCGCAACCTCCTCTGGTTGGGGGAGAGGAGCGATGGTATGCCGCTTCCACACGGCAAAAATCGCCGGATACACGGTCAGCTCCAACAAGAACGAAGTCACTAGCCCGCCGACCATCGGCGCGGCGATGCGCTGCATGACATCGGCGCCGGTGCCCGTGCTCCACAGCACAGGCACGAGGCCAATCAACGTAGTGAGCACGGTCATCAGCTTCGGGCGGATGCGTTGCGCCGCGCCTTCAACGATCGCTTCCTCCAGGTCCTCCTCGCTCCGCAGCTCGCCCCGCTCGACGCGGCGTTTGTGGGCCAACGTGAGGTAGAGCAACATCACCACCCCGGTTTCGGCGTCCAAGCCTGCGAGCGCGATGATGCCGACCCACACCGCAACCGAGAGGTTGAAGCCTAGCAAGTAGAGCAACCACACGGCGCCGATCAGCGAAAAAGGCACGGCAAGCAGCACGATGGCTGTTTCCGCGAGGCTCTTCGTGTTGAAGTACAGCAGCAGCAAGACGAGCAGCAGCGTCAGCGGCACGACGTAGGTGAGCTTCTCCTTCGCGCGTTCGAAATACTGGAACTGTCCCGCCCACTCCAGGCGCTGCCCCGCCGGCACCTTGACCCGCTCCTGAACCCGCGCCTTCGCGTCCTTGACGTAGTCAGCAATGGGGCGGTCCACCACATCCACAAAGACGAAGCCGACCAGCTTGCCGCTCTCGCTGCGCACCATCGGCGGCCCTGTCTTGAAGTCGAGGGTCGCGACCTGTGAGAGGGGTATTTGTGCGCCGCCCGGGGTGGCGACGAGCACTTGCTCCAGGGACTCTGGATCGTCCCTGAATTCACGCGCGTAGCGCACATTGATGGGGTAGCGCTCGCGACCCTCTACGGCTTCGGAGACATTGCTGCCGCCGATAGCGCTCATCACGACCATGTTGATGTCTGCCACGGACAGTCCGTGACGTGCGGCTTCCCCCCGCTTCACCTCGAAGTCAGCGAAGAAGCCGCCTGTGGAGCGCTCAGCGAACACGCTGCGGGTGCCTGGCAAATCTTCGAGAGCGTGCTCAATGGAGATCGCAGTCTCTTCAATTTCCTTCAGCGAGTCTCCGAATACCTTGATACCGAGCTGGCTCCGAATACCCGTCGCGAGCATTTCCGTACGGGTTTGAATCGGCATCCACCAGATGTTGGGCATACCGGGGTACTGGAGCTTCTCGTCCATCTCCTTGACCAGGTCGTCGTAAGACAGCCCTGGGCGCCACTGATCGCGCGGCTTGAGCTGAATCGTGATCTCCGCCATGGACAGCGGAGCCGGATCCGTAGGCGTGCGAGCGCGCCCCATCTTGCCGAACACGCTCTCCACCTCCGGGAACTTCGAGAGTTGCCGATCCATGGACTGGAGCGCCGTCGTCGCCTCCCCCACGCTCATGCCAGGAGGCGCCGTGGGCATGTAGAGGATCGCGCCTTCGTTCAGTGGCGGCATGAACTCACTGCCGAGGCGCAGGAAAGCCGGGACGCTGAAGAGCATCGTGAGCAGCGCCGCGCCGATCACCCAGTAACGGTGGCGCACCACCCCGCGAACCACCGGCGAGTACAGCCGGACGAGCCAGCGATTGACCGGATTGTGATGCTCTCCACGGATCTTCCCCTTGATCAGCAGCACTGCCAACGCCGGAGTCACCGTTACCGCGAGGATCGCAGCAAAGCCCATGGAGTAGGTCTTCGTGAAGGCGAGCGGCTTGAACAGGCGCCCTTCCGTGGCCTCCAGGGTGAACACCGGCAGGAAGCTCACGGTGATGATCAAGAGCGAGAAAAAGACGCTCGGCCCGACCTCTTGCATCGCGTGCACGATGACATCAGCGCGGCTCCCCTCCCCCCCTTCATCCTGCCAAAGCTCGATGCGTTTATGGATATTCTCGATCAGGATGATCGAGGCATCGACCATCGCGCCGATCGCGACCGCAATGCCGCCGAGGCTCATGATGCTGATCGTGAGCCCCTGGTAGTACATGGGTATGAACGCCAGGAGCACCCCAAGGGGCAGCGTCAGCACTGGAATCAGCGCGCTGCGTGCGTGCAGCAGGAACAGGAAGATCACGATGCTGACCACGAGCATCTCTTCCAGCAGCGTGTGGCGCAGTGTCTGGATCGACTCGCGGATCAATCCAGAGCGATCGTAGGTGACCTCCAGGTGCACCCCTTCCGGCAGGCCTTGTTTGATCTCCGCCATGCGCTTGTCGACGCGCTCGATCACGTTGAGCGCGTTCTCGCCGTAACGCATGACGACAATGCCACCGACGGTCTCGCCCTGGCCGTTCAGCTCCGCGACACCGCGACGCATCTCAGGCCCGAGCTGCACCTCGGCTACTTCCGCGAGCGTCACCGGCGTGCCGTCGTCGCGCACCTTGAGCGGAATGCTCTCGAGGTCCGACAGCTTCTTCACGTAGCCGCGGCCGCGAATCATCTGTTCGTGGCCAGCTATCTCGATCGTGCGCCCGCCGACTTCCTGGTTCGCGTCGCGCACCGCGCCGATCACCTTGGTCATCGGGATGCCGAAGCTGCGCAGCTTGTTTGGGTCGACGTTGACCTGGTACTGCTTCACGAAGCCGCCGACCGACGCGACTTCGGCGACGCCGGGCACGCTCTCGAGGGCGAAGCGGATGTTCCAGTCCTGCAGGCTCCGGAGCTCGGACAGATCGTGTTTCCCCGAGTAATCGACGAGCGCATACTGGTAGACCCAACCAGCGCCCGTCGCGTCTGGACCGATGCTCGGAGTCACACCATCCGGCAGCTTGGATTGCGCGGTGTTCAGGTACTCCATGACCCGCGATCGCGCCCAGTAGATGTCGGTGCCATCTTCGAACACCACGTACACGAAGGACAGTCCAAAGAACGACTGCCCCCGTACTGCCTTCACCTTGGGCGCCGCGAGCAGCGTCGAGGAAATCGGATAGGTGATTTGGTCTTCGACCAGGTCGGGGCTGCGCCCCGGCCACTCGGTGAACACGATCACCTGAGCGTCGGAGAGATCCGGGATGGCGTCCAATGGACCATTCCGCATGGATATAGCGCCCCACACGCCGAGCGCCGCGACCACCAGGATCGCCAGCCAGCGGTTCTTCGCACAGAGGGCGATGACGTGGCCAACCACGCCGACTTTCTCGGTCGGTTGCATTACCAGTGCCCCTCGGCGCTCTTGAGGCGGCTCTCCGCAGCGATCAGGAAGTTGCCACTACTGACAACACGGTCTCCCGCCTTGAGCCCTTCAAGCACCTCGTAGTCATCACCAGCCTTGATGCCGACCTTGATCTCCTGCGGCTTGAGTCTGCCCTCTCCAAGGTCCAGAAACACCAGCCGACGCGGCCCAGCGTAGATCACTGCGGAAACAGGGACGACCACGCGCTCTCCGCGGTCCGCGGAGAGCTCGACGTTCGCGTACATGTCTGGCTTGAGCTCAATCTCGCGATTTTTTAGCTCGATGCGCACCTTGCCGGTGCGTGTGCTACCCGACAGGTACGGGTAGACGAAGCTCACGGTGCCTTCGAACTTCTTGTCTGGCAGATACGGCAGCGTGACCACCGCGGGCGCACCGACTTTGACCAACGGCAGCTCGGCCTCGTAGAGCTCCGTCTCGATCCAGACCTTGTCGAGGTCAGCGATGCGCATCAGCCGCATCCCCGGCTCCACCGCGGAACCTTCGAAGACGTTCTTCTCCACGATGTACCCGCTCGCGGGGCTGACGATCGGCACGTAGCGCATCGGCTTGCCGGTCTTCGCTACCCGCTTGACTGTTGAACGCGGTACATCCAGCAGTCGCAACCGCTGCTCGGCGGCCTCTTCCATCCCCTTGGTGGCGTCGCTGCCGAGCAACCCGCCGTCGCCGCCGAACGCTGCGGCGCTCTTGCGCGCGATCAGCAAGTCTTGCTGCGCCTGGTAGATTTCCGGGCTGTAGATGGTGAACAGGGAGTGGCCCTTCTTCACGCGTTTCCCCGTGGAGTCAGCGAACAGCTGCTGAATGAAGCCCTTGAACTTCACGGTCACGTCGAAGATGCGCGTCTCGTCGTAGGTGATGCGACCCACGGCGCGGAGCTGCTTTTTCAAAGCCTTCTTCTCGACCGTCGCGAGCTTCACCCCAATGCGCTGACGTCTAGCCGCGTCGACGATGATCACCCCGCTCTCCAGCTCCGCCTTCGTCACCGGCACCAAGTCCATGCCGCAGATCGGGCACTGTCCCGCCGTCGGTTGTTTCACCGACGGATGCATCGGACACGTCCAGTGAGCAATTTCGTCTGATCCAGGTTGGGGGTGAGAGTGCTCTGCGTGCTCCTCAGCGGGCTGTAGGTGCTTCTCGAGGCTAACCTCGGAGCCACATGTGAGCATCTTTTGCCCCATGTACGGATTCGAGAGTTGCTCCGTGGGCTGCATCCAGTGCGCGTAGCCGTCGGCCATCGGGCACTTGAAGAGGTGTTCGCCCTTCGCGAGGCGCTCATCCGTAGCGACCACCGCGACGAGTTGCTTCGAGAGCGTACCGAACGCCTTGCGAGCATCCTCCAGGCCATCGACGCCCTGGATCTCCTGGGCCCCAGCCATGGCGGCATCGATTGCCTTACGGATACGTGCGTCCAGCTCCTCGCCTTGCAAGCTCGCGTTCAGTGCGGCCTCGAGGCGCTTGGCTGGCCCAGCGAGTCCGTCTGCTGCGTCGCTCGCCAGCGCCAGGCGCAGGTCTTCATAAGCCAGCAGCGCGGTCTGCAGGCTCGCGAGGCGGGTAGCCGAGTACTCCGTCTTCGGTAGCTGCGGAGGAAGGTCGGCGGGAGGCTTCGCAGGTGCTTGATCCATCCCTGGCATCGCTGACATGGCGGCGCTCGGGGCAGTGCTCGGCGCGGGAGCCAAGCCGAACCACGCCTGAAGCGGCCCGCGGAAATAGACTCCAAGGCCCACGAGCACCGCGATCGCGAGCACCGCGGCGATGCGCCCCGGCCAGTTGTTGGCGATCACTTTGCACCTCCTAGCTTGCACTGGTGAGCTGGCTGCCCGACGGCGCGACACAGCTCCGCGCGGCGCTTCGAGAGTTCAGCCCAGGCCATCAGCTCAGCCAGCTGAATGTCTCGCAGTTTGTTCTCTGCAGAGATCACGTCGGAGAAGTCGGTACCCGACGTCTGGTACGCCCCCAGGCCAACCGACACTTGCTGCTTTGCCACCGGCACGAGGCGCTTCTCGTAAAGCTTCACGATCGCGATCGCCTGGAGCAATCGCCGTCGCTGTTCGTCGACCTGCAACCGCAGTTGGTCTGCGACGCGCTTCACCCGACCGCGAGCTGAGGCGGCGCGCGCGTTCGCTTCGTCAACGGCGCCATCGCGAGAGCCCTGGGCGATGGGTAGCGGCACCTCGACTCCCAGCATCCACTGGTGCTCGGTCATGCGAAACATGCTGGTGTAGGTGCCAGACACGGTGATGTCGGGATAGTACTGGCGCTCAGCGACTTCCCCTTGAGCCTCCGCAGCGCGGACCTCGGCGTCGACCGCTCGCAGCTCCGCACGATTCCCCAGGGCAATACGCTGAAGCTCCGGGCTGCTCGGCGGCGCCTGAGTCGCGACATCGAGCTTGCGCGGCGGCTTTGGCAGCGGCGCGTCGGGGGGCTCGTGCATCAGCACATTGAGCTGCGCTCGCAGGCTCTCCTGATCGGAGGTGAGCACCAGGTCCTGCCGCTCGAGCTGCGCCAACTCCACGTCCACAGCGACCTGGTCCCGCGCCTGACCACGCCCCACCGCGTATTGCGCGCGCACGGCTTCTGCGAGCTTCTTGAGCAGCTCGCGGTGTTCGGCGTTGGTCTCGAGCGCACGGCCAACCAGCCAGTAGTCGTCATAGAGGGTGGAGGCTTCCTTCGCCAGGTCGAGGCGGGTGATCTCGACGCGTTGCTCGACCACCTCCGCTTCTGCGTTGGCTTTGTCCTCGCTGCCTGAGAGCTTGCCCGGCCAGGGAAAGCGCTGGCTGAGCTTGATGGTCTGGCCGTACGGCACGTTACTCGCGCCTATGGAGAGCGGAGCGAACTCGTACATCAGCATGGGGTCTGGCAGCGTGGAGACCTGCGCGGGGCGCGCGCGCGCCGCCGTGTACGCTTGCCGCATGGATTCGATCTCTGGGTTGCGCTCCAGCACGGCGCTGACCAGCGACTTCCGGCTCAGGTTTGGCGCTTTCCGCAGCCTGGCGGTATCGGCGGACGCCCGCGCGGGACTGACGCCAGAGCTGGTCGAGAAGCGCGCGGGCGACTGGGCGCGCTGGCTACTCGCACAGCCGGACGCAAGGACGGCGCACGCAAGCGCCAGACACACGCGCGCGGTGTGGGTTGGGTTGAATTCGATCATTGGCTCTCGGGGCGACGAACGGCCCCCTCACGGCAAAGGCAGCAAAACACTTGGGTGACGCTCGGTGTCGGCTCACGCTCGATGGGCACGACGACAAGACGACGCGTGATCGACGCGCGTCGCGCCGACCGCGGGCTCACGAGCCCGTTTCCATCAAGAATCACGCACGAGACACGGGGACCTCGCGGTGGTGGCTCAAAGAGCACCCCACGAACCCCGCGGAAACGCGATTCAAATCAAGAAGCTGCAGTGTTTCAGGTAAAGCGGCGGCCCGAGGGGCGGTGGCCCGCGCGCGACGCGCGGCACCTCCGAGAGCGCCGTCGGCGGCTCGCTCACCTCGGGGAGACTCAGCTCTGCGACCAGCACGGCATGGCTAGTCGGGAGGTTCAGCTCGCTCTGCGCGGTCAGGACCTGCGTGGTCTTGGTGAGGCGCTGCTCGCAGCAACCGGGACGCTCGGCTTTTGCCGGCTGAACCTTCTTCGAGGCGTGCTGATGTGCGGTTCCGTGGCAACAACACGTCGCGCCCATGCGGCCAGACATCTTGCACAGCGTCAGCACGCGACCGATCGACGTCGCCGGCAGCAACAACGCCACCAACGCCAGTAAGGCCGCAAGCTTGATCCTCAACGCAGGCACGATTCGAGGTTTCAAGGTAACCGCCCCGCTCGAGCCTCGCAACGCTGTACCCACCACAACGAAACTTGTGCGCGTTTTTGCAGCCGCGAGGTTGACGCTAGTTGGCCCGCAACAGCGTGCTGAGCAGCTCGTGGAGCTCACGGCGGTTCAGATCCAAACGACCAGGTCCCGCGGACTCGAGCAGCTCGAGGCCAACCGCTGTTGCCAACAACATCGGGGCCAGCGTCGCTGGAGCGGCGTCGAAACGCAGCTCTCCAACACCATTCTCCAAACCGCGCTGCGCGGCGACTTCCCCTAGGTGACGTCTAATGCGCGCGAAACTCGTGAGCACAGCTTCCCGCACCGTGGGGATGCGCGCAGCGGCGTGGAGAATGAGCGGCATCGGCAAGCGCCGCGCTTCGCAGTCCGACCCCTCGCCCCCAGGCGGGTCCGAAGCACTGCGCTCCGAAAAACTGCGCGCCGAAACGAGCGCGAGCGGCGATGATGCGTGTCCGGCACTCGCCTCGAGCGAGAGCCCCTTCGCGAGAAGCTCCGCCTCGAAGCTCTCCAGAGCGCGCATTGCGACCGCCGCCACCAAGTGCTCGCGACTGCCGAAATGAACATTGTACGCACCGCGAGTTCGGCCCGCGACGCTACAAATCACGTCGAGCCCAGGCTGATCGAAGCCTTCCTGGATGAACAGGCGCTCCGCAGCATCGAGCAACGCCTGGCGAGTCTCTGCTTTCGCGCGGGCCCGCGCTGGACCGAGCTTGCGCCGACGCTTACCGCTCTTCGCGCTGTCAGCCTCGCTGGCCGCGGGCGTCGCCACCTCGGTATCCGCGACCGAGTTACTAGCTTGCTCTGCAGACACTGAAAAGAAGCATTAGTCACCCAGCGCGTGCTTGGCAAGTCGCGAACATTCCGCCCGGTAACAGACGGCTACCGGACGGTTTCTAGCGATTTTTGCTGCCGCTTTTTGCTGCCGCTTTTTGCTGTCGTTTTCTTACTGTCGTTTTCTTACTGTGGGTCCGCGGCGCTACTTGAAGTTCTGGCTCGCCCAGATACTTCCATCGGCCATCTTGTAGAAGCCGCACGCCACCTTCGAGTAGTTGTCGCTCGACATGTTGATGTAGTGCCCATGTTCGCTGAACGGCTCGCCCGGGCCTTCGTCCCACATCGCCTGCAGGCAGTTCTGGATCACATCGTCGTAGCTTCCCCACCCGGGACAGGTGTTCTGCGCGAACTCGCCACACATCCCGAAGTTGCCGTGGGGGCCACCACCATTTGCGTCATTGCCGGCTTGCTCGTCGGCGCACGCTTCACCGTCAGTCCAGCGGGCATACGGCGGCTTGCCCTCGGTGGCGCGGAAGTCGTTGATGCGTTTCACGCAAGCGTCGCGCAATGCGTCTAGCGGGTCCGTCGAGCTGCTGCCGCTGGAGCCGCCGCTCGCCGTAGTACCAGCGCTGCCTGCATTCCCCGCGGAACCACCTGTGGCGCCGCTGCCCGCGTTGCCGCCGGACGCACCGCTACCACCCGACGCGCCGGTGCCGCCGCTGCCCCCTGAGGCGCCGCTGCCCCCCGCGCCCGCGGTTCCGCCTGAGTTGCCACTGCTGCCGTCGGTCTGAATGCAACCACCTGCAAACGTGATCACACACGCCAGCGCCAACACGCCAGCGGTCTTGGGTAACTCGCTCGTCGCCGCTCGTGAAACTCGTCGAAACATTGCCATCTCCTACCAGGGGTTACTTTTGGGGGAGGGTGTCGTCCACCACCTTGCGCCACTCATTGCAGCGCGAATCGGCGAACCACGCCACTCAATCGGAGCAAATATCCCTGCGGTTTTTCCTAATGGGAACGCTATCCAGTGCCGCGGTTACTCATGCGTGGTGGCACCGCCCCAGATCGATCAACCATCGGGGGCAAGCGCCTACGCGGTCATGTATGCAGCTCGACCACCCATGTCTCCCGCAGTGACTCATGGGTCAGCGTATCGTGGAAACAACCGAACGCTCGCTTGGCGATAGCATCTCTGGCCAGCAGAAAGCCTGACGATAATTTCCACGGGGAATTTCAACGATGGCTCACCGGCGAATGTGCCCTAGCCCCTCTGGTCGCCCCCATGACGCAACAGGTGTCGATGGCGCTTGAGTCAGTCAACCTAACGAACCAGACACGCCCCATCCTAGTCGGGATCGAAGCCATACCAGGGCACGCTCCGGCGACGCGGATAGGCGGCGACGTACAGGCTTGCCGCAGCTTGTCTGTGTCAGCGCGGCAACCCAGTAAGCATTGCGACAAAAAGCCCTAAAACAACGTGTTGCATCGTTTCCGCAGCCGTGGCTTGCTCCCAGGGTCAAAAGAGGCCGACTGGGGGATAACTGTTTGTTCGCCTGCGCGACGAAGCGCGGGACGCAGTGATGAGCTGCCGCTCGAAACAGCGGACGCGGTCGACCCGAAACCAACACACGGACGGGCGCACAGGAGAACACCATGAAGGCTCAACTCACGACACTGATTTGCGCGATGAGCGCCGCAGCACTGCTCTCGGTGGCTTGCGATGACAAGTCGGCCGAATCCAGCAAGCCGACCGAGACAAAGAAGCCAGAAGCAACCGCCAAGGCGACGCCAAGCGCCGCTCCACGCGTCGACAAGAACGGGCTTCCGATCCCTCCCAAGAACCTGCTCAAGCTCAAGATCCCCGACGACAACGAGATGACCAAAGAGAAGGTCGAGCTCGGTCATCAGCTGTTCTTTGACAAGCGCCTCAGCGTAGATGGCAGCCGGTCCTGCTACTCCTGTCACCTGAACGAGGATGGCACTGGCGGACACGACCCACTCGCTATCGGCGCCGGCGACAAGCCACTCACGCGTCACGCTCCCACGATGTGGAACGTGGGCTACCTGCCGAAGCTGTACTGGGATGGTCGCGCCGACAGCCTCGAAGCGCAAATGAAGGGCGCTTGGGCGGGTGGCAACATGGGCGTTGGCAAGGACAAGCTCGAAGACAAGGCAAAGGAGATCGCGAAGATCGAGGGCTACGCGAAGCAGTTCGAGGCGGTCTTCGGCAAAGACAGCGTCACGCCCGACAATATCGCCAAGGCCGTCTCCGCCTACGAGCGAACACTTTTCTGCGCGGATACTAAGTGGGACAAGTTCATGGCTGGAGACAAGTCAGCGATGAGTTCGGAAGAGCAAGATGGTTGGCAGCTCTTCGTGGGCAAAGCGGCGTGTAACACCTGCCACACACCTCCCATGTTCTCCGACGCCTTCGCAGTGGCAGACGGCGCGTTCCACAACACAGGCGTAGGCATCGAAGGCAAGAAGCCGGAAGAAGTCGACCAAGGTCGCAAGGCCATCAGCAAGAGCGAGACCGACATGGCAGCGTTCAAGACGCCGAGTTTGCGCAACGTCGCCAAGTCCGCCCCCTACTTCCACGACGGCCACGCCAAGACACTGGAAGAAGCGGTGAAGTTCATGGCCGGCGGCGGCTACGACAACCCGAACAAGGACTCGCGGCTCGTTGACAAGAAGCTCTCGGACGCGGAGATCAAGCAGCTGATCGCGTTCCTTGGCACCCTAGACTGCGAGGGCAAGCTCGAAGAACCGAAGCTTCCCTAGCGACGCCACGCCGATCGCAAGGCCGCGAACAGCAGCAACGCCAACGGCCACCGACGTACCTCGCCGGTGGCCGTGTCCGCCTTTGTGGCGTCGATTGCAAAGCAGCCAGGTATTCGCAGCGCCCCAGAACCGACGGCAGCGGAATCGTGCGCCGCTGCAAACTTACACCGGGGCCGCCGGCGCTTGGTACGCAGCCCGTGGAAGCTTGCTCCACGTCTTTGCGCTCGGCGCAGAGTTTGCCGTGGGCGCGTCAATAGCGTGTGCTCACCCGGACGATCGGTGAATGCTTGAAGCTTGAAGTGTCCAAACAATCGCTAGCTGAGCGATGGACGCGCGTTTCGTCGCCGGAACCTGGATGCTAGACTCCCGGTCCTCTCCCCACCTTCCCCGCAACCGCGCCGGCTGACAGAACGCACCGTGTGGACGCAAGCCAACGCGCGGATGGAGTGCTTAACATGCGTGTCTCGACAACGAAGCGTCAGCTAGGTCTCGGTCTGTTCTTGGTGTCTGGTCTGGTTTGGGCGACGGCGTGCGGACGCACCACGATTGACTTCGGCGTCCCCGAAGGCAACGGCGGCGTGGGTGGCACCGTGGCGAGCGGTGGCGTTGGCGCTGAAGGCGGCTTCGGTGGAGACGCAGGCTTCGGTGGTAGCGGCGCTGAAGGCGGCACGGCAGGCCAAGGCGCTCAAGGCGGCGTTGGCGCTGAAGGCGGCTTTGGCGGAGACGCGGGCTTTGGAGGCAGCGGCGCAGCGGGGTCTGGCGGCGCGGGCGATGATTGCCTCGCGGTAGCGGCTGACGACTGTGATGTCTGCACCTGTGATGGATGTCGCGCCGAGTGGGACGCGTGTCAGGACGACATGGGCTGCATCGCGATCGTGGACTGTGCGAAGGCCGCTGGCTGTAGCGGCGCTCAGTGCCTCGGCCCGTGTGGTCAGGTGATTCAGCAGAACGGCGGCGTCCAGGGCCAACCGGCGCAGCTCGCGCTCGGGCTCGGCACGTGCCAGAGCACCACGTGTGGCAGCGACTGCAACGGTAGCGGCGGCAACGGGGGCAACGGCGGCACTGGGGGTAGCGGCGGAGGCGGCGGCATCGTCGACTGCATCAGCTGCGTCGGCCAGAACTGCCCACAGGCTCAGGAGTGTTTGCTCGACCAAGCCTGCCGCGACGGCGCCATCTGCGCGTTCACCCAGTGCCTCGGTGGCGGCGGTGGCGGCGGTGGCGGTCTCGACTTCCAGTGTCTGCTCGGTTGCTTCAACGGGGACTTCAACGCCGCGCTCCAGGCGTTCAACTCCGTGCAGTGTGTGTTCACGTCATGCGGGAGCGACTGCGGCGGCCTCTTGGGCGGCGGCGGTGGTGGTACGCCGTTCGGCGGGGGCGGCGGTGGCACGCCCTTTGGCGGGTTCGGCGGCGGCAACTGACAGCCAAACTTCCCGGGGGCTCGCCCGTCTTAGAACGGATGGGCCCCAGCGATCGCTGCTCGCCTGAGCTCACCGACGCGCCTCCGGGGGAGTTCACTCCAGGATCCACAGCGCTTTTCTTGGGGGAGAGGTGCGATTTTTCCGCGCCAGCGCTCGGTTTTGCAGCGCTGTACACCCCGGGCGCTGTCGCCAGGGCGGCTTTTGCTAAGGTTCCCCTATGCCTTCACCGGGGAAGGGTCGCTCGATGACCACGCGGGGCCGCGCCGGTGGGCGTTGGGTTGGACACGTGGGCGCTGCTCTCGCGCTCTTGATCGGGCTGTCAGCGTCGAGCACTGCCGACGCTCAGTTCAACCCCGGCGGCCGCAAGCGCCCCAAGCCTGGAGTCACGAAGCCCCAGGGAAAGAAACCCCAGGGAAAGAAACCCAAGGACAAGCCGACTCGCAAACAAGATCCCGACAAGCTCATCAAGCGCTATCGGGACATCGTTCTGAAGCAGCCTGGGGCGCAGTTCCCATTACAACGTTTGGCTCAGCTCTACCGCGAGCGGGACGGCAAGCTCGACAAGCTGATCGAAGACCTCGAGAAGCTCGCCGAGGGCAAGGGCAAGAAAGCCTACAACGCCAAGGTCGCACTCGCGGGCATCTACCGCCAAGACGGTCAGATGGACCGCGCCGTCAGCACCTACGAGGCCGCAATCGCCGAGCGCCCGAAGGATCATGTGGCGCTGATCGCCCTCGCGCAGTTGCTTCAAGATCGCGGCGACAAGGCGGGCGCGTTCGACCGCTTCGAGAAGGCGCTGCCGCGACTCAAGATCGACGCCGACATCGAGCAAACCCTGCGTACGCTGATGGGTCTCGCCCTGGATCTCGAGCGCTACAAGGAAGCCTCCGAGTTTCACGAGAAGCTCGTAACCCGCGCGAAAGGTAGCTTCTTCGTTCGCGCCGAGCTCGGCCGCGAGCTGATGCTGCGCGCAAAGTACAAGCGCGCCGTGACGGAATTCGAGAGCGTCGTCAAGCACGCGAGCGGCGACAACCGCGTGCTCGCACCCGCGCTGCGCGATCTGGGGCAGGCGCAAGCCAAAGCCAAGATGTCGAAGGACGCGCTCAAGACCCTGAAGCGCGCGCTGCAAATCGCCGGCGCCGAAGCCGGTGTGCGTCGAGAGATCTACGACGTCATCGTCGAAGTTTACCGCGCGGAAGACAAACTGAGAGAGCTGATTACCCTGGTCGAGAAGGAGTCGTCGCGAGACTTTTACCGCTCGAAGATGCTCGGCGCGCTCTACGAAGAGACGGGTCAGGTCAAGAAGGCCCTGAAGGCCTACCAAGAAGCGCTCGCGAAGAAGTCGAGCGACATCGAGACCCGCCTCAAGGTCGTGCAGCTCCTGCAAATCCAAGGTGAGCTCGAGGCGGCCATCAAGCAGTACGAAGAGCTGATCCGTGCGGCACCAAGGAACCCCGATTTCGTGTTCCAGCTCGCGGAGGCTCTGATCCAGCGGGGCGACCGCAAAGCCGCGCTGGAGCACCTGAAGAAGCTCGAAGACCGCTCGAAGGGTGACGAAGAGACGCTGGCAGCACTGGTCGACTTCTACGAGCGCGTCGAGGAGCGCAAGCGCGCGATGGAGGTCCTGCAACGCCTCGCGCGCGACCCGCGAGATCCGCGTCACCTGGTGGAGCTTGGAGATCGCTACTACCAGGACGGAGACAAGGAAAAGGCCGTGCGCACCTGGAAGCGCATCATGAGCCTGATCCCCAACAAGGCGCGCGCGCTGTTCACGCTGGGCGAGGTCTACCTGGAGCACGACATGCCCAAGGAAGCGCTCGAGAGCCTGGCAGAAGCCGTGAAGCTTGCCCCGAAACTCACGAACTACAAGAAATCCTACGCGCTTGCGCTCGAGCGCACCGGCGCTGGCGCCTCGGCCGCGCAAAAGCAGGCCCAGTACGAGCAGGCGCTCAAGATTTGGGAAGGCTTGTTGCTCGACGCGAGCGCGGCGCACGTGGCGCGCGAGGCGCGGCAGCACATCGTCACGTTGTGGTCGCTCTCGGGCCAGCTCGAAGACAAGGTCGCTCCCCTCAGCCGGCGGCTCGCTGGGAAGCCGCCGGACCTCGACGCCGGCCGACTCCTCGCGGAAATACACGTGCGCCGCAAGCGCTACTCCGAGGCGGAGAAGGTGCTGACCAAGGTCACGGACGCCGCCCCGGGAGACGCCGAGAGCTTCCTGCGCCTGGAGCACGTGCTGGTCGTCCAGCGCAAGCTCAAGGGTGCGATTGCCGTCCTAGAGAAGCTGGTGAAGGTCGAGCCGAAGCGCGCTCGCGAGTACTACCAGCGCATGGCCAACTACGCGGCGGAGCTGTACCAAGACGACGCGGCGATCAAGTACGCTGCGCGGGCCGTCGAGCTGTCACCCGACGACGCCGAGGGTCACCGCAAGCTCGGCGAGATGTATCGACGGCGCCAGGACAACGACAAGGCAATCGCGCAGTTTCGCCAGGCCATCTCCAAGAACGACCGGCTGTTCCCCGTCTACTTCCAGCTCGCGGAGCTCTTGATCAACCGCGGGGAAATCGACGAAGCCGACCGGCTGCTTCGCCGCGTGGTGCGTGCCTCCCCAGACGAAGACCTGGTGAGCCAGGCGACGCGCATCAGCATGCAGCTGAACCTCGGGCGCGGCAGCCTGGAGTCGCTGGAAAAGGAGCTCTTGCCGGTCGCACTCGGCAACCCCGGCAAGCCGATCTACCGACGCTTGCTCGTCGAGATCTACGGCGCGATGGCCTTCCCCTTGGTTCACCTCTCGAAGAGCGCCAACAAGGCAGAGGCGAACAAGGCCGCGGCAGAGCTCGCGAAGATCGGGGAGCGCGCGGTCAAACCACTGCTCGACGCCCTGAGCGACGAGCAGGGTACACAACAGCGCACCGCCCTCGAGCTGCTCTCGCATATCCAGAACAAGGGCGCAGGGCCTTCGCTGGTTGCCTATGCCACGGGCAAGGCGGACCCGGAGCTGCGCGTCTGGGCGATGCTCGCGGTCGCGGCGCTCAAGGATCCGGGGCTCCTCCCCAAGCTATCGGAACTTATTGCCCCGGGGAATCAAGTCCGGTCTGAGGAAGCCGATCCAGTGCTCGTCGCTGCGGCTTTCGCCGTCGCGCGCATGCAAGATCCCAAGGCACGACCGCTGTTGCTCAAGCTCTTGGAGAGTGACGCGCCCAGCGTGCGCGCGTGTGGCGCGCTGGGGCTCGGCTTGGTGGGCACTGCGCAGGACACGGCGCGCCTCGCCGAGATCGCGCGCTCGCTGGAAGCCGGGCCGCTCCCCCGAGCGGCCGCGGCCTTCGCGCTCGGAGAGCGCGGCGCGTCCCAGCATGCAGATGTGCTTGCTCAGCTCGCGGAGGCGAACGACGCATTGGTGCGTGGCCAAGCAATTCTCGCGATGGCGCGGCTCAAGGACCCGCGAGCGGGCCGCGCGATTACGCAAGCCTGGCTGAGCGCCGACGGTCGGCAGCGCGAGGCGGCCAAGAGCGCGGCGGTTGTTCTTGCCACGGGGAAATTCGACATCGGCGGTGCGCTGGACAAGCCGCCAAGGTCCGGCAAGGTCGATGTACGGGACTTGGTGAGCTCCCTCACCCCCGAAACGCCCGGCGCTGACGCCGCGGCAGACGCGGTCATCAAGCTCGCGCCATCGCTCGCTGAGGCGGTGGGAGGCGCGGTGCAAAGCTCGCCGGAGCGCGCCGAAGTCGTCGCGGAGATGCTCCCCGGTAGAGACTCCAAGCTCGACACGGGCGCCCTGGGCTTCAACGTAGACTTCAGCAAGCTCGCAGCGGGCAAGCGAAAGCAGCTGCGTGGCGCCCTCGAGCAGATCGCGCACGGAGCCGTGGAGCCCTTCATCTCGCTGTCGAACCATCCGACGTCGGAGGTACGCAGCCGCGCTGTTCAGTTCCTTGCGGCAAGACCGGAGCCTGCCGCGAAGGGCGCAGTGGTGGCGCGGCTGAATGACCGCGACGAAGGCGTCCAGCTGACGGCTCTGACTGCGCTCGGCAACCTGGGTCAGGCGGACGCCAGCGTCACCAGCTCGGTCGCGAAGCTGCTGGAAAAGAAGCACCCTTGGACCTTGCGCGCGCGCGCCGCTGAGACGCTGGCGGCGCTCGGAGGCAGCGCAAAGAGCGAAGACGTGCTCAAGGCGCTGAGCGAAGGCGCGAAGAACGATGAACTCGCGATCGTCCGCGAGGCGTGCTTCAAGGCGCTGCTGAAGATCGATCCAGCTCGCGGGAAGCAAGTGGCTAGTTACCTCGCGGAACATGATTCGGAGCCGCGGCTGAAGGCAGCTGCCAAGCAAGCCCTATGAAGCGCCGCCTGAAGCCGCCGCCCGCTGGGCTACGCCTTGGGCTGCAAGTCAGTCTGCTGTGCGCGCTCCTCGTAGGCTGCAAGGACCTCGAGCGCTACGACACCGGCCCCGGTGAGGCGTACTGCGGCAACATCGTGGGCGCCGAGTTCATCCGCACTCCGGAGCGCTTGGGCGGTTTCTCTCAAGAGCTGCGCATCCGCGTGACCCTCGACACGGAGCACCTGGACACCGCGCCAGGAACGTTGAGCTCCAACGACATCGCCGGGCCGTGCGCGCCGGAGCCGACCTTCGACGCCGCTCCGCTGATCCCAGTGCAGGAGCTCTCGAGTGATCCGCTCAGTCAGCTGAGCTTCGGCGACGGCCGCGACTTCAGCTTCCTCGCCTGGGCCGAATCCAGCTGCCGCGGGCCGATGCTGGTCGTGGTGAGCCTGATGAACGACCGCGAGCTGGAGCTTCGGTTGCTCAAGCCGCCGACCGAGACCGACGCGGGGCCGCGACCGGCTTTTGCGCTCTTTCGCACGCAGCTGAGTACCGGTACCTGCGGGTTCTGAGGGCTCCAGTCAGCCGAGACATGTGCCCGCTGGCCAGCATCGCGCGGCATGGTATGGCTCGGCGGTGCGAGTCCTGGGCATTGAAACTTCCTGCGATGAAACCGCAGCCGCCATCGTCGACGATCAGGGCGTGGTGCTGAGCGACGTGGTCCACAGCCAAGTGAAGCTCCACGCGGAATACGGCGGCGTAGTGCCTGAGCTCGCGTCGCGCGACCACCTGAAGAACGGCCGCTACGTGGTGGAAGCTGCGCTGGAGCGCGCCGGCCTCGCGCTGAAGGATCTGGATGGCATCGCGGTCACCTGCCGGCCAGGTCTGGCTGGAGCGCTGCTGGTCGGCGTGCAGCTGGCGCAAGGGCTGTCCTGGGCGAGCGGCTTGCCGGTCGTCGGCGTGGACCACCTGGTGGGCCACTTGTTGGCGGCTTACCTGCGCTTTCCGAACCTCGAGCCGCTCTCGCCGCGCCTGCCGTTCGTTGCGTTGATCGCCTCGGGCGGGCACACGGCAATTTACCGTGTGGATTCGATGCAGGCCGATGGCATTCGCGAGCTCGGGGGCACGCGTGACGACGCGGCGGGAGAAGCCTATGACAAGGTCGCGAAGCTCCTCGGGCTCGGCTACCCCGGGGGGCCGATCATCGATCGCTTGGCGGCTGAAGGGAACGCCAAGGGAGTCAAGCTCTCGAAGCCGATGCCTCAGCGAGACTCCCTGGAGTTCAGCTTCTCCGGGCTGAAGACCAACGTCGCGCGCTGGGTGGAGAATAACGGCCGCCCAGGCGATGATCAAACACTGCGCGACCTGTGCGCCGCCTTCCAAACTCGAGTGGTCGAGGCGTTGCTCAGCAAGACTTTCCGCGCGGCAAAACAAGAGGGACTCGACTGTATCGTGCTCGGAGGCGGAGTAGCCGCCAACCGACAGCTGCGCGCCCGCGCCGCGGAGCTCGGTGCGTCGCGGGAAATCCACGTGGTCGCCCCGCCGCTGCGCGGCTGCACCGACAACGCCGCCATGATCGCCTACGCCGGGATCCAGCGCCTCGCGGCGGGCGCGGACGACCGCGGTCAACTGACGACCAACACCAAGACCAGCCTGCCGCGTGTCACGCGTAAGGGGCGCGGGAAACGCACGCGAAACCTGCCCCACGAGGCGTGAACGCGCGCGTTTGCATACGAGATTGTCGCGCAGAGCAGGGTGGAAGGCACTTCCACTCTTGCTTTGTTGATAGTTGAACTGACCACATTTTACTTCGAGTATGGCGCTCTAGCGGGGTTTGCAGTACTCCGAGTGTGATGGCGCAGAAGTCGTTCAAGAGCATCTACGCTCAAGGTCTGTTCGAGGGCCAGGTGGTGGTGGTGACCGGTGGAGGCACCGGCATCGGCCTCGCGACAGCTCAGGAGCTCGCGTACCTCGGGGCGACGGTCGCGATTTGCAGTCGCAAGCAAGAGAACATCGATGCGGGCCTCGAGGCGCTACGCGGATACGGCCCAGAGCCCATCGGCGGCATCGCCGACGTGCGTGATCCAGAGTCTTGCGATGCGTTCGTGAAGCAGGTCGTCGAGCAGGCGGGCCGCATCGACGTGTTGATCAACAACGCAGGAGACGGCCCCTGCCCCGCGGAGCAGCTATCTTCCCGCGGCTTCGAGGCAGTGATCCGCAACAATCTGATCGGCCTCTTCAGCATGACCCACGCGGTGGCGACCGGAGCGATGATCCCCGCGAAGCGTGGGCGCATCGTGAACGTGATCGCTGACATCTATCGTGGCTTCCCCGGCATGGTCCACACCGGCGCCGCGCGGGCTGGCGTCGACAACATGACCAAGACGCTGGCCGTCGAGTGGGCCCACCACGGGATCCGCGTGAACGCCTGCGCTCCAGGCACGATTCGCTCCTCCGGCACCACCCAGTACGGAGAAGGCACCCTCGAGCTCTCGCGCCAGGCGACTCCCCTGAAGCGCCTGGGCACCGTGGAGGAAGTCTCACGGGTCATCGTGTTCCTTGCCAGCCGGGAAAACGACTTCGTGACCGGCTCGACCTACTACATCGACGGTGGTGGTTCGCTCTGGGGCGATATCTGGCCCATCGAAGAACCCGCAGAAACCTGATACGACCGGGCCGTGCCCGGGTCAGACCCACACTCCGCGCAGCCCACGGTCGCATCCGCGGAGCCCGCAGCGGCCCCAGCGACACAGGATGGCCAACCGCAAGCGCCGGCCCCGAAGCCGGCGGGTCCGCCGAAGCCGAACGCGGCGCTGCGCTTCTGGCATTGGTTGAAGCGCTACTTCACGGAACAGGATCCCACGTTCTGGAACGCGCTCCTGCCCGCGCTGATCCTGGTCGCCATCGTCTACACCCGCAGCCCAACCACGAACTGCATCTTCGACGAACAAGAGGCGCTGCTGGCGAACCCCTACGTCAACGGCAATCACTTGCTGTGGCGGGACGCCTTCACCCGCGACTTCTGGGGACTGCCCCCAACCGGCAGCATCGGCTCCTACCGCCCCATCCCGAACCTGATCTGGCGCGCGCTCTGGCGCTTGCGTGAGCACCCATGGCTCCCCCACTGGGTGAACCTGATGCTCCACGCCATCAACGCGGCGCTCTTGTGTCGCCTGGTGATGTTCCTTGCCCCAGGGAAGCGAGGCTTCGCGTGGCTCACTGGTCTCGTGTTCCTGGCGAGCGCCGTGCTGACCGAAGCAGTAACGGGCGTGGTCGGCATCGCGGACGTACTCGGCGGCATGGGCGTGCTGCTCGCTCTGCTGTGCTTGCGCTTGCCGGCCTGGGCCATGCCGTTTGGGGTATTCATCTCGCTGCTGTTCGGTTTGTTCTCCAAGGAGAGCGCCATCGTCGCGGTGCCGCTGGTTGCCTGGGCGGCGTTGATCTTTGCGCCCTTGATGCACGCTGAAAAGCCTCGCCGCGTGCTGCGCACCGCGCTGTCTGTGACGAGCGCGGTGGCGGCGCTGGTGCTGTACACGGAGCTACGTAGGCGCTGGTTCCCGGTGAGCCTCCCCGACGACCTGAAGCAGCCGCTGCCCGAAGGCGCGCCCCTCGCGCGCCAGGCGCTGCACAAGTTCATGGTGTGGTTCGCGCAACCGCGCTTGCCGAAGGACCCGATCAACAACCCGCTGGTCGACGCGGACATGGCCCACCGCGTCGGTGGTGCGCTGCGAGTCTACGCGCGAGGTATCGGACAGACGTTGTTCCCGTGGAAGCTGGCCGGTGACTACAGTTTCCCCCAGGAACCAATCCCGCCCAAGCTGCTGACCCCGAGCATCATCTTCGGCTTCCTGGCGATGTTCGTCGCACCGCTCGTGGGCATTGGCACCTGGATCGCTTCGATGGTGCGCGTCGGCCGCGAACGCAAAGCCGCCTCCCAGGCGAGTGCACCTGCCACAGCCAGCGACCCCCCGTCAGCTGCGGCGAGTGATGCCGCGGATTTTGGGGGTGAGGGAGCAACGGAACCCGGCGCTCCTCCCCCCCAAACCGATATCGCGGTTCGCAATCCCGTGCTCACCGTCGATGACGGTCGCACCGGAAGTTGAACCCACGCCGCCCGAAGAACGCCGCTGGTCGCCGCGCGTCATCACCTACGTGCTGCTGGCCTTCACGCTGATCAGGTGCCGGTCTCGTACTTCCCGCACTCCAACATCCCGGTTGCCGCGCCAACGGTTCGAGGCTGAGCGCTTCTGGTACCTGCCGTGATCGGCTTCCGCTCCGCTGTAGCATGGGCGCTGCTCTGGTTTCCCGGATGGAAATTATTTCAGACAGCCAGGGATCGCAAACGTCAGCTGGGTCGCTGGGTGGGCGTGGCATGGTCGCTGGCTTCGTGATCTTCAGCTGCAGAGCGCGCATGCACGCGCTGGACTACACCAACGACCTAGTCTTCTGGCGTGCGACGGCCCAGAGCTCTTCGAACAGTGCCAAGGCGCACCTGAACTATTCGGTGATGTTGGGTGCTCGCGGCTTCATGGAGCAGCGCCTCGTCGAGGGCAAGAAGGCCATGGAGCTCGCGCCGCAGTGGCCGATGGCGCACATCTACTACGGTGACGCGCTGTGCCGCATGCAGCGAGCCGAAGAGGCCTGGCCTCACTAGCGCGGCTTCGAGCTGAATCCGGCAGATCAAAATCTGATCTCGCTCGCACTGCAGTGCCTGTGGGACGAGAAAGCCTGGAGCCCCACAAGCAGGAGCTGCTGGATCTAGCCGACAAGAACCCAGGCTCCTGGCTGGCGTTCCTCGCACGAGACCTGGTGTACAACGGCGAGAAACACAGCGGCGTCGATCCCCAATATCGTCCGCGCGGATACACCGAAGGTCCGAAGAAGGACTAACGCCGCAAGGAAAACCGCTGAGCTCCGACCGAAGCTAGAGGCGACTCGAGACACATCCTGCTACGCTTCCGCAGAGTGGCAGTCACGCGCATCGCGATCGGCCTAGTCCCCGTGTGGGACGACCCCATGACTTCGGTCCAGCTGGAGCAGATCCGGCGCTTGCTCGAGAAGCACCTCGACAGCAGCGTCGTGTTCATCCGCTACCGCAAGCCGGAGATGCTGGCGCGCGCGTTCGAAGATCGCGAAGTCGACTTGGCGTGGACATCGCCCATCCTTGCGCTCACACACCCTTGCATGAGCGGTGGCATCCCGATGGCCAGTGCCGTTCGACAGGGCGCGACGTACTATCACAGCGTCCTGTTCACGAGCGTCGACTCGGGTCTGATGAGCGCGAGCCAGCTCCAGGGCACGAGCGTTGCTTGGGTGGCTCCCACCTCGGCAGGTGGCTACGTGTTCCCTCGGGTGGCGCTGGCGAGCCAGGGCCTCGACCCCCAGACGCTGTTCAAGACGGAGATCTTCTGCTTCTCCCACGGCGGGGTGGTAGACGCCGTACTCACCGGCCAAGCAGATGTGGGGGCGACGTTTGCGGTGTTCGAGGACGGTGACGCGACCAAGAAGCTGCTCCGGGCAGGCTTCCAAGACTCGGAGCGCGATGCTACCGTGCGGATACTGGTCGTCTCGACGCCGATCCCAAGCGACCTGTGGCTGGGGAGCCGTGCGGCGGTGGACCAGCTGGGAGGCGATCTACTGTCCGCGCTCCAGAGGCTGTGCAGCGAGGCGCCGAACGCGATGCTCAGCGTCTTCGGTGCGGAAATGTACGAAGCGCCTAGCCACAAGCGCCTCGAGCAGCTGCGCGAGGACGTGGAGCACGCCCAGTCGCTCGAACTAATCAGCACCGAAGACGATGCCTAGGCGTCGCTGAGCGGCCGCTTCAGCGCTTGGCGAATACACCCGCGGGGTCCAACGCGTCCCGTAGTCGCTGCAAGACGGCAGCGCGCTGGTCAAGACTCGGGGGTAGCGCCGTCATCGATTGGCTGCCCAAGCGATACGGCAAGTAGCCCGAGTCGCCGAGTGCCGAGTAGAGCGCGTCGTGGCAAGCGCTTGCTCGCTCGTCAGCGCCTGGCTCTCCGCGGTCATACACGATCAGCGGCAACCAATTGACGCTGCGCGGAGCGGTGGCGACGCACGCTAGCATCGGCTCGAACTCGTATTCCGCGAGGATCTGTTGGGATAGACTCACCGCTCGCACCAGATCACGTCCTCGAAAGGGCAGCGCGGCACACACCCAATTGATGCCGCAAGCGTCCTGCGCTGGGTCGAGCGGCTCGCTCTGGGGCGCGCTCGCTGGCATGCGCCAGTAAGCGCTCTGCAAGCTGTGTTCATGGGGAATGCCCTGGAGGAACTTGAAGGCGGGGTGCCCCGGATGGATCAACTCCCGGCCGACGCTGCCATCGCCACTAGCCTCGAAGAACGCAAGCTGATCGACGAGCGGGCGCAGACATCGCTCCACATGTATCCGTGCGGCATTACCTTGCTCCGGGCTCGCTGCGTAGAGGGCCGTGGTGCCGCTCCAGCGCATCCCGGGCCACTCGGGCATCGCTTCCAGCGCCCCGCGCGAGAGGGCACGCTGCCGCTCCACGCCGACAGGAAAGCGTGTCGCGCTCGAGACGACGCGGTAGTCGTTCCAGAGTCCAATGCTGGCGTTCAGCGTCCCGTCCAGCTTCAGCTCGCCGAGCGCGTCCCACAGCCTGCCCAGGCGCCCCGGATCCTTGAGGCCGAATGTGGCCAGATGCAGCGAGCGCGGCAGTGGACACAGCCACAACGTGAGTCGAGTCACGATGCCGAACGCGGACTGCGAAAACAGCCCGTCGAGAGTCGGGCCCAAGCCCCAACGCGCCGCGCGCTGCAACCCCGGCGCCGCATCCTCGAGGAAACTCCCGAAACCGGTTCGCAGTATCTCTCCGGAAGAGAGCATCACCTCGAGGTTACAGATGTGCGCAAAGCGGTCCGCATAGGGTCCAGCGCCGTCTCCGCGCTCGAGAGCGTTCGCGAGTACGCTCGAGTGCGGCGAAGAACCGGTCACGTTCAGGAAGAAGCGTGAGCGCTGGCTCTTCAGGTAGTCATAGAGCTGCTGAAACGTGACCCCGGGCTCGATGTCGACCGCCCCTAGTTGCGCGTCGAAATCACTGATCCGACGCAGGCCACTCAGGTCGAGGAGCACCGCTTCTTCCGCAGCCCGACGCGTACCGAGACCCCAGCTCTTGCCGGCGCTGCTTTGGTGTAACTTGATCCGATGCTCGCGCGCGATGGCGAGCAACGCGGGCAGCTCTTCTCGGCTCTTCGGTCGTAGCGCCCCGAGCAGTGGTTGACTGCCGCCGGTTACGCGCGCCTGAGTAGTGCGTCCTAGCGAGTCGAGCTCGGAGCCGGGACGCACGACGGCGGCGCTCCCGAGGAGTGTGCTCCACGCGTCGAACGCTTCGCTGAGACCGCTCACGGCACCATCTTCACCGCTCTGCCCAGAGTTCGCCAGTCACTTCAAGGAGAGGCGTCGGCGGCGTCCGCGCCCGCATCGTTCAGCCGCAGCTGGGGCTCGGGGCGCCGTGGTACGTCGAGCTTCACGTCGAGCAGGATGCTTTCGCCCGATGCGAGCGTGATGGTGCGCCGCTCGGTCGGCGCGGCTGGGTGCTCGAGGCGTATGTAGTGCGTACCCGGGCGGAGCGGGATTGGCTCGGAGAATGGCGTCGTCTCGACCTTCTCGCCGTCGACGATCACGTAGGCCCACGGATCCGCGACGACCCGCAAATAGCCAGCGTCGCTGGGGCGCAGCTCGAGCGCGTGAGAACCCTGGGTCACACTGGGGATGGCTCCCTCCCGCGCGGAAATGACCTGGATCACGGCTCCGCCTACGAAAACCAGCGCACAGGCTGCGAGCATGCCGATCAGCGCGCTGCCCAGGCTTCGCGGGGCCTCCTCCACCGGAGCGGGTTCCGCGCCCAGCTCTTCCGCCGGCGCAAGGCCCACGCGGCCCAACGCGCGCCGGATATGTTCGGCGGGAGTTCGCTCGTCTTCCTCCAGCACCGCGCGCAGCGCAAGGCTTAGTTCTGCCGCGGATCCGAAGCGATCTGAGGGCATCTTCTCCAGCAGCCGTTGCACGATGCGCTCCAGCTGAGCTGGAACCTGAGGCGCGACGCGAGAGAGCGCTGGCGGAACGTCGTGACGAATGCGCTGAGTGGTCGAGCGCAGATCCGGACCGTCAAATGGGCGCTGCCCACCTATCATCTCGTAGAGCATCACACCGAGCGCGAACAAGTCGCTGCGCGGGTCCGGCGGCTCGCCGAGGATCTGTTCTGGTGAGAAGTACGCTGGAGCCGCGACCTCACCATCCATCAGCTCTGGTGCCGTCGGGATACGCTCATCGCTCGCCGCGGCGAACTCGAGCAGCTTGAGCCCGCCGCTTGGCGTCAAGAGGACGTTGTCTGGGCGCAGGTTGCGGTGAACGATGCCGTGCTCGTGAGCATGCTCGAGGGCGTGGGTTATCTCGAGCGTGACGCTCACCGCTTCCAGGGGCTCGAGAGTTCTTACCTCGTCGCCCGAACGCAGGAGCTCACGCAAGCTCGCACCCTCGACGTACTCGAGCACGAGCCACATCGAGTCGTCATTGCGTTCAAAGTCGTAGAGCTTGAGCAGGTTCGGGTGCTCGAGCTGGGCGAGGAGCCTCGCCTCGTGTTCGAGGCTCGCAGCGAACGGCGACGACGGCAGGATGCTGGGGGAGAGCGCCTTGATCAGGACGGTGCGCCCGAGCGGCTGCTGGAGCGCCTTGAAGCGGTCCGCGATGGGCCCGGTGCCGAGGAGCTCTAGGGTCTGAAAGCCTGGAAACGAGCGCAGTGCGCGTGTTGGCCCGCGGCCCATCGCCGCGCTTTGGCCTCGCTCTGTACCCTTCGCGCTCACAGCCGCAGCTCTACTACGGAGCGTCGCTGAACACCCAAGTCAAGAGCGAGAAACCGCGCGGTGGACATTCACCGGAACTAACGCTTGGCCAGCGCGCCGCCCTTCTTCGGTTCACTGATCAGGAACTCGACGAAGTCCTTCCGCAGCCGCACGCGGTAGCCCGGGATGCCATTCTTGAACTGGAAGGTGATCTGCGCGCCGTTGCCGCCGTTCGACGTCTTCACGCGCGCGATGCGCTTGTCGCGCTTGGAGATGGAGTCGCCAGACTCCATCACCTTGCGGCCCGGGATCACCACGACGAAGCCGGTCGGGTTGATCGCGCCTTGAATCGCCCCACCGGGCCCATCCAAGCGGATGCGGTGAATCGTCGGGCGAGACACGGTGCCGCGGCCCCAAGGCTTCACGCTCTTGGGATCGACCTTCTCAGCCGCTGGCTTGTCTTCTGCCTTGTCACCCTTGTCGCCGCCATCGTCCCACGCCTCATCGGCTACCGGTGGGGTATCGTCCACGGGTTCATCCAGTGCCGAGGCCCCGGCGGCCTCGTCGACCGGCGCGGCCTCAGTGGGCGCCATGTTGGTCGGGCCAAACAGCGGGACGTCGGCGCTGATTCCGTTGGGCGTGGTCTTTCCCTGGGGATCTTCCTGTGCCGGAGCCGGCGCCTGCGCCGCGTTGGCGGGGATCGGGTTGCCTTGCTCGTCCACGTTGGTTACGTCGTCGCTCGGAGCGAGGGGTGTTTCCTCGGCCGCGACGGGCTTGCTGAGCGCTTCGTCGCCACCGGCGGGTGCAGCGGGCTTCTTCATGGCGAGCACCGCAACGGTCGTCAACATCACCGCGGCGCCGGCGATCGCACCGTAACGCTTCAGCTTCTTCGAGGTGGGCGGCGGAGCTTCTGGCGCTGATTCCTGGCGGCGCGCCTGGCTCGGCGGCAGCTTTGAGCCGCGCATCGACTGCGGCCGCAACCGACGACCGTCACTGCTGAGCACACCAGAGGGTGGCCCGCTCTGCATCCTGCGCCCGGCAGATTGTTTCCGCGTGGCAGGAGCTGACTGGGTGCGTGGTTCGGCCTTACCCGCCTTCTTGCTGCGGGCAGTCTTGATCCAGCCACCGAGCTTGGAGGCAGCACTGGCGCCCACGTGCTTGAGCGCCGTGCCCGTGTTCTTCGCGATCTCACCAGCCTGTGACGCCGCAGCGCCTAGCTTCGTCTGGAACGCGTTCGGCTCTTGCTCATCGTCGTACTCGGCGTCCACGCCGTCATAGTCGGAGTCGAAGTCCGGTTCGTCGTCGAGGTCGTCATCGTCGAGTTCCGACGCCACCGCGTGCGCAGCGACTCGCTCCGGCGTTCCCGCGATGCGCGTGGCCGGCCCCGGCTCGTCCAGCTCGTCGTCCAGCTCGTCATCCGAGCACTCGCGAAGCTCGCCCTGAGTCGGATCCGCGTCGACGACGCTGGGCTGAGGCGTGATGTCTTCGAACGCCTCATCATAGGCCAGGGAGACCACCAGCTGTGGCACTTGAGACTGAGGATCGATGACCACGTCTACGGTCTCGATCGAAGCTCCGGAGCGATCACCAGCGTCCAGATCCTCGATGTCCAGATGGCGACCCAGCTTCAGAAACTCGAGCTTGGAACCGACGGTCATCGCGCGACCGCCAGCCTTACGGACCTGGGCCTTCATCGGCGAGCCCAAACCATCGATGTGGAGGCGCACCCGCGTGCCCGCGGTCTTGCGCTTGGGCTTCACTTCGCCGGGCTCCGCCGCTAGCTCGTAGTCCTCGTCAGGCTCGGCTTGCTTTTCCGCGTGGATCCCGCAGAGCTTCTTCAGGGCGTCGACGCTACCGCTGTCCAACGCCGTGAAGCGGATGCCGAACTCGCCCCCACGCTCTTGATCTTCAGCCCAGGCGACCTCGCCTTCGACCAGGATCTGGTGTCCAGCCTCCTCGAAGCGCAAGACCAGCGGTGCTCCAACCGGGGGCAGATAGCGGGTTCGTACGTGCATGCCACGCCCGCTCACCTCGATGCTCTGCGCCTCGAAGGCGGGCACCTCCGGTACTCGGCCGCAAATCTCGACCAATGTCTGCACGGGTACGCGTTTGACGCCGCTTGCTCGACGATCCTGCTTCTGCATTTGAGTCCTCCCGGATCCCCAGACGCGGGCCTGGGTCCGACCTGCACCACTCGAGGCGCGATCGGTCGATAAGCGCCGATACGTGAGCGCGACTAGTTGGGCCAAATTTGCTGGCTAAGAAGGACTCCCGTGCCATCATCCGCCGCGCATGCCGATCTCGGTGCTGGTTCGATCCGGCGAGGTGGATAGTCCACCGGAGCTGAGCTTCGACGCCCCCCGCGTCGTGATTGGCCGTGGAGATGGCTGCGAGGTGCGCCTGCCCGACCCGAGCGTCAGCCACCGGCACGCCTCGATTCGCCAACGCGGCGCCGACTACATCGTGGTCGATGAAGGCAGCACCAATGGCACCTTCGTGGGTTCGGTCCGCCTCGGAGCGCAGTCACCACGGGTCCTCAGGAGCGGGGACGTGGTGCGGGTGGGACGGGTCTGGCTAGAGGTTCAGATCAAACCCGTGGCACCCCAGCTCGCCACGCCGAACAGCACGAAGGAGCTGGCGCTGGCCCTGGTAGCGAACGCGCTGAGTTCCCAGGGCGAAGACGCCGCGGTGAAGCTCCAGGTGTACGAAGGCGCTGACTCCGGTCGGGAGCTGGTGCTGGGGCTGTTCGAGCATCGCTACGTGATTGGGCGCGGAAAGAGCGTGGACCTGGCGTTCGATGACGAGGACGCATCGCGCCGTCACTGCGAGCTGATCCGGCGGGGGGATAAGGTCTTCGTCCGTGACCTGAACTCCAAGAATGGGACGTTCCTGGACGGTCAGCAGCTGGTAGCCGAGCGTGAGACACGCTGGCCAGCCCAGGCGATTCTCAGCATCGGCAGCAACCGCATGCGCTTCGAGGATCCCGTGGCCCTGGCCCTCGAAGAGCTGGAGCGCGCGGCGGACGAGCACATGTCTCCCGATGACTCCGTCGATCCGCCGGACACGATTGCGCCCAAAGGGGACACACCCCCACCGGACAGCGACGCGCTCTCTGATTTGGTTCGCGATGCGCGCTCCTCCGGCAAGGCTGCGGCATCGTCCCGAGCAGCCGCACCGATTGCGCAACGTCCCAAGAAGGACTCCCGCCTGGAGACGACCATCCGCACCCGGCGCCCGAAGCCTGGCTGGGGCAAGACGGACTTCATCGTGGCGGCCGTGGCCATCGGGGTCCTCACGCTGTCGGTGATCGGAATGCTGCTGTTGCTGCGCAGCGGTTAGCCGCGGACAAGCTGGCAGCAGAGCCAAATGACTCGAGCACCTCGAATGCGACTTCGCATCCGGATGCGCTCGGCATGCGTAAAAGCAGCAGTTGGCTAGCCCGCCGTTCTGACGATACGCTTGAGCGGAAGGGGAAGGCGAGCGCCCAGCGCGCCCGCAGGGATGTCGCTCGTGGCCAACGCACCGCAAGTCACCGACGCCTACTGGCCGATCATCGTGATGACGCTGACGGATGGTATGGGTTACGACGCGTACAACGCGCTCTTCAAAGACTACGAACGCATCATGCAGAGCGCTGTGAGCCGAGCTGCTGCGTCGAGCGAACGGGCAGGCATGAACATCACGTTGTCGGATCTGAGCGACGTGCGGAGTCGCCCAGACGCCAGAACGCGGGCGCTCGCCGCGCAAAAGTCCCAGGAGTGGCAGCCGTTGATGCGGCGATTCTCCCTGGGTGACGTGCGCGTGGTCACCTCCAGCCTGGTGCGCGGTGCAATGACAGCCGTCAGCTGGATCTACCAGCACCCGTTGCCTCTCAAGTACGCCGCTTCGTTTCCCGACGGAGTCGATTGGTGCGTGCAGCAGCTGGATCTGGCTGGCGTGCCGCTCAGTGAAGGCGCTCGCCAGCTGATGCGTATGCACGGCGTGCGTGGCGCGTAGCGACTGACGGCGGAATACCCAGGGCCGCGCGAGCGTCGAAACGGCATGCTGACTGGAAAGTGTCTGTGCGAGGCCATCGCCTATGAAATCACCGGTGAGCTCGGCCCGGTCTTCAACTGCCATTGCTCCAAGTGTCGCCGGTGGCACGGTGCGGCTTTCAGGACACGGGCATCGATTCAAAAGTCTCAGTTTCGCTGGGTTCGGGGGGAGGAGCGGCTTTCCGTCTACGACTCGGCTCCGAGCGTCACTCGTTCCTTCTGCTCCGTCTGCGGTTCGAACCTGATCAACACGTACGCTGACCTCCCGGACATCATCGGCTTGCCTCTAGGCGGACTTGAGCAACACCCGGGCCGCGTCCCCGAAGCCCACATCTTCGTCGGCTCGAAGTCGCCCTGGTACGAGATCCCAGATGATTTGCCGCAGTTCGACGCGTGGCCCGGCGACGAAGCCAGCGTACGCCGCACGAAATAAAGCGCGCGCGCGCCGCTTTAGCGCGCAGACCAGCCGCGCACTTGATGCGTAGCGGCGAAGCGGGCAACAGCTCTGGGAAGTGGCTGCTCCGCTAGTGTGCGCGGCAGCTCTTCAGCGACGACTCGCGTCGTCGCCGTGTAGCTCGAGCCTTCGCCGCGAGTGCACGCGTAGCAGGTGCCGATGGAGAACACGAGATCGGCCTGCAGCTTGCCCTCGGCGGTGACCTCCGGGATCACGTTGATGAGCGTTACCTGCTCCTCCGTAGGCTCGTCGAAGCCGTCCCCAGCGGCCTTGAACGCGGCCACCGCCTGGGCCAGCTCGTGACCCTTCAGCTCGTTCGTTTCCGCGGGGGATAGCAGTGCGAGCTTCTGCTTGGTCTGCAGATCGTACGCTGTGTAGTCTGCAACGCTGAACCCGTGCGCGCCGCAGCTGTAGACCCAGGTAAAGTTCGCGAGCACCAGATAGCGCCCCGCGGAGGCAATCAGACCTACGTTTTGGCTGTAGTCCGCGTAGCCCTCATCCGGGCCGGGAGGCTGCGGCAACTCCCAGAGATCCCAACTACGCCGTGTCTTGACCTCGATCAGGGCGGGGGCCATCGTCTCCTTCGGCTCCGCTGGGTCGCTGGGGGTGCTCCCGAGCGCTGCATCACACTCAAACACGGGCATCTTGCCAACGGACTTCGAGAACTCCCACTCCTTGCCATCGGCCAGCAGAAAGATCCCGGCTTGCTCCTTCACGACGTTTCCGTCGGGATCCAACCAGTAGCTCGTGGCCTGCTCGGAGTCTTCCGGGCGCGTCCAGACGATGACGCCCTTGACCTCTGGCTGTGCCACGGGCTCCGGTTCGTCTTGGGTCCTTTCGTCGCCAACGCGAATGGTGGGAGGAGCGTCGGCTTTGCGTTGCTCACCGCCGCAGCTCGGGAGGGCGAGCAGCGCTCCTAACCCCCAAACGAAGATCGGACTGCGCTGGTTCATCATCGGGAAGCCTAGCCTGCCGGAGGTCTACCTTTCCAGCTGCTTATTTCCCCAGGGTATCATGACTGGCCGGATGCTGGACCACCAGCGCTAGGACTGCGGGCAGCAGACCGGTACCCAGGGGTGGGTCTGCCTCGGCACGCGAGTCGAGCAGCCCATCCCAGCGCCGCTTGCCTTCGGCGCTGGAGAGGCGAGTCAGCTCGCCCACGATTTCCAGCGGCTCCTCGAACGTCGGGTCAGCGTGGTTCAGCTCGTCGATCTGCGACTGGTCCTTTGGGCCGAAGTCGACCAGCACCACGTCGAGCGCCGACCAAGACGGCCAACCTAGCGACGGATTGCGTTCTCGAACGAAGCGAACAGGCGCAAGCACCTGGCGGGGCCCCGCGCCCTCGCCGGCACCACCAACACTCCCGTTCGCCACCAACCACGGAACTTCACGCAGTGCCCATACTCGTTGACACCGAGCTCACGGGGCTCTGGAAGGTCGCTCACCGCGCGCGCTCGAGGTGCAGCACACTTCGGGGGGATCGCCGCCGTCGGTACGCCCAGCGAGGACGCTGTCGCCGGCGCTGGTACGGGGTCAGAGGGTTGAAGTGTCGTTGGACGTCCGCACGCCACGAGACTCAAGACCAAAGAGCCACCTGTAAACGCTCGCAACATCTACACGGAAACGCCGGGCGCGCGCGGCGGATTCCGCAGCGCCTAGGCGCGTCGCCACATGCGGCGCTCGTCATCGAAGATGCGGGACAGGCGCTTCTGCTCGAGCACGAACGCCGCGTAGCTGCGCGGCACGCGGGTGTCCGTCGCGAAGATCCCGTGAACCTTGGCGGCTGCTTCAGCGTCATCCGTCGCGCGGTGGGCGCGACCGATGTCGATGCCCAGGCGCTCACACACGTCGCCCAGGGACTTGCTCTTCTCGTCCTTCTGCAGCTCACGCGCCCAGGTGAGCGGGTCGAGCCACTCGACACCTTTGCGCGCCGCGGGCGGCGGGTTCGGAACGTTCAAGTTGCAGCGGGCAAACTCGGCGTGCAGGAAGTCTCGGTCGAACTCCGCATTGTACGCGAGGGGCACGCCCTGGCGCATTGCCTCGAGGATTTCCAGGGCGACCGCGGAGAACGGCGGTTTGTCCTTCACGTCATCATCGCTGATGCCATGAACGTCGAATGCCTCCTTGGGGATCGGCATGCCCGGATTGACGAGCCAGTCGTGGCGCGCCACCACCTGTCCCTCACGATAGATCACACACGCGACCTCAACGACGCGGTCGACGTTGTGATCGCGTCCGGTGGTCTCGGTGTCGATGCTCACCACCGGCAGACGATGCATCTCCGTCTGCCCATCGAACTCATCCGCCAGGCCGCTCGCAACGACGCGCAGCAGATGGGCGATACCGGGGTAATGGCGTCCCGTGGGGAAACACCCCTCGCCCTCCATGCCTGACTTCATGGCTTACTTGGCGCTCGGAGCGGGCTTGCTGGACTTACCGCTGGGTGCTGGCTTGCCAGCGCCTGCACTCGGCGCAGGCTTGTCCCCCGGCACCGTCTTGGCGCCTGACGGTGCGGCCACGGGCTGGGTGTCGCCGCCTTCTTCTGGCTCCTTGGGCAGCGGCTTGGGCTCGAAGTCCTTGCCCGTGCGCAGCTTGATCTCGAGCTTCACGAAGTCGTCCAGGTCTTCCTTCGTGTCGAAGTAGCCGCTCGTGAAGTTGCGCCCGTTGATGTAGATCATCGGCGTCCCTTCGAGCCCGAGCTTGTCGGCCTCCTTCTTGTCCTTCGCCACGGCGTCGGCGACCGCTTCGCTGTCGATGTCCTTGAGGAACTTCTTGACGTCGAGGTTCAGCTGCTTGGCGAAGCCGGCGAAGTCGTTGGTGAAGCTCGCCTGATTCTTGAATAGCAGGTCGTGCATCTCCCAGAACTTGCCTTGCTTCCCTGCGGCAACAGCCGCGCGAGCGGCCATCTCAGCGTGCTCGTGGATCGCCAGCGGGTAGTTCTTGAACACGAAGCGAACCTGCCCGGGGAAGCGCTCCACCAACGAATCCAGAATGGGCGCCATCATGCCGCAGTGGGGGCACTCGTAGTCCGCCCACTCCACGACGGTTACTGGCGCGTCCTTGGCGCCCTTGACCGGGGAGTCACCGATTTCGACCGGCTTCACCTCGTCCGTGGAGAAGCGCACGCGGAACGCTGCCTCAGCCTGAGAGCGCGTCCGGCCACGGCGCACCTGAGTCAGCAGGAAGTCCGCGGCAGGCTTGCAACCGTCGCACTTCCGGGCCTCCTTCACGCACTGCGCGATGCTCACCGGCTGATCCGGACAGGGCGCCAGCAAATCGCTGACGTAGGTCGACCATTCTCGTTGCTCACGGCGAGTGAGCTCGGCGGTGTCCACACCCGGCAGCTCCACGTTTTCTACCGTGGCCGAGTCTGCAGTCGGCGGATTCTCGTCTCCGCGATGTTCGCAAGTGCTGAAATTCAATTGCAGAAGCGCGAGCACTGCTGTGCCGAGGACGGACCTGAGCGAGGGCATGGTTGGGGGACTCTAGTGTGAGTGCAGCGCAATGCTGCGGTCGGCAGCCGGCCTCTGCGAGGACTTGTCGATTCGTACGCGAATCTGCGTTACATGCGTCCCGCGCTCGCGTCGATGCCAGGACGTATCAAGCGCTCAGCCTTTAAAGCCGTGGTTTATTCCCACTTTTCCCGGGGCAAAGCCCTTTGATTCGCGGCGCACCACCGCGCCTCGGCGCCCTGCCCGATGCAAGCCTCGGGCGTGGCTGCTATCGCGCTCAGCCCACCCACCATGTCTAGCGGAAGCCTGTATCCCTCGGAACCGCCGCCCGATAGCGGGCCCGGCGCAGAAGCGCCGCGAGTGGTGCGCCACGTCATCGCCGTCGCGGGCGGCCGCGGCGGAGTGGGCAAGAGCATCGTCGCCATCAACCTGGGCGTTTACCTGGCTCAGCTGGGGCGCACCGTGGTCCTCGCTGACGCGAACCCCGCGGGCGCAGATCTCCACACGATGCTTGGAGAGGCCATGCCTCGCACGGGCAACGACGAGGACGCGCCGGAAGAAGAAGAACTCACACCGATCAAGACGCAGGTCCCAGGCCTACTGCTCTTGCCCCAGGCGTACTCACGCAACTCGACGGTGCCACTGCGCCCCGGACGCAAGGCTCGCTGGGCCTTTCGCTTGCGCCAGCTAGACGTCGACTATGTGATCCTCGATCTGGGTGCCGGAACCACGCCAGCGACCCTCGATCTGTTCCTCACGGCGAACCACCGGACTATGCGTCCCACGTCGCCTGAGCCTCCCAGCGTGGGCGACGTATCGCCTTCGCCGCGCGCTCTTCCAGCGCAAGTTGCAGCGCACGCTGATCAAAGACCGTTTCAAGGTGCGCATGGTCGAGCGCGCCCAGGATCCGCTGCCGCCGCTCCGTCTCCGATCGAGATGGTGCGGGCTATCGCGCGCTATGACAGCTCCGTCGCCGGGAAGCTCGCAGCCCGCGGAGCTTGCGGAAGCTGCGCCCGCGCCTCGTGGTTAATTCCGCGCGGTTACGCACGGACAACGACCTCGGCACGCGATGTGCGACGCAGGCCGGCGCTACCTGGGAGTCGAGTTCGACTACGTCGGGCACATCGAACAGGAAGACTCCGTATGGCTCTCGGTGGTCCGCCGGCGTCCGCTGCTGATCGACTCCCCCACCAGCAAGTCAGCGCGCAACATCGAGCGCATCGCGCGGCGTATCCTGGCGCGCGACCGCCGCGAGCAGACCAAGGTTGCGACCCGGTGCCAATCGTGCCCGCGGAGCCAAATCTCTACGAGGTGCTGTGGACGCATCGCGCTAGCGACGAAGAGCTACGCCGAATACAAGCGACAGCGCGAGATCTATCAGCAGGACAGCCTCCCGCTCACGTCGCTCCTGACTGAGGAAGAGCTTGCCCGGGAACAGGCGCGCGTCGATGAGGCGTACGCACGCTGCTCGATCCCATTCGGCGACGCGCGTACGACAAGTCGACGTTCCCGGAGGCGGAGGCCGGTGAGCAGCCACCGCGACCCGAGGTCGACGCGGCCCTCGCGGCTGAGCGCGCTATGCTCCGCGCGCGGAGTTGGCTCGAGGAAATCCACCCGGAAACTGAGTTCAGTGGCGCGCTCTTGAAGGTGCGCCAGGCGCTGGGCACTTCCGAGATCGAAGAGATCGCGAATCGCACCAAAATCAGCGTCTCCCACCTCAAGCCGATTGAAGAGGACTTCCAGGAGCCTCCCGGCGGTGTACACCCGCGGCTTCTACGTGCAGGAAGTGGCCAGAGCCTCAAGGTGGACCCGCTCCAGGTCAGCCGCAGCTACCTCAAGCGGCACCGCGCGTGGCAAGCGCAGGTGGATCCGTGAGGATCGAGCGGTGACTGACAGCGCAGCCAGGAACGCCTCCCAGGGCCCTGACTGGGGCTTTACGCTGGTGGTGAGCCTGCTCGGCTTGCTGCCACGACTTTACGTGGCGATCGCCTGGTCGCGGGAGCCGGTGTGGGACGGTCACTATTACCACTTTGGCGCCACACGCATCGCCGAAGGCCTCGGCTACTCCGAGGACGTGATCGTCGGGGGACAGGCGGTGTGGAAGGCGTGGTGCCATTACCCCGTCGGCTACAGCGCGTTTCTCGGCTTGCTGTACCTGGTCTTTGGCAGGGGCTTGCTCGTCGCTCCGATCGCAAACGCCGCGATTGGGGCGCTGCAAATTGCCGTGGGGCACCGCCTCGGGCGCGGCTTCTTGAGCACGAACCGGGCGCGCATCGCCGCCGGATTGATCGCGCTGCATCCGGGGCTGATCGCCTACAGCGCCGTGGTGATGACCGAGCTGTTGACCGCGCTACTGATCACCTCGGCCGCGTTGATCATGTATTCGCGTCGCGGCCAGCTCAAGGGCGCGGCGTATGGAGGCATCCTGCTCGGCTTGGCGACGCTGGTGCGCCCATCAGTCTTGCTGGCCGCGCCGCTGTCTGCGCTGCTGCACGGCGGCAAGCGCTGGCGGGCGATGCTGCTAGCCGGGGTGAGCCTCGCGGTGACGTTCGCCGTCGTGATGCCATGGACCATTCGCAACTGCAGTCGCATGGATGGCTGCGCCTTCGTGTCCACCAACGGCGGCTGGAACCTGGCGATCGGCGCGCTCACCGACACCGGTCGTTTCCGCACGTTAAAGGCTCAGGATGGCTGCCCGGTGGTCACCGGCCAGGTGCAGCAGGATCGCTGCTGGGCGAAGGTGGGGCGCGAAGCGATCCTCAAGGATCCAAAGCACTGGATCGGATTGATGCCAAAGAAGCTCGGTCACACGTACGACCACGAGTCGTTCGCGATCGAGTATCTAAGGGAGGCGAACCCCAACGCGTGGCCCGAGCAGCGTCGCGTCGCAGGGCGGAACCTGCTGTCGAATTTTCATCGCGGCCTGCTGATCCTCGCGGCGTTCTCGGTCGTTGGGTTGCCGCTGAGTGACCGTCGCCGAGGCGACCGCCGACGCGGCGAACTCGACAGCAAGGAGCTGACCAATCAAACAACCCTCGCCTGGGTGATCCAGGCGATGTTGTGCAGCGTGCTGCTGGGCTTGGCGGGCTACGCGATCGTCAACGATGCGCACCCGTTCTTCTGGTTGCCAACGCTGTTGCCGTTGTTGGCGATGCTGCCAGTGCCCGGTCGCCCGGAGCACGGCGGCGTGGGTCGCTACGCGTTCGCTTTACTCTTTTCGACCACGCTGATCCACGCGGTGTTCTTCGGAGACGATCGCTACCACCTGGTGGTGACGCCGATCCTCTGCCTGCTCGGCGCGGCAGCATTCAGGCGTTCGCGCCCGCTCGTGGTTCAGACCCCGGCGGCGGTCGAGACGAAGCAACCCCCCGTCGAAGCGGCGCCCAGCCTTAGCTAGGCGTTGACCAGCTACACGCGGCTAGCGCAGCTTGAGCAGCACGAGCCCCACGAGCACACCGACGACAGCTGCGCCGAGCAGCACCGCAACCCATAGCCAGGCATAGGTCCCGGGGGCCGGCGCTCTTCCGCGCGGATGCTGCGACTGGGGCGGGCGTGACTGAGGGCCTTGAGAGTGGGGCCCCTGAGACTGAGGCACAGGCGTGCCGGGAACAGGCGTGCCCGGGAGCGGCGTGCCCTTCATCTTCGGGAGCGGGCTGTTCGGAGGCAGCTGTCCGCCAATGCCGTACTGGTCGAGCAGCGCCTGAACTTGGTTACGCTCGATCTTGCGCGTAGGGGCGCGCCGATCATCGACCTCATCGACCTCGAAGCTGCGCAGCTCGAGCGTCTTGTATTTCGACTCCTCTGGGGGACGCGTGGGAGCGACGTGCTGCTTCTCCGGCGGCAGCGGTGGCTCAGGCTCCAACGGCACCTCCGTCGCTTGAGTCAGCGTCGGATGGTCGTCAGGAGCTGAAGGCTCTTCAGCACGCGTCATGGATGTTTCCGGATGCCATAGCTGTTTCAGGGTCGCAAGAGGCGAGACTTTTGGAGGTGAGGGGGCAGCACCGCAGCACCGCAGCTCGCAGCACCTCAGCTCGCAGCACCGCCCTTTTACAAGTGGTAACGCGCGCTTCGGTCGACACGGCGCTCGGCATCAGGCGCCTGGCCTCAGTTCGGGGCGGCTCAGTTCGGGCGGCTCGGGTTGACTGTCCGCCTGTTGGCAGTCCAAGCGGTTGAGTACTCTCCGTAGGATGATCTGGCGGCGAACCGGGTTGATGTGGGCTTGTCGGATGCTCTCACACGGCCACGGATTGGCACGGACGGTAACGCTCTGCGTGGCGGCGAGCTTCGTCTCAGCGAGCTGCCCGGGTCCGCGTCCGACCCCGGAACCGCGGCCCGCTCCGCCTCCCTTCGAGGCACCAGCGCAGGCCAGGGTGCCGGCCCTCCAACTGACCGCCGAGCACACCGCCGACCTCTTGTTCAGCTTGCACGAACGCGAAGGCTTGGTGACGGTGCAGCTGGACGAACGGGGGTGGCGTCCCCTCGGACATTGCTTCGGTCACTTTCGCCAAGGCGCCTATGTCTTCGTCCCGAGCACCGAGATCGCCGCCCGCGAGTGGACGAGCAGCAGCGAGCTCTGGCGTGACTTCGGGATGTCTGCAGATCGGCTGGGAGCAAGGCACCCCGGAGCCGCCATCGATGTCGTCAACCGCATCAGCCTGCGCTGGGTCCAGAGTGGCGTGTGGAAGACCTCCGTCGAGACCTTGTCGCGTGGGGACCTGAGCGGTGAGTGCGGCGACGCAACGCACTGGATGCGAGCGCTGAGTGTAGGCGCCGGGGACCTGCGTAGAGAGCGCACCGAGTCGCCTCTCGAGACGAAGTGGGCGGTGCAAGATCCTTCGCGGGTCGCGAGTGTTGGCGACTTCGCAAGATGCCCCACGGAAACAAGCACGGCTTGCGCCGAGAGCGCGCTCGCACGCCTCAGAGCGACCAGGACGGCAGCCGAAAGTGGAAGCGGCGCACCCGGCGAGAGCGGAGCGCCTCAGGCGCCGGGCGACGCAAATGAGCGCACCTCACCCCCCGATCCACCGAACGGCGCTGCTTCGGCAACCCCGGAGGGAGCAGCGGCCTCCCTGGACACTCCGCCGCTCGGGAGATGCGCCGAGGAACCACCCCGAGGCTGCGATCTGCCGCTTTGGGTACGACTGGAAGCGATTCGATAGCCCAAAACGGCTGCAGCCGTGGCTCGTGCGCTGCGAATCGAGGCGCAGCTGGTTCTCTCGTCACAGCGTCCAAATCAAGGCTGCTGTGCCAGGGCCTTCCGCCTTGTATGCTGAGAGGCTCATGAGCAGCAACTCGCCGAGCTCTTCGCGGCATCGCATGCCGAGCATGCCCTACACCGGGGGCGGCAAAGAAGAGCTGCGCGCGGCAATCCTCAAGCCGTACCTGCTACGCCTGCGAGATCAACGTGGAGAAAAGACTGCCCGCGCGCTGCTCTCCACCGTGGGCCTCTCGCCGATGGTGCTCGATGACGAGACCGAGTGGATCAGCGTCGCCGCTGCCCGCCGAGCGCTCCGCGCGCTGAGCACTGCGCTCGGGGATGATGCCGTGCGGAACCGGGGCGAGTGGATGACCCACCCGGAGACGCTCGGGACCTACGTCAACTTGCTGCGCGTGTCTTCGCAGCCCATCGACGCCTACCGTTACCTGACCGCCCACGCCGCGGAGACGACGCGTGTCGGGACCTACGCGCTGAATGAGACCGGCGCTGGCAAGGCGGAGGTCGTCTACTCACCGCGCCCCGAGGCTGAGTCTCCCCAGAACGACCGCTTGTTGTGCATCGCGCGCCAGGCAGAGCTTGCCGCGGTTCCGCGCCTCTGGGGATTACCGGACGCAGTGGTGAGCTCGACGTCTTGCCTCGCGGATGGTGACGCGACGTGCACCTATCACCTGCGCTGGGAGTCACCGAGCGCCGCCACGCGCTTGCCGGTGACTGCCGTCGCGGGTGCGATCGCCAGTGGAGGCTCGGTTGCGTTCAGCGGAAGCTGGATCGCGACAACGATTGGCGCGGTGGTCGGGGGTGGCCTGGGTGCAGTGATCGGCGGCTTGATGGATCGCGTGCGCCGCGAACGCGTGTCGCGCACCTTCGAAAAGAACCGCATCGCAGCCCTCGAGCGCGGCCTCGAGCTGCGCGGCATGACTCACGCTCCCACCGGCGGTGGTCTGATGGGCTCCGTGCTTGGGGGCAAATATCGCATCCTGCGCAAGATCGGCTCCGGCGGCATCGGTGCCGTGTACGCCGCCGAGCACATTGCCCTAGGCTCTCAGGTCGCCATCAAGGTGCTACGAGGAGCGGCAGCGCTCGACGCAGCGGAGATCGCGCGGCTACGTCGTGAGGCGCAGGTGCAGGTCTCGATCGAGCACGCGAACGTGATCCGCACGATCGACTTGGATCAGATGCCCGACGGCTCGATCTACGTCGTGATGGAATTGCTGCGCGGAAAGAGCCTGGCAGAACTGCTGCGCAAGAACGGGCGCGTGTCTCCGGAAGCCGCGGTGCCCTGGTTCATTCAGGTCTGCCGCGGCCTGTACGCCGCTCATCGCCTGGGCGTCGTGCACCGCGACCTGAAGCCGGGCAACATCTTCATTTGCGACGACGGCCGCGTGAAGGTGCTCGACTTCGGCATGAGCAAGCTGTCGAGCGCCGAAGCCTTGACCGAGGAGGGCTACACCCTCGGCACGCCGGAATACATGTCCCCGGAGCAGTGCATCGGCGCGCCGGTCGAGCCGCGCTCCGACCTGTATGCGTTCGGCGTGCTGATGTACGAGGCGCTCACTGGGGACATCCCTATCCAGGCGCGCACGCGACGCGAGCTGCTCGAGCTGCACCAGCGGGCGATTCCGGTGCCGATGCGTGAGCGCTACCCCGACCTCGACATCCCCGAAGAACTCGACTCTGCAGTCATGCGTTGCCTGAAAAAACGTGCAGCAGAGCGCCCAGCGAACGCACGTGAGCTCGAGGACCTACTGAAGCGCGTGCCGATCGACGCCACGACGGAAAGTTCACTGCCTCCCGCGCGAAAGAGTCTAGAACTCGGCCGTGACGCGGGAGCGCCAAAGAGCTCAGGTTTCGGCCAGGCCAGCACAGCGCAAATGGTTCGGCGCGCTCGCCGCGGGGCTGCTCACCGCCTTGCTCGCAGAGCCCGCCTCCGCCTTCACGTACCTGGTGCGTCCAACGGACACACTGGCGAGTGTGGCCGAGCGCATGTACGGGCGCATTCAGCACGAGAAGATCCTGGTGGCGGCGAATGGCCTCGACCTGGAAGGCGGCACACGCATCGTCCCGGGCATGCGCCTCGAAGTGCCCGCGATCGGTCACCGACGGGTGGTCGCCGGAGACACCTGGCCAGCGCTCGCAGAGGACTTGCTCGGCGCGAAGTATCGCGACGTCGTGTTCTCCGCGGCCAACGACACGTCCCCTTGGCTCGCCCCCAAAGACGGCTCCGAGATCATCGTGCCCTTCAACCTGCGGGTCGTGATCAAGGAGGGCGACGACATCGTCAAGGTCGCCTACGAGTTCACCGGCGATCGCAACAAGGCCTGGGTGCTCGACCACTACAATGGCCTCGGCGGTCGCAAGCTCCAGCGCGGAGACGTGGTGCTGGTGCCGCTCACCGACCTCGGGCTGACCAAGGAGGGCCGTGAGTACGCTGCGGTCGCGGCCGAGGCACGCCTGGGAGAGGCCGAAGGCCAGTCGCGAGACGCGCAGCTCCAGGTCGAGTCTGAGCTGCCGTCGCTGCTCGGCGACGTGCGAGGCGGCCGCTATGTGGACGCCATTCGGCGGGGCGGCACCTTCCTTGCCATGGGGAAATTGAGTCGCCCGCAGGTTGCCACGATTCAGCGCCAGCTGCTCGAGGCGTACGCGGCGCTCGGCGCCGTGGGGCTCGCAACTGCCGCCTGCAAGGCGTGGCTCGAGAATGATCCACTCGCGCGCCTCGATCCGATCGAGCTGAGCCCCAAGTTGATCTCCGCGTGCGGCCCCGCAGAGGACACGCGCGCGCTGCCTGCCCCATCGCCAAGCAGCAGCGCTGGCGATGCGGGAGCTGACCCGGGAGCCGCGCCATGAGCGAGCCCAGCGCGTCGCTGCGTCGCGGGAGCCGCCTCGGATGCTATCGCATCGAAGAGGTGCTCGGAGCGGGCGCGAGCGGTGCCGTCTACGTAGCGGAGTGTGTGGAACGGATCCCTGCAGCGGCGGATGGCTCGGAGTCCCAGCACGTCAAACTCCCTGGGGAAACGCTCCCGGGTCCGACGATCGGGCAAAAAGTGGCGCTCAAGGTGCTGCACCGACACCTGGTGAAGAACTACCAGATCAGCAAGCGCTTCGCCCGCGAGGCGCGTATCTTGAGCCGCCTCGAGGGCGACCACCTGGTGCGCCTGCTCGACTTCGGTGAAGCCGACGGTCAGCTCTACATGGCCCTGGAGCTGGTCAGCGGGACCGCTCTGGACGTCCTGATGCAGGGGGTGAGGTTACGCGTTCACGACGCAGTAAAAATCCTCACGGAAATATGCACGGCGCTCGAGGTGGCCCACGGGTCCGGTGTGGTGCACCGCGATCTGAAGCCGGGCAACGTGATCCTGGAAGGCGTGGACGGCGACTCCGGCGAGTTCGATAGTGGCCGTGTCCGAGTGCTCGACTTCGGAATGGCCAAGCTGATTCACGGCTCCTCGAGCGTGTCGATGACCGCGCTCACCGAGCAAAACATGGTGTTCGGCACGCCGGAGTACATGGCGCCGGAGCAAGCACGCGGCGACGAAGTCGACGCACGCAGCGACATCTACTCCGCCGGGGTTCTGCTCTACGAACTGATCAGCGGCAAGCTTCCTTTTAGAGGCAACACGCCAATCGGCATCATGACCGCCCACCTCACTGAGGACCCCGCTCCGCCCTCGAGCCACGACCCGGAGCGGCAGATCCCGCCTGCGCTCGAGTCGGTGGTACTGCACGCGATGGCCAAGGAGCCCGCGGCCCGCTATCCGTCCGCGCGACACCTGCGCGAGGCTCTGCTGCAAGCGCTGCAGAGCCCTGAAGACATCCACAGCATCGCGCCGCCGAGCCATGATGATCTGTCGCTCACCGACACCCAGCACGACATGAAGTTGCCCGATGGGCTTAGCCGCACGGAAGTGGATATGGCTGCGGTGACGCTCGACCCGCGACCAGAACCGGCGGAGGCGGGCAGCAGCAAGCTGTGGCTCCTGGTGGCGATTGTCGCCGCGCTGGTCGGTATCGCGGCAGGTGTCGCGGTGAGCCTGGGAACCAGCTGATGCCGGAGCTGAACCTCGCGAAGGGGCTCGACTGGGGAGAGCTGTCACCCTTGCGTCTCACGGCGCGCACCGTGGCAGACGGCGTGTACGCTGGCCTGCATCGCAGCCCGCGCAAAGGTGCCGGCATCGAGTTCGGTGGGCACCGTGAGTACACGCCGGGGGATGACCTGCGCTGGCTGGATCACCGCGCCCTGATGCGCCACGGCCGGCTGATGATCAAAGAGTTCGAGACCGAGACTGACCGCGTCCTGCGCCTGATCGTCGATGCGAGCGCTTCGATGGGTTTCAAGAGCGAGCGCGGAAAGGGCGCAAAGCTAGCCTTCGCTTCGCTACTCGCGGCAGCGCTGGCGCGCATCGCGATCGGCGCCGGCGACCCGGTTGCCGTGGAGTGGCTCGGGGGAGACGGCGTGCGCTCCTTGCCAGCGATGGGCGGACGCGAGGCCTTCGAGCGCATCGTGGGTAGCCTGGAGCAAGCAACGCCCAGCGCTCCGGGCCCCCTAGACACCGCGGAGCTCGAGCGCGTGATCGCTTCGGTCGCGCGCCACACCCGGCGCGGCGCGGTGGTCGTGCTGTTCAGCGACTTGCTCGACTTACCCCTCGAAGCACTGGACCAGTTCACGTCTCTGGGTGCTCAGCGGCGCACGCTGATCGTGGTTCAGGTGCTCGATCCCCTGGAGGCAGACTTCAACTTGAGCGGCCCTCTGAGGCTGCGCGCGACAGAGACCCGCTACCTTGTGGAAACAGACGCAGAGACCGCGCGCGATGGCTATCTCGCGGCGCTCGCCAAGCTACAAGACACCTGGCGCGCGCGCCTCGTCAGCAGGCGCGGTCGACTGGTGGTGTGCAACAGCGCGGAGAACCCCGTAGACGTCGTGCGGACGATCATTCGGGCTGCTGAGGGTAGACCAGGATGAGCTTCCTGGTGCTGTCAGCCCTGGCGATCGCTGGGTTGGTGATCGCGCCGCTCCTGGCGCACCTCTTACGCCGCGGACGCGCGGAGGAGCGGGAGTTTCCCGCGGCAAAGCTCGTACCCACCTCGCCCCCGGTCGCGCGGCAGCGCACCCGGCTCGAGGACCGCGCGCTGTTCGCAATCCGCGCGGCAATGATTCTGCTGCTCGCGCTGCTGGGCGCCACGCCCTTCGTTCGCTGCTCCCGCTTGGCGCTGGACCGCAGCAGCGGCGCGTCGGTCGCGCTCGCCATCGTCGTCGACGACTCCGGTAGCATGCGCGCGAAGCTCCCCAGTGGTGAGCGCCGCATCGAAAAAGCGCTCGCCGGCGCGGAAGAACTCTTGGACTCGACGCGCGAGGGTGACGCGGTCGCCATCGTCGCAGCGGGCGCCCCGGCGCGCCTGGTGCTCGCTGCGACCACGGATCTTTCCCTCGCGCGCGAGACGCTCAGCAAGTTGCACGCAACGGACCGCGACACCGACCTCAGCGGCGCAACTCAACTCGCGCGCTCAGCGCTCGAGCGATTGCCCCACACCGACAAGCGCGTGGTGCTGTTGAGTGATCTCGCCGGCGACGCCATACCCGACGGCAAGATCCCGGTGGTGGCGCCCTTGGAGGCGCTCAAGAAGCCGATCAAGGACTGTGGCCTGGTTGACGCGATTGCGCGCGGAAACACCGTCAGCGCGCAGGTCGTGTGCACCGACGCGAGCGCGACCAGCGGAAGAAAGCTGGCGCTGCGCCCCGTCACGCCCGCCCTGGGCCCGAGCAGCGGCGAGCCCGCCGCCCCAGGTTCACCAAAGCCTGCGCCGTTGGCCTCCCAAGCTGGCTCTCAGGAGCTAACTCTCGAGCTGCCCTCGGACGTCGCGGGCTGGGAAGTCGCACTCGACGGCACGGATGACCTGCCGGAGAACGACGCGTGCCCCATCAGCCCCAAAGCGGCGGCCATGGGCGTCGGTGTGCTCAGCGACGCCACCCGCAGCAGCACCGTCACTGGCGGACCTACGCTCGTCGAGCACGCTTTGTCTGCGCTCGACGCGGACGTCTCCGTGCAACCCCTCGCACTGGCTCCCGACGATCCCAAGGAGCTCGATGGCCTGCGGGCGTTGGTACTCGACGACCCTGCGGGGCTCTCCCCCGAATCACGCAGCGCGATCAAGAAGTGGCTCGAGCGCGGGCGTGTCGCCGTGCTCTTCGCGGGTCCAGCAGCCGCTCGCGCTCAGCTCGCCGCCAAGCTCGATCCGTTCCTGGACGCCGTGCGCTGGGAACCGACGGACATCGCGGGCCTCGACGAGACGAGCCTCGCCTGGTTGATCAGCGACGGCAGTGGGCTTGACGAACTCGCGCCCAAGGGACGCGCGATCCTGGAAGGAGCGCTGCCTGGCGACGCCGAGGTCTTGGCGCGCTGGACCGATGGCCGTCCGTTCATGGCGCGGCGCAACGTCGGCCGCGGTCAGGCCTATGTCGTCGGCCTCCCAATTTCCGCAGAGCAAAGTGACTTTGCGCTGCGTCCCGCCTTCCTGGCGTTGCTCGATCACCTCCTGCAGCAGGCGGAGCGCCTGGGCGGTCCGGCGCGCACGACCGCGGGCGTGGCGTGGCTGTTTCCCGCCAGCGGCGAATTGAAGGTCAGCGGACCCGGCGGGCAGCTGGAAGCGGAGCTGGTGACCGCGGAGGAGTCGCAGCCAGCGACGCGGCGAGTCACCCCGGATCGCCTCGGCCGTTACCGTGTGGATCAAAGTGGGGAGGCGACCTATCGCATCGTCAGCCTCTCAGCGGACGAGCTCCGGCGTCAGGCAGAAGCCAGCACCCAGACGAGCCTCGCCAGCCCTGAAAATACCCAGGCTTCGCGCATCGACGTCTCCCCGCACATCGCCTTCGGGCTGCTCGCGCTGCTGACTCTGGAGCTGCTGGTCAGGGTCTGGCGCCGTGCTCGTGAAGGCAGCGATGCCGAACCACCCGCGAGTCGACGCGCAGGTGACGCCGCCAAAGCCTAGGCCCCCATCACGGTTGGTGTTCGGCGTGAAGCGAGAAGACAGCGCCAAGACTTCATGTTACGGGATGACCCATGATTCGGGGCATTCTCTCGGTAGCTGTCGTTTCCGTGCTGTGCGCTTGTTCTTCCGCAGGCCCCTACGGCCACAGCCGCACCTATTCACCGCTAGACGCTGAGTCGAGCGCCCTCGAGGGCGCCACCGAGTACGACCCGGTGATGGCCACCCGCAACCCAGAGAAGTGGCAAGGTAAGAACATCAGCCTGTTTGGGGTCGTGATGCAGCGTGACTCCGGCGACGCCGGCACCGCATACGTCAAGCTCAGCGTCCGAACCTTGGAGCCTCGCAACCTGTGCGACGCGGACGACGAAGACACCTGCCGCACCACCGTCAGCGATCGTGAGCACGCCGTCGTTCACGCGCAGCTCAAGCTGAGCGGAGACGACGATCTCGGGCGCTACAGCGTCGGAGTCGGTTCCCTGGTCCGCATCGTAGGTCGCCTCACCGATGACTACGATCAGGACGGTACACCGGTGTTCCGAGCCAGCTACTACCGGCACTGGCCACGCGGTTTCTACGTCACCACCGCCGACCGCGACCACATGCGTCGCTGAATTCAGCACAAAAGCCCCTATTTCCCGGGCTCGCGGCTCCCGGGCGCGTTCGAATCCTGCGCGCAGTTTGGGGGGGAGGAGCAGCGCACGGCTGCCTTCAGTCGCTTTCGCCGACGGAGCGTTGTGCTATGCGCGATCCCCATGCGCATTCGAGCACCTCGCAACACGTCGCTCGCCGCCGCCTTGGTCGGGCTGGCATTGCTCGCAAGCTCCCACACTGGGTCGGCGACGGTGGTGGAACGCGTGGTCGCCGTGGTGGGTGAGCAAGCGATCCTGCTGTCTGATCTCCGTCAGCGGGCCAAGCCGGTGCTCGCCCGTGTCTATCAGCAGACTCCGCCAGGCGCCCAGCGCGCAGCCGCCACCTCGCAGGTCTACAAAGAGGTGCTCGAGCGGATGGTAGAAGAGGAGCTCGAGCGCCGGGCGGCCAATCAGGCGCGCATCACCATCACCGCGAAGGAGATCGACGACGCGATCGTCCGCGTCGCGAGGCAGAACAAGGTCTCGGTAGACAAGCTGATCGGTGAAGCCCTGTCCAGCGGCATGACCGAGGCCGAGTATCGCTCCGAGCTCCGCCGCCAGCTGCTCGAGGCCAAGCTGATGAACCTGCGAATCGCCGGGCGCATCCGCATCACCGAAGAAGACCTGAAGAGCAGCTACCGCGCGATCGTGATGGAGGAGCGCAAGAAGCTTGCTTTCCGCACGGCATGGATCATGGTCAACATCCCCGCCGGAGCCGATGACGCTGGCATCGCGAAAGCACGCGCTGAAGCCAAGCGCATCGCCAGCGAGGCCCGATCCGGCACGGACTTTGGCAAGCTGGCAAAGCAGTACTCGGTCGATGTGAAGACAAAGGGCCAAGGCGGGCTGCTACCGCGGCAGCTCCCGAGTCAGCTCCCGAAAGACTTGCGAGCCGCGGTGATGAACCTGGAGCTCGGAGACGTCTCCGATCCGGTCCGACTCGGGGGCACCTTCGTGGTGTTGAAGCTCGTAGAGCGCACCGAGACGGAGCTCCCTAGCTACGAAGAAGCCCGCAACCAACTCCAGGGTCGCGTCTACATGGAGAAGATGGCGAAGGCGCGCGACCACTGGCTGCGCACGCTACGCAAGCGCACCCACGTCGAAGTGCGACTGTGACACTCGCCTGTCGCGGCCCCGAAGCGCAGGGGCAGCGTCAGGGGCGACCGCACACTGTGTCGTAGACTTCTTGCCGCGGGGTACCACCACTGACCAGTCGTCGAGCTACCTTCAGCTCGGCGCTCACCAGCTCATCGAATTTCGCCAGCGGCTGTGCGCCCTCTAGCAGGCGGCCGTTGACGTAGAACGTCGGCGTGCCCTTGGCCCCTACCCGATCCGCTTCACGGATGTCCGCTTCGATGCGAGGTCGCCGCGTGTCACCTCGCACGGCCTCCATCACGGTCCCGGGGAGTCCGGCGTCAGTCGCGATCTTGAGCAGCGCAGCGTCGGAGAGATCTGGCCTGGTTCGCGAATAGCGCGTCGTGGACCTTCCAAAACCCCGCGTCACCCAGCTGTTTCTGGGCTTCGATGGCGAGTGTGGCCGCAGGGCGTGCACGCTCGTGCACCCCGAGCGGCAGGTGCTTCCAGACCAGCCGCAGGTCGTCACCATAACGGGTGCGGAGCTGCTTGAGTGTCGGCTGGACCTTCTCGCAGTACGCACACTCGAAATCAGAGAACTCGACGATCGTGACCAGCGCATCGGATTTTCCGAGCACCGGCGCGTCGAGCAAGGCCGGACATACGCGCTCCGGGATCGCCTCGCCGACGTCGATCAGGTTCTTCTTCACTCGGGTGGCATAGACGGAGCTCGGATCGACTCCCGCTGCGACCAAACTGCGTGTCGCCGACAGTTCGCTCTGAATCGCGCGATGCAGCTCGCCCCGAGAGTGGAAGCCTTCGATCAGCGCGCCGTTGAGATACAGCGTGGGCGTGGAGCGCACTCCGAAGCGAATCCCGAGGGCGCGGTCATCGGAGACCTGCTTCTCGGCCACGGTGTCACCCGTCAGCTTCGTCGGATCCACGCGGATGCCTGCGTCGCTCCCCCAGCGCACCAGGCTCGCATCGTTGGGAGCATCCGGGGAGTGAGCCCATTCCTCGAGGATGCGCCAGAAGGCGCTCGATCCATACTGTCGGGTAAGCGCGGCCATGGACTGCGAAGCGTGAAGCGCGCCCGGATGAACCGTGAGGGGGGTATGCACCCAGGCGAGACGCAGATCCTTGCCAAAGTCGCTCTTCAGCGTGTCCAGGACACTGAAGAGTCTGCGAGTGTGCTTGCACTCCAAGTCGCCGAACACGACGAGTGTGACCGGAGCCGTCGCCTCACCCCAAACGGGCGCGTGGCTCGGCAAGGGTAGCAACGCCGACTCGTCGCGATGCCCGGCGAGCCCGAACTCGCCGTTGCCAGCGCCCTTGGCGAAGGTTGGAGGGGCGACTCCAGCATCCGCAGGCGATGGCGCAGGCGATGGCGCTGAGGTCGGAGGCGTCGACGTAGCAGGGGCGGTGGGAGCCGCCGCGACCCCTGCATCGGGAGCCGCAGGCGCGACCGTTGCGCTGGGTGCGGTCGCCGTCGAGCCACGGGCGCTGAGGCGCATGGCGAAAATCACCCCCAGCGTCGCAAGCACCAGCACCGCCGCAGAGGTAATCGCGACGCCCACGAACAGGCTGCGGCGACCCTCGCCTGCGGGCTCCTTGGGTTTCGTATCCGCGTGGATGAATTTATCGGGCACGGGCGGCCCCGCAGGCGGCTCTTCCCGCGCGCTTTCCGGCTTGATCGCGCCGACTGGCGCCGCGCTGTTCGCTGACGGCGCGGGGGGTTCCGGCGCCCCTAGGGAGCCACCAGACCCCGGCTGCTCGGCAGCGGGTTCGGGGCTGCCCCGCTCCTTGGAGGTTGAAGTGCTAGCAGGTGGCTTCTCCCACGACGCCGCGAGGGGTGAGACACGTGTGGCATCGTCGACGACCGTGTCGGCCGGCGCGATCTGCGTCGGAACCAATTTCCCCGCAGCAACATTGAAACCTAGCGAGTTGTGCTTCGCTGGTGCGGGTTCCATACCCGGCGTTGCTTGCTTCGCGAACGTGGGCATGCCGGGACGCCCAAGGCGTTCGGGCTCTTGATCGACCGCGATCGGTTCCCCCTCGACCACTCCGGGCGGCGGCGTAACGCCCTCGACTTGAAACACCGCCGGGCTCGCCGCCGACGTCGCGGCCGCTTGGGTCGTTCCTGCTGCGAACGCCGCCTTGGGCTTCGGGGCAAGCCAGCTCGGGGGCGGCAGCTCCGCTGGGGGAGGTACCCTGGCGGCGGAAGGCACCGCCGTAGGAGCCGGCACCACACTTCCGCGAGGAACCGCAGCAGCATCCGGAACCGTCGGCCCTGGGGGTACCGGAGGCCGCAACGGCAACTTGCCAGGGATGTGTGGAGGCTCGAAGCGCTGCCCATCCGCTGCCCAGGGAGGGGCGACGGGGAGCGCCGTACCTGGCGGCGGCGTGAAGCCGCCAGGTTGCGCGCTCGGGGCCATGAGCTCGCCGCGCAAGGCTTGGTTGCTCCCTGCTGAAGGCTCCAGGAGCTGGGTGGAGCCCGGCGCTGAACTCGACTGCGCTGCCGGATTAGACTGCGGTGCGGGTTTAGACTGCGGTGCCGGATTAGACTGCGGCGCTGAACTCGACTGCGGTGCGTCCAGCGCGTCAGCCGAGATGGGCTGAAGCGCCTTCGGAGCCGTCGCTGGCTTGGGCGCAGGCAGCGAGATCTCAGTATCCAAGATCTCGAGCACGCGTGTCCACCACGCGCGCAAGTCTCGGGGCCTATCGGATATCCTCGCGGAGACAGCAGGCAACAGATATTGCTCAAGTGCGTCCGGCACGGTCGCGCCCAGCGCTCTGGGCGTGACCGGCTCTTCACCGCTGGCCGCACGACCCGCCAAGAGCTCCGCCAGCATCACTGCGAGCGCATAAGCGTCACCCCACTCTGCGGCGATGGGTGGGTTCTGACCCCGGAGCTCTGGCGGCCGGAAGTCGGTTGGCACCAATTCGCGTACCAAGCGCGGGCCACCGAGTTCCCGCGCGAGGCTCTCGAGGCCCACCCCGAGCAGACCGAAGCGATCCCCATCTCGCACCAAGAACTCGCTGCGCAACGCGCCGTGCAACAAACCCTGGTCATGCAGCGTGGCGACGCTCTCCACCACGGGGGTGAACGCCCGACGCAGCTCATCCGCGGTTATCGGTGCCGGGGACTCCACGACGAGTCGACCGGAGAGCGGGTAGACGGCGACCCCGGAGTCGCCCTCTTCCCCTAGAGCGCTCGGCCCCACCAGCGCGGGCGAGCCCAACGTCGCGTGGCGGGCGCGACGAAGCCAGTCCTCGGAACGAACTGAGAGCTTCGCGCCGGCGAGCGTCTGAGGCAGCTCGACCAACAGCCCGAGTTCAGAGCCACGAGTGCCAATTGCCAGGGGCGCGCCAGCTGAGCTCAGCCGCCTGGAGACTGTGAAGCCGAGCGCTTGTTGGCCAACCGAAAGCACCATCTCCCCCCTTATAGCGCGGTCAGTGGTGTGGCTCGCCAAAGCTCGTTGCGACCGCGTACCCCATCACCGAATCCGCGTGTCAGAATGTCAGGGAGCGAGCCTCCGCTTGGGTTCCCGCGCCGAACTGGCGCAAGCAAAGCTCGCATCATGGCGACGCGGCAGGCTCCAAGCATCGGCACACGCTGAAAACCGCCTCGAACTTCCACCCACAGCTCTACGCACGGCACGCGATCCAGGTTTGCGCCATGGCACGCTCTGTGCTCAAAAGGCCCAGCGATGTCGCCGATTCAGCCCAAGTCACCTCACCAAACTTCGCGCGGCCGGTTGTGGCTGAGCTTGCTGGTCCTTGGAGCGTTGTGGCTCCTGCCCAGCGCCGCGTGGGCGCAATTCACGGTGGCCTTTGACCAGTACGAGCGCACGCCCACGGCTGAGCGCAGCGACGCCAAGCTGAACATCACGGTGTCCGCCACGGACTGCAAGGCGGAAGACAGCCACTTCTTGCTCTCGGTCAGCGGCGCAACGGTGGGCAACACGCTCTCGGTACGCGCCGGCACCTGCGACGACAAGAACTACAACGACGAGGACCAGTGTCGGCTCCTGGCGACCCAGCAAACCGTCAAGGAAGCCAACTTCAGCTTCAAGATTCCGTTCAAGGAACTCATCTTTGCGAAACGCCAGCTCGTTGGCAAATGCAAGGACTCGACTCAGGACGGCTGCACCGTAGCCACCGCGTGCACGGATCTCGAAGACGGCGCAACGACCGCCGTGACGTTGACGGTTTCCCTGGATAGCAGCGGCGTGCCGAGCGTGGGCAAGACGTGGGAGGTCTACTACGATCTCGCCGGTCCCGACGGCCCCACTGGCGTTTCCCTGGGGTTGGGTGAGGAACAGCTGAAGGTCTCTTGGAAAGCGCTCAACGACAGCGACATCGACGGCTACAAGTTCTTCTGCGAGCCAAAGCCGTCCGACTCCTCGACCCAGTCTTTCGAGCCGATGGGCCCAGCGACGGGCGGATCTGCCGGGGCAGGAACAGCTGGAGCCGGCGGCGCGACCGCGGGAGCCGGCGGCGCGACCGCGGGAGCCGGCGGCGCGACCGCGGGAGCTGGCGGCGCGACCGCAGGAGCTGGCGGCGCGACCGCTGGAGCTGGGGGCGCGACCGCTGGAGCTGGCGGGACGTTGAGCGCTGTGGGAGGCACATCCGCCGCCGGGGCTGCTGGCACGAGCGGCGTCGCGGGAACTGGCGGAACGGCGAGCGGGAGTGACTGTACTGCCAGCGCGCTGATCCCCGGCGAGATCCCCCCGAGCGACTACGAGTGCGGCTCCACAGGAACCAACAACGCGACCTCCGGCACCGTGAAGGGTTTGCTGAACGGCACGAAGTACACGATTGGCGTCGCGGCCGTCGACAACCTTGGGAATGTCGGGACGCTGTCCGAGCTAGCTTGCGATACGCCCGAACCCGTGGACGATTTCTACGAAGTGTACCGCCGAGCCGGCGGCAAAGGTGGAAACGGATACTGCTCGATCAACCAATCCAGCGCACCTGGCATGCTCGGTCTGGTGCTCGCAGCGATGGGCGCACTCGTGTTGCGTCGGCGGCGCGCGAACTGAGCTGCTTACCCCGCGGAAATATCTCCCCAAAAGGCAACCAGGACTTCTAAGCGTGTTCGATACCCAGCAACCTCGGCGCTCGCCGCTCAAACTCTTGCCCATCGCGCTCGCCGCAAGTACCTTGGTTTGGGCTTCCTCGGCCGCTGCACAGGGCGTGGACGAACTCGGCGCCTACGGGGGGCGCGAAGACGTTCACTTCGAGTCTCCGCAGTACGGTGCCGTGGAAGTTCGCTTTGGCCGCTACGTGCCCAACGTCGACGATGAATTCGGCGGCGCGGCCACGCCCTACGCAGACACGTTCGGCGACGACAGCCGTTACCTGATTGGGCTCGAGTTCGATTGGCAGCTACTACGCATCCCGCACTTTGGCAGCTTGGGGCCCGGCATCGGCTGGGGCTACACGAAGTCGACGGCGAAGGCTCCGCTCACGAGCACCGGTGAACGCTCAGAGCAAGACACCAGTCTCGCGATCATGCCGATGTATCTCGTCGGTGTGTTGAGGGTCGACGTCTTCGCCAAAGACTTCGGCATCCCACTCGTACCGTACGGAAAAGCCGGCCTCGGCTACGCTTTGTGGTGGAGCCGCTCCGGAGACGACTCAGCCCGCGACGACAACGGCACTATCGGGCGCGACACATCCTATGGGTGGCAGTTTGCCCTCGGCGGAATGCTGCTCCTCGATTCATTCGACGAGCGAAGCGCGAACGAGATGGACGAGAACTCAGGGGTGAACAACTCCTACTTCTTCCTCGAGTGGTACGTCAGCGACCTCGATGGCTTCGGCGGCGGCAAGATGAACGTCGGGGACAACACCTGGATGCTCGGTCTAGCTCTCGAGTTCTGAGCGCGCGCGAAATAGCTTCACCGACGCGACCGTCAGCGACGAGCTCAGCGCCAGCGCAGCAGGCGATCGATGTGCGTGCGCTCCCACTCGAGGGCGCGCTCGTAGTGTCGGAACTCCTGTTCGCGACGATGAAACTCCGCGCCGTGGAGGATGAGCCGCCCGTTGCTGCGCTCGGCGGGCACCACGTGATGCAGTAGCTCGTGAAACACGATGTACTCCACGAAGTAGCGAGGCACCCAACGGTTGTCCAAAACGGGATGCACGCGGATCAAGCGCTGGGGCGAGCAGTAGGTCCCAAGCTTGATCGCGCGGCGCGCCCGACCCCGCGGCGCCGTACGGCGGGCCCAGGTGATCATCACATCGTCTGTCGAGCCATCGAAGTAGCGAAGGTCCAGGCGCTGTTTGATGTGCAGCAAATCGTGATGCTGGCCTCGGGCACGTAGCGGCACCGTCAGGCGACGCTTGGGACGAATACGGTGCCCGTTCGCCTCGATGAAGTCCCCGATCACCTGAGATGATGCGCTGTCTCCGTGTGCAACGAACTGCACCAGCGCTTCGAGCACCCGCTCCGGCGCATCGAGGAACATCATGTGCACGCGCACCCGGGGAACGCCGCGCTCCTTGCCACAGCTGACCATGCGGTGGAGGTTGTCTGTCACCGCGAGCCGCACGGGCTGGCCGAGCGCGTTCTCGATCCGTCGCTCGAGTGACTGACGCGCACCCTCGTGCACGAAGATCTGCGGGACCCGCGTGGCGAACTGGAGAGGCAGCTGGAGAGCGCGCCAGTCCGGAAGGCGAACCGCAGCGGGTGCCAGACGGGGAGCGTGGGTCAGCGGCTTCGCACGTCCGCGCCTGACCCCAGCGGGCGTGGCGAGCAACCAGGAGAGCGAAGCGGGACGAGGCATGAGACGTCGCAGGGGCACGCCGACCATCGGCGTGGGGAGCGGGAGAGTTCCCACCTCCGGACTCGGAAAAGAGCCCTCTTCAGCACGTACGGACAGCCCTGGGCGCCGTCAAGCGAGGCCCAGAGCTTCAATGATTTCCACAACCTAGGGACCATGCCTGGGGATCCGGCTGACCTGACCTCAAACAGTTGAAATCAAAACAAAAAGGCTCTCCAGAGGAGGCAAAATCCCCACGATCTGAGGCGAGTTGTCCCCAGCTTGCGCGCAGCGCCTGGGTGGAACTGGACCCACACAGAGCCCCCTTTTTGCCCAGGCTCTCCAGAAGTTATCCACAGGCTGTGGAAACGCCGACCATGACTCCCGGAGCCCACGAGGACGCTACACGCTCACGGCGAAGCGCCCCAGCTGGTGGCTACGTGGCGTTCAGTTCCGCGCGCTCGGGCGCGCCTTCGCTGACTTGGAGGCGCCGTTCGACTTCTCGCTAGCTGACTCCGCGGCCGCGCCGCGCTCCGCTGCAGGCGCTGCCGCTTGTGCGCTGGCAGCTGGCCCCGCGAGCTTGCGCTGAATGCCTGCGCGCTCGAGCACCATCTGCTCGAGCTTCTCCATCAAGGCTGGATGCTCCTCAAGGTACTGGCGAGAAGCGTCTCGACCCTGACCGATGCGCTCGCCGTCCATCGAGTACCAAGCGCCGCTTTTCTGGACGATGCCCGCATCGACTGCGTGGTCGAGCACCTCGCCGGAACGACTCACGCCGGTGCCGTAGATGATGTCGAACTCCACTTCGCGGAACGGCGGCGCCATCTTGTTCTTCACGACCTTCACGCGGGTGCGGTTACCCACCACGGACATCTCGCCCTTCTTGTCCTTGGAGGCTTCTTTGATGGCACCAATGCGACGCACGTCGAGGCGCACTGAAGAGTAGAACTTCAGCGCGTTGCCACCGGTGGTGGTCTCGGGACTGCCAAACATCACGCCGATCTTCATGCGGATCTGGTTGGTAAAGAAAACAGTGTACTCGAGCGGGAAACCGAGCCGGTCAGCTTACGCAGCGCCTGACTCATCAGGCGCGCCTGGAGACCGACGTGGGAGTCGCCCATGTCGCCTTCAATCTCCGCCTTGGGCACCAACGCAGCGACCGAGTCGACGACGATGATGTCCACAGCGCCTGAGCGCACCAACATCTCACCAATCTCGAGGGCCTGCTCGCCGTAGTCGGGCTGGCTGATCAAGAGCTCATCGGTCTTCACGCCGAGCCGACGCGCGTAAGTAACATCCAGCGCGTGCTCTGCGTCGATGAACGCCGCGACGCCGCCCTGACGCTGCACGCTTGCGATCGCATGCAGGGTGAGAGTCGTCTTACCGCTCGACTCCGGGCCAAAGATCTCAACGATGCGGCCACGCGGGTAACCACCAATGCCGAGACCAAGATCCAAGCCGAGTGAGCCGGTGGGGACGACGGGGACGTCAGCGCCGATCTTCTCGCCATCCTTGAGCCGCATGATCGCACCGCGACCGAACTCCTTCTCCACATTGGCAACGGCGAGCTCGAGGGCTTTGGCTTTTTCCTTTTCGTCCATCATGGCGCGTCTCCTGTCCTGATCTCCGCTGCGCTATCGGTGGCTAGCGGTGCGCTGGCTAGCAATGCGATGGTGGCTAGCAACGTGGTGGTTAGCGGAACCTGTTAGTGCCGCGAACGACTGAACAAATACTGCTCAACCGTTCAGATGTCAATTCAGTGCCCGCGGGACCAGCTGGATGTCCGCCAGTAGCCCTCAGCGACCTGACGGAATATGCTGCATTTCCTGAGAGTTAGCCAGAGCGCGCCATGACAAACAATGTCCGCTTGAAGCACCGGCGCTCCTCCCCCCCGACCCTCGATCCGATGTGGATCGCTAGAACTCGCAGCCCGGTTCCACGCTCTGCGCACCCGCATCGAACCAATCGAGCAGCGCCTGCTTTTCAGTCTCCGTGAGGCTCTCGACCGGAGGCTGCAGCGGGGGATCCAAATCGTTGAAGAAGGTGGCTGGCATGAAGTCGGTTTCAACTGCGTTCTGCATGGCCATCCAGCGCGGCTTGCCAATGTAGTCCTGCTGGGTGTCGTCCCAGGTGGCCAACGTGAAGGGCGCGCCGTTCTGGATTGGATCCCCATGGCAACGCAAGCACTTCTTCTGCAACACCGCGTAGACGTCACACGGGTAGCCTGGTCCGGCCGCGTTCGACACTCCGCCGCTGCCACCGAGATTCTCGATCGAATCGCAGTCGTAGCTCGTGCACTCAGCGGCTTCGTGATCGCCACACGCAACGGCCAAGCCAACTAGGCTGAGCGCCGCGCACGGTACTCGCAACCAACGCAACGCCCGCGGGCGCGTCCGCTCCCATCGCTGTTTACCCATGCCCCCCGACTCTAACCTGCTGAACTCGGCGAGGCCCGACGCTTTGGCTCACAATCCGAAGATCTCTCGCGTCGTGGTGCCTCTGCCGCCGCGATAGGCTCGTCTGATGGACTACCCATACGACTCGCCTGACTTCGAGCCCAGCTTCGCGGCTCTGCTCGCAGCCATCCGCACCCGCAACCCCACACCAAGACCCAGGGAGGAGAACCTGAGTCTTGCGCAGGAGCTGCGCGCCGCTCGACTCGCAGCCTGGGTGCATTCCATGGCGACGCACCTGTGGAACGACGACCTTGGGAAGTTCGAAACCACCATCGAGAAGTTGGATGACTCGTACGATGAGGCGCACGCGGCACTCGGAGCACTCGGTCTCACCGATGTGGAAGCCGTGATCCTCGGGATGGATGGCGGAGGCGAGGAGATGCTGATTCTGGCCGCCGAAGACTCTGACACGGGCTACGGCGTCTACCGTTTCGCCATTGACGGCATGCCGTACGACAACGGCAAGGAGATCATCCGCCTCGGAACGATCGCCGAAATGGTGAACGCGCTCGCGAAGGACTACGAGGTCAGCGATGACCTGAAGGCGGCCGCCGCCGCAGCGAGCTAGCCGCTCAGCTGGGCGGCACCATGCTGCGTGGTCCCTGACGGATCTCGACGCGCTCGGCGCGCTTGGGTGACGCGGCGAGCACCTTGAACGTGAAGCCGCCGAACTCCACCGCGTCACCCGCTTTGGGTACGCGGCCGAGCTGCTCGGCCACGAAGCCGCCGATGGTCACGGTCTCCAAGTCTTCGGCTTGAATGTTCAAGCGATCGAAGACCTTGCGCGTCTCGGCCATGCCGCGACAAACGAGGTTGCCGTTCGGCCGCTGTTGCACGAAGCGATCGATGCGATCCGTCTCGTCTTCGATCTCACCCACGATCTCTTCAAGCACGTCTTCCAGGGTCACGATGCCCGTGGTGCCGCCGTACTCATCCACGACGATCGCCATGTGACGGCGCTCTTCCTGGAACTTCCGGAGCAGCTGATCGAGCAGCATCGACTCAGGAACCACCACGAGAGGCTGCAGGTGCTTTTCCCAACGCGGCTCTTCGGGGGACTCTCGCAGCTGGAACATCAGCTCCTTGACCAGCACCACGCCTTCTACTTCGTCCAGGTTGCCCGACTTGGTGAAGGGAAAGCGGCTGTGATTCGAGCGCCGAATCACCTCGAGGTTCTCTTCGATGTCCTTGTTGCCGCTGAGGTACTTCACACCTCCGCGCGGAACCATGACGTCGTACGCCGTCAGCTCCTTGAGCAGCGTCGCACCCTCGATCATGCCAGCGACCATCGCACCCACCGCGCCCTCGGTGCGCCCAAGCATCGCGAGCAAGCGGATCTCCTCGACGGAGGTGACGGGCTTCTCCGGGTTCCCTCGCCGCAACATGCTGGAGAGAAAGTGCGTGACGAAGAGCACCGGCTTGAACACGTACGTGAGGAAGTTGACGAACACCGCCACGAACGGTGCGAAACGCGCGGCCTGAGACACCCCCAGCGTCTTCGGGACGATCTCCGTCAGCAGCAACACCGCCAGCGTGAAGGCGAGTGAGAAGATCCACAGCGTGGACTCGTCGAAGACCTCGCCGTAGCTCGCGCCGGCGACCGCAGCACCTATCGTGTGAGCGACGGTGTTGAGCACCAAGATCGCGGCGATGGGCGCGTCGATCTCTTGCTTGAACTTGCGCAGGATGCGGCCCACCCGCGAATCGCCGAATTTTGCGATCTGTGCGTGCGTCAGGCTGAGCAGGACGGCCTCGGACATCGAGCACAAGAACGAAAACGTCAGTGCCGAGGTGACCGCCAAGACGAATGAAAACATCGGGGAGGCCCGAGGTTATCACTGGATCCAGGCTCGCCCGCCACCACCACCCGCGCGCGAGGGCAAAGCACGGGCTTTTGCAGGGCAATCCGCGGCTCTTTGGCTCGAAAGGTGCGTCCGCTGCGCGCGAACGCCGCTCAGTTGCCCAGCTCCGCGAGCCCGCGCAAACCGACGAAGTACGCCTGCGTGGCCGGCGCGTCGTAACCGAAGAACTTCTGAATGTAGCCTGCCTCGACCGCGAGGTGCTCGGTCACGAGGAAATACGGAAGCATCGCCAGCGCAAAGCGCGCCGAGCGGATGCGATCCTGATGCTGGCTAGCTTCGGTGTCTCCCGGCTGGGGCAAGACTTGCGGGCTGTAGGCGCGGTCGTAGCGCTCGTCGAAGCGCTCGTTGATGTCACCCTCCACGTAGGGCCCAAGCTTGAAGCCCGCCTTCCACGGCAAGAGCCACTGCCTGGCCTTGAAGTGGAACAAGTTCCCCAGGGCAACGCTACCGTTCTTCTCTTTGCTGAAGGGTCGCGTACCCAGACCAACGTAGAGCGTGCTCTCGTAAGCTAGCCAGTTGGTGAGCTCCACCCCACCCTGCCAACCGAACGCGAAGTAATCCATACGCGGGTTGGCGAACTTCTTCAGGTTCATCCCCACGGGTGCGCTGAACTTGAGAAACAAGCCGAGCGCGTACTTCGGGTCGTGGATGATGGCGCCGCTGAACGTCGCGCTCAGGATGGTGCCGTCGTCCTTCTCGTAGAAGCGACACACATCGTTTCCAAGGTACTCGGCGCCCGCGGTGCACTCAGGCACGATCTGCGTGGGCGTGGAGCTGCCGGCAGGTTGGATCCGCCACTCACTGGGGTCGTTGGTCTCCTCCGGCGTGGTGAAGTAGGTGGCCTCTAACCGCGTGGAAAAGAACTCGATCGGACCAAGGTCGCCCCAGGTGTAACCGACGCCGAGCTTGTACTCCTGCCAGTCCTTGACCTTGCGATAGGAAGCCTGGTTCTCGTTGGGCTCGAGCTTGCCGCGTTCCAGCGTGAGCTGTGCGTTGACGTCGAACTCTCCAGGGTGCCCGCCCACCGGAGTCGACACGAACGCCGACGCCTGCTGGCTGACCCCGAGCATCGCCAGGCCGCACGCCGCGGCTACTGCCCACCTACTCGTGGCGCGCGCTGTGGTTCGCCGCAACTGAGCCTCCCCGCCGTGTTCCCAAACCTCGTGCATCCCACCCCCTACGCAGGTTGGCCGTTTCGGTTACGTTCTCGAACGCTAGACAGCGCGAACTGCCTCGCGCACCGCTCAGTACGGGTTCTTGCGCAGCGCGACTCGGCCATGCCTCGTCGATCTTCGCTTGGGCTTGGCACGCGGTCCGGTGCGGCGCTGGTCCGTCGGCACGGCGTGCTTCGGCTGAGCCGCCGGCCCCGCCTCGCTCTTGATGCTCTTGTCGAGACCTAGACCGCGAGTCATCGCCTCCACCAAGTCCGGCGCCTGCGGCGCTGCCTCCTCGGCGGGGGTCACTTCCGGCGCGTCGGATTGCTCGTCCGCCATCACCTGGGTCGTGTGAGCCTGCGTCTGGCGCTCCGCGGCGGCTGCGGGTTCTCCGCTGCCCGCGGTGAGCGCCATGCCGAGCAGCGTGCCTCCGAGTGCACTCCCCGCCGCAACGAGCACTCGCGATCGACCGAGGCGCGCCAAGGCACTGGGCGGCGCGCCGACCACAGACTGTTTGGCGGGTGGCACCAACGAGGCCCGCGATGGGGGCAGGAACGACGCGCGCGGGGGCACCGCCGTGACACTCAGGCGATCCGTCGCTCGCCGCCGCGGACCGGGACGCTCGAGGCCCAGCTGGTCCGCGAGCCCCAGAGCCAGACGCTCGAGGCGCTCTGCAAGCTCCGCTGCGGTCGCGATTCGGTCCTCGCGATCCTTCTTGAGGCAGAGGTCGACGATGCTCGCGAGCTCTGGATCGACGCTGGGCATCGCCTCGCCCAGGGGTCGATGCTCGCGCGTCATGATGTCCAGCATCAGCGCGTTGTAATTTGCCGCACGGAAAGGACAGGCGCCAGTGATGCACTCGTACATCTGCACGCCGATCGCCCACAGATCCGTGCGTGGGTCGACATCCGCAGCGCCGCCGGCCTGCTCTGGGCTCATGTAGTCGGGTGAGCCGAGCACCGCGCCGCTCCCGGTGCGGATCTTGCCGTCATAGTTCGGCCCAAGGTTCTTGCTGACCCCGAAGTCCAAGATCTTCGGAACCGGTGGGCCGTAGCTCTGAGCGGCCAAGAACACGTTCGCGGTCGAGAGATCCCGATGAATGATGCCTTTTTCGTGAGCCAGCTTCAGCGCCTGCGCGACCTGGCTGAAGATCAAACAGACCTCGAGGCTATCCAGCACCGTCTCTCGGGCGAGCCGCGCTTCCAGGCTCTCGCCTTCGAGCAGCTCCATCACCAGAAACGGCCGACCGTCTTCGAGCTGACCGACGTCGTAGACCTGAATGATGCTGGGATGCATCAGCTGCCCGGTGGCTTGCGCCTCCTGGAAGAAGCGCCCGAGGGCCTCTTCGTGCTCCGCCAGCTCAGGCAGCAACAGCTTGATGGCGAAATCTCGATCCGTGTAGCAATGCCACGCAGACCAAACTTCGCCCATGCCGCCTTGGGCCAGGCGGCGCCTCAGCACGTACTTTCCGACGATCGAATCCCCAGGCTTCACAAACGAAATTGTCGCCAGACAGCACGCATTGCGGCCAAGATCCGGACCGTGAATTCTTCGGCCACCCGCGTATCACGCTCCTTTGCGTTTCTGGGGCGCACTTCAGTAACCCTGCTCGCGCTGGGCTTGCTCGCTTGCCAGAAGGACAAGACGGAGACCGAGGCCACCCCGGATCCTTCCGCTTGGTTCGCACCTGCAAGCGCCTCGGGTCTCACCGCATTGCCGGAGCCTGAAGCCAGCGCAGAAGCCGAAGAGCCCGCGAAGGTCGACGACCACGGCATCGTGGAAGCGCCTGTGCGACGCGTGCGCCCCAAGGACATGCCGGTGCTACCACCCGCTCCGACGGAGCGCGGAACGGATCCCAAGACGGCGAGCATCGACGCGGTGATGGGCTCCTACGGCTTCCCGGTACACAAGTCGCTGAAGCACCTGTGCGCTGGCCGCGTGCTGGAGAGCGGCGGGGGTGGCTACACCCAGTGGGACGCGTTCACCTCTACGGAGGCGCCCGGTGCGCTCCTCACGTCGTACACGAGTCGCCTGGGAGAGAACGGCTACAAGGACGACAAGAGCGGGGGAACCTGGCGACTGCCGGCGGGCAGTAAGTCACCGACTCGCACCTTGAGTATCCTCGCGGTAACGGATGGCGGGCAACATCGGGGCTGTGACGAGAAGCCCCCGGCGGATGCCAAGAGCGTGATCATCGCGAGCCGCCGGCACTGAGCCTTCGACCCTTTTTTCCTGGGGGGGGAGGACAAAACGCTACGCGGCGCCACCCAAAGGGGGCACCGCGTCGTTCGGTCTCTCTGAACCTTACGGAAACGCTGCTCAGCGCTGCTGCGCGGCCGCTGCGACCTGGCGCTGCTGCTGCTGAAGGTACTGAGCCACCGCGCGGGAGCGCTCGATCGCGAACTGCTTGACCTCGCGGTTCGGTGAACCGGCGAGGGCGTTCAAGAGCTTGGTGACCTTGTCGATCTGACGGCTCTGGAACAGCGCCTCGAAGTAGTTGTTGGCCAGGCGAACGTCCCGCGCCATCTTCGCCTCGTGAGGCTGGAGCAGGCTGATCACCTTGGGGAGATCGCCCTTTTGGCCGTGCAGCGCCGAGAGACACACCAAGGCGAGCGGATCGTCGCTGTTGCGCTCAACCGCCTTCTCCGCCCACTTGAGCGCCTGATCGCGAGTGCTCTCTTCGTTCGCGTAGAAGCCTTGAATCGCGATGTACGGCGCGGCGGTGGCCTTGTTCGCGTCTTTGCTGGCGAGCTCGTCCACTGCCTTCACGGCGGCGTCTTCGTCAGCGCCTTCACGCACCTGGCTGAAGAGGTACGCCCAGGCATCGACACACTTCGGGTCGATCTCGATCGCCTTCTCGATCAGCTCGCGTTCCCCCGCGGAATCGCCCTTGCCCTTGGCGACCTTCGCCAGGTGCAGCGTGGGGAACGGGTTGCCCTTCAAGAGGTTCTGGGCGCCCTTGAGCGTGGCTTCCGCCTTCTCCCACTTCTCCTGCTGGAGCTGGGTCACGCCGAGTCCCAGCCAGTCTTCACCGACCATTCCGCCCTGGGCGACAACCTTGGCGAGCACCTTCTCCGCTTGCTCGAGGCGCCCGTACTTCACGAGCTCCTGTGCGTAGATGCGACCGCGATTCAGATCCTCTTTGTTCTCTTTCCAGTTCTTCTCGAGACCGGCGAGCAAGTCCTCGAGGCCGATGGCGATTGGTCGTCCCTCTTGATCGGTGACCTGCACCGCGGGGCCGTTGAAACCAAGCAACTGCCACATCTGCTCAGGGGTGACGGCGAACGGGCCATTCTCGAGGTGCCCCGTCAGTTCGTCGGACGGCTGCGTGAGCGGCAACAGGATCAACGCGTTGGATGGCACGCCACCGGGGAACGCGCTTACGGGGGCCACGATGGCGGCGCCACCACTCAGCTGAAGGTTCGCGGCTTGAGCGCCAGCAGGCAGATTCTCAGTCATGGATTCCTCTCGAGTCCCTCACGGCGCGCCCTGTTTCCGGCAACTCGGCACAGGCTTCACGGCATCACGGGGCGCGCAACCTAGCAGCGCGCCGAGAGCCGAGCAACACGCTCAGCCAACCCGCGAAAGCGACGAAAAACTCCCGCCGGGGGACGCCTCGAGTAAGGTTCGAGTCATGACATCACGCGTCGCTGCGCACCGATTCGGCCTCGAGCGTGCGCTCGCCACCCCACGTCGCGTTCAGGCCCTCGCGGTCGTGCTGCTTGGGCTCTGTTTCGCGAGCAGTGCCGCGGCGGATACGTCCACCATCAAGCGCCCCGGCGCGCACCCCCGCTACACCCTCGAGGCGGAGCCTCATCTGCTTCTTGGAGTCGGCAATGCCCCGGGTCCTGTGGAGGGCAATGGCTACGGTCCTGGTGCGCGCTTCACCCTCGAGCTGGTCGACAACGGGTTCATCGGCTCCATCAACAACACCGTCGGAATTGGATTCGGGGCGGACGTGTTGTTCTACGGCAGCGCGGACGCCGTCGAGTGTCGAGGCCCGATGGGCAATCAGACCTGTGTGCGTGAGAACCGCGACTATCGTGAGCTGGTGCTCCCGCTGGTCATGCAATGGAACTTTTGGGTATCTCGCAACTGGTCAGTCTTCGGTGAACCCGGCATCGCTTATCGCTTCCGGCGCAACGACAAGGACCGCCTGGACCCATTCGTCTTCTACGCGGGCGGCCGGTACCACTTCGCTGACACCGTGAGCCTCACGCTGCGCTTGGGGTATCCAAGTGTATCGGTGGGTGTTTCGTTCCTGCTGTAGGCCCGAAAAACCGACCCGCTCCACCCCCGAGGACGAAAGCTGAACCAAACCGACGCTTCGCCCGTAGGTCGTAAGAGCGGGGGTGGAATGCCCGCCTTTCGCCGCGGTTAGCCGCACGAAACGCGAGCACGGCTGACCTCTCCCGTCGGGGCGTGGCGGCCACCCGCCAAGCGGACTATACACAGAGGATCGATGGATAAGCTTATCGGCATTGTCGCGGCAATCTTGGGGTTGGGTTTGCTGATGGTGCGGTGCACGAGTCTGGGCACCTCCTGGCGGCGCGAGCGTTCAGCATGAAGGTGCTGAAGTTCAGCATCGGCATAGGCCCAGCATCTGGCGCCACAAGCCGAAGAACAGCGACACCATCTACCAGGTCGGTCCCATCCCGTTCATGGCGTACGTGCAGATCCACGGCATGAACCCGCTGGAGGACATCGACCCCGACGACAAGGAGAGCTACGCCAACGCGAGCCTCATCGCGCGTATCACGGCCATCTTCGCGGGCCCGCTGGCGAACTACTTGTTCGCCTCAATTCTTTTCCTCGGGGCAATTCTCGTTGGGGGAGAGAAGAAGGCCACGCTGGACGTGGACACCGTGAGCCAAGACATGCCCGCGGCCGCCGCGGGCTTCAAGAGCGGCGACACGATCAAGAGCATCAACGGCGAGCAGCTCGAGACTTGGAAAGACCTCCTGGCCAAGGTCCAATCCAGCCCCGAGAAGAAGCTGGAAGTGCTGGTCGAACGCGAAGGCGGCGTACAGACGCTGTTCGTCACCCCGAAGAAGAACGCCGAAGGCAAAGGCCTGATCGGGATCAGCTCCAAAGAGACTCGCGAACCGGTTCCGTTCGGAAAGGCAGCGAAGCTCGCCGTGGTCATGCCAGCGGAGCTCGTGGGCCAAATGCTGGCGAGCCTCGGACGCCTGATCACGCTGAAGGAGAAGGCGGAACTCGGCGGACCGATTCGCATCAGCGAGGAGATCACCAAATCCGTCAAGCACGGGCCTGATTCCTACCTCATGCTGCTCGGCGTGCTCAGCACCTGGCTCGCCGTATTCAACTTGCTCCCAGTGCCAGCCCTGGATGGTGGGCGCCTGATGTTCCTCGGATACGAAGCGATCACCCGTCGGCGCGCCAACGCGAAGGTCGAAGCGACGGTCCACCTGGTCGGGATGGCGGTTCTGCTGATGCTGCTCCTGGTGGTCAGCGTGGGCGACGTCGGTCGTCTAGCTGGAAGCTAGTCACGGTTGGCACTAGGCTCGCCGCCATGGATCGCATCGCGTTTCACGGCAGGGGGCTGCACACAGGTGCCCTGTGCAGCATCGCGATGGACCGCGATCTCGGGCCGGTGCGTCTGCGCATGGGCAAGCAGAGCCATTTGGTCGATGAACTCAGCGTGCTCCGCACGGACTATGGCGTGCAAGTTGGCGTCGGCGAGGCCGAGCCAGATTTCCGCCTAGATTTGTTCGAGCACCTGTGCGCGGCGCTAGCGGGACTCGGGATCTACTCCGACCTGGAGATCCGCGCGAGCGGCCCTGAAGTGCCGCTCCTGGACGGCGGCGCGCTGGAGTTCAGCTTGGCGCTGCTCAGCCTGGACCTTCCGCAAGCGGCGCCGCGCTATGAAATCGCGCGCCCCGGGGAGCTCTCGATTGGAACGGCGCGCTACACCTTCCAGCCCGCGAATCACGTGCTGGTGCGCGTGTCCGTCGACTTCCCAGGTGTGGGCGAACAGTGCGCAGCGTGGGATGGAACGCGCTCACACTTCTTGGCGGAGATCGCCCCGGCGCGCACCTTCGGCTTTCGCAAAGATCACGAGCGACTGCTCGCTGCGGGTCGCGCCCGAGTCGTCGACCCGCGGAGCGTGATGGTGCTCGACGACGACGGCAAAGTGATGCCTCCCGGGGCTCCAATGCGCGGCGCGGAGTTGGCGCGGCACAAGTTGCTCGATCTCCTGGGTGATCTGTATCTGTGCGGCGGTCCACTCTTGGGCGAGCTGACAGCGGACCACCCCGGCCACGGCAACAACCACCGCCTCATGCGCGCCGCCAAGGAAGCGCAGCTGATCCGCCAAGTTTAGGGTATGGTTCCCAGCGTGAGGCGGCAGAGCCAGCGCCAAGGCGGAAGTGACGAGCCGCGCTTCGATGTCGCGGAGATGCGACGCCCGCGGTTTTCGAGTGGGTTCGCGCTCGGCACGCTGGCGCTCCTCGGCAGCTGGCTGTTCTGCGCCTGCGGCACTCCCAAGGTCAGCATGAACGAAGGTCCAAGGGAGTACGTCTCGACGGACTACGAAGCCGTGCTGCGCGATTGGACGCGCGACGCCGAGCTGATCGTGATGAGTGAGCTCGACAACGTGCTCAACGTCACCGCCACCTACGAGAGCTGGGACTTCCGCTGGGCCTACGTCGTCCGCTACTCCTCGGACTATCGCCTGACCATCGACCAGCGCAAGCTGCTCCTCGAGCGCTCGCTGTCAGAGTCACGGGAGTACCACCAGTTCTACACGGCGCTCTACGCCGAGAAGCACAAGTGGGCCGATCTCACCGCGGAGAATGCCGCCTGGATCGTGCGCCTGATCGACGACCAGGGGAACGAAACGGCACCCAGCGAGATCATCGTGATCAAGCGCCCTGGCGCGATCGAGCGCACCTATTTCCCCTACACGACACCTTGGCGCAGCGCGTTTCGCCTACGCTTTCCCACACGGAAAGCTGACGGCTCGCCCACCATCTCCAAGAAGGCACACTGGTTTGGTCTACGTTTCGCCGGCGCCCAGGGACACCAGGAGCTGACCTGGGAAGTTGACCGCGGCGATGGCTCGGCGGGTCAGCCCGTCAGCGTTGCCGGTGCACGGTAGTCAGCGCGTTCGGCGGAGGGCAGTCTGTAGTGCGCCGCTCATGCGCTCAAGATCTCGAGCAACGGCGGCACGATCATCAAGAGTTCGTGGGCGGTCATGCGCTCGCCGAAGAGCACCACCGCACCACCCGAGCCAGCGCGTACCGTGGCTGGTGCCTTACCCGCACTCAAGATCTGCGCGGGTAGCACGAAGTCCCCAGGTAGTAGCTCTTCAACGTCGTCTCCGTTGACCTGCTCGAGTCGCCCCGCGCCCACGATGAACAAGCCGGGCACCGGACTGCCCGCCTCCACCACGACCTCTTGTGGGAGCAGCCGTCGCACGTCCAAGCGATCCGTCACCAGCCCACGCAGCGACTCGTCGAGCCGCTCGCCAAGCATCCCCATCGCGGCACCGGCCAGCGACTGGAAACGATCAGCGACCAACTTCAGCTCGTCAGCCACCCACGGGCAGTCCGAGGTGGCGCGCTCCATCGTGCCTTTTTTCCACACGGCAATGGTCGCGCCTGCCTCGCCCGCAACGGCGCGCAGGGCGACGCCATCTTCAAGCGAACCGGTGGTGAGCACGACCTGCCCCACCCGAGCCGTGGCTGCCACCAGATCGTCGACCGCTGGCATCACCCGCACCTCGCCTGCGGTGACCAACGCCACTTCGAACTGGCTGATCTCTTCGTCCTGACCCAGGGTCACGAGCTCGGCGCTCTGCACCAGCTCGAGCTGCGCCTCTTCGGGCAAGTCCTCGAAGCCTGACACCTCCATCAACGAGACGCCCTCGACCATCGGTCCAAGGCCCGCGTCGAGCGGAACTTCCGTGGGGCGTTCATCCAGGGGAGGCGGCATGGACGAAGGCGAAGCCGGCTCAGCCGCGGTCAGCCTGCGCTCCGTCGGGTCGGCGCCGGGCGGCTCGGTCTCGAGGTCGACGGGAGGTGGCGTAGACGACGTCGTATCGGCGACCACCGTCGGGCGGTCGAAGGCCAACATCTCCTCGGTCACGTCATCCATTTGGGGGCGCGGCAAGCCCGCGTCTGGACGCCGGGCCGCAGGCATCACATCCGTAGGCGTTGCCGTACGGATTCGCTTGAGGGTCGGGGCGTCTTGCACCGGCGGCTCGGAGGCGGTGTGCTGCCCAAAGTCCGGCGTGGGTCGATCCAGCGAGTCCGGGATCAACTCGGACATCGAGACAGGCGCTGCGGAGTCCATCAACGAATCCACGCCCGCGCCGGTGGATTCGATCAGCTCCGAAGCGGACACCGGCGCCGGCATCGACGAAGGCGTCTCGTTCAATAGCGCGTCGATCGAAGAGTCGCGACGCATGCGGTCGAGCGCCTGAGCGACCCGTTCCGTGTTGCCGCCGGGCTCTTCATCCATCTCGACCGCGGTGTCGCGGATCAGCTCGGCATCCAAGCTCACCGCTTCGGCGATAGCTCTGGGCGGTGGTAGTGGCGGGATGCCGGTCGCGCTTGGCGGAGGCGGTGGTCCACCAGTGCGACGCGGGGGTGGCGGCGCGCCGGTGCGTGGCGGCGACGGAGCCCCCGTCCGCGGAGGCGGCGGCGGGCGCCGCGGCGGAGGCGGCGGATGGTTCGACACGGTAACGTCGGGCTGACGCTCGCGCACACCGCGAGACTTTGCCCTGGCCGCGGCAACGTCCGCAGTCTGGTAGGTGGACTGCTGAGTGGAAGCCAGATTGACTGGCGGCGCTGGGGGAGATGGACTCGCCGTCGGATCCGAGACCACCACGTCGACGTCGATCTCACCCAAGCTGTCTCGAGGCCGAACGTCCTTGAATGCCTCGAGCTTGGGAGCGGAGGTGATGACATCCGTCTCTTCTTCGCTCGAGGACAGATCAGCCATCTCGTCCGCGATGCGCGTCGCGACCTGATCGAGTTGGCTGGCGCGTTCCAGCGCACCAACGCCCTTCGCGAAGTCTTCTGCGCGGCGGAGCCAGGTGATGGTGTCCGCGTATGCCTGACGATTCCACTGCACGACGGCGGTCTGGAGCGCCCACGCGACGTCCTCGTCATCGTCTTCCCGCGGCTCGGGGATCTCGAACGCCAGCAACCTCGAAGTCATCAGAACCCAGGAGGCGCTCATCATACGTGGTGCTCGCGGCGTGCGGGCAAGCACGTACGGCGATGTAGTGACGAGTTGCGCTCCTCCACGGCATTTTCCACGCGGGACCGAATTTTCCCGGGTCGAACTTCCCCTGCGGCGGTTACCAAACAGCTGTTAGCATTCGGCCGCTCGGCTGCCTGAGCGCCTCCAGCCCCTGGGCGGCGCCCAGGCTGGGTGAGGCTGAGCTTGGAGGGTCATGGAGTCGAGTCTGCTCGTTAAGGTGGTTCTGCCACTCGCGTTGTTCGTGATCATGCTCGGCATGGGCATGTCCCTGGTGCCCGCCGACTTCGGCCGTGTGGTGAAGAAGCCCAAGGCAGTTGCCGTGGGGATTAGCTTGCAGATGATAGTGCTGCCTCTGCTGGGGCTGGGTGTCATCAAGCTATTCGGACTCACGGGCGCGATGGCGGTTGGGCTCTTCGTACTGGCGCTGAGCCCCGGTGGCACGACGTCCAACATGCTGAGCTACCTGTCCAAGGGCGACATCGCGCTCTCGATCACGCTGACCGCGGTCGTAAGCCTCGTCACGCCCTTCAGCATCCCGCTCTTGCTGGCTCCGGCGCTCGAGCATTTCATGACCGCCGGGCAGGCGATCAAGCTGCCCATCGCAAAGACGATCGTCACGCTGTTGGCGATCACCGCGCTTCCGGTGGGCCTCGGCATGTTCATCCGCAGCCGAGCACCGGGGTTTGCTCTCCGCTCGGAAACTGCGGTCAAGTGGCTCTCCCTGCTGTTCCTCGCCCTGGTGATCGCGGGCATCATGCGCGAGAACTGGGAGAAGCTCCCGGGCTTCTTTGCTCAGGCAGGTCTGAGCAGTCTGACCCTGAACGTCTCCGCGTTGATCCTGGGCTTCTTCGTCTCGAAGGGCATGCGCCTGGGGCGGGATCAGTCGGTGACCATCGGCATCGAGGTCGGGATCCAGAACGGCACGACCGCGCTCTTCATCACGGGGGAAATCCTCAAGAACGCGGAGATGGGCATCCCGCCAGCGATTTACAGCCTGATCATGTTCGCGACGGGCGCGCTCTTCGCGGTGCTGGTGAACCTGGGGCGCAAGGGCGCCGAGCCGGCAGCTGCGGCATAGCGACCCAGCAGCGCCTCGTGGCACTCGACGGGGGTGAGCGGCTTACTCTCTCCCCCGAGAAAGAATTCAGTGATTGGAGATCAGGATCTCGCGATCCTTGGCGCCGTTCGGCGGACCGACGATGCCCTGCTTCTCCATCATCTCGACGATCTTTGCCGCGCGGTTATAGCCGATGGTCATCTTGCGCTGTAGCCAGCTGGTGGAGCAGCGCTGGGTCTCGGCGACGATGCGCACGGCTTCGTCGTAGCGCGCGTCCATCGGCTCGGAGTTCTCCTCCTCGCCGCCTTCTTCATCGGCAGCCTTCAAGATCTCGTCTTGGTAGACAGGCTCGCCTTGGGCGCGGCAGTGGTCCGCCAGCGCGTCCACTTCTTCCTCGCTGATGAACGGGCACTGCACGCGGCGAGTGTCGTTGGCGCCGTTCATCTTCACCAGCATGTCGCCCTTGCCGAGCAACACTTCAGCGCCCATCTCGTCGAGGATGGTGCGGCTGTCCACCTTCTGCGCCACGCGGAACGCGATGCGGGTCGGGAAGTTGGCTTTGATCATGCCAGTGATGACGTCCACGCTAGGGCGCTGAGTCGCCAGCACGACGTGCATGCCAGCGGCGCGCGCCTTCTGAGCCAAGCGCGCGACCGACGCCTCGACGTCCTTGCCCTGCTGCATCATCAGGTCGGCGAACTCATCGATCACGATCACGATGACCGGCAGGCGGTCAGGCAATTGCAGCCCATCGTCGCCCTCCTTTGCCGCGGGGATCTGTACTTCCTCCCCGGAGGCATCGACGGCGGTCACGCTTTCAGCCTTTGGCAGCTTGATTTCGCCGCTACGGACGCGGTCGACGTAACGATTGTAGGTTCCGATGTTCTTGGTCCCAGCGTTCGCGAACAGCTGGTAGCGGCGCTCCATCTCGTCGACTGCCCACTTCAGCGCCGTGGCGGCTTGCTTCATGTCGGTGACGACCGGCAGCAGCAAATGCGGGATGCCGTCGAACGGCGCGAGCTCGACCACCTTGGGATCGATCATCAGCATGCGCAGCTCTTCGGGGGAGCGATGATACAGGATGCTCGTGAGCATCACGTTGAGCCCGACGCTCTTACCGGCGCCGGTCGCGCCGGCCACGATCACGTGAGGCATGCTGGCCAAATCCGCGTAGAAAGGCGCGCCGACGATGTCGCGGCCGAGCACCACGGGCAGCGGCGCCTTCTCCGCTAGCTTCGCGAAGCGCTTGTCCTCGATCAGCTCGCGCAGATTGACCGGAACGCGCTCGTCGTTCGGCAGCTCGAAGCCAATGCGGCTCTTGCCGGGGATGGGCGCGATGATGCGCACCTTGCGGCTCAGGCCGAGCGCCAGGTCGTCACTCAGACCAGCCACCTTGCTCACCTTGGTGCCAGCTTGAGGCGCGACCTCGTAGGTGGTGACCGTGGGTCCAGGATGGATCTCCTCGACCTTGCCGGTGACGCCGTAGTCCGCCAGCGTCTTCTCCAGGCGGTCAGCCAACTCGAGCACCGCACCCTTGTCGACCTCCTGGATCGTGGGCGGTGGAGCCTCCAAGAGCTCAGTCGAAGGCAGTTCATAGGTGCCCGCCTTCTTCTTGGCGATGCGTCGTGCCTTCTCGGTCTGCTGCTGGGGTTTGGTGTCGACGATCGTGGGGCCGGCTTCGACGTTTTGGGCCTTTTTTCCCTTGGATTTCTTGGGGGTGAGGTCCGCCGCGTTGGGCTCCTCCGCTGCCTCGAGCAGCGTCTCGTCGGGCTCCTCTGCCTCTACTTCGGGCGCCTCGACTTCGCTCTGCTTTTGCCTCTTACGCTTTCGCGGGGAAACGTCTTCGACCTCGTCGCTGCCCAGCACCGCGTCAGCCAGCGTCGGCGTTGGAGTCTTGGCGGGCGCCTTCTCCTCCGTCGCGGGTGGCGAATGAGTCTGCCCTGGCACTGAGTCGAGCTTGGCGCGCAGCTGGAAGCCTTGCTTCAGCTGTTCGCTCAGCGCGAGCGGAGGCTCACCGGTGGACTCCAGCGGCGTCCAATCGGAGTCGTCATCTGTGAGGTGAGCGATGATCGCTTCGTCACTGGGCTTGTCGGAGATGTGAGGCAGCTTGGCTTGCGCTGCTTCTGCCTTCTTCTGGCGTCGGATCTCCTGGGCCTGCTGCCACGCGACCCCCAGTCGATCCCCCGCCGCACGGAAACGCACGGCCAGCCAGCGGCCGAAGACCATGGCTTTCTGACAGAGCTCGATGAACGAGAAGGAGCTCCGCCCGATCAGGATCAGTCCAACGGCGGTGCTGCCGACCAGGAACGATCCCAGGGTGCTGAACATCGCGCGCATCAGCTCGCCGAACAGCAGGCCCACGTTGCCAGCGGCTGGCGCGCGACCGAAGGCCAGGAGCTCCGGCGCGACGACCTGCACCAGCGAAGACAGGATGATCGCAACGACCAAGTCGCCTGCCAGGCGCAGTGCGTTCGCGCGGTTCGCGCGCTTGGTGAACAGCGGTGCGCTGAGCAGCGCCAGTTCGATGGGCGCGAACCACGCGACCAAACCAAAGGCGCGCACCAAAATGCCTGCGACGAACGCACCGACTGGCCCCATCCAGTCCGCACCTTCGAGCGCTGGATCCATCGGGTCGGTGCGGAGGCTGGCTAGCGCGAGGCAAAGAAACACCGCGATCGCGAACAGCAACAGCGCTGCCGCCTCACGGCCCTTGCGCAATGGCTCAGCAACGTGGCTCGAGACCTTCGCCGGTACTTCCGGTTCGTCAGCGCCAGCAACCGCACGTCGGGGAGTGAAAAGCCTTGCACCCATTCAGGATTACCTTTGCCTACATTAGCGCACCTCGTCCTACCAGGAAAGCTCCTGCGCGGCTTTTCAAGGAGCGAGGTGCGATGGAAGCGAGCGCACTTCGATAAGCTTCGGAATGCCCTTCTGGGCGGGATCCGAGCCGCAAAAGGAACCACGGCCGAACCCCTCTTGGCCACAAAATGGCGGGAACGGCCGCAGCCACTGCTAGCCTGCGGCAGCGTGGGGCAGGTAGAACGTCCCGAGGGTGCGATGCACTTGGTCGTCTGCTTGAGTCACGACGAAACCGAAGGCTACTATTTGACGCGGCAGGGCCCGACTAGCGGGCGCCCGCCACCATCAGCCTCACAGCGTTCTCCTGCGGATACGGAGAATACGGTGAGGCATCTCCCGCTTAGCAGGCGGGCAACCGACGGGTTGGGGAGAAGATAGGTAAACCAATGGTATGGCGCCTTTACGCGCGGAGAGCCGCTGCAACCGGGATGCTCACGGCGACCCTCGCCTCCGTCTTCATCACCACGGGGTGTCGAACCACGACTGACGACGTGCACCGCTGGGGCCGAACCAAACAGGGCCCAGGTAAGCTCATCGCAGTACTCACCCACGACAAGTACCCGATCGACCTGCGCGTCGAAGCCGCAATGACGCTCGTGCGCATGAAGCCACGCGGTGGAAAACGCTTGGGCATCACCTGCGCTGACAACCCAGAGTGCGTTGGGCTGCTTGAAGCACTCAGCAACTTGCCCGCGGAAGATCGCAAAGAGATCGTCTCCAAGGTCGTGCCGCAGCTAGTCGCCGAGATCCGCAAGCCACCACCTCAAGCGCAAGCCGGTCAGCCCGCGCCTGCGGACACCTCCTACCCATACAAGGACGCCGCCTACGCACTCCTGACGTACGAGGACAAGGACCTGATCGGCGATGACAAACTCCGCACAGACATCAAGGCTGCGCTGGCGGAGTGGGCGATGGCCGACTTCGCGAATCGCCTCGACAACACCACCCAGATGTCCGGCATGGAGCAGGTGCTGCGCACGCTGGGCGCGTCGGGTGTGAAGGAACTGCCGAAGCTGATGGTGCCGGGTGCCAAGCGCATCAGCAACATGGCGAGCCTGGTGGCTGAGCTAGGCGACGCGGAAACGAAGCTCGCAGCCAGCAGCGCACTCGTGAAGATCGCCAAAGAGATCGAGAGCGATCGCTGGAAGAAGCAGAAGGAAGCTGCGGTTGACGCCGCAAACAAGGCGTCAGGCCTAACGAAGGTCACCAAAGACCAGCTCGCTGGTCAGCTCGAGGCGTATCAAGAAGAGGAGCTGCTGCGCACCTTCAGCTCGATGAAGGAGGTCGGCGGCAAGCCCGTCGTGGACTACCTGCTCGAGTACGCCTCCCGCGAAGACAAGGAGGGCAAGCTCGAGAAGCGCCGCGCCACGGCGCTCGCAGCCCTCGCGGGTCACCTCGACAAGGACCGCCCGGAACAGATCGAGGTGGTGATGAAGTTGGCGTCCGCACCGGACACCTCGAACACCATCCGTTCGGTGGCCCTGCAGCGCATCGGGGAGATGCCGCGCAAGCTCGTGATCGACAAGTTGTACGACTTGTTCAAAGCCGATGACTGGAAGTTGCGTTGGGTCGCGGCGGACCTCGCGCTGCGCATGAGCGATCAGAGCCAGCTAGACGAGTTCATGACCAAGCTCGCGCGCAACGACAAGGGGATGTCGATCTCCGAACCTGCGCTGTATGGCGTGCGTATGGGCGAGCTCAAGGGCAGCCAAAAAGGCGAAGAGCTAGCTGATAAATACCTGGGCACTGGCTACGCCCCTTCGGTGCGTTTGTCCGCGCTGGCTTATTACAGCAAGTACGGAACAAAGGATCAGCTCAGCAAGGTGACGCCCTACGAGCAGGACTCCACCAGGGTGCCGAGCTGCAAGGCTGACGACTGCGAGTGGAAGTGCGAGGTCCCGGTTGGTGACAAGGGGGACAAGACCGAGACCAAGGACGTCTCCAACATCGGAGAGTTCGTTCGCTACTGCGTGAAACCTTCCATGGAGAAGCGCACCGAGGCCGACAAGAAGAAGGAAGAGGAAGAGCGCAAGAAGCAGGAAGCCGCGAAAAAACAGGCGGAAGACGCCAAAGAATGAGTAAGCTCTCGACCCCCCACCTGCTGAAAGCAATGAAGCTTTAGGGCTCAAGCATGACGGATCCCAACAAGAAGACGCCTCGCTCCTTCCAATGCCGCGATGCCCTCTGGGTCAGATTCGAACAGATGGCGCAGGAGCTAGAATGCTCCGTCGACTACTTGATCAACGACGCGATGAAGCAGTACGCGCGTCAACGCGGCTATTCCGCAGGGCAACCCGCTGGCGCTGCGGCCCCGCTCCCGCCCGGGCCTCCTTCGGCCGCGCCGCCGCCGCGTAGCTCCAAAGCTCCGCCCCCGCCCTCTCGCAGTGGTCCGCCGCCGGCGCCTCCGGCGCCGCCTACGTCGCGTCGCGCACCGCCGCCACCACCGCCGGGCGCACCGCCGCCTCCACCTCCCATGGGCGCTGCGCCGCCGCCGCCTCCCCCGCCTCCGCCGGGCGCGAGCCGCGTGCCGCCGCCCCCGACAGGGCGCGCGCCTGCACCACCGGCGCCGCCCGCACCGCCGCCGGCACCACCCGCTCCCCCGCCGATGCGCTCAGGCCCACCGGCGCCGCCACCTCCGATGCCGCAGGCGGCACCGCCGCCGCCCCCGCCTCCGCCGGCTGCACCACCTCCGCCGCCGCCTGCTCAACGCATGGCGCCGCCGGCTCCGCAGGGATACAACCCGGCTCCGGCGTTGTTCGTCGAGTACGAGGGCACCCGCTTCCCGGTCACGAAGGAGCGCTTCATCATCGGTCGTGGCAAGCAGTCGAGCGATCTGACCATCAAGGACCCCAACGTCTCGCGCCAGCACGCGATGATCGAGTTCCTGAACGGCCAGTACTACATGGTCGACATGGGCTCGACGAACGGCATCGAACACCAGGGTCAGCGCGTGCAGCGCAAAGTGATCAACGAAGGCGACTTCTTCAAGGTCTGCGATCACGAGATGCGCTTCACGTTCCACGGCTGAAGCCCAAACTCTCCGCCTCAAAAAACGCGGACCCGCGCTCCCAGGAGCCGCGGGTCCCTTGCTTTTGTCGCCTCCGCGCTCAGCCCAGCGATGCGGTCCCGCCTCAATTTTTGAGGGTGAGGTGCGCTGTTGGCCTCAACTTGGGCCCACCCCAAGTCAGCGCGCTACGATCGCGTCGTGAGATCTCGGCCGTGGCTCCTGTTTGCCGCCCCGTGGCTGTCCACGGTGGGCGCGCTGAGCATGGCCGCCTTGAGCGACCAGCCAGCTCGGAGCCAGCCGCTGTGGCAGTCGTCGCTGCCACTACCCGACGACGCGCGAAGCGTGCGTATCCTGCGCCAGGGCGAGTACCTGTGGACACGACCCGATCGCAAGTCGCCACGCCGTGGGACGGCGATGCTAGGCGCACAGCTCCCGCTCTACGGCAGCCAGCGCGGCCCCGGGTGCAGCGGCACTTGGCTGAATGTGGGCCCCCTCGCGTGGGTGTGCGACGCAAACGTGGAGCTGTCCCGTTCAGCGCCTTTCCCCGAGGATCCGCATCCGACGCCAACTAGCGACGGCTTGCCCCTCGACTACTACTTCGCAGGGGCGGACGGCAGCTTCGGCTACTCTCGGCTGTCGCTCGGAGACGTCGGCGCACCGGACAACCAGTACGAGCCAGGGATGTCCGTTGCCCTGGTGCGCATCGAACGCAACGCCGTCGGTGAAGCGTACGGGCTGAACACCAAGGGTCTCTGGCTCCCCATGCGCGACTTGAACCCCGCGCGACCGCTCGGCTTCTCCACCGTCGAGCTCGAAGACGGAAAGCTGAATGCGGGCTGGGTCTACTCGTCCACCACCAGCGTCCGCAGCAAGCCGAACGGCGGCGATCGCGTCACCACCTTGGATCAGTTCGAGTCGATTCGCTTCAGCGAGGTGGTCACGAAGAACCGCAAGCGTTGGTTCAAGACAGAGCGCGGGTGGGTCTCCGAGAGCGACGTGCGCGCGCCAACGCCGACCGAGCCACCGCCCGAAGTGCAAGCGGATGAGCGTTGGATCGACGTGGAGATCGATCAGCAGGTCGTGACGGCGTATCGCGGTGCAACGCCGCTCTTCACCGCGCTCGCAAGCACTGGCAAAGGCACTGGGAAGAGCGAGCGCGCCACTCCGAAGGGCGCCCACCGCATCTGGGTCAAGCTCCGCACCACCGACATGGACAACCTCGAGAACGAGTACGCAGGTCGTTACTACGCGATCGAAGAGGTGCCCTGGGTGCTGTTCTTCAAGAAGGGCTATGGCCTCCACGGAACCTTCTGGCACCGGCGCTTCGGCAGGCGTCAGAGCCACGGCTGCGTGAACCTGACGCCGCGCGCCGCGGAGCGCTTCTTTCACTGGGCGAGCCCGCGCTTGCCCGCAGGCTGGAGCGCCGTGATCCCGACCCAGTACGACCCCGGCACGCTGGTACGGGTGCGCTGAGTTCACTTACACTACGCGGCATGGATCTAGAGATCGGGCGCGACACCCTGGTGGCATTGGCCGCCGTGGTTTGGGCGGATGGCGAGATGGCTCCCGAGGAGGCTCAAGGCATCAGGATGGCGGCGCAGCAGCTCGGGCTGCAGCCAGGCGATCTGAGCGCCGTCGAGTCGGCGATTGCCCAGCGCATCACGCTGGACCACGTGGAAACGATTCGCATGAATCGGCTCACGCGCTTGTTCACCTACGCAGCCGCCGGCTGGGTCGTCGGCCTGAAGGGTCACGTCGACGCCAAGGAGCAAGAAGCGCTGCGTCTGTTGGGTGATCGCCTGGGCCTCAGCAACGTCGCGAGGGAGCGCGCCGAGCGCGCGGTCCAGTCGGTGGGCGCTGCGGGTGGTGGTGCCTTCGATCTCATGGCGCTGCGCTCCAAGCTTTCCGCGGGGCTCAGCCAAGTCGGATTGGAATAGCTCGTGGTCTCACTGCTGACCGCCGCGCGCGACCTCGCGCGGGTGCGCGACATCGCGCGCGTGCTGGTTCGTCACGGCTTCGGTGAAATCGTCTATCGCACCGGCCTCGGACGAAAGAAGGGTAAAGAAAAGGACCCAGAGCTCGATGCGGAGCTCGACGCCGAAGAGCAGAAGGGCGCCGCCGAAGCGAAGAACATGTCCTCGGCGGTACGCGCGCGCCGCGTGCTCGAAGACCTGGGTCCGTCCTTCATCAAGCTCGGCCAGATCATCAGCACGCGCACCGACGTACTCCCCGCAGATCTGGTTCGCGAGCTGAAGAAGCTCCAGGACTCAGTCCCTCCCGTCGCCTTCGAGGACATCAAGCGACAGATCGAGCACTCGCTCGGCGCACCCATCGAAGAGGTCTTCGAGACCTTCGACGCGGAGCCGCTCGCCGCCGCCAGCATTGCGCAGGTGCACCGCGCGACGCTCAAGACGGATGAGGGCGTGGTGAAGGTCGCGGTGAAGGTGCAGCGCCCCGGCATCGGCGACACCGTGAAGAGCGACGTAGATATCCTGCACGGCCTCGCGGCGCTGGTCGAGCGCACCATCCCCGAGAGCAAGATCTACTCTCCCATCGGGCTGGTGCAGCAGTTCGATCGCGCCATCACCTCCGAGCTCGACTTCAGCACCGAGGCGGAGAATGCGATCCGCTTCGCCGAGAACTTCGAGGGCTACAAACAGGTCAAGTTCCCGAAGGTCTACAAGCAAGCCTCGAGCAAGCAGGTGCTCACCCTCGAGTTCCTGGACGGCCAGAAGATCTACGACGCGATGGCCAGCGGCCACGACGGCAAGAAGCTCGCACGCATCGCCGTGGATATCGTCGTAAAGCAGATCTTCGAAGACGGCTTTTTCCACGCGGATCCACACCCCGGCAACGTCTTCATCATGGGCACGCCGGAGCGGCCCGTCTTCGCGATGATCGACCTCGGCATGGTGGGGCGCCTGTCCCCGCGCATGCGGGACCTGACGGTGGACCTGATGGTCGCCGCCGTGCGCAAGGACTACGAAGGCATAGCTGACGCGCTCTACGCCATCGGTACCAAGACCAAGAAGGTCGACATGAACGCTTACCGCGCGGAAGTGTCGCTCCTGGCGGAGAAGTACCTCGGCAAGCAGCTCAAGGACATCGAGCTCTCGGAGCTGATCCGCGACTTGGTTCAAGGCGCGACGAAGTACGGCCTGGAAATTCCGCCGGATTTCATGCTCGTCGGCAAGGCCTTGATGACCATCGAAGGCGTGGGCAAGGAGATCGACCCGGAGCTCGACGTCTTCAATGAAGTGAAGCCGCTGTTCCTCGAGATCTTGCGCAAGCGCTACTCGCCCGAGCGTATCGGCAATGAGCTGCTGCGCCGAGTGGAGCGACTCAGCGGCGCGACGTACAACGTGCCGCAGCAGCTGAGTGAGCTGCTCGACGACATCGCCCTCGGCCGCTTGGTGGTCAAGACGGAGTCCCTCGAGAGCAAGGCGATCACGGATCGTCTGGGGCGCCGTATCTCGTCTGGCGTGGTGTCCTCAGCGCTGATGCTCAGCGGCGCCTGGCTGGTCGCCTCGGAGCACCACTGGCTGGGTGGCATCTTGATGGTGCTCGCCGTCGGCCTGTACCTGCTTCACGTCTCGCTGGATACGCTGCGGGGGTTGCGGAAGAAGTAGGCGGCACCTGGCAGGCCTCTCGCTGCCCTCCCCCCCAAACTCGCCGGCACGCTCACGCCACGAAACGACAAACGACCAATGCACGTCACTTCCTCACGGAAGGACGTGCGCTGGTCGTCGCTGAGAGCGCGGATGAGGCGCTCGGCTTTATCAGCCGCCCGCGGCGAAGGTGATCTTGCTCTGCAGCAAGAACGCCACGAGGAAGCCGAAGAGCACCAGAGACTCGATCAGAGCCAGACCGAGAATCATCGGGGTCTGGATCTTGGAGGCGGCGCCCGGGTTACGGCTGATGCCTTCGAGGGCGGCGGCAGCGGCGCGACCCTGACCGAGCGCACCACCGAGGACGGCGAGGCCGATGGCGATACCAGCGGCGAGGCCCATCCAGCCCTTGGTGTCCCACTCGTTGGCTGCAGCACCCGCTTGGGCGAACGCGCTGGAGCTGATGAAGGTGGCGACGGTGGCGATGGCGAGGGCCAGCTTGTTCTTGGTGGACATCTTGAGAGTCTCCTTATTCGTCTCGATCGCGCGAGCGTTTAGTGTGTTTTGCTCGCGGTGGCCACCGCTTTTTTGGGGGAAAGTCCGGGGGCCGTTAAGTGGGTTGGTTCTTGGATCCCGCGCGCGGGATGCGAAGCTGTTGGTTCTTTGCCGTGGGGAGCCGCTACCTGTGTAGCGCCACGCTGTCTCGCGACTCAGCGTCGCGGCCACCTGTTCAGTGGTGGTGGTGCATGTCTTCGGTAGCGAGGCCGATGTAGATCGTGGTCAGCAGCGTGAAGACCAGTGTCTGCACGACGACCACGATGCAGCCGAGCAACATGACCGGAATCGGCACGATGATGGCGACGAGCGCCATGAACGTGGTGAGCACCAAGTGGTCCACCGCCATGTTGACCATGAGTCGAACGGCGAGGGTCACGGGGCGCACGCAGAGCGAGATGACCTCGATGGGGAACATCAGAGGCGCCAGGAGCGGCGAGGGCCCTGCGAGGTGTTTGATGTACGCGCCGCCGTTCACCATGATGCCGTAGGCGTTGAAGGCGACGAACACGACCAGCGCGCTGCCAGCGGTGATGCTCAAGTTGCTGGTGGGCACCGGCATGCCTGGGATCAGCGCCATCACGTTGGCGAAGAACACGAAGCAAGCGGAGGAAGCGATTAGCGGGAAGAACTTCTTGGCGCGATCGGCATCCATGACGCTCTTCGCGAGGTCGTAGAAGTAGCCGAGGAACGCCTCCATGAAGGTCCGCAGGGTGAGCTCGTCGTCGGGCACCGCCGCCTCTTCGAGCTTGGTCAGGCGGCTACGCACGCGCATGCCGATCAAAATCAGCAGCACGGCGACGAGCAGGCTCGCGGTGATGGGCTCGAAGTCTTCCCACGTGCCGTGGCGGTTGCCCACGAAGGACTCGCCAAGCATGTGAGCGTTGCGGCTCAAGGTTGCCTTTGAACTTCTCGAGAAGAAGCGTCAGCCAGGTGTAGTGACCCATTGTGCGCTTAGTTTCCTTCTCGCGCCTGAGTGGGTGCCGTCTTGAACTGCCCGAGTACGATACCGAGCGGCAACGCGGCGTAGCCCACCCCGAGAGCGAGGATGTCTACGGCGCCCAGCCTTAGCAGGGCGAACACTCCGCCAAACAAGGCGGCAAACTTGAACGGGTGACGAGGAACAGCCCACCTTTGGACTTGCCCTCGGAAGGACTCAAAAAACCGCTGATCACCTTGGCGATGACCCACAGGTTGCCTGCGGCGAGGAGTACGCCAAGGCCAGTGCTGAAGCCATGCTTCGCACCGAAGTAGAGAAAGGAACCCGCCGTCAGCGCAGCGCCGATGCAAGCCGGCGCCCACAGCACCCGGGGCGATCCCGCTGTTCGAGCTATCGGTCGTGGCCTTTGCGTTCATGGTAGCGTTTGCGCTCTTCGCGTTCTTGGCGTTCTAGTTCTTCGGTTTCCCGTTGCAGGTGCGCTGAGGCGCGAACGATGGCGCGGATGCCGGCGACCAATCCAAAGACCAGCCAGAGGGCGGTCATCCACGGTCCGGTCCCGAGCCAGCCGTCAGGCTTCTGGCCAACCCAGGTCCAACGGCGATGCTGAGGACGAACTCGAGCCCGACGGTTCCAACAGTTCCGAGGGCTTTCCAGTTTTGCTGCACGGTGCCCTTTGAGGCGGCGGTCGATTAACGCACCTCTAGCCAGGGTCAACGCGCGTTTCGACGCACCGCGCCTCACCCCAGAGCCAGGGGATTTGCCGGCGGCGGCGTGTCGGTTACGGCGTATCGCATCGGGCGTTCCTGGTGCTGCTCCAAGCCCCGATCTCTTGAAGCTCGAACCAAGAAGTACTTGCGGAGCGGCCCATTCGGCCCGAGGCATCACCTTCGATCATCGAGGGTTTGGGGAAGCGCGCCGCTCGACTCCGTGAATCGTCGCTCGTGACCGCATCGAGCGACTCCCGCCCAACGGCGGCGGCTCCCGACGGGTGGTATCGTTCGGTTATGTCACGGCTAGGCATTTGTCCAGTGGCTCTCGGGCTGGCGCTCTTGGCGCCCACAACCGCCTTCGCGCAGGGTGCGCCGGAACCCGAGCCCCCGCCGGAAGCGAAACCGTCACCCGGTCGGCCCGGAGTACTGCGTGGAGCCTGCGCCGGAGACCGAGACACCGCCACCAGCCGCGCAACCAGGCCCGCAACCGCCGCCGCCTGGCTACGCGACGAATAGACCCCCGCCGCCCATCGTGGTGTACGAGCCGCAAGCGCCGGGAGTCTACGAGCCGCCGCCGCCGCCGCGGCCGCGCCACCTGGCGCCCGAGTACTCGCTGTGGCTCGGAGGACGCATCGGGTACTTTCATCCGTTCGGAAACGTCTGGGCGACGTGCACTGCGGTAGACCGCAGCGGCGTGTGTCTAGAGTCCCGAGGCGAGGAGTGGCAAAACTACGCGAGCAGCGGGCCGATGGGAGAGCTCGACGTTGGCGCGCGGCTCGGCAGGCGGCACGTGCTATTTTTCACATGGGAACGCGCAAGCCTGGGCAAGGGCGACCTGGAGCTCCCCGCCAACGGCGATCAACAAGACGGCGAAACAGACTTCTTCGGCCTCGGGCTGCGCTTCTCGTCGGACCCAGACAACGTCGGACTCTTGATTGAGATCGTCGTCGGTGGACGGCGCTTCCGCACCAGCTGGGCCAATGGAGATGAGCTCCGCCTTGAAGACGCGCCGTTCGAGTCGCGCATTGGCATCGGCGCAGACATCCGGCTGTCCCGGGCGTTCGCACTCAGCCCCATGCTAACCCTCGGCGGCGGTCAGTTTGGCACGGCCACCTACTACACCAAGGCCACCAACACCGAGACCGAGCAAGCTGACATCGTGGCGAGCCACGCATGGGTCACGCTACAGATGGGCGCCCACTTCGACTTGCTGGGCAGCAAGAACTAAGACCTCGGCTGCAGCAGGCCCCGAGGCATTAAAGGTGCCAGCGGCAGCGCTGAACCGGCAACCAGAGGGGGCACCTTGAAAGCGAAACCTGGCAACTAGCCGGCGATCCGCTCGGTCTCATCGAGCAGGGCATCGATACGGCCCAACAGCAGTGGACGCAGCGCTTTCACGGCCCTTGCCCGATGTCCGTAGATGTCGCGCTCGGCGTCGCTCATGTTGGACAGCGTCTTGCCTGGCAGCTCATCCAAGAGCAGCAGTGGTCCGTAGCCGAAACCGCCGCTGCCCTGGGCGCTGCGCGCGATCCGGCCGCCGATCGCCCCCTCCACGCACACGAGCTCGCCTTGCCAGGGGCTGACCAAACATAACACCGCGCGGAAACGCGCTCGACGTTCCTCATCGCTCACCTCTTCCAGCGCAGTGAGCAGCGCGGCATTGTTCTCGGCGTCCGTCGCCCGATCATGGGCGAAGACTTCGGAGCGCGCACCAGGCTTCCAATCCAGGGCTTCCACTTCGAGGCCCGAGGCGTCGGACAGACACCACAAGCCGGTGGCTTCGCACACTGCCTTGGCCTTGGAGCGCGCGCTCTCCTCCAGGCTGCTCCCGGCCCCGAGCGGATGCGCGTAGTCCGCTCCGAGTAGTTCTCTCACCCCCAACCAAGCTACCGGTAGATCCGCGAGGAGACGCTGCAACTCGACGCGCTTACGCTCATCCGTCGTCGCTAGCACGACGCTCAACAGCGCTTCAGTCATCGCGTGTAGTCTCGCACGAGACCCGCAACCTACTGAAAGATTAGTTGCCGCAGCTGTAGCGGGCGAAGATCGCGTCGTCGAACTTGTCGCAGGTGAGCGCCTCGACGTCAGACCTCATCAGGTCACACGTGTTTGCGCAGTCCGCCAGTTGGTTGGCAGAAAAGTTCCCCACGGACTTCTTGTAGCTCTGTTCGGCTTCGTTCTGGCACTGGCCAACGCTGACGTACTGGCTGGTGACGAAGAAGTTGTCGCAGTCGAAGCCCTTCTGACAGGCCAAATCCGTGGCTTGTTTGCAGCGATCCAGGAAGTCTTGCTGGGCCGCCGAAGAGGCTCCATCATCGCTGCTGCTGCAGCCGGCAATTCCACATGCAATCAAAACCGTGAGTATGAACCCCAGCCTCATGGGCGGATTGTACGCCAAGGTTCGAGGGATCTGCCTCAATGTCGGACAACCTGGTTGGCAGCAACAGTCAGCGACACCAGCCGTCCGGCTGCACGGCGCCACAGCGCTGACCGCGGTTCAGTACGACTCGACGGCGCTCCGCTCGGAGACGCGCTGACTCGAGTCCCGATCTAGTTCGCAGCTTGGCAGTCGGATCGTGAAGCGAGTCCCTCGCGGCTGCCGCGCTTCGACACTGATTTCACCCCCGTGCGCCTCGACGATTTGGCGAGTGATGGGTAACCCCAAGCCGGTGCCCTGACTCTTGGTGGAAAAGAACGGCTCGAACAGCCGCTCTCGCGCTTCGGGGTCGATGCCGCCGCCAGCATCCTCGACCAGCAGCAAGACGTCGTTCGCGTCGGACCGCACGCTCACCCAGAGTTCGCCGCCGTCGGGCATCGCGTCGCCACCATTGCGCACCAGATTGAACAGCGCCTGCTTGATCTGCGCTTCGTCGAGTAGGACCGGAGGTGGCGTGGTTTCCAGGTCGATGTGTAGCACTACTCCCCGGCGGGCTAGATCCTTACGGATAAACTCGAGCGCCTCCTCCACTACATCGCTCAAGTTTTCACGCTCGAGCTGGGTCGGTCGCTGGCGCGCGACCGAAAGATATTGCTCCGAGAGCGCGCTCAGGCGCTCGAGCTCGCCCTTGATGGCCTTGAGCAGGCTGCGGGTCTCTTCATCGGCGCCTTCGAGCTCCTCCTCGAGGAGCTCCACGTTGAGCCCGATGCTCGACAGCGGATTGCGGATCTCATGCGTCACCAGCGCTGCCATCTTACCAATGGTGGCGAGCCGCTCCTGACTCACCAGCTGCTCGTTGGCGCGGGCGATGGCGCGCACCATGGTCTCGAAGGTGTCCGCGAGCTCACCGATCTCGTCGTTGGAGGGCACGACCTCTCGCGGCGTGAGGTCACCTTCAGCCACCGCCTTGGCCCGCTCGGTCACCAGCGCCAGGGGCCGCAGGACGCGTCGCGCGTAGAGGGCCGCGCCGAGCCCGACCAGCGCCGTGAACACGCCGAGCCCAAAGGCTAGCTGAATCGCCAAACGCTCCCGAGCGCGGGCTCGGTCAAGCAGGGTGTCGACGTTCCTCTCGACGCGCGTCTCGAGTTCGCTGAGCCTCCTCTTGCCCTTGCTTCCGCGCGTAACCAGACTGTCGCGCAGCGACTCAGCGCGCTCGGCGTCGCCGCGAGCGAGCGCGTCGAACAACTGAGCCAGCTCTTCTTTGTCCTTGCCGAGGGATTGCTCAATCTGTGTGGCTTCACGCGACAGCTCGAGCCCGGTCGTCTTCACGCTCGACTCGTCGGAGCTGACGAACGCGCGAGACAAGGCGGCCCGCACCTCACCAAATGCCTTCGGTCTGCCCGCGCGCAGCGCCGTGTCGAACCAAACACGTTTGTCCACCGGGTTGCGCGCGGTGGTGATGTGGTTCAGCTGGATGTTCCAGCTGTCCTGGCCGTGAACCGCATCGCGCAAGGCGAGAGAGAGCGGTAGGTAGCCGGAACGAATCAACTCGGCTTCGGCTGCCGCTCGCCGCTGAGCGACGATCCCCCAACCGGTCATCACCGCCAACGCGAGGGTCACGAGCGCGTAGGACAGGAGTACGCGCGTGGCGACCGTGCGACGCCGAGCTTCAGCCATCGCCCACGGCGAGGCTCCGCGCGATCAGATCCAAGATGTCGAGAGCCCCAGCGCCGCTCTTCTTGAAGCGTCGCAAGCTGGAAGCGCAGCCGGTGACGACAGTCCCGCCGCCCGATTCGTCATGGTCCGCAAGACGCGCTGCGGCGATGCGCCCTGAGGCATCGGGCATGGTCACCGGCAACAGCCCGCCCGCGCCAGAGCAGACCGCCTCCTCACGCGCGCGCGCGAACTCACCAGGCGCTTCCCCAAGGATCCGCGTGAGGATCGCGCGCGGTTCTTCGTACACTCCCAGGCCGCGCCCCAGCTGACAGGGGTCATGCCAGCGGACGCCGCCCACCCCGGGCAAGCGCTCGAGCAAATCCAGACGCTGCGCCACAAGCTCGATCAACGTGACCGCGCCTAGGGCACGCAGCCCTGAATCGCGACCAGCTCCAGCACAGCCCGGGTCGAGCACGAGCAGCTGCTCGGCGCCGTTTGCAGCTGCGATCAGCCCGCGCTCTTCGCGCTCGGCACTCTCCCCGTCGCCAGCGGCACGAGACACCGCCCCACAACAACCGCTGAGCAGGCGCACCTTGCCGTGCAACCTGTGCACGATGTCCAGTGCCGCACGGCAAAGATCCGGCTCCTGATTTACGTAGGCGCAGCCGAGCAACAGCGCGCTCTCGGCCCCCGCGTCCACGGCCGGGTGGCTCGCCAGCGCGGCCAGGCCAGCCTCACGTCGCGCGCGCCGCTTGGGCTCAGCCTTGGCGATATTGCGCGCTCGCGGCGGCTCCAGACCACGCAGGAACGATTCGGCGCGCGCGTCGAGCAACGTCTCGGCGACAGGGTTCTTGTGATCGCAGTGGTCGCGGCAGGCGTAGCAGCCCGTGCAACCCCAGGCCGTCGCAGCGTAGCTCGAGTTGAGCTCGAGGCTGCCGCGCGCCTGATACCACGCGAGGCCCATCTTTCCCCACGGAGTCAGGGTCTCGCTGGACTCCACGTCAGCCACGGGACACGCAGCGCGGCAGAGCTTGGGGCAATAGGCACAGGTCTCGAGCGCTGCCTCACGGTGTTGCAGCAAAGGAAGCTTGAAGCTGGTCATCAAGTACTCTTTAGGGACGTCTTTACGCTGGGCCGCCGGTTCGCGGCGCGCGAGCGATTCGCTTTGGGTTCAAGTGCCGGCCCCTCGCTTGGAAACCTCAGGATGAAGCAAGCGCCGTCAGAGGACGACTCCACCTCGATGGACCCCTCGTGTTCCTCGACAATCTTCTTCACGATCGCGAGGCCAAGGCCGGTTCCGCCTTCCTTGCCAGCGGTCACGAACGACTGGAACAGACTGTCTTCAATTTCTGCAGGGATCCCGGGCCCGGTGTCCGCCACGGAGATCACGAGCTCTTCCGCCTTCTTCTTGGAGTTCGTCTTTGTGCCTGCCGCCGGCGCCTTGCGCGCGGAAATCGTCAGCGTGCCACCGCGGGGTCCCATGGCCTCGACCGCGTTGCGCGCCAGGTTGTGAATCGCGCGGGCAACGCGCCCTTCGTCGAAACGCGCGACAACCTTGTTGTCGACCTTGAACACCAGCTCCACCGGGCGACCTTCGAACTCCAGCCGCAGTTGCGAGGCGATATCTGCGAAGAACTTGTGAAGGTAGACCTTGCGCACGAAAACGCGGCGCTCACCTCGTGCAAACTCCAGCACCTCGCGCTGCATGCTGGTCAACATGTCAAACTGCTTCAGCACGGCCTCGGCAAACTCCGCGCGGCGCTCGCGATCGTCTTCCGCTTCCATCAGCTGCACGTAGCCGCTGATCACGGTCATCGGCGTCTTGAAGTCGTGGATGATGCCTGACAGCAGGCGGCCGATGGTGGTGAGGCGATGGCTGCGCTCACGGGCCTCGCTCGCGCGAAACAGGCGCACCGCGGTGGCGACGTTGGCGCTGACGAGCTTCAGCAGCGAGATGTCTTCTTCGCCGAAGTCTCTACCGTCCTGCTTGCTAAACAGGCCCATCGCGCCCAGTGGCCGGCCCTCTCCCTCGAGCTGCACGCAGACGGCGTTTTCCACTTCAAACGGGAACGCGCCCTCGACCCGCTCGCTGTAGTTGGTCTGTTGCTGCGCGTCGCTGATGCGCACGACCTGTTCACTCCCCATGGCTGCCGCGAGGAAACCATCGCCCGACTTCACGCCCAGCTTCTGGACTTCACTGGTGGCGTCGGCGTCGAGGACGTATTCAACCAGGTCGCCGGTTTCTTCATCCGCAACCAGCAAGGCGGCACCGCGCGCGTCACACGCGCGGGCGATTTCGAGCAAGGAGGCCCGCGCCAGGTCTTCGAGTGAAGCGGCGCGGGCGGTCGCACGCTCCAAGTCGAACAGCAGCGAGAGATCGCGCACGCCGCGCTCGAGCTGTTCCTTCGCGTCGAGCAGCTGCCGGTTCTTCTGGATCAGCGACAGGAACAGGCGACTGTTGTCGATGGCTACCGCCGCCTGAGTGCTCAGCGCACTCAAGATCGCTTCGTCCTCGCTGTTGAACTCGGGCTGCGCACCCTGGTCGGGCTTCATTTCCCCGCGGCGCGGCTGCCCCGGGGCCAAACCGGCGTGCTTGTTCAGCACTTGAATCACACCGATGGTGCGCCCGAGGTGATTCTTCAGCGGTACCGCGAGGATGCTGGTCGTGCGGTAGCCAGTCAGCATGTCCCACTCGGGTTCGAAACGTGCATCTGCGTAGGCATCCGCTACTCGCAGCGGCTTTCCAGTCTGAGCAACCGCACCAGCGATCCCGTGACCGACCTTCACGCGGATGCTGCGCACCCGGGAGCCCACGACGATGCGACTGACCAGCTCGCGATTCGCCTCGTCCAGCAGGTAGAGAGTCGCGCGGTCGGCATCGAGCAGGTCCGTCAGCTTGTCGAGGATGAGCTCCAGCAGATCATCGAGGTCGAGCGTGGTGCCCAGCGCCGACCCAACCTCGCGCAACGCCCGGGAAATGCGCTCCTCACGGGCCAGCGCCGCCTTCAATTCGGCGATCCGGGGTTCATCCCCAGAGGCTTCGGCACGACGCGGGCTCACGGGCGGGATCAGACCATGGAAGCGCCATGGCGGTCCACCCGCTGGCGGTGCGGGTCGCGCGCGCCAGGCATCGGGAATCATTCATAGATCCGGCGCGTTGTGGACACGGCCGGAGGGCCGCGACGGAAAATCGTCCGCGGCGAGAGGCCCAACAGCATTGCGCGGCGGAGGGGCAACCGCGCTGGCAGCAAGTTGCCAATGCCCCCACCCTCGGCTACCTACCGGGTTGCTCATGGCCTTGAAACAACTTCATTTGATCGTTCGGGGTCGGGTCCAAGGCGTCTACTTCCGCGCATCGACCCAGCGCGAGGCTCGTCGGCTCGGCTTGGGAGGCTGGGTAAAGAACCGCGCAGATGGCAGCGTGGAGATCCTCGCCGAAGGCGAGGAAGTCTCGATCCGCGAACTGTTTGGCTGGGCCCAGAAAGGCCCCACCGCCGCACGCGTCGAGCGCGTCGATACCCGTTGGCGCAGCTTCACCGGCGAATTCTCTGACTTTCGCATCCTGAGTTGAGACCTCGCGCCCTCGTCATGTCCTGGCCCAAGCTCCAGCCGCTGCGTACGGCGTCGCTAGCGGCCGCGCTGGTGTGCGCGCTCGGTAGCAGCGCGAGCGCCCAAGAAGACGCTGGGACAGATGCTGCGCCTGACGCTGCCGCGCCGTCGAGCGAAAGCCAGCAGCTCCTGACGCCGCTGCCAGCAGTACCAAGTCAGGATCTGCCGCCGCCGACTCCCGAGTCCCTCGAGGCGGTGAAAGACCTGCTCGGCCGCGTGGTGTCTGAAGATCCGGTGATCCGCGAACGCGCAGTGCGTGAGCTAGTGGAAGCCGACCTCAAGTGGGTCCCTGCCCTGGCGCACACCTTGGGTCAGCTCGCCGAATCGACGAAAGGCGAGGAGCTGAAGCGGAAGCTCCTCGATATCCGCGACAACGCCCGCAGCGCGGAGCGCGAGAAGATGAAAGCCGCGGGGAAACGCGGCAAGGTAGTCACACCAGACTACATGGACATGCTCGCGGAGCATCCAGAGCCCAAGAACGCAGAGTGGAAGGCCGTCACTCAGGTCATCGCGATCAGCCGCATGCTACGGGAGATCGGCACGACCCCTGCGGTCCGCACGCTGATCCAGGTCTACGTCCGCTTCGGAGAGTTTCTCCGCGTGGATACGCAGCTCCAACTAGAGAAGCTGGGAGACAAGGCGCTGCCGGCGCTGATCGAGACACGCCGCCACCAGGCGCCCCGCATCGCGCACTGGGCTGATCGTCAACTGGATGCCCTCGGCAAAGCGATCCCCTCGGAAGCGGTCCAGACTCCAGATCCCGATGTGCTCGCCGACGTGTTACGCGCCTATGGTTACACCCGCGACCCCGACGCAGCGCGTGTGGTGATCTCCTTCGCCAACAGCGAGCGGCCACAGGTGCGCGAGGCGTCGCGCCAGTCGGTGGCGCTGATGAAAGAGATCGCCAACTGGCCGCTGCGGGACACTTACGCGAACATCGTCGGCAAGAAGCCCCCCGCCGATTGGGGCTGGGACCGCACCGCTCGCGAGCTGTTTGGTGAGTTTGACCGCCTGCGCCTCGCTCAGGTGTACAAGCTGTTCGACACCGGCAAGGCCGCGCAGAAAGCCGGCAAGCTCGTTGAAGCCAAGGAGGCTTTCGACAAGGTGCTAGCGCGCAGCCCGCTGTTCGATCGCCGCGCGGAAATGATCGACACCTACGTCGACTTCGCCGAACAGAAGCTTGACGAAGACCCCGCTGCCGCAGAAGCCGCGCTGCGCCGCGCCCGCCGACTCTCCACGGACGAGAAGGTCGACAACCGAGTGCAGAGCCTGCTCTGGTACCTCGAAGGGCAAGACCTGGTCGCTCGCGGCGTCGCTGACCAGGTGCCCTTTCGACGCGCCCTCGAGCTGAACCCCGAGAACAAGCGGGCAAAGACCGCGCTCGAGGAGATCCAGCGCGGCGAGCAAAAGCAGAAGAAGCAAGGCGAACACTACCTGGCAGCTGGCGCGATCGGCATCGTGGCGCTGTTGGCGATCGCCGTGATTGCGCTCCGCCGCGGCTCTCCAGAGCCTCGGCTCCCGGAGAAGCCGGAGCTCAAGCCGGTTTCAGACGACGAAGCCTCCAGCGCAGAGGGGGCGGACGAAGCCGCAGCCCCAGCAAGCAACGAAGCTCCCGTCTCGGAAGCGCAAGCCTCCGCTTCAGGGGGTGAGGAAGCGCCGGCCACCACCGCCAGCGACTCCGTCGTCCCCGAAGCCCAAGCAACGCAGACCAGCACAGCGCCAGAAGCGTCCGCACAAGCCACGTCCGAAGCTCAGGTGCCTGCCAGCGACTCGTCAGAAGCACCCTCCCCCCCAACCCCGGTCGCGGCGCCTGAAGCGTCTCCCGCCGTCGCCACACTGCATTTCCCCACGGTTACCGAAGAGCCGCCTGCAGACGAGCCTGAAACCGCAGGCGAAGCCACGCTGAGCGCCGAAGAGCCAGAGACCAGCGCCGAAGACACCGCTGCTCCAGAGCCTGCGGCTCCTGTGCTGCCGCCACTACCAGGGCTCGAAGGCGGCAGCTTGAAGCTACCGCCGATCGACGAGGACTAGCCCAAGGGGGCGCCGCGCGCGGCTGGCGTTGAGAGACTCAACGAGTCGCCGCACAAACGCCCAACGGCCACGCTCCTGATCGGAGGTGGCCGTTGGCTGGCGAGCCTTGCGGCCCGCTCCTGTTCACTCTGCGGCGTCGGTCGTCGCGGCGTTGGTCGCCACGGGAGCGTCGCCGCTCACGAACTCGATGATGCTCATCGGTGCGTTGTCGCCGCGGCGGTGACCCACCTTGACGATGCGCGTGTAGCCACCGGGACGGTCCGCAAAGCGCTTCGCCAGGTCGACGAACACCTTCTCGACGAGGTCCACCTTGCGAGCCTCAACTCCGTCCTGGACGGTGCCGAAGCGACGCAGGAAGCGGCCGACTTGCTGCTGAGCAGCCTGACGGCGCGCTTGGTCCGCCTGGCTGAGCTCGGCGGC
>JAWKRD010000020.1:0-144799 GCA_041389805.1 Polyangiaceae bacterium | reverse complement strand
CGCCGAAGGGCCTCGCGCTGTGGCAAGCGGATGAGGTCAAAGGCGACGTCAAAGCAGGCGCGGTGATCGAGCTCGGCTGGCCCGCTCTGGGTGTGTCGATGGAACTCGACGTCACCGAGGTGGAGCAAGGGCGTCGCGTGGTGCTCCAGGACATGGACACCAAGCTCGTCATCGAGGTGATTGCTGGAGGGCTGCGCCTCAGCCACGAGTCGGTGCACTCCGACGACGTGGACGGCATGACGTCTTCCTGGCGCCTCGCCCTGAGTCAGCTCGGGCACAGCCTCGAGCGACATCCGGGCCTCGAACGCACGAGCCACTGGGCAGCACAGCCGCTGGCGGCGAGCGCGGAGACCATCTACGCCTTCGGCACCGAGCCCGCGCTCGCCAGTCGCTGGTTGTGGAGCGGTACCGTGCGGCAAGAGGGCGAGCACGCAGAGCTGCGCCTCGCGGAGCGCTCGCTGAGCGGTCGCGTGCTGTGCAATGTGCCGGGACGCGACCTCAGCGTCGTGTGGGAGGAAGAAGGCGCGAGCACCCTGAGCCTGCGCACCCTGCCGTCGCCCTTCACTGCCGATGAGCGCATCGTCGCGCTGGTTTGGAGCACTTGGCAGGCAGCAGAGCCGGCGAGGGATCCCCACGCCGGAGAGCACGAGGCGCTGAAGAGCCAACCCGAGGTGTCGATCGTGGCCGAGCTGGATCTCGCGCTAGAGCGCCTCAAGCACCAGCTCCAGGGCGCTGGCGAGGCCTGACGCCAGGCTCAGCTAGTGAGGCGAAGCTGTGATCGCTGAACAAGTCAACACAGCGTTCCAGGACACTAGCGCGGATCGGCGCAGCAGCGCGTCCCGGTGGAGTAGTCGAAATAGCCTGCCGGGTGGTTCGTGACCTTGGCTTCGCAACCCGAGCGAGTGTTGCGCGAGTAGAATCCCCCACGGAAACGCCCCTTGGGGTCCTCCACCCACTCGTCGAGGTTGCCGACCATGTCGTAGACGTCGCCGCCCTGCCAGTGACTCACGCAGCTCTTGGTCGCGCCCGTGTCACGCAGCCCAGGATCGACACCATTCTCCAGCACCAGGTTGAGCCGCGGGTCGCGGTGCCCGCTCGAGGCGTCAAAGTGGAGCACGTCCGCCGGGTGAAACTCGCGGAATACATTGCAGCGCCCCGCCACGTAGTCATCGCCGTAGGGGAACTTGGTCTTTGCCTGGCCCTTGCAGGCGGTTTCCCACTCCTCGTCACGACACAGGCGCTTGCCCGCCGCGACACAGGCTTGCCTGGCCATGTAGTAGCTCATGTATCCCTGAGGAATCACACCAGGCTCAGAGACGGCGCGCACCTTGAACGGCTTCTTTTGCCAGGCGGGGAGCGGGGGGAGCGGCATGGCGCGAGCGCGCTCGGGTCCGACGCGGGGTCGCTCGAGCACCCACACTTTACGGATCTTGTTGAGGATTCGGTAGTCTGGAGGGTAAAACGGCGAGAGCGGCTGGCCCTCCGGTGTCTGCGTTCGGACCTCCCAGCGATCGATGCAGAAGCCGTCGACGCGCTGCATTTCCGGGAGGCAACCACGCATGCGCTTGACCGGTGCGCTGCTCGAGGCAGCTGCTGGCTGGGGCTGCGCCGCTGCCTCGCGCGCCGCGCTCGCTGTGGCGAGCCACAGCGCCATTGCGAGGCACCCTCCCCCCCAAATCCAGGCGCGCCTCGGGCTCACGCGACGTCGCGCCGAGAGCTCGCAACGGGGCGCTCGCTGCATGGAGCTTCAGGCGGAGCCGACGGTGCGGGTGGTGAAGGCCAGCGCCGAAGCGCCAATGCGCTCATAGGCCTTGGTCCAGAGCTCGTCTCGGGAGATATCGAAGACCAGCGATGCGTCCACATCCGTCGGCAGCCAGGCGCCGGCGCGGATCTCGTCTTCGAGCTGAGAGGGAGCCCAACCGGCGTAGCCCACCAGGCCGAACAGGCTCGGTGGCATCTTGCCTTCGGCCACGGCCTCCAGGATCTTACGTGAGGCGGTCGCGGTGACGCCCTCGCACACCTCGAACTGGCCCTCGATGTCCGCCAGCTTTTCTTCCGTGCGGTAAATTAGCCAGACCTGCTCTTGAGACACCGGGCCACCGATGCGTACTGCGCCATCGGTGTCGACTCGCGCATCACCAATGTCAGCGCGCTCGAGCAAGTCTTCCAACGTCATCACGTCGCGTCCGTTGATGATCCAGCCGAACGCGCCGTCCGGGCCGTGCTGCGCGAGCAACACGACGGAGCGGTCGAAGTTCGGATCTCCGAGCGGAGGAGCAGCGATCAACAGACCTGGTGCCAGCGAACTCACCCGTCACACGCTACTCCCGCCAGGCGGCGCTGTCCAAAGCTTGGCTGGCGGGATGCGAATTCTCAGCAATCCCTACGTGAGACGGAAGCTCGCGTAGGCCACGACACGACTGTCGTCCCCTGTCACCAACCCCGAGTGCCCGTACTTGACCAGCTCGGCGCGCGTGGCTCCAAGCTCCCGCACTGCAAACAACGTGGCGCACGTCGGCAGAAAACCGCACATGCTGATGTCACGCTCGACCACCCGTTGATAGAGCGCGCGCGGATCCAGATGCAGCACCGCATCGAGCGCCGGCGCATCCGCGCGCTGAGCCTGATCGGCGCTCAAGAAATGCGACATATCCGTGCTGGCGACGAGCAGCGGTCTTTGATCCGGCGGTGCTTCAGCGATCACGCTGGCGAGGGCTCTGCCAAGCTCTGCACACTGCTCGAGACGCAGCGGCCCAAGCACGATTGGCAGCACCCGCAGCGACGGCTGGCGCGCCTGAAGCAGCGGCAACAGCACCTCGATGGCGTGCTCACCCAAGTGCGCCGTGTCATCTCGCTGGAGCACGCCGGTGCGGTCGAGCAGCGCGTCAGCCAGCGCTTCGTCGATGGCCACGCGATCGACACCGCACTCCCACTCGCCGCGAGACCACACCGCGCCGGGCGCTCCCTTGCCGGTGTGATTCGGGCACATCACGATCACGCGCTCAGGGATCTGGGTCCGAGCGATCGCAGCGCCAGCGATTGCACCGCTGTACATCCAACCTGCGTGAGGCAACACCAAGCCCAGCGCGGGTGACGCATCGATCGCTGCACCAAGACACGCGCTAGCCTGGCGCTCGATCTCCTGCGGCGTGCCGGGATAGAAGCGCCCGCGAACCTGGGCCGGTCGAGTGTGCATCGTCACTCGAGTTTACGCCGCGGAACGCCGCGATCGCAGCATCGATCTCCGACGCGAGAGCGCGTGTCGTTGATCGACAGTGTTTTTCAACAGCCTTGCTATGATCCGTCCATGACTGCGTTGCTCTTGCCCGCGTTGCCTCGGAAGTCGGCGAGTGAGCTGTGCGATGCGCTCGATCACGTGATCGAGGCTGCGCTCTCCCAAGCGGGAGGCAGCGGCGTGCGAGCACTGTGCGGTCGGCTGCCAAGCAAGCAGAGCCTGCTCGCGGGTCAGCAAGCACTGCGCGCGGCGCCGGAGTCTGCTGACGCTCGCGCCCAGCGCGCGCTACTCGAGTGCGCGCTGATCGTGGCCTCCGCAGACGAGCTCACCGCTGAGGAACAGACTGCACTCGAACGTCTGTTTCAGCAGGTGCTGGGTGATCCCGACGCAGCACAGCTGGTGCAGCAGCTCCAGGCCGAGCTCGATACAGAGGGAGTCGAACGCAGCTTGAGTCGCGTCGCCACGGACCTCGTGAGCTTCGAACAGCGGGAACAGGCGCTGGCGTTCGCAGCGCTCGCCGCCATCGCCGACCGCGAGCTCGCGGAACCGGAAGCGGATCGTTTGCTGGACCTGGGAGCACGCTTCGGGTTTGGCGTCGGCGAGGTCCAACGCCTGGTCGACCGCGTGGCCAAGGCGCTGAAGAGCGCGCTCGAGGCGGCCGGCAGTCCAAGTTAAGGAAACTGGAGGCCTGGCTTCGCCTAGCCAAGTGCTCAATAATTCAAAACTTTCCGCGCGTCTTTTGGCGGACTTCGGGGATTGTTGAGGTGACGAGTGCCACCTAGTTCCGTGGATTGCCCGGACGTTGCTAGAGTGCCGGCAGATGCGCGTCACATTTCATGGGGTTCGGGGCTCGGTACCAGCGCCAGGACCGAACACCGCCCGCTACGGGGGCAACACCTCGTGCGTGGAGGTCGAGCTCGCCGACGGCTCGCGCCTGGTGTTGGACGCAGGCACTGGTCTCCGCGAGCTCGGAAAGAAGATGGCGCCAGGTCCGGCGCGCGTGCACCTGCTGCTTTCGCACACGCACTGGGATCATGTGTTGGGGCTGCCCTTCTTCGGTCCACTGTGGCGCAAGGAGACCGAGATCGTGGTCTACCCGTTGGCGAGCGAAGCCCAGGAGCGCTTCCGCCAGACGGTAACGCTCTTCGATCCAATCCACTTCCCGATCGGCCTGGACGATATCCCGTCGACCATCGACTTCACCAAGCCCGAGGGCGACATCTGGCAAATCGGCTCCGCGCAGGTATCTCGCATCCTGCTGAACCACCCTGGCGGAGCCCAGGGTTTCCGTATCGTCGACGACGATGGCTCCAGCGTGTGTTACCTCACGGATAACGAGCTGGCAGCTCCAACCGGCGCAGTCATCTCCCTGGACGATCTCGCCCGCTTTGCCGCGGACGCAGATCTGCTGATTCACGACTCTCAGTACATCAAGAGCGACATGCCGGCGAAGGTTGGCTGGGGTCACTCGGTGGTGGATGACGTGCTCGAGCTCGGCAAGCTCGCGCGGCCAAAGCGCCTCTCGTTGTTCCACCACGATCCGGATCGCACGGACGACGCCCTCGACGCCATCGGTGCCGCGGCGGAGACGTGGCTTCAGGAGTTTGCGCCGGAGTGTGAGCTGTCCGTCGCTAGCGAAGGCGACACCATCGAGCTCCCGCCGCGCTGAAGTCGCATGGGCACCGACGTCTACGTCACCAAAGCGGACGGTGAGCGGCAGCCGCTCGACCTCGAGAAGCTCAAGCGCTCGCTGGCGCGGTCCGGCGCGGCAGAGTCTCTGGTCGAACGCGTCGCACGCCGGGTAAGTTCCAAGGTCGGCGATGGGATCCCCACGGATAAGCTGTATCGCATCGCGTTCCGGCAGCTGCGCAAGGAGCGCAGGCATATCGCCGCGCGTTACAGCCTCAAGCGAGCCGTGATGCAGCTCGGCCCGACGGGTTACCCCTTCGAGCGCCTGATCGCCGCACTCCTCAGCGGCGACGGCTGGCGCACCGAAGTAGGGGTGAACCTGAAGGGTGCGGTGAACCACGAAATCGACGTCCTGGCTCAGGCCGCGAACGGCGACGAGAGCCACCGACTGCTCGTCGAGTGCAAGCACAGGATGAGCGGCGACGCGAAGTGCGACGTGAAGACGGCGCTCTATGTCTCGGCGCGCGCCCGGGACCTCCTCGGCGACCTCCACGGAAACTCCGATCAGTTCTGGTTGGTGACCAACGGTCGTTTCACCGCGGATGCGATCGTGTACGCCAAGAGCGTGCACCTGGGCCTCCTGAGCTGGGACTACCCGGACGGCGATCCGATCAACGTTCCAGACTATCAGCGGCCGAGCATTCCGCCGCCGCCGGTGCTCGAGCTGGATCTGCCGCGCAGAAACCTCGCGCAGCGCATCACCGACGAGCTGGCGTTCCCCATCACCTGCCTCACCAGCTTGAAGCAGCGCCACAAGCAGCAGCTCCTGGACGAGCGCATCGTGCTGTGTCGCGAGCTCGACGCACACCCGGAATTGCTCCAGAAGCTGCGCCTGGACGCCGCTCAGGCCACCGAGGTGCGCCGCGAGCTGTTCGATTTGCTGAATCCGCTGTCCATCGAGCCCAGCCCGGGTTCCACCCGCGGATAGTCGACGCGATATCCCCAAGCTTTTTCGGGGGGTGAGGCGCTCCATCGGGCGGCTGCAACAGATCGCGCTCAAGCTCCAGCTAGCGCGACCGTTAGCAATCCCTGTGAAGGCGCAGAGCGAACCTGTCCCTAGCCCGGCCCGCACGGAGTCCGGCGCACGCCGGCGTGCGGGGGCAGAAGTCCCGTTCGCCCAGAAACCGACGACGCCGGAGATGCCTGCGGTGCGCGTCAGCACCCTGGAGCGTCCCTGGCTGCCCACGCGGCCACCGCTCGGTGAACAACCAACCGCACGCGTGGACTCGAGCTGGCGCCTCGAGCGCCCGCGCCGCTCCAGCTACCGCCCGCTCGAGGGCGATGAAATCCACGAGGAAACCTTCGATGGCGAAGAGGAGCGCGAGACTGGTCGCTTCGAGGTCATCGAAGCCAGCGCCTCCATTCCGCCGGCACGAGAGACCCCAGTGTTGGTGCGCATGGATGGGCACGGCGCGGGCGCGGTGCGGACGATACCTCCGGCCGGCGTCGTGCTCGGGCGCAGTCCCTCTGCGGATGTGCAGATCGACGACGCAGGGGTGAGCCGCAAGCACGCTCGCCTCCACATGAAAGCCGGCGAGGTGTGGCTCGACGACCTGGGTTCGCGCAACGGCTGCTATGTGGGCGGTCGCAACGTCACCAGCTTGCAGCTGAGAGATGGAGACTGCATCCAGCTCGGGCCACGGGTGAGCTTTCGCTTCTCGCTCATGGACAGTCAGCAGAAGTCGATGCTGGAACGCCTCTACTCCTCGAGCATCCTCGATCCGCTGACGGGCGCCCATAATCGCCGTCACGGCGAGGAGCGCCTCGCGGCGGAGATCGCCTACGCCGTTCGACACCGCTCGATGCTGAGCGTGGTGCTGCTCGACCTCGATCACTTCAAGCACGTCAACGATGACCACGGCCATCAGGCGGGGGACGCGGTGCTCAAGCACCTCGCGAAGCTCGCCAAGCGCGAGCTCCGCACCGAGGACGTGTTCGCGCGCTACGGCGGCGAGGAGTTCCTGGTGATCGTGCGCAACGTCGACCTGAACGGGGCCTTCTGCGCTGCCGAGCGGATACGCAGTGTGGTGGAGCGCACGCCGGTCGACCACGAGGGCAAGCAGATCCGAGCGACGTTGAGCGCCGGCTGCGCCTCGCTGGATTGCGTCACGGCCCCCACGGCTCAGGAGCTGATCGCCGTGGCTGACGCGCGGCTCTACGAAGCCAAGAACCGCGGTCGCAATCGGGTGGTGATCGACCCCATCTAGTGAGGCGAGTCTGTGCGCCCACACCCTCTGAGGGCGGGCGAGCTTTGCAGCGAACCACGCAGCCAGGACACTCGTTTCTAGTCAGCGCGAGGCTCGAACAGCCGAGCTGAAACCACGCTAGAAGTAATACTTCTCACATTGCACTCTGAGGCGGCTTCGGTCAGCCTCCTGGGTATGAGACGCGTGGGGTTGGGTGTCACCGGTCTGGTGTTGGCCTTCGCGGCCAGCGGCTGCAGCGGAGACTCGGGCGGAAATGATGGCAGCGGCGCAGCTGGCGGCAGCGGCGCGAGCGGCGGCAGCGGCGCGAGCGGCGGCGGCGGAACGGGCGGGCAGGTCACGCTGCCTCCCGAGGTCGAGCGCTGCGGCTCGAAGTCGTTCGAGGTGTCGGCGGATCCGGCGGAGCCCGGTCCGTGGCCCGTTGGCGCGCGCACACTGGACGTTGGCGGCGTGACCACGGAGGTTTGGTACCCCGCGGAATACGGCAGCGAGCGCGGTCAGGACGCCGTGATCTACGACCTCCGAAAGTGGTTGCCCGAGGCGGAGCAAGCGAAGATCCCCGACGCGGACAATCCCTGGCAGAACTGCGATTGCTACCGGGACCTGCCCCTGGACACGGGGCGCGGTCCGTATCCCGTCGTGATCTTCATCCATGGCACGGCGGCGTTTCGCACCCAGAGCCTGAGCCAGATGACCCACTGGGCGAGCCGCGGGTTCATCGTCCTCAGTCAAGATCACCAGGGCCTCTACCTGGGGGACTTGCTGCAGTTCAAATTCGGCGCCGACCTGCCGGGAGACACCAGCGCCTTGCTGAGCGCGCTGGACGCGGGGAGCAGTGGCTTGGATTTCCTCGGGGATCGAGCCGATCTCACGCGTATCGGCATGGCGGGCCACAGCGCCGGCGGCGGTGGCATCGCTGCGTTCGGACAGACGGCTGGGGTCAAGGTGCTGATCCCGATGGCTGCGGGCGGCGTCGATCCCGCGCCGGAGTCCACGCTGATCATGGGCGCACTGGACGATGGCGTCGTGGCCTTCTCGCGACAGAGCGACGCCTACGCGGCGGCCACCCCGAAGAAGCGTCTGGTCGGCCTCGGCAACGCGGGACACCTCGCGTTCAGTGATCTGTGCGGCCTGACCAACACGAAGGGACAGGACCTCGTGGCGGTGGCCCAAGAATACAACATCACGAACGCCAACCTGGCAACGATGCTCTGGGACGGCTGCGCCGACGGCCAGCTACCTCAAGCGACCGCGACCGAAATCGTGAACTTCGCCACGACGGCGGCCTTCGAAGAGGTGCTGGCTTGCTCCCCCGACGCGAGCGCTGCGCTCTCCGGGATCCAGGCCAAGTACTCTGACGTGAGTGAGTACCAGGAACAGCTGAACTAGGCGCGCTGGGAGGCCCCGAAGCGCGCCTCACCCCCAAAAAACTACGTTCTGCGCTAGGCTGATCGCCGGTGCTATCCGCCGCGCCGAGCTGGGCCTTGCAAAGTCTCGCTCGGCATTGCATGGCATGCGCCGAGCGGAACCATGAGCTTCGGGGACTTGCTAGCGACGGCCTTCTATGGGGCGACCTTCCTGGCCCTTGGCTATTTCGTGCACAAGGTCTTCTGGCTGACCCGCTTTCGCAGCTTGCAGGCGCGGCTGGTGCAAGAGGCGGCGGCGGCGACTCAAGAACGCACCCACCGGGCGCGAAGCCAGTGGAAGGCCAAGGCTTCCAAGATCTGGCGCAAGCTCTCCGGTGATCTGAAAGACGCCGACGCGGAACTGTACTCGCTGCGCGTGGAGCGCCAGCTCGTGGAGTTGCGCGAAGCCATCCGAGCGAAATCCGTACGGAAAGATTTCGTGGAGCGGCTGTTCTCGTCTGACCCGGCGGAAGAGATCGAGCCCCTGTCGCTCAAGCACCGCAAGGGTGTCCGCCAAGCCGTCAGCCTGAAGCCCAATTTCGGGCGGCTGGAGCGCGAACCAGCGCCAGACGAGACCAACTTTCAGCTCGCCCTACGATCGCGCTACGGCATCGTGAGGCGCGCACTGGTGTTCTTCCTGGGCGCCGCAGACGTGGTGTACAGCTCCCAGCACCTCGCGCGCATGAGCCAGAACGCGCAGATGCCGCTCGGGGTGCTCTTGCGGCGCCTGTCCCTGGTCGTGCTGATCGTCAGCGTGGTGCTGGTGGATATCGCGCTGGGTGCGCGCAGGCGCTTGATTCACGAAGTCGACCTGTGGATGCACGGGCGCTTCAAGCTACCGGGGCACGGCTTCTTCACTGACACCATCAACGACAACGCGCCGACCCTGATCGCGCTCGGGCTGTGGCTGGCGGCGTACGGCTTGGTCTACGTCGGGCTGTATCTGTTCCTGTACTCCAAGTCGCAGCAGGCCGTGCGTCACCTGCAGCAGCTGAACGCGGGCGCCGCTGAGCAGCGCGAGCAAATCTACCAGCACCACCTGACGCAGCTCAGGCTCTGGGTCGATCAGTTTGCGCACACCTTGGACGAGGCGACGGACATCACCGTCAGCCAGGCCAGCATGCTGACGGACCGTGCGATTCACCGGCTCCGGCAGCGCATCGTGCCTCAGACGCTCCTGGTGTGCGCCGAGGAGCTCTCGAAGCGCATCTTCAAGAAGCTGCCCGGAAGCCAGCAACAGCTTGCAGGACGCGGCGACGAACTACGACCACAGCTTCAGGCATCACCTCTGGCCGCGCATCGAGGAGATGAACTACCAGCGTGAGTTCGCGCGCTATCGTTCCGCGTGGCAATACCTCGAGTCGACGCTCAGCGACCTGCAGAGCGAGGTGCCTCACGCTGAGCAGGCGTTCGAGCTCTGGGGTACGCTGGAAGGCTACAAGCGCCTGTTCCCAGAGCTGGACGCGGAAGAGGTGCTCGCGCCCCTGGACGATGTGCTGCCGCAAACGCTAGAGCAACTGATCGAAGGCACCGAAGCGGAGCTCCTGGAGCTCGACCGCGAGCTGGAAGAGCTGGTTCACTCGCTACAGGACAAGTTCGACACCGCGAGCAGCCTGGTGGAGAGCCGCATCGAGGTCACCCGTAACGCCATGCGCGCCGACCTGAACCAGCTGTCGCGGGAGATCCTCCGGGCGCGCGAGCAAGCGCGCCTCGAGGCGATGGCGTTCGAGATTTGAAGCGTGTGCGCGCTTCCTGGGCCAGGCTATTGGCTCAGCGCCGGGACGCAGCCAGCCGAGATCACAAGTCGCCGGCAGTGGCGCTTCATGGCACACGGAGCACCCGCCCACCTCTTGGCAATCATTGAGGGCCTGATCGAGGCGCGCTATTTCCGCGGGGTCTGCCTTCTGATTTACGTGAGTGCGCCGGAACAATGAGCGGTGACTGACAACCGCTGGTTCCTACTACCTGGCAGTCAGCATCCCGAGCTGCAATATTGATTGTCTCGAATGTGGTCAGCAGGTCGGAGTTGCTGCAGTCGTTGTCACAGGCGCCGTCGAAGGCCCAAACCGAAGGGTTCGAGGTAGCGGGAGCCTACGGTCCAGTTGCCATTCGGACAGCGATAGCCGCAAGTGGATGGCCCAGCCAGATCGAAGTAGCCGCAAGCGCTGCCGGGCACCGGCTTCCGCAGGGCAAAGGCCCGAGGATTACTATTGGATCCATCAGGCCCCACTCCCGCCATTTGCCGCCTGCACATTCGAGGTTCGACCTGGGCAGAGTCGTGCGGAAACGAACAAGGGCTCGGCACGAACCGCCAGTAGCCACCGCTACGCGAGAAGCCCAACGACTGCGGTCCGCTCTGGCAGTCGATGTCGTAGTCGCAGCGTTGCCCCTCGGTGAAACCCGCGCAGCTCCTGATGCTGCGGCATCTCGCAAGGACAGGTTGGCCACCGACTGCACCGCTACCACCGACCGCGCGCTGCCACCGACCGCACCGCTGCCGCCGGTTTCGCCAGCGCCGCTGCCGCCGGTCCGCCAGCGCCGCTGCCGCGTTCCGCCAGCGCCGCTGCCGCCGGTTCCGCCAGCACCGCTCACGCCATCGTGAGCATCGCTATCGCCCTGAGAGGAACCGCCGCAGGCTGCGAACAACCAGCGTGGCGCTGGTCACCACGAACGGCGCGCAGCGCCACGATCCTACCACGACCCTTGCGCCTGCGCCTCGTGCGATGCGCCGAGGCAATAGCAATCCCGCGCGCTTTGAAAACAGCTACATTGCTGGGGCCGCACATTCTGGCACAGTCCCAGATTCGCGACCTCGCGGATCTAGCGCACACTCGATGGCTAGTTGCTCACGTCAGGCGCACACAGCCCGCCGATGCATGCGACCGGCGGCGGGATGCCGTCACACACCGCACACGAACCGCCTTCCAAGCAGGTGGAGAGCTCCGAATCGAGCTTGCCGATCTCAGTCTCCGAAGCGGTCTTGTTGACGTAGAACGCGCCGCTGCAGTGCTCCGTGCGCGCAGAGCAGCCGTTGGTGTAGACGATCTTGCAGTCGTCCACCGTGTTGCACCCCTTGTTCTGCTGGACGTACTCGAGCAAGTCGGCGTCATGCTTGGAGCAATCCCCTGCGCAAGCGCCGTCGAAGGCCCAGATCGGGTCGTTCCAGTAGTAGCAGGTGCCGACCGTCCAGCCTTGACCGTTCTCGCAGCGGTAGCCACAGGTCGCCGGTCCGAAGCCCCAGTTGTTGTCGCAGGCGCTGCTGGGCGCTGGCTTTTCCGCAGGGCAAGGTGGAGGCGGATTGGTGCCTTCCCACACCTGCCACTGGTCGTAGCAAGTGATCTCGGTGCCCGGGCAAGAGTCGTACGGGTTCGAGCAAGCGTAGCCCTCGAGCGTCCACGTACCGTAGTCGGTGCACTTGAAGGTGAAGGGATACGTGCCGCTCTGACACCCGATGGTGTAGTGACAGCCGCCGGCTTCGTTGATGCCTTCTGGGCAGGTCTCGTAGGTGGAAGGCGGCGTAGCCGGACACGCAGGCGAGCCGCCGGTTCCGGCAGAGCCACCCGTGCCCACGCTGCCTGAACTGCCACCAACGCTACTGCCACCGACTGCGCCGCTGCCACCAACTGCGCCGCTGCCGCCCACTGCGCCGCTGCCACCAACCGCTCCGCTGCCGCCGCTACCGGCGTTGCCCCCAGAGCCGCCGCTATCAAAGGCGCTGCCTCCGCACGCCACAGCCAAGGCCGCCGCGGTAGTCACCACGAACGGCGTACGAATCGCCTTCAACTTCCCTCGAGTCCCCAAAGCCATGTGCGTTGAAAAGCAGCATGCGTGCCAGCGTGGAAAAGGCTCATTTGTTCGTGGAAAACCAGGAGTCGCTGGCTGGCGATGTGCCAGTTGGCACAGTACTGCGACTCTCGTTGCTCTGGGGCCCGAGCCCCGTCAGTTCCCACAAGCAGGTGAGTCAAGCCACTCCGCGCCGTCTGGTGTGTCGGAGCAATCGAAGCGCGTCATCTGCTCGTTCTCCAGGCAGCGGTAGTAGCAGGTCGCTGGTTCGCAGGGCTCTCCCTTGAGTGGAGGGGACCACGGGCACCCGGTCCCTTGGTCTTGTCGCCAGTGCCCCTCCTGATCGCAGACCACGTTGCCCTCACACGTGTCGCCTGGAGTGCAAGGTTCAGGCTCGACGTACATCGCACCCAGGTTCTGACAGCGAAAGTGCACTCGCTGTGGGCCACTGCTGCAGCTGAGCTCGTAGTGGCAATCGCTGCTGTCCATGAACGTGTCGCCGCAAAAGTCGCCAACACTCGGCGGAACAGCCGGACAGTCTTTTGAGTCTCCAGTCCCCGCTGCGCCTGCATTGCCGTCAACTCCAGCGTCAGCGGCACCGGCGCCCCCAGCACCTCCGCCACTGGACGTTGACCCACACGCCACGCAGCTCAGGATTGGGAAAGCAAAAAGCAGGCAGAAGAAGACAGGGCGTAGACGCATGACGAGCCGTGTGCAGATCACATGCCACTGCGAAAGGTAGCCGATTTACAGCTCCAGACACCGCCTGCACAGACTGACACACCGCAGTCCGAACGCAGGCGACGAGCGGTTGCACCCGGGAAACGCCAACCCAGCGCCCCTACTCCGGCGCCTTGGGCAACCTCGCGAGCTTCGCCCCCTCGGGAGCCAGCGTACGCAAGAGCACCGGTAGAAACGCCGCGCGTACCCGCTCGCGTTCCCGTACGGTAAATTCTGCGCGCCGCTCGGCCTCGATGATCAGGCCCTCCATGCCCATCAACAGGCAACGGAACACATACGGGTCCACGGCCATGCCGAGGCTCTGACGCACGTGCAGATCCAGCAGGCCAACCAGCGCTTGAAACACGAACTCCCGATGCACCGCGAGCGGTGAATCTGGACGAATGGCTTCAGCCTGCAGGCCGATCAGCAGCGGCCCTCCGAGCTCGAGCAGCTCGAGGTAGCAATCGACTGCGGCGATCACCTTCTCTGCAGGGGTCTTCGCGCTCTCCACCGAAGTGCGCACCGCGATCACGAGCAGCTCCGCGCAGGTCGCGAACAGCGCCTCGACCGCGGACTCCTTCGAGCGAAACACCTTGTAGAAGGTGCGCCGCGAGAAGCGCGACGCCTCCAGGATGTGCTCGACTGACGACTCCCGAAGCCCATGGCGCGCGATCGCGATGGCGGTCCCAGCCAGGATGCGGCTTCGAGTGTCGTCCCCCAGCAGCCCGTCCGCCTCGGGGTAGCGCTCACGCAGACGCGCGAAGAACGCGGGTAGCTCCGGCTCGCTCGGCTTGGCGTCCACCCGCGGAGCTTAGCAAGGACTCCGTGCGCGAGCGCGATACTTCAGGCTTGAAACACTAGTGAGCTGGCTTGCCTGAAGGCTTCGCGCTCCAGATGCGTGTGCACAGGATGAAGCCGAGGATCGCGAAGGGCACCAGGAACACCGGCCAGTACTGCCAGTTGCGGCTCGTGATGTAGCCGAGACTGATCGACTGCAGCGCGGTGCCCAGATAGACGAATCCGTCGATCACACCCACCGCGGTGCCTGCGCCTTTGCGCCCACCGAAGTCCATGGTCGCGGTGCCAGACAGCAAACCGTGAATGCCGATCACACACAGGCTGAGCAAGAACACGAGCGCCCCAAGGAAGTACGGCGACATCGGCAGCTCAGGGCTCGCCTTGATGCGCCGCCGATCTCCCGCGCGCTGCTTCGATTTGGGATCGGGCACATCGAGCTTTAGCTCCGCGCCGTCCCGCTTCACGACTATCGGGATCACACCCGTCGACTCCGCGGCGTCGCCCGAGGCGCTGTCGCCCGTGGTGCACATGCAGGTCTTCGCGTCCCACGTCGACTTCACGCAGGCCGGGCGATAGCAAGCGATGGCGTCTTGCACCTGCGCCCAGCCATCGAAGCCCTTGCGATCCCCGATGCTCTGGATCTCGTCACCGGCTTTCAGCAGCGTCTTTTCGTCTGCGTTGCCCACGGTGTTGTGAGCAGGCGCGAGCGTGAAGATCATCCCGATGGAGAACAACGTGAGCAGGCCGTACATCCCCGCGGCAGCGGGTGCGCGACGGGACTGGAAGAACAGGTCACTCACCCAGCCCGCAACGTTGCCGCCGATCACGCCCGCGATGAACAGCAGACCGCCCCAGCCGCCCTGGACGAACGGCGCCAGGAACGCAAGGCCTCCAAAGATCACCAGGTACCCGCGCTTCGCGCCCTGGGCGCGGCTCGCGATGAAGCCGCTGATGGCGGCCACGACAAAGCACGCGCCGATGACCCAGAGGTTCTCCCAGGAGCCGTAGCGCAGCGGGTGGTGGTCCGGCAGCGCCCACACCTCCTGAGCGTAGATCGGGAACCAGTGCATCACGCCGTTGCGCAGGACGCCGGTGCAGAACTCGATGAACGCGACCATCAAGATGATCTTGTTGGTCAGGATGCGCTTGATGAGCTCCCACGCGGGAACGGGTGCCTCGTCATCGTCACCGCTCGATGCGTCGCCGGTGTCGAAGTCCTGATGACCTGCGAGCCCAGGACGATCCCGCAAGAGGCCGTACTCGACGAAGAACATCAGGAGCAGCAAGAGGCCCGGCATCAGGAACACCACCCACTGCGAGGGCGCGTTCTTGAAGATCGCCTTGGCCGCGTCGAGGAACCACTGGTTCACCGTGAACGCCAGGAAGATACCGCTCGAGATCATCGTGCCGAAGATCCCGCTGAAGCCTCCACGCTCGCGCACATGGAACCAGTGCGCGTTCACCTTCACGATGCTGACCGCGCCGAAGCTCTGAAAATACATGTTCAGCGCGTACAGGATCGAGAACACCAGCCTGAGCGGCGCTTCCTCCGGGTGCCCCATCGAGGTGACGTGGAACAGGTACGCGCCCATCAACAGGTTCGCCAGCGACGCGCCAATCGCTGCCGCGAGGATACCCTTGCGACCACCGAGTCGGTCCACCAGCGGGCCGTTGATCAAGAACGCCAGGGCGTAGACCGTCGTGCCCGCGGCGAAGATGATGCCGAAGTCCTCCTTCGTCATCAGGTCGCCGAGCGCGCCCTTGGCCACCGTGAGGTTGTAGCGCCCCATGTAGAGGAACGCGTACGTCAGGCCCATCGGGAACCAGTTCAGGAAGCGGCGCCTGCGAAACTCCGCGGAATGGCTAAACTCAGCGATCTCTGTTCCACTCATTGGTTTTTCAATATGGAAACGACGGGGGACAACTGAAACAGCGAGCGGTAAGCAACGCGCGCCCAGATCCTGCTTCGTCACCCGCCCGCCGGAGGCTCGGCACCATACACTGCGGCGCCCCGGTGGCGAGTGACGAAACGGCGCCTGACCCCTTGAGTTGCCGCCGGTCGCGGTGCCGCCTCCCCCCCTGAAGAACACGCGATCTCAGGGGCTGAGACGGCAGCACGCACGCACCCAGCGGGCGAGTCCCCGAGCAGAGCCCGTGCCCAATCCGGGGTGGGGTTCGGGGGTGAGGGCAGATCGGCACTCCAAGGCTGAGGCCAAGCCCCCGATATCGTCCAGAAATCGCCCGCCAGCCCGCGCTTCCCGCTTGACTCGAGTGCCTCCGTTGAACAGAGTTCGCGACTCATTCGAGCCCTCGGGCCCGGATGGCCCCGTCCCGACGGGGAGTCAGCCTAACGGTGGAGTAGCCAAGTGGTTAGGCAACGGTTTGCAAAACCGTCATACACGGGTTCGAATCCCGTCTCCACCTCCAGACATCCCCCACTAGAGCCCGTTCGCAACGCTCCAAGCCACTGGACGTGACGAGTTCGTGGAACCCGGCCTCGTGGAACCCGGCCAGCAGCCCAGTTGGTTCCCACAGGCGATCTGCCTGTTAGACTGATCCGCGTGGATCTTGAGACTGAATACTTTCGGGAATTCGGCGAGGAGGACCGTGAGCCCATCGACTGGTTCGCGGTAGACCGTGAGGGTTGTGCACCCAGGGCTGAAGCCCGGTGTGTTCCTCGATGAGTATCGCGGCACACCGCCGAGCCCAGGAGAGCGAGTGACCTTCCTCGCGCTGGAAGCCTGCGCCATCCCTGGGTCCCTCGATCACCTCGGCCCGGTACACCACTACGCTGTCGACGGATTTCACCTGGCAGAAATGTTCTGTGAGCGAGAAGACCCGGATGGCTGGTGGAGCGCGTTGATGGCGGCGGCCCACGCCGGCGCCGCGAGTTTCCTTGCGGATAATCAAGGTCTGGCCTTCTCTGCCCGCTACGTCCAGCCTGCGGAGCACGTAGCTTGTGACGCGTTCGTGGGGGCCTACTTGGCGACGGATGGCTTCAGCCTCTACCCGACGGAGCCCGGCACGAACGTCTACACCTACGTGGATCGCGACCAGAACAACCTGCGGGACCAGTCTGAGTTCGTCGACTTCGAGTTTCCCACCGACGTGTAGCTCCTGAAGCTCCCACGTCGCGAGCCTCGCGCGACGCTTTTCGGTTGCATACATAGCTCAATGACTATATAGCTCTTCAACTATGAATACGGACCAACAGCTGGACCTGGTCTTCGCCGCGCTCTCGGATCCGACCCGGCGCGCGATCCTCGCGCGGCTCGCGGAGGGCGACGCGACCGTCACTGGCTCGCGGCGCCCTTCGATTTGGCTCAGCCGACCATCTCGCGCCACCTGCGCGTGCTCGAGGACGCCGGCCTCGTGAACACGCAGCGGGACAAGCAGCGCCGCTGGCGGAGCCTGGTGATCGGTGGGCCGCTGACAGAGGTCGACACCTGGCTCGCGCCCTTTCGAGCCCAGTGGGAGCGGCGCTTCGATCGCCTCGAAAACTTCCTGGCTGGCACTCGCGAAGACAGCGATGTCAGCCCAAGGAAACCCAGAAAATCGAGCGGCAAATCAACCGCAGGGAAACGCCGTAAGCAGGAGAACTAGTCATGCCCGCAACCATCGAACAAGACACCCTCACCATCCGCTTCGCCCGTCGCATTCAGGCCACCCCCGAGCGGGTATTCGACGCCTGGACCAAGCCCGATCACCTCTCAGAGTGGTGGGACCCGACCGGTGAGCGCCTGGAGTCCTGCGACGTCGATCTGCGCGTCGGCGGCGCGTTCTGCTTCCGCAACAAGCATCACTCGCCCGCGTTCGCCGGAACCTATGTCGAGATCACGCCGCCGCACCGCCTCGTATTCGAGGCGCTCGGTGCTGTGGGCACGGTGCTGCTCGAGGCCAAAGGCGCCGAAACCCAGATGGAGGTCACGATCCGCTGCGCTTCGGCTGAGCACTTCGAGCAATTCGTCAGCATAGGCGTCGCTGAGAACACGGACATCACCCTCGACAACCTGGTGCGTCACGTGTCCGGAGCGAGCGCGGTTCAGCATGCGGAGCAGCCATAGCGCTACTCAGGCGCGGTGCTCGCGCCAGCTCTCCCGCAACCCTTGGAGTCGTTACTTCCCCAGGGAACCGATGTGAACTAGTCTGGGCAGTGCGCCTGGCAGCCGCCCATGCCCTTGCACTCGTTCTTGCCGCGGCAGTCATTGGCGCCCTCGACAGCGCAGCCGCCGAGTCCCTTGCATTCGTTGCGCCCGCGGCAGCAGTCGGCGGCTGTCGCGGGCTCGGGCTCGGCGACGACCTGGCGCTCCGGCGACGGATCCGGAGTGCGCTGCGGCTCGGGATCCACGTCGTCAGCGATGGGAATGCTGTCGGACTCAGATTCGGCGCCGCCGCTCGGCGCTTCCGGGGTGGGCGCTGTGGCCCCGCCACAGGCACTGAGCAGCGCCGCCGCTACCACCGAAGCCAAACCGCCGCTGAACGAACTCGAGTACGTCATGCTGACTCGAGAGCGTACGCCGTTTCCATGTGCTTACCAGCCCGTGGGCTGGGAATTGTGAGTCGCACGCCCAGAACCGCAACGCTCGTGTGTTCTGCAGGATCACCATGCAGTTCGCGAAGTCTCGGGCCTTCAGGCGGTGCCTCTGGATGAACACGTAGATCGTGAACCAGCCGTGATCCCCGTCGAGGTCGAAGTCCTCACCGATGTCGATCTGCCAAAGCAGCACCCACTCCAACAAAGCCTCGGCGAACGGCGCGGGGTCGAAATCGACTTCTTCGAAGCGGCGTCCCACCGCCAGCCGCTCCTCGTCCGTACCGTTGACGAATATATCCTCCCGGATATTCAAGGCACGTAGCGCCTCTGACGCTGGCGTGTTCAGGTACGCACCGGACTTGAAGAAGGCGCCCGACAGCGCGTTCTCCTGAACCCAGATCGGCTCGCCGCCAAGCTGCTGCCCAGAGCCACTCCCTTTCATTCACTAGCTCGCGCAAGGGCGCAAAGCTGAATAGCTCCAGCTGGACGTGGCTGATAGGGATGATCAACGTGCGCGTATAGACTCGGGACAACCGCGCCATGCTACCGGACCGTAGCCCGGTGTCCAGCGGCTGGCAGAAGCTTGTTCTTGCCAGGAGCGCTTGCTCCGCCGGCGTGCAGTGCCGCAGACTAAATCGATGAGGGGGCGCACCGCGACCGCACGGTCTGGACTGTTCAGCGCATGCATAGTGGGCCTCGTTCTCATGTTCTCCAAAGCGGGCCAAGCTGCGAAGCCGAGCGACGCAAGCCTGTGGCGCTTCGACCTCGAGGCTCACGGCGCCTGGCTGCCAGGGCAAGGCACGCGAGGCGCTGTCGGCGTCGGCGCGGGCGTCGGCTACGGGCCGTTTGATCTCGGAATCGAAGCGTGGGCCTATCACCTCACGCTCTACGATAGCTGGAACCATGAGCGACGAGACTACGACACCGAGGTGCTCGCGATGGTCCTCGGCGGACGCTTTCCGCTCGGCAATAGTTCATGGATCGGCGGTGCGGACCTCGGTCTCGGACTCGACCTGGGCGGTGAAAGCCTCGAGATCGGCACCGGCAACTACAAGTACTACGGCCCTTGGGTCATGCTCTATCGAGTGTATGTGGCGTACCGGCTCGGCAACTTCAGCCTCGGCCCTCACGTCGGCTACACCTATGATTTGAACAAGGCAAGCGGTGACGGTAATGGCCAACCTCCTCCAGACCCGGATCCCCTGCGAAAGGCCTACCCTTCCCGCCTGCCGTTCGGTTTTCAGCTCGGATTGACCCTGGGCGTCACCCTGCCCTAGACATTTCCCTGCGGTTTTTATTCGATCGAGAACGGCGGGTCACGCCTCGTGTGTATCCGGTTGTTCTCAGTGTCGTGTTCCGCAAGCGCTCAGGTTCGATCCAGGCGGATTTTCGGGGGAGGTACGCTGCTCCTCACCCCCAAACCGATCGTGGACGCGTTTTCTCGTGAACACCCCGAACGGCTCCGGGCACTCCCCGAAGAAGCTCGCGCCATACCGTGCGGGTCGCTTGAGTGCGCTCTCACCTGAGCGCTCGGAGGAACTATGCACTTCATCTCATTCAAGTCCGTGTCGCTGGTCGGGTTCGCCTTGAGCTTGGTGTTGGCTAGCGGTTGCAGCATCGAAACTCACGAGGGTGACGAGTGCGACGCAAACGGAGGTTCTGGTGCCCGCAGCGCAGGCTCTGGAGGCTCCTCGAAGGGGGGCAGCAGCAGTGGGGGAACCAGCAGTGGGGGAACCAGCAGTGGGGGAACCAGCAGCACCAGCACCGGAGGAAACGGGAGTGTAGGCGGATCGGGAAGCGTGAGCTCAGTTCCGTGCGAAAACGAGAGCGACTGCGACCGCGGCTTCAACTGCGACTACGACGTGGGCCTCTGCTCCCCCGCCGACGCAGAGACCTGCGAGGAGCTATCAGAAGACGGTTGCGGGGCCCGCACCGACTGCGAGGTGATCTACGCCGGGGTCGACTGCAGCTGCGGTGCTGGCTGCGAGTGCCAAGGCGGCGAGCCCGGCTGCGTGTGTGACTCCTTCGAGTTCTTCCGCTGCGAGCCGGCCGGGAGCTGAGCAAGCGTCAGTTTCCATATGGTTTGATGAACCGTGAGCAGAACCCACAAAGCCCTTTGGCTTCCTGACGCAGTTGCAGAATACTGTCGCCATGAAGCGAAGGGCGGGGTTCATCGCGGTCGCAGCCATCCTCGGGGCCTGTTCGGGCGACGACAGCAGTGGCGACGGCGGTAGTGGAGCGAGTGGCGGAACGGGGAACGCAGGCGGCTCGGCGAACGGCGGCTCCGGCGCGAACGGAGGAAGCGCCGCGAATGGCGGCTCGGGTGCGAACGGGGGCTCCGGCGCGAACGGGGGCACCGCTGGCACCGGCGCGGATGGGGGCTCCGGCGCGAACGGGGGCACCGCGGGTACTGGCGCGAACGGCGGAAGCGGCGCGAGTGGTGGCACGAACCCCGGGATAGGTAGCGCCGCAGAGCTGGCGAAGGCCCTCGGTCGACAGCCGAACTTTCTGTTCGGGATGGGCAACGACTTGAGCAACGACCACAACCAGGACGGCGCGTACACCCTGAGTGCGACCGTCGACTTGCACTACGCCTACCTGGTCGGCTTGCTGGGTCAAGGCGGCTGGCCCGACTGGAACGCCAATGGTTCCTTCGTGAATATCCTCACGGATTCAGCCAAGGCCAACGGCGTCACCCCGATGTTCACGCTCTACTCCATGGCCGCGTGGGGTGAGTCGAACCTGAGCGTCTTGACCAACGATGGCTACATGGGCCCCTACTGGGATGGAGCCAAGCTGCTGTTCGAGCGCATCGCGATCTTCGGTGATCCGGTGGTGGTGCAGTTCGAGCCTGATTTCTGGGCGTTTGCGCAGCTGAACGGCAGCGCCGCGAGCATCCCCGTGCACGTCGGTTCCCTCGCTCCCGACTGCGCTGGCCTGCCCGACAACCTGGTCGGCATGGGCAAATGCTTGGTCAAGCTCGCCCGCACCTACGCGAAGAACGCGTTCGTCGGCTTTCATGCGTCGATGTGGGGCGGCACCCCGGAGGCGATCGGAGACTACCTGGTGTCGATCGGCGCGGGCGATGCGGACCTGGTGACCATCGACATGCTGGATCGCGACGCTGGCTGCTTCGAAGCCCACGTCGACCCCGCGTGTCAGCGCAACGACGGGCCGTGGTACTGGGACGAGACGAACCAGACCAGCCCGAATTTTCACGAGCACTTCGCCAAGGCAAAGACGATTGGGCAAAAGGTCGGCAAGCCCATCCTGTGGTGGCAGGTCCCGTTCGGCGTCCCGAGCGACACGCCGGGCGGTACCGCGGGGCACTACCGCGACAACCGCGTGAAGTACATCTTCGAGCACGTGCAGGAGCTGATCGATGCCGGAGGCGTGGGTGTCACGTTCGGCACAGGCGCCGGCAACCAGACCTACATCGACAGCGACGGGGGTCAGTTCGATGCCGCGGTGGTGAAGTACTACGGGAGTCCGGTCGCCCTACCCTGACCGCATCGCATTGGCAGTCGGCGCGTGAGCGGACTAGGGTCAGTGAATTGCAATGCCGACGCTTGTCCTCTCCCGCCGCTTCAGTGAAGACTCCAACGGCATGTGGCGAGCAGCCATCGCCGCGGGTTGGTCCGTCGAGCGGCTGATGTCCTATCGCGTCCCCGAAGGCTTGGCGGAACGGGACCCGGTGCTCTACGGCGAAACGCTCCTGATCGACGCGGTGTCCCATGAGCTTGGGCTCGAACTGCTCGAGCCAGACTACGGCTGGCTTCCGAGGTTGAAGCACGAGTACCGCCAGCGCGAGGTCGTGTCGATGGATCTAGCTGCCGCACGGAAACTTACCGAGGAGCGCTTCGTCAAGCCGGTCGATGAGAAGCTGTTCCGCTCTAAGGTCTACGCGCCAGGGGAGCTCGCGCGGGTGAGTCAGGGGTTAGCAGACACAACAGCAGTGCTGGTGTCCGAGGTCGTGGAGTGGCAGCTCGAAGTTCGGACCTTCATCCACGAGCGACGTGTGGTGACGCTCTCTGCGTACCTGCGAGACGGTGAGCTTGCGCAGGACGCGCAGGGGGAGTGGCCACTGAGCGACCTCGAGCGCGCTGAAGCATCACAGCTCCTGGAACGAATGCTAGCGGATGCTGATGTGGAGCTACCGCCGGCGTTGGTGCTCGACGTTGGCCGACTCAGGCGCGGCAGAGACGGGATGTGGCAGTGGGCAGTCGTCGAAGCCAACCCGGCCTGGGCCTCAGGTCTGTGTGGCTGCGATCCCAATCAGGTGCTAGCGCTGCTCCGCGCCGTGAACCTCCGGGCAACCGAAGTTCCTCCGAGTCTCTCGGGGTGGGCCCGCTCCAAGCACTCATGACACCCCTTATCCTCCCGGAATCAGCCCGGGGCTGGTGACGCCAGCTGCCTGAAGGCCGCGTGGGCGGGCTCACTGCCGATCACTGCCACCAGATCGCCCGAGGCGAGCTCCAGGCTGGGCTCGGGGCTAGGCAGCAAGGCGCCGTCACGCATCACGCCCACGATCGATGCGCCGGTGCGCTCCCGCACAGCGGAGGCCCCGATGCTTTGCCCAACGAGGGCGCTGTCGCCAGCCAGCTGGGTCCAGCTCAGTTCGAACGCCCGCTCGGCCATGCGCAGCTGGTTGAGCTGGAGATAGCTCGAGGGGCGATGCTGCTGGGGAGGCATCGCCTCGGCCCGCATCGTTTCCGTGCGGCGTTGAATCTCGGTCGCCGGGAGCCCCAGGAACAGCAGCGCCTGGCGCGTCATCTCGAGGCTTGCTTCGAGCTCGGGAGACACAATCTCCGTGACCTGCAGCTCCCTCAGGCGTTCCACCATCTCGGGCTCGGAGCTCCGAGCGACCACGTTCAGCTCGCGGTTCGCGTGGCGCGCGTGCTCCACGATGGCTTCAGCGGTGACGATGCCGGGAGTCGTGATCACGAGCAGGCAAGCGTCCTCCACCTGAGCCGCTTCGAGCACGAGCGCGTGGCTCGCGTCCCCATACACCGTCGGGAAGCGCTCGGCGCTGAGCTCGTCGAGGCGACGCTGATCGAGCTCGACGATCACGAACGGCTGCTCGAGGTCGCGCAGCGTCCTGGCGATGAGGCAGCCCACGCGCCCCGCCCCGGCGATCACCACGTGTCCCCTCAGGCCGTCTTGCGGCAGGTTCACCGTCTCCAGCGCCTCGTGCTTGAACACGCGCTTTTTCAGCGCATACAGCCGCGCCGTCTGTCCGCTCACGAGCGGCGTCAGCACCATCGTCACCACCGCAGCGCTGAGCACCACGGAGAACATGTCCTCATCGATGGACCCCGAGGAAACGCCAACTCGAGCGAGCACGAAGGCGAACTCCCCGATTTGGAACATCCCGAGCCCGACGGCCAGGGGCACCACGTTCCCGTAACGAAAGACCCGCGCGAGGACGCCAAATATCAGCCCCTTGCCGAGGCTCACCACCACCACGAGCACGCTGACCTGCACCCAGTGATGCAGCAGAAACGCCGGGTCCAGCAACATCCCGACGGACGCGAAGAACAGCAAGCCGAACAGGTCGCGCAAGGGCACGATGTCTGCGAGCGCCTGGTGCCCGTAGTCCGACTCCGAGAGCACCATGCCCGCGACGAACGCGCCAAACGCGAACGACAGCCCCACGACGTGGGTGGCGTAGCCCACGCCGAGTCCGATGGCGGTGATCGCCAGCAAGAACAGCTCCCGCGAGCCCACCCGCGCGATGTAGCTCAGGAGCTTGGGCAGGAGGCGGGTACCCAGCAAGATCATTGCCCCGAGGAAAATCACTGCCTTGACCGCCGCCACGCCTAGCAGAGGGAGGCCGACCGCAGGGTCGTTCAGCTGGGGGAGGATCACCATCAGCGGGACGACGGCGAGGTCCTGCACGATCAGCATGCCGATCATCACGCGGCTGGAGAGGGTGCCGAGCCAACCTTGACTCATCAGCGTCTTCAGGATCACCATCGTGCTCGACAGTGAGATCAGCGCGCCGAGCCACACGCTGGTCTTCCAGTCCCAGCCAAAGGCTTTCCCCAGGGCAAAGCCCAGCGCTAGCGTCAGCAAGATCTGCAGCGGCGTACCGATCAACGCCACGTGCTTGACGGGCTTGAGGTCCTTCAGGGAAAACTCGAGCCCCAGCGCGAACAGCAGGAGCGCGACGCCGATCTCTGCGAGCAGCTCGATCTGGTGCGTATCGCTCACAGTCAGTCCGCCGGTGTGAGGCCCGAGCAGGACGCCAGCAGCGATGTAGCCGAGCACCAGCGGCTGGCCCAGCCGCTGCATGATCAGGCCTCCGAAGAACGCGGCCACTACGAGCAAGATGATGTCAGTCGCGATTCCCATGTGAACCCTTGCATGTGGTGTGGATTGCCCGCCCGGGCAAGGCCCCTCGATTTCGCTACGTCGGCGCGACTACACTCGCGCCAATGCCTGACTCGATGAGCTCGAACCGAATTGCCACGGCTTGGGGTGCTGTCGAGGCCTGGCTGCTGCGAGAGGCACCTGAGGTTGCGAGTCAACTGAGGCAACCAGCGACCCCTGAGGAGTGGGACGCGGCGATTGGAGTCTGGCCACACATCCCCACGGCGTTGCGTGAGTTCTACGGCCTGCATGGTGGGGGTGAGGCAGCCCTCGTAGGCGAAGATTGGTTCTCACTCTCACAGGCAATTCACCAGCGAACCGTGTGGCTAGACTTGCTCGCGGAGTTCGAGAGCGTGGCGATCCAGGCGGAGAACTGGTTCCCGTTCGGCGGATCCGGCGACGGGACCTACGCGCTCGACCTGAAGGATGGATCGGTTTGGGAGAGCGAGGCGATAGACCACGCCGAGCGCGTCGCAGAGTCCCTGGCTGAGTTTCTCGAGATCCTGGCGCGAGACGTCGAAGCCGACGTGTACGTAGTGGATCCGGAAGAAGGCATCCTTCACCGAGATTTCGAGAGCCCAGGCTGCATTGGCAAGACGCACCGCCCCTCGGCCGAGGCGCCCGTTGAGGAGCAGCTGCTGGCTCTGGTCGAACTAAGACGTGAGCTCACCCCCTCAGACCTCTCGGCGCTGGAAACCAGGACACCCGAGGAGCTTGAGACAGCGCTCGACGGAGAACCGTTCAGCGCCCATTTGGGGACACGCATGCGGGCGAGCTACGTCGTGGCGAGAGCGCTCGGCAGCCGAGGAGCAGATTGGGCCAGGCGGCAGCTCGCCAACGCAACCCTCGAGGAGACGCGGTTCAGCATCGCCGGGCTTTGCCTTCCGGAAACGGACGCGATCGCATGGGCCTGGCGGCAACCCAAAGAGACCGGGCGCGACATCCAAGCCTTCGGTCGGCTGGCGCTGCCTGGACTGCTGGATGTGCTCGAGGGGGCCGCTGAAACGCTGCAGCCACGAGCCGAATGGGGAGAGGTGGCGTACCGCTCAGGGATCGACTGGCTGCGGGTCAAGAGATGGCTCGATCAGGGGGGTTCCCTGGCCCTGATTGCGTTCGACGCGGTAGCACACCCGTACCTGCTGAGTCCCCGTGAAGCACCAATCCACCAGGACTCCAAGGAGATCGTGGCAACCTTGAGCGCCGCGCTGGAGCGCCAAAGCACGCCACGCACCAAGCGTGCGGTGCGCACGGTGTTCAACGCCCTGGGTTCGAAGCATTGAAAAAAAGAGAGCGTTCGCCCCTTCAGGGACGAAGTCATCGAGCGCGCTTTTTGAGCTACACTACGCCCCGTGGGGGTGCCGGCGTTCGATGACTCGGAGTGGCCGATTCTGCGGGTCACGTTCGACGTGAGCATTTCGCAGCCGGAGGTGGACGACTACCTCGCGCGGTGCGCTGAGTTCCTCACGCGGCGCGAACGCATCGGCCTCCTGATCGACGCACGCAAAGCGGATGTGCCAGACGCAAAGACGCGCGCCCGCTTCGTGGAGTTCTTCGACGTCCAGCGCCCGCGCACCCGACGCTACATCGCTGGGATGAGCGTAGTCCTGCGCACCGCGATGGGACGCGGGGTGGTGACCGCGGTGACTTGGATGGAGAGCCCGTCCTTCCCCGTGAAGAGCTTCGAACACGCGGGAGAAGCGCGCCTCTGGCTCAAAGACCTGCTGAGCGCCCACTAGTCTCGGCGTTCAGAGCCCAACGGCGGCCGGCTCGGCGGGTCGGGGCCTGTGGACAACTCCTCTGACACCTCACGGAAGCGACGCTCGAGCGTCACTTGGGCTCTCTAATTTCCGCAGCGAATAAACAGACTGCACGACAACCCGAGTCGCGAGGCGACTCAAGGCGGACGTCGCCGTTCGACGGCGCGACCGCGGAGACGGAGTTAGACATGGAAATCGCCGTCATTTCCGACCTTCATTTAGGGCAGCGCGACGAAGCGGATAGCTTCGAACACGACGACGCCCGCTTCGAGAGCTTCCTGCGCTTCCTCGAGAGAAACTTCGAGCGCATCGTCCTGCTCGGTGACATCTGGGAAACACTGACGCCACGTATCCCCGGGGATTACGAGGGAGAGCTGAGGCGCGCGAAGGAAGCGCACCCACGCATCGCGCGGCGCTTCGAAGGCGCGAAGTACTGGTACGTCCACGGCAACCACGACTGGGTGGCTGGCAAGGTGGATGGAGCGCCGGACGAGCTCACCATCGATCGCGGTGGCTTGCGGGTGCTCTTCACCCATGGCCACGACCACGACGCCTTCGTTGGGCATCCACGGTGGCTCTCTGAGGCCGGTGTGTGGCTCGGCGGATGGCTCAAGCGCTTCGGTTTGAGCCACGTCTACCGGCTCTTCGAACGCATGGAAGCGATGCAGAGCCAGCGCGTCGGTCCAGGGTCGCTGGAAGACTGGGCAAGCCACCTCGGTGTGCAGCGGCGAGCGGACGTCGTGGTCACCGGTCACTCCCACGTACCGAAGCGCACGGACTTCCCCGGTGTAACCTTCGTGAACTCCGGCACCTGCTCGGGCGGGCGGCTGGAGTTCGCCGCGCTCGACCTGGGGCGGGGTCGCTTCGACGTGCACCAAAGCTTGGTCGCCTAGCCAACCATCGCTTCCCGACGGTAATGCACCCCGGGTTGGGCAAGCGCCCAGCCCGGGCGTCTTTTTTTTGGGGGCTTCAACCAGGGCGGATGAAACGGTGCAGATCCCGTCGCGTAGTGCCACGCTCGAGGCCAATTCAGCGGAGCGGACACATCTGCACAGCCTCCAGCAGCCAGGCCGCTGCATTTTTTTGGCAATATTTGCGGTCCAGGTCCGGTTGACTGGTCGCCTGGGGTTCTGAGAACTAGATTTTCGGGACTCGCGGCGTCCCGCCCGATCACCTCGGAAAACGATGGAACTCCTCTACTACGCTGGCTTGGCCTTTCTTGGAGGCCTGATCCTCAACGTGATGCCGTGCGTGCTGCCGGTGCTCACGCTGAAGCTGTTTCACCTCGTCGATCATTCGGAGAACGACGCGCGCACGAACCGCATGCATGGTTTGTCCTACACGGCGGGTGTCATTCTCACGTTCCTCGCGCTAGCCGCGGTGCTGATTGGACTGAAAGCGGCTGGGCACGCCGTTTTCTACGGAAAGCAGTTTCAGAACACGACCTTCCTGGCGGTGATGGTCGCGGTACTGGTGGCCTTCGCGCTGAACTGCTTCGGCGTCTTCGAAATCACGGTGGGTATCGCTGGAGGCGAGGGTCGGGAGGGCTACGGCGGCTCATTCGTCAACGGCATCCTGGCCACGATCCTTTCGACGCCGTGCTCGGCGCCGATCTTCGGTCCCGCGGTGGCGTACGCGCTGCTCAAGGCGCCGCCCTCGCATACCCTGGTGATCTTCGGGGTGTCGGGCTTTGGTCTGGCTCTGCCGTTCTTGTTGGTCACCCACATCCCGGCGCTCAAACGCTTCCTGCCGAAGCCCGGGGCCTGGATGGATACCTTCAAGCAGCTGCTCGGCTTCACCCTGCTCGCGACTGCCGCGTGGCTCCTTGGCATCTTGATGAACAAGCTGCCTGAGTCGAGCAACACGCAGTTCCTCTACTTCCTGGTGGTGCTGTGTCTCGCACTGTGGGCGGTGGGTCGATTTGGAAACCTGATGCACAGCGTCGGGCGCCGCGTTGGAACTCGCATCGGAGGTGCAGCGCTCGTCGCCGCGATGGCGATTTGGATGGTGGACCTCACACCGAAGAACAAGACGCCCGAGGTCGAGCTGCCCAAGGCGGAGAACACGACTGGCCTCACCCCCTCCCCCACCTCCGGATCACAGGGCAACGGCAATGTCCCGAGGAGGGAGCCGCCGGTGGTGAAGGACGGCCACATCAACTGGGTGAACTACGACAAGGCGCGCATCGCGGCGGAGCACAAGCGCATGCGCCCAGTGTTCGCCGATTTCACGGCAGAGTGGTGCGTGAGCTGCAAGGCAAACGAGAAGGCGGTGATCGAGACAGACGGCACGCGGTCTCTCCTTACGGAAACGAATATCCTCCCCATGAAGGCGGACATGACCGACGAGAACCCGATGCTCGAGAAGGAAATGCAGCGCCTTGGGCGGAGCGGGATCCCGATCTACGTGATCTACTTCCCCGATGGGACGCACAAGCTGCTGCCCGAAATCATCACGGCAGAGATCCTCCACGGCGCGCTGAAAGAGGCCTCCGAGCGTTACCCCAAGGATAAGTACGAGCCGACGACCGGCTGAGCGCTTCAGCCCTCGTCGAGATCTTCAGCGATGTAGCTCAAGATCACGTCATCGAGGCTCTGTTCGCTGATCCCGCCACCAAAGATCGAGCCTTCGTCAGGCCGCGATTCAAAAATCGCTGCAGGCCGGGACGCGGCGTAGCGACCCGCCTCGTCGGCCTTCGGCTCCGCGGCCACTGGCGTGCCGTGAACCGGCGTGTTCTTCACCTGTGGCTCGGGGCGGCTCAGATGAGAGTCCACATCGATGTCGAGCTCTTTGTCGGCGACCTGCCGAGCGAGCGCCCGTGCCTGTTGTGGATCCACACGCTGCAAGTTGGGATTTGACAGCCGCTTGGGGCGCTCCTGGGGCGGTGGCGCCGCCTCGGGACTCGAAGGGGGAGCTTCCACCGGCTTCGGCGCTGGCGCTGGCAACGGATGGGGACCACAGATGCCCTCGATCAGCTCATCGAACTCGCCGCCGCGCAACGCGATGAACATCGCCTTGTGCTGCTCCTTCATCAGCCGACGCACCACCTGCGGTGTGTCATCGCGGCCCACGTGCTCGGTGTACGTGGTCTTCTTGCTCTTGACGATGCGCCCGCCGTCCGCGAACAAGTGAGTGATCACGTGCGGGCGCTTCACGCCGGAGTCTTCCGTTTGGATGTGGAAAACCCTGCCGCGATGCTTGACGTTGTTATTGAATCCGAGCAGCGGAGGCGGCGTCTTCGGCACTGGACGGCTCGACAAAGGGCTTAGGGTAACACAGCCACGCTGACACCCGGTGGAGCAGCGTAGCGACCTTGTACGTGGTGGTTCGTCACCGAAACACTACCACGCGACGCCACTTGCGCGCCCCTTCTCACCACCTGAGGCCCTGCGATTCGGCGATCTTGAACGATCGTTTGCCTCCAGCCCGAGATCGCTCGACTCCAGCTACCGCTCCGGATGGCGCGCCGCAGCGCTCTTTCGCTAGGCTGCGGCCCTTTCGCTAGGCTGCGGCTGTTTGCGTAAGCTGCGGCTGTTTGCCTAAGCAGCGCCCTCGTCCAGTCGACGCATGCCTTCCAGGAGCAGCGCTTCAGGGCTGGCGTTGATGACGCGGGAGGTGGTGACGAAGTTTGGGTCGAGCACGAAGTCGCCCTCCGCCAGCCCCAGCATGGAATAGAAAGCCTCTTCGCCGCGCAAACGACCCCACATGGCGTTGTGAATGTCGCCCTTCACGAAGTGGATCTCGCCCGTTTCGCCCTTCGCGCGGATCTTCAACGAGCCCGTCTTCCGGCCGTGCCACAGCACCTGCACCATGTCGGGCAGGCCCATTTCCATAAGTGATCCAGAGACACCGCGCGTGCCTCGACCGCCCGCGTGGCGTTCGAGGATCTGCTTCAGCTTGGCTACCAGCAGATCTGCGGCGACGGGCTTGCTCATGAAGTCGGCCGCGCCCATCTCGAAGGCGCGTTGTGCGTCGGCGCGCCCGGTCCGCCCCGTGACGATCACCCAGGGCATTTCCCGCCCCCACTCGTGCTTGCGAGCCTCAGCGAGCAACGCGAAGCCGTCTGCCTTGCCCAGATCGAGCTCGCTCACGACGACCTCGACATCGCCCTTCTCGAGCATCTTCATCGCTTGCTCGCCGGTGCGCGCGACCTTCACCTCGAAGCCTTGCTCAACCATGCGCAGCTCGAGCACGGTGGTCTCCTCGGGATCCGGATCCACCACCAGCGCCATGTGACGATCGGCAAGCAAACGCGCCTTTAGGTCCTCTCCCGTCACGGTGTGACGGAAGAGGTCGACCAGGTTGGGGTCGAACACTTTCTCCTTGTAGCGACCCAGCACCTCGCAAGCCTGAATCGGTCGCAGCGCCCGGCGATAGGGATTCCGTGGGTTCTGCGTGAGATCTGCATAGGTGTCTGCGATCGCCAGCAGGCGTGCGCCAAGGGAGATCTCTTTTCCGCGTTCGCCACCGGGCAGGCCCGCTCCATCGAAGCGCTCGTACATCTGCTCGATCGCACGCGAGGTCTCTCGGGGCAGCTCGACCGCCTCGAGCAATCGCAGCGGCGCCTTGTAGAGCTTCTTCGCAGCGACGCGGTGTCCCTCGTACTCCGCCACGTTGAGCGCGGTCAGGTGGTAAGCGCTCATCTTGCCCAGGTCGTGGATGTAGCCCGCGAGCACCATCGCCGCGCGGTCCTGCTCGCTGAGTCCAATGCGCTCCGAGATTTTTTTCATGAGACGCGCCACTTGCGCCGAGTGGCCACGCAGGTCGGGACGCGAGTTTTCAATCAGGCTGACGAGCACGTTCAACGTCTCGAGGTACGAATCGCTGGTGACGCCGCCACGACCGGTGCCGCCGGCGGTGCGTTGCTCCTTCAAGTCGCGCTCGTCGTACATCTGCACGCGGCCACGCTCGTCAGCCAGCGACAGAGACATGCTCTCTTCGCTGACGAGGTTGCGCTCGTACACGTTGAGCATGGACGTGAACTGCTCGTGTGCGGAGCGATCGAGCACGGCGAACGCATGAATGTCGCCGTTGTAGGCCTTGTTGATTGCTGCCTTCACCGACGCTGGGCGAGCGACGAAAGCGCTGACGTCCTTCAGACTGGCGGCGAGCTTGATCTCCTGGATCGCCGCCACGTTATCGGGGTCCGCCATCACCACACTGAGCGACTGCTTCGCTTGGTCGAAGAGGACCGGGAAGATGGTCTCCTTCTCTGCCAGGGCCTTCGGCACCTTATCCAGAGTGAAACGATCGATGTCAGCCTTGGACAATTTCTCCGTGGAAACGAAGCGCGTCTTGTGGAACGCAGCGAGGAACTTGAGCAGCTGCACCTCGTCAAGCGCGTTCGTTTCGATGATCGACTCCTCGATTCGACCACCCATGCGTTGGTGATACGCGATGATCGCCTCTTGTTGCTCAGGGGTAATCAACCCCTTCGCGACGAGGCGCTCCACCATGCGAACGTTCCCGGTCGGATGCATAACTCGGACTTCTTCTGACCCTCTGGCGTTTGCGGCGCGGTCCACGTCCTAGGCGCGTGGGACCTCACGCTACCTGCCCTGTAGCTGGGCACAATCTCAGTTCGACACCATCGTCGGCTCACCCGCGGCAAATCGACGACAGTCTTTTGGTTCTACAACAGCTGACCCCCAAGGCGCTCCCCTCAATCCTCCCACACCCCAGCCTGGATGTCGGTCGCGAGTTCGGAGCTTTCGACGCTGGCGAGCCCGCAGCTCTCGTCTTGCCGAGCGCTGTGGACGTTCGTGCTGCGATTCTGGCAGCCGTGATTTTCGTCAGACCCACCGCTGAGGCGTAGTGACGCGCCTGCGCGGGCACTGGGAACACCGCCGCCTCGGTGCCGATTTGCTCTGGGTCCGGCGTCCGGGTTTGGGGGGGAGGGGTGCCCTCCAGCGCAGACGGGTTTCCCACCGTCCCACTCCCGGGGTGGCACGTTTCGCAGCGATTCTCAAACCGCCTGTCTCGTGCTTGACTCAGTTGGGTCTGGCGGCTAGAAGATGCGCCCTTCAATCGCCAGGAGCGAGAAATCCACCTTGGATTCCTCCCCCTGCGCCTCTGAAGTCCCTGCAAAGTACTCAGTTTCGCTCTCTCAGGAGGCGAGCTCCTGGGTCCGGGGTTGGTCGCGCGGCGTGAGCCGGTGTATCAGCGCCACGGCCCGGGCAGGTTCGGGAGCATCGCAGCTGTGGCGGCGACTCGAAGACGAACCTGAGAAGAATCGTCAACCAAGCGTGGCACTGCCCGCGCCTTTCACTGGAAATCCAGTAGTCGGATAGAACATGCGTACGTTCGTGGCCAAGCCGGCCGAGGCCCAAGCTACTCGCAAGTGGTGGGTCGTCGACGCCAAAAACAAGTCCCTCGGTCGTCTGGCGAGCGAGGTTGCGAAGGTCCTGCGTGGCAAGCACAAGGTGACTTTCACCCCCCACGTCGACACCGGTGACTTCGTGATCGTGATCAACGCCGATCAGGTGAAGGTCACGGGCCGCAAGTTCGACGACAAGAAGTACTACAACCACAGCGGCTACCCGGGCGGCATGACCACCCGTAGCTTCGGTGAGCTGATCGCCCTCAAGCCCGCTGCTCCCATCGAGCTCGCGGTGAAGGGCATGCTTCCGAAGAACGCCCTTGGCCGGAAGATGATCAAGAAGCTGAAGGTGTACGCCGGCGCGGAGCACCCCCATGCGGCGCAGGCTCCCTCGGAGCTTTCGTTCTGAGCACAGCTTAGAGAGAGACTGAAAGATGAGCGAAGAACAAGTCAGCACCCCCAAGGCGGCCACCCCGGCTCCCTGGTACGCCACCGGCAAGCGTAAGCGCGCCGTGGCCCGCATTTGGTTGCGCCCCGGTAGCGGTGAGATCGTCGTCAACGGCGCGCCCCTGGATGAGTACTTCGAGCGCCCCACCTCGCGCATGATCGCGCGCCAGGGTCTGGAGCTGCTCGAGATCAGCGACAAGTACGACGTGCTGGCCACCGTCGTCGGCGGCGGACACAGCGCCCAGGCCGAAGCGATGCGCCACGGCATCTCTCGCGCGCTCCTCGTCGAGGACGGCGAGCGTCGTCGCACGCTCAAGCGGGCTGGCTACCTCACTCGCGACGCCCGTGAGAAGGAGCGTAAGAAGCCCGGTCAGCCCGGCGCCCGCAAGCGCTTCCAGTACTCCAAGCGCTAAGCAATCAGCGCTCGAAGTCAGCCAACGCGGCGCCCGGTTCCCGAGCGCCGCGTTGTTGCATTTCACGCACCCGGCACGCACACACGCGGCACCAGCTTACTATTCCGCACGGCAATCAATCAGACGGCATTCAATCAGGGAGCACATCCGTCATGGCGCAAGACACGTTGCGAGTCGGCATCGTTGGAGCCGCCGGGTACACCGGCGCTGAGCTGTTGAGGCTGGTCCATCGTCATCCACGCCTTGAGCTGGTGTGGGTAGCGGGAAATAGCAACGCTGGCCGCAAGCTCTCCGAGGTGCTCCCCGGCACGCTCGGCGTACCCGGCGTGGGTGACCTGACGATTGAGCGCTTTGGGCCGACCGACGCGCCGCGCCTGGCCAAGCAACTAGAGGTCGTGTTTTGCTGCCTGCCCCACGCCAAGAGCGCCGAGGTGGTCGCGAGTCTGTATGCGGAGGGACTGCGCGTCGTCGATCTCTCCGCCGACTTTCGCCTCCGCAACCTGGAGGACTATCGCACGTGGTATGGCGAACACCCGGCCGCCAATCTCCTCGCGGAAGCAGTGTATGGGCTCCCGGAGCTGCATCGCGACGCACTCCGCGGCAAGCGCCTGATCGCCGCGCCGGGGTGCTACCCCACGAGCGCCATCCTACCGATCGCCCCGCTGCTCTCGGCCGGACTATTGGACATCAGCTCACCCGTCATCATCGACTCGAAGAGCGGAGTGAGCGGCGCCGGGCGCACACCCACCGCGGGCACACACTTCAGCGAAACGAGCGAGGGGATCCGCGCATACAAGGTCGCCGGCACCCATCGCCACACGGGCGAAATCGAGCAAGAACTATCTATTGCCGCGGGGCAAGACGTTCGTGTCGTCTTCACGCCACACCTGGTGCCGATGACTCGCGGGATCCTCAGCGTGGCCTACCTGCGGCCAAGGCCGGGCGTCGACGCAGAGCGTTGCCGGGAGGCTGCAAAGGCGCTCTACCCTTCCACTGGCCTGGTCAGCGTGATGCAGGACGAGTTACCCGACACGTTGTGGGTCCGAGGTTCCGCACGGGCTCACGTGGCCTACCGGCTCGACGCGAGAACGGGCACGCTGCTGGCGTTCGGAGCGATCGACAACCTCACTCGTGGTGCGTCGGGGCAAGCGCTACACGCGCTCAACGTGGCCCTTGGCTGGGATGAAGACCTCGGTTTGCCTCAGCTCGGGCAGTTTCCCTGAGTCGAATCTCAGGCACCTCGGGGAGCAAGCTGGTCGCTCGTCAGCGGACTGAAGCCGACGAAAACGAGGAAGGACACGAGCAAATCTGCACAGCTCTCGACGCGGTCGCGCTCACCGCGGCGAATCGGCGAGGTATTGTCCAATGAAGCTCGGCGCTTAGAGCGCTCGAAGCCCGCAAGGAGGTCACGCCCGTCGCCCATCTCGCCCCGCCGGTGGACTGGAATGCCGCGCGGTTCTCGCGACTCCTGACAAGGGAACGTCAGCAGGAAGCCATGGGGGGGTAGACCCAGCGCGGCATGCCGAGGCTATGCTGTGAGCCTCGCGTCCAGAGCACGGCTTGCGGCGATCAGCGCACAACCACGGGACCGCTACGGCGCCAACCGGCGGACAGGTATTCATGAGTTCCCCATTCAGACTGCGCAGCGACTTCACTCCTCAAGGTGATCAGCCTCAGGCCATCGAAAAGCTAATCAAGGGCATCGAGCAAGGACAGCGATGCCAGACGCTGCTGGGCATCACTGGGAGCGGCAAGACGTTCACCGTCGCGAACGTGATCCAGAAGATGGGTCGTCCGACGCTGATCATTGCGCCGAACAAGACGCTCGCGGCGCAGCTCTACGGGGAGATGAAGGACCTCTTCCCAGACAACGCGGTGGCCTACTTCGTAAGCTACTACGACTACTACCAGCCAGAAGCTTACATCCCGTCCTCCGACACGTTCATCGAGAAGGACGCGATCATCAACGACCAGATCGATCGCATGCGCCACGCCGCCACCCAGGCGCTGCTGTCACGCCCAGACGTGATCATCGTCGCATCGGTTAGCTGCATCTACGGCATCGGCTCCGCGGAGAGCTATCAGGGCCTCTTGATCCAGATCGAGCGCGGCCAGGAGATGCGGCGCGACGAGCTGCTGCGTCGCCTGGTGGACATTCAGTACGAGCGCAACGACATCGACTTCCACCGCGGCTGCTTCCGTGTGCGCGGCGACATCGTGGAGATCTTCCCGGTCTACGAGGAAGCCTTAGCTATCCGCGTGGAATTTTTTGGAGACGAAGTCGAGGCCATCAGCGAAGTTGATCCGTTGCGGGGCCGTGTGCTGGGGAGCCTCGACAGGTACTCCGTGTTCCCGGGCTCTCATTACGTCACTCCTCAGCAGCACATGCGGCGCGCCATCGAGAATATTCGCGCCGAGCTGCGCGAGCGACTCGAATACCTCGACAAGGAAGTGCGATTCCTCGAGAAGCAACGCCTCGAGCAACGCACGCAGTACGACCTCGAGATGCTCGAGACCATGGGCTTCGTCCAGGGCATCGAGAACTACTCTCGGCATCTCTCCGGTCGCTCCCCGGGCGATCCGCCGCCTACCCTGATCGACTACTTCCCGGATGACTTCCTGTTGGTGATCGACGAGAGCCACCAGACGGTGCCGCAGATCGGCGCCATGTATCGCGGCGATCGTTCCCGCAAGGAAACACTGGTCGAGTTCGGCTTCCGGCTACCGAGCGCCCTGGACAATCGCCCGCTCAAATTCGATGAGTTCGAGCAGCACATGAAGACAGTGCTCTTCGTGTCGGCCACACCTGGCGACTACGAACTCACCCACAGCGACGGTGAACCCATCGAGCAGCTGATCCGCCCGACGGGGCTGATCGACCCTGAAATCGAGCTGCGCCCCGTCGGCGGTCAAGTCGACGACCTGCTCGAAGAGATCCGGCTGCGGGTCGAGGCGGACGAGCGCGTGCTGGTGACCACGCTGACCAAGCGGATGGCTGAAGATCTGACCGAGTACTACGCGGAGCTCGGCATTCGGGTGCGCTACCTGCACTCCGACGTCGAGACGCTGGAGCGCATCGAACTCCTGCGAAGCCTCCGCGCGGGCGACTACGACGTGTTGGTGGGCATCAACCTACTGCGCGAAGGCCTCGACCTGCCTGAGGTCAGCTTGGTGGCCATCCTGGATGCCGACAAGGAAGGCTTCCTGCGCTCCGCGCGCTCGCTGATTCAGACCATCGGCCGCGCCGCGCGCAACGCCCGCGGCAAGGTCCTGATGTACGCGGACCGCATCACGCCATCGATGAAGCAGGCGATTGACGAGACGACCCGTCGACGCGCGATCCAGGAGGCTTACAACGCCGAGCACGGTATCACCCCGGAAACGATCAAGCGCGCCATCCTCCAGGTCAACCCCAGCGCGGGAACGAGCGACTACTACGCGGTGCCCAAGGGCCCGAGCAGAGCCAAAGACGGCAAGACTGAGTCTCCGGCTGACGAAGCGGCACTTGCCGAGCGCCTCGAGGAGCTACGCCAGGAGATGTTCAGCGCTGCCGAAAACCTCGACTTCGAGAAGGCCGCTCGCTGCCGTGACGAGATCAAGCGCCTGACGGGCAACTCGCCAGCGGATGAACCAGCGAGCGGCCCGCGCTCTCGAGGTCCACAGTCCGCCGCCGCCTCGAGCCGCTCCCGTGGCAAGCTCGGCAAGGCGGGGCCCGCCTCATCGAAGCCGAGCTCGCGTGGGAAGCGCGGTGGCGGGGCTCCAGCGAGCCGCGGTCGCAAGCGTCGCTAGCGGAACTACGCTCGTAGCGGCCACCTGGGATGCCACGGGCGCTCGCGCTGAAACGCCTGAGCCGCCTCGAGCACGAGTTCGTCTCGCTGCAACGGCCCGACGATCTGCAAGCCAACCGGCAACCCCGCGTCGGAGAGGCCAGCGCGCACTGTCGCCGCCGGGTTCCAGGACAGGTTGAATGGAATGGTAAACGACGCGACGCTCGCCACACGCTGCAGGCGGCCTTCTGTTTCCGCCGGGAATGGGCCCTTGGCAGGCGGTGGATCGTAAGGCACCGTCGGAGTCAGCAAGAGGTCGTACTTCTCGAACACTTCGGCCACCCACCTGGAGAGCTGGGCTCGACGTCGCGCTGCCTCGCCCCACCACTCGAGGTCGAGCCCAGTCTCCGCCATGCGAATCGTCCGCAGCACCGAGCGCTGCAACAGATCGCCGTGACGCTTCAGCTCCGGTGCCAGATGCGAGCCCAGCTCGAACGCGCCGATCAATCCCCAGTCAGCCCCGAGCTCCGGAGGGCCGCCGTCAATTTGCTCGACGCTGTGCCCCTGAGCCTCAAACACCTTCACCGCTTCGCGCACGACGCGGGCCACGTCCGACTGCACGACCGCGTACCCGAGGTCTGGACTGTACGCGATACGCCACTTGCGCTCCTTCGCTTGCTCCAGGTGATCGAGGTAGCTGAAACCAGGATGCGGCAGGCTCATGGGGTCGAGCGGATGGTGACCAACGACTTGATCGAGGAACAGCGCTGCGTCTTCGACGGTCTTGGTCAGCGGTCCCCACACCGAGGTGCGCCCGGAGTCCCAGAACTCGAACGGACCGCGCGCAACCCGACCCATGCTTGGCTTGAAGCCGAACGCGCCCACGAAGCTCGCGGGGATGCGGATCGAACCACCACCGTCGCTCGAGGTGTTGAGCGGTAGCGCCTCGGCCGCCAGCAACGCCGCGCTGCCGCCGCTCGAACCGCCCGGAGTGCGCTCGGCGTTCCAGGGTGAGGTGGTGGTGCCATAGACGAGGTTCTTCGTGATCGCCGTCGTGCCGAACTCCGGGGCGTTCGTCTTCCCGATCACGATGGCGCCGGCGGCTTTGAGCCGCGCAACCTGAATCGAATCCCGCGCGGAAACGTTCTCCTTGAACAGCAGTGAGCCCTGGGAGTTGACCAAGCCCTCAGCGTCTTCGAGGTCCTTCACCCCAAGCGCCAGGCCTTCGAAGATTCGGCCCTCGCCTGCCATCAAGCGCGCCTCGGCGGCCTTTGCCTCCTGCAAGAGGACATCAGGATCCCGGGGGCACACGAGCGCGTTCAGCTGGGGGTTCACCTGAGCGATGCGCTCGAGGGTTTCGCGCATCAGCTCGACGGGGGACACCTTGCGGCTCTTGAGCAGTACGGTGAGTTCGAGCAGCGTATTGGACAGCAGGCTCATGAGCCGATCATATAAGCTCTGGCCTCGTACTGTCTCCGTCGCCTGACTCCACCCTCAACCGCGCCACACAGGCGGGCAGAAACAGGGTTTTTGGGGGTGAGGAGCTCCGGCACGAAGCTCAGAGCAGCGCGTCACGCTTGGCAGCCTTGAGCTGATCGACGACGGCCCGCACGTCTTGAGCCCGCTCACGCGGAATCACCAACAGCGCGTCTTCGGTCTCAATCACGCACAAGTCTTCAACGCCCACGAGCGCTATGACGCGCTTGGCTTTGGCAGCCCGGGCGTCCCAAACGAGGTTCCGCTTCGCGTCGACGAGGACGGCGTGCTCCGGTACTACGTTGCCCTCCGGGTCCTGCTCACCAAGCTCCCAGCTCGACTCCCAGCTGCCAAGGTCACTCCAGCCAAAGCTCGCGGGGACGACGTTGAGCCGGTCGGCGCGCTCCATCACGCCGTAGTCGATCGAGATCGACTGGGTTGCGCCAAACACCTCTCGAGTGACTTCCGCCTCACGCTCCGGCGACTCCTCCGCCGCGCGATCGATGCGCACGAGCCCGGCGTGTAGCTCCGGGAGGTGCGCCTCGAGGGCCGCCAGCATGTCCTGGGCGCGAAAGATGAACATGCCGGCGTTCCAAACGTAGCGTCCGGAGTCGAGGTACTGCTGCGCTGTCTCACGATTGGGCTTTTCGACGAAGCGTTTCACCGCGGATACATCACCCGAGGCGCCGGGCACGTCAACCGCGTCCCCTAGCTCGATGTAGCCGTAGCCAGTTTCGGGGCGGGTTGGCGTTACGCCGATGGTGGTGATGATGCCGCTCTCGGCGGAGGCGATGGCGGTGTTGAGCGCACGCTCGAAAGCGGCCTCGTCGGCGACGTGTTGGTCGCTGGGCACGACCACGATGACCGCGTCAGGGTCTCTCCGCGCGGCAATGAACGTCGCCCAACCAATACAAGGGGCGGTGTTCTTCGCGACGGGTTCCCCCAGGAAGTTCTGCTGCGGGAGCCCCGGGAGCTGCTTTGAAGTCTCGCTCAGGAGGTGCTCACCGGTTGCGATCAGCACGCGCTCCGGCGCGACGATGCGGCTCAGGCGGCGAACGGTGCCGGCGATCAGAGACTCTTCGGTGCCTGGGGCGATGCTCAAGAGCTGCTTCGGCGTGAGGCGCCTCGAAGCGGGCCAAAAGCGCGTTCCGCTGCCACCTGCCATGATCACCGCATAGACGTTCGACATGCGCCCGACTTATCCCCTGTACTCGGACGCCGCAACCCGTCAGGCGCGGCGAACAGTCGACGCACCTCCCCCCCAGAAAAGAGCAGACGAAGCGCGCACTCAGACTTTGACGAAGAGCAGCGTGTAAATCCCGAGGGGCAACACCCAGAGCGCAAACCAGGCAAAGCCGTTGCGGATCACGACACGCCTCAGCAGCACCAGCGCAACCACACCCACGGCAAACGCGACACCGGCACCGAGCAACGCAGGGCCCATGCCATGCAACGACTCGAGGTGGCGCGACTCGAGCACGACCGCGCCGAGCACCGCCGGCAGGCTCATCAGCATCGAGAGCTCGAACGCCCGCGCGGGCTTCACACCGAGCCAGAGCAGGACGGCGATGGTCGAGCCGCTGCGGCTCACCCCTGGCAACACCGCGATGCCCTGGGCGATACCCACCAAGATCGCTCCAACCCACGTTGGGGTGTCCTGCTCGCCCGGCTTGGCCTTGAGGGTCGACAACAGGAGCAACGCCGTGACCAGGAAGCCGAGGCCAATCGCAAACGGCGACTGCGTGTACTTCTCGACCGCGGCGCGCATCAACAGACCAATCACGCCGGTTGGCAACGTAGCCAGCACGACGACCAGCACGTCGCGACCGCCTGCCGTCTCGGTGAAGCGCTTCGGCTGCGCGAGCCCGCGTACTCCTTCGCGCACCGCAGCTAGTAACCGCTCCCGCACGAGGAGCGCAGTCGCCGCCAACGTACCTGCGTGCATCACGACACTCAGGGTGAGACTCGGTTCACCCATCCGCATCAAGATCTGCCCCAGCGCCAGGTGCCCCGAGCTCGAGACGGGAAGGAACTCGGTCAGGCCTTGCAGCACTCCGAGCACGATGGCTTCGACGAACGGGGACATGAGCCCGCGATGTACAGGCGTACGCGCCGAGTGCCACCCGGAAAACACACTCGGCGCGACAAATCCCTGGAAGCGTCAGACCCCGACGGGCCCTGAGCCTGACGGAGCGCTGCTCAGTTGTGCGTGATGTTCAGCGTGAAGGTGCCCGACTTGCCGCCGTAGCCATCGACGAACACCCAGTAGTCCGTGTTCGCCGTGGCGTTGAACGTGACGGTCTCGGTGCCACCCGAAGCGCGATCATCAGCACAGTCGAGCTCCGCGCCACTACCGCACGTGCCGCTACGCACGTAGAGCACCGAGTCGTAGCTGCTCGAGCCAGTGAGCGTCGCGGTGTAGCTGCCCGTCGTGGGCGCAACGAAGTGGTAGACGAGCTCCGGAGAGTAACCGCCGCCGGTACCGCAAGTCCCAGCATAGTCGTTGGTCGAGTTAACCGTGCTGCCGCTCACGCTCGCCGTGTTCCCGTTGAACGTGAGATCCTCCCCCGGGCAAACGTCGTTCGCCGCAGGCTCGGTGATCGTGGCGTTGACGTTGTAGCTGCCGCTGTAGCTCGAGGAGTATCCGTCGATCACCACGTAGTACGTGGTGCCGCTCGCCACAGGAACGGAGAACGTCTCGGTGCCACTGCTGCCCGTGTCGTCGTTGCACGCCAGGTCGTAGTCACCACACGACGTGGAGAGGAAGATCTCGGAGTCGAAGCTGCCGGAGACCTCCACGGTCAGCGTGCCATTCACAGGCGCCGTGAGCGCGTACACAGCGTCTCCGGCAGCGCTTCCGCAGCCGCTGCTACCGTAGTTGTTGGGTCGGTTCGAGGTGTCGCCAGACGCCGACCAGGTGTAGGGCCCGGTTCCGGACCAGGTCGCCGGTTCCCCGGGGCAAGTGTCGCCGGGTGTCGCGGGGTACAGCGTCGCATCCAGATTGAAGCCACCGCTGGCACCCGAGTAGCCGTCCACGATCGCGTAGTACTTGGTACCTGCCGTTACCCACAGCTCGATCTCTTCGGTACCACCGCCGACGCCATCGTCCACGCAGGCGGCCTCGTAGAGATTGCACCCGCTCTCGTGCACGTACAGCACCGCGTCGAAGCCGCTGTCTGGGTCGAGCGTGAAGACGAGGCGCCCGTCGGTATCGGGAATGATTTCGTAGACGAGGTCTGGCGAAGTGCCAGAGCTACCGCAGCCGCCTGTCAAGTCGGCGATGGCGCCCACAGTCGTACCGCTAACGCTTGCCGTGCGGATACTTCCTGAGCCCGTGAAGGACAGCGCTTGACCGGGACAGGAGTCCGCCACGCCAGCCCCACCACCACTTCCTGTTGCACCAGAGCCGCCTGCGCCAGTCGCGCCAGAGCCACCAGCACCCGTTGCGCCGGCCCCGGTAGCGCCCGTGCCGCCGGCTGCGCCAGCACCACCCGAGCCGTTCGACGGACTTCCGCCCGCGCCGGCGTTGCCGACTCCGCCAGTCCCAGCACCGCCGCTGCCTGCTGCCGCGCCCTCGCCCGCGCCCGCGCTCCCACCGCTCCCCGGATCGGCGCCCCCGCTGCCCGGCTGCCCCGCGGAACCACCCGTGGGACCTCCGGCCGCGCTGTCGGTGGATCCATTGCCACCGGCGGCCGAGCTTCCAGCCGCACCCCCGCTGCCCTCAGCATCCATGTGTTTGAGGGTCTCGGACTCAGCGCAGGCGGAGAGGAGTACAGCAGCGCTAGCTACGGCGAAGAAAGACGTTCGAAGGTGCATGAAAAGCTCGTCCAGCCTCCTCTAGGTCAGAGGAAGTTTCTCGGCGTTGTCGTCCACGAGTCAGCGGACGCTCGCCTTGGGGGGAGTTGAGTGGCGCGTGCCTCAGGAGGCACATCGCTCTTCCCTGGCTCCTCGATTCAGCTGAACCACTCGGAGCTCGGGGAGCGCGGAGCATAGTCGAAAATGGCTTTCCACAAGCCTTAAGCGTACGACCGTCGCGCTTCCTGACGGCTGCGTCCGCTGGGGCTGGAAACGCAAGCGCCGGCTGGGGATTCGCTCGCGGGAACGGCTCACCGACCCGTTCGCCAACTAGTGTCCTGTCTCCCTAGTTCGCTGCCAGATTCGCCTCACTTGTAGAGATCCGTATACTCCGCCGCGGTGTTCACCAACGACCTGCGTTTCGAGGGCTTCACGACCCAAGACTGGACCCGCCTCGCGAAGGCGTTTCGGCCGCGCCCCGGCAGCCAGTCACCGAGTGACGTCGGCGGTGGAGTGGTCGTGGTCACTTCCGAGGGGAGACCGGTGAAGCTCTTGTCGACGCGCACCGGTCGCATCCAACTCACGGGTGCGCGCGGCGACCGATCGGTCAGCGCGCTCGAGTGGCCTGTGAGTCTCGAATCACTGGCGAGAGCCTTCGACGCCCACTGGGCCGTCGAGCTCGAGTGGTCGGCGCTCAATGACATGGTGGACCGGTGGGCAGAAAGGCTCACGCCAGAGCACGACGCGTTCGATCAAGTCGTGGAGCTCTTGCGATCCGCCCAGGAGGTCGAAGCTACGGGCAAGCTCCAGGCGTGGCCCTGGAAGATTTCCGCGTGGCCATTACCGAATCAAAAGCTCAAGCTGCGTGCGCTCGATTTGGTTTGCCCGGACGGTAAGGCGCTAGTGCTGGGCGTCTTCGAACGAGGCAGCTTGTTCACCAGCATCACGCTGCGTCGCCGCGGAACCGCCTTTGACCTGTTGCTTGGACCAGAGGAGCTACGGGAAGACATGGGACTCGTCAGCGGTGACTGGACCCGCGACTATCGGCATTTGCTGCGTGCAGTAGAGCATCGCGTCGGGCCAGTCGCTGTGGGCTGCTTTGCGGAGCTCGAGACGTTTCAGAAGCTGAGTGAGTCTTCCCAGGCCGGTAGCTGGGCCGCCGCGGTCGCCGCGCGCGACGTGGTTCTCTCTCCAGTCGTCCCCGCGCTCGCTATCCCCCTCGGAGTGGACGCCGGGCGCGCGGCGTTCTTTGCGATTCGAGATCTCGCGGAGCGCGTGGGTGTTGGCGGCCTGTTCGGTGACGCGAGCCCGTTCGCTCCGGCGTTCGAGCGGGTCAAAGCGGCCGTCGAAGATCGCGACGTGGTGGGGCTGCTGGGCTTTGACCCGTTCGACCTCCTGCGCACGTTGCTCGCGCGGCGCGACGATGACTCGAACTAGTCGGGCGTCACAGCCCGCCAAGCATGAGCGTCAACGTCGCTCCGCCGCTCGCGTAACCGGTGGCTGACGCTTGCTCCGCGTCTTGCACCCGGGGCATTTGCCCTGCGGCAAATAAGAGGCCGAGCCGTGCACCGTGAAACACGGAGTCGAGGTGCCGGAACAGATCGAAGTTCGCCCCTGCGAAGACCGTTGGGTAGAAGCCGTCGACGCTGACCGCCGCGTTTGGCTGTTGCTCGTCGCAGTCCGTGCCGAAGCCGTCGCTGCCCTGGCAGTACCTACCTTGCGCGTCGAGGCTCAAGAGCCCAACGCCACCGGTCAGGTGCACCTCCACCCACTCGCTCTTGGGTGTCAGGCGAAAGTCGAGGGCGTACTCGCCGCCAATGCGGGTCATCGAGTAGCTGGCGTGGCTCGCGCCACCGCTGGCCTTGGTCCCATAGACCAGGCCACCCATTGCCAAGCGGTCTTCGGAGTCCACGTACCCGCGATAGCGAACCATCGGCTCTCCGTAGGGGCCTTCGTCGCCGCCTCCGATGACTCGGCCGCCAACACCGACGCCTTTGACCCCGATCAGATCTTCGGGATCGAACATGCCAGCACCTTGCTGGATCGGCGACCCCTTGGGATCGGACCGAACCGCGCTGCTCAAGAAGTAGCCGGGAACGGCGCCAACCTGGGCCTCCAGGTTGCTGCGCGGTTCCGGGGAGACTGCCTGCCCAGTCACCGTCGGGACGGGGCCGAGCGTGGTGCATCCAGCGAGCCATCCCGCCGCGACTCCCAGCATCGCCAAACGCACGATGCGGTCGATCCAGATCCCCCAGCGCTCGCCAGCAGTCAGAGCCTCGTCAGCCGGCAGAGCCTCGTCAGCTGGCAGAGCCTCGCTTGCACCAAGCTTCGCGCCTGAGCCCTCATCGAATTGCTGCATGGTTAATCCTATGAGCAAGCTCCTTGCCAACCTTGCGCCGAGAGTCCGCACCCGCGAATCACCCAGAGACCTGCGAGTTTTCGCGGGTTTCCCGCTTTGCTCGCTCGGGGTGCGCAGCACTGTTCGCGGTGACCACGCGCCCGCGCCTGTGTCTCGAGCGCAACACTGACTCTCGCCTACCGCAGTTCCCTGCGCCGGCGAGATCTGAGCGGCGATGCCTAGAGGGGCGCGATGCTCAGTGAAGGGTGCCGTCGGTCGCCATGTTGGTAGCGATTTCTGGTTCCTCTTCAGCCGCCACTTCTTCTTCCGCGAGGATACGTTCCACCTCGGCGTCCATGGTGCCGTTCACCATCTTGGCAAACATCACGAAGTCGGCGAGCAAGCTGTACGTCGGGTAGTCGAACGTGGCGGGCTTGTTCTTCTCGATGAAGAAGTGGCTGATCCATGCGGGGCCATAGCCCATCACCGGCGCGAGCAGCAGCAGCGATTTACGACCCGTGAGGAGCCCCCCCACGGCGCACCCGAGCGCCATGCCCGTGCCGACGAAGTGAAAGCGTCGCGTCAGCTTGTTCTTGTGCTCCCGCACATAGTAGGGCCAAAACTCTTCGAAGCTTTCGAACCGCTTGCTCATGGACTCTCCTCGAATGGGACGGAACGGGCAAAGGTTACCTCTCGGCAGCGCATTGGCCCACCCTGGGGGACCAAAAAGTCTCCCCTCACCCCCAAATTCAAGCGGCTCGACGACTACTGGAGGAGCTGGTCCACCGCTTCCTTCAACGCGTCGCGCTGCATCACGCTGGAGCGCACCAGGCGCACGCTGCCCTCCTTATCGATCAGCACCAGCGTCGGTAGGGTGGAGACGCCGTAGCTCTTCGCCGCAGCCCCGTCGGGATCGAACACGCAGGGGTAGGAGAGCTTCGCTTGCTTCGCGAAGACTTGCGCCGGCTCGAGCGCATCACCGGTGTCCACGCCGACCACGTGCAGCTGCTCGCCATACTCGCGTGCGATCTGATCGACGATCGGCGCTTGCATGCGACACGGTCCGCACCAGCTCGCCCAGAAGTCGAGCAACACCGGCTTGCCCTTGAGGTTGCTCAAGCGAATTCGGCTGCCCTCGTCGCCTTCGTGGATCACCTCCAGGGCGAAGTCGGGGGCCGCTTGCGACACCAGCGGGCTCTTGCTCGGATCGAAGCGCGGTAGCAACACCAAGCCGAAGACCAACGCTCCAACCAACACCAGCGCAGCGGTGATGTAGATCTGGTTCGGGTTTTCTTTCGCCTTGGATTTGGGCCGTGCAGCCTCGGAGTCGCGGCTCATCTGCTGGGTGCTCTACCTGACCCGCGAACCCCTCGCCAGCACAGCCACGAGAAAGTCCACGGGGCTCAGCTGGTTTTGCCTCAGGAGCGGGGTTTGGGGGAGAGGAAGTACCCGGCTGCCCCGCGCACCAGCGCTCGCGCCTCGAGGCGACGCTTCACGCTCGCGTGGAGATTGGGCCTTCTTCGCTCCGCGCGGCGAGCGCCGCTTCTGACGCCGCGGTGCCGAGCACTGGCAGCCTCACGCGCAAGCGCGCGCCGCCGAGGGGGCTCGCGAGCGCGGTTACCAGGCCGCCATGTTCGACGACGATCTTCTTCACGATCGCCAAGCCCAGGCCGGTGCCGTCGCTCTTGGTGGTCACATACGGATCGAAGACCACCTTACGCTGATCCTCGGGGATACCCGGCCCGTTGTCATCGACGTCGAGCACGACCTGTTCACCCTGACGCTCGATGCTGACCTTCACGTGCGGGCGCGCGCCAGCGGCCTGCTCCGCGCTCGCTTGAGCAGCGTTTCGCACCAGGTTGACCAGCACGCGCTTGAACATGTCGCGATCGAGCAGCACCGGCAGCTCATCTTCCGGGAGGTCGATCTCGAGCTCAACGGATGAGTCCTCTGGCAGGCCGAAGGCGGCACCGCTCGGGATCACCTCGTCTTCCTCCTCGACGACCGAGGAGCGCCCCTGGAGCTCGCGGAGCACGTCGCCAAGATCCGCTTGCTTGAGCTCCGCCCTAGGCAAGCGAGCGAAGTTCGAAAACTCGCTGACCAGCCGACGCAAGGTTCCGACTTCGTCCTCCACGATCTCGAGCGTGGTATCCAGCATGCGTTTGTAGTTCGCGTCCGTGCCTGGATATCTACGATGGATCTCCTGCACTGCGAGCTGGATCGGCGTGAGCGGGTTCTTGATCTCGTGGGCGAGCCTGCGCGCCATCTCTTGCCACGCCCCTATGCGCTGCAGGTACTCGATGCGCGCACGACTGGACTCGACCTCCATCACCATGCGGTTGAACGCGGCCGCGAGATCCGTGATCTCGTCCTGGCCCTTCTCTGGCACGCGGATGTCCAGGTCGCCCTCACCCACCTTTTGCGTGGCCTCGGCCAGCTCACCAATCCGCGCGGATACACTACGAGCCAGCGTGGTGCCGACGCCGATCGCCATCAAGATGGTGATCCCAAGCAGGGCAGAAAACGCGTATAGACGTCCGGAGTCGTCACCCTCACGCCTCCGCTCCACAGTGCGGTACGCGTCGAGGAAGGTGGACAGCTGGTCACGCTCCTGGAAGCGCTTGGCTTCGGTCGCGAACACAGCCACGAGTTCTGGTGGATTTTCCACCGGCGCGTCAGGATCAACCAGCGGAACGCGCACTTCTAGATCGAACTCCGTCGTGGGATCGAAGGCCTTACCGCGCGATACTTCGCCGAGCGCTTCACCGTCCGCATCCTCCACGCTGAGCGTCACCAGATCCGGTTGCTTTGGAAACAGGCGCTTGAGCGCGCGCTCCACCGCAGCTTTATCCTTGCGGAACACCGCGCGGCGCAGCCGAGGGTCTTCGGCCATGTTCGCCGCGCCGCCTCGCATACGCGCCTTCACCGCCCGCGCGAGATCTTGATACACGTCGAGCGCGTCATCGAGGCGGGTACCGACCTCTGGCGTATAGAAGCGCGCTGAAGTTTGGCGCACCATCCACTCACCCATGGCAATAGCAGTCACCAGGGGGATGAGCGCGGTGAGCACGATGGCCAGCGCCAGACGTCGCTGGATCCGTCCGACTGCCATGCCCTGGATTCTCGGCGCAGCGACCAGAGAAAAGCCAGAAAAACCCGAAAATCCCCCGAGCTGCTGGACTGCCCAGCGCCTCCGGGGCGCGCTATAAGGGCGCGATGCAAGCACAGCCGATGCACGACGCCAACGCTTCGGTGACTACCTGCGTCTTCGATTTGCCTTCGCTCTCCTTGCACTCCCTGCATGTGCCAACCGACCAGGCCGAGCCGGAAGTGGTGATTTGCCTCCATGGGTTCCCGGACATCCCTCGCGGCTGGACCCCGCTATTGAAGGAGCTGAGCCAAGCCGGCTTTGCAGGTTACGCCCCATGGCTTCGGGGCTACGCGCCGAGCACGGTCAGCGGCCCATATCATCTCGAGCGACTCGCGGACGATGTGCTGGAGCTCGCGGATCGCTTGAGCCCTGGGAGGCCGGTTAGCCTGATCGGGCATGACTGGGGCGCCGTCATCGCCTACGCGGCCATCTCGCAGGCGCCCGAGCGATTCCGTCGCGCGGTGACTCTGGCAGTCCCCCATCCCCTGGCGTTCCTCAAAGGCTTCGGCGTGCGCCAGATTCGGCGCTCCTGGTACATGCTGTTCTTCCAGACCCGCATGCTCCCGGAGCGCATCGTGCCGCGGAACGATTTCGAGTTCATCGACCGGCTCTGGGAAGCGTGGTCACCCACCTACGAGGCACCACACGATTACCTCGCGGAACTCAAGTCGTGCCTGGGCCAGAGCGACCTGGCTCCGATTCAATACTATCGTGCCCTCCCCAAGGCCCTGCTCGACCTGCGTCGCACGGGAGGCGAGCTCAAGCAGATCCAAGTGCCGCTGCTGTACCTGCATGGCGTCCAGGACGGGTGCGTGGGTTGGCAGCTCATGCAGGGTCAAGAGCGCTTCTTTTCCGCGGAGCACCAGAGCGAGCTGCTCGGGGGCGTCGGGCACTTCCTCCAGCTCGAGAATCCACGCGCGGTGAACACTCGCATCCTGGACTGGTTGCGCCGCTGAGCCGTGTCCCCTTCGCCGCTGGCTCCCGGCGGCGCAGTCGAGTAGACCAAGCCCCATGGCGGAGGAGGGCAACGAGCCGGAGCTGGAGCAGCGCGAGCTAGCGCTCTCGGATCCTGACTCCGACGCCGAGGCAGATGCCACCTCTGCGGGCCTCTCCTGGTGGGCCCTCGTCGGCCTGCCCGGGTTCAGTGTGCTCGTGATCGGGTTCGCGCTGTTCGTGGTAGGCGCACCGCGACCGTACGTGGCAGCGCGCTTGTACGGCGGGCCACTGGAAGGCCAGAGCGAGTACCACCTGCGGCTCGAAGCGGGCGAACGCCTGGGAGAGCTAGAAAGTCCGCGGCAGCTGGGTCTCCAGGTGCATGCGCGAACTCAAGACGGGCGCGAGGCAGTGTGGGGAGGACAAACGGATCCCCAGGGTAACGCCGAGGTAACGCTCGGGTTCGATTCACCCACCGAAGGCCCGCTCACTGTGAGCGTCAACCTCGACCGCTCGCAAGCGGAGCTGCCGAGCGGATATGTGCTGGCGCGTGGCAACGTCACAGCCCTCGAGCGCACCTGGCGTGAGAACGTGAGCGTCGGCGAGACCTGGACCAAGCGCTCCTCAGGCGAGCTCAGGCTACGTGTCGCTCCGGCGCGAGGGGTGTACGCGGTGCCGTTTCGGGACGGTCTCTTCGTGGAGGTGACGCGCGAAGGCAAACCGGTCGCAGGCGCAGACGTACAGCTCGCGCTAGACGGCGCCACCTGGTTCGAGGGAGGCGCGGAAGGCGGCGAGCGGCGCCACGCGGTGAGCGACGAGCGCGGCCGAGTTCACGCCGAGCTGGTACCGGACAGTCACGTGATCACCCTCGAGGTGAAGGCGCGCCTGGAGCAACCGAGCGGCGAGGCGCTGACTGGTCGCCTGGCCTGGCGACTCCCCGTCGTGCCTGGCGCGCTCGACGCTCAGCTGGATGGGGACGACGACTCGCGAGGTTTGGTGGTGACCTCCCCCGTAGAGCGCGAGCGGGCTTACGTCGCGTTGCTAGATCAAGACGCCCGCTGGGGCGGCGGCACCGTCGAGCTACATCTTGCGCCCGACGGAAACTACCGCGGGCGCTGGGCACTCCCACACGATTTCCGCCCGGCTAAGCACTGGGCGCTTGTCTCGAGTGAGTCGGATTTCGCGAGCGCTGGGACCGTTGGTTGGCCGCTCAGTGACAGCAGCGAAGTACCGCAGCCCGGGCTTCGAGCTCGTGAAATGCGCCTCTTGGACGGCTTTCCCGCCGCATACCAGCGGGACAAGAGCCGCGTCTCACGCGCGCGGTGGCTGGCAATCGGAGTCGCGCTGCTCGCTGGCGCGCTGGTTCTCGTGCTCCTGATGCGCCGCGCTCAGGAGTCCCAAAGGAAGCTCGCCGCGCACCTGAGACGCCAGGAGGCGCTCGGCAACGCCGAACAAGGCGCCGACACGACCCTGCAGGCGCCGCGCTACAGTCTGACGCTGGTGTTGGGACTGATCTGCGTCGGATTGGCGTTTCTGATGCTCGGCCTACTGGTGCTGTACAGGGCGCACTAGCCCGGTGCTTTTTCGGCCCGGAGTCCCTCACCCAAGCACTAGACTCTGCAGCCCATGGCGGAAACACAAAGTAAGCGCCGCGCCAAGCGCATCCTGAGCGCGAGCTTCGTCGTCACACTGATTGGCGCGAGCGGCTGCAAGGCCACTCAAACTGGTGGCAGCGGGGCCACCGGCCCGACCGATGAAGTTCCGCGCAAACCAGCGATCTTCAAGAACGAAGGCGGTGGCTGCCGCTACATGGTGCCCGAGCACTGCCCGCCTGACGTCAGCTGCAATCCACCACCGCCCATGTACGCGGACTGCCCACCAGAGATGCGCGGCGACGGCGGCGAACCGCCGGCCCCGAGCTACGCACGAGACGCCGAAATCGACGATTTCCGTCCGGCAAATCGAGCTGGCTGGATCCGCATTCGGCGGGAGTTCTGGGGCAGCCAGAGCGGTTGCTACTACACCGCGGACCGCTACTGCCCCGGGCCAGACCAGAAGGGCACTTGTGAAGACCACGTGTCCCAGAAGGTGCCTTGCCAGGCGGGTCCCCAGCCGCAAGCGGAGAAGCCAATGCCAGAAGGCATGCAAGATCCGTATTGGATCCCCAGTTTCGTGGGCGCTCGCGCTGGTTCGCGCTGCGAGCGCTATCTCGGGTTCTGGTGCGACCCAGCTCACAACTGCACGCTGCCCAAGGGCGAGCTAGTCGACTGCGCCAGCAACCCACCGACAGGAAAGCAATGACTCACTGGCGAGCCGCTCTGCTCGGTCCCTCGCTGTTCGCAGTCGGTCTATGCGGCTGCGCCACGGCCACCCCCGCGCCCCACGAGGCGTCCACGCCCAACATCGAATCCGCAGGGAAGTCAGCCCAGCCGGTCGCACTGGCGCTCGACGGCGCGCATCCGGAGCGCATCAAGCTGCGCTGGCAAGAGGACATCGGCGGCCGCGGCGTAGCGGTGGCGGTCGAGCGCAAGAGCGCTCGAGTCGCTGCCGCGGTCGAAGGCAGCCCGGTGAAGCTCTACGACTACTGGTCAGGTAAGAGCGCCGGCGTGTCCGCAACCTGCACCGACGTACTCCGCGGCGGCGTCTATCTGCTGGATGGCAAGCTAATCGTCGTGTGTGCGAACCGACTCGAGCAATACCAGGTCCAGGGCATGAAGGAGCTACCCGCGCCGGATCTCGCGGACAGCCGCGCGACGGCAGTCACGTTGGCCTGGCCGTGGCTCGCCGTGGGTCATCACGATGGTGTGATTCGGCTCTACAACCTGAAGGACGACAAGCGGCTCGAAATCGCGGTCCCGGGGCCGCCCATCGACGTGAAGAGCCTCGCGCTGAGCAAGGACGGCAGCACGCTAGCGGTGGCCTGGGTGCAAGGCTCCATCTGGTGGTGGAAGGTCGCTGAACCAGAGCTCCCTCACCCCCTGACCCGCTACGAGAGCGAGAGCGATGCCCTGACGTTTGATTCCACGGGGCAATGGCTCGCAGAGGAAGGCGAGAAGGCCCTGACCAGCATCTGGTCATTCGAGGGCGAGCCGAATCGGCGCTACCAACGCAAACATGGCGCCTGGATCAAGCGCATGTACTTCACGCGAGACGGCAAGTGGTTGCTCCGCGGCGGCTCCCACGGCGTGGATCTAGTCGAGGTGGCCGGAGAGCACGCGCTCAGCCTGACCGCCGGACTGGTCGAAGACGTGGCCCTCGACCCGGATCAGACGAGCGTCGCCGCCGTCGACCGCAAGGGGCGCCTCAGCCTGTGGCTCTCGAGGCCATGAAACGCGAAGTGGCTACCGGCGGCGGGCGTCAGTAGCCAACTCAGGGATAAGTCGGACCAGCCTCGTGGCTGGTTCCGAAGGCGGTTACTCCACCGTGAGCACGATCGCCGTCACCAGCGTCTTGCCCGTCGCGCCAGCACACTGCACGCGCAGGGTGTAAGGACCGGGGTCCGACGAATTGAAGCCGAGCACCGCGACGGGATCCGGATCCATGTCGCTCGAAACGGGGCTCCCCGCGCCGTTCAGGAGTTGCAGGTTGATGTCCGTGCTCGCGTGGTCACCAGACCCGAGCAGGACGTGCTTCTTCTTGAGATCCAGACCGCCGAAGCGAATCGCGTCGCCCTTCTCCAGCACGGTGCCGTACAGCGCCCAGTCTGTTTCGTCGTGGAAAACAAGGCCTCCACCGATACCTCGCTTCACCACGCCATCAGACAGCTGGGCAGCCTTCTTCACCGCTCCGTAGACCGACTCCTGAATCCGGCTCACCGGGATGTCGAGCCCGCCGCTGCGCATCACGCCCAGGGTCACGAAGCTCGAGTCGCTGCCCGGCGCCACCTGGGTGTAGACGTTGTAGGCGCCGGACGTAGGCGGCGTGAAGACAACCGCGCCCTGCGTGCCGCCGGCGATTTGCGAGCCTGACATATCGGTGACGGAGATCTGCACGCCGCTCGCGCGGCTGCTCCCCGACACGAACACGTACATCACGCCCGCGTCGAAGGTGCGGCTGAACTTCACCGGCTTACCCGGATACATGTACGCGCCCATGAAGGTCGCGGCGGCGTCGTCAAAGCCCACGGTCAGTCCCTTGGACTCGCCCAGGCGCTGAACTGCAGTCGTCGCCGTGGACAACCCGTCTAGCGCCTTGCTCATGAAGGTGCCGGGACGCCAACTCGACGCCGCTACCTCGGCGGCGGGTGTACCGCGCGGAACCGATGCTGGAGGCGGCGTCGCTGGCGGGGGTCCGCTGGTTGGCCCGCCTTCCAGCTGGGCTAGCAGGCCGTCAACGTTGGCGGCCTCGACCACCTTCGGGTCGACGGTCGACGCAGGCGCCGGCGCCTCTGCAGTCGGCTCCTTCTTGGTGTTGTCGATGGTCGGCGACTCCGCGGGAGGCGCTCCGCCGCAGGCCCCGATGAAGGCGATGATTCCGCCCAGTGCGAACGCGGCCGCCGTGTGCAGCCTGACTGACCCGTGACCCTTGTCCCCTTCGCGCATGACGTTGCCCTTCCCTCTGTGTGCCCTGTTACGTTCAACTGAGCCTGGAGCGTGCTGCCCAGCCTCGGGACACAAACTCGATGTTCCTCAACCTCACAGGGTCTACGCCCGGTGAGCAGGAGTCAATGTCCCGATCGGGGGAGGAAGGCGCAAATTGACGCGGTAGTTTGGCGCGGTTTTGGCGCGGCTTCGGCGGTGGTTTTGGCCGTGGTTTGGTGGGTAGTTGACCTACTTTCTCCTAGTGGACTCTTTCCTGGTGCAAGGCAGCGACTCTCCTGGTGAGAGGCGCCGAATCTCCTAGTGACAGGCGCCGAAACCGCTGTAAGACCGGCCGGATAGTCATGGCCGAAACGAAGCAGAGCGCTACCACCCCGAACTTGGGCGCCAAGGGCGGGAAGCGCGGGAAGACCACCAACCGGAAGGAACGCCGAGCCGCAGCCAGCAAGGCAAAGGGCGAGCGCGTTGAGAAGAAGAGCGGGGGCAAGGCCCACGAGCGGCGCTTTGACGCGCCCGGCCTGACGACGACGCCGGTGGCGTTGATCGGAGGCGCCTTGGGCGCGCTGGCGCTCGGGGCTGGCGTGCATGGGCAGTGGATCCGCGACGAGCCGCTCAGGTACGCACCGTTCCTGGTAGCCGGTGGCGCGGCAGCCTTGATGGCGGCGCTGGTGTTTGGCGATGCGGCCGCCTACCCGGTGCGCGTCGGGGACGCGGGCGTCGCGGTGGAGCGGCGCGGGGAGATCTCCCGAGTGCTCTGGTGCGACGTGGAATCAATATTTCTCCAGGGAAATGACCTCGTAGTTAGCTCGAAGGATCTCGTGCTGCGCATCCCAGTGAAGCTGCACCAGAGTGCCGTCGCCTGGATCGTCAAGGAAGCCAGCGAGCGACGTCCTGAGCAGCTGAAGCTGAGCGACGAAGAAGAGAAGCAGCTTCCCAGCGTGCCAAGCGCCACCTACGAGCGACTCCCCGTGGAAGGCTTGCAGCTGACGGGGCGGAAATGTGCCGCTAGCAAGAAGACCATCAGCCTGGAAGAAGATGCGCGCCTGTGCCCCAACTGCGGTCAGGTGTACCTCTATCAACACGTGCCGTCGCAATGCGTCACCTGCGATTCCAAGGTGGGCGCTCGCAGCTTGCGGCTCGGCTAGTCGCGCAGCGCGCGTTCCCATCGCCTTCCCCTCTGTCCTTCTAGACTTCCGCAGCTTACGCCCCTATCCGTACGCGCATGAGCGACGTACGTGAGGTCTGGAGCGTGGCGGTGCTTGGCGCCGGCACAATGGGCATGGGGATCGCGCAGCTGTGCGCAACGCGGGGAATCACGACCCGCCTGTTCGACGTTCAACGCGCGCAGCTAGAGCGTGCTGACGCGGGCATCAAGAAGCAGCTCGCTCGCGCTGTCGATAAGGGGCGCATGAGCGAGGCCGAGTCGAAGGAAGTGCTCGGGCGCGTCACTCGAACCGAGAATCTCGAGGAAGCCGTCGCTGGCGCGGAGCTGGTCATCGAAGCCATTCCCGAGCAGATGGATCTCAAGGTCGAGATTTTCCGCTCGGTAATATCAAGCTGCGACGAGAACACCCTCCTCGGCTCCAACACCTCGAGCCTATCCCTAACGGAGCTTGGCAAACGCCTCGATCAAGCCGAGCGTGTCATTGGCTTGCACTTCTTCAACCCGCCCCCGGTGATGCCGCTCCTGGAGATCGTGCGCGGACTCGCGACGAGCGAAGCCAGCGTGGAGCGCGCTCTGGCCTTCGCGCGTCAACTTGAGAAGGAGCCGATCGTCGTCAATGACTTTCCGGGCTTTGCATCGAGTCGCCTCGGGGTCGCGCTCGGCGCTGAAGCCATTCGCATGCTCGAGAGCGGCGTGGCGTCAGCCGCCGATATCGATCGCGCCATGGAGCTCGGCTACCGCCACCCCATGGGTCCGCTCAAGCTTACGGATCTCGTAGGTCTGGACGTACGGCTGGCGATCCTCGAGCACCTGCATCGAGAGCTTGGGGAACAATTCCGCCCACCCGCGCTGTTACGTCAGATGGTGCGTGCCGGCCGCACTGGCAAGAAGGCTGGCATCGGCTTCTACCGCTGGACGGACGAAGGTCCCGTTCCAGCTTGAGCTGCTCTGAATCCGGACTTCAGTCCCGCTGGTTCTGCGCACCGCTAGACGCCTCACGGGTTTGGGGGTTAGGAGAAACGTATGGCAGTGCAAGCAGTATACGTCGTCGATGCAGTTCGCTCGCCCATCGGCCGCTACCGCGGCGGCCTCAGCTCCGTGCGCGCCGACGACCTGGCAGCCCACGTGATCAGTGCGCTCGTCGCTCGGCAGCCCAAAGCCGCTGAGCGCATCGATCAGGTCGTGTTCGGTTCGACGAATCAAGCCGGCGAGGACAACCGCAACGTCGCACGCATGGCGCTGCTCCTGGCGGGCCTCGCGTACGAAGTGCCGGCAGTCACCGTGAACCGGCTCTGCGGCTCGGGCCTCGAGGCCATCAACGACGCCGCGCGCATGATCGCCCTTGGTGAGGCGAGCGTCGCGATTGCTGGCGGCGTAGAAAGCATGACCCGCGCGCCCTATTCGATGGCGAAGCCGAGCGAGGCGTTTCCCAGGAGCGCGCCGGAGATCTTCGACACCACCCTCGGCTGGCGTTACCCGAACCCCAAGATGGCCGAGCGTTTCGAGCTGATCGGCATGGGAGAGACGGCGGAAAACGTCGCGAAGAAGTTCGGCATCACGCGCGAGGAGCAAGACGAGTTCGCGCTCAACTCAAAGAAGGGCGCCGCTTCGCGGTTGGGAATCCGGCGCGTTCGCCGACGAGGTGATCCCGCTCGAAATTCCCCAGAGAAAAGGCGCGCCGCTGAAGGTAGAGCAAGACGAGTCACCCCGGGGCGATACCTCCCTGGAAGCCTTGAGCAAGCTCAAGCCCGCTTTCCGCACGGATGGCAGTGTGACAGCTGGCAACTCTTCACCTCTGAACGACGGTTCCGCGGCAGTACTGCTCGCCGGCGAGTCTGCGGTCAAGGAGCTGCGGCTCACGCCGATCATGCGCTACGTGGCGGCAGCAACCGCGGGTGTACACCCGAGCTTCATGGGTGAAGGGCCAATTCCCGCCACCAAGAAGGCGCTCAGCCGAGCTGGCTTGAGGGTACCGAACATCGACATTGTGGAGCTAAACGAGGCTTTCGCCGCACAAAGCATCGCGTGCATTCGTGGCCTCGAGTTGGACCCAGCCCGGGTCAACTTGAACGGCGGCGCAATCTGCCTCGGTCACCCGATCGGGTGCTCGGGTGCCCGTATCGTGACGACGCTCGCGCACTTGATGCGCACTCGCGCCGACGCACGTGTCGGCCTCGCATCGCTGTGTATTGGCGTCGGACAAGGCATCAGTACCCTGTTCGAGCGCGCATAGTCTGCAGGTGCGCGAGCGTGGCGAGTCCCCACGGATTCGCCGGCTCCAGCTGCGCTTGCCGCCGCGACGCCGTGGTTCTAACGTCTTTCAGGGTGTCGGTTGGACAGCTACTGGCTACGATACCGCGGCGTGCGCTTTCCTCTTCGCTTGGGGGAAACGATCTTGGGACGCAGTCCCTACTGCAGCGTCGTGATCCCAGACAGTGAGGTGAGTCGCACCCACGCGGTGGTTCGCCTGACCCGAGAAGGCCCGGAGATCCAGGACCTCAACAGCGCGAACGGCACGCGGGTAAACAGCGAGCGAATCGACGAGCCGCACCTGCTGTCCGAAGGCGATCGCATCGGGATTGGCAGCGCTGAGCTCGAGGTGGTGCGCGCGGCGCCCGACGCCTACCAAGAGACGCGGCAGAAACCACTGGAGCGGACTGCGACCTCGGTGGACGAGCTGCCGGACGCCGGTGAGCCAGCCACGGAACAGCCCACAGCGCAGCGGAGCGTCACCCTTTCGCCCACGAAACCCCCGAAAGACCCCGCCTGACCTCAGCTTTCGAGGCGGGATTCGCGGCGTACCCCAGCCACGCTTCCCCCGCATCCGCCGCGAGGTTAGCCTCACCAATGGCATGCCGTTCGTGATCCTCGAGAAGCCGCCCGTCTTCGTCGCGCGACGAGTCGGCTTCGTTAGCCCAGAGGACATGGGAGACATGCTCGAGAGCGCCCGTCGGGTGCTCGCAGCGAGTGACCAGCCCGGGGTGCTGATCTATGACGCCGGAAGCGACTCGGCTGGTCGACCTGACGCGCGCTCGAGACGCCTGACCGCCGCCTGGATGGATCAGCACGAAGCGCTGCTTCAAAAACGCTGCGCTGGGGTCGACTTCGCGTTCCCGAACGCCGTCAGTCGAGGGGTTCTCACCGCCATCTTCTGGCTACGCGCGCCCCCGTTCGCCACCGGCGTTCATCACAGCGCGCGCGCGGCCATCGAAAACGCGCTGCGCAGGATCGACTCCAAGCTAAGTCCGGACGAGCTGCTCGCGGAGCTCGACAGCAACCAGCAGCGCGCTGTTGGTTGACCGCGCCGCGGAAAGGCGCAATCCCTCCGGAAATAGTCTGACGATCCCCGCCATGTCCGGCGCTGCTCCCATCCGCAAGCAGCGCGAGTCGCGGCTCTTCACCGCGTACCTCGCGCCATCCTGCAGAGTCACTCGTATCACTCGTCGTCGGTCTTGATCCCCTCTTTGAAGGAACGAATGCCCTGGCCCAGGCCCTTGCCCGCTTCCGCGAGGCGCTTCGGCCCGAACACCAGCATCACGACCAGCGCCACGAGCATCCAGTGTGCAAGGCTCATGCTGCCCATGGGTCCTCCAGAGTGTGTGCGCTCACGCGTAGTACCCGTAAATCAGCAACAGGACGAACAGCAGAACAAAGACGATCAGGGGCTTCGCCGCGCTGTCGTACTTTCCCTCGTCCGCCGCCTGCTCGACCGCTGAACGTTTGCGATCGTCCGCGACTGCTTCGCGGACCTCCTTTGATACCTTGGCCATACCTTACTCCCGTGCACGAACCGACCGCGGAACGCGCACTCAATATTTCCACACAAATAAAACAGCCACCGGCCAGTCGCCGTGGATGTCACCGTTGAGATCGAGACGAACTCAGGTGTGTGGAGGAGCTCTGGCTCTAGCGTAGGTCGCGCCGCGAACACCGCTTGACGACTGATACCGCGAGCTCAGCAAGCGGTAGGCCCTCGCGCCCCCGCGGAGTTCCCATGCCTGATTCAGGATCGCCCAGGTGCCTTGAACGGCGGTCCCGCGGTCGCTCGCGTCGGGCGCGCGCTGGAGACTCTCGCGTTCAGCGGCATCGCGGTCATCCACGGACGGCTCGGCGCGCGTTTCCGCGCCCTGCCAGGTGGCCGCCGCCGCGCTGGCAGGAAGAACCCACGTGGCCTGACCCGCGCCACAGGCAACACTCAACGCCCAGGCGAGCAACGCCAGGAGAACGCGAGCGATCGAAAAGCGCGAGTCGGACAGGCCCCAAGCTTGCTTCGCGAGCGCGCACCAAGCAAGCCCGCTTGACCCTTCATTGCGCGCATGTCATGAGCGCTTGAACGGGTAGTTGGGCGCGAACCCACGCCACACCCGCCGCGAGCTCGCTAGTCCGACACCGGACAGAGGAAAACCCGATGAAAGCCAACACCCCTCACAGCACTGGGCATGCAGCCCAGCCGACCGCACCGGCGGCGGTGTGCGCAGTGACGTGGTGCGCGGCTGTCAGCGGCAGCGGGTCGGCCCACGTCACCACCTTCGCGCTCATCGGCGCGGACCCGAGCGTCGCGCTCGTAGTCAAGCGTGACCGCATGGATGGCGTGAGCCAAGGCAGCGATGAGGAGCTCCTGATCTAGCTCCAAGCCTAAAAGTTCGGCTGATTCGCTGCCGCGGCTCCGAAAGGACCCGCGGCTTTTTCTTTGTCCGTCAGCGTTCGGCCTGACGGTTTCGGAGGCTCCCATGAGCCAAGCAGACAGCCTCGAAGCTGAGGCGAAAGACAACCCAGATCCTAGTTCCCTACGGCAACAACCAAGAAAGGAAATGCAAATGAACACGTTGGAACAACGCGAAAAGCTCAGGTGGCGGCTCAAACCCTTCCCCGAGCTGGCAAAGCTCGCGTGGCCGATCGCCGTCTCGATGCTGTCTTTCAGCGCCATGACGCTCTCGGACACCCTGTTCGTCAGCCAGCTCGGGGCAGCTCAAGTGGCGGGAGTGGGTCTGGGTGGTGTTGCAGCCTTCACCCTGATCTGCTTCGGCTTCGGCGGCTTGCGGTCGGTCAAGGTACTGATCAGCCAAGCCGTGGGCGCCGGCCGCCGCGACCGCATCCCTCGCTTGGTCGCCGCTGGGATCTTCAGCGCCGTCGCGCTGGGGTTGATCGCTGTCGTGCTTGGCCGATTCCTCGGCCCACTGCTGACGAACATGGCTGCAACCACACTTCAGGGGCACACAGCCGCTGAGTATTTCTGGGTGCGGAACCTTGGGGCTCCGTTGGTGCTGAGCAGCGTGGTCTTGAGAGAGGTTCGCTACGGAGTGGGTGACTCACACTCTCCAATGCGCATCTCCCTACTGGCGAACGGCGCCAACATCGGCCTCGACTACCTGTTCATCTTTCCGCTCGGATTAGGTGCGGCAGGTGCGGCGTGGGCGTCGGTGGCGGCGGCGGGCCTGGAGTGCCTCGCGCTACTCTACGTGCAACGCAGCGACGGCTTCGGTTTTCGCAGCGTGCGCTCGCGCGACGTGCTTGACGTCGTGCGCCTGGGTTGGCCGCTGGGCTTGCAGATGCTGGTGGAAGTCGGCTCCTTCGCGCTCTTGACCGTGTTGATCGCGGGCATGGGTGAGACCGACGGCGCTGCGCACCAGATCGCGATGCAGATCATCCATTTCTCCTTCTTGCCAGCGTTTGCCACCGGGGAGGCAGCAAGCATCCTCGTGGGTCAGGCGGTGGGCGCGAATGAGGACGGGCTCGTCAAGCGCGTGGGACGTCAGACGCTGCTCCTGGTGTCGCTGTACACCGGAGGCTGCGCCCTGGTGATCGCGCTGTTCCCGGACTGGCTGATCAGCGCCTTCACGGACGATCCGGAGCTCATCCGCGTCACCCGTTCGCTGCTCTACGTGGCTGCCGTCTTCCAGGTGTTCGACGGGATGCACATCGTTGGGCGCTGCGTGTTGCGCGGAACCGGTGACGTGCGTCGGCCGGCGTTGGTCACGGGAGCCATCGCGTGGCTAGCAACGCCTCCGCTCACGTACCTCCTCGGCAAGCAGCTCGGCTGGGGGGCACTTGGAGGATGGACTGGGCTCAGCGTGGAGATCATCGCGGGGGCTCTGTTCCTCTGGTGGCGCCTCGAGCGCGGCGGGTGGAAGCACGCCGCCGAGCGCAGCCGCCAGGAGCTCGAGAGCGACGTCCCCGTCGCCGTTGCGGCGGAGTAGCCAACTGCGATCCAGCACCCACCGACGGCGTGGGCCCCGAAAAGGGGCGCGCGCCGTCGAACTTTTGTGGGCAACGTGGCGGGGCTCTACACCCAACTCGACAGCTCTGGTAGGACGACGGCTCGCGTGTGCGACAGGGGGTCGCTCACACCGTGCTTTTTAGATGACACGAACCCAAAGGATTACCGATGGAATTCCCGCCGATCAACGTCGCAGGTAGCGGCCAGCTCTACGCCCGCATGCACACCACGCAGGGCGCGATCGTGCTCGCTCTGGAAGAGCAGCGCGCCCCGGAAACCGTGAAGAACTTCGTCGGTCTGGCCACCGGCGCTATCGCCTGGAAGGACGCCAACGGCCAGAACATGCAGGGCACGCCGCTCTACGACGGCGTACGTTTCCACAGGGTAATTCCCAACTTCATGATTCAGTGCGGTGATCCGTTGAGCCGCGACCCGGCCAACGCCAATCGCTGGGGCACCGGCAACCCAGGCTACAAGTTCCAAGACGAGTTCCACCCGGAGCTGCGCCACAACAAGCCTGGCGTGCTGTCGATGGCGAACTCAGGCCCGAACACCAACGGCGCACAGTGGTTCATCACCGAGGTGCCCACGCCGCACCTGGACAACCGCCACTCGGTCTTCGGCCATGTAGTCGCCGGCATGGACGTCGTGCTGAAGATCGCGAACGTCCGCACGGGCGCGCGGGATCGCCCCCAGGAAGATCAGGTGCTGAGCAAGCTAGAGATTTTCCGCAGTGAAACGCCGCCGACGGCGTGACCACGCGGACGCGCTAGTGCCGCTTGGCTGAGCACTGAACGGGTGGCTCCTTGGAGCCGCCCGTTGGCAGTTTGTGGCTTCAAAGCATGGAGGGGCCTGCCCCCCAACCCAAACTCAGCGATCGGGGTCATTGGCCCTCGTCAGTCTTGCTGAGTAACCGAATGGAAATGTCCGCGTACGCCAATCGATGAACGCGGGGACAAAACTGGCACTCTGCGCTGGTTGGTTCGCAAATGTCGCGATGCGTCGCGAACCCCACGCTGGCACGTCGATTGCTTCGTCCGGATCCATGGACAGCTCGAGCATCGGCGGTGTGGACCTTCGCACCCTTGAGGGCCGTTACCCAGCGGACGACCTGGTTCGCTGGAACACGCTGGTCTGCGCCCTGGGCGAGCTCGGCCTCTTGCTGCCCAAGCGTCAACCAGGGGCAGAACAAGAGCTGGTGGTCGTGGTCGAAGAGCACCGCGTCCGCGCCATGGTGTGTGACTCTGAGCACCTCCCCCGCGCGGTTGACTCCGCACTCGAAGGGCTCGGCGGCCAATGTTTCCACTCAGGAACAGCCTTGGCCGACCAGCCGGAGTTGCCCCTTGAGCTGCGCTCCCACGCAGTACGGCTCAATGCCTGGCTTGGCGAGTACCCCCAGGGCGAGCTCGCGAGAGCCGCTGGCCTCAATGAGGCTCAGGTCGGCTTCCTCCAGGAACTCACCCTGCTCGCGGACCTCGGCCGCCAAGTCGAGTGGCTGGAGGTGCTACCCGTCGTCAGCGGCTTCTTCGAGCGACGTGAAGCGATCGCATTACCCCTCGCGGTGGGCGACACTCCTCGCACCTACGCGAGCCTCGCCACTCTCGAGCGGTCGAGCCAACGTCTTGCGAACGCCCGCAACGTGAGCCGCGTGCGAGCGATCGGCTTGCGCTAGCGGCCAAAGCTTGTTTGGGGGTGAGGAGCCCCGTTCAAGCGACGCGAGCGCCCGCGTCGCAGCGCCTACTTCACCACGCTGACGGTATCCCCACGGATTTCAAGCGCCTGAGTGGGACCGCCGTAGTGGTGCGCCAGCCCGACATCGATGCGCCAGACCTTGCCATCACACGCCTGAGTCACGCCCTGACTCTGAACCGTATGCCCCACCACCATGCGCTTCAGCTTGAGCCGGTCAAGCACTTCACTGAGGCGCTTGCAGTCGGCCTTGCCGCTCTCCGGATCTGAATAGTCGCGGGACCAAACCGGCGCGTCGTCCTTCGCAATGATCGGCGGTGGCGAAGAGCGCTTGCCAGACAGCCACTCACGCACCTCTTCGTTCAGGCGGCCTAGCCCATAGTCGACGTGTTCCGGCAGCACGCCGCCGTGCACGAACAGCGAGTCTCCAACGATGACCACGGTGTTGCGCTTCGCGAGCAACGCCGCGTATTTTCCACCAGGCAAAAGTGCTCGCGCGCGACCCTGCGCCGACGCGGGGAAACGGCCAATCACCGACTCGGGCACACCGCTCTCTTCGACGTCGGCGAACGCCTTGAAACCGCCCTGGGTGACATAGCGGAAGTCAGCCATCGCGTTCATCGTCTCGTGGTTGCCAAGCAGCACGTGAAAGGCGCCGCCCGCCTTGCCCGCTTCCTCTCGCAAGCTCTCGAAGTAGTCGAGGATCTTCCGCTCATCGTCACCGCGGTCGAGCTGGTCGCCAGTCTGAACGACGACGAGCTTGCCAGCCTTCCAGTGGCCCGCGTCGTCCACGACTTGCGCGAGCTGCAGCACCTTGCGGGTGGCGTCGAAGTCACCGTGTACGTCGCCGAACGCAACCAGGCGCTCTGGTGCCGGGAACTTGAACGGGATGCTCGGAGTGATGTCTGGGCGCGCAGCAGGCTTGGAGGTCGCGCTAGGCGTGCTCGACTGATGCTCGACGGTCGCCTTGCTCTTCGGTTCGGGCTGCTTGTCACATGCAGCGAAGACGAACAACGCGCTGAGCAGCGCGGTGGGAGCCATCGGCGGTCGCATGGTTTCCCCTTAGCGCGGCCGTTGACAAAAGTCTGTTGGTTGAAGGGAATTTACCTGCGCTAGCGCCAGATCAAATGCACTTCGACCCGGGGTCGCGTGCCGCATGCTTCCTCCGCCGCACGGCGCAGGATACGAGCGAGCTCGCCTTCAATCTCACTCGCGCGCCGCCCGCGATTGCCCTTCGCGAGCTGCTTCAAGCCGCGCTCGAGCTCTTTACCCAAGCGGCGCAACACTGGCTCCTCATCGTCAAGGCCCGGTAGGCCTCGCGCGCTGACCGCCGGAGCAGCCAGGCTCTTCAGGCGGTCGTCGATGACGACGCTCGCGAAGAGCACCCCACCACGACCGAGCTCTCGTCGGCGCCGCAGGCTCTCGGAGTCGATCGCTCTCCCCCCAAACCCCACGGAAATCGCCCCCGAGGGAAAATCGACGTCACGCTCGAGGCTGGTCTCGCTGAGCAGCGCTGAGTTGCCGTTCTCGATGATCAAGCGCTGCTCGATGCCTAGCTCACGCGCCAGCTCCGCGTGCCGTGTGAGGTGGTGAAGCGTGCCGTGAACCGGCATGAAGGCGCGCGGCTGGATCAAGCGCATCAGCTCCGCTTGCTCCTCCCTGGCGGCGTGCCCACTGGCGTGGATCTGTCGGTCAGTGTGGCGATTCACCAGGTCGACGCCGAGACGCAGGAAGTCGTCGTGCAGGCGCGAGACCTCCCGTTCGTTGCCAGGGATCACGCGGCTGCTCAGGATCACCCGATCCCGAGGTGCCAGCTTGAGCTGATGATGCTCCCCGCGCGACAGGCGATAGAGCGAAGAGCCCGGCTCCGCCTGGGTGCCCCCGGCCAGCACCAAGAGCTCATCCCTGGGGAAACTCTGGGCTTGCTCCGGTGCAATCCGGAGATCGCTGGGCCAGTCGAGGCGACCGAGCGACAACCCCACCTCTACCTGCGTGATCAGGCTGCGCCCGAGCAAGCAGATGCGCCGCCGACGCGCTCGAGCGATGCGCCCGATGGTGATCAGGCGCTGGATGTTGGATGCAAAGAGCCCGATCACGACGCGTTCGCGGGCCGTCTTGATCTGCACATCCAGTCGCTCAGCCACCTCGGCTTCGCTCAGCGTGTGTCCCTGCGTGTCGATGTTCGTGCTGTCGCTGAGCAATAGCCGAACACCGCGGTTGCCCAGCGCGCGCAGGCCGTCGACGTCGGTCAGCTCACCATCAGAGGGCTCCGGATCCAGCTTGAAGTCGCCCGAGTGCACCACCATACCCGCCGGGGTCTCGATGGCGAGCGCCGTAGCATCGCAGATACTGTGAGTGACGCGGAAGGACTCGACGCAGAACGGCCCTATCTCGTAGCGCTGCCTCACTTCCGTGGGGATCAGCTGCAGCGACTCCGGGTTGAAATTGTGTTCACGCAACCGGCGCGTCGCCATGGCCAGCGCATGGGGAGGCCCCCACACTGGAACGTTCGCGCGACCGAGCAGATACGGCAACCCACCGATGTGATCCTCATGTCCATGGGTGAGAAAGACTCCAAGCAGGCGCCGCTGCTTCCCTCCCCCGAACAGCCAGCTGAAATCGGGGTGAATGACGTCGACGCCGTAGTCTCCCTCGGGGAAACACGTGCCGCAGTCGATCAGGAGCACACCATCCTGCGCCTGCAGCGCCAAGCAGTTCATGCCCACTTGGCCGAGACCACCGAGCGGCAGCAGCCGGAGTTCACCGTGAAGGAGTTCGCGCATGGAGTTCTGGTTCACCATACTCCAAGGGCAAGGGTCGGGTCAGCAGACGAGCGCAGGGGAAACTGCTAGGAAACTCGAATGACGGTGGATCGCATCGGTGTCGATCAGGCCCTGCAGGCCCTGGCTGACGGATACCGCTACCTGGATGTACGCAGCAGCATCGAGTTCGCCGCGGGGCACGCACCGTCGGCGTACAACATCCCGGTCATGCACGCCGGAGAGAGTGGCTTTGCACCGAACCCGGACTTTCTGCGGGTCGTCCAGGGAACCTTCGCGCTCGACACACCACTCCTGCTCGCTTGCCAAGCGGGTGGGCGCTCGCAAATCGCGGTCAAGCAACTCGAGGCAGCGGGCTACACGCGCCTCCTGGAGCTACGGACGGGCTTCGATGGCTGCCGCGACGCGTTCGGACGCAGGGAGCCCGGCTGGGGACGCTCAGGACAGGCGGTCGTCACTGGCGAGGGCGAAGAACGCAGCTACTCGGCGTTGCTCGCCGCGGTCGATGCGTAACCGCGCGGCAACGCTTCGCTCGAGCGCGCGACTCGCGCTTGGTGCTACTTGGATGGCGCGTCAGGCTTGGGCTGCCTGGCGGCCCGCTCGTAGTCCTCGGCGGACTTGTCGATCAGCGCGAAGTCTCGCGCAGCCTTCTCCGCTTCCGCGACCAGGAAGGCGGTGAAGAGCGTGAGGCCCCAGATCCCGTTGTCACGACGGCGGAACGGGTAACGCGTCCCGCGAACCGTCTCGACGCTGGCGCGTTCGCCCTGGATCTCGACCTTGGCGACCGCGCTCAGATCCTTGCGTAGCCGGTCCATCCAGGCGAGCTCTCGCGCAAAGATGCCGAACACATCCTCACCATCAGGCGCCGCGGCAATTTGCTCGTAGCGCTTCGCGAGGCGTGTCCGCTCGGGTTCTGGATACGCCGCAAGGACGCGGTCGCGCGCCTTCTTCTTGTAGTCGCGCAGGGTGTAGCAAGCGTGCTGCGCTTCGGTCTCGATGTAAGGAAAGAAGTCCTCGGGGCGATCGCGGTTCACCGCGCTCATCACGCGCAGGTACGCGCCTTCAGGCGTCTTGTCGCTGGGGTAGCGCAGCCACGCCACACCGAACCACAACGCGGGGATGGCGATGGCAGCCCCGGTTGCCCAGCGCAACACGCGCCGCCTGGATGGGCTGCGCAGCGGCGTGGCAGATGTGGGGCCCGGCTCACTCACGGCCATCGCATACCCGCGAGGCGGTCACCGGGCAAGCACCCGGCTGCTCCAGGCCGCACAACCTTGCGGAAAAGCCGAGCGGACGCTAAGCGAAGGCGTGAAGCGAGCCTGAGCGATGTTTTCTTCCCACAACATCTGGTGCGTCGTCCCCGCTTACAACGAAGCGCGCTTGCTGCCACGCATGCTTGGGCGCGCGTCCGAGTGCTTCGATGGCATTCTGGTCGTCGACGACGCGAGCCAAGACGCGACCTCTGAGGTCGCGCACGCGTGTCAGGACGATCGCGTTCAGGTGTTGCGTCACGCGCGCAACGCGGGTGTGGGCGCAGCGATTCGCAGCGGTTACCGGGCTGCAGTCGCCAACGGCGCCGACATCGTCGTGGTCATGGCGGCCGACGACCAGATGGATCCGGCGGATCTGCCCGGCCTGCTGGAGCCGCTGGTGAGCGACCGCGCAGACTACGTCAAGGGCAACCGTCTCGTGCATGCTGCCGCCCGGCGCATGCCGTGGGAGCGCCGCGCCGCTGGCTACGTGCTCGGCTTCATCACGTCTTGTGCAACCGGATACGCGTTGAGCGACAGTCAGTGCGGGTACACCGCCATCACCAGGCGCGCCCTCGAACGCCTAGACCTGGACGAGCTGTGGCCTCGATACGGCTATCCGAACGACCTGCTGGCGCTGGCCGCTCGCGCCGGTCTGAGGGTGTCAGAGGTCGCTGTGGCGCCAGTCTACGCCGACGAGTCCAGCGGCATTCGCCCGTATCACTTCTTCAGTGTGTGCGCGCTGATCGCCAGGCGCTGGGCTGGAGAGCGAAAGCGCGAACTATTTCCTCAAGGCAAATTTTTCGGCGGCTTGCGGAAGAGCATCACCTGAGTGCCGAAGGCGAGCAGGTTTTGCTCGTCGTCCCAGATCTCGATCTCCGCGCTGGCGTAGCCGCGGAACGCTACACGAGCGCGCGCGCTGCACAGTAACCAAGGCCGCACGGTTGATTGCACCAGGTGCACGGTCAGGTCGAGCGACGGTGCGATGAAGGGCTCGAAGCCGGGTCCGAGGTACTGGACGACCGAAGGAGGCATGGTGTCGGCGAGGGCAACCAGGCTCAATGGCTCGAGCTTCCCATCGGCGCCCCTGGGCTCGTCGAGGAAACGCACCCAGCGGGCGTGGTGTGCCTCCCCCGCGCTCCAGTCGCTTGACCACAGGTCATTGCCTGCCGCGCGCCGCGCCTCGAAGCGCTGAAAGAAGCGCGGCACGACTCCAGGGGCAAATGGCACTCCGCCGCTGCCTTGCGGGCTTGCATCGAGCGCCCTTACCTCGGGGAACTGTACCGCGCAGAACTCCGGGCCCTTTCGCGGCACACCGAAGCTTGCGCTGACCTCGAGCCCGAGCTCGTCCGTCTCAGCGCTAAAGACTCGCGCTCTGAGCTGGGAGACGGCATTGCCAATGCGGAGCGGCGTGACCTCCACGCGGACGGCACCCGCCGGCACCACCGAACAGAACGTCGCAGTACAGCTCAGAGGCGCCTGCTCCGGATTGCCCAAGCGCCGCAGCTCTTCGCGCATCGCCGCGACACCCAGGGCGCTGAGCAGGCCGCCAGAGGGACTGCGGAAACTCCAGTCGTCGCTCAGCCGAGCACGGTAGCAAGGCGACGCGTCATCACCGACCCACTCGAGGCTGAGCTCTTCCGAGAAGGAGCGACTCACCTCAGGCGCTCGCGATAGCTCGCTCGACGATCGTCTCCGCGTGACGCAGAGCGTGCTGGAGATCGAAGCAGCGATCCAGTTGCTCCGCGCTCAAGCGGGACTTGATGTCCTCGTCGCCGCCCAGGAGCTGCCTGAAGTCACCTTCCCCGTGGAAAGCCTTCATGGCGTTGCGCTGGACCATTTCGTAGGCCTTCTGGCGCGGCAAGCCGGTCGCGACCAGCTCGAGCATCACACCCTCGCTGAAGAACAGCCCACCACTGCGATCCAAGTTGCGCTTCATCGCCTCCGGGTAAACCACCAGGCCCTCGACGACTCCCGCAGCACGCTCCAGCATGAAGCCGAGGGTGGTGGTGGCGTCCGGCGCGAGCATGCGCTCGACAGACGAGTGAGAGATGTCGCGCTCGTGCCAGAGGGCAACGTTTTCGAGCGCAGGCGTGATCGCTCCGCGCACGATGCGCGCGAGGCCGCACAGGTTCTCACTCAAGACGGGGTTACGCTTGTGGGGCATCGCGCTCGAGCCTTTCTGGCCCTTGCTGAACTTCTCCTCCGCCTCCCCGACCTCGTTGCGTTGCCAGTGACGCACGTTGGTCGCAAAGCGTTCGATCGCCGCCGCCAGGATCCCCATCGCGGAGAAGAACGCGGCGTGGCGGTCGCGCGCGACGACCTGCGTCGCCACGGTTTCTGGCGCTAGGCCCAGCTTGCCCAGTGCCTTCTTCTCGATTTCGGGGGTGAGGTGCGCATAGGTGCCAACCGCACCAGCTATCTTTCCCACGGCGATCTCCTTGCGAGCCTCCACCAGACGAGCGCGTCCACGCTTGACTTCAGCGAGATGGCCAGCCAGCACGATACCAAACGTGACTGGTTCCGCATGGATACCATGCGAGCGACCGATCATCGGAGTCTGCGCGTGCTCACGAGCGCGCAGGGTGAGCGCCTCGATCAGGCGGTCCGTGCGCGCCAGCAGCAGGTCCGCGGCCTGGCAAAGCAGCACGGCCAGCGAGGAGTCGAGCACGTCGCTCGAGGTCATCCCTCGATGTAGCCAGCGCGCGGGCGCGCCCGCGAGCTCCTCGACGTGGGTCAAGAAGGCGATCACATCGTGACGTGTGGTACGCTCGATTTCGTCGATGCGCGCGGCGTCCAGCTCGAGATTCTGTGCCCGAATGCTCGCGGCGGTGCCTGCGGGAACGAGCCCCGCATCTTCCATCGCTTCACAGCCAGCGAGCTCGACGTCGAGCCACACCTTGAAGCGCCGATCATCGGACCAAAGTTCCAGAAACTCACGAGGGGTGTAGCGCGGAATCATGGCGAGGGCGGTAGTACAACCCAGCGCCGAGCGCTAGCACCATGGCCCGCCAAACTGGCGTCCACAGCGCAGACGCTCTCTTCCGCTAGCGCGTGACGCGGGTTCCGGGCTGGGCGTACACCTCGGGAGGCAACAGCGCATCCGGATCGAAGCTACAGCTCATCGCGTGGTATTCGATGGGCCCTGGGCTCAGGCCGCTGATGCCAAAGCGCGTCGATGGACGCACGAGGCTCGGTTGCTCCGTCTCCAGTTGCTCACGCCGAAAGAGCCAGGCGTGCTCGAGATCGTCCAACAAGATCAACGCCGTCTCGCTCGGCGCGGGGTTTGCTCCGGTGGACACCGCGCCGGCATCCAACGCCGCAAGACAAGGATCCTTGGCGCTGCCGTGGAGAACCGCCGAGCCGGACATCATCAAGATCTGCGGGTCGCTGGGGCTGTTGACGAGGATAGGGTGGCGCGTGCCCGGAGAAAACGGGGAGACGATCCGTGGTGACTGCTTGAGCTGATCGCTATCGCAACGCCCTGGTGTCACCCCCAGCTGGGCCTGACTGGGCGCTAGCGTCGGCGCGGCGTCGAGAGCGCTGTTGAGCGGGAACAACAGCGTCTGCGAGTGTCTCCCTCCAACGTCCACATAGCTCAGCTGGAAGGTCGCTCGGCCGTCTACATAGGTGAGGCGCCGGGACAGGTTCAGGCCATACAGCTGCGGCTCCGCCAGCCCCAAGGCAGCTGTGTGGAACGTTCCGCCAGACAGCGCCGTGATGAGCGCGATCCCGTCACCAACGATGCCAAGCGGTAACGCCTGGCCGTCGACTCGCACGTACTCCGTGCTCACCCGTCCACCGAGACGAACCGCGGGCCACGTCAGACCCGGCAGTTCCTTTACCGATTTTCCATCCAGAAAATAAGCAGTCTGATTGTCTCGAAGCAGGCGGTGAGGCCTGACGAAAATGCCGCCGCTCGCGATACTGACCAGGTCTGGCGATGCACGCTGGGCACGCTTGGCTCCCAGGCTCACGTAGTCCCCCGGACGATACGGACCAACGTCGGGTATCTTGCCTTTGAGCGATTTGTCGTCCTCGAGGTTGTGCCACGCCACCTCCACATCGGTGATGTTCGCTCCCGGCTTCGGCACGCCGAAGCGCAACGCCGTCGCACCCTCGACTTGAATCGAATAGTGAAAGGCCACCTGCTCGGGCGCCTTCGCTGCGGCGAGCAGTGTCTCGCGATCGACGCGCTGGCGGGCGCCGCTCTGAGCAGTGAGGAAATCGACCTGGGATGTGTCGCCATCCACGGACACACCGAACCAAGCTGCCTTCCCGAACGCCGCCATGGTCGCGTCGGGAGGGGACTCCAGGCCCTCGAGCTTGTGCCACGCCCCCTCAGCCACGTTACACACGAGAGGCGTGCGGATCCGAACTTCCCGACGACGCTCGTCGTGGCGCCCCGATAGCACCGGTAGCTCGAGGCGTTCGTCGATCCCCCAGCCGAGCCGCGTGAGCACACCCCCTACGACGCAACCCAGGGCACCGCACGCGACGTTACCGCTGCAACTGCCCGAGTTGCCGCAAACCGGGGCTGGCAGCGGGCCCAGGCTGTGCCACTCACCTCCGGCGTCCTGAGTTTCCCAGGCTTCGCCACTGCGCGGCGCGACGGCCAGCGCCCTGCCACCAATTATCCCCACGGCAACGCCCACCGTTGGAACAGACGCCATCGACAGCAGGCGGCCGCTTTCGTCGGTTACGACGAGCTTCGCCTCTGGTTCGCGCTCGACCACGAACCCGATGGACCCGTCCGGCGCAGCGCCGCTCGCGCTGACTCGGAGCGTGCGGGCGGTCGAGCGACGCCAAGGCGCGGCGTACTCGTCGATTTGGTCTCCCAGGCCCTCGATCTCTTCGGGGCGAAAGGTCTTCCCCCCGTCCTTCGAGACGTAGACGCTGAACACTGAACTCTTGGCACGCACGCCGGCCACGTAGGCGCGCGTGCCGCCAACAGCGAAGCCGAGCGCGAGCGCATTGCCACGCAGGGACGGCGTGGAGGCAGGCACGAAGGCGGTCTCCTTCGAGCCAGCATCTTCGTCCTCCTTTTCCCCAAGGTAAAATACACCTTCAGGCCGACATCCACGACGCTCTGCGCGTTCCGGGCACAATCCGGAGACCAAGAGCGCGCCCTTGGCGCCCACCGCGAGCTTGAGTTGGTGAATCCTGCCAACCGCGCTGACCTCTATCTGCGTCCACTTCTTGCCGGAGTCGAGGCTCTGGTAGAAGTCGATCGGGTGACTGGTGTCCGAAGCACGGGTCGTGCAGGCAACGACTAGTCGCGTGCCGAACCCTGCGATCTTTGCGGACCGACAATCCCTCGGGATGGTCGTCTTGCGCACGACCAAAGGTGCTGCGAGCTTGCCAACGACCAGCTCCCAGTACTTCGCGCGCGAGTTGGCCGACGTGAGTTCGAAGTAGCGATCCCCGAGCAGCGTCGCCCGGTCGCTCGTGATGGCTTCTGCGTCCGGACCTCTGGGCGGTAGGCCATCCAGGTTGATACGCGCGCCGGCACGCTTGCCCGTGAACGGCGTCAGCCGATCGGAAGCCAGCACGCGGTCGTCCACGACGCCGCGCACGATCACATCCTTGCCGTCGGGTTCGAGCTTGTATGCCCCAAAGCGCGCTAGTCTGAGCGCAGTCCAAGATCGTCCGGCGTCCTCGGTCTTCCACAACCGCTCCGGCTCGGAGAGCGCGTAGCCTCGCTTCTCGTCCAGGAGCTCGACGCCGACGAAACGATCGGCGCTCGTCGCACCCTGCGCTTTCGCGGGCTGCCAATCTGCGCTTCCTCCCGGATCAGAGAACTGAGACACCACCAGCCTGCCGTCCTTGCGGATGCCGACCAGCGCCGCGCCAGCAGCCGTCACTTCGATCAGCGACTCAAGGGGTTCGACGACTCGAGTGAACTCGCCCAGAGGTGAGTCTGCCTCGTAGGTCGTCCCACTTGCGCCAACGAACAGCCACCCCTGTTCCCCCCGCGAGAGGATGCTGATGAGCGTCTCGGGCGCCAGGCGGGCGGCTGCCTTCAGCCCTGCCTTGCTACCTATCCAGCGCTCCCCTCGGTCACCCGCGAACAGCGTCGAACCGTCCGGCAGCTTTCGCTCGCTACGCATCCGCCCCTGCTCGGGAGGGTGGTAGTGCCACTCTGCCGGGCTAATGAAATCACTGTCGCTCTGGGCGGGTTCGAGCAGCGAGGGGCGCGGCTGACTCAAGTGTGGGCGCTCGGCGCCACAGCTGAGGACTTGGGTCGCCGCGAGGGCCGCGACAGCGCCGACCACCCACAGGGTTCTCCGGCGTGATGGATTTCCGCCCGCATGCTCCTGAGCGCGGTTGGCTGGGGCAGTCTCTCGAGTCGCGGGCACCATAGCTCGATGTTAATGCCACCCCGACAAGCGCGGCTCAATCTTCTCGGGTCGCGTCCCAGCTGGAGATGCGGATTCGCTGGGCGTTTTTCAACACCGCTTGCGCGCGCCGAGCTAACCTTCCGCCGTGTCCGACGGCCACGCTAGAAAGCCACGGGATCCAGCCATCCTGAGGAGCGGCGTGCGCCTGATTCGCCGGGCGGGGATCGGCGAGGAGGGCGGTCCCACGGAGCCGTGCGCGCCAGAAGTCAGCGGTCTGGCCCTGCGCACGCTGTGCCGCAGCCTCAAGCAGCTGCGCGGAGAAGACTGCTTGCGCCACGCGCTCGGCGAGCTGCCGGAGAGTATCGCTGCCGAGCTCGCGCAGGGCGCGGTTCGAGCCGACGGCTGGTACCCGTTGGCTTGGCTGATCGATCTGCATCACGTCGCGCAGCGCATCACGAACCTTGGCCCCGAGTTGTCCCGGACACTCGGGTACGAAGGCTCACGCCACAACTTCCGCGGTGCGCACCGATTCTACGTCGCAGGCGATGATCCGAGCCTGGTACTGAAACGCGCGCCGTGGGTCTTCGGGCTCTTCTACCGGGGTTGCGGCACACTCGAAGTGATCAATTCCGGTCACGGCTTTGCTCGGGCGCGATGGCTCGACGCGGTCGGCTTTACGGACAGTCTCTGGCAGGAACAGCTAGGCAGCTGCGAGGCGGCGCTTGAGGTCTCTGGCGCTCATCAACTACGCGTACGCTTCGAGTGCGGCGGTCGCTCTGGCTCACCAGTCACCGATCTCGTGGCTGAGTGGGCCTGAGCGTGCTGAGCGCGGCCGAAACCGGTAGCACGCTTCCTCAAGGCAACGTAATCAGAGTGTGCCCGTGAGTCCGAAGGTTCTCTCGAGGCTCTGAGCCTCGGTCTTGGCACACCTGAACACCATGCGCGCCCAGCCAAACTCGCTGCGCAATGGGAACGTGACGGTCGTGTCGGCTGCTGACACTCGCACCACGGCACCCGAACCGTTGATGTTCAACAAGGGGCCCAGCTCACAGACGATGTTGCCTCGGGTCGCCAGGCCGCGCGCGTCTTCGACCCACATCGACATGAGGCGGTCCGCGACGGTCAAGATGCTCGTCTCGTCGAGCATGTCCACGGGAACGTCCAGGGCCTTGTGCGCCAACCCCGCAGCGCAACGACGCTGCATCGAAAAGTAGATCTGACGCTTCTGAGCGCCCATCAGCTCGGTCAGCCAAACGAAGTCTCCCCGGTGGACCACTCCTCGAGCCACCTCAGGCGTTTCCACATGAAAACCAACTCGAGCAAAACGTCTAGTCACCTCGAGCCACGCGATCAACAGGCACTCGACGACCTCCGGGGAGAGCACCATCGCTTCGTCCATCGGCGCGCGTACCGTGGACGTTGGGGAGCGGTGCTTGGCTTTCAGCTTGCGACGCTGAACCTCGAGGCGCCGCTTCGACGCGAGGAAGCGGATCGTCTGCGGCTGTGGCCTTCCCCCCAGATGGATACATACGGCCTCCACGCCGTGTCTCGCGAGTCGTTCGGCCAGTGCGGGATTGCCTCGTGCACCCGGAGGCAGGAGCAACGCACCAGTCGGACTGAGCACGGGCTCGTCGATACGGTAGCCAGTGCCCAGGTCGAGCGGCGGGATCGAGATCCGGTTGTGCTCCTCGCACACGCGCTCTGCTTCCACCTCGGAGTCGACGAAGAACACCTCGTCGATGCCCAACGACTGGAGCAGACTGATGTGATCCTGGCGCAGCTCTTCTCCCTGTGCGAAGAGCTCGCGGCCGTCGCGCGCTACGACCTTCGAGAGCAGCTTGCCAGGCTGCAGCTCACAAGAGGACACGGCTCGCATCAACCCGCTCCTCGGCGGACCATCAACTCCTGCCGCAGCTCGTCCAGGCCGGCGAGGCGTTCGGCGGTAGTCGTTGGTTTGCCATGTCCAGTCCCGAGCCAGCCGGCAACGACGAGCGCCGCAGATTCTCCGTCTTGCGATGCCGAGGACAAGTCCATTCGGTACGCAAACTGGGGGCACGCCCCAGCGCGGACGTTGAGTCCTTCTCCAGAGATCACGACCGGGCTCGCCAGGTCGAAGGCGCCATGTTGGAGGAGGAAGCCCTCGCTGGCGGTCCGAACTTCCTCGGCGAGCCCCAGCAACATCGAGGTCGCCGCGATCTCGCGATCCCAGGCGCGCGTGGACATCGCGGAGCTCCCGAGACGGGCCGCCAGCTGCCCCTCGGGCACGACGACGACACCACCTTCGGATGGACCCGCGATCGAGAGCAGCGCGATCTCCCGCTCGCGCAGCACGCTTGGAAACGCACAGGGTTCCACTGCGCAGTCGTCACCCAAGCTCCCGCCAAGTGCGTTCGTCACCGCAAGTAGCAACGCTTCGACCCTTGGCCCGCTGCGGCCATCGGCGATTCGCTGAACGTCCCGAATTCGCTGCGCGCAGGCGGACAGGTCTCCATCGAAGACCACGGCTCGGGGGTGCGCGCCCCAGCGCCGTCGTTCCAGCACGGCGTCATCAGGGACGACCAGGACCGTCTGCTCATCACGCTCGAGTAGCTGAACGGCTTCCATGGCGCTGGTCAGCGGTCGTACGTCAGCCGAAGCCCCCAAAGCGCTTTGCAGCTCGCGCTCCAACGACGCTGCACCACCGAGCAGGAACACCAGTCTCACGATTCAGCAAACGGCCCACTGGAACTGGACCTTAAGCAGTTTTCGCAGGCTGTTCGGCCTGCCCAGAGACTACTGGTCGCCCTCGGGGTGCGACACTACCAGTCGTAGCGGAGCAGCTTTGCTGACAACGCACCGCTCATCAGACTGAAGCGGCGCGGCTGCCCCAGGTCGAGCAACGCTTCGGCGTCGGGATACCCCGAAAACAAGATGGCCCGCCCGGTAGGCAGCTCGCGCAGGCGATCCCCGAAGGTGCGATAGAAACCCTCGAGTTGCAGCCGATTGCCCGCAGAGATGCGCTCGCCGAAAGGCAGATTCGAGACCACCACCGGCCGCTCTCCTGGCGACACGAACTTTCGGGCGTCCAAGCGTCGGGGCGACAAGAAGCGGTCAAGACCAGCAGCGTGCACCTGAAGCTCGGCGCTCTGAACCGCTCCGGAGTGATAGTCACTGAGTTCGATCGGTGCCGGCAGCTGACTCAGCTGTTGTTCCCGCGCGGATCCACGCACCTCGCGCAGCGCCTCAGCTAGCTCGGTCTGCTGCTGAGGCCAAAACTCACAGGCGAACTGCCGTCCGAGTCCCGGAGCACGCTTGAGCGCGCGCCACGCCTGCTCAATCGCGAGCGTCCCGCTTCCACAGCACGGGTCGAGAAACGGACGCTGCACGTCGGCGTGGCCGAGCGCCAGAATGGCGGCAGCAAGCGTCTCCCGCATCGGAGCGGCGGCGTCTGGGTCGCGGTACCCTCGCCGAGACAGCGACGCACCCGCCAGATCCAATGAAAGGCTCGCCTGGGTGCCCTCCCAATGAAACACGTAGCGCAAGCGCGGACGCTTGGTGTCGACGCTTGGGCGCTCCAGCCCGCGGTCGCGAAAACGGTCGACCAAGCAGTCCTTCACTCGTTGCGCGGCGAACAGGCTGTGAGTCCAGGGACAGGAATGCAAATGGGCGTCGATCGCGATGCTGTCGTTTCGTCCGCCGTGGGCCTCGAAGGGAAAATCCAACAACGCCGTGACCAGCTCACGCTCGTCTCGCGCTTCCAAACGCAGCAGACGCCACAGCAGCTTATGTGCGATCCGTGACTCCACTAAAATCCGCGCGGCAATTTTCCAGTCCGCGACGAACTCCACCGCGCCGCGTCCCGTCCCTTTCACGCCGCTCGCCCCGAGCTGTTCGAGTTCAAATCGCAGAGCGCGCTCAGTTCCTCGTGCGCAGGTGACTACCAAATCCAAACTCATCGAGCCTCCACGCGTTTGAGGCGTAGTATCACGATCTCGGGAGGAACCCCCAGTCTGATGGGCAGTCCGCTGGTACCAAGTCCGGCCGAGACATACAGCTGCATCGACCCAAGACGGAACAGGCCACGGCTGTGTTGCCCCATCATCCGAGCCACGTTGAGCCGCTGGCTGAGAAACGGGACACCGACCTGCCCACCGTGTGTGTGCCCGGAAAGCACCAAACCTACCCCACGATCCCGCGCGCGCTCAGCCCAGCTTGGGTAGTGAGCCAACAGCAAGGTGAAGCCGTCTGGCCGCTCGGCGAGGGTACGATCGAGGTCTGCTGACTGGGTGTACGGATCACCGAGCCCAGCCACCAGCAGCCGCTCGCCTGGGGATACCTCCACGGCCTGCCACGCATTGTTCAGCACGCAGACGTCGCGCGTCGCGAGCTCCGTCCTGAACTTCTCGGCGTTCCACTGATCGTGGTTGCCCAAGATCACGAAAACGCCGTGCCGCGCGGAAATGTGACCAAGCGCCTCAGCTGCATCGGCGTAGCCCCAGGTCCCGCTGGTCACCAGATCGCCAGTGACGGCGACCAGGTCAGGCTCCAGCGCGTTGACTCGGTCCGCCCAACGCAAGCCGACACTCAAGGGGTCGAAGCTACCGATGTGCAAGTCGCTCAGGTGAGCAACTCGAAGGCCGTCCAGCGCAGAGGGTAGCTCCTCGCAGGGAACGTCGACCTCGCGCACCACGAGCCAACGCCGGCGGATGAACACCCCATAGCCAGCCACGGTGACACCGAGCAGGGACGCGACCAGCGGCGCGGCCCGGAGCCACCCGGCGCCCCAGGCGATCAGCGCTGCCACGGGCAGCAAGGCCAGCGCGAGCAGCACGCCGATCAGGTGCGCGAATACGAGCTCGATACCCCTCACGAGCCAGCGGGGCCGTGGTTGGTCCGCGAACAAATTCCACAGCCGGCTCAACCCCAGTGGCAACGTGATCGCCAGCCAGATTACCGCGGGGATATGCTGGCCGAGCAGCCAGGCGCTCGCGAAAACCAACGCGTGAGCGAAGACGGCGACACCGCGCAGGCCCCACAAAAAACGCAAGCGGCTGCGCGCCGATTTGGCGCGCAGCCTCGAGAGCGACGCCTCCCGTGAGGCGCCGAGGGTGTTTTCGGCGCTGCTCAACCGCCGTTGATGAACTTGAGCAGCGCAGCCTTCGGCACGGCGCCGGTATGGGTCGCGGTGCGCTCGCCGTTCTTGAACAACATGAGCGTTGGCACGCTACGGATCGCGTACTTCGAAGCCGTCACCGGTGACTCGTCGATGTCAACCTTGCCGACCTTGAGGCTACCCTTCAGTTCTTCGGCGACCTGCTCGACGATGGGGTTCAGCATCTTACACGGGCCACACCACGTCGCGCTGAAGTCGACCAAGACGGCGCCATCGCTCTTGATGACCTCTTCGTCAAAGTTGAGGTCGTTGAACTCCTTCACGTTCTCTGATGCCATGATCTCTCGTCTTTCCTCTGCCTGATCGGCGTGACCAGCTGCCACGACGCCCAGCGGACGCACAACATAGTGCGGAAGTCCGCCGCCGCAAACCCGTTCGATCCGCCAGCGTCGTGAAGTCGTCTAAAGCGCAGAATCCGCCTTGGCAAGCTGTCTGCCCCACGTCTTGACGCGACGTGCGACATGCGCCGATGTGGGCGAAGCAGCGCCGGAAAGCGCCATCCCGCAGCCGTCACCGCGCAGCGGACGCAATCAGAGGCTGGGGGCCGACGCGCCACCCCTTGTTGGCGCCCGGCCTTTCGACTTCACTCGACGTTCGACGGATGAGCGGAGAGACCACGGCAACCTTAAGTATCGCACGCTCGAGCGACGGTCGGGATATCTACCGGCCCTCGCCCGGCCTGGTGTTGCTGTTCACCGAGGGTCGGCGAGTGGACCTGGTGCCGTCCAGCGGGCCGACCCCGCGGGCGATCGAACAAGCCGTGCGAGTGGGGCGTGAGGCAACCACCGACTTCTGCCTCCCAGACCAACACGTCTCGCGCTTGCATGCGATCGTCGAGCCAGCCCCCGGGGGCCTCTTGGTCCGCGACCGTGGCAGCCACAACGGAACAGGCGCGTTGCTGCCTCAGGCCGAAGCGTCAACGCTGCGCTATGTGAGTATCCGCACGGAACTTTTCGTACCGTTCGACAGTATCTTGCGCATGGGCAACACGCTGCTCTACGTCACCGACGACGTGCAGTCTTTCCAGCAACCGGGGCACGGCTTGACGTTGCTCGGAGGGCCTTGGTTGCGCCGCCTGGTCGACCCGTTGAGCGGAGCACTCGCCGCCTCGGAGGCGGCGCTCTTGGAGGGCGAGACCGGCACCGGGAAGGAGCGAATGGCGCACGAGCTACACGTGTTGAGTCAGCGCCAGGGCCCCTTCGTCGCCGTCAACTGCGCCGCGCTGCCCGCAGAGCTGATCGAATCGGAGCTATTTGGTCATGTCCGGGGCGCATTCTCCGGCAGCAAGGACAGCCGCCAGGGGCTGTTCCGTAGCGCAGACGGCGGCACGCTCCTGCTCGACGAGATCGGTGACTTGCCCCTCGCGGCTCAGAGCAAGCTCTTGCGGGTGCTCGAAGAGCACGCCGTGCGCCCCGTGGGTCAGGATCGAGCAGAACCCGTCGACGTGCGCGTCTTGGCGGCCACGAACCGGGACTTGCAGCGGATGTGCAACGACGGCTCTTTCCGAGAGGATCTGTATCACCGGCTGGCAACGCTGCGGCTGCGGCTGCCACCCCTGCGCGAGCGCCGCTACGACATCCCAGCGCTCGCGTGCCACTTCTTGGACGGGCTGCAGCCCGACGCCGCGATTCGCCTGACGGCGGGCGCGGTGGAGGGCTTGTTGGCGCGGCCGTGGCCAGGCAACGCGCGAGAGCTGCGCAACACGGTGCGCGCATCAGGCCTAGCAGCGCGAGCCGCTGGTCGTAGCGAGGTGCGTCCGGAAGATCTGCTGGACCTCGACGCTCCCCCGTCGCGACCTGCTTGGAGCCTGCCCAGCGAGCCCTCGCTGGTTCCGCCCCAGAGCGGCGTGCACGTCAAGCCTTCCAGGGTCGACGTGGAGTCCCTGCAGAAGGAGCGCCTAGTCACCGCGCTCGAGCTGTGCGACGGCAACGTCGCAGAAGCGGCCCGCCGCTTGAACATGCGGCGGGCCAGGCTCTACGAGCTCTTCAATCGCTTTGGCATCAATCCGGAAACTTTCCGCCCGGATAAGTAGCCCCGCGCTGCAGCTCAACCAGGCGCGAGAGCGAGGGCCAGTCAGCGACTCACTTTGGGGGGGCTTGCGAGCAGAAGCTATTGACGCACTCGCCTTGACAGCAGTCCGCGCTGACTTCGCAGTGTCCGCCTTCGGGCGCACACGTCTGGTTACCGGGGTTTCCGCACACCAGGCTGCCGCTTCCGTTCGGGTCGTCGATGCACGAACCCGTGCAGCAGTCGCTGCCGACGCTGCAGCCCTCACCGTCTTGACGGCACGGGTCCAGCGCCCAGAAGCCGCGCATGTTCGGCTGGTTGATGTCCTGTCCAGGCACCCAGAAGGCCGAGTGGCTCGGATCCGTTCCCGCCGCGGGGTTCATATCGATGGCCGCCACCCACAGCTGCTCGACCTGATCGGCGCTGCCGAGCAGACGATTCCCCAGCGTCCGGCGAGAAGTGAACACGACCCAGAAGTAGCCGCCCGAAGCCACCGGCGCGAAGGTGGGCTCATAGTTCAGGTGACGATCTCGATCCCCGGCGCCGAAGGGGTAGGTCGTGCCGTTGAGGCGGTCGAGTGGAATTTCCACTTGGGAACCGTCTACGGCTGCGATCGCTAGATCCGCATTGCCGCTCCGGGTGTCGTACGGACCGCGGTGGAACACGGCCCACTTACCGTTGGGGCTCACGCTGGGGTAGGCAATCGACGCACCGTTCGCAGCCAGCGCCACCTTGCGTTCGTTCGCGAAGGCGGGCACTCCGGCGCCGAGGGTCGCGTCCATCGCGTGCAGGTCGCGGGTCGCCGGATCGATGAAGAGCAGCGAGCTGCCGTCGGGGGCGAACGCAGGGAGCCCCACGACTCGACCGTCGAGCGCCGTCCCAGGGACCTGCGCACCCGTGGCGACGTCATACACTCCTGGCAGGTCGTTGCTAATCCAGCGCCACTCAGGCAACCCGGAGTTCATCACCGCATACTGGCCGTTGGGGGTGAGGGCGCTCATGGCCCAGCCCCGTCCGCGCGCGGTCGCGGTGACGGTCGATCCTTGAAGGTCGAACACGCTGGAGTCCGAGTCCTCCGCAGCCTGAGCCTTGCCATTGCCGAGCACCAGCGTGTTGCCGTTCGCGCTCACGGTGTGGCAGGTGGTGCAGCCATCGGTCACGCCAGCCTGCGCCAGAAAATCTTCTGGAGCACCCGCGCCGGGGCTGATGCGCAGCACTCGGCCGGGGGAGTTGGCCCAGTAGTAGACCGAGCCGCGGAGGCTACCGGTGGCGAAGCGCCAGGTCTGCTCCATGACCTTCCCAACGCCCCCAGCTGCGTCCATGCGCGAGACAGTGATCTGGACGGGTGTGCCATCGCTCGACTCGGTGAGCCGCGTCCAGGCGGCGCTATCAACGTCATGAGCGCCTTCGCTAGGCACGAAGTAGCGGGTGTAGTCAGCGTAGGTGGAGCGAACGGAGACGCGCATCTTGTCACCGCCAGCAAAGCCGTTCCACATCAGGCGCGGGGGCAACAAACCTTGCGGAAACACAGTGGAGTCGTACGGATAGAGCCAGCTCGCCGTGGGGTCCGGGTTCACGGCGCCGTCGAGGGCGCTGACGTCCGCGGGCGTCACCTCGGGGGCCGTTTCCGTAAGGATTAGACGCACCTTGATCTGACTCGTGGCAGTGAGACTGCCTGACGCCGCCGTGAGGGTCACCTCTCCCCCGAGATCCCCGATCGCGCTGACTTCGTTGGTCGCGCTGTCGAAGTCCGCAACGCCACCGCGCGACAGGGCCCAGCCAGTGGGCACGACGTCCTCCGTTGAACCGTCGTCCTTGACCACGCGCGCTTTGACGACGACCGGGCTCGAGACACCGTTCAGCACGTCGATTTGAACCGTCGGCGGGTCGAGCTCCAGGGAGACCACTTGGGGCACGTCGATGATGCCGCCGGAGCCGCCTTGATCCGTACCACCTGACGAGGATCCACCGCTGCCGGCGGTTCCGCCGTCACCACCCAAGGTCCGGCCACCGCCGGAAGTCTGAGCACCATCACCCCCGCACGCGGAGGTGGCGAAGGCAGCGCTGCAAGCCAGTGCGAGGAGAGTGGCAAGCCAGCGCGAGCTACGAGAGGAGGGAGCCGGAAGTCGCATACGTGCTTACCAACGCAAGCCCGATGCCAACTCCGAACCCCTCCAGTTCGTGTCTCTGCGTGGTGTTCGACCACCAAGGCCGGACACCCCCGACCTGTCTAGTTTCAATGTTTTCCAATGCTTGGGGCTCGAGATGTGTCCGGCGAGTGTCCGGACACTCGAGGCCGCGAATGAACGGACGCTGCCCCTCACTCGAACGGCACGACCCGAACGCCGAAGCCCCACAGCGCCTCGCGACGAAACGCCAGCAGTCCCTTGCCGTGACCGACGGCGAGCGAGTTGAAGACCTGCACCTCGCCCCACTTACCCGGAAAGATCAGCCCGGTGAGGTTGCGAAGAAGGAAGTTGTCGGGCGTCTGGACGCGTTCGCCCTCGAAGCTCAGTTCGGTACCGAACAAGTACTCGCCGAAGGTGGAGCTGAAGGGCTGCACGGCATCACTCAAGAGCCAGTGCAGAATCAGGTCGAAGCCGGGCCCGACGCTGTAGGAGCGCTCGTAGTGCCGCGCGAAGAAGTACTTGAGCTGAGCCCGCGCCTCCAGGTTGAAGTCACCTAGCGGCATCCGCACGGCAACGTCTGGCATGACAAAGTTGTCGATGTTGGGCACGTCTTCGTAGCGTCCTTCGTTGCCGTCTCGTGCTCCGGTGAAGTGCTCGCTCTCATGGCGCAAGGACAGCGCGAACTCCAGGCGCCCTCGCTCACCGAAGGCTCGCTCGCCGAACGAATCCAATGCCAGCGCCGCGCTGATCCCATTCGAACCGCGCCAGAGCAGCCCGACCAGAGGAAGGATCAGCTGCTTGCCTCTATCGTCGGAGGTGATGGGACGCTCACTCTCGAGCTCGATCAAACCGTAGAAGCCAAACCGCAGTGAGAGATCTGGCGTCTCCAGCCCCACGAGCGCGAAGTCGCCGCCGGCCATTTCCGCGGTGTAAGGCGTGATCTGATAAGCGAGCGCTGGGGTATCGCGAGACGCCGAGCGACCATGGCTGATGACTCGGGAAGCGCCAGGCAGCACCGTCCACTTCGAGCCGTCGCGGTCGGAGAGCGGCGTCGGCTTGGCGTACGCCGTCGAGCCGAGCCAGGCGGAGCAGACCACGCTCAAGCAGATCAGAGCGAGGCGAGTCACAGCTCCAACCGATGGCGCACCAAGCGCACTCCAGGGGGTGGTGCGCCGGGCGCGCTCTGATCGGGATTGGTCAGATAGCTGAACCAAATCTCGTTCCCGGTGCTCAGACTCGGGTGCTGTGCGAGGTCGCGGATTCCAAGAAACCCGTCAGGGACAGCGTCGAACACGTGATGTGTCAGCGTGTTCACCTCGCTCGGCGAGCTACCCAGCTTGCCCTCCACTTCGTTCGAGAGCACCGGCGGGAAAGCAAAGACATACTTTCCCACATGCGAATTATAGGCGACGCTCAACTCACCCATACCCTCGAGAATCGCAGCCGCTTGAGTCGGTTCGCTCTCCCAGTTGAAGGCGCCGCGGTACTCCCACGCAGCAGGGTCAGCCAGCTCCTCGACGGGAGCGCGACCGACCCGGCATGTGTCGTCAAAGGGTCCCTCGTTGACGCAACGGTAGCTGTAGACTAGGCCGTCGTCACCCAGCAACGCCGAGCGCCCCCAAAGCTGCGGATCGAGCCAGGTGAGAGACGGTTCCCCAGGGTAATAATTGGGGGTTAGTCGCGTGGTCGCTCCGTCCGCGTCGAGCAAGGCCACGCCGACTCCCACGGTCTCCACATCGAAGAAGCCGCGCACGAACTCCTTGCGATAGAACACCACCGCCCGCTCGCTGCCCTGCCAGTCAGTCACGAAGCCAGAGAGCGGCGTCAGCACCAACTCGCCGCGTGTCGGGTCCTGCTCACCCGCATCGGGTTCGAGCAGTGCGAGCAGCGCACCTTGCGAATCCCGCAGGTAGTCAAATGCGTAGCCGCAGGGTGTATCCGCGGGGCTCAAGCGCGCGGCGATGGTGCCCAACGGCTGACCTTGGTCGTCCGAGGCGCCTGGGAAGACCCAGAGCGGCCCTGCGCCGAACTCCAGGCTGAATCCGCCGCTGAACGCCTGCGCTGGCGCTGGTGGCTGAATCACGCAGCGCTCCTGTGCGTCACCAGACAGCGCCGTGGTGAGTCCCTCGTCCCCGAGGCGATCGGCGCATCCAGCGAGCAGCAGGGCACCTAACCCCCAAATGCACGTCGACCGAACGCTGTGTCCGCTCCCCCCCATCGGTGTCCGAGCATAGCGGAACAGCGGCGACTCGGTGCACGCCATCACGTCGCAAATCGCCCTCGCCTGGAACTCCGTCAAGTACCCGCGCCGTCAGGACGCTGCGCGAAGCACTCCGCGGTGAACCCCAGGGAGATGAAGCCCAAGGCGTTGACCAGACCGTGGTAGCGAATCATCTGGTTCAGATCCAACCAGGTGACCCGCAGCACCACGGAGAGCGACCAGACGAGGGCCAGGCTCATCGTGAGCAAGGGCACCAGGGCGCTCAGGCTGCGCAACACACGCACGAGGCCCGAACCGGACCTCGCGCCCAGCGCGCGCAGGCAGTAAGCCCAGATCGGGAGCGCCATGCACGCAGTCCCAAGCAGCGCCAGCTCTGGCGAGAAAGTGATCCCCAGGGCAACGCTCGGCACGCCCACTGTCAAGAGCCCCACCTCGGCCCAGTTCAGCTTTCGCCTGGGCGCGCGCTGCAGCCCGAGGCCAAGCAAGATGGGCGTCGAGAATCCCGCGAAGTGAAAATGCGCGGCCGTGAGCCCCGCCCATAGCCCGGAGAAGCCAAGCACCGTCCAGCCCATGCGCTCTGCAACGTGCCACGCGCCCGCCACCGGCAAGAGCAGCAGGCCGAGGCTCGCGCACACCTGCGGCGGCTCCCAGGCGCCCTGACGCAGCTCCAGGAGCCCGACCAGCGCCACCGCGGAGCAGAACCCGACGTACACGCCGCCGAGCACACCCGCCCACGCAGCACCCACTTCCCCAAGGAAACTCAGCACGCCCGCCAGCGCGCCAGGAATCCACAGCAGGTGCAGCCAGCGGCGCCGGGCGGGCGCGATCGGTGCGAGCGTGAGCCCTAGCGGCACGGCGATCCACATGCCCCACGCGACGGCAAACTCAACCCTGTCGAGTACGCCGCTGATCGCGAGAATCGTCAGCACCAGGGCCGCGAGCGCCGCCACGGCGGGCGCCCACCTCCTGCTACCTGGCACCGCTACGCTCGATTCGGGACTCACGGCGCCTCAGGGTGGGTGCAGCGCAGCGCCCAACGCAAGGCTTTAGCGCTCAAACTGCTAGCATGGGACAGTTCGAGAAGCAGACGATTGCAAACCCCGGCGTCTTCACGCTACTCGGGTCACTGCCGAGCCATGGACGCAGCGCGCCGCCTCGAACACTGGAAACAAGAGCTGCTCGATCTCAGCTATCGAAACGCGTTGCTCAACTTCAAGAGCCCGCGTGATGGCGGACGCCGAGCGCTCGAGCTGCGGTCCCCGGGGCTCCCGGCGCTGCTCGCGACGCTGAGCGACGGCAAGCAGATCAGCCTGAGCAGTGCGACGGACTTGCCGCCACGCCGGGTGGCGCCAGCGGGCGAGCCAGGCCAGAGCCCGCCAGAGGCAGACCCGGTGATGACAGCGCTGAGTCAGCGCAAGCTGTACGCGGAGCAAGACACGACCGAGCTCGAGCGGCGACTGGTCCTGCTGGGGCGAGACGCGCGCCTCAGCCAGGAGGAGCTGGGCCTAAACACGCTGTTCCTGGCCCTCGGCAGCGTGCTTTTCCCCGAGGCACCAGGCAGTGACAAGCTGCGCCGCGCGCCGCTCTTGCTGGTGCCGGTGGAGCTGAAGCGCAAGGGTCCGACGAGCGCGTTCAAGCTGAGCGCCTCGGACGAAGACCCTGTCTTCAACATCACCTTGCTCGAGAAGTTCAAGCGCGACTTTGGGCTAGAGCTGCCGGAGCTGCAAGCTGAGCTCCCGAGCGACGATCAGGGGATCCGTATCGACCAGATCCTTGCGGTAATGCAGGGCGCCCTCCCCCAGCTACCTGGAGCACGCATCGAACAGAGCGTCTACCTGACGCACTTCTTCTTCACCAAGTTCCTCATGTGGCGCGATCTCGACGCCCACACGGAGCGGCTGCTCGCCTCGCCGCTGGTGACCGCGCTCGCCAGTGGTCACCCTCTAGCGGGGCAAGGCACCGAGAGCAGCCTGCCCTTGGCGGAGGAACTGGACCAGACCTTCAAGCCTCTCGACCTCACCTGCGTGTATGACGCGGACTCGAGTCAGATGGCCGCTCTCGCCGCAGCCCACACCGGGAGGTCTTTCGTACTCGAGGGGCCACCGGGAACCGGCAAGTCCCAGACCATCACGAACCTGATCGCGCACTTCTTGAGCACCCAGCGCTCGGTGCTCTTCGTGTCCGAAAAGCGCGCCGCGCTCGACGTGGTCCAGCGGCGGCTGAGCGCCGCGGGCCTCGGGCGCTTTTGCCTCGAGCTGCACTCCCACAGGGCAGGCAAGGCGCAAGTCGTCAAGCAGCTCGCGGAAGCCTTCGAGGCGGAAGCCGCGGACGCCAGCGAGACTCCGAGCCAGGCCCTGGCGCGGGAAGTAGAAGATATCCGCACGGAACTGAATCGCTACGCGGGCGAGCTCCACCGCGAGCGGGACGGCGGCTTCTCCGTGTTCGAGATCCTCGGTCGGCGCTCGCTGGTCATGGGCGCGCCGCGCATCGAGCACCGCTTGAACCCGGGCTAGGACGCGCTGCGCTAGACCAGCTCTGACCAAGACACGCACCTTCAGGGAGCGCGTGCAAGCGGTGGGCGCGCTGGAGCAGCACCCGCTCCGAGGTAGCCGTCTCTCGGACTGGGATCCTCAGCTGCACGAGCGCGTGCGCAGCCAAGCTCGGCAACTGGGCGCCGTGTTGCAGCAGACTCAGCAGGTCGCGCAGTACCTCTGCGCGCCCCTCGGGCAGCCAGCGCCAAGCAGCTTGAGCGGCCTGATCGCGTTGAACCACGCCTTCGAGCAGCTGATCACGTGCCCCAATCTCGGGCCAGGTCTGATCTCTGACGACGACCGCGCAGCTCGCAGTCAGCGCGCGGAGCAGCTGGCCCAGATGTGCAGCGTGAGCCGCGACGACGAGGCGTACCTCGGCACGCGCTACGCGATGGATCGGCTCTTCGCCCTCGATCTGTCGCAGCTCAGAGAGAAGCTGCAGCAGGGCAACGGCGTGTTCAGCTTCGTTTCCTTGTGGGGGGTGAGGAAGCAGCTGGAAGGTGCGCTCAAGATGCCCGCGCTGCCCTCGAACACCCAGCTGCTAGCAGACGTCACGCGGGCGGAGCGCTTCCGCAACAACCTTCGCGAGCTGAACAACTTCGCGCCGCGCGCCGTTGAATTTCTCGGCGGCAATCCGACGGATTGGCGCTACTTCCCTGAGCAGTACAGCTCCGCGAGGAACCTCGCGCAGGACCTACGCGGGCGCCTGGCACGCCTTGGTCTGAGCGCTCTGGGCGACTCTCATGGTCTGGTGCAGGCGCTGTCGTCGCCGGAGTGGGCGCGACAGCGCGACTGGCTCAAGGGCGAAAAGGCCAAGCTGCACACTGGCCTCGCCGAGCTGAATCAGCTGAGCCAGGGCCTCGCCAAAGAGCTCGGCTTCGAGCTCGCCGTGTTCGGCGCCCCGGAAGATCCCCAGTACCTCAGCCGCTTGAGCGACCTGGCGACCCGCTGGCAAAACCTGGAGCCTCAGACCCTGCGCGACTTCGCTCAGCTGAACCAGACGCGGGTCGAGCTCGACCAAGCTGGCCTCGACCAGCTGACACGAGCGGTCTTGGGCGGGACGGCTCCAGGGCCGCTGGAACAGCTCGAGATCAGCGTCGAGCGCGCGTTCTACGAGGCTTGGTTGAGTCACGACGCGTTCAGCCATCAGCTGCTGTCGAGCTTCCGCGGACGCGACCACGAGACGAAGATCTCGCGTTTCCGTACGGTTGACCAGGAGCTGGTCCGCGACACTCAAGCTCGCGTCGCAGCCACGCTCTCCGCGCGCAAGCCGGCTCTGGACGGTAGCGATGAGTCGGAGAGCGGCGTCCTGCGCCGGGAGATCCGCAAGCAACGTCAGCACCTCGCGATCCGTCGCTTGTTCCAGAAGGCACCGAACGCGCTTCGTCGCCTGAAACCCTGCGTGATGATGAGCCCGCTCTCCGTCGCGCGTTACCTCGACATCCACGGTCCCCAGTTCGACCTGGTGGTGTTCGACGAGGCGTCACAAGTCAGCGTCCACGACGCCATCGGCGCGCTCGCCCGAGCCAAGCAGGCAGTGGTGGTCGGCGACTCGAAGCAGATGCCACCCACCAACTTCTTCATGAAGAAGCAGTCGGAGTCCGACTCTGAAGACGATCTGCCCGACGACCTGGAGAGCATCCTCGACGAGTGCGCCGCCGCAGGCCTACCAGCTCTCAGCCTGCGTTGGCACTATCGCAGCCGTGACGAGAGCCTGATCGCGTTCAGCAATGCGCGCTACTACGGCTCGGCGCTCTTCACGTTTCCTGGGCCCGTCGCGGACAAGAGCCGTGTCGGTGTCTCCTACCAGCGTGTGGCTGGTGTGTACGATCGCGGCGGCAGTCGCACGAACCGGGTGGAGGCCGAAGCGCTCGTCGCCGAGCTGGTCGAGCGCCTCAAGCGCGGTGAAGACAAGAGCTTCGGCGTGGTGACCTTCAACCAGCCACAGCAAATCCTGGTGGAGGACCTGCTGGAGGCCGAGCGTCGGGCTCACCCCGAAATCGAGCGCTACTTCAGTGAAGACACGCTGGAACCCGTGTTCGTCAAGAACCTGGAGAACGTGCAGGGCGACGAACGCGACGTGATCCTGTTCAGCGTTTGCTACGGCAGCGATCCCGCAGGGAAATTCTTCCAGAACTTCGGCCCATTGAACCTGGACGGCGGGCAGCGGCGGTTGAACGTCGCCGTGACCCGCGCGCGCGAACAGCTGAAGGTCTTCGCGAGCATCAGCGCGAGCGACATCGGCCCCAGCGAGGCCAAGGGCAGCCAAGATCTCAAGCTCTTCCTCGACTACGCAGAGCGGGGCGCCATCGCCCTCACCGGTGAGGCGCGCATCGACCCGAGCCAGGACCGCTTCGGCTCTCCACTGGAGCGCGAGGTGTGTCTGGGCTTGCGGGGGTTAGGTCACACGGTTCACACCCAGATCGGCGTAGCGGGTTACCGTGTGGATCTAGCTATCGTGGACCCTGCGGCTCCGGGGCGCTACCTCCTGGGCATCGAGTGCGACGGCGCGATGTACCACTCGGCCAAAGTAGCTCGTGACCGTGATCGCATCCGCGGCACGGTGCTCGAACGCCTCGGCTGGCAGCTCCGACGAGTCTGGAGCAGCGACTGGTGGCTCGACTCGAAGCGCGAGCTCTCACGCTTGCACGAAGCCATCCTCGAACTGCAGGCGCAGGGCTCTGAACCCGCCGCGTCCCTCGTCCCTCCAACGGAGGACGCGCCCAAGTCCAAAGCACCGCCCACGTTGATCGGCGATGAGCCAGCGCCGCCCGGAGCGACCGTGCTGCTGCCGGCGCCGGGGGAGATGGCACCGACCACCAGCTTGGGTGCCGTACGCGAGGCCTACGTCGTCACCAGGCTCAAGCAACGCAAGGTGGAGGGTGACGCCTTCTACGAGCAAGACGCTGAGCTGGTCGCTGACATCACGCGTATTATCCACACAGAATCTCCCGTCAGCGTGGAGCTCCTGACGAAGCGACTGCTCAGCGCCTGGCCCCAGAGCCGCGTCACCTCCCGCGTGACCCAACGCGTGGACGAGCTGGTGGACCGCGTCGTACAAGCCTCGCCCATGGAAGCCGAGGGCAACATCCTGTATCGCCACGGTGATCCGTTGCATCAACTCACCCGCTATCGCCCACTGACGGACTCCGACGGACGTGAGCTGGCGGATGTCCCGATGCTCGAGCTGGCCGCAGCCGCTCTGGCGGTGTTGCAGCGAGACATCAGCTTGCCCCGTGAAGAGCTTGCGAAGCAAACGGCGCTGGAGATGGGGCTTAGCCGCCCGGGCAAGGCGTCGGCCCAGCTGTGCGACCAAGCGGTGGAGGTGCTGCTCGCCCGGGGAAAGGCGCGCATCGAGCAGGGTCAGGTCGTGCTCGTTTGATCTCAACGACGCTCGAGCCAAGCCAGCGTTTCCAGATGCTCCGTATGAGGGAACATGTCGAACGCTCGAAGCTGCCCAATCTCGAATCCCCACGGTAATAGCTGAGCCAGGTCCCGAGCGAGGCTCCGTGGGCTGCAGGAGCAGAGCGCGATGTTCCGAGTGGCGCACGCGGCGAGGGCCCGTGCCGATCCGGAGTCCAGCTTCAGCCCTGCGCGCGGTGGATTGGCGAGGAGCAACGCCCGAGGCTCCAGGCGTTCGCTGACGGCGCGCGCGTCAGCGACCAGCGCCTGGTGGCGCCGTTCCGGAGAACGCGCAGCGCCAAGCAGCAAGCGAGCGCCGCGCTGGAGTGCTGCGATGGCGTGGGGATCGACTTCAAACGACTCACCGCTCAGGCCGTCCACGAGCAACGGCAACGTGAAGTTTCCCGAGCCGCAGTACAGATCGTTGAAAGCCTCGAGGCGTGCCTCGCGCACCAGGCCACGCAGCTCCTGGACCAGCGCGCGGCAGACCGCGCTGTTCACCTGGACGAAGCTCGACAGCGGCACTTGATAGCCAAGCCCCGCCTGTAGTGATTCCTCGAGGTAATATGGCAAGCTCGGGAGCTCCCCCTCACCGGCAAACCCGAGTTGCCACTCGGCTGGCAGCGCCGAGCGCAGTGCCGCTCGCTTGGCGACTCCCCCGGCGACCTGCGACTCGACAGCCGCATACACGCAGAGCCCGACTGAGCCGTCGTCACCGACCCGTAGCTCGAGGTGCTCGGCTCCGGCGAGCCCTGGCTGCGGCCCCAACGCCTGGAGCAGCGCGACGGCGTTCGCGAGCCGTGAATCGAGCACGGCGCAGTTGGTCAACTTGTTGGGATTGAAGAACACCGCCGCGCCGGTCTCGTCCACCCGCAGTCTCAGGCGATTGCGGTAGCCAAGCTCGGAACCGGCGGCTGAAAAGCTGGGCTCCGGAAAGTCCAGCCCATGCATCTCGAGCTGGGTGCGCAGCGACTCGAGCTTGCGCCCGCGCTGCAGCGCGACGTCTTCAGCAATCCACGGACAGCCACCGCACTCATGGGCGACCGAGCAACGCGGTGAGGAGAGCGGAAGTCGCTGGTTCTGCGCGTACACGAGCACCAGTTTCCACACCCAACTCGGGGCGCATTGCAAGTCGAATCAGCGAACGTGCAGGGTTTGGGGCAGCTTTCTGAGCTGGCAGACTCCGCGGTGGGTTGGCACGCCAACTTTCCACGCCGGACTCCGCCGTCACTGGACGAGAATTTTCGCCACGCGTTCGCGCGAATTCACACATGGCAAATCGCAAACCATCAAGTGGCCGTGTTGCTGCGCGGGAATCCACAGTGCGTTTCCGTGGCAGAATGGCCAGATCCCACTCACAAGCTCACGAAAACGCACCAAGGAATTCTCCAGCCAGGACGTAACCACACGTAACCACATGGGTATTGTTTGTACGAACGAGCCATGAACCCGAGCGCTTATCGCTTTTCTTTACTCCGAGGTTCTCACCCGCGCCGACCCGGCTAGGCTACTCAGGTGCGGCAGTTGGGGCTTGCTCCCGCAGGGAACAGCACCGCGTCGCCATTCCTCTCCAATCAAGGTCGCGCACGGCGATGCGCGACGTCGCGAGGTTCCCATGGGGCAAACTCCAAATGGCGCTGCACACAGCTCGCCGTCGCACCTGGACACGAAGCAAGCGGGGCGCTTGTTCCGGCGCCACCAGCGCTGGCTCGGCATCGGCGCACTCGCCGCATGCGTCGCCGCATTGCCGCTCGGATGCAAAGGCGAGGTAGGCGCGGCCGGAGGTTCTGACGGCGCGGGCAGCAGCACTGGCAACGGAGGCAGCGGGACGGTCGCTCCCAATGCGATCCCTCAGGCGAGCCGGATCCCGCGCCTGAACCACGAGCAGTACGACAACACCATCCAAGACCTGTTCAACGCGCCCCAGCTGACTCCGTCGAACTCCCTCCCCCCCGAGGCAGTCGGCAGCATGGACGATCGAGCCTGGACCGGGTACAAGGACTCAGCTTCGACACTGGCCAAGACGGCCATTTCCACGCCGGCAATTCACGACTTCATCTTGCCCTGTACCCCGACGGGGGACGGCGCCGCGTGCGCTAGCCAGTTCATCAGCACCTTCGGAGCACGCGCCTTCCGCCGTCCACTGACCAGCGCCGAGCAGACTCGCTTCGAGGCGCTGTACGCAAAGCGCGCCGAGACCACCGTCAGCGGCAGCTTCGATGAGGGGGTCGAGGTCTTGCTCGAAGGCTTCCTTCAGTCCCCGAGTTTCCTCAGCCGCGCTGAGCTGTCGACGGAGCGAGTCGGCGACAACATCCGGTTGAACGGCTACGAGCTTGCCAGCCGCCTGAGCTACGCGCTGTGGGACAGCATGCCGGATCAAGCGCTGTTCGACGCCGCCGCGAAGAACGAGCTGAGCACCGAAGAACAAATCCGCGCTCAAGCGTTGCGTATGCTGAAGGAGCCGCGCGCTCGCGACATGGTGCGCACGTTCCACGAGCGCTACTTGCGCATGGAGGGCACCGAAGGCGGCCGCTGGACTGACTTCGTGCGCGACGAGGCGCTATTCCCGGCGTTCAAGCCTGAGACCATCCCCTACCTGAAAGAGGAGACGCTCCGTTACGTCGACTACATCGTGTTCGAGAAGCAGGCGGGCTTCCAGGGGTTGCTGACAGACAATACGGCGTTCGTGAACAACCTGACGGCGCCGCTGTACGGCCTCGATGGCTCCGCGTACACGACGGAACTGACCAAGGCGACGCTCGATCCCAAGCAGCGCGCGGGGCTTTTCACCCGTGTTGGGTTCCTGGCATCTCACGCGCAAGTGGTCCGCACCTCACCGATCTTGCGCGGCGCGCTGATTCAGAAATACGTGTTGTGCCGCAAGATAGGCTCACCGCCTGCGGGCGCAGAGATGACACCGCTACCCGAAGTCACAGACGATATCGTTACCACACGGCAACGAGTGACGCTCCAGACTTCGCCTGATGAGTGCAACTTCTGCCACAGCGTGATCAACCCCACGGGCTTTCCCTTCGAGCACTACAACGCCGTCGGCTCCTGGCAAGACATGGACACCGGCAAGCTGGTGGACAGCACGGGCACCGCGATGTTCGGCGAACGCGAGGTCTCTTACGAGGGCCCGATCGACTTCTCGAAGGCCCTCGGCGACGCCCCTGAAGCTCACAGTTGCTACGCGAAGAACTGGGTGGAGTTTGCGTTCGGAAGGCGTGCCGACGGCATCGACCTGAAGATCATCGACAACCTGGCGAAGAAGATGCAAAGCCCCGACTACAAGATCCTCGACCTCTTGGTGGACATCGTCATCACGGACACGTTCAAGAGCCGCGCTCCGGAGGCACCATGAACAAGAAGACGCAGACCACCCGTCGCAACTTCCTACGTGGCGTTGGCGGCGTGGCCCTGGGGATCCCGCTGCTTGGCTCCCTGGCCGGTCGCGTGCTCGCCGCGCCAGCAAGCCCTATCAAGCGTTTGATCATCCTCTTTACGCCCAACGGCGTGAACATGGATCGCTTCTTCCCCAGCGTCGACAGCGGCGCCATCACCGCGGCGTCGCTCCAGGGGCGCGCCCTCGAGCCCATGAGCAGCTTCGCAGACCGCCTATTGGTTCCGCGCGGTATTCACATGGCTCCCCGCGGTTTTGGCTGGGACGACATCCCCGGGGATGACCACATGAAGGGCATGGCGTGCAAGCTGACCGCCCAACCCACCACCGATCCAGACATCTTCGCCGCTGGGGAGTCCGTGGACTTCGCTGCTGCGCGTAGCTTGAACATTGGGGGCAAGGCGCCGCTCGTGATTCAGGTGGGACGCAACGGGAACAACGTGCTGAACTACTGCTCTTACGCGGGTCCCGGGACGCCCTACGCTGGCGAGAACAATCCTTACAACGTCTACCGTGCTTTCACCGGGCTGATTGCTGGCTCCGAAGGCGACGACCGCGTGATGAAGCGCGGACAGAGCATGGTGGATCTCGTGCGCGATGACCTGAACGAGCTCAAGCGCACACCGATGAGCAGCGAGGACACGAAGTTGCTCGACGACTGGCTCGCCCTGGTGCGTGACGTCGAGACAGGCATGAGTTCTGCGTGTTCTCCGGACACCGTCGCAGCGCTCAACCTGAACGGCGTCGACCGCTACGACATGATGGACAGCAACACGGTGGGTAGCGACGGTGAGTTCAATGAAGTCGCCCGCCTGATGATGAAGCTCACCGCGTTGACCATGGCTTGTGACGTCAACCGGGTAGCCACCATCCAGTTCTCGAGCGGTGCGTCAGGCCCCACCTTCCGCTGGGACGGGATGAACCATGAGTTCAATCATCACCAGCTCTCCCATCGAAACGGGCGAGACGACGCAGAGGGTGGTGACATCTTTGGCATCGAAGACTTCATCACCGAGGTCGACACCTACTACGCGAACCGGATGAACGACATCCTGACCTACCTCGAGATGTTCAACGGCTCGTCCGGGAGCATGCTCGATGACAGCGTCGTGATGTGGATCAGCGAGCTGTCTGACGGTAAGGCCCACGACTTCCGCAACCTGCCCATCGTGATCGCAGGCTCCGGGGGCGGCTACCTGCGCCAGGGTCAGGTGATCAACTGCTCGAAGGACAGCAACCTGATGAACCAAGACGGTTCCCCTCACAACCGCCTGCTCACGACATTGCTCAACGCGGTTGGTGCCACCAATGACAGCGGTCAGCCGTACTCCGGCTTTGGCGACCTGAGCTACGGCGAGCAGGGCGAGTTCGATCAGATCAAGGCCTAGCGCGGCCTATTTCAGCGCGGAAATATTGGTAGGGTCTGCAGTCGGGCGTTGGGTGCGAGAGGCATCAACCAACCCGACTGCGGGCAGGTGATCGTGCTGAAGCCAAGATCTGCGCGGGAGGCCAACGTCTCGGAGACTCCGTTCCTGTCGAACTGAACCAAGACACCCGAGCCACCGCTGAGCAGATCACCGATTCGGACCTTGATCGTCGGGCTCCACTGGTTGCCTCGGGCGCAGCGTCGCTCACCGGTGCGGAGGTTCGTGAGGCAGAGCGCTTCGTCGCTCTTGAGGTTGCGATTGCTCCCGTTGTCAGTGACGGGGACGGGGCCGATCCACAGCGTCACCTCACGGCTCGCGGGGAGGGCTGACCCCGAGGCGCACGTGCTCGCTGGCGGACCGGCGCTCTTCGCGCCACGGTCACCGAGAGCGAAGAACGCGGCACCACCCAGCCCGAGGACCGCGACTATCGCGAAGATCACAGCCGCGGCGACGCCAATCGCCAGCCCGATGGCAAAGCGGTTCGAGCGGGCGGGCGGGGAGCCACCCGACGCGTGAGCGCCGGGCGCTGGAGTGGGCTGCGGGGGCAGGGGAAGCGCTTGACCGGGTGTGCTCGAGGCGAACGCCGTGCTGGTTTCAGCCGATCGCTCGCTGATCGCCGGCTCGGCGAAGCTCGCCGAATTGCTCATCGACACGCCAACGTTTCCCCGCGGTAAATTTCCTGGAGAATACGCTGTTGGCAACGCCGAGGCGGCGGACGCGCTGACAGCGGAACCGGAACTGCTAGCTGAGATCGGTGCGGGTGTATATCCCGGCGCCGCGACCTGGGTAGCGGCGAGCTCTTCCTGGGAGGCAGGCATATGCGACGATCGCAGCGCCTCCACCAGCGCGGCCCCATCGGGCAGGCGCTTCTCAGGCTCCAGGCTCAAACACAGGCGCAGCCAGCGTAGATCGGGCCGCGCGTCTAGCTCCGCGAGCCAACGCCCTGGTTCACTCTTCATGCGCCGATAGGCGATCGCGTAGTCGGCCAGGTTCCGCGCGTTCTGCACCCCGCTCGGATGCCCCGGCAGGAACATGCGCCAGGCCATCACGCCGAACGCGAAGACGTCGACCGCCGGGGCGTTCATCGAACCTCCCCAGGATGCGTCCAAGGTCTCTGGCGCCATGTAGGAAGGAGTCCCCACGATGTGACCTGCTTGGGTCAACTTGCGACCGCCCGTCGGCGCAAGCGCGATCCCAAAGTCGATCAGCTTCACGTGCGCCGCGACCTCCGGTTCCGCAAGGAACCGATCATCAGCCAGGACGTTGTCCAACTTGAGGTCTCGATGCACGATCTTGCGCGCATGAATGAAGGCCAACGCCTCGGCCAGGTGCTTCAACAGCAAGCGTCGCCTCCGCGCATCGAAGCGTGGGTCGCTCAGCAAGCCTCCGACGGGCATCCCGTCCACGTACGTCACGACGAGGCCGAGCATGCTCTCGTTGACGTCCTCGAACAGCCCGTGGCACGGCACGATCGAGGGGTGCTGCAGCTGAGCGAGCTGGTGAGCCTCCCGACGTACCCGCTCGATCCCGTCTGGGTTCGCTTGAACCAGATCCACGAGCTTCACCGCGCGCGGCGCCGCGGGATCCAGCGGGTCACGAACGCGCCAAACCGAGCCCTGACCGCCAGCGGCCAGAGGAGCCACCAACTCGTAGCGATCGAGGCGCATTCCAGGGCGTAAGTGGTCCATTCGCGGGTCGATGACAGCGCTCGCGGGCCCATGCGGCTCCGCTCCGGGGGAGTCTACGCTGCAATCGCGCGCGTCGGGGTGTAGGATTCTCCGGAAGTGGAGCCGGGAACCGCAGCGATCACCGTGACCTGTCCCGCATGCGGGCGGCATGTGGCAATTCCTGCCGGACAGACCGTGCCTCCGCCGTGCGACGGATGCGGCGCTGATCTACGCCACGCGCTCGGCTCCGTGGATGAGCGCACGGACCTGGACTCCCACTCGCCCTTCGGCACCGCGGTGATGCGTCGGCCAGAGATCGCCGGTGGGGTGCCCTCTGAGCCCGACACCACGAAGATGGCTCACCCCATCACTGAAGATCTCGAGCGCACCGCGGCGAGCCCCGGCTTCGAGCCAGTGCAGGCCAAGGCGCGGTCTCCCGCGCATCTCGCGCTAGCGGCCACGGAACCCGCAGGGCCCAGCCCCATAGGCCTGGACAGCACCCTCCAGAGCCGCACTGATTCGAAGGCGGCGGCGGAGCAACTGCGAGCGCGGCTGCCGCAAGTCGACGTGATTTCCTCGGGGAATCAGGGTCAGCCTGAGGCAAGCAAGGGCGTTCGCTGGGTCGATTCCGACGTGGCGCCCACCATCGACCAAACCGAGCTAGCCGCCTCACCCGCGCCGGCGCCCCCCGCCTGGGAGGCACCGCCAGCGGGCTTCCAACCACCGATGCCGCCGCTCGGCAGCCCCACCAGCAAGGCTGGCCTGCACTGGGGAATTTGGGTCGCGCTGCTGATCGTGGTGCTCGGGATGTTGTTCGCCGTGGTGGTGGCTGTGTTGTATGGGACGTTGTAAGGCTGTTCTGTTCCTGTGCGCCTCGCTGTGCGTCACAGCGTGCGGCTCCGACTCCAGCTCTTCAAGCGATGGTGGTTCCGCGGGGCAATCCGCAGGCGGCAGCGCGGGTCAGGGAGGCAGCGCGGGTCAGGGAGGCAGCGCGGGAGCAACGGGCGGCGCGGCGGGTAGCGGCGGCGCCACACCGCTCACGCCGAGTTGCTTCAAGGCCCCGTCTCCCGACATGGTGATCCGCTACGGCGACTTCTTCGCAGAGTCGACCTGGAACGATCCCCAAGTGCTGAAGCAATCGGACGGCAGCTATGTGATGTACGCCTCGGCCTCTGTGAGCTTCACCAACCCGATCATCGTGCGCATCTATCGGCTCACCTCCCCGGACGCACAGACCTGGGCCCTGAACCCGATGACACCCGTGCTAGAGGCGACCGGCACGATGGAGAGCGTGGAGACGCCGAGCGTCGTGCTGTTCAAGGGTAAATACCACCTCTTCGTCACGACTTACCCCGACCAGCTGGACGTCACCACGTACCACATTGCTCACGCGACCAGCGATGACGGCATCAACTTCACGCTGGAGAACGCGTCCGTCGTCGCGCCGACGGGCAACGCCACCGACTTCAACGGCATCATCGTCGGGGAGCCTGGCGCCGTCGTCGTCGGCGACGAGCTGTATCTGTACTTCACGTCCGTCGGCGTCGACAGCACCACGATGCAGTCGCATCAGGTGATCGGGCTGGTCACTTCGAGCGACGGCGTGACATTCTCGGCTCCGACGGTTGCGCTGACACCCGACCCCAATTTGTATCCGCGCGGCGACGGGTGGATCGGTTTTTCGACGCCGTTTGCGGCGGTCATCGACGGTAAGGTTCAGCTCTTTACCGACGTAGCCAACGACAAGCACGACGACGCCCACGACGCGGACTGGCTGCAGGTCGCGCTTCAGCTGTCGGTCTCGGCGGACGGCAAGTCGAACTTCAGCCAGTTCTCCGACCCCATCTTCCAGCGCTCGGACTTCAGCTGGACTGGCCGCGAAATTCGCTCCGTCGCGGTACTCGAGGACACGGATCGCATCCGCATGTGGTTCGCTGGCGACGAGATCGTCTCCAGGGACACCTCAGGCAACCTGATGTTCACCCCGGACGTCTGGGGGATCGGGTATGCAGAGTGTGTGCGTTAGCGCTAAGCTCCGCCGATGCGTTACGCCGGGTTCGCGTTGCTAGTCGCCCTTCTGCTCCCCGCTTGTAAGCAGGACAAGCAGGACGCCGCTCCCGAGGCGCAAGGAAGCAGCGCTCAAGGCGCCTTCAGCGCGGTGGAGCTGTCTCCAACCCAGGGCGAGCTGAAAGACCTCCTAGCCTCCGAAGCAGCCAAGGCGACCTCGAAGGGGCAGAAGCCATTCGTGGAGGTTCACGCCGGCTGGTGCATGCCGTGCAAGCAGCTCGAGGCGAGCCTCGGCGATCCGATGATGCAGGACGCCTTCAAGGGTACGTACCAAATCCGCCTGGATAGCGACGCATGGGGGAATCAGCTGATGAAGGCTGGTATCCACGCGGACGGTATCCCCGCATTCTTCGAGCTCGACGCCCAGGGCAAGCCCACGGGGCGCACCATCGACGGCGGCGCCTGGGATGAGAACATCCCGAAGAACATGGCGCCGCCGCTCAAGCAGTTCTTTCACCCGGCTTGAGCCCCAGCCCAGCCTCAGCGACCTGGCGCTTCGAGCAGCCCACGCAGTCTGTCACGCAGGCCAAGCAGCTCGGCTTCTTCCGCACGGATCACACCGTTGGACCAGGTGAGCACCTGAGCCGGCCTCGCGTCGGAGTCCATCACCGGAATCACGTGGATGTGCAGGTGCGGACAGGACATCGGGACATCGTCCCGCGGCGTCCCCAGCGACGCCACGTAGCAACGCGCTGGCTCCAGGCAGCGCTCCACCGCGCAAGCGACGCGCTGCGCCAGCGCGCTCATGCGCAGCCAGGTATCGCTGGGCAGCTCTACGAAGCGCACCACGTGACGCCGAGGCACGATCAACACCTGACCGAACGCCACGCCAAGCCTGGGCAATAGGCAGACGAAGTCTTCCTCCTCCCACAGGCTCACAGGCGCGCCCTCGCCGCGCATCAGCTCGCAGGCCAAGCATTTTCCAGGGGGCAACTCAATACCCGCGACGGCTGCTTCACGTGAGATGCGTTCCGGCATGACTCACCACAGGATACGCTTGCGCCAGCCCGGTGGTCGACGAGGAGTCTTGCGTTCGACGACTAGCGGAGCACCAAAGGGCACGCTGACTTTCACGTCCAGCGCGCCATTCTTCTCCGTCTCGGAAAGCGCCTTCACCAGCTCGGCTGCTTGATCCGGCGCGTACTCCTTCGAGCTGAAGGCCAGACAGCTGGCGAAGCGCTGATCGAAGTCCGCACTTGGATCGTTCGCCACTTCGATGCGGTCCCAGCGCTCCGCGAGGTCCGTATGCCAGCTCGGTGCGGGCTGAGAGACCTGGGGTGCAATGGCACCGAGCAATCGCTTGTCGCGCTCGAGGCGGTCGCGCACCGCCGGAGTATCCACCTCCCAGGACTCGATCATCGACTCGTTCACCAGCACGAACTCGCGGAACGCCGGTCGCGCTTCGAGCTCGCGCATGCCCTCCCCAGGGTGCTTTGGGTCCCAGCTGTGATACACGACCGCCAGGGACTTGATCGTGTCAGTGGAGAGCGCCGTACCTACAGGTACCACCCCGCGTTCGTCACGGAACTCCCACCCGTTGCCATCCAAACGTGCGACCATCGCTTCGGGCTTGAGGCGTACCTTCACCAGCACGTGGCCGTAGGTATCGCTCTCCCCCCAACCCCTGCTAGTTCCCCAGGGATTCACCCAGGCGAAGCGGCGCAGGCCGAGGTCTTTCTCCAGCAGGCGCCGAGAGACGCGGTTCAGCGCGAAGTCCGAGGAGCCGCGCATCAACTCGAGGCGACGATCGAAGAACGCTCGGCTACCATCGTCCGCGCGATCCTTGATCAACAGGCGACGGCGGCTCCTGAGCTCGTTCAACTGCGCCGTGGTGGTCCATGTGTAGAACTCGCGCCTGAGGTAGTCGCCCCGAGTGACGCCGGAGTTCGCCAGATAAAGCTCGTCGTCGGCGCTGAGCGTTACTTCGGGGACGGGCCCACGAGGCGCCAGGGTCGCGGTGACGACGCTCGGTGCTGGCTCTGCGCTCGCCGTGGCGACCGGCGTTTCCGGACTCGCCGTAGACGAAATCGCACTCGGAGCTTGCTCGGCCTTCGCGCATCCGGCGCAGCCGAGCGCCACCACGACCCAAGCAGGCACTCGCATGGCGACAGTTTACGGCCGAGAGCCGCAAAAGTTCTGCAAGTCGCCAGCTTGCCTGCCTAGCGCCTCAAAGCGGGCCTGGAGCGGGCTCTGCGCGTCCACCACAACAGCGGCAGCAACTGCAGCCAGACCGCCCGCGATGGGCCGCCGCCTGCGCCAGCGAGCTTGCAGCCGCATCCGCTGTGTCCCAGCTGAAGGTTGAGATCCGGGATCAAATCGATTGGGTCACAGGTGTGCGCCTTGCACGGACTCAGTACGCGGGTACGCGCAGCGCATGACACAGCCGCCCCCCGGAGTTTCCGCCTAGAATCCTTGGGCCGGCTCGAGGACCGGGAGCCTCTGCGTAAGATTCCTCCTGGAAATTTGTGAGCGTCCCGGTTTCGGGATCCCTGGCCGGACTGGCCGAAGGGATCAGCCCCAGCGCGAGCGCGCGGGGGTGAGGGAGCGGCGAGAGAGGACGGGAAGCGGCAAAAACCCACGAAATTTCTCAACCTCGAACGGCGGTTTGCGATAGAGACCGGAATCGCCGGCCCGTGAGCCAGGCCACACGTTGGTGCGATGGAGCCCAAGACAAGCGAACAGAAATCGTTTGGCAGACTCGTGCTGCAAGAGGCGCTGAGGCGTCGGGCGGACGGCGTGGTGTATCGGGCGCACGACCCCGACCTGGAGCGTGACGTGGCGGTGCTGGTGCTGACGCCAGATTCCGCTGAGGCAGCGCGTGATCGCGCCATGAGCCGCGCCAAGTCCCTCGCACGGCTGAACCACCCGAACCTACAGCGCGTCTACGCGACGACCACGGATGCCGAACAGCAGTACATCACCCTCGAGCTAGTCAGTGGAACCCCACTCGATTCATGGCTCGCTCAGCCAGGCGCCGAGCCGGACCAGGTGCTCGAGTACTTCCTTCAAGCCGGACGCGGGCTGGCGGCGGCGCACGCCGAAGGAGTCGCTCATCATAATTTCCGCACAGCTAACGTTATCATCGACGCGTTCGGGCAAGCTCGCTTGGTGAACCTCGAAGAAGGCTCAGCTGAAGCCGCCCACGTCGCCGCGGATACGAGCGTCGATTACCGCGCCTTTTGCCGCGAGCTACTCGGGGCGCTGGAGCAGTGCGGCGGACCACCGGAGAGTCTGCGTAGGGTCCTCGAGGCGGGAGCTCTGGCCACGAACGGCCCCAGCCTGCTCGCGCTCCTGGAAACCCTCGAGAGCTCCCTACAGCGCGCTCAGGACGAGCACCTGCAGCTCTTGATGGAGCGCCTCCAGGCGCTGTGGCTCGAGGGGATCCTCGACGCCTCACTCGCGAACCGGTCTGCGGCTGCGCTGCCCCTTGAAGATCTCTCGCAGGCGGTCGCCCCAGCATGGCAAGGCTCGGCGATACCTCCGGGCTCTACCACGCGGGATCTCCCCGATCTGCTCACCCAGGCGCACTCGGGGCTCTTGCTGGTCGGCGCGCCGGGTGCTGGCAAGACGATCGCGGTGCTGGACCTCGCGCGCGAGCTGCTACGCCGCGCAAGACGCTCCCCCTCGAGCCCAGTGCCGGTCGTGTTGAACCTGTCATCGTTCGAGGGTCAACGCGAGCTGCTGCCCTGGGTGGTCGACGAGTTGGTGGCGAAATACAGTCTACCTCGGCCGTCGGTCGAGCGCTGGCTGGAGCACGATCAGCTCGTATTGCTGCTAGACGGGCTGGACGAGGTCGCGCCCCGTCAGCGCAAGGCTTGTATCGAGGCGCTCAATCGTTTCCTCAAGGATCATGCACCGCTGATGGTGGTCTCCTCGAGACAGGAAGAGTACCAAAGCGCAGGGGTGCCGCTCGCTCTGGGGAGCGCGGCGCGCCTACCGCCACTGGACGCCGTTGGCGGGCACACCTTCCTGCAGCACCTCGGGCTCGCAGACGCACGGATCGCGGCAGACGCTCCTGATGAACACCGCACCCCGCTCTGGCTCAAGCTGGTGGGAGACAGCGACCCAAACGGCTTCTTGGCAGGCGCGGAGTCGACGCTGGAGGACGCGTACGAACGCCTGCTCTCCCGGGCGTTCAGCCCAACGGAACGCGCGGAGGCGCTGCCCCGACTCGTGTTCTTGGCCCGAGCGATGACACGTGCCGAGACGAGCGATGTGTGGCTGGAACGACTGACCCCACTGTGGCTTGCGCGCCGACTGGACCGCGCCCTCGTGTGGTGCCTGACGCTCGCGTGCATCTTGTTCGTTCAGGTTCCTCTGTCCCTCGGCGTCGCCCAGCTGACTCGACGGGCGCCGGGAATGAGCGCGGCTTTGGTGCTGAGTCCCTTGCCGGTGATTGCGATCCTCACCCAAGGCTTTCGCCTCCGAGCGATGGAAAAACTGCGCTGGTCGTGGCGCGTCGCGCTCCGCAGGGCGCCACGCAACGTCTTCATTGGTAGCGCCGTTGGCGCCCTCATTGGGTTGGCGCAGCACGACCTGGCTTACGCACCCTTGTGTGGGGGCGTCGGGCTGTTGCTCACTCTGGTCAACGCACTCGAGAGCGCGGACAAGCCGGGGAGCGTCGCCCCGAACGCAGGCACCCATCACTCGCTGAGGAACGCGTTGGTGCTCGCGAGCGTCTCCGCGCCCCCCGTGGGCCTGATCTACGCGTACGGTTGGTGGCCCTTCTTCGTCGACGTTGCCCACAGCGACGTCGCGAACTGGAGTGACCCGAGCCTGCCCGTTGCCGCCTGTGTGGCGATGTTCTCGTGGCACATCGTTTTCTTTCCGTACGGAGGTGCGTTCGTGCTCTTGCACTGCTGCCTCCGTCTCGTGCTGGCCTGGCGCACTCCGATGCCGCTCAAGCTTGTCCCGTTCCTCGACGACTGCGTACGGCGCGGGTTGCTGCGCCGCATCGGTGGCGGGTATTTGTTCGTGCATCGCACGCTGCAAGCTTATCTGGCAGGGACCGGAGACGGCGTCGCGTCCGCCCCTACGAGCTTTAGCGAGTCGTCGTCGAGGGACGCGAGGTAGTCGAGTAGCTCGCGGTGCATGAAGAGATAACCACCTCCGACGCGTCGCAAGATCCCGGCGTGAGCCGCGTCATCCAGAAACGGCACCAAGGCCAACGGAAGCGGCGTGCGCAGCGCAAGCACGAGGCGTAACGCGCAGTGGTACGCAATGGCTGCACCGCCGTAGACGAAGAAGAGCACGGCTCCGAAGAGCACGCCGGTGCGCACCGCGAGTTGGCCGTGGTTATTCCAGACGCCACCTGGGTGAAAGAGCGGATCGAGCACCAGCGGCATCACAACGTAGGCCAGGCCCACCGCCGTCACCACGCCCGTTGGCAGCGAGATCGTTAGCGCCGTGATCAAGCTCTGACGAAAGCCCGCGCCGGGCTCCGCCGGCGCTTCCTGGTTACCTGGCTCGAGGCCCATGGTGAACGCAACGAAGACGCCGACCAGCGCGGTGTACGCGATGTTGGTCCAGAGCCCACCCAGAGGGCTCGCGATGGTCGAGGCGTCCGCACCCGGAATCCAGTAACGGAGGCCCATCGCTGCGCCGATTGCTCCACAGGAGATCACCGCCGCAGGCAGCCAGCGCAACGCACGCTTCCAGGACCAGCGCAAGCCTTCCACCGCACGCACCTCGAAGGTCCGCAGCAAGGCGAAGCAGGTGACCGTTGCACCAACCGAAGTGATGATGGACGGAAGCGTGGTCAGACCCAGCGCCTTCTGCACGCCAACTCCCAGAAGACAGATCCCCAGGGTAATGAACGTCGCGCCTAGCAGGCGCGCAAGCCAGCGCTCCCACGGCGCAAGCAGCCAGCTCGCTTGCAGGCGTTCGAGCCACACATCGCTCGTACCCCGGCGATTCATCGCGCGGGCGAGCCAGCGCAGGCCGAGCGCCACCCGGCTGCGCGCCGCTGGTTGATCGCTCGCGCGCGAAAGCAGGTGAGCGACGTAGTGGGCGTACAGCCGACGGCGCAACAGCGAGCCTTGTGCCTCCTGCAGCTCCCCCGCTCCGGCGCTCGACGCAAGGCGCAACATCAACGGATTGCACAGGAGCTCCCTGAGCTCCGGATCCTGGGACCATTGTTCGAGCAGGGGTGCGGCTTGAGAGCGGCGCAGCAAGCCTAGCGCGAGCGCCTCGTTCACGGGCGTGACGCGTACGGTGCCGCCGAGCTCGGGCGGGGCATGGAGGTCTGCGTAGACCGTCTCACGACACGTGATCACGAGCCCCGAGTGCCCGCCCTCTCGACTCAGCGCCTCGAGCGACGCAATGCACGCGTCGCGCCGCGCCTCCGGCACCTCATCCAGACCGTCGAACATCAGGACCAGCGCGCGACGCTCGATCCACTGCTGCGCCCAGCGACTGGGCAAGCCGTACTTCGTGTGCAGCTCCCCTGCGAGCCAGCGCGTGACCGGCACCTCCGGGTCGAAGGTGGCCAGACTGATCACGACCGGAACTGGCTCCGCGAAGTCGACCTGCGCGCGTCGCAAGAGGGCGCGCGTCAGGGCCAGGAGCGCCGTCGTCTTACCTGCTCCTGGCGCACCGATGATCGTGAGTGAGCGCTGGGCACCATCGAAGAGGTCGTCCAGCTCGAGGATGCTACGCGCCTCGACCCGACGCGCGAAGCGCAGCTCCTCTGGGTCCGAAGCGACGCGCTTTCCGCGCTCGGTCACCGGCGGTGGCGTCACCGAGAAGCGCTGCAAATCCTCACGGAATATTGGCTCGAGGCCGATGGCCAACGGCTCGGCGCCAGACAGTGACTCGGCGAGCAAGCCCTTGAGCCACAGCTCGTCGACGCGTCTGAGCAGCAAGCTGCGCTGCCGTTCGTCAGAACCAGGGGAGAGGTGGCGGGTCAACGCGGCGATCAGCGCCTGCATGCTTGGCCAGCGGCGCTCTGGGTTACGCTCGAGCCCGCGCTCCAACGCGAGCAACAGCTGCTCCGTGACTGGCTGGTCGCCCACCCCCACGCGAGATTTCAACGCGTCCCGCAGCGCGACGCAAAAGCTGTACTGATCGCTGAGTGGGCTGGGCTCGAGCCCCAGCGCCACCTCGGGGGCCATGTAGTGCGGAGTGCCGCCGGTCAGGCGACTCGTCGGGGCGCCCACTCCCGTTTCAGGAGCCTCGATCCACGCCAGACCGAAGTCGGCCACGCGTACCCTGCCGTCTTGGCCAACCAGCACGTTCTCCGGCTTGAAATCCTGATGTATCACGCCAGCGCCATGGGCAGCGGCCAGGCCCTCCGCCGCCTGCAAGAAGAGGGAGACCACCTCGCGCCAGCGCGCCTGGGGGTGCGTGTCCAGCCAATTCCGCAGGGTACCACCAGCCACATACTCCATGGATACGAACGTATCGCCCTCTGTGGTCTCGAGATCGTAGACGGCGACTACGCATGGATGGGAGAGCCGCGCCAAGGCTCGTGCTTCTGCGCGCAAGCGTCGACGCTGTTGTTCCTCCGCCTGGTGCCGCAGCACCTTCACCGCGACCGTGCGCTCGAGGGTCGGATCGTAAAGGCGCGATACACGATCCCCATGGCGCCCCTCCCCCAGCTTCTGCTGGATCTCCGAACGCCCAACCTTCCTCCGAGGTCAGATTTCTCACGGGCGCCCAGGATGGCCGCGATCGCAAAACGCTTCTCGATACGCGTCGGAGCCGCGGGCCTCAGCGCCCGAAGCGCCGCGATGCGGTCGCTCTGTACTGCCGACTCGGACACCGGGAGAGTTTCACCTCCGCCGCGGCTCCAACCAACAGGCAATGCGTGTCAGTCGTCGGAATCAGAGTCGAGCTGAAACATGCTGCGCAGGCTCTCACGCTCCTGATCGCTCGCGGGGATGCGATTCATCTCGTCGCGCAACAACTCACGCGCGGTGAAGCCGGCTCTTGACGGTACCCGCGGGGATCTCCAGCGCTTCCGCCAGCTCAGCGACCGACAGTTCTTCCCAGTAGTAGAGCTCGATGGCCATCTGCAAATCGAGGGGTAGGCGCTGGAGCGCCTCGACGAGCCGATTGCTCCGCGCGCTGAATGGCAATCGTGGAGAGGCCCGGAGCGAGGTCCATGATCGAGCTGCTACCCACATCTTCCACGGCGCGCGCGGCGTCGCGAACTGCCGCGGATGAACTCGAACACGACATTGCGCGCGATCCCAAACAGGAACGCGCGAAAGGTTGAATCACCGCGGAACTGACCGCCCTTGTCGAGGCACACCAGAAACACGCGCTGGACCAGGTCGTCCGCGTGGGGCCCGGCCTTGGTGCGGAGGAAACGCGCGACCGAATCGTAGTGGCGCTCGATCAATCTCTTCGCCCGCCTCACGATCTCCAGCAAACCAGCTCGCGAACAGATCCTTGTCTTCCTTCACGAGTCGCGAAGCTAGCACGCTCTCGGAATCGTCCGGCTCACTCACGAGCAACAGCCTGGGTTTCATCGGGGCTTCTCCGTATTCCAGCTAGCAAGGGTTTGGGGGTGAGAGCGAATCGCACCAGACTGGCTCATCGGTAGGCTCGCTCCACCCCGTCTCTCGAAGCGTCATCACTCCGCGAGGTAGGTGACATCCATGCCAAGGGTCGTCCGATCGAAGTGCGCGTTGTCAGCCGCGCTGTCGAAGCTGATCGGCGTGCTGAACTGGAGCCGGAACTGGCTGAGATCCCCGAGGCTCGTGCGCTGGGCGTAGTCGGCCGCGAGTTCGCGCACGACGTCGACGCTCTTCGTATCCAAGCGCTTCTCCGAGGCCAGCACACCGAGGTTGTTTAGGAGCGCCCGCGTTGAAGGCGGTCATGTCCAGCGTGGCGAAGTCGATGAAGTGGACCTTGCCGAGGCTCAGGTACGGCGTGCCGTTGATGCTCTCCTGGTCGACTGGAGCTTCGCGCTCTCGAACTCCAGGATGCCGTCGGGCAGCTTGGACATGTCGAGGGTGAGGAAGCCGCGGTACTCCTGGTTCGCGCTGCCGTCTCCCACGATGATGTCGTTGGTCGCGTCGTAGCCGTTGCTGCTCACCAATCCTGTGAGACTCGCGACCGGCTCTAGCGCTCGCGTGCAGCGCCTCGCCGTGGTGAAGCGGTACTCCGGATCCGCCGCCAGGGAATTGCCGGCGAGGTCGGTGGCGCTGGTGTTGATCTTGTATGCGAACTCCAGCGCGGCAACGGCTCGGTCACCCGCGTTGACGTAAGGCAGCGGCGCATTCGGCGTGATGGTCAAGACATCGCCGGCGGCATTCCACTCCATGGTCACCTGCCCAGCAGAGATGTCCGGCGATTCGTAGGCTGCCTCCGTCGCCGCCTGGTCCATCGGCTCGCTGAACGTGATGACGATCTTGGCGTCCTCACGCACGCCGGCCTCACCATCCGCAGGCAGCGCGTCGATGATGCGGGGTGGTGTGATGTCTTCCTCCACACCGCCGGTGCCACCGCTCGCGGCGCCCGCGCTGCCACCATTCCCCGCGGAACCACCTGCGGCGCTTCCAGCGTTGCCACTTCCAGCGTCGCCGCCAGCGCCAGCGCTGCCAGCTTGGCCGCCGCTGCCTGCATTGCCGCTGCCTGCGTCACCACCACTCCCGGCTGCGCTGCCACCAGCGCCTGCCGTCGCTCCCTCACCCCCAACCGCGGATCCGCCGTCAGAGCCACCACAAGCGGCAACCAGCAGACCCACAGAGACCAGACTCAACACTGAACTTGCACGAAATCCCATGACACATTCCTCCGATTGATGACGCTGCTCGGCCTGCCGAGCGACGCTGGCTGCGTGCTTCGTGGCCTCATTGGTCAAGTGACGGAGGGCGCCGATCGGTTCGCGAAAAAGATCAAAAACCGTCAGTAGCCCGCTAGATCGGCGAGCAAGTCGCTCCAGCGCTCGATGTCCTGATCGGTCGCACCAGGGACTCGCTCCAGCGCAGGCGGACTTTCCACGCTGCCCTCCTGGGCAAAGTACTCCGCCAGGCCGAGTTCCGCGGGTTCGCCGCCACCAGCGATGTCGAGGTAGCCCTTGATGGCCTTCTTTAAAGCCAGCTCTTCAGCGGAGGGATCGCCGTTCGCCGCCGCTAGTTCCTCGACCAATTCATCCGCAACGCCTCGATACGGATCCGACATCAGACCAACTCTTTCCTCAAAGCGGGCGGGAGTCAACGCCGCGTCGGGAGTTCGACGATCAACCGATGACGACTCGGACTGATCTAGTCAGAGCGCCGCGAGCAGCGCGCTTACTCGCGGGTCCTTGCTCTCACCAAGTGCCTCACGGAAACGCTCGCCGTAGAGTTCAAGCCATCCCTTCAAGTTGGGGCGCGACTTAGCGCCGTCCCACGCATCGAGGACGACATCTAGCGCACGTGGGTGCGCAATTGCCCCAACGCTCACGGCATACAGCTCCCGAGCGGCTTGCCCCTTGATGGCCTTGAACTTCGCCGCCAGCTCCGGGACTACCACTGCAGGATCTCCGAGATAGGCGAGCCGCGCGTGGTACAGGCCATCCTTGCTGAGCTTCTTCGAGAGCTCCGTGACCTTCGGAGCGCCACGCGCCATCAACACGGCCATCAAAGGGTTCACGTCTGCGCCGACCTTGTGGCCGCTGCGAGATGCACCTTCGGTCCCGTTAAGCAGCGCGTCGGTGATCCACTTCACGAATGGAGTCGGTGCGCGCTGATGCAGAGACTGGAGCCGAGCCAGCCCGGCTTCGCGCTGGGCGACTGGGACGCGTAGGGAAATCGCGTGCAACGCCACGACGACACCCCACGCCCAGACGTTGAGCTTCTTGAGGTCGTCGTCGCTCACATCCAACGCGTTGATCACGGCGTCGAAGACGGGCGCGGAACCGAACAACGCCTCCAGCAACAACACCAGCTCCTCGTGCCCTTGAAAGGCGTTGGGCGCCCCGCCGCGCACGAGAGAGGTAGTCGCCTGCTCCAGAGCCTGGACGCCGAAGTCAGGTGCCAGGTTCAACCGACTGGAAACTAAGTAACGCGCGACCTGCGTCGGCCAGATCAGGCCGAGGCTCTCATACGACTTGGCCTTGTCTAGCTTGGCCAACGTCGCCTCGAGCTGCTTGTGCGCCAGGTGATCATCCACCGCGAAGCGCATCAGCGGAAACCCCCGCGCGAACAACACGTCGAAGGTTTCGTTCCAACACGCACCCGTGAGTTCCTCCGGAACCGGGTCGACGACGAACGGGGCGATCAGCTCACTGACACCAACGGACATGGCCGGCGGTTTTAGTTCAGTAACGCGCCGGCCAAAAGCACAACCCGACTAGCCGTTCAGCGAACCCATCGCGGCTTCGGGGTAGCGCAACCCCGCGGCAATGTCCTTGGGGAACGCGGCCTCGATGCGCGCGATCTCTTCGGGGCTGAGCTCGATGTCTGCTGCGCCAGCGTTCTCATCCAGGCGCTTGCTGCTGCGCGTGCCTGGGATGGTAACGACCTGCTTCGACTTCGCGATCACCCAAGAGAGCGCGAGCTGCGCCGGAGTGATCCCACGGGCCGTCGCCAGCTCTTCGACCTTCTTCACGATGTCGAGGTTCTTCTGGAAGTTCTCGCCTTGGAAGCGCGGGCTGTAGCGGCGGAAGTCGTCTGCAGCCAAGTCGTCGACAGACTTGATCGCTCCAGTGAGGAAGCCGCGCCCTAGCGGAGAGTAGGCTACGAAGCTGACTCCCAGCTCCGCGCAGGTCGCGAGCATGCCGTCTTCTGGCTCGCGAGACCACAGCGAGTACTCGCTTTGCACCGCGGAAATGGGGTGTACCGCGTAGGCGCGACGTAGCGTTTCCGTGGAGCACTCGGAGAGCCCGAGGTAGCGCACCTTGCCCTGCTTCACGAGCTCAGCCATCGCACCGACAGTGTCTTCGATCGGCGTCTCTGGGTCGACGCGGTGCTGATAGTAGAGATCGATGGTCTCGATGTTGAGGCGCTTGAGGCTCGCCTCGCAGGCGCTCTTCACGTACTCCGGCATGATCCCCATGCGCGAGCCGTCGTCACCGCGCACGACCGCGAACGGTGGCGTCACCGCTTGGTCGCGCTTGCCTGCGAGGGCCTTGCCCACGAGCTCTTCGTTGCGCCCGATCCCGTACATGTCCGCGGTGTCGAAGAAGTTCACCCCGCGCTCCAGCGCGTGGTGAATGGTCTCGATGGATTTGCTGTCTTCTGCGGGGCCGTAGAACTCACTCATGCCCATGCAGCCCAGGCCGACCACGGCCAAATCGATGTCGCTCTTGCCTAGCTTGCGCTTCTTCATCTGCTTTTCCTCCTCAGGTGCCAGACCTCACACCTACGCCCGCGCGCGCGCAACGCCCAGCCTCGCTCCTGCGGAGGTTTTGCTCAATCCTGCGATTTGTGGGTGGAAGCCGCGCTACCCGTCTGCGTCGCCGCCGTCGATCAGCGCGGTCGGAGACGTTTCGAAGGTGCGGGCGTAGTGACCCGGCGCGAGACCGAACTGTCGCTTGAAATCCCGGGTGAACTGAGCTGGGCTCGCGTAGCCGACTTCGAGCGCAACATGCCCCGCGCTCGAGCCATTCGCTAGCAGGAGCTCCCGAGCCCGCTGGAGGCGCAGATGCTTCTGAAAGCGCATCGGGGACACGCTCGCGATCTCCTTGAAGCGATGGGCAAAGTGCGAAGGGCTCATCGCGACCTGCTTCGCGATGCTCTCCACGCTGAGCCGCTCGCACACGTTGGCCTCGATGAAGTTCATTGCCTCACGGATCCGCTCGCGCTCCGGCTCGCGCACTGCCTGGCGCAGCACCGCGGCGGCGTCCGTCTCGAGCAGCCTGAACACGATCTCCCGCTGAATGAGCGGCGCAAGCACCTGGCGCTCGAGCGGGCTGTCCAAGGTGCGGAGCAAGCGACACAAGGCATCTACCAGCGGACCTTCCAGCGGCGAGACGAAGGCGCGCGCATCGGGCAGGCTCTCCCTCACCCCCCCATGCTCGCTTACCTCGAGCAGCGTGCGTAACACCACCTCTGGAGGGAGCAGCATGCCCAGAGACAAGTACGGCTCCTCCGGCGTGGCGTCGACGGGGGCCGCGCAGTATTCCGTTTCCCCACGGAGCACCAGGTAGCTCAGGCGGTCGTAGAACAGGTCTTCACCCGACACCTGCACGTGCTTCGCTCCCGAGACGGCCACGGCGAGATACATCGCGGACGTCTTTGCGGGCTTCGCCGGATAGGGGGAGGAGAACCGAAAAAACCACAGGCCCGGCAGCACGGACGCCGTTCGGCCTTCCTGCGACGCACGGCGCGCTATCAGCCGCCTGAGCTCGTCGATCCCCCCCGTCTTGCGACCTGCCGCCATGGCACGCAGCCATAGCACGCGTTACCGATGGTCAGCGCCGACGCCGGACGAACAGCAAGCAGAGCCCTAGCAATCCAGCCCAAGCCGCTGCTGAACTATGGCGTTCAACGACTCGGCAGCCGCAACCGCTGGCGTCTGAAGAGTTCGATGCCCCGGCGCTCCCGGCTGCGGCACCTCCGCTCGCGCCAGCGCTCGCACCAGCGCCAGCGTTCCCACCAACAGAACCCCCGCTGCCCGCCGATGCCCCTCCGGCTCCGCCGCCTGCCGCGCCGCCGCTACCTCCGCTTGGCTCGAGCACGGGTGGGATACTGCAATCTGCAGCGCTCAGCGTTTCCGGGGTGATACGACGTGCGAACGCTCGCTCGTGAGGCGCGCCGTCGATGTCGTCGCTGTACACCGCGAGCGTGTCTCCCCCGCACTCAGGGCTGAGGCGCAGCGTGCGATCGAGCGGCGTGGCGTTGGGCGCTGGGAAGGCGCCTTGCTCACTCGAGACCTCGCCGTCAGGGCTGACGTAGACGACGTGAATCTGATCGCTGGCGCCGTACGCCACCACAAAGCGAGTCCCGTCAAAGCGCACCGTGGGTTCGTGATCCGCGTCTCCGAAGTCCGGTAGCGGAATTGGTGCAGTGTCGATCACGCTGCCGTCCACTCCCACCCGCTTGAAGTACGCCTGCTTCAGACTCTCGTGAACCACGACCAGGAACACGCCGCTGCCGAACGCTACCGCGGGCCTCCCCAGCTTGAAGACCCCGTCGACCTCTTGCTGCGTCGCGATGCTGAACGGAGCGGCGTCGATCACCTCTCCCGAGCTGGTCAGACGCCGTCCCCACACATCGCTATGGCCGTCGTTCCAAGCAGCTAGGTAGTAGCCGCCCCAGGCAACCGCCGTGGCGCCAAAGGCGGCGTCGCGACCGATCACCACCTGCGCGCCTCGAGGCTTGCCCTGCTCGTCGAAGGCCCGCGCGAACATGTCACCGCTGTAAAAATAGGTTACGAGGAAGCCGTCGGGACCTGCCGCGACGTCGCAGTCTCCGGATGGTAACGGCGCTCCGGCGACCTCGAACTTGTCTCCGATCAGCGCCCCTTCGTCGCTCACGCGCGCTGCCAAAGCCTTTTGGCTCGGCCAGTCGGTCCAGGTGATCAGATAAGCACCGTTTCCGCGCGTAATCGAGACATCGGTCTGGTCACCGGGGTCCGTGATCAGAGGGATGGCTGGCGCGTCCAGCGCTGTGTCTCCAGGCCCGACGCGAGTCGCCACCAGATCGAACCCCTTATCCGCGCTCTGGCTCTGCCAGACCACGAGGTGATTCGTGCCGTCGAAGGCAGCAGCGGGACGGCGCTGGGCGTTCAAATCCCGCATCAGGAGCCGAGCGGGTTCGGCAGCGCCAGAGAGGGGAACCGTTGCCCCGAGGATTTGGTCGGAGCTTCCGAAGCCCTCACCAGTCCAGCCCACGAGATAGCCACTGCCATCACTCGCCGCGCTCGGGTACACGCCAGTAGTACCCAACTCGACGCCCGGATCCGGGTCCATCAGCGTGCCGGCAGCCGACAAGCGGGCGGCGCGAATGGGACCTTCGGCGTTGAACCCGCCCCCGTGTTTCCACGTGACCAAGAAGTCGCTGCCGCTCGCTGTGGCTCGCGGGAGCGTGTCGCTGGCGTTCGTCGCCACGGTCAGCGTCGAGAGCAGTGAACCGCCGGTGGTGTAGAGGCGCGCCGTTAGGTCGTCTGCAGACAGATACGCCAGGAGCAGCGTGCCGCCGGTGGCGCTGAGCGCCGGTTTGGTGCCAGCCGCCAAGACGCTCGGAGTGGATTCAACGACCGCTCCCGCGGTGGTGACGTGAACACTCTCTATATTGGACAGATGCTCCCACGCGACCATGTAGTTGGTGCCATCCCAGATCACGCTCGGGTAGCGCTCCAGGGACGATGCCTCGGCGATCACGAAGTCGTTTCCGAGAGGTACACCTTGCTCGCTCAGCCGCCGTGCGTAGATGTCTTCATTGCCGTTTCGGCTGTCCTGCCAGACCAGCAAGAGTTCGCTGCCAGAGCTCACCAACGCCGGCTGAGTTTGCTCTCCCGTCGCAGTGGCGACGTCCTGGGTGGCGCCCACCGTGCCATCGTCAGCGATCAGCGTCGCTTGCAGGTCATAGACCGTGCCGCCGCCGTTGAAGACCTTCTGATGCACCACGACGTATCCAGCGGCGCCGTGGGCCACCGCAGGGACGCCGCGAGAGTCGTTCGGAATACACGCAGAGTCCGAAAACTTGAGCGGTGGATCGTCAAGCAGGGCACCGGCGCTCGATAGTCGCGTCGCATAGCGACCCGCGGACGCGCCGATCTGAGTCTTCGCGCACCAAACTGCGAGGTAGCCGCTGTCCCCCGCCCCGAGCGCGGCCAGCTCCGCTTTACCGGTGATCGGCCCGGCCAAGCGCACCGGGTCGAGCTCGACTTCAGTGCCGACACTGAGCGGTTCCGACTGGTTGTGGATCTGCGTGGTCTCAGGCTCCCCGCAGCCAAACACGGCCAGACTGACTACGCTCCCCAACCCTGCGGCGCGCCAAAACCCTGCGTGCTTGCTCATCAGATTTCCATCTCTACTCCGGAACACACTGCCCCGGTCCCCAATCCTGCGGCGAAAAAGCTCGCAATTCGAAGCTCAGAACTTCGCTTCCCCTCGTACGTAATGCGTCCTGGCCCGGTGTAAGTCTTCCCCGCTGCGCGCGTTTCTGCAGCCAAACGCACGGCGCGCTCCCCAACTCAGAGCGTCGCGCTGCTTGGAGGACTTATGAGAACACCCAACTTCCTGGGCGCTGGGACGCTTTGCGCCTGCTTTGCGCTCCTCACCGGCTGCGGCACTGGCGCGATGGGCCAGGCGCAGTTCGCGGAGAAACACGCCGACGGCGCCCACAGCCTGAACGCGCCCCTCGCACAAGGCGCGAGCCTGGAGCCTGAAGTCAACCTGGAGCTGCCCGGAAGCGCGGCGCCGACGCTGGAGCTCGTGAGCGCCCGAGACGACGTCGCGAAGGTGCAAGACGGTCGCATCGTGGGCACCGGGCCCGGCGTCACGGCGATCTTGGTCACCGACAAGGCCGGTACGGTGCTCGACTTCTATCACCTGTGGGTGGAGCAGCCGACGCGCGCCACGCTACACCGCGTGGAAACAGGCAAGGACCTGGGTGAGCTCGAGGGGGGCCTCGATTTGGTCGTGGGTGAGTCCGTCGAGGTGACACCCAAGGTCTACTACAACACCCAAGAGCTCGCGGGGCGCGTCGCAGCCGAGTGGAGCGTTACGCCGGCCATCATCACGCCCATGCGCATCGGGGCGCACAGCGGGCGGCGTTTGCTCGCGACGACTCCTGGTGAGGCCCAGCTCAGCGTGAAGCTGGGGACGATCACCCTCACGTTGCCGCTCCGGGTGCTGGCGGTGCCAGACGGCGCGCCTCCCCCCCAAGCAAAACCCTACGTTCCCTCCACCGCCACTGTCGAGGAGCCCGCGTCATGAACCCTTGGTTGAAGCGCACCTTGTTCGTCGCTGGCCTGGCTTGCCTGAGCAGCGCCTGCACCCACTACTCCGCCCTGAATGCACCGCCGCCAGGGCACACCGCACAGCTGAATGACGCCGCTGACGAGCTCCGGGTGTCGCCGGGAGTCGCGCTGGCCTTCACCTGCACGACCCCTGGCGGCAACCCCTGCTCCAGTTCCGCACGGATTGAAGATCCGGGCGTCGCGAAGCTGATGCCTGGGCACCTGGCTCAGCTCGACAACTACGTCGACGGGCGACTACCGCAGTCGAGCTACGTCGTGGTCGGCCTCAAAGCGGGCAAGACCCGCCTGCTCATCGACGATGAAGACCCGATCGACGTGATCGTCGAGGCCGAGTAGCGCGCCGCCGCCAACCGAGTCCCACGCAGACCACCAGTGACAAGAGCGCCGGAGTGTGTGGGGCGCTCGACGCATGAAACTCGCAGAGGCAGCCGGCGCTCACTGGTTCGGTAGGCCAAAACCCAGTGCAGGTGTGGTTGACCGTGTCGCAGCGACGGAAGTCGCAATCGGAATTGGCGTCGCAGCTCGTCTTGCAGCGCTGAGTCAAGGCGTCGCAGGCGTAGTACCCGCAATCGGCGCAGCTCGATGGGGTGCACTCACCGTCCTTGCACTGGTAGTCCGCATTGCAGTCCGAGTCCGTGGTGCAGCGATAGCTGCAGAGACCATTCACGCATGTTCCGGGGCACTCAACCCGGGAGACCAGGCAATACCCCTCGCCGTCGCAGCTCCCGCTCACCATGGCCCCGTCATCACAACCTGAGGCGCAAGCAGCTCCCGCAGCCGCCGGCAGGCACTTTCCATGGCCGTCGCACAGCGTCGAAGTGGCGCAGGGCGCGTCAGCCAAGACGCAGCCCTGTGGCGTCCTTTCTCCTCGCGGAACCGGGTGACAGGTACCGGTCGCACCGCCGCTTGGGGTGTACGCGCAGGTCTCGCAGTCGCCGTCACAGCGCGACTCGCAACACACACCCTGGGAGCAAAAGCCAGAGCCGCACTCCGAGTCCTTGCTGCATGGCAACGCTAGCTCGCCACCCATGAGCTCCGTGCTGGCGAGGGTTCCAACGTCGCCCTCGCCGCCGATCGCCGCGAACCCAGCAGGACCTTCGCTAGGGCCAAGCCAGTCAACCAGAGCCACCAGCCCCGCGTCGGCGCGAGGCACTCGCAAGAACAGCTCATCTTGCCAAGCAGAGCCAGAGTAGCGATACGTCGCTCCGGAGTAGCTGCCGTCCGCGCGCTGCCCGCCGGTGATGAGAACCACGTCTGGCGTGTGGATGACGCTCGGGCGAGTCAAGGCGCGAGGCAGAGGCGGGCCAGCCTCGAAGTGCACTTCATCTACATTTTCGACGATGCGCGCCGTTTGGTCGAGGGGCACTCCGCTAGCCTCCCCCCCAACCAACCAGTCGCCGCTCGATCCGCCATTAAAGAATCCTCCGGGAAACACAACGCCGAGATCGGGGCCAGGCTCCCAGACGATGCGCGCGAGCTCTTCTGCAGGCGTCAACGTGGGGTCCGCGCGCAAGATCCAAGTGTCAGTCGGCTGTGCGCCGCTGGCTTCACGGCCTCCAAAGTAGAGGATGCCGTACGTGCCGGAGGTGTTGATGACCCGACACTGAGCACCCGCGCGGAAAGAGACGGGCTGCGGCGCTTGGGCGACCTGCCAGCCACCGGCGCTGCTCTCGTACTCGACGCGCGCAGTCGTGGCGGTTGGATCGCTCGCGCCGATGTAGACCGGGAGCTTGGCGCCGATGATGGTCATCAGCGCGGCGCAGCCTTGAGTGTTCTGGGGCGTGCCGCGATCCTCCCAGATCGCTTCCGTCGGCTTGCCGCGCTCGACGTTGGACGCGCCGCCGAACAGGTAGAGCCACTCACCGACCTCGAGGGCCTGATGAGCGCCCCGAGCCGTGGGCAAGCTGCCCGCAAGGCTCCACGTTTGAGTCTGTTGATCGAAGGCTTCGATGGAGTCGAGGGGCATGCCGGCTGCGTCCAGCCCACCAAAGACCTTGATTTCCCTGTAGCCTGGGTAGCGCCAAGAAAAGCGGGAGCGAGCGAACGTCAGCTCGTCGGTCAGCACCCACTGCGGATCGACCCAAACAGGGAATTCCGCGGCGGCCGCAAAGCTCAAGCGCACGACGCAGAGGTCAGCGCCAGGCGGCGTCACCGCTCGGCGCCAGGGCGGCGCATCCGCAGTATCCGCGTGGCAATTTTCCAGAGCGAGACTCAGCGGCCACTTCACCCCTGAGGCGTCGATGGCATAGGGCGCCTGCATTCTCCACCTGGGAGTGCCTGCTTCGTCCAAGAACTCGAGGGTCGAGCGGACCAGGCGCAAACCTGCGACGCCCGCGAGCTTCAAGGAATACCGCAGCACCACCTCGGAGCCGACTTGCTCTGAGAGCGTAGAAGTAGGCGACGGTAGCCGCGCGAAATCCTCCACGCCTCCCGGGCGGCCGCCCATCACCCAGCTCACGTCTCCCAGCCGCAAGTGCTGGAGCCCCTCGAGAGCTTCGACGCCGCCAGTCAAGTCAACGTGTTGTTCCTCGCGGATCAGGGGGTGAGCAGCCACGCTCCACTGCCTGGGGTCGTCGCGGAGCACCAGCGGATCCACGGCGCGAGTCGGCAGTGTGACGCGTCCAGTGGGATCCAAGCGCTGCGACGCCACGCCAAGCCGCGAGAGTTCACTCAGGATGCTCTCCCCTTTGCGCGGCATGACCTCCGGCGCTGGTTCTGGCTCGCGCGCTTCTCCGTGCGGCTGTGCGCGCTCCGAGCAGGCAGCCAAGCACGAGAGCGCCAAACACAGCGACGCCAACGCGGTGCGCTTCACGCTTGTCTCCCATGGCGACGCGGCTTGCGGCGTCTCCAACCAAAGCCCGCGCAGGCAAACACACTGAAGAACACCGCGCTGCCGCTGTGACTCAGGGTTGGCCCGAGCGTCGGACAGCCGCAGTTGACGTCTTCTTCAAAGCTGTCCGCGGGAAACTCACAGCGATGAGTGCTCTTGCGACAGCGATAGTCGTCTGTGCAGTCGGCCGCCGAGTCGCAGCGCGTCTTGCACTGCCCCGAAGTCGCATCGCAAGCGTAGCCGCCGCAGTAGCCGCAGTTGAGCGGAGCTGACTGCGACTCGACACAACTGCCGTAGCGGCAGACATAACCTTCGGCGCACTCCAGCGTGCCGCAGCTCAAGGAGGTGCAGTGGTCCCCGGTACAGCCTCCCGCACAGTAGAGGTAGTCGTAGTAGCAGTAGCCCTTACCATCACACGTGCGGCTGCTTTCGAGGCCGTCGGTGCAGCTCGTACCACAGTCGGTCCCCTTGGGAGTGAACTTGCACTCTCCGTAGCCGTCGCAGATGTTGAGCTTGCCGCACGGATTCGCGAGCGGGTTATCACATCCGCGCGGAGAGGGCAGCCCGGCAGCGACTGGGTTGGCACTCGCCAGGATCGTAGGCTGAATTTGCGGCGCAGGTGACGCAGTCCCTATCGCAGGCTTCCTCGCAGCACACGCCCTGTGAGCAGAACCCGGACCAGCAGTCACTCGCCTCCACGCAGCCGTCGCCAAGCTGACCGGTGAGGTACTCCACGGAGCTCAAGACACCGCTATCACCCACACCGCCCATCATCAGCATGCCGGCTGGGCTCCAGACGTTGGGCGTGTCGAAGCGCTGGAGCTCCTCCAGCCGCGCTGGTAGCGCCCCTCCTTCAGGTCGCCGAGGCTGTACCAAACGTCTCCCATTTGACGGTACACCGCCTTCGATGCGGCGCCGCTCGCGTCGCCCCCGCCAAGATCAGCCCATGCTCGGAGTTCGCGACGCTGGCTCGCGAGAGCGCCTGGGGCAGGCCTGGCAACGCCTGCGGCAGGAACTCCGACGACACCGCGCTCGCGCTCATCACCGTGTCCAGCGGCTGCCCGTCCTGGTCCTCGCCGCCGAACGTCTGGGTGCCCCACTGCGCGGCGCCGATGACTCCTCGCGGATACAATTCGGAGAGGTCGGGGCCAGGCGTCCACTCCACGCGCGCGAGCTGTTCGTCAAGGTCAGGCTCGGGTCGGCCTTGAGCACCCAGCTCGTGGTCGGAAATTCGCCGCTCCCCAAGCGACCGCCAAACCAAAACACGCCCTTGCGTCCGAGGTCATGGTAGCCACACAGCGCTTCCGCGCGAAACGCAGGCGGATTGACGGCTTGAGCCTCTACCCAAATACCATCTTCGGCCTGATACTCGACTCGCACGGACGCGTCGGCCTCACTGGTGGCGCCGACGAATACTTGAAAGCTCGTAAACGCCGTCCCGACGCCAAGCAACCCACCAGGTTCTGAGTCAGCCCGGCCGCCTCCCAGCTACCCCCGTCCCACGCCCGACGTTCGACGACGGACGCGCCGCCGAGCACGTAGACGAAGGCCCCGAAGTCGCCGAACACGATTGGGTCCACCCGCGCTCCTCGCAGCGGCTCGAGCACGCTCCAGGTGTGAGTCCAAGCGTCAAAGGTCTCGGTGGAAGCCAGCGGGGTTCCCTGATCGTCCACACCGCCAGCCACCATCACCCCCGCGGGTGACTCCGCCCCAAACGCTGCGAAGCGCGCACGAGGCACCGCCATCGACTCGGTCGTGGTCCACTCCGGGTCGACCCAAACCGGGAGCTCGGCCCGCGCGTCGAAGCTCAGCTTGAGCACGCATGAGTCGCTGCCTGAGAGTCACGGGTCTCCGCCAGGGCGGCTCAGCGCTCGTATCCGCGTGGCAATTTTCTAGACCAAGAGTAAGCGGCCACTTGGCTTTCGCGGAGTCCACCGCCAGGGCGCGCGCACCCGCCACCGCGGCGTGCCCTCAGCATCAGGAACTCCAGCACGCCCCCCACCAAGCGCAGCCCGCGACGCCTTTCAGCTGGAGGCGATAGCGCACCACCACCTGAGAAGCTTCGAGCGACGACACGCTCGACTCCGGCGCGGGAACCCGCAGGTAGTCTTCGGCGCCTTGAGCCAGACCGCCAATCACCCAGCTGACGTCGCCCAGCTTCGGGTGAGTGAGCCCGCGCTGCTGCTCCGCGACGTCGATCTCGATGCTCTGTTCCTCGCGGATCAGGGGGTGAGCAGCGACGCTCAAGCCGCCGTGAGCGGCACCCAGCAGCAGCGGCTCGGCACTGGACTCAGGCAGCTTCACCCCGCTGCCCACCGCGGAGGCGCGTTGTCAGCCCCAGACGTTGCAGCTCAGCCACTGCGAGCTCGGCACTCGAAGCTCGCGGCTCGCCGCGCTCAGGGGGCTCCGCCTGGGTACCGCAGCCAAGCGTCGCGGCCAGCAGCAGGCACAGCGGCAGGCGCTTCACGAGCGCCTCCTTGCGCCTCTGCGACGCCGTCTCAGCCTGACCAGGACGCCGAGCGACGCCGCGAGGATCAACGGTGAGCGGCGCGAATCAGTGGACACGGAACAGCCGCAAAAACAACCATGCTCAAAGGGGATGTCACCCACCGAGCGGTAGGACTGAAAGCAAGTCCCCGTTTCCCGATCGCACGCCGCGTCTGGGCCGCACTGGGACGAAGTCACACAAGAGGTGCGACAGGTGTTGGTCGTCTCGTTGCAGGCGTAGAGCCCACAGTCGTAACACGGCGGATCTGGGATGCACTCGCCCTCGACGCAGTGGGAGAGCTCAGGACACTTCCCACCGCTCAAGCAACCCGTGATGCAAGATCTCCCATCGCAGTTGCCGGTGCAGTGTAGCTCACTGGCCACGCACTGACCGTTGCCGTCACACGCCTTGCGATGCAACAGGCCGAGTCCGCAGGTCGAGCCGCAGTCATCCCCGCTCGGCACAGGCAAGCAAGCGCCATGACCATCGCAGAGCCGGCTAACCGTGCAAGGCTCAGCGACGTTCGGCTCGCATCCCTGGGGAGACGGCTGATACGCCGCGACATCGTGGCAGGTGCCATCGAACCCGGACTCCGAGACGCAGGTGCGACACTCGCCGTCACACGCCTCGTTGCAGCACACGCCCTGAGCGCAGAACCCCGAGCGACAGTCGGTGCCCGCGTTGCACGTCGTGCCGAGGGCTCCGCCGAGCAGCTCCACGGAGCTGAGCGGCTCGCCACCACCATCGCCACCGATCATCAACAGTCCGGCGTCATGCCGGCTGGGCTCCAGACGTTGGGCGTGTCGAAGCGCTGGAGCTCCTCCAGCCGCGCTGAGTAGCGCCCCTCCTTCAGGTCGCCGAGGCTGTACCAAACGTCTCCCATTTGACGGTACACCGCCTTCGATGCGGCGCCGCTCGCGTCGCGCCCCCCCGCCAAGATCAGCCCATGCTCGGAGTTCGCGACGCTGGCTCGCGAGAGCGCCTGGGGCAGGCCTGGCAACGCCTGCGGCAGGAACTCCGACGACACCGCGCTCGCGCTCATCACCGTGTCCAGCGGCTGCCCGTCCTGGTCCTCGCCGCCGAACGTCTGGGTGCCCCACTGCGCGGCGCCGATGACTCCTCGCGGATACAATTCGGAGAGGTCGGGGCCAGGCGTCCACTCCACGCGCGCGAGCTGTTCGTCAAAGGTCAGGCTCGGGTCGGCCTTGAGCACCCAGCTCGTGGTCGGAAATTCGCCGCTCCCCAAGCGACCGCCAAACCAAAACACGCCCTTGCGTCCGAGGTCATGGTAGCCACACAGCGCTTCCGCGCGAAACGCAGGCGGATTGACGGCTTGAGCCTCTACCCAAATACCATCTTCGGCCTGATACTCGACTCGCACGGACGCGTCGGCCTCACTGGTGGCGCCGACGAATACTTGAAAGCTCGTAAACGCCGTCCCGACATAGCCCAAGCAACCCACCAGGTTCTGAGTCAGCCCGGCCGCCTCCCAGCTACCCCCGTCCCACGCCCGACGTTCGACGACGGACGCGCCGCCGAGCACGTAGACGAAGGCCCCGAAGTCGCCGAACACGATTGGGTCCACCCGCGCTCCTCGCAGCGGCTCGAGCACGCTCCAGGTGTGAGTCCAAGCGTCAAAGGTCTCGGTGGAAGCCAGCGGGGTTCCCTGATCGTCCACACCGCCAGCCACCATCACCCCCGCGGGTGACTCCGCCCCAAACGCTGCGAAGCGCGCACGAGGCACCGCCATCGACTCGGTCGTGGTCCACTCCGGGTCGACCCAAACCGGGAACTCGGCCCGCGCGTCGAAGCTCAGCTTGAGCACGCATGAGTCGCTGCCTGGAGGAGTCACGGGTCTCCGCCAGGGCGGCTCAGCGCTCGTATCCGCGTGGCAATTTTCTAGACCAAGAGTAAGCGGCCACTTGGCTTTCGCGGAGTCCACCGCCAGGGGCGCGCGCACCCGCCACCGCGGCGTGCCCTCAGCATCCAGGAACTCCAGCACGCCCCCCACCAAGCGCAGCCCCGCGACGCCTTTCAGCTGGAGGCGATAGCGCACCACCACCTGAGAAGCTTCGAGCGACGACGCGCTCGACTCCGGCGCGGGAACCCGCAGGTAGTCTTCGGCGCCTTGAGCCAGACCGCCAATCACCCAGCTGACGTCGCCCAGCTTCAGGTGAGTGAGCCCGCGCTGCTGCTCCGCGACGTCGATCTCGCTGGTCTGTTCCTCGCGGATCAGGGGGTGAGCAGCGACGCTCAAGCCGCCATTGCCGGTATCCAGCAGCAGGGGCTCGGCGCTGTGAGTCGGCAGCGTGAGCCGTTGAGAAAGCGGTGTGCCCCGCGTCGCGAGCCCCAGCGCGCGCAGCTCCTGCACCGCCGACTTCGCGAGCGACTTCACCTCCAGCTGCGACGTACTGCTTTCGTTGTCCCCTCCCCTGGTCTTCTCTCCGCCGCAGTTGATCAAGGCCCATGGCGCGCAGACGAGCAGCGCGCCCCCAAGTAAGCGCCCCCAAGCCATCCACTGAGTGTGACGTGAGCCACGGGGAACTCAAGCTCCTCGACGCGACCGCATGGCAGCGACGGGCGAACGTGGCGCCTCATCCGCAAGTGCCATGCCACCATATCCAGCGATTCACGAGCACTAATTGCGGTGGCGCCGACCCCGCGACGCGAAACAAGATCTGCTTGCTACGCCTTCTCTACATGACCAGGGTGGGCGCTTCTTCGAAGTCCAAGCGAGCGACGAGCGCTTCAGAGAAGGCGGGCAGGTCGTCAGGGTTCCTGGAGGTGATCAGATTGCCATCCTCGACGACTTCGCGATCCTCCCAGCTCGCGCCTGCGTTCTCCAGGTCCTGACGAACGGAGGGCCACGACGTGAGGCGCTTTCCGCGGACGACGTCCGCCTCGATCAAGAGCTGGGGGCCGTGACAGATCGCCGCCACGAGCTTCTGCTGTTCGACGAAGTGCTTCACGAACTCGACCATCTCGGGCTCGGTGCGCAAGTGGTCAGGCGAGTATCCTCCGGGAATCAGCAGCGCATCGAAGTCCGCCGCGGCGTGGCTCTTTGGTGTGCCACGCACGGTGACCTTCGCCTCCCCCTGCTTACCGGTGAGCACCGCGCCCTCCTGGGTACCGATCACCACCACTTCATGTCCCGCTTCGTCCAGCGCTACCGCCGGGTGAGTCAGCTCTGAGTCTTCGAATTCCGACGCCAGCACCACAGCTACCTTTGCCATGCTTGCCTCCCTTGCTTGGAGTTGAGTGTTTCTTGTTGGGGGTGAGGCCAGCCATCGCTGACTCCACCACTCGCAAGTCAGCAAGTGCCGTGCCGCGGCGCTTGCAGGCATTGATTGATGAAGTGTTGTTTGTTCGCGCCTCCCGGGCGCGAAATGGCGCGCGCGATGGCCACGCCCGAGCCATCTCGACACGCGTCGCTCGTCGAGGTGCGTTGGCGGCTGAGCGCTCAACCCTGGAACGTAGAATCGGCGAGCTTGCAGATGACCTTGCGGTTGGTGTTCCGGCAGGCTTGCTGGATCAAGCCGCAGCCGATCTCCGCCATCGGGTTGTAGTCTTTGCTGACCTGGCTCGAGCGGCAGTAGTCCGCCAGCTGACGGCAGGCGCGGTCGTCTCCAGCTTCACACGCCGGGCCGAGCAGCCACGCTTCGAGTCGCTCGAAGTCAGTGCAGGCGTCTTGCCTTCCGCCGTCGCACGCGCGGTGGAGCGCCTTGCGCGCCGGGCCCGGCTTCTTTGGGAAGCCGTTGTCGCCCCAGGCGTAGGCAAACGCCAGGTGGTGGCAGGAGCTGAGCCAGCCACCGTCACACGCCCTGGTCCAGTAGCGCTCGGCGCCTTCTGGGTTCTTGCGCGACACCGCGAGGTAGGCCGCGGCGTCGCAGCCATTCAGCTCACCGCGCTCGCAGGCTTCCGCGAAGATCGCCGCGCGCTGAGCATCCGAGCTGTTGGCGGTGCACGCGGTGCGATGACCGCCTTTGCAAGCGCGCTCAATCAGCTTCTCGCCGCGAGCGCGCTCGTCTTCCTTCTCGCTGCCCATCACGACGAGGCCGTACTGATAGCAGCCAAGCATGCTCCCCGCTTCGCAGGCACGGCGATACAGGTCGGTGGCGAGCGCGGCGTCTTCCTCGGTGTAGCCTTCGTCGTACATCTGCGCGCGGTTGACGCAGGCGTTCGGCTCACCCGCCGCGCACGCCTTCTCGAACAGGTTCTCCGCGCGCTTCGGGTCTTTCTGTACACCGTCGCCGCGGGTCGCCATCACACCCAGGTTGTTGCAGCTGCCGCCGTGGCCTTTGTCGCACTGCTGAGTGCACGCGACCACGTCGCCGTATTTGCAGAGGAAGCGCTCGTCCTTCTGCTTTGCCTCGTCGACGCACGCACCGGATTCCGCGAGGATATAACCCTTGGGGCAGGTGCCTTCGTTGATCTGCACGCCGCCCTTGGTCTCGCCGTCGCTGCTCCCGATGGCGCGCAGCTCGAGGCGCAAGACCGCGCTGCACTGATCGGGTGGGCTGTTGTCCGTCAACTTCGCGTGACCGCAAGCTCGAGGGTCGCCGTCGCGATGCTTCGCCAGGTGGGAGCTCTCGCTCGACGCCGCAGCGCCAGCGCCGAAGATCTGTGCGGCGGCCTTCGCCTGCCCGCGCTCGCTGGTGCTCATGGCGAACGCGCCGACGAACACCCCGCGTACGAAGTGAGTCGCGTCGCGACACCCCGAGTCGAGCCCCGCGCTCATGATGCTCGGTGTGTCCGTGCGCCGCATCCCGACCATCATCATCGCAAGGTCGAGGCTCGCGCCTGCCGCGAGCTCGCTCTTCAGCTCACCGGCCAGCTGCAATCCCGTTAGCGGCAGATTCACGGCGAGCTCGTTGCGATCGCGCAACGCCACGACCTCTTGCTTGCTCGTGACTCCGACGTAGCCGTAGCTGCCCTTCACCGTGCAGTCGGGGAGCACCTTGAGCTGCTTGCAGTCGTAGTGAACCAGCGCGACCCCCGCGCGCATGTTCGCCTCGAGGACCGTGCGCTCCTCGGGCGGCAAGTCAACGGCCAGTGGCCGCGCGTACTCACTCACGGTGCTGCAATCCAGCTTCTGCTCATCCAGCGCTTGGTGCGCGGTGTACGCCGAAGGCTTCACGGCTTGCCCAGGCGTCGCCCCACCGCAAGCAACGGTCAGCGCGCACAAGCTCAAGGCGCGAAATCTGAGCATGCTGGAGGTGTAACTGGAACAATCCGCAGGATCAAACCGCGCGTTGCGCACCCGCAAGGCCGCGCGTAGCTTTCGCCCGTCGTGCGTTTGCCTCGTTTCGTTCCATGGTGCTTCGTCGGGCTCAGCGCTTGCAGCGCTGCCTCTCCCCCAAACCCGAAGGCTGCGGATCCACAAACGCAGGCTGCGATCGCCGTGGAGGACGACGACCCGGAGGTGTCCAAGGGACAGGCGACACTGCGTGATGCGGGCGGCGCGTTGGCGTTCGTGCGTGGGCTGTGTGCGGCGGCGAACCGCGGCGACGATGCGTACGTGTTGGAGCATGCAGAGCTGCCGCTGCGTGGGCAGGAGCAAGTCGGCACGAGCGAGAAGCCGCTGCGCGTCGCTGGCATCGCGGCCGAGGACCTGCCTGGGTCGTTGAAGAATCGTGCCGTCTGCAAGTACTTGAAGCCGTCGACTCAGGAGTTCACGAATTTCAAGCTCGAGGACGACGAGGTGCACGGCACGCTCAGCCTCAACGGCCACGACTATCGCCTCACGCTCGAGCTGGAACCGCCAAAGCTCGTGGAGCAAAAGCTGCTGGTGGAGAACCGCGCCCCCGGAGATCCGAAGATGGCGCTGTTGATGGTGCCGGACCAAATCGTGTTCAACGTGCGTGCGCGGGGCAGCCAAGACCAGATCGAGCGATTGCTTGCGCTCCGCGTCGAGCAGGAGCTAAGCGAAGTCTCCACCTGCGCGCGGGAGCAGGCTGCCAGGGAACGGGTCGGTGCAGCGCTCTCGATTCAGGTACGCACGCGCCCAGAGCGCGTCCCAAAGGTGGATCTCTACGCTTCGACTGTGATGGACGCGCGTCTTCTCAGTTGCCTTCAGACGCAGCTGACGCCAATCCTCCAGAAGGAGCTCGCCCACCCCACGGAACGGCAGCGCTACGATCTGTGGATGATCGTTGGTATCCCCACGGATAGCGCAGACGCTCCGGGCGACAGCGTCCTCGGTGGCGTGCTCAGCGGACCCGGAGATTGAGCGAGCGCTTCCGCAGCCGGAAGGAGGGCTAGCTGGGAACCTCTAGCTGCGCTCGTTTGGCCTTGGGCAGCGAGCCGATCAGACGCTTGAACGGTTCCTTGCCACGAGCGAGCTTGGCCGCCTTGTTGATCTTGCTTGCGATCTCCGGGGGGAGGTCCGCCGCGCCACCTCGCTCAACAGAGACGTGCCACAGCAACAAGAGCCCTTCGGAGACCGCGTCCTTCCCCTCGGCGGCTCGTAGCTCCAGTGCCTCGGGCGTTAGCCCATCCTGACTTTCCAGGGCTTGCCAAAGTCGCAAAAGCAGCTCTTGCAGCCGATCGTTTCCCTCGGGAAGTACGATGCGCCCCGACATGCTTGACAGCGGGGTGCGCATGGGATCTGTGAGCAGACCAATGAGCACGTCAGCTCCCAGAGCTTCGGTCAGAGCCTGGAAGGCCGCATCCGGCGAGAGTTCGCCGTACACCACGCCGCGCAAGACCGCGACTGGAGGCACTTGAGCTGCTACCCCCTCGAGCGGCGCCGGAATCGGCGCCCAGAGTGGGCCCGTCTCTTCCAGGAGCTGCTTCAGGTGCGCTCCGGACTGGTAGCCCAACGGCACAAGCAGCGCCCTCGCACTGGAGAGCGGCGGACTACAGAATAAGGAGAGCACCTTGCGCTGCTCATCATCAAGACGCGAAGGAATGACGCCCACGGAGGATATGCTACCGGGAGGAAACGCTATCGACAACAACAGCGCGGCTTGATCCGGGTTGACGCGCTTCGCAGCAAGCTTCTGGATGATCTCCGCACGACGGCCTGCGGGGATCGCTTTGGCGAAGCGCGCGGCGAGTTCACTCAGCGCCGCGGGTTTGCCCCCTAGCTCGTCAGCGTACCAACCCCAGGCGGACGGCAGAGGCTCCGAAGACGTGAGCGCATCAACCAACGCGTTCGCGACAGCGATTGGAGCCTCTTCGCCCAGCCGGTGCAAGGCGACAGCTGCGGCGGCCTTCACGATGAGTGGCTTCTTCTTCCCTATCGACGCCCCGAGCTCGACTAGCCCGGTTCGGAGGCTAGTCGAGCCAGTTCTCAGCGCGATGTTGGCAGCTCCAATCAGGCCCGTCGCAGCGAGGTCGCCATCCTTGTCCTTGGCCAGCGCGAGCAACGCCGCACCGTCCGACTCGTCGAGGGAGACGACGGCCATCACCGCGGCCGCCGCGGCTTTCACTCCGGTTGCACGCGCCCCGAGCAGCTGCCGAACGTCGCCTAGCCGCTGCTCTAACCCCTTTCGGAACAAGCCCTTGTGTTCGTCGCCGGGACCCGCCTCGGGGGAGCAAACCGCTCCGCGCTCCGCGCTACATAACCGCACGGCAATGGCAAGCGCCTGTGCTTTGTCGTCGCCTTTGGTGAATGCGACGGCGCTGCTGACCAGGGCTTCAGCCACCGTCGCACCAAACCCATCGTCACCAAGCGATGCCTGTCCCAGCGCCGGGTCGAAGATCAGCTGTCGCAGAGCCTTGGCGTTGCTAGCGGCGCCGATCGCGTTCGCAAGCTCGGTGTCCAGTGCCTCGTATTCACCATCCTCGAACGCCCGAAGCGCCGCGTTGGCTAGCGCGTCAGGCAGCGCCGATTGGTTCTTTCGCTTCACCGCCATGGCGGGAGGTCACACCAAGATCAGCCGTGTGTCGAGTTGTAATGAGCCATGGCTGCCTCGTAGGAGGACCAACCGGTGCCTGCTGGAGGTGGCGTGAAGTTCGTCTGCACCCCGTTACCCCGGGCACTACGGTAACCAGGGGCGATATTGTCGGGGTTGGGCGCGCCATACTGCGCCATCAGGTTTGCGTAGAACTGACTGCAGTTCCGGCAAGGAGCTCGAGCTCGATCATTGTCGTATTGATTCGCGCCCACGTGCATGTCGTTGAGCGCGGCCCTCACCTCTTCGTGGCTCGAGTTCTCATCGATGCCACGAGAGTCCAGATACTCGGACACAGCGCGGACTTCCGCGCAAGTCGCCGGGTGACGTCGACCACTGCGAGCGCCCTCGAGTGAAGCGCTATGATCGAGTAGCGCGCCTTGCACCACCGGGTTGAGGTTCGGCAAAGCAGCAGCGCCGCTCCGCCAATCGTTGTCGTCGTCATCCGTGCCTGAGGCATATCCGGTTCCCGTGTGGGTTCCGTCAGTGGCCTCGGACCACATGCCGGCGAGGCCGTCCGGGTCGATGACTTCGATCGGGTTGTTGAACGCGTAAGCGTAGGGTCGTGGGCCTCCCGCCAACCCCAGTGGTTCGGGTGAGAGATAGATCCCCGTCTCCGGATCGTAGTGCCGGTAGTGGTTGTTGTGCAGGCCCGTCTCTGCGTCCGCATAGTGACCGGCAAACCGCAGTGGGGTGTGCTCCTGGGCGCCCGCGGTCGGCTTCGCGGCACCGTACACGCCACCTTCGAAATCAGCCATCACCTCAGCCTTGGCGTTGAGCAACAACTGCGGGCGATAGGCCATGTCGTTCACGTAGTAGGCCCACTCGCCGACGTCCTCACCGGTCGCCCCTCTTACGACTCGTCGGTGGGCCAACGGGGCGCTGCCTCCCTTGTAGTACACGTAGACGACCTGCTCTTCGGAAGTTCCATTCTCGTCGTAGCTGGTCGTGAGTTCGTGAATGAGTGCGCGACGATCCCAGACGAAGCGCACATCCCGAGTGATCTCGCCAAAGCGGTTGAACACCCGCTTGCGGAGACGCCTCCCCATGAAGTCATAGGCGAACTCGATGCGCGATCCGTCTTCTGCGTGGGCCTGCGCGAGATAGCCCCGAGCGTCCCACTCGTAGCGCCACTCCGAGGACGCACTACCGACCACTGAGCGCCGAACGACGCGACCGTCCTCATCGTGTTCGTAGCTCGTGTTACCCCGGCGTAGAAGACGTCCGCCCAAGGCGTAGTCGCGCGCGACACCCGAGTCGTAGACGTTGTCGACCGCGTCGTAGCTGAACGATTCTTCATGCTGATCGTTGGTGGACTTCTCCACGATCCGGGCCAGCCGATCGTACGTAAGCAGCGTGGACCCTCGAACATCATCAGTGATCTGAGCGAGCAGGCCGCGCAGATCGTAGCCGAACGCTTGACGGCGCGCTTGCATGGGCTGACGGCCGACCCACTCCGGCTCAGGACCTCGGGCTTTTTGCTCACCCCAGACGATCTCGCGGGCCACCAGGCGATCCATGCGATCGAATGAGTGGAGGATCTTGCCTCCTCCCGGAAGCACACGGCTCACCTCACGATCGAGTTCATCGTAGCCAAACTCGATGAGTTCTCCCGACCCTTCGAGCTCGAGTTGCGTTAGCCGGCGCGCGACGTCGAAGGCGCCTCGCTCTTCATGTCCACGACTCGTCCGCAGCAGCGTGCGGTTGCCCGATGGGTCGTACTCGGACTCGACGTACTCCTCGACGGCGTCCAACACCTGAAGCTGGCGGGTCAACTGCCCGCGCGCGTCATACTCGAACGCGCAGCGGGACGCGCCATGCTCAGCTTCCTTGAGGCGGCCCCGCTGGTCGTAGGTGAACGCCTCGACGGAGTCGTCCTGGAAGGTGCGCGAGACGACTCGTCCCAACAGGTCGTACTCAAAGTCGACGAAGGCGCCCGACGGTTGCAGCACTCGCGTCAAATTGCCCGCTAGGTCGAGCGTATAGCTCACCTCGCGACCGTCGAACGTGCGCTCATGAATCACCCGTCCAGCGGCGTCGCGCTCGAGCAGATGCTCCTCGCCGCGCTCGTTGAGCAAGCGCACCAGGTTGCCTTCACGGTCGTAGCGGAAGCGCATTTCGCTACCGTCTGGCCTACGCAAGCAGTGCAGCGAGTTCACGCCGCCCCACTCCAACTGGTACCGAGCGCCGTCGGCCTTCGTCAGGGACGCAGGGTTACCGTCCGGATCGTAAGACCAGTGCTGCTGGGTTCCATCCGGATAAGTAACCCGCACGAGTCGCAACATCTCGTCGTAGTCGAAGCGCGTGGCCTTGCCCTTCCCGTCGTGGTGAAGAACGGGTTTGCCGAAATGGTTGTACTGGATGTGTGCGACTTCACCCCCAGGCTCGTTGATTTCGATGCGATTACCGTGCCCGTCGTACTTCATACGGGCCTGGCCCCCGTTGGGGAAGCCCGCGGCCGTGCACAGCCCGCGGTCATCGTACTGGTACGAGATCAGCTCACCTTCATCGTCGCTTAGAGCGAGCAGGTATCCGTGGCGGTCACGCAGACGGGTACGCCTGTACCCATCGGCTTCAATCGTTGTGATCAGGTTACCGCCCGCGTCGTACTCGCACCGCCGTGTCTCCCCTAGCGGGTTCGTTTCCTCGAGGATACGCCCTTGCGCATCACGCAAGAACCGCCAAGTGGCTCCAACGCCGTCGGTGTATGAGGTGATGTGGCCCTCTTCGTCATACTCCAAAGAGGACACCGCTCCGTCGCTAACGACGGCGTCCGCTTTGCCCAGAGCATTGGTCGTCGCACGCTTCACCTGCCGGGAGTTGGTGGTCTCGAGGTACTCGCCATCTCGAGAGAACAGGCAGTGATACATCCCTCGCGCCTTTGATGTTCCGTCGGCCAGTAGCTCAGGAGCATCCGCGTCAAGCGCGGGGTCTGCGCGCCCCCCAAAGTCCACCCAGCACTCCACGCATGCGCCCCGTGCGTCGTAGCGGAAGTGTGCGGTCCGCCCGGTTGGGGTGGTGTGGCGTACGAGTCGATGGTCTTCATACTCGTAGCTGGTGCGGTGTCCCAGCGCGTCAACTGCATGTGTCAGATCGCCGTCCGCGTATCCGTAGCTGAAGAAGCGCTTCCAGCGGTTGCGGTCAGCCTCGAACGTCTCGAACGCCACGATGTGCACTCCAGACCAAACCACGCGGAAAGCTCTTCCAACGCAGTCCTCTCCCCCAACCAATCGGTCTTCCGAGTAGTCCAAGCGGGTGCGATTCCCGAACGCATCTTGCACCGCCACGAGCCGGTAGTGGTCAGCTCCAGGGGACACGGGAGCGAAGAAAAGGCGCGTTCGTCCCTCTTGCAGCAGGAATCCTTGCTCCGAGCGTGAGATCACACGCCGACCAAACGTACGCGTCTGGCCGACGTCAAAACGACGGAACTTCCGCTGCTGGGCGCTCGGCTGCGTGAGGAGCACGACCCGCCGCTTGACGTCGATGCGCCAAGCCAGACTGTGGGACCAACCGTGTCCCAAACCGACGTCTCGCTGCGATGCATCGGACGAGTACTGGCGCTTGATCACGAGGGGCAATGGGCCCGGCAACATCAGCTCGACGGAAGGCGCAGTGAAGACGCGCCCGGTCGCGGCATCAACCGGATCACCCTCCGTGAGATCACCGCCGCCGCCATGTGCGGGGTTGGAACAAGAGCCGGCGTCGCCTTCACCGCAGGCGTTCGCGCTGTTGCCGTCGCCCTCAGCATTCTCGTCGTTGTCGGCGCCGTCAGCACCTTCGTTGCCGTTGCCGTTGCCGCTACCCTTGCCGCCAGCGCCCCCGCCATCACCACCACCACCAGCGACGAAAGCGCCGGGGTTCATGCCAGGAGGAGCGGGAATATTGGGAACCGGTGCCGTGCGAGCCACGGAAGAACGATAGCGTGGGCAGATTGCAGGGACTAGCGCGGATTCAGCGCTGCAAGCGCTCCAAGTGCCTGACAGCCAGCTTCGCTCCGACTTCGGCATCGCCTCGAGTGCCTGGCGCGCAATCGAATCCGCCACCTTGCCCACTCCGAGTCCGGCTTTTCCGCAGCTTTTTCCAAGCTCAAAAGCTGCTCCGGGTTGGCTCGCACCGCACCCGGCACGGTGCGAACGCTGTATCCGGCCAGCTCGAGCTCGCTCGCTGCCTCCACTTGCTCGACGGGAGAAAGCGCCTTTCGAATCGCTTCTTGCATCCAGGCCTCTGCGGCTGGTCACGCCAGACCTTCCAGGCTGGCAACTGCTTAACTCCCAACTTGATCGGCTTCTCGAGTGGACCTGGTGGGTAAATTCCCAGCCAGCGCCGGCGATCCTGCCCGGAGACCACCGCAGCGCGCGTCTCGCTCGGCAGCTTCTCCGACGGCGCATCGCGATGTCGACCCACCAAGCAGCAGCGTCGCAGACGCAGCGCTGGCGGTGTACCACTCGGCGGGATGGATGAGGCCACGCCACAACTGCTTTGTCGCTTCTGTGACTGCTGCCGTGTCATCGGTGAGCAACTCAGCCACCCACTCGTTGCCACACGGAATAAAAGCTCGCCCAGGACATGATCGCGTATGACCGCGCCGAACGCGCGGCGGGCCGGCCGGGGCTCCCGAGTTGGAGGATTGAACTGCCCCACGATTGAGGAGAGACTCCCGGCGGCAGCGTCCGCCTGGGACGTCTTCCTCCCGGATCGAACCAGCTAGTGGGAGTCACCGTGGCAGTTTCCAAGAGCAAGACCGCAAAGAAGAAGGTCACCCTGGTGGCCAAGCCTGAAGCCAAGCAGACGGCCAAGACGACCGCGACGGCGGCCAAGACCAAGACCGTCGCAGCGAAGGGCACCGCCAAGGCAGCCGCCTCGAAGAAGCCCGACGCAAAGGCGTCCAAGGCGAGCGCGAAACCGGCGCAATCGAAGACGCCGCAACCGAAGGCGCCGTCCAAAACTCAAAAGTCGAGCGGCATGAAGGTTAGTCGCGTTGGCGATTGGGAGTATCCAACCGACGATCCGAAGATGGTCGCGGGCGCTGATGTCGTCGAAGCGTTCAAACCCGCAGGGAAACTCACTCGCGCACCGCTGTGGGATGGCGAAGGTTACGTCGCGTACTCTGAGAAGAAGTCCAAGCGTCGCGGGTTCTACGACTACACCGTGCATTGGTTCCACGATGGGCAGCTGGGGTCGACGCCGCCCGTCGTCACTTCTGCGTATCTGATCGACGTCGACTGGACGCAGATGCGGGCGCTCGTGAGTCACGGGGACAACGCCGAGGAGCTCGCTGAACTCGACCTCAACGGCGGAACGCTGACACCGCTCAAATTGAAGGGGATTCCTACGACCCGCCTGCGCGGTGTCGGCTACCTGGACTCGGGCTGGGTCTACGTATCAACGCCGGACGGACTGTACGTTTGCGAGCGGGACGGCAGCACGCTTGCAGCAAAGGTGAGCCACGAAGACCTTGGCAACACAGGCTTCGGGACGCTGGAGGGCAAGCTGATGCTCGGCGGCATCCGCGAGCGCTTCCTCCTCGGCTTCAAGGACGGTGATGTGCGGGTGCTCTGGCGCGGCGAGGGAGCCGCATCGATGCCCCGTTCGTACGCTGACACCTTCCGTTTCTACGACGAGACTGGCTGCTTCGAACTCACCGGCGCCCTCGGGCTGTGGGATGACTGCTTTGCCGCGGGGAATACGGCAAAGTACCCCACGCTCCAGGATGCGTGAGCGGCTCCGGGCTGTGGCCGACGAGTGTCTGATCGGCAGCTGTGGCTACGAGGGTTGCGGCACGGGCGAGCGGCCGAGCTGGTTGAACTTCTGTCAGTGAGGCACCAGGGGCCAACCCCGGTGGACGCGCTACCGACACTGGAGCCCGAACGCGCGGACGAAGCTGACGTGGGGTCGCGTTACAGAACGCGGGCGTGTCTTGCTCCGTACAACACGGCGCATGTACGCGCTTCGCAGGCTCCCTCAGGCTCCCCTCTTACTCCTCGGAGCTCTCTTCATCGCGCACTGCGGCGGAAGGACGTCCCAGTTCTTGGACGACGCGGCCGACGCTGGGGTCGGAGATAGTTCCGCAGGGCAATCTGGTAGCAGCGGCGTGGATCCAGGCGATGCCTCCGCCGGTGTCGGCGCGGGAGGGTCTGGCCAGGCGGGCGCCGACGCGGGCGCACCCGATGCCAACCTCGGCGGCGCGGATGCGGGAATGCCGGACAGCGCGTTGCAGGATTCCGGCCCCGACGTGATCCCTGGGGATGCAGGAGATCCTGAGCGGGAAGCGCTCAGCGACGCCTGGGCGACGATCCGCCGAGACTACTGCCGGGGCCTCGCGCACTGCTGCTCCGCTGAAGGCAAGGCTTACAGCCAGGCCCAATGTGAAGCGGCCATTGACGCGGAGACCCAGAACCAGCTCAACCAGATCGACTCCCACCGCGAGCGCGGCCACCACCTCAACCTCGAGCGCTTGTCAGACACCGTCCTCGCCTACCGCCAGGCCGCTCAGACTTGTGCCGACGGCGATCCCGTCGAGCAGGCCCGCTACTGGATCGGTGAACAGGCGCTTGGTACCAAGTGCGACCGCCCTGAGTACTGTGCGCTGGAGGCGGACGCGCGGCTGATGGTCTGCAGCTACTGGAACGAGCCCGTGGGACAAGCCTGCGCGGCTGTGAAAGTCTCGAAACTTGGGGAGTACTGTAACGCCGGCTGCCGTGAGGCATGGGAGTCGTGCTCGTACTTCAACGACCCCGGCTTCGTGCACCACACCTGCTTGCTGGAAGACAACCTGTACTGCAATTTTTCCTCCAGGAAATGTGAGCCAGCAGCCGAAGCCGGCGACCCCTGTGGGGGAGAGGTGCTTTGCGGCGAGGGCCTGTACTGCACGCTCGATACCAGGATCTGCGCTCCGCTCCCCAAGGCTGGTGAGCCCTGTCCAAGCCTGCAGTGCGACGCAAGCAGCTTCTGCTACACCGACACGTTGTGCGCGCCCAAGCGCGCCAACGGCGAGGCCTGCGACTTCGACCTTCAGTGCATGAGCGAAAGCTGCGGCTGGAAGGGCTGCGGCACCGGGCCTGAACCGCAGTGGTTTGGCTACTGCCACTAGGCCCTCCCCAGCAGCTATTCCGCGTGGCAATTTTTGACACAGACCAAGCTCACCAGACTTGATCAATCACTCGCATCCGATCTTCGCCTGATCTCAACGGGCTACCTCGGACACTCACGAATCATGAATATGCGAACAAGCAAATGGTCCTGCGTGGCCTTGGTGTGGGCGTGCGCTGGGGCAGTCGTCGTAGCGACCCCCGGCTGCCACAACAGCAGCGTCGTGGGCGAAGGCGGCAGCGCTGGGCAAGGCGGCAGCGCTGGACAAAGCGCGAGCGGGGGCAACGCTGGCTCCAAGTCCAACGGGGGGAGCTCTGCGAGCGGAGGTGCGGGCGGGAGCAGCGGCGCCGCTGGCAGCTGCCCAGGCGCGACGACGCCGATCTTCAGCGGGGAGTACACATCGAGCTGCGCCTCGCCCCTCTGGAGTGACCAGCTAGGAACACCGGAGAACGAGGGAGCGATCGCGGCCTACGCGGAGGGTGCCGCGGTATTCGTCGCGACGATCACCAACGGCAACCTGGACGGTCAAAACCAAGGCGGCCGGGATGTTTCCCTGAAGAAATACACTGACCGGGGCGAGTTGCTTTGGGGTACGCAGTACGGAACCGCCGGCACCGACACAGCCGAGTCCATCCAGACCGGTCGCGGGGACATGGTGTGGCTCGCGGGCTACACGCAGGGGACCCTCGTCGAAGACGATGAGCTGGCTCGCTACAACGGGGTGGAGCTCTACGTCCGCGCTTTTCAGGGCACAGGTAGCGTGGTCTGGACCCGCCAGATCGGCGCCAGCGAGGGTCTGACGGGCAGAATCGTCAACGGCCCAACCGACACGGAGGTCACGCTCTTCGGGAGCGTCGAAGGCGAATGGATGGGCCAACCGAGCCCTGGCTACAGGGCGAGCTACGCAGCTCGATTCGGCAGCGGAGGGGAGCTGCTCTGGAGCAGCTTGCTCGCCCCGGACGCGAGGGGAGACTTCTCCGATGCCAAGCTCGATCAGGAGGGCAACCTGATCGCGGTAGGTCGCGTCGAGGCACAAGCTGGCTCCTGGCGACCAACGCTGTTAACTCTGGATCCCCAAGGTAATGAAATCGCTCGCGAGGCGCTCTCGGAGTTGAGAGGCGTCCCTGTGAGCCTCCAGCTGGGCAACCAAGGCGAGCGCTACATCGGCTCCTACACGGACGGCGTTCAGCAATACCTCAGCAAGTACGCTGCTGACGGCAGCTTCCTCTGGGACTTCTCCGCAGGTCAAGATGGCTTCCGCGCCGCACCCCTGCCCGACCAGACAGTGCTGCTCGTCAGCTACAACGGAATTGGCGTGTCGGTGCTCAACCGCGACGGCGAGGTGGTCTCCGTTAGTCAGCTCGGCACATCCGGCACGCGGCTCTATTCCCTCGACGTCTGGCCAAACGATGGCTCGCTGCTCTTCGCAGGGCAAACCTTGGACGCGCTCAACGGATTCACGTCCGCCGGCGGGCAGGATGGGTTCGTGTTCCGCGTGAACTCGAGCGCGCTACTGCCCAAATGAGTCCCGTGGGCGTAGCTCCCCAGCGAAACCGCGCGGCAGCGGCGTTTTGGCCCCGTTGTGAGTACTCTCTGTCGCGCGGCTCCGTTACGCTAAGGCGTGCACGTTGGGCGACACTCGCTTTGGGTTGTGGTGCTTGGGGTGGTCCTCTCCCCCAAGCCCGCACGCGGTGAACCCCATCGACAGGACGAAGCCGCGCCGGGGCTCACCAGCCTGGACGCGCGGCTCGGCGTGATCGACTACACCGAGAACAGCTTCGAGCGCACGGACCTCGCCGGCGACTGGGTCTACGAGAATCACCCCTTCGTCACCCGCGGGAGCTGGCTGGAGCTCGACGGCCAGTTCCGAGTGTTCAGCTGGCTGGCGCTGGCCGGAGTCGCCCGCTTCGGATGGCTCGAGCGTGGGCCGCCAGCGACCAGCGAATATCCACTCGCACACCCGGAAGATCGGCCGCTGCTCGATCCACAGCTCGGCGATTCTCATCTCGGCGGCAGCGTCGCGCCGATTGTGCGCTTCCTGCCAGGCTCCGTAGCCCTGGACGCAGGCTTCACCTACTCCATCGAATCCTTCCGCCCACGCCTCACCAGCGCGTTCTCCACCACCAACGAGGGCTACTTCGCCACTGGCTATGCCGGTTACGACTGGTGGCCAACAGTGCGGGTGAGCTCGACGTGGGAAGGAGTGCAGTTCGCCATTGGGACCGGCGAAGGCTTCATCCACGCCAACGAGCCCACGATGTTCGAGCTCCTCCTGGGCTACCGGGGGCAAGACGTATTATTTCTGGGCGGAATCTCTCGAGGGCTCTCGCTGCGGTTCGACACCCGCTTGCTGGAGCTTCAAGATCAGTCCGGCCTGTGGCTCAGCACGTGTCTCGGCTTCAAGCCGTGGGGGCCATCTGCACAGGGCGAGCATACCGGACGCTCGCTCTTCACCGCGGGGGTGAGCTGGCGCATGGCTGGGGTTCCGGCGCTGTAGCGCACGCCGCGGGTGTGGGGGTGAGGGAGAGACAGAAAGCTGCAGCCCCAGCGTAAGCTGTTGAAAGCACCACGTCTCACTTCTTGCTGAGGCTCCCAATCCACGCTAGCTGACGGATGATGCGCCTCGCTCCGCTCAGCTGGTTACTTGGAGTTGTGGTGTGCGCCGCGTGTGCGGCCTCGAGCGGCAGCGGCGGAAACACTGGGAACGCTGGCGCTGGCGGCGCGGGAGCCGAAGGAGGTAGCGGCGGCGCAGGCAACGCGGGGTCGTCCGCCGGTGGCACGATTGGCCTCGACGCAGGCAGCGACGGGCCGGTCATCGACGAAGACTCCGCGTGCCTCGTGGAAACTATCCGCGGGGAAGCAGTGCCCGCGGTGGTGCTGTTTCAGCTGGACACCAGCGGGAGCATGAACTGCAACGTGAGCAACCCGGGGTGCCTGAGCGCCGATCCAACCGGCACGCCGAACGACTCGCGCTGGGACCTCTTCCGCTCGACGCTGGTTTCAAGCCTGCCGGCGCTGCCCGCCAGCGCGAGCGTGGGCTTGATGAACTTCCCAACCACCTTCTCCTGCTCGCAGAACGCTCCGGTGGTCGACTTCACGCCGCTGGCGAGCGCCCAGACGAGTATCCCCGCGGCACTGAACGGGTTGACGCCGGAGGGCATCACGCCGACCCACGACGCCGTGCTGAACGGCTTCGCGCGCCTGGAGGGCTCGACCCTCGAGGGCAATCGCTTCCTCGTGCTCGCGACCGATGGCCAGAGCACGGTGTGCCAGGGCTGCGATGCGGCGTGCTCCCTCTCGGCGCTGGCCCAAGACGACCAGCAGATGATCGCAGACATCGCCGGGCGCGCTCAGCAAGGACTCAAGACGTTCGTGATCGGCGTGCAAGGCTCGAGCAGCTACCGCTCGATCCTCTCACAGATGGCTTCCGCCTCGGGCACGGCGCGGCCCGGCTGCTCCGACAGCGGCCCCGTCTACTGCCACTACGACCTGACGGACCCGAGCCTGGACTTCGCGACGTCCCTCTCGGACGCGCTGAGCGACGTCGCGGGGACCATTCAGTCCTGCGAGTTCAGCATCCCCGACTCGAGCAACGCGTCCTTCGACCCAGGCAAGGTCAACGTGCAGGTGAACACCGGCAGCGGCGCGATGCCCATCAAGCGTGACCCAAGTCGCCAGGACGGCTGGGACTACTCGGACGATCAGAGCGAGATCATCCTCTACGGCGCGATCTGTGACGCGACGAAGGCGGCGAGCGACGCACAGGTCGATCTGCTGTTCGGCTGCCCGACGGTGGTCAAGTAGCGCTCCTCGCGGCTCGTCCGCTCGCAATCAATCTGCGCGGTAGTCACCGGTCTCACAGTCCCCCTGCAGATCCAGGCCGAGGTCGTCAAAGTAGTTCACGGGGCCGAGCTGGTTGAACTTCTGTCGGTGATGTTCCGCTTGGGCCAGCGCCAATTGCGAGTCGCACTATTCCTCACGGCACTGCTAGCCTGATGCGGTGGAGATGCGCTGGTTGTTTACTGTGCTCCTGTGTCCACTCAACGTGGGCTGCGGCGCGCCCTCCCCGCCGGCTCCTCCTCCCAGCCCGACAGCCACGACCTCGGCCCAAGGCGCTGCCCCACGAACGCAGCCGAGTTCAAAGCCACTGAGCACACAGCCGCGCAGCGCAGCGCAGCCCAGCGGTGAGGCTGAGCTAGGCACCCCATGTGAGAGTGAGACCAATTGCCGCGCGGATCAGGTCTGCTGCTGGCAGACCTCGGGGCTCGACGGCGCTGCCCGGGCAGTGACACCACGCTGCGCCTCGAGTTGCGACGCGTTGCAGCTGTGCGCCAGCGACGCGGGCTGCGGCCCGGGCTTGAAATGTCGTCCACCCCCCAAAGACGAGCCGATGGACCCCTACGGCATCTGCTACGCCCCACCGCGGGCCCTCACCTGCGGAGCGACCCGCTGCGCCGCAGGCGACGGTTGCTGCTTCGACCCAGTCAGCCGTCGCGTGAGTTGCGTCGGCGCCTCCACTTGCGACGAGAGCGCGCTGGTCTTCGCGTGCGTCAGCAGCGCCGATTGCGGACCGCATCTGTGCTGCCACAGTGTCGTCGGCTCTTACTGCGCCGCGAGTTGCCCCGGCGAGCGTGGCTCCTATGGCGAAGTACTTTGCCGCGCGGATTCAGACTGCAAGTCAGGCAAATGCGGCCACTGCGCTGCCGAGGTGATGCCTGGCCAGGGTTGCTGTGAAGTCGGGCCATAGCAACGGGTTCGCGCAGGTCGGCAGGATCTGACATACTAAAGCGGCCTCACTTCATCGCGACGACCGGCGTCCAGTACAGCTGGCAGGCTTGCAGGTTGAAGCCCAGGGCGCAGGCGTTGCCGAGCGCCGAGCAGGCGGCGCTGTCGCCCGCTTCGCAGCGCTGCTGGCAGGCGGGGAGGTCGCTGCTGCAGGTGTTGGCGGCGGCAACAGGTGTTGCGATGGGTTGGGCAGGCGGAGCGACGGCAGGCGCCGGAGCGGGACGCGGCGCTGCAGGCTGCGCGGCACAGTTGTGCCCGGCGCACAGCTGAGCCAAGGGCGCCAGCTCCAGGTCGACGACCGCGCCGCAGGCGGGAGAGCTCGCCCTATCGCCTGGCAGGAGCGCCTCGCAGTTACGGAGATCGCCCATGCCGCTTAGAATCCCTGCGGAAGCGTCCGCCTGACCAGAGACGACGCTGTTGTCCATGCGTCCCGACTGCACGGTGCTGGCCTGGAGTTGGAACGCACCAGTGGGAGTAGCCCATGACGACGTGGGTCGCTCCGGCGCAAGCGCCGCGCAATACGGTGCGCGCCGTCAGCGAGCTGCTGTGATTCGCGACCGTGACGTCGCTGTAGCTGACTTCGCCGGACGCATCTCCTCGAGCGCCAATCCAGGGCATGTCCATCGCAGCCTGCGCGCTCAAGCGGGTATGCTTCCCGTGTTTGGTCGGCACCATATCGCTGGTTGCGTAGCTACTCACCCCCTCCACCTGACACGCAGGCAGCACAACGACTCGACACCCTGCTGGCTCACCACCACGGGTCCTAGCGCGGCTTGACTACGGAACGCGCGTTGGTTGGCGTCGCTCCACAGCGCCGGCAGCGGCAGCCCGGCGTCACACATCGCGCCCGCGTCCACCTGCGCGCTCAGGGCTCGCGCGACTGTTCACCCGAGCCAACCCACAACCACTCGTGAACAGGCTCAGCACACCCAGCAAGGCGCACACACCCACCGTCACTCGCTGCTTCATCGTCTCGCCCCAGAACCCCACGCGCCAGTCATGCCGGCTCCATGAGCAGCATCCGTGCCAGGCGCTTGGCCGCGATTTCCAGGCATTTTTGGGGAGAGGAGCGCCGTGATCAGTCGATCAACGGCGCCGGGTGATCGCGATCGATCAGAACTGGACGACCTCGAGCGCCATCACGGCAACGACCAAGATCACCACCAAACCCAAAAAGAGTCCCGCCGCAACGGCGACTCCGATCGCCACCGCAAGCGGATGGTTCGAAGCCGCTTGGGGCGGAGGCGGCAGCGGGTCACTCACGCGCGCGTGAGGCATCTCAATGGCTGGCAACGGCGACGGCGTCCCAACGTATTCGTCCGTCACTCCAAGCGGAGGCGCGACGTCGAGATAGCGGATCTCCCGCGTTTGGATTGGCTGGCGATCGCTGCCTGGGCTGCTGTCGATGAGGGACATCCGTTCGAGCTCGCTCGGATCGATGGGCAGCGTCCACGGTACCGGACTACCTACACTTGCCTGCATCGCATTCACGAGTGCGGCTCCCTTCACGATCCGTCGCTCGGGGTTCAACTCGAGGCAGCCCTGGAGCCAGTGTTCGTAGCGCCGACCTTTGGCCTCGCAGAGCCAGCGATTGGGCGCGTTGCGCATCCGCCGATACGCCACCAAGAACTCATCCAAGCGTGCGTGCTCACTGATTGCTGTGGGGTGCATCCCAAACAACAAGCGCCACGCGAGCACGCCAAAGGCGAACACATCGACTCGTGGCTCACGACTACTTCTGCCTGGGTCCTGCGCTTTGCCAAAGAATGACGGATCCACCAGCTCGGGAGCTAGATAGGGTGCGGTCCCAACGATGTGCCCCAGCTGCGTGAGCTTCAGCTCCGCTGCAGCGGAAGTAGCGATGCCAAAGTCGATCAAGCGCACGTGTTCAGGCGCCTTTGGATCCTCGAAGAAACGCTCGTCGACGATCACGTTCTCGAGCTTCAAGTCGCGATGCACGATGCCGCGCTCGTGAAGGTAGGCGAGCGCGTCCGCCAGGTGTTCCAACACCCGAAGCTTGAGCGCTTCGGTCAACCGGGCGTCGCCAGACAGCTCACCGAGCGACCTTCCGGCGACGAACGTCACCACTACCCCGAGAACGCCATGCTCCAGATCCTCGAAGAGGCCGTGGCAGGGCACGATGGAGGCGTGTTTCAACGCCGCTAGCTGCCGCGCCTCCCGGCGGAGACGCTCGACCTGCGTCGGCGTCGAGCGCGCAATATCAACCAACTTCAGCGCGCGCGGTGCCTCGGGAAGCAGCGGATCCCGCACACGCCACACGCTCCCCTGCCCACCCCTTCCCAAGGGAGCTAGAAGTTCATAGCGATCCACTCGCTGTCCGGCACAAAGTTGATCCATTGGACCATCGCGCATGGTCTACGATGTCGGCAGCGAGCGGAAGATGCGAGCGACCGAAGACTACGAGTTACCGGAGTTGCCTGCGAGTGAGGGCGGGATCCCTGCGCTCGTTGTCGCATTCCCTCGGTCTTCGGCGTTGCCGCTGCCAACTCTCAATCAGCCGCTCGGGCGCGCTTGGTTCGAATCTGTAGGAATTGAGGATTCCAAGGTCAGTCGAGATCACGTGCGGTTCAGCCGCGCCGGCAGTGTGTTGCAGCTCGAGGACGTCGGCAGCCGCAACGGCACCTGGGTGAACGGACATCGCCTGAGCCCGAATGTGCGCGTGCGCATCGATGACGGCGCGGTGCTGCGCATCGGACGCACCTTGCTGGTGTACCGACAGCACCTGACCGGCGGTCCTCACCCGCTCAATCCCTCGCCGCGCCTGGGCGGGCCGACAGGGCTCGTGGGGCCCTACGGCTTGCGTCGGGTCGAAGAGCGCCTGGGCCACTTCGGGCGGCGTCCGCCGCGCAACGTACTAATCCTTGGGGAAACGGGCAGCGGTAAGGAGCTGCTGGCGCGAGCGCTGGCGGATCACTTGCGAGCAGGGAGGCCCTACGTCGCGCTCAACGTGGCGAGCGTCGCTGCGGGTGTCTTCGAAGGTCAGCTCTTCGGCTACGTCGGGGGCGCGTTCTCAGGCGCGGGGCGCGGCTCACCCGGCGTGGTGATGCAGCACAACGGCGGCACGGTGTTCCTCGACGAAGTGGGCGAGCTGGGCCTCGAGCTACAGCCCAAATTGCTGCGTTTGCTCGACAATCGCGAGGTGTTTGCCGTCGGCGCGACCCAGCCTCAGCTGGTGGATGTGTTGATCATTGCCGCGACCAATCGCGTGCTGCCGGAGATGGTGGACGGCGGTGGGTTCCGCAGGGATTTATACGCGCGCTTCGCTGGCTGCGAGGTGCACCTGCCTGGCTTGCGCGAGCGGCCGGAAGACCTCTACGCCATCGCCAACGCGATCATGGCACGCAGCGGAGATGTGGCGTATGACCCCGATCAGGTCGACGTGGAGGCCGTCGAAGCGCTCATGTTGCAACCGTGGCCAGCCAACGTCCGCGAGCTATTCGGCGTCCTGGAGACCGCGGCGAGCTACGATTTGCCTCCAGCGCTCAAGGTCCACGGCGTGCACTCGGGGCTCAATCTGTCCACGGGTTTTGGGGGGAGAGGAGCGCCGAGCAGCGGCAACCCCGGCGTCTTGTCGTCGAATCCCGTCGCGGCGCCCGCGCCGCTCACGCCAGAAATCGTGGAGCGCGTGCTCGAGCAATGCGGCGGCAACCGTAGTGAAGCCGCGCGGCGTCTGGGCGTGTCGCGAGGTCAGCTGCTGCGCTT
>JAWKRD010000019.1:0-148180 GCA_041389805.1 Polyangiaceae bacterium | reverse complement strand
CAGCGAAAAGACGCTGGTCACTGTGGTCGGCGATCATGGCGAGGAGTTCAAGGAGCACGGGGAGAGCTGGCACGGCAGCAGCCTGATGCAGACCCAGATCCACACCGCCGCGTTGATGCACGTCCCAGGCTTGCCCGCGGCGCGTATCCACACGGCAGTGAGCCATGAGGACCTGGGACCGACATGGCTGAACCTCACGCGCGAGCGCAGCGGCTTCGACCAGCTTCAAGGACGCAACCTGCTTCCCCTGTTCAGCGGCGGCCGCCTACCTCGGGACTACTTCTTCCTCGAGCGCTACGAGGTGAACAACGGCCGCGGCTACATGGCGGCCATCGTTCACTATCCGTTCAAGCTCATCTACACCGAGGAGGGCAAGCGCTTCGAGCTGTACGATCTAGCCACGGATCCCGAAGAGCGCGCGGAGGCGAACCGGGACGGCGCGGCCTATCAAACCCTCGAGTCGCTGCTCGCCGCCCACGTCGACGCCGCCAGGCGTTGATGTGCTCGCCGACGCTCGCGCCTCGATCAGCACCTAGCGACAGGTGCCGTATCCCGGCGGCAACCCGGGTTGCGTCGTACAGTTGCCACCTTTGGTACAGCTCCCGGCGACGCCCAGCTTGCACACCTCAGCGCGGTCGGTCGTGATGCCGCGCTCGCACGTTTCGGCGCAGGCGATGTTCGGCTCCGCCGCCACGCCCTTGTCGTAGCAACAGATCTTTCCGGGGCAGTCCTCGGTGCCGTCGCAGCGCAGCTCGATGGTCGAGCACAGGATGCCACTACACACGCACTGGTTGCTCGCGGTCACGCAGTGCGGCGCTGCCATCTGCGGCTGACAGCAGAACTGCCCCTGGTTCAACCCACAGACTTCGGCGCCGCAGCTGATGTTCCCAGCTCCATTCCCCGCGGAACCGCCGCTGCCAGTGCCAGCGCTACCGCTCGACCCGGCCTGTCCGGCACTGCCACCGTTGCCCTCACCGCCAGCTCCAGCGTCACCTGCGGCGCCGCCATTACCCGTGCCGGCGCTGCCGCCAAAGCTCGCTCCGCCGTCGTCGCTGCCCCCGAGGCCGGCGCCTCCCGAGGCACCGGTGCCAGCGTTGCCGCCTTCCGCGCTGCCACCAGAGCCCCCCTGAGCACCGGCACCGGAGCCGCCGTTGCCCATCCCCGAACTGCCGCCGTTAGCGGCGCTTCCGCCGCTACCCGAGTCGCCGTTCAAACCGCTGGAGTCGCCGGAGCCGCAAGCCGACACGGCTAACCCCAGCGACGTCACGACCAGTCCAGAACGCAGACTCAGTCCTACCCAAAAGCTCTGCTTAAGCATCGAATCGACCTCTTGACCGAAAAGGTGCGGGATCGGCTGAGCAATGACAAGCAAACGACAGCCACGTCGCCACTTGGATCCATCTGCGGTGCAACCCTGCAGCGACTCGTCCCCTCACCCCCAAACCAAACCTTGGGAGATGCTGACGCAGCCACTCAGGTGACTCGGGCAAGAAATGCCGGGGACTCGACGGCTGGTGCTGCGCAGTGCGTGGCAGCGATGCATCCGTCGCACCTTCGCCTACCCACGGCCTGGAGTCTGAGAGGTAGCGCCCGGAGCAAGCGCTCCGCGAGAACGAGGGTGTAAGGTTTCCTGGTGTTCTTTCCGCTGTCGCATCAGGAGCAACAGGCAAGGCGCTGGCCCTGGATCACGACGGCCATCATCGCCCTGAACCTGGCGTTGCACCTCTTGCTGTGGTCAACCAACAACTCCGACACTGAGCGACTGGAGAGCGCACAGAAAGACGCCGTGGAGTTCGCCCAGCGGCACCCGAAGGCCCACCGCTGCAAAGAGCTCGAGGGCATGAGCGACGCATCGCCCGTAGCCGACCCACTGAAGAGCCTCGACCTCAGTATCCCCGGGGTATCAAACAGTACGTCCGCGCTGCGGGAAGAGCTCGCACGCACCGAACAGGAAGGGATGGACGCGCTGTGCGCCCGGTTGAGAGAAGCGCGCTCGAGCAGCGTGAGCTATCGCTTCGGCTACGTCCCTGCAGAGAACAACTGGCTAGGTCTCGTCACGCACCAGTTCCTGCATGATGGCGTGCTGCACCTGGTGTTCAACATGTGGTTCTTGTGGCTCTCGGGCGCCATCATCGAGGACGCCTGGGGTCGCGTGGTCTATCCCGCGTTCTACTTGAGCGCAGGCGTCTTTGCGGCGCTTGCGTACAAAGCTTTGGCTCCAATGAGCCCCGTCCCGCTGATTGGTGCTTCCGGGGCGGTTGGAGGGGCGATGGGTGCGTTTGCGTTTCGCAACGCGAAGACGCACATCAACGTGCTCGCCTGGATATGGCTCAGGCCGTTCGTCTTCTCTGCGCCGGCGTGGGTGCTGCTGCCTTTGTGGGCGGTGGGTGAGCTGTTCTGGGCACTGATCAGCGATCCCACTGGTGGTGGCACGGCCTACTGGGCCCATGTCGGCGGCTTTGTCTTCGGCTTGGCCTTTGCCGTGGGGATGCGCTACTCCGGCGTAGAAAAGCGCATCGACGACGCAATCGAGAACCAAGACGCTGTGGTCATCGACCCCAGACTGGCTTCCGCGATGCACCTGATCGACGAAGGCCAGGCGCCACGTGCCATCCCCCGCTTGGAGGCGTTGGCGCGCGAAGAGCCCTTCAGCATCGAGGTGCAGCTCGCCCTGCTGGACGCCGCTGACCGCGCGTCGGACCGCGGGCTCGCGCGGCGCACTCGAGTGCGTCTGATCGAGCTCTACCAGCGCATGGGGCAGCACGATCCCGCAGCAGATTTGTTCGATGAACTTGAGCGCGCGGGGGACGCCAAGGCCGCACCGGGGCGCGCCCGGCTGCGGCTGGCAGAGCACTTGAGCAATACCGGCCGGGAAGCGCGGGCCGAAGGCATCTATCAGGGACTCTATGCCGATGGCTTTGCTGCGCCGGACGCCGCGGAGGCGCTGGTGTGCCACGCCGAGCTGATGCTGCGGGCAAAGCATCCCGCGAGCGCCAGGAGCCTCTTCGAAGCGGCGCAGCATCACGCCGCGCTGCAACCCAGCAGCTTCAGCCGTTTTTCCACGCGGATTGAAGTTGGACTGAACAGGCTGAGCCAGTCACCGGCGGCGGCAGATGACGGCTTCGGAGGGCTGGAGATCGCCCTCGACGCCGTGCCCGAAGACTTCGAGCTCCAGGGCAACGACCAGGTATCGAGCAATCCGCCGGGCGAGCCGGTCGCGCCGCGCGCCGGAGCTCCAGTCACCATCGACCTCGACAGTCTCCCGCCGGCGCTGAGAGATCTGCCGCCCCCAAGCCGCAAGCGCTAACCTTTGACGCCGCCGGCGGTGAGTCCGCTCACCAGGTGTCGCTGCGCGATGTAGAACAGCGCCATTACCGGTAGGCTCACGACCAAGGAGCCTGCCGCGAAAGACGCCCAGTCCGCGTCGTGCTCCCCAACGTAGCGCTTCAGCACCACCGGCAAGGTGAAGGCGCTCTCCTTGTCGAGGATGGTGACCGCCAGCACGAACTCGTTGTACGCGCTCATGAAGGCGAACAACGCGGTGACCGCAATCGCCGGGCGAGCCGCGGGCAACACCACGCGCCAGAACGCACCAAAGCGCGTCGCGCCGTCCACCATCGCCGCCTCTTCCAGATCCTTGGGGATCGCATCAAAAGCCCCTTTTAGCTGGAAGATCGCGAAAGGCACCGAGGTCGTCGCATAGGACAACACGAGGCCCGTCTTGGTGTTGAGGAGGCCCAGGTGCTGCAGCAGCAAGTAGAGCGGCACTGCGCTCGCGACCATCGGGAACATCTGGGTGGCGAGCAGCAGGCGCGTCCCCGCCTGCTTGCCGGCGAATTGAAAGCGGCTCATGGCATAGGCCGCAGGCAGCGCGATGCACACGCCAACCAGCGCCGTAGCCAGCGAGACCACCAGGCTGTTGACTACCTGCTGGCCAAAATGTGGCGCGCTGACCACGTGAGTCAGGTGCTCCAAGGTGAACGGCACCGGGAGCGGCAACACCTGCCGCACCGGCGCCGTTCCCGCACGGAAAGCCAGCGAGATCACCCACAACAGCGGGTAGAGCGCGAACGAGACGCCGAGCAGGATCGCGAAGTGCGAGAGCGCGGACTCTGCGAAGCTCGGCTTCTGCCGCGGATCGGCCACGGCGCTCACGTGGCCTCCAGCGAGCGCGGACGATTCATCAATCGCGAGCCAAAGAACAGCAGCAAGAAGATCAGCACCGAGTAGGCCGCGGCGTATCCATACTGCGCTTGACGAGTGAAGGCCCAGCGATAGGCCTCGCTGACCAGAATCTCGGTGGTGCCATCAGGCTCACCTCCGCTGACCAGGAACACCACGTTGAACATGTTGAAGGTCCAAATCGAACCGAGCAGCACCGCAGGTCCGAGCACCGGCTTCACCATCGGGATCGTAACCAGACGCAGGCGCTGCCAGCGGGTCGCGCCATCGACCTCTGCAGCCTCCAGCACATCCTTTGGCACCCCGGTCAGGGCGCCTAGGGTGACCACCATCATGAAGGGAAAACCAAGCCACACATTGGTCGAAACGTTCGCCGCGAACGCCGTCGAGAACTGCGCCCACCAGCTAAACGGCTCCACGCCGATGGACTCCAGGATGGCGCTCACGGCTCCGAACTGACGATCGAACATGCCGCGCCACGCCAGGGCCGTGACGTAGGAGGGGACCGCCCAGGGCAAGATCAAGAGCACCCGGTAGAACGGCTTCAAGCGCAGCGTCGGGCGCGACAGCAATAACCCCAGGGAAAATCCGATGAGCAGATGCAAGCCCACGTTCAGCAGCGTCCACAGAATGGTCACCAGCAAGACGAGATAGAACGAGCCGCTGCTGAGAAGGGGCGCGCCCCGCGCCGTGAGGATCTCCCAGAAGTTCGCCAAGCCGACGTAGTGCATGTTGCCTTGCGGCCCGGCGTACAGGCTCGCAGCAGCTCCGACGAAGATTGGAACGAACACCAATACGCCAACGGCGATCACTGCGTGGGTCACCCACAGATAGGCAGGCAGTGAGCGCTTGATGGGAGACCACAGCTCGCCGCGCTCGGCCCTGCGCCAGATCCGAAAAGCACCGAGCAGGCTGAGGCCACCCAACAACAGCAAGAGCGGCGTTGGCGACGCTGGCGGTGGCGGAGGCCGCACCATGTCGTCGAAGCGACGCGTCGCCTCCTCCAGCGCAGCCTCGGGGGTCACGGCGCCGCTGAGCGCCTTCTTGAGTGCCCTGTTCGCGGGCTCCCAGCTCGTGCGCATGCGGTCGCCGGAGGGCATCGGCACCGCGTGCTCAGCCTGAGTGGCGAACGCCTGGATGAACGGATCGTCGGCGGCCGCAGGCGGCAGCTTACGCAGTGCGACGAGCTGCCTTCCAACCTTCACGCGGATCTGCGCGCTCTCGGGCCCAGCCAAGTACTGGATCAGCTGCAGCGCCTGGACGTTCCTGGCACCGCGCGGCGTGAGCGCGGCCGCCTCGACGGTGAGGTACGGCTCGAGTGGTTTTCCGGTGGCGCCGAGCTTCGGCAACGGTACCGCGCGGTAATTGACCTTGCCGTCCAGCTCGCCGGCGCTCCATGGTCCGCTGATGTAAGCAGCCGCCTTGCCGCTGATGAAGAGCTGCTTGACGACCGAGCCGCCGGCTTCCTCAGGGATCTTGCCCCGCCCCATGAGATCGCGCACGAACTCGATGCTGCGCACCGCCTCTGGTCCTGAGAAACCAAAGCTCCCGTCGGCGTTCAGCTGACGCGCGCCAAACGCGTGCAGGAAAGCAGCATGGTAGTACGCGTCGTTTGCCTCATAAACGAGCGGAAAGACACCTGGGGGCAGCGGTGTGTCGATCAGCGCCTCGACAGTCTCTGGCGCTTGCTTCAGCAGATCGGTGTTGATGTAGAGGACCAGCGCCTTGAGCGCCAGTGGCAAGCCGTACAGCTTGCCGTCGATGGTCAGGGCATCGACTGCTCCGCGGGGAAACGGCGAAGTATCGGTGCTGGCGGGCAGCGGCATGACGACGCCACGCCGGATGTAGTCGCCAAAGCGCTCATGGGCGTCGATGAACACGTCCGGGCCCGCGCCGCCAGGCGCCGCAGCAGCGAGCTTCGAGGCGTAGGCATCGTGAGGCAGCTGCAACACCTCGACCTCGACGCCGCTCGTCCTCTCGAAGGCCTCGACGGCGCGGTCGAGGGCCGCTTGCTCACCCCCACGATAGGCGTGCCACAGGCGGACCGGCTCGGCGTCACTCGCAAATGAGTTACGCCCCCAAGTCAGCAGGAATACGAGCGGAAGGAGCCAACGAAGCATCAACGAGAGTCCAGTCGAGAGCGAGGTGGCGCCATGGCGGCCCCTCGAGCCGCCCCGCACCTTGGGCCTCGCTCGAGGAGCGCGGTTCGGCCCAGTCGCGGGGATGTTACGAGCCGGAAGCGTCGCCGAAAAGAGCGGAGAAGGCTCATACCCACGGCGCGAACGGCAACCGCTCGCTTCTGTAATTGTGAAAAGAGGTACCCAACCAGGAACGCTGGGCGTTAATCGGCACACGCTGGCACAGGGCGCGGCGTCAGAAATCACACACCTCGACGCGGCGCCCAGATGAAACGCCGCGAATCGTCAGCTGTTCGCGTTCGTGTCGGCTGGCTTGGAGGTTGCTTGGAGTGAACCTTGCGATGGCACAAGAGGACCTCACTCTGAACGACGCTGCTGAACACGTGTTTGGTTTACCGAGACTGGAACCCGCGCCACACTCCGGGTCCCTCTCCGAGTCTGAGAACGCAGCGTCCTCGGCGCTTCTCAGCGATCCCCACCGCACGCCAAACAGGAGCTTCGAAGAGCCCGTGAACAGCGCAGCTGACGGTCAGTCCCGCCGTAACGCAAAACGCAACAAGAAGCGCCGCAAGAACCAGCGTGGCCGCCGCTCCGAGGCACCCGCAGCGCGCACCAGTCAGGCACCCGCGTCGACTCGTTCCCCCGCGGAAACCGAGCCAGAGCTGAAGGCGCCGGTGAAGGAGCCCGTGAAGACCGAAGAGCTTCGCTCGGCTGAAGCCGAAGCCAGCGCGGACGAAGCACGGGAAGCCAGCGCCACCCAAGCCGACGCTGAGCCCACTGAGAAGGCAGCGGCAGCGAAGTCTGAGACGGCAGCGAAGTCTGAGACGGCAGCGAAGTCTGATGCAGTAACCGCCTCCGCAGAGGTTGGGGGTGAGAAAGCTCCCAAGGCCACTGGGAAGTCCAAGAAAAAGCAGACTCGTAAGTCAACCCAATCCGACGACCGCGACAGCTCGGTCCATGATCACGAAGAAGAAGCTGCGTTCTTCGACGCTGGCGAACGTATCAGCGAGACAGAGCGCCGGACCACGATGCACTCAACGCCTGAGGAGGACTTCCCTCAGGTGCTGCCCCTCACCCCCGAACAGCAACAGCACCACCGCCGCTTCATCCCCTATGTCGCTGGCGTGGTCGGCTTGTTCGCGATCCTGGCAGGCATTGGACTGCTGAACCGCAGCAGCGGAGAGAAGCTCGCGGCAAACGCTCCGCGCACCGAGAGCGCCGTCACCACCGAGAAGGCCGTAGCGGAACGCCCGGCGATGCCAGCGCCAGAGCCAGTCAAGGCCGAAGCGAAGGCGGATGAAATCCCCACGGAAACTGCCGAGGCCACCGAAGAGGCGGCGGACCCCAAGCCGGAAGAGGAGCCCTCCGCGGAGGAGCCCGCAGTCGCGGAAGAGCCCGCAGTCGCGGAGAAGCCCGCCGCCGAGCCCGCTCCCGCCGCCAAGCCTGTACCGGTCAGCGCACCAACGCCCGCCGCAAAGCCGAAGCCGGCCGCGCCAAAGCCCGTGGCAGTCAAGCCCGTCGCTGCACCCCCACCCCCTGCGCCGGCACCGCCTCCAGCACCTGCCCCTCCGCCCGCAGCGGAGCGCCCGCCAACGGCGAGCTTCCCGGTAAACTGACCTCAGTCGAGCGCGACGCCGCTCGCTGGATCGAACAGATGCAGTTCAGCTGGCGGCGCCGACAGGGTCAACGTCTGCCCAGCTCGAACTTGCGCCCCGGAGTCCAGGCGGGCGACCACGTTCCCATCGCCAACTTTTCCGTGCGCAAACGTCTCGCTTCCGAGCGCCTCGATCACCTCGACGCGCAAGCTGACGCCACCCTCTGCTCGTTGCTCGAGGGCGTGGGGCCGCACGCCGAGGGTGAGGGGCTGACCATCGCCGACACCAGCGAGCCTATCGGTGGGAGCCTGCAAGCTCAGGCCAGGCGCCTCCAGACGCCAACCATCAGGCCCCTGTTTCGCCGTCACGTCGATGAAGTTCATCGCCGGGCTGCCAAGGAACGCCGCGACGAAGCGCGTCGCGGGGCGCGCGTAGATCTCCAGCGGAGCCCCGCTTTGCTCCACCAGACCCTGATTTAGCACGAACAGCCGATCGGCCAGCGTCATCGCCTCTACCTGGTCGTGGGTGACGTAGACACTCGTCGCGCCCAAGGCATCGTGCTGCTTGCGAATATCGACGCGCACCTGAGCGCGCAGCGCTGCATCCAGGTTGCTGAGCGGTTCGTCGAACAAGAATAGGGCCGGGCGCCGCACGATCGCGCGCCCCATGGCGACGCGCTGACGTTGCCCCCCGGAAAGGGCCTTGGGCATGCGCTCGAGCAGCTGCTCGAGGCCGAGCATCGCGCTGACTTCCTTCACCCGAGTCTCGATCTCACTCGCGGGCGTTCCCTTGAGTTCGAGGCCAAACGACAAATTTTTCCGCACGGTTAAGTGCGGATACAGCGCATACGACTGAAACACCATCGCGACGTCGCGCTCGCGAGGCGGGAGCCGCGTGACGTCGCGCTCTCCGAAGTGGATGCTCCCCTCGTCGGACAGCTCGAGGCCGGCAATCAGGCGGAGCAGCGTGGACTTGCCGCAACCGCTCGGACCAACCAAGACCGCGAAGCCACCGTCAGGCAGGTCGATGTCGACCCCCTTGAGCACCTGGGTCTGACCAAAGCCCTTCTTCAGTCCATCGATCGCAACACGAACCACCCCGCCTACTCCTCCCCAAGCGCCATCGAGCGCTGACCTCGCCAGCGAAGCCAGTGGTCCGCGAGCACGATCGCCACCATTGCTTCGGCCATAGGAATGAAGCGAGGCAGCAGACAAGGATCGTGACGGCCACGCGTCGCGATCTGCGTCTCGTCGCCACTCTGCGTGACGGTTGGTTGCGGCTGCGAGAGGCTACTGGTTGGCTTGATCGCGGCGCGCAAGACGATGGGCATGCCACTGGAGATCCCGCCGAGCATGCCGCCGTGACGGTTTGTACGGGTCACGATACGGGCACTGCCATCCGCCAGTTTTTCACTGGTGAATACGTCGTTGTTCTCGCTGCCACGCAGCGTGGCGCAACCGAAGCCGATACCGTACTCGACGCCCAACACCGCGGGCAGGCTGAACAGGGCATGACCGAGGTCCGCTTTCAGCTTGTCGAACACCGGCTCGCCGAGCCCTGCCGGCACCCCCGTGGCCACCACTTCGGCGACACCGCCTATAGAGTCCTGCGCCATGCGCACCTGATCGATGAGTTCTATCATTTTCCGCGCGGCAACTTCGTCGGGACACCGCACCGGGTTCGGTGAGCCGTCAGCGAACGACTCGACCTGAGCGAGCTCGATCGCTTCAGGGCGGGCGATCTCGGCTTTGATATCGCCGACCTGAGTCACGTAGCTCAGCACGCGACCACCAAAGGCCTCGGCGATTAGCTTCTTGGCTACAGCGCCTGCGGCGACGCGGACCGTCGTCTCTCGAGCGCTGGAGCGACCGCCGCCGCGATAGTCGCGAATGCCGTACTTCGCGTCGTAGCTGTGGTCCGCGTGCCCGGGGCGGTACTTGGACTTGATGTCCGAGTAGTCCTTGGAGCGTTGATCCTGATTGCGGATCAGGATCGCGATGCTGGTTCCGGTGGTGCGGCCGTCGAAGACCCCGGACAAGATCTCGGGCTCATCGGCTTCCTGGCGTTGGGTAACCAGCTTGCTCTGCCCAGGCCGACGACGCGCCAGGTCGGGCAGCAGATCGTCCACTGAGAGCAGGAGCCCCGGCGGACACCCATCGATGATCACCACATTGCCCGGCCCATGGGATTCCCCTGCCGTGGTGATACGAAACGCCTGTCCGAAGCTGTTCCCCGCCATTTGCCGCCCGTCAAATGCACGCGCCACGCGAGCGCGACAAGCATTTATGCGTCTAGATCCTCGCTACTCGGTGTACGGCGATGTGAAGCAGACTCGTACGGCTCGGCGAACCGTGGATCCACGACGGCGAGCAAGCGACGGAGCCGCGCCGGTGGACGACGCATGGCCAGCTCGTGCAAGTAAACCCGCGAACGCTGCGCGATGCCCAGACGCGCGTAGCCGATGGCCAGCCACGCGAACACGCGCTCGAGTTCCGCCTCATCGCTCGCGAAGCGGCTGGCCAGCTCGAGCTGCTCGATGCCCGACTCGACGTGGCCGAGCTCGATCAGCGCGGCCCCTTTGATCCTGAGCGCCTCGGCCGAGTTGGCGCGTTCACGGAGGGAGAGATCGGCCAATCGACGCGCGTCGAACAGGCGTTCCCGGGTCGCCGCCAGCAGCGCCACTTCGGCGCCGGTCACGAAGATCAGCCCCTTCAGTTCGGCGTCGTAGGTGCCCAGCTCGCCAAAGCCATCTAGCTCCTCGACCGCAGCTCCATCATCACCGAGCGCGGCGCGGCACAGCGCGCGGCTCAGCAGCAGGCGCGGGTGCGCAGGCAGCCTTTGAAGTCCCTGCTCAATCACTTCCAGCGCTCGCTGCGCCTGCTCATCGTCCAGCAGGCGTTCGGCGCGTATGGCCCATGGGGCCGCGAGCTGCCACTCCAGTTGTTTCCGTGGAGTAACAAAACTCAGGAGCAAGCCCATCCCATCGGAGACACCACCCTTGACCGCAAACGGAATCAGATTGAGCACGCCGCCAATCGCCGCGGTGAGGCAGACACTCTGAAGCACGATCCAGGGCAGGGAGCTGGCACGCTGGAACAGGCCATCCCCTGCGATCAGCCAGGCGACCAGCACCAACAGGAGCTCGATGCCAGGCCCGGCTGCGTAGACCAGCGCCTGCTTCAGCCGCGCGAAGCGCAGATCGCTGGGCACGGTGCGCACGTGCCCGGTGAGCGGAACCAGTTTCCAGCGCACCACGGCGTCGCCGACGACGAAGCGCGCGACGTCCCGCCCCTGTCCGATCACGACCTCGTAGACATGCCAGCCGAGCAATCGGGCTACTAGGGCGTGCCCCAACTCGTGCAGCACCAGCAGTGGCAGCCAAGCCACCACCACGAACACCAGCCCGAGCTTCATCGGGGTGAAGTCCCGCAACAGCTCACCAGCAAGTGACCCGAAGAAGACGAGGAAGAACAGCGCCGCGATCCACTTCTCGTCACGAGCTAGTGGGCGACGAGGAGCGGGATCGTAGAGAGGCGAAGGCATGCTCGGGCTCAACACTCGACGCCTAGCAAGTATGCCGACGCTCAGAGGCCCGCTTTGACCTGCGCCTGCGGGATCAGGATCTTGCCACTCGTCGCGGGCACGTCCAGCGCCAGCGTCCCATCGGCGGCCACGGTGTAGCTCGGACCGCTGGGATCCAGCACATCGACGAGCACCGTGCCCGACGCGACATTCAGCGGCATCGCAGCCCCTTCGAACTCGGTGCGACTCGTGTGCGCAGCGTTGGTGTTGATGACCACCAGCGCATAGCCATCTCCCGCGTCGCCGCCCCGGCGCTCGAACGCGAGGATGCCTGCGTCGGATTCGTCAGCCACGCGATCGGTCACCCAGGTGAAGTTCAGCTCGCCGCGAGTCAGCGCGGGATAGTTGCGGCGCAGCTTCGACAGCCGGCTGATCCAGCGATAGGTCCGGTAGTTCGTGTCGTAGCCACTACTCCATAGGTCCTCGCGATTCGCCGGATCATTTCCACCGCGGAAACCCTGCTCGGTTCCGTAGTAGACGCACGGGATACCGTCTTCGGTAAACAGGAACAGCAGCGCATTCTCGAGCGCCGAATCATCATCTCGGCCGTACTTGAAGCGGGCGACGTCGTGGTTGTCGATGAAGTTCACCAGGGCGCGATTGGGAGCCACGCCGATCCCGCGCTCCTGAGGTTGCGTGCCGTAGAGGCCGCTCTCGTCCCGTGTCTGGAACAGGTGGGCGACCTGAGTGGTGGCCGCCCCGCTCTGGAAGACATCGCGGAACACCTGGAAGTGCTGGGGGAAGAAGAACACGCTGTCGACCTCGCCGGGGAGCGTGTAGGGCCCCACCACATCGCTGCGGCCGTCGAAGGCTTCGCCAAACATGAAGAAGTTCGTCTTCCCGCGCTCGGCGAGGCGGCGACGCACTTCAGGCGCGAACACTTGCCAGAACTCGTGCTCGACGTGCTTCAGCGTATCGATGCGGAAGCCATCGAAATCCGCGAGCTCCACCCAACGCACGAAGCTGTCGATGAGCACTTCCTGGACCCGCGGGTCCAGGGTGTTCAGATCCTTGAGTCCACCCGGAAAGTCGCCCTTCTCGACCTGTTCGGTGATGTCGTAACTCCACACCCGGCCACGCCGGTTGTACGCCCACGCGCTGCGCAGCACCGACTGACTCGGTGGCATGTGGTTGGTCGCCGCGTCCCGCTGAAAGATGATCGGCGCTGGGCCGGCTTCGCCGAGCGACGTGAATGCCTGGATTCCCCGGGGATCAAAGTCAGGGTCGTATTCGTTGATCGCCTTGACCTGACTCGTGGTGCCGTTGCCCTCGACGCGTTCGTCTGCCTGACCGTTGAGGTTGATGTCGTAGTAAAACAGCTGCCCCATGTGATTGGTCACGATGTCGAGGATCACCTTGATGCCTCGTGCGTGAGCCGCATCGACCATGCGTCGCAGACTGGCGAGGTCCCCGAAGTGCGGGTTGAGCATCGTCAGATCCTGCTGCCAGTAGCCGTGATAGCCGTCCACGCCGGCGTCGGTCTCGACGTTCTTGACGATGGGTGAGATCCAGAGCGCGGTGACGCCGAGGTCGCTCAGGTAGTCGAGGTTCTCCTCGATGCCGCGCCAGTCGCCGCCGTGATAGCGAGCGGGAGCACTCAGATCGACGCGGTAGTCGTTGCCGCGGTCGCCGTTCGCGAAGCGGTCCACCATCAGCTGATAGATGACTTCGTCGCGCCAGTCTTCGACGTGAGTGCTGATCTCGCGCTCACCCTCGAGACCTTCAAAGTCCATGCAGCCGGTGTTGCACACTGAAACCAGAGCAGCGGCACCGAGCCAGCTCAATCCACGCAGGCGCGAGCCAGAAACAAAATTCCTTACGGATACTTTCTTCATGATCACTGCCCGTAGCTCGAAGAGTTGAACCACCACTCGGCGCCGACGCCAAAGAACTGTTCCGTCTGGCGGCGCGCGAACGGATCGGTGTTTGGATACAGGGAGCGGGCGCCCGCATCTCGTGCCGTCAGGACGTAGATCAAGCGTAGCTGAGGCCGCTTGAAGCTGCCGCGACCAGCAGGCGAAATGAACGGGATCACCCCGAAGCGCCACAAGCTGCCCAGCAGCGGCTCGTTGTCGACCGTGCTCAGCACTCCATGCTGCTGTGCCTGATAGGAGCCTTCGAGTCCGAGTCCCAGGTGGTCGGTGAAGTAGACCTGCGGCCGCACCACGAAGATGCCTTCGTCCACGTTGTCGAAGCGAAACTTCTCAGGGGATGCGTCACGGAACGAGCGGAAATAGCCTCCAACCAGCACGCTCACCCAGCGGGAGTCCCAGTTGCCGCTCAGACCAATCAACAGCTCGTGGGCGCCCGAAGAGTCGTTCGAGTCGGAGATCCCCTGAGGTGTGGAGAACTCGCCGTAAGCCGCGAGCCCTGTCGCGTAGCGCACGAACAGGTTGGCGAATGTGTCGTCCTCTCCGGTGAAGCCACCGACCTGTCCACCCACGACAGCGCCAGAGTCACCGGGCAGGTCTTCACGCCGGCCATCATCCAGCTCGCGCTCACCGGCTGGCAGATTGTGAACTTCGCCGTACAGCACCGCCTTCAAGCCGGCCTTTTCTCCCATGGGGATGATGTGGCTGAGCTTGAGAGAGGAGATGGTGCGTGGACGATCCAGGAGCGGCACTTCGTCAGTACCTGGCTGGTTCTGCGCCGCGGGGCGTAACACGCTCTGCTGCTGAAACGGGTCGTTCACCAGGTTCATGCCGACGTGCCACGCGACGAAGGTGTGGTCGTCGTTGAAGCTGAATTTTAGTCCGCCGCCGACGGTGTTGAGGTTGTCGAGCGGCCAGAAGTCGAGCAGGTAGATGTCATCGCCGCGGTACATGCGCGAACCAACCCAGGCGCTGAGCCCCGGATCGAGCACTCCGCGCTCCTCGACATAGAAATTCCGCAGGGCAATCGTCGCGTCGAACTTGCCGGAGTCGTGAAAGATCGGCTCGCCGATGGCAAGCGTCGAGACGATTCGCGAACGTACGCCGTCCTCCCACTCGTCTTCGCGGACGAGTTCGAGCTCACCGTAGCTGCCCTCGTCGATACGCGCGCCGTGAGCCACGATGTCGGCGTCGCGACCTCGCCCGCCGCGTAGGTCTCCCGACGCGATCACGCGGCCATACGAGCCAAAGCTGAAGCTGCCTCGCGGGTAGCTCAGCTTGAGCGGGGCGGGCTCCTTGGGCGTCGGCGCGACGGGTGCCCGCTCAGCATTTCCTCGCGGCTCCGCCTCTGCCTGTACGCGTGGCTCCGGTTGTGCCTCAGGCTTTGCCTCGGGCGCGGGTGGGTCTTCCAGCTGGACGTCAGCCGGTTCTGGCTCTGCTGCTGCGGGGGGTTCGTCGGGGGGATCCGCCGGTTGAGCCAACAGCCGCGGACTGAACGCGACGACTCCCAGCGCCGCGCCCAACCCCATCCCGCAGAAACGTCGAAGCTCCATTAGTGACTCACTCCAGAGTTACTATACCGAATCCTCCAGGTTTCGGTCGTGTTAATTCGCCGCCGAAGGAGGCCGCCAGCCATAGCAGGCCTGGCTCAGGGGTGAGTCAGCAGAGGCTCTGTCTCGGTCGCGGGGGCGTAGATGTCTGAAATCGTTTGGGACTGCGCCCGCCCTGGAAAACCTGGAGCAAGCCTCCAAGCTTCGCTGACCGCAGGTCGCGGTGTCGCGACGGCGGTTCGTCGCGCAATGCGTCATCCCGAGCGCTGGCGGCATCCGTTCAGGGTTTCCTCCCCCCAAAATCCGCCCGGAAATTGAACGAAGGGTTCAGCGGCGGACGCGCATCTACAAAAGTGGAAACCATGTCTCACGGGACTGCAGAGGCTGGAGCGCGACGCACAGACCAAGCGGTGGGGAGCCTCGCGACAGCTGCTTCGCAGACGTCAGTTGCCAGGCTCGATCCAACGCCCGTTCCCCTGCCGAGTGAGATACCGAGGGTGTTAGACTGTGGGCCCCCTTTGGAGGTCTCCATGGCTCAGACTCCCCGCTTCCGCTCCCTCACTGAACTCTCACCCTCAACCTCAGGCGGCAGCCCAGCGCTCCGCGCCTTGAGCTTGACGGGACTCGCACTCTATCTCGCAGGTTGCTCTTGCTCTTCGGAGGGCGAGACTGCAGCTTCCGGCGGAAGCCTCAACTTTGGAGGTTCCGCAGGGAATAGCAGCGGCGGCGCAAGCAGCGGCGGTACGCTGAACGGCGGCTCCGGCGGCATCATTGGCGACGGCGGCGGCGGCAAGGGCTGCAAGAGCGACGACGAGTGCGATGGTGGCGTGTGCACCGCGAGCGGGGAGTGCTGCGCGACGGCAGAGCAAGCCTGTGGCAGCGTGTGCTGCAACGCGGGCGAGTTCTGCAGCTTCGAACGCTGCGTGGTCCCGGGCAAGGCCTGCCAGACGCCCGCCGACTGTGAAGACGGGCAATATTGCGAGACCGCGCTTGGCGACAACGGAAGCGGCGGCGCTGCCGGCAGTGGCGGGACAGGCAGTGGCGGGACAGGCAGTGGCGGGACCAGCAGTGGTGGTGCTGGAGGAATGGGCACGACCTGCACGCAGCCAGTGCCCCAGAGCGGCCGCTGCATCGATCTCCCACCGATCTGTGATCCGAACGGAACCGGCGGTGCGGGGGGCGCGGGCAACTCGTGCATCGAGAACTGTGAGTACTTCCCACCGCCGGGCGCGCTCGACCCAGTCATCGAGTGGCAGTGGGGGCTACCGCCAAACACTCCCAAGGAATATCCAAACCAGGCCGATGTGTGGTCCACGCCAACGGTCGCGCGAGTGTACGACGCGAACTGTGACGGCAAGGTCGATGAGAGCGATCCACCGAACGTGATCTTCGTCTCCTCGAACAACCAGGGCACCTGCTGTCACTGCAACGGCTCGACGCCACACTCTTGTCTGACGGGTGTGCTGCGGATGCTCGACGGGCGCAGCGGCGAGGAGATCTGGAGCCTCAACAAAGCGAAGACGGGCAGCTTCGGCTTCGCGGGCACCACAGTTGCGCTGGGCGATGTCGACGGTGACGAGCGCGTCGATATCATCACCATGACCGGCGACGGCTACATCGCCTGGATCGATGGCACCGGCGCGGTGAAGGCCCTCAGCGACAAGCCCACGGACACGGCCGACACCAGCAGCAACGCCTTCGGCTGGGGCGGCGGCATCTCCCTGGGTGACATGGACGGGGACGGCAACGTGGAAGTCGCCTACGGCCGAACCCTCTGGAGTATCCAGGGCAACCAGATCATCCGTCAGTGGGTCGGCACCCACGGCCGCGGCGGTACGAACTCCAACACCGCGATGTCGTTCTTCGCCGACGTGGACGAGGACGACAAGCTCGAGCTCGTCGCCGGCAACACCATCTACGAGCGAGACGGCACGGAGCTCTGGCGACAGACCAGCGTCAGCGATGGCTTCCCTGCGGTAGCAGATTTCGACGGTGACGGGAAACCCGAGGTGGTGCTGACCGGATCGAATCGCGTGGATATCCTCGAGGGTGCAACGGGCGCTCCCGAGCTGAGCGTCGCCCTGCCAGACAGCGGCGGCGGCCCGCCGACAGTCGCGGACTTCGACGGTGACGGGAAACCGGAAATCGGGGTCGCGCAGAAGAATGTCTACGTGATGACCAAGCCGAACTACGCGAACAACACCATCGACATCGTGTGGTCCGCGCCGAACCACGACCTCTCCTCGAACGTCACCGGTTCCAGCGTGTTCGACTTCGACGGCGACGGGAAGGCTGAGGTGATCTACGCCGACGAGTGCTTCCTCTGGGTGTATGACGGCACCACCGGCGCGGTGCTCCTGGCAGAGCTCACCACGTCGTTTACGGGGACGGAGAACGCCCTCGTGGCAGACGTTGACGGTGATGGCCACGCGGAAATTGTCATGGTATCAAACGGCGCCGACCCCAGCGCCTCCGGCTGGAAGTGCGACGTCGCTCCGTGGAACCAGCCGGACCCGAGCATGAACAGGAAGGCCTGGGTAAAGCCTCAAGGCGCCGCGGCCTACCGTGGCATCACCGTGTTCGGCGATCGCGAGAGCAGCTGGGTAGGCACGCGCACCATCTGGAGCCAGCACTCCTACTACGTGACGAACATCTGCGACTCCCGTGACAGCGCATGTAGTGCGCCTCAGACCTACGGCCTGATCCCCACGGCAGCCAAGCGCAACTGGGAGCTCGGCTGGCTGAACAACTTCCGCCAGAACGTCCAGGACAGCGGCCTGTTCAACGCGCCGGACGCGGTGCTCACGCTGAACGTGCTGTGCACCACGCCCGTGAGCTTCGAAGTCCGCGTGCAGAACCAGGGCCTCTCGGGCTTGCCGGCGGGTGTAAACGTTGCCGTTTTTGATGCCGCGGGGAATCAGGTTGCCAGCGGTGTCACGACGCGGGAGCTGTTGCCCGGGCAGACGGAGTTGCTCGTGCTCACCGCCACGGACGGTTCCCTCTCGGCGAAGGACACCTACGTCGCGCGCATCTTGATCGACCCGCAGAATCGCACCTTCAACGAGTGCCGCGAAGACAACAACGAGAGCGCTCCGGCGGCGGGCCGCTGCGGTCCATCCTGAGCTAGCCCTTCAGCACCGGCTCTCGCAGACGCACCCCACGCAGCAGCTAGCTAGCTTCTCAACCCCTCAAGATCACGTCAGTTTTTCTTTGGGGGAGAGGATCTGCGTGCGGCATCCTGCAGTCTCCTTGACCAATCTGATTGGTCGGACCAATATACCAATCCTCGGTATGTCGTTGAACGTCAGCCCCATCTCCCCCGCTTCGGCTGTGGATGCCTGCGTCGCTGCGCTGCAGCGCGCAATCCTCCAAGGAGAGCTCAAGGTCGGTGAGCGGTTACCCCCGGAACGCGCCCTGGCAGCGAGCTTCGGTGTGAACCGAGTGACCGTACGCACCGCGCTCAGTCGTCTGCAAACAGCGGGGCTCCTGAGTGTGCGTCAAGGCAGCGGCTACACGGTGCACGACTTCAAGACTCACGGTGGTCCGGAGCTGCTGCCTGACATGGCTCGCGTGGCCAGAGAGCAAGGTCAGCTGCTACGCGTGGTCGAAGACTTGCTGCGCATGCGCCGGCACATGGCCATGGCGGTCCTCGAGGTGCTGCCAGAGCGAGCGGACGCGGAAGACCTAAGCGCAATCCGTACGGCAATAGCGGCGTTCGAGCGCCTGGCAGACAGTCAAGATGTGGCTGCCCTGATCGACGCTGACCTAGAGGTGGTGCGGAGCATGTTGCGCGCAACGCATAGCCCGGCCCTCGCGCTGTGTATGAACCCAATCAGCAGCGCGGTCTCCGAGATCTCCGAGCTACCGCCGCTGATCTATGCGGCGCCGCACACCAATGTCGCTGGCTATCGCCTGCTGTTGAGCTGGCTGGAGTCGCACCCAGATCAACGGCCTGACGCCGCACTGCTCGTCGCCGAACTGGCGCGCCGCGACGCCGACACGCTCATGCGCTTGAAGCGACTGTACACCGTCGGCAGCAAGCAAAGCCGCCCCGCCGCGAGAGGAAAGAAGCATCGTGACCCAATCGGTTGAAAGCTGGGCGACCAGCGCGCCTCACCCCCAAGACCCTGCACGAGCGCTGCGCGGCAGCATTCCGTGGCACGCCTACCTGCTCCTGGTGAACCCCCACAAGGTGCTGGCATCCCTCGAGAAGATTGAGCGCCAGGGCGAGATCGAGCGCGTGCCGAACCTCTGGCAGATCGAGCTCGGGGTGATCTCGATGTGGCACCGCGTGTTGTTCCGCTCGGATACGGTAGGCACCTGCAAAGCAGACGCAGTGCGCAGCAACTGGCGCGCACGAGCTCTGGAGTGGCGTCCGCTGCGCTTCCCGTTCCTGTTGCGTGAGAAAGCAGTCGCCCCGCTCGACTTCTCAGGGCTCGTCAGCAGCCCCGAGCGCATCATCAGCCACCTCCTCGGCGCGCACCACGACGGCGCGCAGTTTGCCTACGACCTCGAGCTGCTACGACTGACCCCAGGGGCCCTGGAGCGCGCCCTGGAGGCGACTCTGAGGGTCACGCAGCACGCTTCCGCGCGGAGCCGTTGGTTGCGTGATCTGGTGGTCTACGAAGGGTACCACGAGCGCCTGGAGCAGGCGCTGCGGGGTGCGCTGAGCGAAGGCATCAGCTATCCGCCAGAGCAGGCCAACGATCCCGACGTCGCCTTTGGCGCCTACCTGCGCTGGTGCGCGAAGCAGCCAGCGACGCCAGCTCAGACTTTGGCCGCGTGGCGACGCGGAGAGTTGCACCTCTGGCGCGCCACCGGCGAACAGGTGTGACGCTGGCTCAGCTCTTGCCGAAGAAGACCTGAGCCAGGTTGAAGCGCGCTTGCTCCGACGTCACGATGCGACGGATGCCAGAGACGCTGGTTTGCTCCAGGTCTACCTGCAACGGAACTGGCTGCGGGTTGCCTGCCGCGTCGGTGACCAGGCGCAACGCTGGCCGATGGTACGCCTGAGTTGCCTTGGGTGCGGACACGACCGCCCACTCGCCGCCTTCGAGCTCCACGACGGTCCCCGTGGGGAGGATGCCGAGGGCGCGAGCCAGCAAGCGCACGATGCCTGGATGCAATCCCGGGCGCCGAATCAGCGCACCGAGCGCTTGAGGCGGAGCCAAGCCGGGACGGCCACTACCAGGCGCAACACACTCGAGGTACGCGCGCGCCACGAGCAGCATGCGTGAGCTGAGCAGCGCGCCTGCTTGGCCACCGTAGAGCTTGCCAAGCTGCTCCTCGCGCTCGAGCCAGGCGACCTCGAACGCGCCCACGGTTCGCAGCCAGGCCTGGGGCTCCCAACCTCCGCTGGCGATCATGGCCGCGCTCGTCGCCTCGAGGCTCATCAGCTCCGCAGCATCCGAGGCAGCCGTCACCACCGCGCCCGCCGCCCTGACGCGGCCGACCTCGGCCAGGAGGCACATGATGGCCAATTCCCCAAGGATACGCCGGTCCCGCGTGATCACGCGAGCCATGGCAAGCAGCAGGAGAGCGGAATGCACCACGCGCCCGGCGACATCACGATGCGCGGTGCAGAGCGTGGTCAAATGCAAGAACGATTCTTCTCCGCTCAGCGCACTCATCACCCAGCGCTGAGCGACGCGCTTGACTCGCTTGGGTAGCAAATTGCTCCCCGCAGCGACATCGCGATAGAAGCCACGCATCACCGCGATGCTCACGCCATACAGGTCCAGGGCACGATTCGCAGGGTCGTCGCTCTCCGCTCCGACGGGCGCGTAAGCCAGCTCAGCCACATCGCGCACCCTGATGCGCGGATTCTCGAAAGCGCTCAGGTCCCCGGACTGATTCAGAGCCGTGACCCACGCGTCGACCAGCTGAATCAGGTCGTGACCGGATACGCCAGCGCCAAACGCCAGCTCATTCACCCCCGTGGGTCTCAGCTGAGCTCCAAGGTCCCGCGCGGCCTCATACGTCACGCGGCCCGCGCGGAGCAGCTCGCCGCACACGAAGACCAAGTCTCCCATGAACGTGAGGCGTGCCGGCCGATTCGCTACCGCGGAGAAACGCCGCAGAGCCGACGTCGCTTGCTCGGCAGCGAGCACCACGGCAGCGTTGTCGATGCGATGGATGCGCGCGTTCTTGAACAGACGAAAGAGCGCGGTGAGCGGCTCGGTCGCTTCGTCCCCGGACATGCGGCCAGGCGCCGCCGAGCGTCGCTGTGGCGCGGGTGGGTTGCTGCTGGCGCGCCTTGGAGCAGCAGAAGACACGCGAATCGGCCCGACGCGCTCCATCGATGGCGGTGCGCTGTCCTCCGGTTGCTCGGGAGTTGGTGGCTCGGTCTCCACCCTGGGCTGGGTGGTGCGGGTCTGACGATCCGATTCACTCATTGCTCAGGGTCTCCTGGAGGCGGAGGAACGCTGCGCGAACGCAGCGTCTCGAGGGCACGTGCGGATGCGTCGCGGACTCGCTCGCTGTTGCGGAACCTGCGGCCTTGCTCACGCTCCAGCGCGCGCTCGGCCTCGCTGCCGGTTGCGGTTCGCCCAAGCAACTCCGCCGCGAGCTCGCGTGTCTCGTCGTGGGCGCGCGTCGCCACGAGATGGGACCGCTCCAGCAGCTCGACGGCTACGTCCTCGGCGCGAGAGGGCAACAGCTTCGCCAGAGCATCGAGCGCCATCCCACGCTCCTGCCGGGGCAGTTCGTCGAACTCGTCCGAACGGATCCGCATGGCAAGCGCGGGCCCCACCACCTTCACCTCATGCTCAGCGATGGTACGCAGTGTCACCAGGCGTACCTCCGGGCTTGGATCTTCCAGCAGCTGACGCAGCTCGAGGTTGGTACGCTCTGGCGACGCGCCCAGGGCGTTGAGCGCCTCCAGGCGAACGACGGGCTCGGGGTGGGCGCACGCTTCCATCAGGGCGGCGCGGGCGGCCGCGTTCTCACCCCGCGCGAGGGCGCGCACCAGCGTCAAAGCTTGAGCAAGCCCGGAACGCAGGATCGCCTGCCCCAGCGCCTGCTCGTTTCCGCGCGATACCGCAACCAGCTGGAGCAAGACGGCGCGCTCGAGGTCAGGGGACACTTGCCCGAGCACGTCCGCCAGCGCCTGCGCGTGGTTGTCGTCCAGCAGGCGCGCGAGCCGGGCCCAGAACAGCTCGCGTTGCGCGGCCTCCAAGCCGTCCAGAGCCAGCACGCTTTCTTCGACGACCTGTGGCGTCAAGACTCGAGAGATGAGCGTCTCGCGCAGCGTGACATCGCGACCAGCCGTCTCGATCAAAGCGAGCGCGCATTCGAGGCGCACCATGGCCGACTCTGCGCCCAGGCGGTTCAGCGCCTGCTCGAGGGGCACCAGGACCATCGGCAGTGAACTCGATCGCAGCGCATGCAAGAGACCACTGCTGGCGACGTAGACGAAGCGATTCACGCCCTGGGTGCGTTCGCCCTCCAGCGCAGAGGCTAGCTCCTTGACACGATTGGTCTCCGCATCGAGCAGTTCGCTGAGGCGACGCCCCGTCGCCCCCAGTGAGCGCTCCAGCTCGCCCTGCCAGTCTTGCTCGTTGGCTGGGTCGCCGCGAAACTCGCGCCAGCAGTCGCTCAACTGGACCTGGCTATCGAACCTCGCGACAGCGACGACGGAGCGACGCACGTCGTCCAGCGCCTCACGCGCACGCCCGTCACCTTCTTGAAAAACGTCCACCACCTGGCACACGACGTGGGGCAGATCCGCGTCCCACAGCAGCGTCGTGAAGTCGTTCAGCGGGTCGTCGTCCAGGTCCGTGAGCATGCACTCGGAGAGCTTCTCCCACTCGTCCAAGGTCATACCCGCACGGAAACCCAGGACGCGAACACCATCAGCGAACAGGCGATACGGAATGCGGTCGAAGCTACCGGTTGGCTCCCAAACCGGCTCATCCGCCAAGATGAAGGCGTAGGGGCTCAGGTTACACAGAAGAGCGCCGTCAGACGCCTCGAGAGCGCGCTCGATGTGAGCCCAGGCGCGATGACGGGCGCGCTCGCTCTCCGGGTGCGCCGGCCCATACTGCAGGTTCGCACGCAGCGAGCGCTCCCAGTGTGCAAACAACTCGCGCAGCACGCGCACTTCGTCGTCACTGATCGGCTCGAGATCCAGGCTGCCGGATACTCCTTGCAACTCTTGAGTCGCCGCGCTCGAAAGCTCAACCGCGCCGGGAGACCCCGCTTGCCCCAGCACCGTGTCAGCAGGCATCGCTGCGTACGAGGAGGACTCCGCTGAAGCCGCCGCATCTGCGTGAGCCGCACCAGGCCTGGGCGATGCCTCCGCCGAGAGCGCAGTGAGATCGGGCAGGCCCGGTGCCGCAGGGATACGCTCGTGAACGACGACTCTGGGCTCACTCGGGACGTCCTCCCGGGGGATCGGCGGCTGGGTCTTGGCCACCGCGGTTTTCAGCTGCCGAATGCTACTGACGAAGCGCCCGGGCTCCTCCAGCTCGCGCAGCCGCCGAGCGCGACGCGCGGCTCGGTACATGTCCGCCGCGGTTTGAAAGCGCCGGTCCGGGTCACGCATCAGCGCGCGATCCACCAACTCCACCAGCTCCAAAGGAGCGTCTGGCAACATGAGGCCGAAGCTCGGACGATCGAAGCTGCTCGAAGCCCGAGAGAGCGGGGTCTCCCCGGTGAGCAAGTTGAAGCAAATCGCGCCGAGCGCGAACAAGTCGCCTCGGGAGTCGAGAGCGCCGGTGCCCTGGCTCAGTCGCTCTGGGGGAACGAACGCAAGGGGCGCCGCAACACCACCGATCTCGCGCAGCCGCGCGAAACCAAAATCGCGGATCCAAACCTCCCCGAACTCCGACACCACGATGCTCTCAGGCCGTAGATCCCGATGCACGATGTTCTGGCCATGAGCGACGTCGAGGATCTCGAGCGCGCCACACATCACCTTGAGCGCGTGCGCTGGGCTAAGCGTGTCCGGCCCTAGGGCAAGCAGGTCTGCCACCGACTGCCCGTCGGCCAGCTCGCTCACCAGAAAGGGCAACCCCTGATGATGACCTGAGTCGAGCACACGCACACAGAAGGGGTGCTGGACCTCGTTCGCGATCATTGGATCCCGGAGGAATCGCTCCCCGAGCTCGGGGATGCCAGCCAGGTTGGAGTGGAGGAAGCGCAGCACGCCGCGCTTTCCGCCACGCTGCGCGCCGAAGGCGTGGGTGAGGGAGCCGCTACCTCGAGAGTCGAGCACGGACCAACCAGCCACGTTCGGGCCAGGGTTGAAATCGGGGAGAGCTGGGGAGCCGATCATCGCGGGAGTCCGACGTAGTAGCTTAGTGTGCGCAAAAGTCACACCTGGCAGAGCCAACCGCCAATAGATACCAACTCGTATCTAAAGTTGCCTAGCCCCCTTCGGCACATGGCTCTCAATCATTCGTTTTTCTTCAGGAATTTGCACTGCGAAAGTCGCAGGAACGGCCTGCGGGTCTTGCACCGCCGCGTCAGCGTTCGGCGCCTAGGGGGAAACGAGAGTGAGCCGCGCGTGGGTCACACCCATGCAGCAAAGCGGCTGACATCCGGTGACAATCAGCGCTTCCGCTCAGCAGACTCCGGTAAGCTGACATTGTTTGTCACAGCGAAACTTGCGCAGAGATGGCAAAGGGAAGATGGTTGTCGGGCGGGGCACACGCCGCGCAAGGAGCAACATGACCCACCTAAGTTCCCCCGCTTCGTCTCGTCGTTCAGCGCTCCAGCTTCAGCTTCACGCTGAGGCGCTGGAAGAGCTGAAGGCTGGCAACTACGCAGCGGCGCAGGTGCCACTGTCGCGCTTGCTGCTCACCCTCCCGCCCGAGCACGCAGGGCGAGCTGGCTGTTTGGCGACGCTGGCGTTCGTGTTCGCGCAGCTCGGCCGCGCCGTGGACGCCAGCCGTACGGCGGAGCAAGCGCTGGCCCTGGCGCCGGACCTCGAGGTCGCCCGGTCATTCCTCCTAGCGAGCTAGGAGGTACCTCGAGGATACTGGGGGAGACTAGGCCGCAACTCGCAGCACTTCGGGCTGGCGGCGCCGGGGTGTCAGACGTCGCGCCGGCTGACGCTGCGGGCGACTCGCGGCGCGCACGCGGGGTGCGCGCTCGTGGTCGCGAAAAGTACGACCCTTGAGGGCGTCGCTGCGGGGCGTCTTCATCGCGAAGTAGCGCACGTCAGCCCAGAGCCACAGCACCACCTCTTCCACCGGCAGCGTGGGGGAACGCCGGGGTGAGCACTCGACCGAAAGATCCGTTTCCATCAGACGCACTCCTCTCAAGCGAACAGCGCCAGGGCCTCATTGCGTTCCTCGCGGAAACTATCCCAAGCCGAGTCCAGTTGCACAGCCGTGAGCTGTAGGTATTCCGCCGCGGATCGCCTCGCGAGGTCCTGCGTTGAGCAGCCGACGGTTTCCGCTAGGCACTTCTCGATGTTGTCAGCGAGGTCGAGCATCGCGACCATCAGGCCGATGTCCCCTCCCGCAGTTAGAGCTCGCCCGAGCTGATGGTGCCAGGCGATTGCAACGGGCAAAGGCTCAGGGACCTCCCAGAGGCGCAGCGCGTGACCGCCAAGCACCGCGTGGTCGTACCCCAGCGCCACGCGCTCTCCGAGGTGCACATCGACGCCCCCATCCGGCGCGTAGTCGTACTCGTCGGCCTGCATGATCAGCAGCTTGCCAACGTCATGAAGGAGGCCCGCCAAAAACACCTGGGAGCCGCCGGACCATCCGCACAAGTCTGCAAGGCGCCGCGCAACCACCGCCACACCGACGGAATGCTCCCGGATGCGAAGTCCAGCACCCCAGGCGTCCTTGAAGAGCCCCATCGCAGCCACCGCCAGGAGCATGTCCATGACCGTCTTACCACCCAGGCGGACCACTGCGGACTCGATACTGGCTATTCTATTTCCGCGCGCAAACAAGCTGGAGTTCGCCACACGCAGCAGCTTGGTCGCGAGCGCCGTGTCTCCCTCGAGCAGCTTGGCGATCTGTCCCAAGTCAAAGTCCGGGTCGTTGAGCAGCGCGAGCACCCGTTGTGCGACGACAGGGAAGGGCTTCAGCCCTTGCACATCCGCGAGGCGAGCAGCGAGGCTCGCGGCGGCGTGGGCCTCGTCCTGAGAATCATCCACATCGCCAAACCAGAGCTCCTCGACCACATTGTCGGCTATCGCCCCCAGGCGCTTCCCGCCCTTGCCCCGTAGAATTGCTGCGTCATTCATCTGACTCGACCTCCGCCAGTCTCCCGCCACCGCGGGCTCGTTGTTGAAGCGTTGGACCGCTGGAATCCCCGTAAATCGTCGAGATCCGCCGCGCTCCTGCCCTGCGACAAATCAACATGTGTGCCAGCCCTTGCGGCCCGCTCAGCTTCGGGTAAGGAAGGCAGCGTCATGGACAATGGCCTCGTCAACTTGGTCGCCATCGTGGGCTCACTGGTCTGCGCGATGAGCCTCATCCCGATCATCTTCTTCAAGAACTCGAGTGGCGAGACGAAGGAGCCACCGATCGAGGAGCAGTTCGCGTGGAAGGACACGGATGACCTCGACGACTTCGTCAAGGCGCGTCACTAGTCCATCGACATGGGTCCTCTGGACCCGCCACATAGAGCCGGTAATCCGCGGGTCTCGAGAGGGAGCCGCTGGGCACGGGGTACCGGGTCAGCAATCGTCAGGCCGACGAACGCTTTGACAGAAAGCGGCGCGCTGGTGCGCGGCGCGACACACTGTCAGGGCGAGCCGACCCACACTCAGGGGGAACATGCCCAGCACTGCATCGACTCAAGAACCGCGCGCGCGACTGTATCGGTCGCTCGCCCGCCCGGCAGCCTGGCTCGCGCTAGCGGCGACGCTGAGTGTCAGCCTAAACGGCCACGCTCAGGTCGCCCCGCACCGCTCCACCAACACGCTCGTGTCCACGAACGGGCGCTCGGCGGTGGTTTACGACGTCGCTCAGCACCGAGTCGCCGGCTTCCTCGAGCACATCTACCGCACTCGAAGCGACGGCGCGCAGACCCGCGACTTCGCCTACGACAGCTACCCCGGGCTGCGGGTTGCAGGCACTGGGAGCTGGCTCGGCGACGTCACGCCCACACTCATCGAGTACGAGGCGGGTACGGGGATCATCCACGTCCAGCGTGAGCTGTCTGGCTTGCGAGTGGATGAATACATCTTTGCTCCGAACGACCTCACGGAGCACGCCTACGTGGATCTGGTGAGCGTCGAGAGGGTCTCCGGCACTCCCACCCCGGTGGACGGCTATGTCCTTCACAATTTCCACATGGGATCTGGCGCGCCCGAGCCGTCCAGCAGCGGCGAGACCATCGTCTGGCAAGGCAGCGAAAATGCCTTCATGGAATGGGGCGCAAGCGGCGCGGCGATCGGGTACGGCGCGATCGGTACTCCAGCCCACCACGGCGCATCGCCCAGCAACCCGTATGGCGCCCTGCAAGCCGGCAACGATTTGGCGGACAATGCGGGGACCGGCGGCGCCCTCGACGACGCGGTTGGGGGGCTACAGTGGTCGCTCGGCACGCTGAACGTCGGTGACAAGGGCTGGTTCGGCAGCTACGCGGTCGTGGACTCCGGCGGCGATGTGTTGCCTCGGATTCAGGCGGTACGCAGCTGGGTGGCGGGCAGGACGCCAGAGCAGCTGCTGGATGCGGAACGCGCTGAATGGCAGGCCTGGCATGCACAAGGCGACTACCCGGCGCTGCTGGACGCCGAGAAGCGCCTCTTCGAGCAGTCAATGGCGATCCTGCGCATGGGTCAGGTGCGCGAGCCTGGGCGAGGCAACGGTCAGATCCTCGCGAGCTTGCCCACCGGGATGTGGAACATCTCCTGGGTGCGCGACATGGCCTATGCAGTGGTCGCGCTCACTCGCGCCGGGCACCTCGCGGAAGCGAAGGCCGCCCTCGAGTTCCAGCTAGGCGCAGACTCGGGTCACTATCAGGCCGAGGTCGGGGTTCCCTATCAGATCTCGATCACGCGCTACTTCGGGGACGGCGTCGAAGAGACCGACTTCAACGAGAACGGACCGAACATCGAATTCGATGGCTTCGGCCTCTTCCTGTGGACGCTGCACGAATACCTCGAGAAGAGCGCCGACATCGACTGGGTGAAGAGCGTCTGGCCAACAGTGTCCAGCAAGGTGGCGGACCCCCTGCTCGCACTTCAAGAGCCTTCTGGCTTGATCGCCGCCGACTCATCGATTTGGGAGGTGCACTGGCAAGGCCAGCAGAAGCACTTCGCCTACACCACCTTGACCGCCGCGAACGGTCTCTGCCGCGCGGCGTCGATCGCAGGACAAGTACAGGACAGCGCGAAGAGCACCGCGTATCACGACGCCGGCTCCGCCGCGCAGGGCGCGCTCTTGAGCGAGCTGCGGGCACCCGATCACACCCTCGCGCAGAGCCTGGAAGAGCTTCAGTCTGGCTCGGGCTTCCTCGACGCAGCCGCAATCGAAGCAGTGGGCTTCGGCCTACTCGATCCGCAGGGAGAGAGTGCAAAGGCGACCCTGGCTTCCATGCGCTCCGCGCTGGTGCCAGCGAGCGGTCGCGGCTTCTTCCGCAACGACGACGGCGGCTGGTACGACAGCCAGGAGTGGGTGTTCGTCGACCTACGCACGGCGTACGCCATGCGTAAGATGCAGGAGCCAGGTCGTGACGAACTCGTGAGCTGGATCACCGATCAGGCGTCGGAGAACTACAACCAGATCTCTGAGCTGCACGACGCTGCGACGGCGGACTACCGCGGCGAGAACCCCATGGTGGGCTTTGGTGCCGGCGCCTACAGCCTGGCGCTGATGGATCGTGAGGCTCCTCGAGATTTGATTCCCTGCGGTAACTACGCCGAGGGCTCTGCCGGCACCGGCGGGGCGGGCGGCGCTGGTGGAGGAGCTACTGGCGGCTCGGGTGGCAGCGGGGCGCAGTCGGGTTCCGGAGGGACCGGAGGGGCGAACAGCAACGGCGGGTCCGCTGGTGTGAGCGCGAGCGGTGGTAGAGCAGGCGCCTCCGGCGCTAGCTCGGGTGGCGCTTCGGCGGGGAAACAAGACTCCGGGTGCGGCTGTCGCTTACCCCTGCGAAGCGAAAAGAGTCGGGGAAGCGTTCTGGCGCTGTTTGCGGCGCTACTCCTGGTTCGGCGGCGGAGAGCGGCTACGTCCAAATCCGTGGGGAGAAGATCATGAGCCAGATATCAACGCGCGTTTTCTCTGGGCTAGGCCTGGCTGTGGCCTGCGTGTCCCTAGCAGCGTGCAGCGGGGATACCGGAGAGCAGTCTCCCAAGGGCTTCGGGGAAGGTGGCAGCAGTCAAGGTGGCAGCGCCGCCCAGGGTGGCAACGCAGGTGCCGCAGGCGGCTCCGGCGAAGGCGGCAGCGCTGGGGGTGGTAGCGGCGGCACGAGCAACGGCGGCACCGCTGGAACGGCTCAGGGCGGCAGCGCCGGCACGAGCAGCGGCGGCACCGCTGGAACGGGTGGAGTCGCCGCTGACTGTCCCGTGAGCCTCACCTACGATCCCCCGGCGGGGAAGGTCGTGAACCAGGTCGCGATCGCGGGCGAATGGAACGGCTTCAGCGCGAGCGCGCTCCCGATGCAAGGGCCAGACAGCCAGGGAAATTTCCATGCAGATTTTACACTGCCGCCCGGGCTACACGGCTACAAGCTCGTGCTGGACGGCACCGACTGGGTCTTCGACCCGGCAGAAGGCTACCGCAAGTACGTGGGCCAAACGGAGAACTCCGGTTTGCGCGTGGCGGACTGCACGCGGCCGCAGCTCAGCGTGGAGAGCAGCGCAAAGACACTGAACTCCTTCACCGCCAAGATCGATGTGACACGCGCGGTGTCCGGTGCCGCCATCAGCAGCGTGAGCGTCAGCCACAGGAGTCCCAGCGGCGAGCAAACCGCACCCAGCACGCTGACCGGCGACACGATCGACCTCAGCCTGAGCGGGCTCGGGCAGGGCAAGCACACACTGGTGGTTCACGTGCAAGACGCGAACGGTCAGCTGAGCGACGACCTCTTGCTTCCGTTCTGGATCGAAAGCAGCGACTTCAGCTGGCAAGACGCCGTGATCTACATGGCGCTGACTGACCGCTTCGAAGATGGCGACACGGGCAACGACCCGGGTCCAACCTCTGGGGTCACTGATGCCCGCGCCGACTGGAACGGCGGCGACTTCGACGGACTACGCGCGCGCATCGCCGATGGAACCCTGGATGCCCTCGGCGTACGCGCGTTGTGGCTCACCCCCTTCCAAACCAACCCCGCTGGAGCCTACGGGGCAGCCGATGGCGTGCATCAGGTCACGGGCTACCACGGCTACTGGCCCGTCGAACCCCGAACGGTCGAACCTCGTTTGGGGGGAGAGGTAGCGCTGAAAGCGTTGGTGAAGGAAGCCCACGCCCACGGCATTCGCGTCTTGATGGACTTCGTCCTCAACCACGTGCACGAGAATCACCCCTACGTGACTCAACACCCGGACTGGTTCCGCACGGGATGCGTCTGCGGGACGAGCGGCTGCGACTGGACCGACAAGCGCCTCGAGTGCCTGTTCACTGACTACCTGCCGGACGTGAACTGGACAGTCACCGCAGCCAGCGAACAATTCGTCGATGACGCGGTCTGGTGGCTCCGCGAGTTCGACCTCGATGGCCTGCGAGTTGACGCCGTCAAGCACGTCGAGGACGCCGCAATCCGCAACCTGGCGACGCGCGTGCGTCAGACCTTCGAGGGCGCCGGTGACCGCTACTTCATGATGGGGGAGACGGCCATGGGCTGGAGCGACTGCTCAGTCGACTGCAACAAGAGCCAGTACGACACCATCTCGAACTATATCGGGCCATACGGCCTGGATGGGCAGTTCGATTTCGTGCTGTATCACGCCGTTCCCTATCGGGTGTTCGCGTATCAGGACAAGGGGCTGCTCCACGCGGACTACTGGACCCAGCAGAGCCAGCTTCAATATCCACAGGGAAGCATCATGACGCCGTTCATCGGCAGTCATGACTCATCACGCTTCGTTTCAATCTCGACCTATCGCGGGCAAAGCGGGTACGACCGCTCGGTAGCGTTCAATCAATGGAGCAACTTGCCCAGCGCCCCACCAAACTCGGAGCCCTACGCCAGGCAACGGGTTGCGCTCGCGTGGCTGCTCACCCTGCCCGGAGCGCCACTGCTCTACTACGGGGACGAATATGGGCAGTTTGGCGGGGCGGACCCAGACAACCGCGCGATGTGGCGAGCGCCAGGCGCGCTCTCGAGTGACGAGACCACCACGCTGAATTTCACGCGGAAAGTCGGGCAAGCGCGCCGCGAGCTCGCAGCGCTGCGCCGCGGTGACTACCGTTCGCTGTACGCGACGGAGACGTTCCTCGCCTACGCGCGGGTGTACATGGGGCAGGTGGCGATCGTTGCCCTCTCCCTCGATCCCAACGCGACGTCCACCCAAGTCAGCCTGCCAGTCTCGCTTGGTCTGAGCGACGGCACGTCGTTGACGGATCGCGTGAATGGCGGATCGCTGAGCGTCAGCGGAGGCAAGCTGACCATCAACCTGACCGGCTTTGGCGCGAGCATCCTGGCGCCCTGACCCCTTCGCCAAGTCCCGCCAGGCGCAAAGTAAGGGAAATTCCCCGCGTTAGTCGGGTCTCGGAAGAGGTCCGGTCAGAACGAAATCCATTCACGCAGGAGTTCGTGCGCACCGCTTGAAACCCGCGACGGGGACCGGCGTACTAGTGCCCCAGCCGGAACACATGCCGGCGCAAAGGAGAATCGATGATTGGACGCATTTGGATGCCGGCACTCGCTCTTGGTCTAGCTCTCACGATCAGCGGGTGTGATGAGGGGCCCTCGAAGAACGCCGCCCCGGTGTCCTCCTCCCTGGAGCCCGCAGCGAAGCCAACCGAAGGCAGCGCCTTCGAGGTGAAGAGCGACTCGTCAAAGGTCACGTTCCAAATGGACGCGCCAATCGAGAAGATCTTTGGAGATGTCCCCGGGTCAGCCAGCGGTGAGTTCTACGTGGATCTGCATGACATCACCAAGTCCACGGGCCTCGTGAAGATCGACCTCGAGAAGCTGGTCGTCTATCAGCAGAAGCGTGAGAAAGAGGACGCAGAGTTCGGTGAGAAGGTGAAGAACGACACCCAGAACGAGCACGTGATGAACTGGCTCGAGATTGGCAAGGATGCCCCGGAGGCTGAGAAGGCCAAGAATCGCTACATCGAATTCAAGGTGAAGAAGATCGAGACGACGGGAGAAAAGGACATCACGAAGCTCACCGGCGCCGAGCGCAAGGTCGATCTAACCGTCACGGGCGACTTCCGCCTCCATCAGCGCACGGTGGAAAAAACCGCCAAGCTCGAGCTGACGGTGACCTACGACGGCGACAAGCCGAAGTCCCTCAGCATCAAGAGCAAAGAGCCGATCCCCGTGGATATGGAGAAGCACGACGTTCGACCCCGCGAAGCTTTCGGCAAGCTAGCCCAAGCGACGTTCGACACGCTGAGCAAGAAGGTCAACAAGATGCCGCAGGTCAGCCTCGAGTTCGAGGCGACGCCAAAGTAGAGCAGGCCTCGAATCCCGCAGCGGACCGCGCGGTTGCGAAGCCTTCGCGACCACGAGCGAGACCACACCATCCGACAAGGCCGCCCGCGCGGCTGAGGCCGGTCCGCAACCTGAAACTCCGGGACAACTGCGAGGGGAAAAAGAGCAGGCGCCAGCAAAGGGGGCGAGACTCGAGTACGAGCCTCGCCCTCCTGCGCATTTTCGTGCAAAACTTAGCTGACCCGTGGGTTCGATTCGGGAACCCACGCTTGTTGGAGATCTTATGCGCACTCAACTTTGGATTCCGGTGTGTTGCCTTAGCGTGGGCCTCCTCGTGGCCTGCACAGCGAAGGAACGCGACAAGAACGTTGCCAACGGGGGTTCCGCGGGGCAAGGAGCAGAAGGTGGCACCGCTGGAGTCGGTGCTGAGGGTGGCACGGCGGGCGCAACGGGCGGCACGGGCGCTCAAGGCGGTAGTGCTGGCATGGGCGGCACGGGTGCGCAAGGTGGCGACGCTGGCGCTGGCGGCAGCGCCGGCGCGACCGGAGGCGCCGGTGGTACGGGCGGTCAGATGCAAAGTTGCTCGGCTGGGCCCGTGGTTGAGCTGCGCGATCCCAATGACACGTTGACCACCGAAGAGCCCGACGTCGTCATCACCCGTTGCGATGACCTCGCGATGGTCGCTCGCACGTCGGATCTCGGGCTCGAGATATATCAGGTGCGGATGGGTTCGAGCGGATCACCAATCGAGAATCGCTACGTGTGGCCCACTGCCGTTTCCCCACGGATCGTCGCCGCGACCTGCGATGTGAACAAGTATACGCTGATGACCGTCGAAGCGACGGATCTCACGGAACTCTCGTTTCCGCGTTCAGGGCAAGACCTGGCGACACCGCTGAACCCCACGCCGACAAAGCACGCGTTGCCCCCCGAGTGCAGAAGCGCAGTAGGTGACCCGCACGCAACCTTCGTCAACGGGGAGTTCCACGTCGCATTCCAGTGCGACGTCAACAATATGCGGAACGTGTACGTTGGCTTCCCGATTCAGCAGGTCTACTCCGGGGCTCAAACCAGCGAAAACAGCATCGACAGCTATGCCTATTCCGGGGGGATACACCTGTTGCTGAATGAGGCTGGCCAAGGCTGGGCGGGCGCCACGCCGGCTCAACTCGGTCAACTCCAGCAGCTGAACTTCGAAGATCCCATCACGAGGCCTACCGGCTTGGCGATGACTGCGTCGTCGAGTGCAGGCTTCATGATGGTCGGGATCACCACCCATCCACCGCCCACACTCACTCCAGCGCGGTTGTTTACTGGCCAAGTGGCGCCCAACAACGTCGATGGCCTCTTCGTAGGCGGTTCGCTACCGGCAACGATCAAACAACGCATGGAGATCACGAACCCTCAACAACTCGGCCCGACCAGCGCCTTGGCCGTCGGTCCGAACACCGCGGTGTTCTCGCTGATCAACCAGTCGAACGCCTTGCTCATGAACGTAATGGACAAGACCGGGGAATTCTTGGTGTGGGGCTTCTCGGTGTACCAGCCAGCGGACGCCACCCTCCGCCGCTCCTACGCGGAAACCAACCCGCTGGGAATCGGCAACGTCGTGGTGTGGGCGGAGTTCGACGCCAACAACATCTACACGATTCGCGCCCGCAGCTTGCTCTGTCTGTAACCGCGGCCATCGGTCGCAGCTGCTCGACGTCGCTCCAACGTCGCAGTCGCTCAACGTCGCAGTCGCTCAACGCCGTACCCGCTCGCGCCTTACCCGAAGCGTGAGCGGGGAGCCGTTGCGCTCGAGTTCGAGCACCACGTCGCCTCGCACCGGCCCGCTCATGCGGCGCCGAGCATCGACCATGCCGGTTACGTCGGTGCCGTCCACTGCGATCACGAAGTCACCAGGGAGCAGCCCGGCGCGTTCTGCTTCGCTGCCTGGTGCGACGTGCACCAGCACCACCACGACGCCTTGGTCGGTATCGTTCTCACCCAGGGTCACCGCCACAGAGCCGCTTGCGGCAGGCTCCGTGTCGCTCACGGGTAGGTTCAGGACGATGCGCAGGCCACGCGTGGCATCCCCTTCGCCTACCTCGGTCTTCAGCTGACCCCGACCCACATCAGCTGAGTAGGCTTCCAGCAGCACGGGCCCGGAGCTGAGTCCACGCAGGATGAAATGGCCCTTGGAGTCAGTCACGGCGACTCCCGGTGGCAGCGCGCCTACAGGCAAGAACGCCGGCGCGACGTCCACGGCGACGCGCGCTCCAGCGACGGGCTCGCCTGCCGTGTCCACCACGTCCCCTTCGACGTCGCCGGGCGCGCTCAGATCCACGGTCGCGAGCTCCACTGGGCGGTCCTCGCGCTCGGTCCGCTCGATGCTCAGGCTGCGTTCGACGCGGGCAAACTCTGGGTGGCTCACCACCAGGCGCCCGGGCCCTGGGGTCACATTATCTATGCGGAATTTCCCGTCCGAGTCGGTGATGGCGCCCTTCTGATCGCCGCCGCTGATCAGCAGCACGTTGGCCCCCTCGACCGATCTGCGGCCACGCACGGCGGTCACTTGTCCCACCACGCTGACCGCCGTCTCGAGCTTCACGGAAACCTCTTCGGGGGCCTGCTTCAGCTGAACCTGCGCGCGAGCGTAGCCAGGCGCGGTCACGACGACCTCGAGCGGCAAGCCGCGCGCGTCCTCGACTTTCACCTCACCTCGCTCATCGCTGAAGAACGTCGCGCGCAGGGGCTCCTCGGGGTCGAGGCTGAGCACGCTCACCTGAGCCATCTCGACCGGATCACCGCGCCCTGCCTCCACCCGCACCACGATCGACTCGCGCTCTTCAGGCAGTGTGATCTCGATTTCCTTCTTCCCCCCTTCGGGGACCTCGATCACCTTCTTGATGACCACGCGATCGAAGTCATCGGGTCGATAGACATTCAGCAAGACTTGCTCCGGCACTGCCGCAAACGCGAACGTGCCGTCGCTGGCGGTGACCGTGGTCCGCTCGAGCGTTCCCTCGAGTGCCATGATGTCGATGCGCGCGTCGGCCACGCCGAAGCCAGCTTTGTCGACCAGGCGCCCCTCGAGGCTGCCGCCCGCTTTCAGCACCACTTCTACCTCCGCCTCACCCCCTGGCCCCAGCGTCACGACGTCGCTGATGCCCTCCACGTAAGCTGGGTGGCGCACCAGCGCGCGCACGCGACCTGGCGTCACGGGATGCGCCTTGAAGCGGCCGTCCAGCCCCGTGACCCAAGGCACGTAGTCGGCTTGACGTCCCTGGTCGAAGTCTTGAAACGCCATCCCTGCGGAACTGGGAGGCCACTCCTTGGGGATGGGCGGGATCGGCCCTGGCATGACCCCGAGCTCTCCCGCAGGGATCAGCGGGCTGGGCCCAGCCAGCGCCCAAGCGAAGTGCAGATCACGAAACGCCGTCAGCTGCGGTGTCTCCGCGACAGGCATACCATCCACGTCGGTTCCGATGATCTCCACCGAGGCGCCGTCGACCGGGTTGTCGTTCGTGTCCTTGACCAGGCCAATCAGCGTGGCGCCTTTGAGCAAGCTGATCTTGACGGGACCATCGAGCTGTTCTGGCACGGGCACACCGCCTTTCGCGACGTAGCCGGTTGCCCGCGCGGAAACGGTTGCTGGCCCTGGAGCAATTGGTCCCAGGGTGATCGTGCCGTCACTCCCCGTGGTGCCCTGGATAGGAAAGGAGCTCAGACCGAACTCCGTGAGCACGACATCCGCGCCCTGTACCAGCTCGCTCTGCTCTTCGGTTCCACCGCTGACCACGACTTGAACCATGCGGCCCGCGAGGAGCTGCAACGTCACTTCGGAGTGTTCACCCTTGGTGACCTGGTGTCCGATCAGGGTACGACTGACGGCGCTTCCTTTTTCTGCACGGATATCATAGACACCGGAAAGCAAGCCTCCAATCCGCGTGATCCCCATGCCATCGGTGTGTGCGCGTCGCGCGGGCCACAGCCCAGAGCCTGAAATCAGCACATCCGCGTTCTGCGCGGGGCCTCCCCCAACGTCCACGACCTTCACGCTGAGGCTAGCAAGACGGCGCAGCGTCAACATCAAGTCGCCCGTCACACCAGACTGAGTTTGGGACTCGTAACCTCGCGCCGATGCCTTCACCGTCCACGGAGACCGACCAAGGCTCTCGAACTTCAGCTTGCCGTGCTTGTCGGTGAGCCCACCGTGGGGCAACGGATCACCGCCGGTAGCCAGCACGGTGGCATCTGGCAACGGATTCCCGGCTTCGTCCTGCACTCTGACGGTCAACTGCTGCGCGGGCTCGAGCACGACCCTGGCGCGGCGCACGTCGTCGGGTGCCTCGAGGCCCTCCACGACGAGCTGCGCGCTGCTGCGAGCAAATCCGTCCGCACTCACCAACACCCAGGTAGCTCCGCGCGGTAACGCTTCGAGGGACACACGGCCGTGTTCGTCGGTCGTCCCCTGCCCCGACGCGTAGTAGCGATCCCCGAGGCGTAAGAACAGCCTCACCGTCGCGCCAGCCACCGCCGGCGCCCCACTGCAGTCGACCGCAGCTGGCTGGTCCCCGACATCGGCACCGGCATCTCCGGCCGCTTTCACGCATCCGCGACCATCCACTGCTTCTACCAGGAGCCGCCCGTCACGCTCCTCGGTCGGGATTGGGGGTGAGGGCGCGACGGGGCCAGAGCTAAGTGGCGGAACCAGCCGCGTGTCGATCAAGCCAGCCAGGAACACCAGGCAGATGACCGCTCCGAGCCAGTACACCCAGCGCAGCAACCGCTCGCCTCCCGACGCCGACCCCTGAGATCTTTTGCGAACCGCGCGCCGCCGGAGAACAGAGTCGTCCTCACCGGGCTCCGTAGCCGGCCCCTTGGGTGCGGTCTTTTCTCTCGGCTCGCTCAACCCCGCGACGATACCCCTTGGTAGAGCGTCGACCAGCGTTTGCCGTCCAATCCGCCGCGAAGTACGCTGCTTGGGTGGTGAAGTGCGCCTCTCCCCCGACAGCCAGCGCGCGACACACGCGCTCCCGGGGAGTGATCTGCGTGGCGCTGGCGGCGCTCGGGGGCGCGCTGGTACCCGCTGGGTGCGGTTCCGAGGAGCGCGCGCCGCCCCCTGCAGCGACCCAGAAGCCCGTGAACGACGCGGGCTTCATCGAATCCGGAACCGACGATCCGCCCCCGCTCGACGCCAGCGGGCTGTGTGGAAACGAGCTGGTCCCGATCGTCGATGAACGACCGAACCTGTACTTCGTCGTGGATCACTCCGGCAGCATGAACCAGGAGGTTGGCGGTCGGAGCCTCGCGGAAGCGACTCACGATGCCATCCGCGACGTCTTGACCCTGGTGGGGCCCCACGTGCGCTACGGGGCGGCGGTGTTCCCCAATCCAGTCATCGGCGACTGCTCCGCAGGCTCGGAAGTCTACGCGCTGCGCGCCGGCGAACCGGCTCCCGAGGGAGGCGGCTCGAGCCCAACGCTGCGCGGCTTGCTGAACGCCCTGGACGACGCACCTGTTCGCGGAGGGACCCCGGTGTCCTCGACGCTCGAGGTGCTGCACTCCTCGCTCATCAAGCAGGACCGACGCACCTACGTGATCCTTGCGACGGACGGCGGCCCCAACTGCAACTCCAAGCAGAGCTGTGATGCTGCGGAGTGCCAGCTCAACATCGAAGGCGCCAGCGTCGGGGGCTTCGAGTGCAACTCGCAGCTGAACTGCTGTGATCCCAATTTCGCGCTGGGTGCCCAGCTCAACTGCCTGGATCGAGAGCCGAGCGTTGAGCGTGTCGCAGAGCTGCGCGCCAATGGCGTCGACACCTTCGTGATCGGGATGCTCGGCAGTGAACCCTACCAAGATACGTTGAACCAGCTCGCGGTCGCTGGCGGTCGCTCCCGCGCGGCGAACCCGCGGTACTACCCAGCAGATACGCCCGCAGCGCTCAGCGACGCCCTGATCGAGATCGGACTGGCGGTGGCGATCAGCTGCACGATCGAACTCAATCAAGCGCCGCCCGACCGCAACAAGGTGAACGTCTACTTCGACACCACGCTCGTCCCAAGTGATGACAGCGATGGCTGGCGCTGGGTAGACGACACCCACATCGAGATCGTCGGCGCACGCTGTGTAGAGCTGCAGAGCGCGAAGGTCGATCAAGTACAGATCGTCTCAGGCTGCCCGACCGAGCTGAAGTGAGTGTAGAGTAGCCGGCTGTGGACCCCGAGCTAGCTGAGCTGCGAGACGCCATCGACTCACTGGATCGCCAGATCCTCGAGCTCGTTGCCCAACGCGTGGAAGTGGTGCTCAAGGTCGGAGACTACAAGCGGGCGAGAAACCTACGCGTCTACGATCCCGCTCGGGAACGCGACGTGCTCGACAAGCTATCTCAGGCCTGCCGCTCGCCGCTGACCAAAGAAACAGTGCGACGCATCTTCGAGCGCTTGATCGACGAAAGCCGCCGCCTCGAGCAGGTGCACGTCAGCGAACAGAAGTAGCGTTCTCTCGGCGGTCGCTCCCCCACGGCAACGCTTGGTTCAGCTCAACGACCCTAATGACCTTGAGGATGCTCCCGTCCAAGCCCGTGTCCGTCGGAGTCAGGACGCAGCCTAGCTCGCGCAAGTCTTCAAGAAACGCGTGCCCCCTACCAGGGTCGCCTATCAGCACTCGTACTCCGCGGGACACCTGATGCCTCAGCCAGGCCAGTACGCGCTCGGCTAGGGCCGCCTCGTACAAAACGTCGCCCACCAGGATCACCTGCTGCGCCACGTCTCGACCAACCAAGTCGCGTAGCTCAACCTCGACGTCTTCGGAGCGCAACTCAGCGTTCAAAGCCATGTTGAGCCGTAGCGCCACCCCCGCCCATGGGTCGAGCTCGCTCATGACGACGCGTCGCGCGCCGGCGCAGAGCGCAGCCAGACTGAGCACGCCACCGCCGCCCCCGAAGTCGAGCACGTCGAGTCCGGCAACGAGCTCCGGCTGATCGAGCAACACTCGCGCGAGGGCCTGCCCACCAGGCCAAGCAAATGCCCAGTACGGCTCGGGGCACCGCCACTCTGCGAGCTGAGCCTCCGAGGCGCGCCAGAGCGGGGTCGCTGGCGAAGCCAGCCGCATGGACAACTCCGGGCACGTGTACGGCGCGCTGACCTCCGTCAGCTCATGAATCCTCGCGGCAATCTGCTCCTCGGAGGTATCAGCCACGATGGTTTCACCACATCGCCCGCGACCCGAGGCTCAGTGCAAGGTGTGCCACGAGCCCTCGTGGCGAACCTTTGGCACGCCGCGATCGCTTGGTGGCGCCATTTCGCCGCTGGGCCGCTCCTCGTCGAGTTCCTCGGTCTCGAGTTCGTTACCCATCTCTCGCAGCGCGATGCTGGACTCGGCGCCGGGGACCACGATGTGAACGCGCACGGCGTTCTGGGCAAGTGCACGCCGGCGATCTTCCTCGGCCTCTTCACGCTCCCAGCGCGCCAGGGTCTCGTGGTGATGCTTGCGCCGACGACGCCAAGCGAACCCAAACAGCACCAGCGCGCCGGCCCAAACGAAGCCGCCACTGAAGAGCACTGGCCAGAATGTGTAGCGCTTGGCGGCGTCCGGCGCACGCCACTCAGACTCAGCTGGCTCAGGCTGGTGCCATACGCATCGTTGAATGCAGCTTCGAAGGGCTGCCCTGGTTTGCCAGCTCGAGGCCGCACCCGCTCGAGCAAGCTGTCGAGCCGCTCAGTGTCTTGCTTGCGCAGCAAGTACCGCACGATGTCAGCGCTCTGAGCGTAAGCCACCGCGGCGCGATCGGAATCCGCAGGGAAACCGTTGTCGATGTTCGACAGCGGAATGAGGTTGTTGGCAACCGTCGCTATCCACAGCGTCTGCAGGCGGGCCAGGGAGCTCTCGCCGGAGACGTGAACCGCGAACCCTTCGTTGAACCACCGGGGCACGTGAGCACCGCCCACGGCGTCGTAGAGCGCGACGTGCGCGAGCTCATGGCGAAAGACTTCTTCCAGCACATGGGGCTGCCCAGGTGTGACTGGATCGATGGTCAACAGCACCAAGCCGATCGAGGAGTACGCGACACCGGAGGCATAAGCCGGAGGTGGATAGCCATCGGGCGCGTATGACGCCATCTCCCCGGGAGAGCGAGCAACGATCACCCACACAGGAGGTGCCTTCTTCTCGTCGGCGAGCAACACCGGGCGCCCCAGCGATGTCGACAAAACCTTACGGAAACTATCCGCTTCTGCGATCAGTGGCTGTACCTTGTCTCGCATCGCCACGGGGTAAGCGATGGTGAGCCAGCCGCCCTGGTAGCTCGTGAAGCCCGGGGGCACTCTGCGCGCCGCCACCAGCTCCGGGGGCACCTGGGGCGCGTCGTGGGGCGCGACGTAGGCCTGCGCTGCGGGCGGCGCGCTCGCTTCCGGCTCTGCGGAGGCGCTCCTCACCCCCAAACCCTGGAACAAGAGCACCAACAGCGCCGTCAACCACGAGAACCAGCGAGCTGGACGCGACGAAGCGAACGTCGATCGACGCCGAGCCGGAGCCATGCTCGGTGAGGGGTGAGAGGGTGCGCCGCGCACAGAAGACAAAAGTTAAGTTTGCCACTGCCCCTCGTCAACGCGACGACGCGCACTTGTCTGCGAAGAAACGGATTGCTCAGGCGTTCAGCGCATGACGCAGCGCAGCCGGAATGAGCCAGGCTCTCGTGCTCTGGCGGTGCCCTTCGTTCCTGGACTAGGCCGTTCAGCCCCAGAGCCAGCCGGCGCCGAGGCTCACGGGCGCCTGCTTTTGCAGTGTCTCGAGCAGCTCACTCGAGCGGAGCAGCACGCCGCTCAGCACGCTGAGTAGCAAGCACAGGGCGACACCGACGCGCGCCAGGCTTCCGCTCACCTTTGGCAGGCTGAGCCAACACAGCGCGCCCGAGGCCCCGAGCAGCAACAGCGCCCCAAACACGCTGCCCTTGGCGACGCCCAGGAGCGGCACACAGGTGTAGAGCAACCCCAGGGCCCCGACGCCGACAGCCAGCTTCAAGACCAGCGCAGCGCGCTTCCCCGCGGCACCGTCTCGAGCGGCGAAGCTGCCCAGGCGACCGACCACGGCCAGCACGCCGATCAGCGAAATCAGCGCCAAACCAGCGAAGGTCGCTGCACCGAGCGGGCGGTGATGGGTGCCAGTCTTCAGAATCTTGAGCAGGATACTGAGCACTGGCGCGCTGAGCCCGACGCTGGCGAGGAGCACCATCAACCCGCGCCGACCCGCCGCGCCTCGCCCAAGCTGAATCCGCAGGGCAATGCAAAAGGGTAGGAGCAGCAGCGCCGATCCACCGACCAGCGCCAACCAGGCGAGGGGAAACGATGCCCCAGCGGAGCTCGCGCGAACCGCACCTGGCACCGCGCCGAGCAGGCTGGCTATCAGGGCCGCCCAGGCCGAGGTGCCGAGGAGCTCCAGCGTGGCCGAGCCCTCGGCGTCGGCAGAGGCGATGGTCTGGCTTGCTTCGTGGGTCATGCGTCGCTCGTTGCTTTAGCCTAGCCGCTAGCAGGTGGGCTACCTAATGTCGCGTCGGGGAACACCGCTCTTTGAGCAGGCCTGCGCTGGCGTTGGCCGCCTGCGCGCTGTGCGCAATTCGCCTATGCTCCGAGGATGCGGCGGCTCCTGATGTTTGGCGCGTTGATCGCGCTCGGTTGTGGGGAGTCGGGAGGCTCCGCGGGGTCTGGCGGAAACCTGGGAAACGCGGGCCAGGGCGGTTCGGGCGCGCACGTGAGCGGCGGTGCTGGCGGTTGGCCAGGGGGCGCCGGCGCCGCGGGAGGCACCGAGAGTGCTGGGGGCAGCTCCAGCGCGGGTGCTGGCGGAGGCCTGGGAGGCAGCGGCGCAGGAGGCAGCGGCGCTGGCGGCAGTGGCGCTGGCGGCAGCGGTGGAGGCTCCTTGGCTTATCCAACTCGCAGCGCCTATCGCATCAAGGGCCTGCAACCAGACTTCTGGAGCCCGATTTCGGAGGTCGTGGGCAACAACGCCGGCGGCGTGGCGATGAACCTGGTGTGGTCGAACTGGGAGGGCAGCGTCACCCCTCCGCCTTGCGACGCTGACAGCCAAGAGTACGCCGGACACTGTTTCCGCATTGATACAGGTGTGGACACTGCGATCCGTGACTACACCGCGGCCGGCGTCGTCGTGACTGCGGTCGTGTATGGAGTCCCGGCGTGGGCGCGCATCGACAACTGCAGCCCCGTCGCCGCGGGCTTCGAGATCTTTTGCGCGGCCAAAGACGCCGCAGACTACGGGCGCTTCGCAGGCATGCTGGCGCAGCGCTATGACGGCACGCGAGGCAACGGACGCATCGCCGACTTCGTGATCCACAACGAAGTGAACGCAAACGACTGGTTCGATATCGGCTGCGGTCAGGGCACGCCGTGCGACAAGGACGCATGGATCGGTAGCTACGCCGCGAACTATTCCGCGGCGTACGACGCGATCTTGGGCGAACAGACCACAGCGAAGGTGCTTGTGTCTCTGGAGCACCACTTTGGTGGGGTTTTCGATGCACCAGCAGCCACGAATCCACTGATCTCCGGCGAGACATTCCTGCGTCAGTTCGCTGGGCTGGTGGGCAACCGCAACTGGCGCGTCGCGTATCACCCGTATCCTCCCAACCTGCTCGCGCCCGAGTTCTCAGCGGATGACTACCCCAAGGTGACCTACGGCAACATCGGCGTGCTGGCGGGTTGGCTGCGACGGGAGTTCCCAGACAAGCCGAGCACCTGGGAGATCCAGCTGACGGAGAGCGGAGTCAACTCCCTCGCGCCGCAGTCGTCTCCTGAGGCGCAGGCGACCGGCGTCTGTAACTCGTTCCGCAACGTCCTGGGCACGCCGGGCATCGAAAGCTACATCTACCACCGCATGAAAGATCACCCCGCGGAAACAGCGTCCGGCCTGGGGCTGGGGCTGCGGGACGAAGCGGGCAACGCCAAGCCGGCCTGGGCAACGTGGGCGCTCGCGAACCGCAACGATTTGAGTCCTCCCCAGCTGGCCTGCGGCTTTGAAGACTTGCCCTACGTGCGCTTGACTCGCAGCAGCCACCCCACGCGCGGTCACTGGGCATCCACACGGCTCGCTCCGGCGGGATTCACCGCGGAGTCGTCGTATCGACTGCACCGGGACGCCGTCGCCGGATCGCGCTTGCTCTTCGAGTGTAGAGTGGGCGAGCACAACCTCTTGAGCAGCGACCCGAACTGCGAAAACCTGGAGCCACTGGGACCGGTGGGCTACGTGATGCAGAACCCGACCAGCGGCTGGGTAGAGCTGTATCGTTGCCGCGTGGATTCGAACGGCGACCACTTCGTGTCGACCAGCAGCACCTGCGAGGGTCAGGTCACCGAGAGCCTGCTAGGCTACGTGCTGCCCTGAACTGCGGCACCGAAGCCGCACAGTAAGCGAGGCTTCGGCGAGTCGCCGGGCTTCAGCTCTTGGGCCTGGCGCATCCAGGAGGCGCCTTGAGCATCGTCTCCGCCGCGCGCCTCGCCGCGGCAGGCGCGTCAGCCTTGAAGAAGGGTTCGAGGCGCGCCCGTAGGTCAGCAGGATGAAGCTTGCCCAGACTCAGGAGCGCGGCGGCAGCTACTGGGCGCAGCTCGGGGTCGGAGAACGGGTTCGCCAGCTTGACTGCATAAGACTCGAGCAAATCCGTCTGATCCGTCGCGCACATGCGCCCAAGCGCCATTGCTGCTGCGGCTCGCACCTCCGCCTTCTCTTCGCGGTCGTCGAGGCGCTCGGCCACCGGCTTGGCGAAGCGCAGCGCACCTCGCGCGCCGAGAGCGAGCACCACGGGACGCCGTACATGAGCCGACTCGTCCTCGAGCGCAGCTGCGAGCGCGGCGTCGACCCGGGGCGACGCAGGCAGCTCACCCAAGCTGCGAGCAGCGGTCGCGCGCACCAGAGGCCAGCGGTCCTCGCCCAGGCGCCCAATCAGCGCCGCCTCCGCGAACCGAGCCTTGGGCCCTTTGAGCACCGACGCCGCTGCCTCGCGTACGCGCACCTCGCGGTCCCCCAGGGCAGCGAGCAGCTCTGTCTGAAAACGATCCGGCTCCTCCACAGAGCGCGCCGCTTCCGCGCGGACATGCTTGCTCGGATCCTTTGCAAGCAGCCGGGCGAGCTCGGTGTGCGCCGCTGGCGACGTCTTTGCGAGCTCACTGAGTGGCGCGATCAACAGATAGCGAGTGCGAAAGTCTGCGCTCTGGTGGAGCAACGCGTTCAGGCTGGCGAAGGCGTCGGGGTGCGCCGAGAGGTCACCCCCCAGCGCGCGCAGGAGGTCGATGCGAGCGTTCTTGGGTAGCTGGGTCGCGAGCTGCTTCTTGACCGCGGGAGCAGCCGCGGGTTGGCTGGCCGCAACCGCCAGAGCAGTGCGGAACGCTGCCCGGCGCTTGCTGTTCCGCACCTGCGCAGCGCGCTGCTTCTTGTAGGCGGCGATGCCTGCCTTCGTGCGCGGAGCGGGCGGCGGAGGCTCGGCGTCCGCTGCCAATGAGACCAGGCGCTTCATCAGCGCGTCTATCGCCGCCGCAGGCGCCACGGCGGCGAGCACCTGAGCCGCGTGCGCTGCCGATGCACCGTCCAGCGCCGCCGTGAGCGGCCCCACAGCCGCTTCACCGCAGCGCTGGATGCGCGTTTCCGCGTGAATACGTTGCGCCTCGTACTTGGAGAGCAGCGCCTCTACGTAAACCGGCGCGGAGTCGGAGCAGGGCGCGTGGTCAATGACGTCTAGCGCCACACGCCGACCGCCCGCATCCAAGGCCTTGAAACGTTTGCCTATTTCGGCAAACGCGGGCGCGCCAGTCCGCGCAGCACGGCGCCTGCCGCCTCCGCGCGCTCGCCGCCACCAGCGAGTGCACCCACCAGGCCCTCCAGGTTGTCGGTGTCGAAGCTGCTGACTGCGCTGACCTCTGCAAAGCTCACCTGGGAGGACTTGCTCTCGTCGTATGCGTCATCAGTCACCAGCGCGACGCAGTCGCTGCTCACTGGCTCTTTTAGTTCCACACGGTAACGCCTGCCAGGAAACTTCCAGGCGTCTTCCGGCATCTCGACCTTGAACAGTTGCTTGGTCAGAGCGAGGAAGAAGCTCTTCGGCGCGCTCCCGTGCGCCAGCTCGCGTCGGCGGACGGATCACGAACTCGAAGGCGCTGAGTGGGACCTCCGGCGGTGAGAGCATCAGCGCGAACTCGCCGCGCCCAGAGCCACCACGCCCCTCCGCCCAGGTGGTCTCGAGGTCGCCGTCCGTCAGTGCGGCGGGGTTGCCCACTGCGCTGCTAGCGGAGATAGCGCGCAACAAACTCGGCCCAGGCTTGCCCTCGCCTTCGACGACGCTCGCAGTGAGGGGGATGGCCTCATCGCGCTCTTCGGTGCTCAAGCGCTGCACCTTCGCCGAGTGCAGCTTCATGTCCTTGGGCAAGAGGAGTTTGGGGGAGAGGACCGCCGGCCGCCCACACAGGGACATGCTCTCCAGCATCTCACCCACGACCACGCGCCGCGAGCCATCGCTGGTGGCCTCGGAGACGTTCACCACTGGCCCGCTGCGCTCGCCTTCGGCTCCCGTCACGGGTCCGGTTTCTCCCGCGAAAATCACCACGACCTTCCCGCCTCGTTGCCCGATCAGTGCTTCCCAGGCCCTACCCGGCCCGCGGGGGACCTGGACGTGCACGACGTGGCTACCTTTTCCGAGCGGAATGATAGTGAGGCGGGCCTTGTCTTTGCTGCCTCGGAGGTCCTCCGGCAGCCCTGCGCTCAGCCCCTGGCTGACGTCGCAAGGCTCCTTCTGGCACAGCGCGCCTTTCAGGTCGCCGTCTGGGTCAAAGCCCACCGCAAGCTTGGTCCCACCGGGCGCGGCGGGCGTGACCGCGTTGGCAGCGCTGGCGCTACCAGCCCAGAGACAAAGCACCCCAGCGCACACACCGAGGCTCAACGGGCGAAACAGGCGACGCGACTTCACCCCACAGCCCGTAGCCAGGCGCTGATCTCAGCGCAAGCGCGTCCGCACCGGCGCGGACCAAGGCCCCTCGCCCTGGGCCCAAAAAATCCGGATCCCGCCCGCCCGCACCCTCATACGGGCGGGCGAAATCCGACCACATTCGCATCGCGCACCTCGGGGCCCCTCAGCCCCGGCGACAGTTCCAACTCGAGCCGTCACGCGGCGCTCAATCTTCGAACGTGGCTCCCCTTCTCTTCTTGTTGCCCCATTCAGTGCCATTCCGCACTGAATGAACTCTGCCGACCTCTACACTGCCGCGAGCTCACGCGGCACTTTCGAGGTGGTTTAGAAATCCTGGTCCCTCCCAGTCGGCCCATCGGGCTGCGCGAGCTTGCGGCTCCACAGGAACGCATCTTTACGCTCCTCGTGGGCGGTGCTTGGGAGGAGGTGCCCTTGCAGGAACCCGGTGCGCTTGAAGCCGTTGATCAGGAAAGCGGCTCCCAGATCGTGGTCGTCGACCGCCGTCAACGCGAACGCGCTGACGACCTCTTGTGCGAGCAACCGGTCGCAGACTTCACCAATTGCTCGGGTGGTGAGCAGCGTCTCTTTCTCTGTGCGCGGCGCCTGCACCAGCTCGAGGAAGGCGTTCGAGTAACACGGCTGGCTCTCCACGCTGACCAGCAGGGAGAAGCCTCCGCGAGCCGTGCACATGAAGGACTGCCGCTCCACGTCGCGGCCGAAGGGTTCGAGGTGCGACAGCACGCGATCCGCGCGCTCCGCCGAGGCCAGGCAGCGCTGGACGTCTGCTTCGCGCCCCACCTGTACACGCACCGGAGGCGTGCTCAGAGCTTCACGATCCTTCGCCAGCTTACGGGTGGCCTGATAGTGAGCCGCGTTGGAACCGGTGGCTACCGCCGCCGCATAGTCGAGGTACACGGGGCGCGCACCAGACTCGTCCGGGTTCTCCGGCGCTCCGCGCGGAACCAAGGCACCCAGCAGATGTGCGTCGCTGCGCTTGTAGAAGGCAGGAATGCTGCCTTCCTTCATGAAGCCTAGACGGGCCCATGACGAGACCTCTTCACGCTCGACCAAGGTGTAGACGCGATCGATTCCCTCGCGCTGCGCAAGACTCATCACGAAGATGCGCTTGGCTGGGCTGGGTCCAGAACGGAAGTCGATCACCCGCATCGTGCGCGAGCGCCGGTTCACCAACAGACACAAGGAGACGCGATCGTTCTGAAAGAAAATCTCATCACTCGCCGCACTCGAGACGTCGATCTTGGTTGCCATCAAACCCCCCGGAGAGTTGCTCCGTCTGTCCCTCTCGTTCGTCACCGACCTCGGGCTGGGCGTGCGCTGAAGCGAAGAATGCCCTTCGGCTAGCCGCGTCCCACCTGCATGGATCCGCTGCTTCCGACCCGCTCTGGAGCTGTTGCCCGGCGGCTCCCATCGAGACCGAACCGGACCGGTGCCTCCCGCCAGCCTGTGTCAGAACCCCCTGATTCGACACAGTTTCAAGATGTTAGCTGGCCTCAGCCCCCCACGACCTTTCAAACTTGAAAACCCGAGTACCACGAGGGTCCGAGTTCGGCAATCCGAGATACCGAAAATTTGCCCCGGGCGAGTGACAACTTATCCCCATCCCGTCCACACGTAAGCAACCGGCGCCGAACGTCTGGCCAGGCGTTCAGAAGCCCCTAGACGCCTGTGCACGTGGATCACCGACGGCCCGACACCCGATGCCAGTAGGTCGTTTCCGTGATGCGTGTTTCCGCGCGACACGGCCGCTTGGCCGATTGCGCGCGACAGCACATTGGTCCGGATCACTGACGAAATAGACTCGCCAGCCCGGCCAAGCACCCAGCGCGGACCGGCGCGCTCAGCCGCCGAAGTCTCTCAGCGCCTCGGCGTCGACTCGCAGCGCGCGCAGCACCATCGGCAGCTGATTGCGCGGGACGCTAACTCGAGTCGGCATCCCGCCTTGCAGACCGAAGAGGGCAAGGAAGTTGTACCCGCTGTCGTAGGCCGCAGCCACGGAAACGCTCGCTGCGTCGAGCACGATGCTCACAGGCTCACGCTCTTGGCCCAGCAGCAAGAGCAACGTTTTGTCCACCAGCTTGAAGCCCTGCGAAATATCCACGATCGCCACGCCAGGCGCGTAGCGAACGTAGCTTGCAGCGGCTCGCCGCGTCTCTTTCTCTATGGGAATGAGTTCTCTGGCTGCTTCGTCGATCGGGTCCCACAGGTGGCGATCAGCGAGTCCACTCGCTAGGTGACGCACGATGATCCCAAACAGGCCGGTGTCGCGGGGCCGCGCTCGCAGGGCCCGATCGAAGCGCTCGGCGGTCTCGCTCGGAGTCCCCGTACGCGTGTCGATCGCGTGAGCATCGGCGTCGCAGCCGACGTAGGGTTCGCGGCCTCCACGCAGCCATTTCGCTGCAGACGCCAACCCATCAAAATCCGTGTGGCAAACAATCGTGTCCACCGGGCCAATCCGCTGTACCAGCCCTTCGTCGATCATCTCTGGACACGCGCCGTGCTCCGCCTTGGTAGCCAGGACGAAGCGTGGGTCCTGGGAATACTCGCCGTGGAGCTCGTGGTCGTGGTGGTCGACCCATGCAGCAAGGCGTGACCCAAGCCCCTGCAGAAAGGGCTTGGTGATCTTGTCGAAGCCACCTCCCCCGATCCCGGCAAACGCGATGTCGAGCACCACCACGCGCCCCGAAAGGCTCTTCGGTTTCGGCAGCTTGCGTGGCGTCGCGAACGCCAGCGCGGGAGCTTCGCTGCCGGTAGAGCCAACGCCGGCAGGCTTCTTGGGTGAGGCGGTTTCGTTTGCAGACACGTGGGGATCCAGACGGGGAAGGGCGGCTATACTACAAATGAATCGTGACGCTTCTGCTGCGTCAGAGTCTTTGCTGGGGAACCACTTCCCTGCCCCTCGGGGCGAAACGTGAGCTTTGAAGGAGACCGCAAGATGAGCCGAGAAACAGCGCCGAACCACCGCACGCTGGGTCAAGCGCAACGGGGCTATCGAGCGTGGCACGTGTGGGGGTCTCTCGGCTGCGGCGCACTCTGCCTGGCCTTCGCCGCCGTAGCCAGCGCGACTCCCCATGGCGAAGGCTCGAGTGCCGCGCCCATGGCCGACTCTCAGGCGGACAAGCCCGACACCGACACCGGGGCTGGCCCAACCTGCAGCATCACCGGCACGACAGCACCGCCGAAGGACTTGGAGATCTACGACAAGGCGAGCGGCGGCAGTGTGGTCGCTCGACTCACTGGAGTGGACACACCGCTCAAGGCCTTCGAGTTTCCCAAGGGTAGCGATGACCGCGCGCGTCTCGACACGGGCACGGGCAAGGGCCACTTCCGCATCGAAGGCTACGTCCACACCAAGCGCCTGCCGATCTACACCAAGAAGGCCCTGACGGTTACCCAGGGCCATCTGTGGATCGGCGCGCATCGCGAAGTGCACTTTGACGGCTCGAGCCCAAAGCGTATCCGCGTGGCAAAGCGGATGACCACGCCGCTGGCGCAAACCTTCAAGACGTGGACGTCCTGCAGCAATCTGAGCTTCGACCAGGGCACGCCGAGCGGCTGGTCCATCGATGGGGACGCGCGCGGCTACAGCATGAAGAACGACTCGATCACGCTCTACGATGACTATGGGCGCGACAAGACCGAGGTCGTCACGCTGAACAAGGCCGCTGGGCAGGAGATGCTCTTCTGGAGCACCAAGCGCCAGGGGGCCTACGTCCAGGTCGCGTATCAGGGCGAAATCATGCTGGAGGCTTGGGCCAAGGCTTCCGCGCTGAAGGCGCTGCCCAAGGGCGAGGTCATGGACCAGTACATCCCGCCGAAGCGCCAGGTCTCAGGCTCTCGGGTGCAGGTGCAAGGTGAGACGAAGCTCGTGAAGACGACTCGTGAACACTATATCCGCCTGGAAGCGAAAGAAGACGCCGCCAAGATCGGGCGTATCGAGATCGACACGGAGGTCCTCGTGCTCGACGTGGTGGCTGGCTGGGCCAGCGTGATGCCGAAGGACGCAACGGTGATGCCTCCGAAGGACGGTCAGTTCTGGGTCAGCGCCGAGGATCTGGGCATCACGCCGCCACCTTCGAAGCCTGCACCGGCTCCGTCTCCCGCGGGCTGAAAGCTCACAAAGCAGGGCGGGCCGCGACCTCTAACAGGGTGTTGAAAAACACCCTGCCAAGAGGCGCGGCGCGTTGCGGTTTGTGTCGGTCAGATCGACAGCGACTCAGAGACCGAGGTTCTTCTTCATGCGAGGACCGGGGTCCTCGAGGTTCGGCTCGAAGGCCTCTCCGGTGATGGTCTCGATGGCTTCGATGTAGCGCTTCACGGCTTCAACCTTCACGTCGTCCGGGATCTCCGGGATGGGGCCGTCGCCCATGAAGCCCTTGTCCTTCAGCCAGCGGCGCACGTACTCCTTGTCGAAGCTCTCGGGGTTCTCGCCGGCTTCCATGCGCTCGGAGTAGGTCTTCTCGTACCAGAAGCGCGACGAATCGGGCGTGTGGATCTCGTCGATCACGACGATGCGCCCGTCCGGCGTCTTGCCGAACTCGTACTTCGTATCCACGAGGATCAAGCCGCGCTCCGCGCAGGTCTTCTGACCGAAGGCGAACAGCTCAGCAGCCATCTTCGCGGCGGTGTCGAAGTCGCTCTCGGGCATCCCGGTGAGCTTGAGGATCTCCTCGCGAGAAGCCGACACGTCGTGGTCGCCGTGAGCCGCCTTCGTGCTCGGCGTCAGAATCGGCTTCGGCAGCTTCTGGTGCTTCTTCATGCCGTCGGGCAGGTCGTGCCCACAGAAGGTGCGAGCGCCGTTCTCGTAGTGGACCCAGATGCTCGTGCTGGTCGTGCCCGTGAGGTACGCGCGCATCACCATCTCGACTGGCAAGAGCTCGCACTCGTGGGCCACCATCACATTGGGATCCGGCACGCTGATCACGTGGTTGTCCGCGATGTGGCGCGTCTTCTCGAACCACCAGGCGGCGATCCAGTTCAGCACCTGCCCCTTCAAGGGCAGCGTACCGAGCACGCGATCGAATGCGCTGATGCGATCGCTGACCACGATGTACCGCTTGCCATCGGCAGAGCTGTAGTTGTCTCGTACCTTGCCCTCGTACTTCTTCCCGAGCGCGTCCAAGTCGCTTTTCAGGAGGGGGTGAGAGAGCGCCTGTCGGATGATTTCGTCGCTGACCACGGGGCCGCGAACCTAACGAAGGTTGCGGCGCCGTTCAATGTGTGCCGCGAACGGATTGCGCGAATCGGCGCGGAGTGACTACGGCGGACCTCCCCCCCAAAAGAACTGTCGCCGACTGCCACGGGCGAGAAGGCGCTGGAGTCGACTTCCGGGGGGCACCCGGCCACCGCCTCCACGCGGGCGATCAGCGTGACAAGCGTGCAGCATTGTTCCGATCGTCGCGCGTTGTGCTCGGCGTGGGCGACGTTGTTGGTACCCTCGGCCCCATGGCGAATACGTGGGTGTTGGTGATCAACTGCGGCAGCTCCTCCATCAAATTGGACGTGCTCGACCCGGCTACGGGCGAGCGAGCCAAACGGGGAGACGTGACGTTGAGCGCCAAGGTCGAACGCGTCGGCAAACCGGGCTGCCAGTTCACCCTCGGTGGTCAGAGCCAAGATCTGAATGGCGCAGATCACAGGGCTGCCCTGGCGCAAGTGTTGCCGACGTTCCTGGAGGGCGTGCGCGTCGCAGCGGTCGGTCACCGCGTGGTGCACGGTGGTGCCAACTTCAACAGCGCCGTGCGCATCGATGAGGCGGTCGAGCGCCAGATCGATGAGCTCTCGAAGCTTGCTCCGTTGCACAACCCACCCAACCTGGCTGGTATCCGCGCGGCAAGAGAGCTGCTCCCAGAGCCGCCCCACGTAGCCGTGTTCGATACGGCCTTCCACAGCACGCTGCCCACGCGATCCAAAGAGTATGCGCTGCCGGCGAAGCTGCGCGAAGAGCACGGAATCCGCCGCTATGGGTTTCACGGTCCGAGTCATCGCTGGGTCGCCAGCAGCGCCGCGGCACACCTCGCGAGCGACATCCGCGATCTACGCATGATCACTTGCCACCTGGGCAACGGGGCGAGCGTGTGCGCCGTCGAGTACGGGCGCAGCATCGACACCAGCATGGGCATGACGCCCCTCGAAGGTTTGGTGATGGGCACGCGCTCCGGCGACGTGGACCCAGGAGTGCTGCTCGAACTCTTGAGGCAAGGCATGAGCGTCGATGAACTCGACGACGCGCTGAACCGTCAGTCGGGTCTGGCGGGGTTGAGCGGCGTCGGAAACGACCTGCGCGACATCGAAGCCCGCGCCTCGGAAGGCGACGAAGCCTGCCGCCTGGCGCTCCAGGTCTTCACTCATCGCCTGCGCAAGTACATCGGCGCCTACGCTGCGGTGCTGGGCGGCGTGGACGCCATCGTGTTCACCGGCGGCATCGGTGAGAACTCCGCGCTGATTCGCCACCGCACCCTGCAGCGCCTCGAGTTCCTGGGGGCGCGCCTGGACGAGGACCGGAACCGCGACGCCAAGGTCAGCAAAGACTCCCCGGTGGCTGAGGTCCACGAGGCCCACAGCCGCACCAAGCTGCTGGTGGTCGCGACCGATGAAGCGCGCGCCATCGCTCAGGACGCGGCTCACCTCGCGAAGCTCGACGACAAGGTCGAACGCGGCTTGAGCATCCCGATTGCCATTTCCGCGCGGCATATCCATCTGACCGATGAAGCGGTGGAGGCGCTGTTCGGCACGGGCCACAAGCTGACTCCTCGGAAGGAGCTGAGCCAGCCCGAGCAGTACGCGTGCGAGGAGACGCTCACCGTCGTGGGGCCCAAGGGCCAGCTCGAGCGTGTGCGTGTGCTGGGACCCACACGCGGCAAGAACCAGGTCGAGGTGTCGCGCACCGACGAGTTCAAGCTCGGCGTCGACGCGCCAGTGCGCGACTCAGGAGACACGAAAGACAGCCCCGGTGTGACGCTGATTGGTCCCGAAGGCACGCTGACACTGGACAGCGGCCTGATCTGCGCGCGACGTCACATCCACATGACCCCCGCAGACGCCGAACGCTTCGGCGTGAAGAACAAGGACGTGGTGGAGGTCGCGATCGACTCCGATGGCCGCGATTTGGTGTTCGGCGACGTGTTGATCCGGGTCAGTGAAAAATACCGCCTGGAAATGCACATCGACACCGACGAGGGCAACGCCGCAGAGATCAATCCTGGAATGGGAGCCGCGATGCTGCCTGACAACGAGACGTTTCAAGACGGTATGCTGATACCCACCAAGGGCACAGCACGCCTCAGGCGCCGCAGCACGCGCTTCGACTGAAGCGGCAGGCGGGTACGCCGATGTAGGCGCTCCGGCGATTCATGGCGAGAAGCCGCTTCGCGCGCGGCGAATTGTCACTCGAGCGCACTCGTACGGGGAACAATCGGCGCTCCCGCTGCTAGAATGCTGGCTGCTTTTGCCCATGCATAATTCGTCTCGCTCCGCGTCTCCGCGTCGTTCCTCTCAACCCAAGCGCCAGTTGCCAAGGCTCGTCACGTTGGCGTCCCTGGCGTTGATAATGAGCCCGTTCGCGGCGTGCTCCGCTTCGAGCTCTAGCCCGTCGGGTAACGGTGGCCAGAGCGCGGGAGGCACTGGGGGAAGCGGCGCAAACGGCGGCTCCGCCGGTTTCGGCGGGTCGCTCCTCGACTCGGGCAACGACGCTGAGCTGCCGGAATGCGCTACGGATTCCTACACCGGCGCGGTGATCCCCCTCGACATCTATGTGCTGCTCGATCGCTCCGACAGCATGCTCGACGCTGACGCGAACGGCCTCCAGCGCTGGAGCGCGATCACTCAGGCGATCAAGAACTTCGTGGGCTTGCCGGGCAACTCCGGCATCGGTCTGGGCCTCGGCTATTTCCCCGTGGCACTGACCAAGCCGTTGCCGACGAACTGCACCAACGCCGACGGTTGCTTCCCTTACATCGCGCAGTGCACGCTGGGGTCCTGCTGCTACGGCAACCTGTGCAACGAGAAGCCGACGAGCTCCTGCCTGCCAACGGACTACGTCACGCCGGCGATCGCGATTCAGGCGTTGCCTGGCGTGGCGGCGATGGTGACGCAGTCCATCGACAACACGACTCCAGATGGTGGCACGCCCATGGGTCCCGCCCTCGAAGGCGCGATCGACTACGCGCAGAGCTGGGCGGCGGCGCACCCGGATCACATCACGGCGGTGGTGCTCGCCACCGACGGCGCGCCGTCCGGCTGTAACCCTGAAGGCACCGATGTAGTGGCCGCGCGAGCCGAGGAAGGCAAGAACCAGAACCCGTCGGTGCTGACCTTCGTGATTGGCCTCGGAGAGCAACTCTCGACGTTGAACTCGATTGCGCTCGCTGGCGGCACCAAGTCCGCCACGCTGGTGGACTCTGGAGTGAACGCCGGTCAGGAGTTCCTCGACGCCCTGAACAAGATCCGCGGGGATTTGCAGTGCACCTACTCAATCCCAGTGCCGAAGCAGGGTGACGTCGATCCTGACAAGGTGAACGTCACGTTCACCCAAGCCGGGATCCGTGATTTCGTTCCGCGCGTCGACGGCGCAGCGAACTGCGGCTTGGGCGACACCGCGGGCTGGTACTACGACACGCCGACGAACCCTTCCCGCATCACCCTGTGCAAGCACTCCTGCGAGGCTGTTCAGGGTGGTGGGGTGACCGTGGACGTGGTGCTTGGCTGCCAGACCGTCGTGAAGTAGCGAAATTGAAAAGCGACTTCACAGGGACTCAAGTCGACGCGGGCGTTGCCGTTTAACCTGGGGTGACCGCTGTACCTGACTCACTCCATGCGAAACGCGTGCTGGTCGTCGACGACGTTGAGATGTCCCGGCGCGTCGTCGCACGCATGCTGAGCCACGCGGGCTACGACCCGGTTTGCGTCCACAGCGGCGCGACCGCGCTGGCGTGCCTGGAGCGGACGCATTTCGACGCCATGGTGCTGGATCTCAAGATGCCAGGCATGGACGGTTGGCAGGTGCTCCACGCCGTGCGCGCCCTGGCGCCGCAGCTCCCCATCGTGCTCCACAGCGCTCACGAGCTGTTGGATCCGGTGCTGAACACGGAGCAGATTTGCTTCCTGCGCAAGCCGTATCGCCCCGCTGATCTCACCTCAGCGCTGGCCCGGGTGTTATGAGCGGCCGCGAGGAGTTTCACCACCAGCTGCTCAGCCTGGCGCACGAGCTGAAGAACTGCCTGCTGGTGATCCAGGGCAGCGCCTGCCTCGTGCAGCAGCGACCGGCAGAGCTCACCGAGGTTCTGGAGCTCGCGAGCGACATCGATCAGGCCGCGCACCACGCGGGTGAGTGCTTGTCCGCGCTGCAGCGCGCGGTGCAGGCCGAGCAGACGTCGAGCGCTGGTTAGGCTCTGCGAGCCACGACCAGGCGTTCCCACACGCGGAGGCCACCGGGCGCCTTGGGCCAGTAGCGTCGAGCCCAGTCGTGCGCGTCCGTGTCGGAGAGCAGGCTGAAGCCGCGTCGTTCCAGGCGCTCCTGGACTTCTTTTTGGCTGAGCGTGCCCAGGATCGGCTCCTGAATTTTCCCTGCAGAAATGAGCCCGGCGCGCCTCACGATTCCGCTCTCCGGGGTGACGTAGGTCATGCACAGCACGCTGCCGGGCGCGCTGTACAGCGACACCGCATCCAGCGTCGCGTCGATCGCGCCGGGCGTCAGGTACATGGTGACTCCCTCCCAGATCCAGCAGCTCTTTTGCTGGGTGACGAAACCGGCGCCGCCGAGCACTTCACCGATGGACTGGCGCTCGAAGTCGATGCTGCAGAAGTGCACCGCGCGCGCGAGTGGATCGAGCGACCCGACGCGCAAGCGCTTGTAGGCCTGGGTGCTCGGGTGATCGAGCTCGAACACGCTGCACTCGCCAAGCTCTGGTAGCCGGTAGCCGCGGGCATCGAGGCCGGCGCCCAGCAGCACCAGCTGCTCACACCCCCGACTGGCCTCGTCCCGCAGCACCTCGTCAATCGCCGCGGTTCGGAGCGGCACTCCATAGGACAAACCGAAGCTCGCGTGCCCAAGGGCGTGATGCACCAGCCGCGCAACCCCCGGCTGCCCCATTGCCCGCACGAGCAGGGTCAGGGGGAGAGGGAGCAAGCTCGAGGCAACGGGGTCACTCGCGACATCCAGATCCGCGGGTGCCTCGCTGTAGAAGGCGCGCATGGCGGCCACCAAATCGCTGGTGAAGCTTCGGTGTTGGTCTCGCACCCAGCCACTCTAACCCAGATGACCTCAGAGCCAGTCCGGAACCGACGCAGGTCCCGGGGAGTAACGCCTTGCGCAACAGGCCAGGTGAGTGCGGAGGAAGTCATGGAGCAGCGCTCGTTGAGGCTTTTCAGGGGTGGTGACCGGGCATCCTTGGCGATACATGTCCATCGCTATGACTCGAGAGGTTTACGTCGTCAGCGCAGTGCGCACCCCAATTGGCTCCTACCTCGGCTCGCTGAGCGGGCTGAGCGCACCAGCGCTCGGCAGCACGGCAATCGCAGCCGCACTGGAGCGAGCCAAGCTCGCCCCGGAACAGGTCGAGGAAGTGTTCATGGGCAACGTGCTTTCCGCAGGGATTGGCCAGGCTCCGGCGCGCCAGGCGTCCCTTGGCGCGAAGATCCCCAACACCGTGCCCTGCACCACGGTCAGCAAGGTGTGTGGCTCCGGTCTGCAGGCGGTGGTGTTCGGCGCCAAGACCGTGCTGCTCGGCGACGCGGACATCGTCGTCACCGGCGGCATGGAGTCGATGAGCAACGTCCCCTACTACCTGAACAAGGCGCGCGAGGGCTACCGCATGGGTGACGGAAAGCTCGTCGACGGCATGATCTTCGACGGCCTCTGGGACCCCTACAACAATTACCACATGGGAAATGCTGGTGAGCTGTGCGCGCGCGAGTACAAGCTGACCCGTGAAGCTCAGGACGACTACGCCAAGGAGAGCTATCGCCGAGCGATGGCCGCGCAGAAGGAGGGCTTGTTCAAGTCTGAGCTGGTCAACGTGAGCATCCCTCAGCGCAAGGGCGACCCCATCGTGGTCAGCGAAGACGAAGAGCCCGGTCGCGGAAACCCTGACAAGTTCAGCGCGCTGCGCCCCGCCTTCGACAAGGAAGGCACGATCACTGCGGCCAACGCCTCCACCATCAATGACGGCGCCAGCGCGCTGGTTCTGGCCTCGGAGAAGGCGGTGAAGGAGCACAACCTCACCCCCCTCGCGCGCATCGTCGGCTACGGCAACGCAGCGCAGGCCCCGGAGTGGTTCACCACCGCACCGGCGAAGGCGATTGAGAACACCACGAAGAAGCTCGGCATCGACAAGTCGAGCATCGACCTGTGGGAGATCAACGAGGCCTTCAGCTGCGTCACGATGGCGTGCAATCAACTGGCTGGTATCGACCCGAAAACGGTGAATGTGCGCGGCGGCGCCGTGGCGCTCGGCCACCCAATCGGTGCATCCGGTGCTCGCATCCTGACGACGCTCTTGTTCGCGATGCAGGACCTCGGGAAGAAGCGCGGCCTCGCCACCTTGTGTATTGGCGGCGGTGAAGCCGTGGCGCTCGTCGTCGAGCGCTGAGCTCTCTCCACGGAAACGCGAGCGCCGCTCAGCGACCTTTCAAGGTAGGTTGGCGTCATGGCAAGCCGAACTTGGAAGGTCGCTCTGCTTTGTGGGCTCTTGACCGCTGGATGCGGAGGCAAGAGTGTAGACAGTGATGTCGATGGCGCTGGCGGACACGGCGCCGCTAGCCAGGGCGCGAGTGGTGGCTCCGGCGGTACGGCTCACGGCGGAACGACGTCGACCGGTCAAGGCGGAGCGATGGCAGCTGGAGGCGGTCCAGCCGTCGGTGGCTCCAGCGTTGGTGGATCCGGATTCGGCGGAGACGCAGGGGCGGGCCCCGAGTGTTTCCCCGGGGAAGAGAATACCTGTAACTGCGGCGGCTTCTCGAGCTGCCAGCCCGACGGCACCTGGGGGCCCTGCGACTGCCCGACTGGTGCCTGCGACAACGATGAAACGCAGACCTTCGACGTGTACGGGCAGTGTGCCCGAGTGACGTGCATTGGTGAGCTTGGTACTCCGACTTTTCAGTCCTGCGTCGTTGACTGCGCGCAGCAGTCGATTGGCGTGAGCAGTGGCTGCGCAAGCTGCATGGCGGACCTGGTGGAGTGTGGCGCGACGATCTGCATCAGCAAGTGCCTGAGCGACCACGACGGTTCCTGCGATGCCTGTCTATGCGAGCAAGGTTGCGCTCAGCGCGCCCGCGATTGCGCTGGGTCGAACACCGAGGGTTTGCCGATCTGCCAGGCGCCGTGACGCCCTCAGCTCACCAGTGCTGCCTGCCGGGTGTGGCCACGTGGGCGATTGGGCACTAGAACCATCCCATGTCCGTCACGCCCGCCTCGCCCGTAGAGCGACCCGTTGAGATCGCTCCGGGTCTCGCGGCCTTCGCGACGCGGACGCCAACCCTGCCCCCAGCGACCCACACCAACAGCTACGCGCTGGGTGACCGGGAAGTCCTGCTGGTTGAGCCGGCAACGCCCCACGAGTCAGAGCAGCGCGCGTTCGTGGAGTGGGCGCGCGGGCTCGCCTCCGGCGGACGGCGCCTGCGGGCGATCTTCGTCACTCACCACCACATCGATCACGTCGCTGGCGCACACGCGCTGAGTGAGGAACTCCGGCTGCCTCTCCTGGCCCACCGGGAGACCGCGCTGCGCCTCGGCGATGCCTGGCGACCGGAGCTCGGCCACCGGCATCTCAGCGACGGGGATGTGATCGAGCTGGACGGCCCAACCCCTCAGCGCTGGGAAGCACTGCATACCCCAGGACACGCTCCCGGGCATCTCTGCCTCCACGAACCCAACCTGGACGCGCTCGTGGTAGGCGACATGGTGGCTAGCGTCGGGACCATCCTGATCGAACCGCAAGACGGCCACATGCAGACCTACCTGGAACAGCTGACGCGGCTGAGCGAGCTCTCCGCAAAGCGCGCGCTGCCGGCCCACGGCGCGGTGATCGAGCAACCAAGCGCCTGGTTCGATCACTACGTGAGCCACCGCAAGATGCGTGAGGCGAAGGTACTATTTTCCGTGCAGCAACTGGACAGAGCGTCACTGGATGAACTGGTCGCACTCGCATACGACGATACGCCGCGCGAGATCTGGGGCCTCGCGAAGCTCAGCCTCGAAGCCCACTTGATCAAGCTCGTCGAAGACGGCTTGGTACGCCAGGAAGGCGAAACCTACAGCGCGGAGCGACCCGCGTGAACTCAGCGTCGATGCCCATCGGAGGTCGAGAGTGAGCCCAGAGAACGACGGATTTCAGCGAGGTTTCGTCGCCGCGGCCTACTTGGTGGGGCGGCGCGGCAAGGGCTTGCTCGATGGCTTGCCGGAGCCGACGGCGCGCACTCGAGCCCTCGCATCCCAGCTCGCGCATGCAGATCGCCAGACCCGCGCCGCGGCGCTGGCGCCCGAACTCGCCGCGCTGATGCGCAGCATCGACTCGCGGAGGCTGACGTGAAGGTGCGTAGCGCACGGCGCATCCCCAGGGAGATGTTGCCGGCGAACTGGCGGCGCTCGGCGGCAGTCCTGACCCGAGCCTCGCAAGGCGCGGCTCGTGCTCCGGCCGGAGCTGGAGGCGGAAGCCCGAGCCAAGACCATCGTGGAGCGCGCGGAGAACGAAGCGCGCGCGATCCTGGATCAGGCCGAGCGCGCAGCGAGCGGCGTGCGCCTGATCGCTGAGGCGGAAGGCCGCGCAAACGGCGCCGCGAGCGTCGCGGCCCAGGCGCTGAAGCTGGCTGCGCTGGAACGCGAAGTCGACCATCGGAACCTGGATCGCAGCATCGCGCTCGCTCGTCTGCTGGCTGAGCGACTGATCGGCGCTGAGCTCTCGCTGCAGCCGGAGCGCATCACGGAGCTCGCGCGCACCGCTCTGCGAGAGACCGGCGGCGCGCGGCAGGTGGTGATTCACGCGCACCCAGAGGACGCTCGAGTGCTGGAGGCAACGCGGGAGACCTTGGGCTTGCCCGCAGACGCGGTGCGCGTGCAACCCGACATCGCGCGCGGTCGCGGCAGCCTGCGGCTCGACACGGAGATTGGTGTGCTCGACGCGGAGCTGGCTCCACAGCTCGAGCGCCTCAGCCTGAAACTCAGAGAGACATTGGGCGCATGAGCGATTCACTGGCGCCGCCTGGCAGCTTCCCAAAGCCTCCCCAGGGCTTTGTTCCGCCGCAGCCGCAGGCCGAGGCGCCGGCGCCGGCCTGGGCGGACGATGGCTACGGGCCGGAGTCTCAGCCGCCTCCGTTCGCGCCCAAGACGCGCACCAACGTGCTCTTGTTCTTCGCCACGCTAGCCAGCGTGTTCTTCGTGGGCAGCAACTACGCGAGCGCCCATTTCAAGATCGATTCGCTGCTGCGCTCGATTGGTGCCGCATGGATCTATGCGCTACCGCTTATGGCGATCTTGCTGGCCCACGAGTTCGGTCACTACATCGCCGCGCGCATTCACAAGGTGCCGGCGTCGTTGCCGTACTTTCTGCCGCTTCCGATCTTGAACCCGTTCGGCACCTTGGGCGCCGTGATCGTGATGCCGGAGCGCATCCGTTCCCGCAACGCGCTGATGGACATCGGAGCTGCGGGACCGCTGGCGGGGATGGTCGTCGCGATCCCGCTGATGTTCATCGGCATACGGCTTTCCGATGTGACGCCTGGGCTGAATCAAGGCGTGGTGGTCTACGAAGGGGACAGCCTCTTGTACTGGGGGCTGAAGCGGCTCGCGCTCGGAGAGTTGCCGCCGGGATACGACATTCAGACGCATCCCCTCGCTCTGGCAGCTTGGGTCGGCTTCTTCGTGACGTTTCTCAACTTGTTCCCCATCAGCCAGCTGGACGGTGGCCACATCGCCTATGCCCTGTTCGGGGAGCGGCAGAACCGCTTCGCGCGCTATTTCCGCTTCTCGCCGCTGATCCTCGCGGTCTACAACTTCGTGGCCCACGGCTTGCCCGCGATTCAGCGCTACGTGGCGAACGGCCGCAAGGAGACCCTGGACCTGCTGCCCATGGGCACCATCGTCAACTGGGTCATGCTGTTCTTGCTCTTGTGGTTCATGACCCGCAAGGTCGGGCCAGGGCATCCGCCGGTGGATGACGATCAGCTGAGCACGGGGCGCAAAGTCGTTGGCGTGATCAGCCTGATCGTTTTCATCCTGGTGTTCACGCCGACGCCTTGGCTGCAGTACGTCTTCTCCTGAGCAGCACCAGCGCGCCGCCCAGGGCGAGCCAGAGTCCGGCGCCGCTGCCACTCAGCCCCGGCGCGGCCACGCTGCAGCTCCCAGAGTCCCGAGTCACCGTCGACGGACCGAAGCCGTTGTCCGACCCAGCGCCGCCCGTACCTCCACCAGCGCCCCCCGCGTAGTCGCCGGCGCCAGGCTCGCCGCCTGTTCCCCATTGCCCCGCGGAACCACCCTCGCTGGGATCACCACCCGTTCCCCCCACGCCGCCGTTGCCTGATCCAGGCTCGTAGGTCCAGCACAGGTAGTTGTCGCCCCAGGTGTCCGGGTCATTGGGTTCGTTGAACTGCACGCAGTCCCCTGCCAGCGGCCCAGCGGAGCTCCAGGTGAAGAAGTACGGCGAATCCGGCGGCACGCAGATGAAGTTGTCGTTCCAGGTGTCGGAGTCGGAGCCTTCGGTGATCGCCGTGCAGCGCATGCCAGCGATTTCACCTGAGTTCGACCACTGCAGGCCAAGCTCACCCTCGCTGCAGAGGTAGTTGTCGTCCCACGAGTCCGGATCCGCCGGCTCGGAGATCTGCACGCAACTCAAGGAGTCAATCGGACCCGCGCAGTCCCAGAAGAACGGCGCGCTGCCGTTGGCGCATTGCACCGGCTGGGGCGGCTCAGGGTCGCAGGCGCCCTTTGCAAACCCGCCTGCTGGAGACTTCGCGAGGCGCGCCTCGGTCTGCGGCCCGTACGACCCGTCCTCGTCGATGATGTCTTCGGGGTGGTTCACGTTCCACAGGTGCTGAAACGCCAAGATCGCATCGGCGCGCCCGTCGCTGCCGGGGCAGTCGAAGTGCACCGGGTCCGAGCTGCCGAGCCACGTGCAGCCGGCGCTCTGCAGCGCGCTCTTCGCTGCGGAGTAGTTCTGCACATCGATGGCGCGCCCCGACTGGTGGTTGCTCTTGCCTGGCTTCGCTGCCAGGCCACACCCGCCGGAGTAATAGAGGACGTACTGATCGGCGAGGGTCCGGAACGCGCTGTTGATGGTGATGTTGAGCTTGCTCGCCGCGGACCACAGCGCATCACGCGCGCTCGCCTGCAGGTACGGATGAATCTTCGAGCTGCTGAGGCTCACCCCAGCGTGGGGCGCGAACTTCACGAAGGCGTCAGGCCGGATGCACATCTGTGCCTCCGCCAGCTGCTCCGAGATCCCTTCGAGTCCAGATGTGCTGCACTGACCGCGAGCCGCGAGATCAGCGACGGTCTGCGCCTGAGCAGCTCCTGCGAAGACAGAGAACGAGAAGAAGACGGGCAGGGAGAAGAACAGAGTTCGCTTCATGGCTCGTACAGGCCCGACGCACACTCGAGGGGTTCAGGGGGTGAGGTGCGCCCGCGCGCGGAGACCACTGCACGCGCAGTGCCAGCGACGAAAGCAGCCAGTTCCCCGGCGTTTGGGCCGCACGCCCAGCGACGCTGCACGCCATTGCGCAGCACGCATTGTGCAAGCCTTCACAACCGTGCACAGCCAAGCGCAACCAGGGACAATGCCAGGCAGCCGGAATCTTCCGCTGCCACTCGTCGTTGCTCGGGTGACTGCTCTCGCGCAGCGCGCGAGCGCTAGCTCAGGCGAACTTCTTGGAGAGCGCGTCGCACACTGCCGGTGGCGCGTAGCGGCTCACGTCGCCGCCGTGGCTCGCGATCTCGCGCACCAGCGAGGCGGAGATGAACCCGTAGTTTGCGCGCGTCGGCAGAAACACCGTGTCAATTTCCGGACGTAAATCTGCGTTGGCGTGGGCGATCTGCAGTTCGTACTCGAAGTCGGTTGCCGCGCGGAGACCACGCACAATCACTCGCGCGCCGACTTCCTTGCCATACTCGACCAGCAAGCCCTCGAATGAGCTGACCCGCACGTTGTCGAAAGGCTTGCAAACCTGCTGTAGCAAGCCAATCCGCTCCTCCACGGAGAACAACGCCTTGCGCGTCGGGTGGATGCCCAGGGCGACGATCACCTCCGGGAAAAGCTTGGAAGCTCGCTCCACCAGGTCCAGGTGCCCGTTCGTCGGCGGATCGAAGCTTCCGGCGTAAATCGCAAGCTGGGCCCGGTTCATGGGCGGGCCTTATAGCACGCCCAGCACATCCGCCTCACTCGTCAGCTGACGCCAACCGCATCCGGGATGGACGTTACTTCTTCTTCGCGGGTGGCTTCGCTGCGCCAGGGGGCTTGCTCGGCGCTTCGTCCTCAGCGTCCTCCGGTCCGGCCACGTCCGGAGGCGCGAGCTGGGGAGCTTTGACTTCCGGCCCCTCGGGGACGACCGGCACGTCTGCCGGTGAAGGCAGCTCCGTGTCCGGCGCTTCGTCCGGTGGTCCGGGGTGGCTGCCGTCACGTAGCGTCGCGTGATCTTCAAGCCACATCGAGCGCCCGCCGTCAAAGAGCGTGACGCGGAATGCGGCCAGGAGCGGCGCTCCGATGGTGCCATCGATCTCGATCTCGAGATCCTGCGGCGCGTCTTCCAGATGGACCGCTTCCACCTTGGGCAGCTCGAAGGCGCCGATCTGCATGAAAGGGATCACGCCGGACTTCAGCTGCGGCGCTCCGGGCACTGGCCGCAGGCTGCTCAGCGCCACTCCCGCCTTCTTCCAGCCCGGATCGGCGAACGCGAACGGGAAGTTCATCGAAGTATCGACGAACAGAGCGACCTGTGGCGACTTCGCGTCGCGACCGAGGGCGCTGCGCAGCACCATTCCACCGCCGCGCACGTAGTTCACGTGCACCGTCGTCGCGGCGGGCGGCGGCGGCGGCTCGAAGCTACGCACCACGAACTGTCCACCTTCGAAATCGAACGTGGGGTGCAGATGCCGCAGCAAATTGACGCCGAGCAACACCTTGATCGGCGCGTTGAGCCCACGGGAGAGCCCGGACAAGTCCTTGGTGATGGCCGGGACGTCTTTCACCTCGAGGTGCGAGGCCCCTGGCTGACGCGAGTCACCAAACCGCAGGGAAATCCACGTGGGATCACCGCTGCCATCGACCACCGTCTCCGCGTATCCGGTGTGAACCAGGCCGAGCGCCTCTTCGCCATTCACTTCCACGGGGATCACGAGACTCATGTTGCTCGCACTGATGCGCGGCATCTCGCCGTAGCCGAGCAGCCCGGAGAGCGTGAAGGGCGAACGACCACCGCCACGGCGGGCGAGCTTGGCCACGTTCTCGGCCCACTCGTCGCGCACGCTCGGGTCGGCGAGCAGCGCCTCGAGCTCGTCGGCAGCCTGGTCGATGTTGCCGGCGTACCAGAGCGCGCGACCGCGAATGCTGCGAGCGTCCTGAGAGTCGACGCCGTTCAGCAGCTTGACGGTGCGATCGTAGTCGAGCTTCGCCAGCGCAACGCGCGCACCAAGCAGCTTCACTTCTTCCTTCTCAGGAGTGATGCGCAGCGCATTGTCGATTGACGTCTCGGCGTCTTCGATGTCTGCCGCGCGGTAACTCACGAGCGCGCGGTCGTACCACTTCTTCGAGAGCGGCGGCCAGGCGGGCCCTTCACCCTCGCCCGCACCGAGGGGCGTGCAACCAACTGCGAACAAGCTGAGGCCGACGCCCAACACCGTCACGGCGCGCAGCGCGCGCTGACTCCCGCTCTGACGTGAGCGAACAGGGACTGAAGCGGGCAATACGGATGATTCGAACAAAGGGTCCTCCGGTGCGCCGTGCCAAAGAGAGACGTGGGACACGTGCGCGAGGTAGCTCGGGTTGGACGAGGATCAGCGCCAACCGGCTCAATCGGCGCCTCGCATAGCCCGACTGACTACGGCGGTCGAGCCGCACGACGTCGGCTGAGCGTTGCTCCTCCCCCCCAAACCCAGTTGAGGAGCCGCAAAGTACGCATAACCAGTTGGAATCACTTAAGAATCGACCGCGAGACGAACGCCGGTGTGACGTCTCGGAGGCAAGCTCAAGCGAACCTACTGAACGAAGCTTCCGTGCTACAGTCCTTGCAACGTGAGGACGCAACGGGGGAAGGGCTCCGCGGCACACGCGGAGGGACCAAGACAACCGGCGAGTAGCCGGTCTGCTCCTTCGGGTTCTTCTGGATCTGGCAACGCTGCGAACGCTCCGCGCGCCAAGAGCCGGACACGCCTGAAGAATAGTCGCCTCAAGGGATCGATCGACACGACGTCCCTGGAGAGTCATTCCCGCGCGGAACCGGCAACGGTCTCCTCCTTGGATGATCATCGCGAGCGACCGCGCACGAACGGTAACGTACTCAACCTCCCTGTACTGGTGCTGAATCGCCATTTCGCGCCGGTTTGTCTGACCACCGCGCGGCGGGCGATATTGCTCCTGTACGGTGGCGCCGCGCATGCGCTGGACGAGAGCGGCGACCTGTACGCGTTCCCCGAGTGGAGCCAGCTCGAGCCGCGGCTAGTGGATGACATCGTGCCGATGGTGAGCGGTGGGCTACGGGTACCGCGGGTGCTTCACTTGTTGCGCTATGAGCGCAATCCACGGGTGGATATCCGCCTCACGCGCAAGAACCTGCTGTTGCGCGACGACCACTCCTGCCAGTACTGCGGCGTGAAGCCCTGCCTGCGGGATCTCAACGTCGACCACGTCTTGCCGCGCTCTCGTGGCGGCGCGGATAGCTGGGAAAACCTCGTGATCTCCTGCCGGCGCTGCAACCTGGTGAAAGGCCATCGCACGCCGGAGGAGGCGGGCATGCGCCTGCGGACGCGCCCGAACAAACCGCGCTGGTCGACCACCAAGCACATCCTGCTGAGCGCCAAGCAGCCCTACAGCGAGTGGACTCCGTTTCTCCAGGCGGGGTGAGGGGCTAACTCTCAGCGGGGTGAGGTTTCTCCAGGCGGGGTGATATAACGAGCGCATGCGGATCTGCGCCTGGACCAACTTGCTCACTGCCTCCGTGCTCACTGGGGTGATCCTCTTCGGCTGCGAGGCGTCGACCTTACGCAGCACAGCACCGAGCGACACCGACAACAGCGAAGTCGCGCCACCCACCGTGGGCGAACCAACGGGCAACAGCGGCAAAGCCGGTGACTCCAGCGGGAGCGCCGCGGGTAGCGACGATGGCACCCCAGGCGGCGACGATGGCAAGGGCGACGAAGGCAGCGGCGACGAAGGCAGCGGCGACGGCGCTCAGGCCGGCGGCACGAATCCGGCAGATGGAAAGAGCCGCACCTGGTGTCCCCTCGACGAAGGCGACGGCTCCAAGGCGCCTGAAGTTGCGGGCGTTGCGGGCAAACCGCGCGACGTCGAGACGATGCAGAAGATCGTGCAGACCTACCGCGGCTGCGTGCGGCGCTGTTACGAGGCGGTGCAGAAGGAAATCCCTGGGCTCAAGGGCGATCTGACGATGAGCCTCGTGATCACGCCCAAGGGCAAGGTGAAGGAAGCGACCCTCAACAAGGATCGCTCGACGCTGTTCACACCCAAGATCGTGGACTGCGCCGCGAACACCCTGAAGAAGCTGGAGTTCGGCGAGCACCCGAAGGGCATGGAGAGCAAGCTGAACTACCCGTTCAATTTCGCTCCCTGAGCCTGCAAGCACCTGGACCACGGTGAGCTGAACGCGACGAACGGGTGAAAGCGCGAAGGCGTTCAGCCTGACGTTCGACAGCGCCCACTGATCCGGCTAAGAGGCGGCACCTACATCGACGCCTTGCTCGTGGCAGAGGTGTCGCTCGGGTCGAGCTGGCACGTGCACTGCACAGGTAGTCGCAAGCGGGCTGAACCGGCCCTCACTGCCTTACTTTCCGAGACTTGGCCGCCAGCGAGCGGCTGCTCCCAGAGTCCATGAACGACCAGAACGTCCTCGCTCGCTTGCACCGCTGGCTGGCCGCGATCCAGGTAAAACATCCTGGAATCGTGCTGATCGTGGCGCTCCTAACGCTGCTCCCTGCGGGCTTCCTAGCCAGCAAGCTCAGCCTCCGAAGCAGCTTCAAGGAGCTGCTTCCGGATCACAAAGCCAGTGTTGTCGAAATGCGACGCGTGAACGAGAAGCTGGCTGGAGCTTCCACTCTCACTGTCGTCATCACCGGTTCCAACACGGAGTCGCTCAAGCGCACCATCGATGCCCTGAGTCCAAAGCTGCGCGCGCTGCCTCCCGAGTACGTCGTCGGCGTCGATGACGGTACCCGCGCCGTGCGGAAGTTCTTCGAGGAGAACAAGGCGCTCTACGCCGACCTGAAAGACATCCAGCAAATCCACGACGACGTGGAAGAGCGTTACGACTGGGAGGTCCAGAAGGCAGCCGGCACCGCCCTCGACTTCGGTGAAGACGAAGTCCCCGACTTGAGCCCCGAAAGCTTGAAGAAGCGCTTCCAGCGCAAGGTCGACGACGCCAACAAGAAGAGTCCCGGAGTCGACGGCTATTACATCGGTGAAGACGGCAAGCTTGGCGCGATTCTCGTGCGCACGCCGCTCGGTAGCGGCAGCCAGGAAGCCTTCGAGCTCCGGCGACGCGTCGAGGAGCTGGTCAAGGAGATCAACCCCAAGAGCTGGGATCCAGCGACTGAAGTCAACTTCACCGGCAACCTGATCACCAGCGCCGAACAACAGAAAGCCATCACCGACGACCTGATCAGCGTCGGTGGCTGGGGCGTCGGGCTGATTCTAGGCGTCGTCTTCCTGTTCTTCTTGCGTTTCCGCACGCTAATGGCGATGGGCATCACCATCGGCATAGGCTGCGTGTGGTCGTTCGCGTTCGCCTACCTGAGCGTGGGCTACCTGAACATGGCCACGGGCTTCCTGGCGTCGATCATCGCAGGCAACGGCATCAACTTCGGCATCATCTACATGGCGCGCTACGTGGAAGCGCGTCGCGACGAAGGCCAGGGCGTTGAACAGGCGGTGTTGACCGGACACCTCGAGACCTACCGTGCGACCCTCGCGGCGTCCTTGGCCGCCGGCATCGCGTACGGTTCCCTCGCGGCAACGGACTTCCGTGGCTTCAAGCACTTCGGCATCATCGCGGGGCTCGGCATGGCGCTATGCTGGGTCGCCACATACTTCGTGCTGCCCGCCATCCTGGTGCTGAGCGAGCGCATCAGGCCCATGTACAGCGACAAGGAGCCCGGATGGCGCGCGAAACTCCGCGGAGTCTACGGCATCCCGTTCGCCTGGGCAGTGAACAAATTCCCCAGGAGTATCGCGGTCATAGGCTCCGTGCTGGGGATCGCCTGCGTGGCCCTGTCGGTGCGCTACTTCGTCAACGACCCGATGGAGTACGACCTCAGCAACGTGCGCAACGAACGCACGCAGCCGACGGCCGCCGGGCTGCTCTCGGTGCGAGTCGACAAGATCGTCGGGCGCCTGGGTCAAGACGGCAAGGCCATCGTGACGGACCGCATCGATGAGGTGCAGCCGCTGGTTGACGAACTCAACAAGCGTTACCGCGAGGCACCGCCAGACAAGAAGCCGTTCGAGAAGATCGTCAGCATCTACGATCTGTTGCCGGACAAGCAGCAAGAGAAGCTCAAGCTCCTGGGCGGAGACCAAGGACCTGCTCGATCGCGCGCGCAAGCGAGGCTTCATCGCCGACAAGGACTGGAAGGCGATCGAAGAGAACATGCCGGAGAAGCTCGCGCCGATTGGCATCGCGGAGCTACCAGAGCTGGTTGCGCGGCCCTTCACGGAGAAGGACGGCTCACGTGGCCGCGTCGTCTACATCGTGCCGAAGGAGGGTCGCAGCGTCTACGACGCTCACTACCTGATGCTGTGGGCGGACTCCTACCGCGAGGTGAAGCTGCCGAGCGGCGACGTGATCCACGGCTCCGGCGACTCGGTCATCTTCGCGGACATGCTGATCGCGATCGGCGAGGACGCACCGATCGCGGTACTGCTGTCGCTGATCGGTACCGTGCTCGTGATCTTGATTGCGTTCCGCGGACGCGCGGCTGGCTGGGCGACGCTCATCACGTTGCTGTGTGGTGTCGCCTACCAGATCGGCACGATGGCGCTGCTCGGCATCAAGCTGAACTTCCTGAATTTCGTCTCGCTGCCCATCGGCATCGGTGTTGGTGCTGACTACTGCATCAACGTCATGAAACGCCGCGAGCTGATGGGAGACCGCGACCTTCAGCGCGTGCTCGTCGAGACAGGTGGTGCCGTGGTGCTGTGCTCGTTGACCACCACCCTCGGCTACCTGGTGTTGCTGACCAGCATCAACCGCGCGGTGCAGAGCTTTGGACTGGCCGCGGCCATCGGTGAGATCACCACCATCGCTGCCGCGGTGCTCGTGCTCCCTGCGGCACTCAAGTGGCGGGCCATGCGAGCAGGCAAGGACGGCTCCGACGACTCGGACCGTCAGCCCTCGGCCGTGGCGACGAACGCGAAGCCCGCAATCGCCGACAAAGCCGCCGTGGCAGAGTAGCCGTCTGCGAAGGCGGCTAGCCAACCAGCAAGAAACCTGAGACGGTTCGCGGAGTGATCGACTCGCTGCTTCCGATGCGCAGCCTGGCACCGTCCGCGCCGGATACGGATGCCTACGACGATCTGCTCACGCGTACACGCGGGCTGCCCCGCGAGCAGCGGGCCCAGCGCGACTTCTGGTTCTCCACGCTTCCGCTCGAAGCCAAGGATGACGTGCTCTTCGAGCTGGAGATCCTGCTCAAGAGCGCCGCGTGCTTCGCCAACCCGCGCAACCACCCGGGGCCACCCCGCCGCGCGCCGGTCGTCGCTCAAGACTTCCGACAGCCGATGATGCTGTTCCGCGACGGCATGCAGCGCATCATCGAGCTCCAGCGGCAGCTGCTCGGCACGCGAGACCGCACGCTGGTGTTCCAGCGCTACCTGGAGACGGTGATCCCCGAGGATTCGATGCGCACGAGGTTGATGCGCACGGGGGATAGCCAGCACACACCAGAAGAGAGCCTGGTGTCGCTGCGCACCTCACTCACCAGCACCCAGGAGATCATCGAGGGTCTGCTACGGGCTCAGCGTATCCCCTTTCGCCTGTTCTACTCGGTGCTCTCCACGGTGCAGCGAGACGTCGGGCGCAACGTCTTCTTCAACCCGCTCACCGCGCTCGAGTTTCGTCCGGAGTTCGACCGCATCAAGAGCCGTCAGGTGCTCGACCTGATTCGCAGCGTGCCAGGAGAAGAAGCGCATCGCTTGGTCGCGCTCACCTTCTTGAGCCTGTTCCGCATGCTGCGCTACCTGCGGCTGCTGGAGCGCACGTTGCTGACTGCTCCGCGTCGTCGTGGCTACGCGGGCCGCACCCACCTGGTGCTGAGCGTGCTGCGCAGCGACGCGCGCGCCCTGTCAGACTACCTGCGGCGCCGCTCAGGCACCTTGCTCGCAGAGAGCTTCGAACGCGATCTGTTCCGGGTGCGCGCGACGGATCTCTCAGCGCGCTCAGACAACCTGCGTGCAGCCGGGCATCGCTTGCTCGGCATCAAGAGCGCCCTCGAAGGCATCTCCGGCAATATCCGCTTGGAAATGCGGCGCGCTTTCCAGCACGATTTGCCGCCTCCCGACGCTCAGGTCAACGACAGTGCGCTGCGTGACGCAGTCACCGCGAGCATTAGCAACCTGCGGCCGGCCATTCGCGGCGCGATCCTGTTCCTGGGCAAGGCGCTGGGCGTCAGCCTGGAGGGCGACGGCGTGTTCGACGACGAAGCCGCCCAACGTGAGACCAGTGAACGCTTGCGCCGCGATATCTGGATGTTCGCGCAGATCGTCCGCGCGTTCTCGTCCAAGGCACAGCACTCCCCAGCGGAAGATCGCTGGGCACCGGTCTACAACTTCCAGTACGTCCGGGAGTTCCTCGCGTACTTCCGTGCGATGGGCTACCCCCTGCTGCGCGCGAGCGACTACCCGCGCTTCGATGCGTTCATGCAGGCCATGGGCCGACTGGAAGACACGGACCTCGTCGACCCTCAGCGCCTCGAAGCCGCGATCGATGAATGCATGGCGTTCCACGGCTTCTTGTTGAAGCTGTTCGACGACATCTCGAAGCGCGACGCGCTCGACGGCGTCTCCTTCGATCGACGCGCGGCAGCTTCGGCGTTGAAGCTGTACCTCGGCGACTGAGACGGCGCGCTCTCCCCCCCAAAACCCGCGGCGCACGCGGAGACCTGGGCAGGGACCAGTACGTTGCGACAAAACGCCAAGAACCGGAGCACTGTTTCTCATCAGCAGCTCACGCGAAGTTGCTTCCGCGCGGCATTAACTGCTGAAGGAACGCACAACCGGTTCCAAACACATGAGACTGGGTGCGGAACGCAAGCGAACCACGCGCCTCTCGAAGAGAGACTGCCAACCCCTGTGTCGCCAAGCGCGAATGACGCGCCTTTGGCTGACGATCACCCCTCTGTGCGGTCCGCCAACCGCACGGAAAGTAAGGCCCAAGGAGTACCTCGCGCAGGGCCTAGCTCGCGAGGCGCCTGACCCAGCTGATGTCAGGCTATCAGGCACCCTCCAGAAGGATGGTGCGTTGCAGTCTCCTGCGTTCGCCGACCAGGAGCCCTGGTCAGTGAACTCGACGGGCGACCGAAGCCGCTTCGTCGAAGGTTGACTCGTTCCGCGTCCTGAAGGCCCGGCTCTGAACTCCCGATGGGGAGGCTCTCGGCTCGGGCCTGATTCCAGCCACCCAGGAAGGCGCTTTCTCAGGACGCGGTCAGAGGCACTTCAGCAGTCGACTCAGGCCTTCTTGGCGGCCTTGCGCTTGGCAGCCTTACGCTTGGGCGCCTTCTTGGCGACCTTCTTGGCTGCCTTCTTCGCCGCCTTCTTCGCGGGCGCCTTCTTGGCAACCTTCTTCGCAGCCTTCTTGGCGGCCTTCTTCTTGCCTGCCTTCTTGGCGGCCTTCTTCTTGCCCGCCTTCTTGGCTGCCTTCTTCGCGGTGCGCTTCTTGGCAACCTTGGGGGCTGCGGCGGGAGCGCTGGTCTTTGCCTTGGTCTTGGTCTTCTTTGCGGCCATCTGTGCCTCCTACGAACGAACCAGGGATCAGCACCGAATGAACTGATCCCGAGGTATGTTGCACGACGTATATTGCCACCTATTGTGATGTGTCAACGAAAAACTTACAGGGAGGGGTTGCGCCGGCCCAGGAAACATGGGGTGGTGACCTCGCAATCCGTGCGGACCGAGCACCTGTTCAGACCCCTCCAAACGCACCCGGTGGCGGCTGTTCAGCGGGTAGGAAATTGCCTCGCCCCAACGTCAAAAAGTTCTTTCAACACGCATGCTTGACGCGCCGCACACCAGAGCGCTAAGCCCAGCGCCCCACCCCCTCTGAGGACCCCTCTGCATGTCTTTCACGACCCCGAAATTTCGCCCTCGCCAGCTGCTGATTTTTTCCCTGATGGGCGCCGGATTTTTTTCTTCGGCGTGCGGGTACAGCCAGGACGAATGGGACCAAAAAGTGCGTGAGCTCGAAGCCGCGCGCAACCAACTCGCGGCGCAGCGCACCGCGCACAAGAAGTGCGAGCAGGATCACTCCGACGCAGTCGCGGAGATCGACGCCCTCAAGAAGCAACTCCGCGAGCGCGGTGTGAATCTCGACAACCTCAGCGCCTCGTTGAAAGAGAACATGAAGGCGCTCGAGGAGTACAAGCGCCGCGCGGAGCAACTCGATCAGATCCGTCAGCGCTTCGAGAACCTGCGCGACCGACTCAAGAAGCTCACGCAGCTCGGCTTGAAGGTGGAGGTGCGAGACAACCGCATGTTGATCCAGCTGCCTGGCGACGTGCTCTTCGACTCCGGTAAAGACAGCCTGAGGAAGGAAGGCATTTCCATACTGAAACAGGTCGCCGAGGTCATCAAGACAGACCCGGAGCTGTCGAAGCGCGAGTTCCAGGTCGCGGGCCACACTGACTCCGCGCCGCTCAAGGGTGGCTTCTTCAAAGACAACTGGGGCTTGTCCGCGATGCGTGCGCGCTCGGTGCTCGTCTACCTGACGGACCCCGAGGACAAGGGCGGCGGACTGGACGCATCACACTGGAGCGCGGCGGGTTACGCCGACACCGATCCCGTCGCCAGCAACGACACCGAGGAAGGCCGCGCGAAGAACCGTCGCGTCGAACTCGTCGTGCTGCCCGACGTCGAAGAGATGCTCAACCTGAACAGCCTCGCGAAGTGATCGCAGGCGGACGTTCAAGCTGCTGATGAACCAGCACACACGCGCAGCGGCGATCGACATCGGCACCAACTCGGTGCTGCTCGCGATCGCCGAACGCGCGGGAAATCAGCTGGTTCCCGTGCTGGAGCGCGCGACCATCACGCGCCTGGGTCAGGGTGTAGACAAGACGCGCACGCTCGCTCCGGAGGCCGTCGAGCGCAACCTCGCGTGCCTCACGGAGTACGCCGCGCTGCTCCGCGAGTTCGGTTCCCCAAGGTTACGTGTCGTCGGCACCAGCGCCATGCGCGACGCAGCAGGGGGTGAGGAGTTCCGTAAACGTGCCGCCGCGCTCCTGGGCGTCACACCGGAAGTGATCAGCGGCGACGAAGAGGCGCGGCTCACCTACCGCGGCGCGCTGAGTGGTCTGCCTCTGCGCGCTGAGCCTGTGGTCGTGTTCGACATCGGCGGCGGTAGCACCGAGATCATCCAGGCAGCTGCTGGCGTCATCAACGACGCGATCAGCCTGAACATCGGATCGGTTCGACTGACCGAACGTCACCTCCCGAGTGACCCGCCCACGGGCGAGGAGCTCTCCAAGCTCGATGCGGACGTGGCGAGGGAGCTCGCACAGGTAGCGCCACCGACGGTCGGCGCACAGCTCATCGGCGTCGCTGGCACGTTGACGACGCTTTGCGCGGTACAGCAACGCCTCGCCACCTACGACTCGAGCCGCGTTCACGGCGCAACGCTCAGCCTGGAGCAGGTGAGCGTGCTGTGCGAGATGCTCGCGTCACTGCCAGTGGAAGAACGCCGCAAGCTCCCAGGGCTCGAGCCGAAGCGCGCCGACGTGATCGCTGCAGGCGCGCGCATCGCGCGTGGTGTGATGCAGTGGGCTCAGGCGAGCGAGCTCACCGTCTCCGATCGCGGCGTGCGCTGGGGCATCCTCGAAGCGCTGCTCGAAGCCTGAATCACGTTGCCGCGCGGCAACTTTCTCGGTCGTTTCCGCGTGAATACACGGCGCCGCCCAGGGCCCCTGAGCGGAGGGCGCAGCTGGCCACGTGCGGCGGGACATCGGGCACATCCGTCGCTGGAGCCGCGCGCAGCCACGCGCTCGGTGTTCAGTCCGGCTGCTGAAGGTGCTCCCGGGAGGCGAGAAGTACGCGAAAATGCGCAGAGATAGCCGTGCCCCGTGCGCATGACCAAGTTTCTGCTACGATTTCTTGACGAGTTAGACGTCTCTGACTAGAGTGGCGCGCCTGGCGGACCTCTATCCCTTGCAAAACGAAGGAGCAAGGCACCCCAAGGAGCCGTCAGCGAGCGCCCAAGCGCTCAGGATCTGTCATCATTGTCTGTTCGGTGTCAGCGCCCCAAGAGCGCGAAACAACACCGAAACAGTCCCACCTGATCTTCCGCGCTCATCAGCGCGCCCGCTCTCCCAAGGCGCCAGGAATCCAAAGCCACGCCGGATCTCTTCCACCGTGGACATCGCCTCGAGCACCGACGACGCCTGGCTTCAAACAACGAGCACGGATGCACAAACGAGGAATCAAGCCCAGCGCGCCCTGTTTTGGCGCCCACCAGACCCTCCAAGGCGGTGCCAGCCAAGCGGCTGACCCCATCGCGGCGCATGCTGATGCGAGCCCGCGGGTCGCAGGGTCTTTGAAGATCGCAGGGTCTTTGAAGATTGCCGGGTTTTCGACCTCTTGAGTCTTAGTTCAGCGTGGGCTCGCTGGCGCGGTGTCAGCGGGCTTTTGGCTGTTCCATTGCCCCGGATCACGACGACCCGGAGCACCACCGAAATCGAGGAAAAGTACAGCGTCCCAGGCAGGCTTGGTCTTCCAACCTTAGGCTTCCAACCTTAGGTCTTCCAACCCCGCGAAGCTCAGACGATTGGGTCGCGAACACACTGACTTGAAGAAGCGCCAGCTAGCGACAGTTCAGGAGCTAGCAACAGTGTGAAAGCACCGTCCAACAAGACGGCGCTCCGGCGTTTCCCACTTAGCGCATTCGCCCAAGACAAACACACACGCTTCGGCCGAATGCAGATCGCGCCCGCTCTGGGGCGCGAAGTGCGAAAACAGAAAAACCACAGGGAATGATTCCCGCGCCCAGCCGTTGAGCGCCAAGCACCAGTGGCTGAGCAGCCCGCGCCACATCAAGCAGCGCAAGAGCCGAGCAACCGCAAGGCAAAAGCAAACTGCAAAAAAGCGCGAGCAGCAACTCTACGAAACAACATTGGCCGGGTCTGAGACTTCAATCGAAATCACAGACCCTCGGCCCGCGACAGGAGACGACATGCAGGCAAGCCCCGAAGTTGAGTTCAAGATCGGTGACAAGGCCGTCTACCCCGCTCAGGGCGTGGCGGAGGTCATCAGCATTGACGAGAAGGACATCGCAGGGCAGCGGCAACGCTTCTACGTGCTTCGGATTCTCGATACCGACCGCAAGATCATGGTCCCCGTTTCCAACGCGGATGCCGTGGGCCTGCGCCAGGTGATCAGCGAGCAAGAGATCCGCGAGATCTTCGATATCCTCAGGGAACGCACGATTGGCTTCGACACCCAGACGTGGAACCGCCGCTATCGTGGTTTCATGGACAAGATCAAGACTGGCTCCATCTACGACGTAGCCGAGGTCTTGCGCGACTTGTACCGCCTGAAGGCGAACAAGCAGCTGTCCTTCGGCGAGCGGCGCATGCTCGACACTGCCCGTTCGTTGATCGTGAAGGAAATCGCGATTGCGCGGAAGCAGACTGAGGAAGATGTGAAGACGGAGATCGAAGCGATCTTCTTCTCCAACTGATTCAGCGCGACTGACGACAAGGGAGGCGCGACCAGCAGGTCGCGCCTCTTTCTCGTTTGTGCCTGTGTGATTCTACGGCGGCCGTCGGCTACTCAGAGCGAGTCGGTTGCTTGGCGCCGGGGGAGTCGGAAGCGCTCCGCCTACGCAGTGATCGCAAAAGCACCCGTTGGGCGTCGACCCAGTACACGTACTTCGAATCCACAGACACGCATTTGCTACCCCAACCCGTTAGCCCGTAGTGATGAGTCACCGACTTGAGATTCCCCGTGGAATATTGATGCACGCCGCCGCGCACCCCGCTGGCCACGCTGCGACTAGCGAAGAACACTTCGTCACCCTCGATCCAGTAGCTCAAGTAGTCGCGCCCGCGGTTGTCAGACCACGGGCACTTCTCGAAGGACCGCCCCGCCAGGTTGCAGATCTGACCCAGGTAGAGCAACGAGGCGTCAGGCAGCGGAACCAAGCGCGTGTCGTAGACCGCTCCCCGGATCTCCCTGGCTGTGCCTCCGGTTAAGTCGACGGCGTGGGTTACGTGGTTCGCGTCGAGCCAGTACGCTTCATCCACTCCAAGCGCGACGCTGGAGGTGGAAACCTCGTCGCCGGCCAGCGTCTTCGCCTCCGCGGAGAGGCTTTCGCGGTAGAAGATGCCACCGTAGGTCGAGTAGACAACGCGCTGGTTCACCGCGTGGAAGTCTCTCACCCCCTCGCCTAGCTGGACGGGCTTGGCTCCTGCAACGTCGAGCTGGAGCCGCCAGAGCGCATTGTCGTCATCCACCGAGTACAACCACAGCGCGTGATCCACGGCGCGGACGAACTGGACCTTCCGGAGCGCGTTGGTCTGGTGGGGGATGACCTGAACGAGATCTGCACCGGCCTGCAAGTGCCGGAGCTTGAACTGGTCGACCCACCAGACCGCGCCTTGATCCGCGAGCAGCGCCTGACACTCCCCCAGACCTGGGTCGGAGTAGCGCACTTCGAGCTGCGGTTCGGCATCGCAAGCGCCTATCGGGTCGACGACACTGTCGCCCACCAGCAGCTGGTTGTTGTCGTCTGCGTAGGTTGCGCTGAGCCCCGTCACCCGACCGCTGCGACCGAGGTCCAGCATGATCTCCCTACCCACGAGCGACTGACTGGTCACGCGGTGTACATCAGCCGACCTCATGACCAGCGGACCGTCGAACTCCGGGAACGTCTTGCCTAGTTCGACACTCACTCTGCCATCGAGGAGCGGAACGGCGCGCCCGTAGCAACGCGTGCCCGACACATCCACAGCGGCATAGGTTTCGTCCGGGTCGGGGTCACGCGGCGTGGCGATCAGACCGATGTACAGGGCTACCGCGACCACGACGCCCGCGACAGGCGAGACGTAACCGGCTGCTGCAATGAGAAGAGGTACAGCAGCGCTGTTCCAGTCCTCGACTTCGCTCTCCTGTCGCACCGCCTGTGCCATCGCCGAAAACACAGCAACCTGCTGACCAGCGGCTTCTCGCATCACGTCCGCGGCTATCAAATTATCCGCGTGGCAATATCCACAGCGCGAGATAGGCTTGCGGGCTTCCGCCTTGACCGGCCCCCCGCACACATGGCACCGCGCCGGATGACCGGGTGCGGCCGGTGGAAGCGCCGCGATCATGCGGCGAACTCGCCGCTCCCGCCGCTTCAGCCACCAGAACAGCAGCCCACTCACGCTGACGGAGAACACGACGGGCACGATGGCGAAGCCCAGGATCGGCGCCTGTGCAAGGGTGAGGCGCCTCACGGTGAGCAGGTAGGCAACCGCTCCCCCGCCGCCGCAACACAACAAAACCGCCGTCACGAAGCCAAAGGAGAGCTGGGCAAGCCAGCGGGCGCGCTCCACGCCGGCGACAGCCTGAAACCTGCGCACCGAGAGTTGCCGCCGCTGAGCCTGCATCGCCCACAGCGCCTCGCGAGCCGCTACGACCTCTTGCTCGATGTGCGGCGGTAGCGGCCCTTGATAGGCGCAGTAGCTGCAATCCAGGAGGTCCGGCGGCTCCAACGAGATTGGGCTCGTCGCGCCGCAGTTCGGGCATTTCGCCGCGAGCATCCAAACAGCCAACGGCTATCGCCGACGAGTGTCAATCAGCTCGGATCTTTCTAATTAAAACCGCAGAGAAACGCGTTTCCGCGAGGCTGCTTCCGAAGCCGCGCGTCGCCCGAGGAGACCGCTCCGCCGACTGCGGTCTGCGGGCAACGGTCAGAGAAGGCGGCGCTCAGTCCTCGGTCTTGCGCTTGCGGATCGGCGGCGGCTCCGGAATGTCCATCACCACACGCCAGCCGAGCTCTTCGTGCACACAGTGCACGTCGAACCGCTCTCCCGGGGAGGCGCCAATCACGGCAACCACCGCGCGCTGCCCCTCGACGCGCGCCTTGAAGCGGTGTGGCTCGAAGCGCAGCGAGAAGCGCGACGGCGCGAGCATCTCTTCAGGACCTAGATTGCGCCCGACGACGGCGCTCGCCCGCTTGGCGCGCTCCGTCAGCACGCGCTGCGCATCGGACCACATCAGGTCGTAGGCCAGGCGCGCCATCTTCGGATCGCCGTGCACGCTCTCCATGCGGTCGATGAACATCTCGACCACGCGCTCTGGCGTTTCTTCCTCTTGCTGACGACTGCAAGCCGGCGCCAGCGCGACGCATGCGACCGCGAGCAGGCCGCAGCGCACCCAGGCGCTCGCCTTTTTTCCTCGCGGTAGCATACGAGGCGAGCTCACTTCTTGTAGTGCCCCGTGCCGAGTCCCATGGTCTTGCGCACGTCGCGCATGGTGCGCTCCGCGAGCCGTGTGGCTTGCTCGCGCCCATTGTCGAGGATTTCGAGCACGCGCTTCTTGTTGGCGCCTAGCTCCGCGGCGCGCTCACGGATTGGATCGAGCTCGCGATTCAGGTTCTCGCACAGCGCGGCCTTGCAGGTGCCGCAGCCGAGCGCGCCGGTGCGGCAGTCGCGGTTGATCTCCGCCACCTGCGCTGCGGGGCTCACGGACTTGTGGATGGTGAAGATGTTGCAGATGTCGGGGTTGCCCGGATCGCCCTGGCGCAATTTGTTGGGATCCGTGAAGGCGCTCTTCACCTTCTTTTCGACGACCTTCGCGGGGTCGAGCAGGTCGATGCTGTTTCCGCGCGATTTGCTCATCTTGGTCTTGCCGTCGATGCCCATGATGCGCGGCGCGACCGACAGCAGCGGCTTCGGCTCGGGAAACACCTCCTTGAACCGGTGGTTGAAGCGGCGCGCGATCTCGCGAGTCAGCTCCAGGTGCTGGACTTGGTCGTCTCCTACCGGAACCACCGTCGCGCGGTAGACCAAGATGTCTGCCGCCATCAGGATGGGGTAGGTGAAGAGCCCCGCGTTGACGTTCTCCTTGTGCTCGTCGCTCTTCTCCTTGAACTGCGTCATGCGGTTCAAGTCGCCCATGGGAGTAACGGCAGCTAGGTACCACGCGAGCTCGGTGTGTTGCGGCACGTCGCTCTGCACGAAGATGGTGCACTTGTCGGGATCGAGGCCGGCAGCGATGTAGCTCACGGCTGCATCGAGGATGCGCTGCTTGAGCAGCTTCGGATCGTACTCGATGGTGATGGCGTGGGCGTCGACGATGCAGAACAGCGCCTCGTGTGCGCCAGCGTTGACGAGACCGACCCAGTTCTTGAGCGCACCCAGATAGTTACCGATGTGTAGACCACCGGTAGGTTGCATGCCTGAGAGGATGCGGGGCTTTGGCCCAGAAGATGGGAGCGGTTGCGCTTCGGTCATTGGACGAGAGGAGGTAACCCCAGTGGCTCAGCTCAGCAAGCACTTGCGCGGGTTGAAGCGCAGGGCCCGCTGGACCTCACCCCCAAAAACCAACGCGCAACAACTTGGCCCCGCTGGATCCGCGCCAGCTACGATTTCGATCGAGCATGAGCATCAGCGAGCCTCGCGTCCGATTGACCTGGGACGACAAGCCGAGTGAGCCAACGCCGAGTTCCGCGCGCCTCGAGGTGGTGGAGCCGGGACATCCGTCCAGCATGCTGGTCGAGGGCGACAACCTGCAGGCGCTGTCGGCCCTGGCGCGGCGTGCAGGCGGCTCGGCGGCGCTGGTGTACCTCGACCCGCCTTTTCTCACGGGACGGCAGCACAACCGCGTGGAGCGCGGGCGCGACGCCAGTGGACGCATTCAGCGCAGCGAGCGGCCCGCGTTCGATGATCGCTGGAGCGGGATGCACGACTACCTCGGCGCGCTGCACGGTCGCCTGAGCCTCGCTCGAGACCTGCTCGCGCCCCACGGCAGCCTGGTGCTCCACGTCGATCCCAAGACGAGCCACTACGCGAAGGTGATGTGCGACGAAATCTTTGGACCGGAGTGCTTCGCAAGCGAAATCGTGTGGCGCTATCGCCGCTGGCCGTCGAAGACCAGGAACTTCCAGCGCGTGCACGACGTGCTCTTGCGCTACGTGAAGGACCCGGACAGCGACCCGCGCTTCAATCAACTGTACGAGCCCCTCGCGGCGTCGACCCGCGCGACCTGGGGTACACGGAAACAGCGCGCGGTAACGGACGACAGCGGCCGACGTCAGCGCTCGAGCAGCACCGAGGAGGAGAGCCCTGGCACGCCCCTCGGTGACGTGTGGGAGATCGGCATCGTGGCGCCCGTGGCCCGAGAGCGCACCGGCTACCCCACGCAGAAGCCGATGGCGCTGCTCGAGCGACTGGTAGCCTCGCTGACGGACCCTGGGGACCTGGTGATTGATCCGTACGTCGGCAGCGGGACCACGCTGGCTGTGTGTGCAGCGCTGGGACGGCGCGCGATCGGCATCGACCAGAACCGCGAGGCGCTCGAGATCTGCAAGCAGCGGCTGGGCGACCTGGGCATCGCCCCGCTCAGAGAGCGCGTGAGCGCCACGTTGAGCGTGCGTAAGGCGGCTCAGGCCTCAGCACCCGGCGCATCACGCAAACGGCTCAAGCGAGCGAGCTGAGGCGAAGTGTTGCGAGGCTCACGCTAGTGTGAGCAACTTCGGGGTGTGGCGAGCAACAAGCGCGCAAGCCGCGAGGCCATTCAGAAGCGCCGTGCAGGGCGGGCGCTGAACGATTTGTTCGCAGGCCGAGGGAGCGGACAGCTCGATGGCCGCACCGAGAAGCGCCGCCAGCGGCTGCTCGAAGAGCTGCGCGAGAACAAGCATCGCGGGTCTGGCGAGGAGCTCAAGCCGCTCGAGGTGCTGAGCCACGCCAACGAGCTCCTGGAGATGGGGGAGAGCGTCGTCAGCCTGCGGAAGCTGTGCGCTCAGCGCAAACCGCCTGGGGACCGCAACCAGCTGGTCTACGTGGTGAAGCAGGTCCACGAGGCGTACGGCTTTCGCTCCGAAGTGTGGGGCCTGGTGGGGGTCGCCGATGAGGTGCTGCGCGAAGCAGGCGTACCGCTGGTCGAAGAGTGACGCTGGGTGTCTGTGGCGTGCGAGCGCCGCGTAGAGTGTGCTAGCGATAGCGAGCCCATGGGAAGCAGCCTCTTCAGTCGCCGCGTCCGCCACCTCGCGAGCCTGGCGCTCCTCACCGCAGCCAGCCTCGCATCCAGTGCGAGCGCCCAAGCGGACGATCCCGTCGTCGTGCGCATCGGCAGCGTGGAGCTGCGAGAGAGCGACGTCGAGCGGCGCTTGCGTGAAGTGCCAGCGTTCCAGCTGAAGCAGTACGGGAACACACCGGAGGAGATCAAGCGCGCGTTCATCGAGCGCGATCTGGTGCCCGAAGTGCTGTTCGGACTCGACACCAAGCTGGACGACGCCATGAAGTCGCCGACTGTCCGCGCGGAAATAAATCAGGCCAAGCTCCAGGCGCTGCAGTCTGCCCTGCGCAAAGAGCTCGAGCAGAAGTCGCCGGTGACGGCGGCCGACATCGAGAAGTACTACAAGGACCACGAGACGCGCTTCAAGACGCCGGAGCGCATCAAGCTATGGCGCATCTTGTTGCCCAGCGAAGACGCGGCCAATGAAGTGCTGAAGCAGGTCAAAGCCAAAGGCGACGTGAAGACGTGGAGCAAGCTCGCGCGCGAGAAGTCGATCGACAAGGCGACGAACATGCGTGACGGCGACCTCGGCTTCGTGTTGCCGACTGGCCTCACCAACGTGCCCCGAGTGCGAGTGGAGCCGGCGCTGTACGAGGCAGCGAAGGACGTGAAGAACGGCGAGCTGGTAAGCAAACCAGTCGCTGAAGGCAAAGCCTTCGCCGTCGTGTGGCGCCGCGGGAGCCTGAACGCCGTCGAACGCAGCCTGGAGAGCGAGAGCGGCAACATCCGCCGCTTGCTCGAGCGCGAGCGCACCCGCAAGCAGCTGGACGACTTGGTGAAGCAGCTGACCGCCGCTCACGTCAAGGACCGCAACGACGCGCTGCTGGAGAACGTCGCGCTCGACAAGATTGGCGCCATCGGTGCCGAGCGGAAACCGGGACTGATCGATGAGCACCCACCCAAGGGCGACGTCAAGCCGACCTCCAGCGGCGACGAAGCTGCCGGCGCCGGCAAGCGCTGAGTCCGGGGTCGCTGGCCTTTCTCGCAGCGCGAGCTGCTCTTTTTGGGGGGAGAGCTAGCGCCTTCAGATGCTGGGCAAGTCCCAACCGAGCTGCTTGAGCACGCCGCGGAAGATGCGCTCCTCTTCACGAGCTTCCAGCTGCTTCTTGAAGAACTCGGCGTTGTCTCCCTGGGTAGCTGCGTGAGTGGCGCGCTCGTAATGCTCGAGCATGATCAGCAGGTGCGGATGCGCGTCGGCGACCTGCTTCGGCACCTGCATGTGCCGCGCGGAACTGAGCCTCGAGTCCGCCTGTTCGTGGACATAGTCCGCGAGGTCCTTGTCTGAAAGGTGATTGCGCAAGAAGTCAGCTTCCTTGCGCGCATGCGCCACTATCAGGGCGGCGCGGTCCAGGTAGCTACCTGCGAAGGCTTCGCTCGCCCAAGCGATGGCGCCCAGGGGGATCGCGCACAGCAGGGCGCGCCTCAGCTCACGCTTCCCGACGGGTTGACTAAACATCTTCGACTCCACCGTCTGTCTCCTCGTGGACTGTCTCCTCGCGGATCCAGGATTCACTCTCGAGAGCTGTCTGTGCGGCGGCGCGCTCGGCCAGGCGCTTGCTGCGACCTCTGCCGCGCCCCAGTGGACGCCCCTCCACGCTGACTTCGACCTCGAACCAGCGCTCGTGGGCGGGGCCACCTTCATCCACGACCGCGTAGGCTGGAACGGCGCCTCCGCCGGCCTGCAAGCGCTCTTGCAGCTCGCTCTTGGCGTCGCGGCCGGCGTCCGCCTTGAGCCCGACGACGTGAGGCTCGAGCAAGCGGCGACAAACCTGGCGAGCAAGCGTCCAACCGCCTTCGAGGAACGCGGCGGCGATCAGCGCTTCCACCGCGTCAGCCACCACGTTCAGGCTCTCCCTCAACCCAGCGCTATCAGCGCCTTTGCCCAGCCGGAGCGCGGCCGACAGCTCGAGCTCCTGGCCGATGCGCTGCAAGGACTCGGCGTTGACGAGCTGGGCTCGGAGCCGCGTGAGGCTGCCCTCCGGCGCCTGGGGAAAGCGCTCGAACAAGAGCTCGCTCGCGCACAACCCGAGCACGGCGTCCCCCAAGAACTCCAGGCGCTGGTTGTCCTCGGCGGCGTGACGCTCGTTGGCAAAGCTCGGATGAATCAGAGCTTGCTCAAACCACTGCGACTCGGCGTTCAGCCCAAGCAGCTGAGCGAGCGCGACCGCTGATTGCTCGGAATTCGCCATCTCGAACGGAGGCAGCTTTGCCATATTGGCCCTTCAGGGCAAGGCACAAGGGCCAGGAACCTAAACGGCAGGCGAGTGTCGATGCTCATTGCCCATGAGTTATGCTGCCGCTGTGAGTCGCCTGCTGGCCTGCCCCTTTTGCCGCGAGCTGTACACAGACGGCGAAGCCGCGCGCTGCAAGGACTGCGGCGTTGAGCTGCAGCCGTTGGAGAAGCTTCCGCCGTCTCACGACGCGCTGCTCGAAGAAGCGATCGCAGCGGCCGACGCTGGGCAACTCCCGCCAGAGCCAATCCCTGCGGTGGACTACCCGCTGCCCTGGACGTTCATGGGGCGAGGTCGACTGGCGCTGATGCTTTGCGGTGCGCTTGGGATTGGGATGTTCTTCGCGCCCTGGGTTTCCGTGGTCAAACCTGATCTCGCGCTGCTCAGTGGTTTCGATCTGGCGCGAGGTCGCGCGGGATGGCTCTGGAGTGGGCTCGCGGGTTGGCTCACGTTGATCCCACTCGTCGCGAGTCGCCGCACGGTGAACCAGATGCGAGGCGTGCGTGCGGTGTGCGCGTTGTTCGCGAGCATGACGCTGGTGGAGACCGTGATGTTGCTGGCGCGACCGCCCGAGAGTCATCCGCGCGTTCCCGTGGAGATACACTGGCAGTGGGGGCTGTACACTAGCTTGGGGGTGGCCGCCCTCGGACTGCTGCTGAGTCTGCGCTTTGGCGGAAAGGCGGATGATCTTCGGGACCTTCCGTTGCCTGGCACTGCCTCCGACACCGATGAGACAATGCACTGAAGTGCACCTTGTGGCGCACACTTGTTGCGGTGCCGCCTCCCCCCCAAAGATCTCGCGCGCTCTCGAGACGTAAGCATCAGCTCAAAGACGCCTCGCCTACGCGCTGATTTGTTCAGGGCCTCACGGGCTCGAATTCGCCGCCAACGCAAGTCCGTGCTACCGCTCAGACATGGTGCCGAGGGCGGACGTGCGCTCAGATCCCGAGCTCGCTGAGGCGAGTGAAGGGGAGCTGCGTCCCGAAGACGAGCCTCGGCTGCGAGCTGCATTCGATTCCGAGCCATCGTTTCCGGCGGCGCGGCTGGTCAGCGATCCCGAGCTGACGCCAGAGGAGGTCGAGCTGACCGACGTGCCCGCAGCGGTCGTCGAGATCCCGCAGCTCGACGACTTCGATCACGGCTCAGGCGTCGTGGTGATCGTGCCCTGGGAGCGGCCAATGCATAGCTTCTGGCAGCGACTCTGGAACACCGCGAAGCTCACCACACAGCACGGGCAGACGTTCTTCGCGCGTTTTCCTGATGGTGATCTGGTCAGCGCCGCACGCTTCGCGTTGACCGCCGAGGCGATCGCGGTGAGCGGACTGTGTCTAATCGTCGGTCCGGTGTTGTGGTTGCTGGTCCCCGGTTTGTCTGACGTCGCGGCAGAGGATCCGGTGCTCGGCAGCTTGCTGCTGCGCACAATCGTCGCTGGGGTGCCCACCCTCGCGATCGCGATGGCGCTGCTCCACGGGCTCTACGGGCTCGGGCTCGATCTCGCTGCACGTCGCGAAGGCGGACGAGGGCGCCTGGGACACGCGCTGCGATTCGGTCTCTACAGCGCCGGCTGGGACCTGGTCACGATGCCCCTCGGCCTGATCGCCCTGGCACTATCCGAAGGCGTGAAGAACGCTGGTCAGGTCGCGCGCAACACCTGGTCGCTACCGCGCACCTGCTCCCAGGCATTTCTGTGTGGAATTTATGGACTGAGCAAGGAGTCCGCGCAGAGGGCCCATCGAGCCGCGATGCTGAGCACCATCGTGGGGCTCGCCCTGGGGCTCGTCGCCTGCATCGCGCTCGCGATGCTGCGCTAGGAACGCCTAGAACACCGCGCCGAGGTCAGAAACACCGCGCCGAGGTCAGAAACACCGCGCCGAGGTCAGAACATCGCGCCGAGGTCAGAACATCGCGCCGAGGTCAGAACATCGCGCCGAGATCGAGCACGATGGACCACTGGCGGCTCTCCCCCTGCAGCGCTTCCTTTGAAGCGTCGTCGCTCTGGGCGTCCGCGGGATCCACGATGTCCGTGATGAACTCGCCGCCGATGGTCACCATCTCGTAGCGGTAGTTCAAGCCGAACATCAGGCGCTGACGCTTCAGACGCGCCTTGTCGAAGACGACGTTGTTGTTGAAGTCCTGCGGGCTGCCGCCGCGACAGACCGGCTGCCCGTCGTAGATGTGCTGGTCCTGGCTGTCTGCTTTGTTTGGGTTCCCGACGTCCGGGTTGCCCGGCACGTTTGGCCCTGCGTAGTTGCAGTACCCGATCGGATCGGTCGCCGGCGTGGTGTCGATCAGACCCGAGTCACCGAAGATCCACACGTACTGGTAGCCAACCCAAGGCGTCAGCACCTGAGAGTCAGCGATGGGCAGCGGCTTGCTGATCTGCATGTCCAGGGCCGCGACGGTCAGCTGGAACTGCGGCGTGCCCGTAATCGTGCGCACACCGCCACCGACGGCGAAGTCCGGGAGGATCCCGCCCACTCCCGTGCGGAAACCCTCGAGCAGGCTCATGCGCACGTCAGCGCCACCGGAGATGATGCTGGTCTGGGGGATGAAGCCCACCTGACCCGTCAGCTCGAGACCAAAGCCGAAGCCCTTGCGGATCTTGACCGAGTACAGGTTGAGCGTGCTGTCGGGGCTCGAGTTGCGGATCGACGCCTTGTCGGAAGACGGATCGCGCGGACCTTGAGTGCCCTCTTTCCAGTAGCTCTTGCTCTCATCGATGTCGTGGATGCCCATCTCCAGCGACAGGTTGAAGCCGCCGAAGCCGGTGGTGCGCGCGGAGTGCATCGCTGAAGGTGCGATCACCCAACCCCACTGATTCATCAGGCGCTTGAACGCTGCATTATCCGCCCGGCAAGTCAGACCCGCAGCGCCCACCGTACTGATCTCGCCAGAGTCGGTACGACAGCCCTTGGTATCTTCAGTCACCAAGCGCTCCATCGCGGGATCCATCGGTTCCGCGTGGGCCACTTCAGGTACACAGAACACCGCGCCCAACGCCGCGATGCCTAGCCCAACGGCGAGCGCGCGACGCGCACCACCAGCATGGACTTCAGCGCGCTCCCCCCGGGAGGCAACAAGCGATTCGGGCGCCTGGTCAGGCGCGCAAACAGAACTTCGTGCACGAACGGCGCGAAACAACGACTTTCCCAAGAATCAGGCCTCCGCCGAGGGGAGGCTACTGACCGACGGAAGGCGGCGTCAAGCTTGGGGACCGAAACCGCCTTCATCCCATCGAATCCCCTGCATCCACCAGCCAAAGCCGCTAGACACAAACCCGCGATGGACACCCCCGAACGGCTGCGCGCGCGCCCTCAGCAGGCGCCCTTTCACGTGGTGCTGGTGGAGCCAGAGATCCCGCCGAACACCGGCAACATCGCGCGCCTGTGTGGGGCGACGTGCGCGCCTCTGCACCTGGTGGGCAAGCTGGGCTTCCGCATCGACGAGCACGCCGTTCGTCGCGCAGGACTGGACTATTGGCACCTGGTGGAAATCCACACCCACGAGACATTGGCGGATGCCGAGGCGTTCATCCGACAAAACAGCCCGGATCGCTCGCCACGCACCTGGCTATTCAGCGGCAAGGCCCGCCAGAGCTACCTGGAAGTCGAACTACGACTCGGGGACATCCTGGTGTTCGGTAAGGAGTCCGTGGGTCTGCCGGAGGACTTGCTCGTGGAGCGTGCAGACGAAGTGCTCGGCATCCCAACCCTGGGCGCCGTGCGCTCGCTCAACCTGGCCAACTCCGTGTCCATCGCGCTCTTCGAGGCCCTGCGCCAGAACGGGGCGCTGAGCGTCCAGCGCGACACTTAATGAAGTGCGCTCACTGGATGACGCGCGGCGTGGCTCCGGTGAAATCGACGTGGACGCGCTTGGTCTGGCCCGGCTTGAGCTGGATCTGTGCCGGCACCCGCTCCCCGAGAGCCGGGTTGGTGAAGACGACGAGATAAGCACCGGGAGCCAGCTTGAGCCCCATCACGGGCGTGGAGCCCCGCGCACGACCCCCGACAGAGACCTGAGAGGGCGGCGTGGAAGTCAGGTTCAACGTCGCATCCTGGACGGCTTCGCTCGGCGCGCTCTTCACCGGCGCTGCCACCGAACTGGTCCCGCTCGGCAGCGGAACTTGGGGGGGAGGCGCGGTGCTTGCCAGGCGCGCTGACGCTGGCGCGCTGTTCACGGGGACAGCACCGGGCGGCGCAGAAGCGCTGGGACCAGTCGCGGAAACCTCAGCGGAGGGACCCGCCGCGTCAGCCTGCTGCGCTATTTTCCCCCCGGTAACTAGCGGCTGCGGCGCGGCGCTGGGTACGTCTCGTGATGCTGGCACCTGGCCGTCCTGTGTGTCGTGGATGACGAAGCGAAACACCACGAACACTACACCAGCGACGCCGAGCAGCGCGGCGAGGACCCATACGTAGCTCGGCGTCGTCTTGCTCTCCGCCGCGTCGCGCTGGAGCGCGCCCGCCAGCTCGCCGCTCAGTTCATGCTTTTCGTCCGAGTCAGGTCCTGCGAGCTCCTCTCCCCCTGCGAGCGTATCGCTCGCTGCCTCGATGCGCCGCGTGGCGGGGCCGGTCTCCGCCGCAGGGCCCGGGGCAGACGGGCGCGCGACAGGGGTCACGGGCGTCGGCTGCGGCGTAGCGTCGCCGAGTAACTGATCGACGTCACCGTCTTCCGGAGCGACGCCGTCCAAACGTCGCGTCCAAATTTCGATCTCCTGGTGGGCCGCGAAGGTCTGGGTGCTTCCGTCGGGCAACGTGGGCACGCGGCCGTCGCCCTGAGGGCGATCCAGATCGGGGATCGAGGCAACGGAGCCAGCGGCCTTGCGCCGCGCGAGGCGAACCCGGCGGCCCAGGCGTCGCTCGACCTCGCGCCGATCTGAGCGCCTCAGGAAATCCCGCAGGGGCTTCGCGAGCTCTTCCGCGTCGGCGGGGCGCTTGTCCGCGTCGGGATCCACCGCCAGCGCGATCACCGCGTCCAGCTCAGCGAGGCGCCCGTGATATGTCGAGGGAGCCGCCGGGCGCTCGTTCATCACGGCCTCGTGGGAGGCCTTGGCCGTCGCCCTTCGAAACGGTGCACGCCCAGACCAGGCCTCGAGCAGCAGCGCCCCAACCGCGAAGACGTCGGTAGCGGGCACGACCTCCCCTTTGAGCTGCTCTGGAGGCATGTGCCCCGGGGAACCAAACGCCTCCACCGTCTCGCCATCGCTGCGCACAGGGGCCGCGATGCCAAAGTCGATCAGGCGCACTGCGCCTTCCTCGTCGATCAACACGTTGCGCGGCGTCACGTCGCGATGCACGACCTTCGCGCGGCGGTGTGCGTAGTCGAGCGCGTGACACGTCTCCATGCCGAGGTACGCTCCCTCCTCGGCGTCCAAAGGCCCTGTCGCTGAGAGCAAGTCGCCGAGGGTGATGCCTTCGCAGAACTCGAGCGAGATGTAGTACACGCCTTGCTCGACCCCCAGCTCGTAGACGGGGACGATGTTCGGGTGGTTCAGCCCGACGGTGGTCTTGGCTTCTTCAACGAAGCGCGCGACGAATCCGGGATCGGAGGCCAGCTCAGGGCGGATTTGTTTGACCACCAGGCGCTTCTGAAAGCCCACGGCACCACGCAACGTGGCCAAGTACACGTGAGCCATGCCGCCGGACGCGATCTCCCGCTCCAGCACGTATTTCCCGAAGATTTGGGGAAACATTCAAACGCCTTCAAGCAACCCGACGGGCGGCTTGTAACAGTAAGTGTGCTGAATGTTTAGGCAGCGCGCACTGCCTGGCTCGACGTATCCTGTTTGAGCGGCAATCGCGGTGCGAATTGTCGCCGGTCTTCGCCCCATGGCACTTCGAATCGATCACCCAGCGCGCGCGAACATCTGCTTGCTGGGCGCGCTGCTCGGGTTGCTGCCCAGCGCCCTGATGGGCTGCCGTCCAGATCCCGAGCCTGATCGGCTGCAACCCATCGCCGTGCAAACCTTTCCAGCCTGCGCGCCCGGCGCCGACGCGACGCTGGATCTGAGCGCGCTGGGTGACTTCACGGTCGACAACTCGAGCGGGGAGTCCCTCCCGATTCACTCGGAGCGCGTGCTGCGCCTGCCGCTGGCGACCGAAGCCCTCGAGGGCCTTGCGCGAGACGGCAACGGAGAGTGGCAAGGCGTTGGCCCAGTCCGCGGCGCTCGCGCCGACCTGAGCCTGTGGCCGAGCGACGAGGCCTGTGAGCTGGCGCGGGCCCAGAGCTTCCCGCTCTCGAGCAGCTCGATCGGCGTCAATCCGCACAGAAACGAAGTCTTGGTGGTGGGAGGTGAAGACGCGGGACCCAACGCCGCCCGCGCCCTGCTACTCAAGCTAGACACAGCGGAAGCCAGCGAAGTGCCAGGTGGCATCCTACCCGCGCGCGCCGACACTCGGATCACTCCCTTCGGCGACGGCATGCTGCTGAGCGGCGGCATCGATCCGCGCGAACGCGGTGACGAGCGCTTTGACCTCGCCACTCCTCTGGCATCGGCGATCGCCTACGACCCCGAGAGTGGGCGCTTCGACCTCAATCAGGAGATCGTGATCTCCGCGCGCGCGGCTCACGCCGCTGTGAGTCTGATCACCGGGGAAACGCTGCTGATCGGTGGCCGCTCTCCACAGAGCCCGGCGCTAGCGAGCATCGAAGCCATTTCGCCGGACACCTTGTCGGCGCGCATCGCGGGCTTGACCCAGCTAGTCCAGCGCCGGGCGAACCCGATCGCCTTCGTGCTCGAAGATGGCCGCGTCTTTGTTGGCGGTGGAGTCGACGCAAGCAAGCAACCCGTGCAATCCGTAGAGTGGCTGAGCGCCGATGCGAGCCAGCACCTCGGCAGCACGGCGCTCCGCGCCTCGGAGAGCGCGCGCTTCGTGCCGATGCCAGGCTCCAGCGTCTTGGGCGTTGGTGTCTGTGCCGTCAGCGACACCAGCTGTGAGCCGACGCGGAGCGCTGTGTGGCTTGCGGGGGAGCGGGTGTTCCCGCTCCCGGCGCTGCCCGTTACCCTGGATGCTCCACTGTTGATCCCGGCAGCCCGGGGCGAACCGTGGCTCATCACGGGCAGCGCAGGGGAGCGCGTCGGATACCGCTTCTTCCCCTGGGAGTCGCGGTTCGTACCAAGCCCTGACCCGCCGTCCGCGCTCCCCCCGCAAGCCGCCTCTGCGGTGGATCCTGGCGCCTTCGTTTGGAGCGAGGCTGGCAGCCTGTTTGGGGTGCGCAGCGACGTGCGCGAAGCCCACGCGCGCGATGTCGGGCCGCAACTGCTGATCCAACCAACGCTCTCAACCAGCGTCATACCAAGCGCACCCCCGAGTCTGGAGGACGCCACTGCGACCATCAGCTACACCGCCACCGGCCTTGGGTTGCGCGGCAGCGGTTCCGTATGGATCAGCGAGGCTACTTACGACGGCTTCGAACTCAGCCTGGTGCGAGTCTCGGGGCCGCCGCCCCGAGTGATCCTCCAAGGCGCGAACGACGACTGCACGGTCGCGACGTGCGGCGCCTCCCAGCGCTTGGGTGAAGCTGAGTGCGCATGGCCACCGGCAGCGACCGGCGCTTCTACATTGAGTGTACTCCGCAAGGCAGGAGCCTTGACGCTGACCGCTGGGGACGACACGACGACCTGTTCGCTAACCGCACTGGCCGAATCTCGAGTTCGCATTGGCGTCGCCGCTTCAAGCGACGAAGTCTCCACACTGCGCAGCCTCCAGATAGTGCGCAAGCGCTGAGCCAAGCCAAAAGCAATGGGGCGAAGCCCCGAGCCGTAGCGCACCAACAAAAGCCAAAGGCAACGGCGCGAAGCCCCGAGCCGTAACGCACGATCAAAAGCCTGAGGCAATGGGGCGAAGCCCCGAACCGTAACGCACGACCAAAAGCCTGAGGCAATGGGGCGAAGCCCCGAGCCGTAACGCACGACCAAAAGCCTGAGGCAATGGGGCGAAGCCCCGAGCCGTAACGCACGACCAAAAGCCTGAGGCAATGGGGCGAAGCCCCGAGCCGTAACGCACGACAAAAGCCTGAGGCAATGGGGCGAAGCCCCGAGCCATGGCCGTAACACACGATCCAAAAGCCTGAGGCAATGGGGCGAAGCCCCGAGCCGAAGTGACTCGTGTACGAACCAGCACGACCCGACAGACCACCAGCCTCAAGACGCCGTGAGTCCTCCCCAGGCAATGGGGCGAAGCCCCGAGCCGAGACGTAAAGCGCTCGAGGCGACGGAAGTCTCAGTCTTTGAGAGGCTGTAGGCGCCCTTACCCCAGGACAAGCGAGGGAGTTGTGGAGGCGGCGGAACGGCCCGCAGGGGGCGGGCGCAGAGGCGGGTGAGCGTAACCGCTGTGAGGCCGATCCCAGCAATGGACGCTCGCGGCTTGTTTCAGATTAGAGCTGGAAGCGTAGTGTCTATGGTCGCTGAGCAAAGGCCGAGACTCGCCAGTTACCGCACGGTAACTTAGCTAGCGACCCCCATTCAAGCCCGCCCTTCGCGGGCCGTGGGAGCCGCCGCGCTCTACGACTGAGATTTATCTTTTTTGAACAGCTTGCCCCAGATCTGCCCGATCTCTCCGCCTTTTCCGGGCGGATTTGACGCCTTGGGAGGCGGGCCTGACGGCTTCACCGAGTGCCCGGTCTGGCGACGCATCTCGTAGAGGCGCACCTCACGCTGAGCGTCGACGTGCCGCGGGTTCCTCTCCAGCACCCAGCGGAAGTCCCTGATCGCCAGCTTCATGTTTTCGTTCCGCTTGTGCAGCTGTCCCCGGTACCAGCGACAGCGCTGGTTGTCGGGTTCCTGCGCCACACAGCGATCCAGCAGCACGATCAAGTCGTCGTACCGGTTCTGCTCCATGCGCTCCGGGAGCTGGCTCGTGACCCAGGCGTAGAACGCGAGGTAGTCAGCCTGCTCCGGGTCGTCATCCGCGGCTTTCTTTGCGAGCTCCGCGGCGCCAGCAAGATCGCGCTTCTTCAGCAACACTTCGGCTTTCTGGAAGCTTTGCGCGGCGCGCAGCACCTGCTGCACCTTCTCTTGTTCGTCTGCGCTCGCGCCGCCTTCACGCATCAGGCGCTCGTACTCCGTGCGGCGCTCGTCGTCGGTGAGCACCTGGTTTGCTTCGCTGATGCGCGCAAACACCTTGTTCACCTGTTCGCGCAGCGCCGGCAGCTGCGACGCGACCTTGTCCGGGTGAAAGCGCTTGGCCAGCTGAAAGAACGCGGTCTGGATCTCCGAGGTAGTCGCGGACTCCGGCACCCCGAGCATCTCGTAGTAGTTCTGCTTGTCGACTACAGCAAACCGCTCCATCACCTCGCGACGCAGGTCCTTTGCCTCGGGGCTGAGCTCCCCGACGTTTGTTTCCGCGGGGGTATGCTCGGGCGGCTTCATGCTGCGAGGTTCCCCTCGGGGACGGCTCGGCTCCGGGCGCCTGGATGAAGCTGGGCCCGCCTCCCCCCCAATCGGGTCGCCGGTCCCCTCACCCAGATCCAGATGGCGAGTGATGAACAGCACGAACACCAAGCGGCGCAGCGTCTGGGTGTCGACCAGGTCCGCTCGAAGCAGGGATGAGATCGGCTGCGATTTGGCACGAATCACGTCGATGACCGAGCTCTCCGCGTTGTTCAGCCCGAACTTCTTGATCGCCGCGTCAGGGTGGAAGCGCAACGGGCGCTCCCCCAGACGCACGAGCGACGCGTCCACGAGGTGATCTGGCCCAAACCGACGCACGCCACGCCAGAGCGCCGCCAACGGCCGGATCGGTGTTGGCTCGCCGCCATATCCCTGCAGAAAATCGATGTCCTGGTAGAACCCGTAAGCCGCGCTCTCCGGCAGGCCGCACATCCACTCGACCTTACGCGTGACCTGCTCCTGCAGCGCCTTGATCAGCTGTTCGCGGGTCACCGCACCTTGCTCGAGGAGCAGCTGGCCAAAGAGCTTCTTCTCCGAGGCGACGCGGGAGAGTGTGGTCGCCTCGATACCGTCGTCGATCAGCCCTTGCTCCATCAGCAGGCGGCCGAGGTAGATCACGGCATCGGACGTGCGCGCCTTCGCGGGCACGCCACGCACGAAGGACAGCGCGCTCTTCGCGCCGTCGGTCGTCTCCACGACCAAAGTTCCACTGAGCTCTCGGTCTAGGATGTAGACCAAGAGATTGCTGAGCGGCGTCTTGGAGAGGACGCCAGAGGCAACGGGCCGAGGCGCGCTCATGGGTAAGACAGCCTACAGCGACGTCCCGCGGAGGTGTCGATTCTCTGCTCTCGCCGGCGAAATCGCTCGCGGCGCGCGCGAACCGAGCTGGCAACGCCCGTACAAGGGGCGCTCCCGACTGCGTCCAGCGTCGCACACTGAAGGGGGTTGGCGTAGGCTGTCGCCATGTCTCGAGCCCATCTGCTGGTGGTGGACGACGAAGCCGCCATCCTGAGCACGCTGAAGAAGGCGCTGACCCTGGAGGGCTACTCGGTGGATGTGGCTGGTGGGGTTGGTCTGGCGGCGGAGCGCCTGAGCCGCGGCAGCTACGACCTGATGATTCTCGACGTCGCGCTCCCCGATGGGGACGGCGTGGATTTGCTCGAGCGCCTACGCAACGAAGGCAACGACACCGCTGCCATCATGATGAGTGGTCACGCGACGATCGATGCGGCGGTGAAGGCAACTCGCCTCGGCGCTCTGGACTTCCTCGAGAAGCCGCTGTCCACCGATCGCTTGCTGCTGGTCGTGGAGAATACCTTACGGCTGTTGCGGGCCGAGGCCGAGGCGCAGGAGCTGAAGGCCGAAGCAGGCTACTTCGACGAGCTGATTGGGGAGAGTCGCGCCATGGAGGAGCTACGGGCGCAGATCAGCCGCGCAGCGCGCTCTCAAGCGAGCATCCTGATCACCGGCGAGCGAGGCACCGGCAAAGAACTGGTCGCCCGAGCCATTCATCGCGCCTCCCCACGCAGCTCCGGTCCCCTGGAGAAGTTGAACTGCGCGGCGGTCCCGAAAGACCTGATTGAGAGCGAGCTGTTCGGCCACGAGGCGGGTGCGTTCACGGGCGCCACCAAGCTGCGTCGCGGAAAGTTCGAACGCGCGAGCGCCGGCACGCTGTTCCTCGACGAGGTGGGAGACATGCCACTCGACATGCAGGCCAAGCTCCTGCGGGTGCTTCAAGAGCACGAGGTGGAGCGGGTGGGGGGGAGCGAAACCTTCAAAGTCAACGTCCGCGTCGTCGCCGCCACGAACCGCAACCTGGTTGAGGCATGCAACGAAGGTGAGTTCCGTCCAGACCTCTACGACCGACTGAACGTCGTGCCGCTGGCGCTTCCGCCGCTGCGCGCTCGACGGGAGGACATCCCGCTGCTTGCCGCTCGTTTCCTCGCGGCAGCTGCGAAGCACAACGACCGGCCCGGTGTGCGCCTCTCGCCAGACGCCGTGGAGAGCCTCGGCCGGCATTCCTTCCCCGGCAACGTGCGCGAGCTGAAGAACCTGATTGAGCGCCTGGTGATTCTGAGTCCAGACGACACCGTGACGAACACGGATGTCGAGCACGCGCTCGGGATGGGCGCGCAACCGAAGACCGCCGGGCTCTACAGGCCAGACGTGCCATTCCGCGTTCTCGTCGAGGAAGCCGAGCGCACCATCCTGGAGGAAGCGCTGACCCATCACTCGGGGCAGATGGCGGCAACCGCACGCGCCCTCGGGCTCGAGCGCTCCCACCTGTACAAGAAGGCCAAGTCCCTCGGCTTGCGCGGCGACTAGCCGACTTTCGGCATGGCGCCGCTAGAAAGATTCATCAGCCGCCGAGCGAGCGTGGCCCGCATGGGGCGACTGATCGACTCCACGCGCAACACCTGGCGCACGCGCTGATCACACAGGGGCAGCCCTTCGAACAATGTCTTGAGGTAGTCGTAGGACAGCGTGAGCGGCCCATCGAGCACCAGGACCACCCGGCTATGCAACGCGACCGCGGGCAACAGCACGCGAGAGCGGAAGCGATTCGCAGCTAACGTGCCAACAGGACACGAGCCACCGTCGAGCACGCTCACGTAGTCTGCGAGCTCGATCCGCAGCTCGGTTTCCGCTCCAGCCAAGGCCAACGTTCACTCCCTCAACCTCGCCGGGCCAACGCGGACCGGCCGCCTCGCTCATGGATACGGCCGGGTTGTCTCGGATCCGAAGGCACAATCTTCCGTGCGCGCGAGGCGCGGGTCTTCAGGCAGCTGAAATCCCGTTCAAACCTGGCGCGAGGCCGGCAAGAATGGACACGTGTCGCCAGCAGCAAGCGAGCTCGCAGCACGCATCCGCGCAAACGCAGAGGTCAGCGACGAGGCGTTCGACCAGCTCTTGCCCCAGCACGTGCGCGCCCATTCGCGACAGTACTGGACGCCAGTCTCTGTCGCCCGCCGCGCCGCGGAGTGGCTGACCGAGGAGCGCTGTTGCCACCTGCTCGACATCGGCTCCGGCCCGGGGAAGCTGTGCTCAATCGTCGCGCTCTGCAGCCCGCTCGAGGTGTTGGGCATCGAACACCGAGGGGACCTCATTGCTTGCAGCCGTTCCCTCGCGGAATCACTCGGGCTCGACCTGCGTGCCCGGTTCATCCACGCGGCGCTGGGCGAGGTCGCCTTGCCCAGCGTGGATGCCTACTTCCTCTACAATCCGTTCGGTGAAAACTTGCTGGGCAACGAGGGTCAGATCGATCAGACTGTGGAGTTCAGCGAAGTGCGCTTTCGCCAGGACGTGCGTCTCGTGCAAGGCCTGCTGCGTGCCGCGTCCAGCGGTACGTGCCTGATCACCTACAACGGTTTTGGAGGTGTGATACCTCCCGGATATGTGGACAAGCGTGTGGAACGCCATGGCCTGAACGACCTGGTGCTCTGGCGACGTGAGTGAAGGAAGAGAATCGGCGCCGCTTGCTGCAACGAATGACTGGCGACCAGTTTGGGTTCAATGGATCTTCGCTCGAGCCGTTCACCGCAGAGAGACACTATGCCGACTCACATAGCCACCGCGATCGCGCCCCGTTTGGATGCGGCCATCGACACATTGGTGTCGCGGCTCGACCGGCGAGATCCGCTGTTGATCCTGGCCTTCTCCTCGCCGGAACACGCACTCGCGCGAGTGCTGGATGGCGTGGCCTCCCGCTTCCCGACGGCGCGCGTGCTCGGAGCTTCCTCGGCTGGTGAGTTCACCGAACAGCGGGAAGCCAAAGGCGCGATCGCGTTGTTTGCGCTGGCGGGCGACTTCCAGATCACGACCGGATTGGGTGTCGGGCTGACGGAGGATCCGGAGGCGGCGGTGAAGAGCGCCCTGGGTGAGAGCGCGCCGAGCAGCGAGTATCCGAACGAGACGGTGATCATGTTGCTCGATCCGCTCACCGGGCGCGGAGAGGAGGCGACCTTGCTAGCGGCCAGCTTGCTTGGTCCCGATGTCCCCCTCGCCGGAGGAGCTGCTGGAGACGACCTTGCGATGACCTCCTGCGAGGTCGGTGTGCCCGGGCATGCGGGGAGCGATGCAGTCGCCATCGCCCGCGTGCGGAGCCGCAGGCCGCTCGGGCTCGGCGTGGCTCATGGTCATACCCCGCTGGCCGGTCCATTCCGCGTCACTCGCGCCTCAGGTAGCGTCATCCACGAGCTCGACGGCAGACCGGCGTTCGACGTTTGGGCAGAGGCAACCCTGGCGGATGCTCGAGCCCGGGGCATCGACCCACTGGCGCTTTCCCCAGATCAGCTGGGCGGCTTCTTGTTGCAATACGAAGCTGGGCTGCCGAACGGCGACGCTTACAAGGTGCGCGCTCCTCTGTCGAAGAATGAAGACGGTTCCCTCAACTTCGCTTGCGGCGTCGCCCAAGGGGCGCAGCTGCATGTGATGCAGGGCCTCCCCCAGGAACAAATCAGCAGTGCGCGGCGAGCGGCGGCAGCTGCCCGCAAGGACCTGAAAGACGAAGTCGCTGGCGCGCTGGTCTTCGACTGCATCTGCCGCAATTTGATCCTCGGGGAATCGTTCAACGCGGCGCTTGGGGAGATATCACAGGAGCTCGGAGGCGCGCCGCTTGCTGGCTTCGAGACCTATGGGGAAATCGCACTCGCTGCGGGGGACTGGTCGGGCTTCCACAATACCACGAGCGTCGTCCTCGCGTTTCCGCGCTGAAGCAAGACCATGAGCGCACCATCCACGTTCAGCGGTCGCCCAGCGATCGACGTCTCGACGCTGGTCGAGCTTCTCGCACCAGCGCTTGGCTACGAAGCGGCCTTGGAGACCGTAGAGCACGCCCGCCAGGTCATCGGGGCGACCGGCACCGACATGAGCCGTGATCAGGCACTGCACCTGCTCGAGGTCATCGCCGAGCAGCCCGGGCTCGTTGGCATCACGGGGCGCTTCGCCAAGAGCCGCGTGCTCTTGCAGTGGAAATAGGCAGACCCGACAGCGCCGTGTGGCGCGTCCTCTCCCCCGAAAAACCTCGGAACGCCGGGCGGGCGGCGTGACAAACGCCAAAAGGCCCTCGGAGCGGATCCGAAGGCCTTTCGCAGTCTGGAGCTAGCGGCTCACTTCTTCGCGAGGCGAGCTTCGCGCTCCTTCACTTGCTCCTTCACCTTCTCGACGATCTGGCGCGGGCAAGTGGAGTAGTGGCTGAACTCCATCACGAACTGGCCACGACCAGCGGTCATGGAGCGCAGATCACCGATGTAGCCGAACATCTCGGACAGTGGGCATTCCGCACGGATATGCACGTTGGTCGCGCCCGGCTCCTGGCTCTTGATCATGCCACGGCGGCGGTTCAGGTCGCCGATCACGTCACCGACGTTCGCGTCGGGTACGTAGACGTCGACCTTCATGATGGGCTCCAGCAGCTCGGGACCACACTTAGGCATGGTCTGGCGGTAGGCGGCGCGGGCCGCCGTCTCGAACGCCATCTGCGAGGAGTCGACGGCGTGGAAGCCACCGTCACGCAGCGTGACCTTGATGTCGACGACGGGGAAACCACACTGCGGGCCCTTGTCGAGCATCATCTTGAAGCCCTTCTCGACGGACGGGATGAATTCCTTCGGAACGTTACCGCCGACGACGTTGGACTCGAAGATGAAGCCTTCACCCTGCTCGAGAGGCTCGATGGTGTAGTCGATCTTCGCGAACTGACCGGAACCACCGGTCTGCTTCTGTGGGTGTAGCTGTCCTCGGTGGCCTTCGTGATCGTCTCACGGTAGGCAACCTGAGGCTCGCCCACGGTGGCCTCGACCTTGTGGGTGCGCTTGAGGATGTCGACCTTGATGTCGAGGTGGAGCTCGCCCATGCCCTTGAGGATGGTCTCGCCAGACTCCTGGTCCACTTCCACGTGGAAAGAGGGATCCTCGGCGACCATCTTGGAGAGCGCCGTGCTGAGCTTCTCGCTGTTGGCCTTGTCCTTCGGCGTCACGGCCACGGAGATGACCGGATCCGGGAACACCATCGGCTCCAGGGTCGCGGGCTGCTTCTCGTCACACAGGGTGTGACCGGTGCGCACGTTCTTCAGACCGACGATGGCGATGATGTCACCCGCCTGGGCCGAGTCCACCATGGTGCGGTCGTTGGCGTGCATCTCCACCATGCGGCCGATACGCTCGGTCTTGCCGGTGGCGGTGTTCAGCACGGTGTCGCCCTTGTTGATCTTCCCCGAGTAGATGCGGGTGAAGGTCAGGGCGCCGAAGCGGTCGTCCATGATCTTGAACGCCAGCGCGCGCAGCGGCTTGGTGGGGTCGACGATGGCGAACTCGCCGGTCTCGTTGCCTTCGAGGTCGACCTCGGGCTGCGGAGGCACCTCGGTGGGGTTCGGCAGGTAGTCGACGACGGCGTCGAGCACTTGCTGCACGCCCTTGTTCTTGAAGGACGAACCGCAGAACGTCGGGAAGAACTTGAGCTCGATGGTGCCCTTGCGGATGCAGCGCTTGATGGTGTCCACGTCCGGCTCTTCGCCGCCGAGGTACTTCTCCATCACGTCGTCGTCCATCTCGACCGCAGACTCGATCAGCTCCGCGCGATACTTCTCGACGTCGTCCATCATATCCGCGGGGATCTCTTCGACCTTGAAATTCTCTGGCAGGCCGGAGTCGTCCCAGACGTACGCCTTCTTCTCCAGCAGATCGACGATGCCCTTGAAGTCGCTCTCGATACCGATCGGCAGCACCATGACCACGGGACGTGCGGCGAGCACTTCCTTGATCTGCTTCACCACGCGGTAGAAGTCGGCGCCCATGCGGTCGAGCTTGTTCACGTAGATGATGCGCGCGACCTTGGAGTCGTTCGCGTAGCGCCAGTTGGTCTCGGACTGGGGCTCCACGCCGCCAGAACCGCAGAACACACCCACGCCGCCATCGAGCACCTTCAGGGAGCGGTACACCTCGATGGTGAAGTCCACGTGCCCGGGGGTGTCGATGATGTTGAAGCGGTGCCCCTTCCAGAAGCACGTCGTGGCGGCGGACTGAATCGTGATGCCGCGCTCCTGCTCCTGCTCCATGAAGTCGGTCGTGGCGGCACCGTCGTGCACCTCACCGATCTTGTGGATCTTGCCGGTGAGCTTCAGGATGCGCTCGGTGGTCGTGGTCTTGCCCGCGTCCACGTGGGCGAAGATCCCGATATTGCGGTATAAACTCAGGTCCGTCATGGCTTCTCGATTTCGCGCCGACCAGGCGCAAGGTTCAGGGGCTGTTGGGGGGAGACTCGACTGACGGTGCGCCTAGGGCGATCCAGTCGGGGCACACCTTCTAGCGGTTTGGTGTGGGTTGTTTTGGGCCGCGCTGACACCTGCCGCGCGTTGGATTCGATCACGCGCGGTTCCGCCGAGGGGCAGGAAAGGGCCGCTACGTGGCGCCGGGACGTAATCGATCTTGGGCCGACAGTCCAATGCAGTATCCAAAGCGCGAACCCACCGCCAGCCGCGTCGCTCGGCGAGCCCCTGCGGCGCGCCAGGTGGGCGCCCGAGCCAGGCCGATTTCACCTGTAATCTCCAGCTATTACAGCATCACGCACAAGGCCCGCTAGACACCCGAGCAGACCGCGACGGGCAGCTGCCGTCGGTCCCTGGCTCGCTGGATTTTGGGGGGAGGGGTCAGCGCACCCGTGGCAACGCCCGGGAGCGCGCGCGACGAACCCTTCAGGAGACGTCGCCCATCTGCCGGGTGACCTGAACCAACACATACGGTTGCACCACGATCGCCGTCCACGCCGCGTCCGCGGTGTCCGCCCAGCGGGCCCGCTCCTGGCGGCTCGGCTTACGCAGGTGACCCCGTTCGATCAGCTCGTGGACACGGTCCACGTCGTCAAGCGCCACCGCCACACCACACTCGACCAGGCTGACCTCCGCGGCGACCACGAACACCGCGTCGCGCACCAAATGGGCCTTCAGGTCAGAGTAGAAAACGGGCCCCACGATCTCGCTCAGCCGAGTGCGGATCGCGGTCTCCTTGTTCATGGGCTCGGACATCGAGGCGAAGCATGAACGCTCCCACCCCGCGGCACAAGTCGGCGCCGGCAGCGCGGGTCGGAGTGGCTAGCTTGAGGTTTCGATTCCGCGCGGCGCCCACATTCTTTGGCGAATCCGGCTGAGAACCTTCGCCTCAGCGAGTATGGTGCCAACATGCGTGCGCGACACTTCGCTTGCTTGCTAACGGCGGCCCTCGCTGCTCTCGCCTGCCACAAGAAACCAGCGCTGGACGCGAGCAACATCCCGCAAGCTCCACAAGCGGCGGGACCGCGCAGCAATGAGATCCTGGTGCAACCCCAGCCCATCTGGCGGCGCGAAGCACCGAGCTTCAACGGGACCGGCTTCTTCCTCAAAGCTGGCTCCCACATCGTGCTCGTGAGCTCCGCGCACTACCTGACGAACGAGATCAACGCGGTCAACTTCTGGAGCATGCAGGGTGAGCCGCTGTTGCAGTCCCGCTACTCGCTCTGGGGGTACCAGGACCACGGTGTGGATGGCGCCATTCAGGACTTCTCTCAAGATCTGGTCGTGATGGGCGTCCCTCGATTACCGCGAGGATATGTTGCGCTCGAGGCCGACTCGAACACGTATCTGCCTCCAGGGGAACGCGTCTGGTTCCCAGACAAGCGTGAAGGCTCGCCAGGGCACGAACGCGTCGAGGGCCGCATCACCGAGTGGGACCCGGGCTACATCGACGTCGAGCTCGATCACCCCGTCGACTTCCACTCGCAGAGTGGCAGCCCCGTCCTCAGTGTGAACTCGAACAAGGTGATCGGTGTGATCAGCCGTGTCGGCGGCAACAGCCGCATTCGACTCACCCCGTTCTGGGTCGGCGGTAGCTTCATTTCAGCCATGAGCGACCGCTACATGGACGGGAAACTACTGGCGACATCGAACCTGCTACCCGACAAGGGGCAGAAGACCGTGACGCCCAAGTTTCACTGGGGAAACGCGAAGTGGCCGATGATAACCATACGCTTTCGCGGCACCGCCGCGACTACGGTCAGCAAGCAAACCGTGGAGGTCTCCGCACCGCCAGGTGAGCGCATCCAGGTGCGGGGCCTGGCAGAAGACATGGCGCTGTACTCGCTCAACCTCGCGCCGGACGCGAGCGACATGTCTGACGTCAGCCTGTCCGCCCCGTTCCGCGCGCTGGTGCAAAAGGTCAACAAGCTGAGCGATGCGGACACCGATCTGTACGCGACCAACTACACCCAGTCTCTGGCTGGCATGTTCATGAATTTCTCTACGAACTGGCGGGAGGAGAGCTTCGTCATTGGAACCGACTACAAGCGGGAGCTGGCCACCGAGATCGATGGCGTTCCGGCTCGCCTCCAGGAGGTTTTTCAGGCGACGCAGCTCGCCGGGTGCAAGCGCGAAGGCGTCCGGCAGTGTGTGCTGCTGAAGCTTCGGCGCGAGTACGGCCCAGCTGAAACCGCACGCATACAAGCAGAGCTGAAGCTCAGAGGGAGCAAGCGACAGTTCGCCGACGGGCGCTACCTCGCTAGCGTCCAGTTCGAGCCAGACGGGATGATACCCCACCTGTTCATGCTGCAAGACGTCGAGTACGGCACCTCGCCGACCACTGCACTCCGGGTCAACGCCTTCCACCACCCGGAGACGGCTCCTGGGGGGACGAAAGGGGGCGCGACGCCGGAGGGCGGGGGAACGGCGAAAGGACCTTCGCTCCCCGGCACCATTCGTATCCCCGCGGAGATGAACGCCGCCAACGGACACCTGAGCGAGCTGCGAGCGGAAGCGCGCCCGCTGCTGATGAAGGGGGCAGGGCCAGAGTCTGCGCCGGTGCCGCCCCCAGCCGGCGCCCAGGAAATGCTTTACTCGAGCGGCGCTCTCCAGCTCCGCGGCTGGCTGGCCAAGCCGAACGTCCCAACCGCGGCGCCCGCTGTGGTCTACCTGCACGATGGCTTCAGCCCAAGCCAGGCGGACTGGGCGGCTGCAAGTGAGTTCCTGAGCAAGGGCTTCGCGGTGTTCCTGCCGCAGTTCCGCGGTGAAGCCGGGAACCCAGGAGACTTCAGCGCATTCTTCAACGAGGTGGATGACGTCATCGCCGCAGGCACCGCCAGCGCCGGCTTGCCAGGAGTCGATCCCAAGCGCGTGTACCTGGTCGGGCGCGGAAACGGCGCCGCGTTAGCGTTGCTCGCCGCTGAGTTGCCTGGCCCCTTCGCAGCCGTCGCTGCGCTGGCTCCGGTGGACACGACGCGCCTCGCCTTTCAGCGTCCAATGGAGATGCCGTTCGACACCAGCGACATCCAGGAGCTCGCGCTGCGCGACCCGCTGCAGTTCCCCGGCGACCTCCAGCTCCGAACCCTGATCCTCACCCCAGACGCGGCACCGCTTTCCGACGCCTTCTGTGCCAAAGCCGCGAGCGGTCGGTGTAAGGTGGCGCGCCTGGCTGGCACCCCGGCAGCGGACGCTCAGGCCGTGATTACCGCGTGGCAATAAGTATGCGAAGCGCAGCTCGCTTGGGCTGAGCCGCCGCCACGAGCCAGGCGGTAAGGGAAAAAACCTCCAGACTCGTGCGGGATTTGGGTGCTAGCGTAGACACAAGTGCCCGAGCCGAGCGAGCCTCCGTCGGGGCGCGCGCATTCCCAGGCGGCGGCCCCAGAAAAAACCCCAGCGGAACCGCGCTCGGCGCTCAGCGCGCGCTCGCGCTTTCGTTACGCCGTTGGCTTGATCGGGGTTGCGGTGGCTTCTGCGGCCTTCGCGATCGTGTTCCGCGCGTCGCTGGCCTGGCTGAACCGCGCGTTGTTCGGCGCGTCGGACGTCGTCGCCGCGGTGGGCAGCTTGGAGCCGTGGCAGCGCGCGCTGCTGCCTGCCGCCGGGGCGCTGCTAGGCGGCTTCGTCTCGCGACTCGTGACGCGTTCCGGTGGCGTCGGCGACGTCATGGAGGCGGTGGTGCTCGGGCGCGTCACGCTGTCCATGCGCAGCACGCTGCTCAAGTCGACTGCTTCCTGGCTTGCGATCGCCAGCGGCGGCTCACTGGGCCGAGAGGGGCCACTGATTCAGTTCGGCGGAGCCGCGGGGCAAAGCCTGGGGAGCGCACTCCGCCTGCCGCTCAGCCAGACACGCATCCTGATCGCGGCTGGGACGGCCGCTGGCTTCGCTGCCGCGTACAACACCCCGTTTGCGGCGGTGCTGTTCGTGCTCGAGGTGGTGATCGGTGTGGTCGTGCTCGAGGCCTTCTGGCCGCTGCTGATCGCTACGGTCCTCGCGACGAGCATCACCCGCGCCGTGGCTGGCCCGGGTCCGATCTACGGTGAGCACAGCTTCGCCATGACCAGCCGCTGGGAGCTGCTGGCGTTCGCTGGTCTGGGCCTTGTCGTGGCCTTGGGAGCACAGGTATTCATGCGCTTGCTGCGCTGGGGCGAGCACGCTTTCAAGCGGCTGCCAGGGGGCAAGCCTTTCCGCGTAGCAATTGGGGGGCTGCTCGCGGGCTCGGTGATCGCCTTCCTGCCCGAGGTCGCCGGCAATGGCTATGAACCGTTGAATCGCCTGATCGGGGGTCAGTTCTCCGTGGGCTTCGTGGTGCTGCTACTGGTGGGCAAGATGCTGGCGACCACGTCATCGGTTTCTTCCGGTAGCCCTGGCGGCGTGTTCACACCCACGCTGCTCGTTGGAGGTTCCATTGGCTTCGTGTTCGCAGCTGGCCTGGTGCACGCCGGCTGGCTGCCAGCGAGCGCCATTGGAGGGTACGCGCTGGTGGGCATGGCGGCCGCAACGGCCGCGACGACGCATGCCCCGTTGCTCGCGGCGGTGATGGCGTTCGAGCTCTCGGGAGACTACGCGATCGCGCTCCCATTGCTGCTGGCCACGGCGCTCGCCGCATCGTTCTCACGCCGCCTGCGCGCACAATCGATCTACACCGCGGAGCTGAGTGATGGTGGGGCCGAGTGGCAGCTCACGCTGAGCGGCCGGCGCGGGAGCGTCAACGACGCCTGCTAAGCATCAAACCGCCTTGGGCCGACTCTGCGCTGGCCGTGAAGCCGTGCGATGTTTCCCCGAGGCATCGTAAAGTCGCGCGTGGAGGTCTTCGGCGCTCACCATCTCGCACAACGGCTCCAGGATCTCCAGCGCCATGTCGTGGCGCTCCCGAGAACCTGACGCGCAACAGTCCTTGATCACCATCACGCGAAAGCCACGATCAAAGGCAGCCAGCGCGGTCGCGAGGACCGCATAGTGAGTGACGACACCGGCGAGCGCCAGCGTGTCGATGCCTCGCTTGTTCAGCCAGTGCCCGAGGTTGCTGCTCTCGAATGGGGAGAGTGTGTTCTTCCAGAACACGTGCTCGTCCGCCGTGGGGATCAGCTCGGGAACTTGAGCCGTACCTGCAGTCCCGCGCTCGAACGCCGCGCTCTCCATGACGTAGTTCTCGAAGGAGCTGAGCCGCCCCCCCACCAGCTCCGGATAACCGGACTCGAAGCCATGGGCGACGAACGCGTAGTGCGGCGCGCCGGCTGGCAGGTCGCGCAGCTGTTCCAGAAGCCAGCCGGCCTGAGATCGCACCGCTTCAAAGCCCGCGATCACTTCCTCCGATTGACTCACCATCCGCCCACCACGAGCGCAGACGTCGTGCTGGTAGTCGATGAACAGCACGCCCGTGTCATGAACGTTGATCGACGCCATGTTCCCCCCGTTTGACGTGGCACCGTGAGGCGCCAACGGCCAAGGGTAGCGCGCTATGCGGGGCCCGAAAAGTCAGGTCCCACGTCACACTCGCAGGCTCGCGAACGATAGCTCCCTCATGCGCTTCATCCGCTCCGGTGCCGCAGCCGCCAGAGTCCTCGCAGCCCAGCCGCTGACTCAACGACTCCAGGCTTTTCCACGCTCCATGGCTGTGCGTCCGCGCACGTTGCTCTTCACGGCCCTGGTGGGACTACTCCTGGCGCAGCCTGCCTCCGGAAAGCCAACCAAAACGCGGGGCTCCAGGGCTCTCGCGGCGCCGAAACCCGCGGCTCCCCCCGCGCAAGAGCGGCCTCGTTCACCAGCGTCGACTGCAGCGTCGACTGCAGCGTCGACTGCAGCGTCGACCGCAGCGTCCACCGTGGCGCCAAGCGAAGCGGGTTGGGGCGACGCCTATCCGAGCATCAAGCACGACCTCGAAGCGGGCAAACCGCTGGTGGTCCACGTCACGGTTCCACTCTGCTCAAACGCGCAGATCGACTGCGGCGCGAGCTGGGCTGGTCAGCCGGGGCGCCTGGAGACCAACCTCTACTGGGGTGCAATCTTCGGAGCGCGACGCATTTTCGACGGCAAGCGCAGCGGGTGGGAGCGTGTCGAGGTGACGAAGCAAGACGACGTCTACCTCGAACGCGTCGTCTATCGCCGCTTCGTTTCCGCAAAGAACTGGCACCTCGAGAGATGCGCGCCCCGCACTTCGCCCGGGACCGACGCGAAGGCGCCCTGCCAGATCGAACAACTGGTAGTGTTGCAGGCCGTGCATGGCAGCAAGATCGATCGCGCCATCGATGATCTCTGGCGTAACGCAACCGAAGGCGCGCGGGTCAGCTTCAAGGACCCCCAGCGCGCAGCTGACGAAGCGAAGCGCAGCGAGGTCGTGCACGTCGCTGGCTACGCCGGGCACAATCGCCTCATGGATGGCAAGCGCTTGCCGAGCCTGTCGCCGGCGGATGTGCTCGCGCGGGACGCCCCAGCTCACCCCGCCTTCGTGCTCGCCTGCTACTCGGACCGCTACTTCAGCGCGTCACTCGAGAGCGCGGGCTCGAAGAACCTGGTGTCCACCCAGACCCTGATGGCGCCCGAAGGCTACTTGGTAGATGCCGTCGCAAAAGGCTTGGGGGAGAACGACAGTCCGAGCGCGCTCACCGATCGGGCGATTCGCACCTACGCGAAGTGGCAGCGGATCTCCATCCCACAAGCTCGACGCACATTCCGCGCGGTAAAACACCGCCGATGAGATACGGGCCTAGACTCCCGCCTTGTTGCGCGCGGCTTCAACTCGAGGGCGCACCGGACAGCCCTCTACATGGTCGTTGACGAGCCCCATGGCCTGCATGAAGGCGTAGACGGTCGTCGGCCCGACGAAGCTGAAGCCCCGCTGTTTGAGCGCCTTGCTGAGCGCCACTGACTCGGGCGTCTTCGACAGCCCGAGCAGCGCTTGCTTCGTGCAGCGCCTCGGCCGGGTATGGGGGTGAGGAGCGAAATGTTGCACGAAGGCGTGCAGCGATCCGTGCTCTTTCACCAGCTCCTGGGTGCGCTTGGCGTTGTTGATCGTCGACTCGATCTTTCCGCGGTGCCTCACGATGCCCGCGTCGCCCAGTAATCGCTCGACGTCCTTCTCGCCGAAGCGCGCTACCCGACGGTAGTCGAAGCCTTTAAATGCCTTGCGGAAATTTTCTCGCTTGTTGAGGATCGTGAGCCAACTCAAGCCCGACTGGAACCCTTCGAGGCAGAGCTTCTCGAACAGGCGGATGTCGTCGCTCACGGGGAAGCCCCACTCGGTATCGTGATAGTGCTGATAGATCGCTGGCTGCGCCCCCCACCAGCAGCGCACCACGCCGTCCTCGCCGCGTACCAACCCCTCTGCGAGCTTCGCCATTGCGCGACGCTACCACTTCCAGCTGGATTCAAGCGCGCCGAGGCGGTGGCTGCTGACAGGCCGCTGGCAGCAGCCGCTCTTCCCTTCCTGGCGTGAACTCAGCGCTCGAAGTGACACCAGCGACAGACGCTGCCGTCAGCTGTGCGGCACGCGTCGCGCAAGTCGACTGGGTGCGCACGCTGGGCACAGTGCACCTGTTTCGCCCAGGCGGACGACTCGAGCTAGCCCTTGCCCTTCGTCTTCGTCTTGTGGGGCTTCGCGTTGGTTTCGATGAACTCGATGATCTTGCTGGCGACGTCGACTTCCGTCGCCTTCTCCACACCTTCCAGGCCAGGCGACGAGTTGACCTCCATCACCACCGGCCCAGTATTCGAACGCAACATGTCCACGCCGCATACGTTGAGCCCCATCGCCTTGGCGGACGCCAGCGCCGTCGCGCGCTCCACGCTACTGAGCTTGACCGTGGCGGCACTGCCCCCGCGGTGCAGGTTCGAACGGAACTCACCCTCAGCGCCTTTTCGCTGCATCGCCGCGACGACCTTGTCCCCCACGACAAACGCGCGCACATCCGACCCGCCAGCTTCCTTGATGAACTGCTGAACCAGGATGTTGACCCCGGCGCCGCGGAAGGCTTCAACCACCGACTTCGCGGAACGCGGCGTATCCGCGAGGACTACGCCGATGCCCTGCGTCCCTTCGAGGAGCTTGATCACGACCGGGGCGCCACCGACGGTTTCGATGATCTCCGCGGTGAAGCGCGACTCGTGCGCGAACGTGGTGTTCGGCAAGCCAATGCCCTTGCGCGCAAGCAGCTGCATCGACCGCAGCTTGTCTCGCGAGCGCCCGATGGCGACCGACTCGTTCAGGGGATACGTGCCGATCATCTCGAACTGACGCAGTACCGCGAGCCCGTAGAAGGTGACGGACGCGCCGATGCGCGGGATCACGGCGTCGTAGTACTCGAGCTCCTTGCCCCGGTAAAACAGCGACGAACCCGATGCCTTGATGTTCAAGTAGCAACGCAGGGTGTCGATGATATCGAACTGGTGGCCGCGCGCTTCCGCTGCCTCCTTCAGTCGCTGATGGGAGTACAGTTTGGCGTTCCGAGCCAGCATCGCAATTTTCACGCTTCGCCCCTTCCGTTGCGGTGAACGGTCACGATAGCAAATCGTCTAGCGAACGTCTGCCAGGCAACTCCAAACTTGGCGCGGAGCAGATTGCCACGATGTGTTCCCTGCGGAATCCCCTAAGCCGCTGCGCTCGCAGAACAATTCGTTGAGTGGCGCCGACCTGTGCTGCCTCAAGCTGCCTACTTGGCCTTCTTGAGCACTTCCTTTGCGAGCTTCCTGTGCTTTGCTGCCTCCTTCGCGTTGGGCACCGCTGCATACGCCCGTGCCAGGAGGTCGTGGACTTTCGCCTGGTCCTTCGGTCGGCCTTTGCAGAGCAGCGCGGATTGGCCTTCGAAGATTGCACGGGGCACCATCTTGGACGCGAGCAGCACCTCACCAAAGACGCGGTGTGTATCCATGCCTTCCAGATCCGCCCAGGTGCCGGCCTCCCCCGCGGCGCGAGCTTCGGCGAGCTCCTTCTTCTCCAGCAGCTTCTCCATCAAGCGGCGGTAGACTCTCGGATCGTGTTGCTCGAGCTTCGCGAGCTTGCGCAGACCGTCTAGCTCCGCTGCCTCGTCCTTGGTTTTGGTCGCCAGGTCAACCAGCGCCTGAACTGGCTCCGCCATGCTCGGATCGAGCTTGCTCGCAGCCTCGAGCTCGCTCTTCATACCCGCTGCGTCTCCAGTACCCTCGGCGATATCCGCGAGCATCATGCGCACTGCGTAGCCATCATTCCCGTTCGTGATCAGCTGCTTCAAGAGCCGCTTGCCCTCCGCCGCGTCGCGCTTGGCCAGCGCTAGCTGAGCTTGCAGAAAGATCGCGTCGGGGAACTTGGGGTCAGCCTTCAGCGCGGCTTGCAGCGCGGAGTCCGCTTGCTTGGCTTTGCCCTGGCGCAACAGCGCGAGGGCGTACACCGTCTGCGCTCTGGCATCACTTGGAGCCTTCTTCGCGGCGTCCTCCGCGTCCTCGAAAGGCCCGGTGCGGCGAATGGGCATGAACTGGGTCTTGTAGCGTCCGAGCAGCTTCCCGCTGAAAGCCGCGAACTCCTGGTCCAGCTCCGTGCTGTCCTTGCCGAGTGCAAGCTTGAGCACTTCGGGCGTGCGCTTCCCCTCTGCCCACAGCTCGAGCATCTTGTTCAGCTTCGCGCGGCCGTACTTTTCCCCGAGCATCACCAGGATCTGGCTCGAGGCGTAGTACGCCGTGGCGATGTCGCTGAGCTCTTCGGCGCGCGTGAAGGCTTTGTTCATGTTGCCCAGCTTCGGCAGCCGATCATCGCGTAACGCCGCGAACAGATCCTGATCTTGCTCTCGCTGCCACTCCGGCCGGGCGACGATGGTCTCGTACTCCGCCATGCCCTCCGTGAACCAGCGCGGCACGTGGCTCTTACTCATTTGTATATGGAAAACGTGCGCCAGCTCGTGCCACACCGTCATGCCCACGTTGAAGGTCTCGTTGTATGGGCTCATCGAGGCGAGTGTCTTGCCGAAGCAAACACCTTGAATCGCCGTTCCCGGCAAACCGCTGGTGCGAATCGCGAAGTCCTGTCTCTCAGCGTAGAGCTCGACGCCGATCGGCTGGCTGGGAGTGAAGCCGTAGTACTTGACCATGGCCTTCCAGGCGTCCCGCATCAACCCCGGGATGTAGCGCTCGAGGATGGCCTTTTCCTTCTTGTAGTAGCGGAAGGTGAACTGGCCCTCCTGGACGGACACGTACTGTTTGGCGATCGTCTCCTCGTACAGGTTCAGCGTGTTGAACACGCGTACGTTGAACTTGTCCTTGTCGAACGCCGAGTTCAGCGCCTGGAGGCCCTCCTTGTCGTTTCCGGCACGAATCAGGTTTAGGCCGAGCTGCGCCTCTGCTTTGGCGTCCTCGGAGTCGATCTTGAGCGCCTCACGCATCATCTCGACGATCTCGTCGTAGCGATGCTCCCACTCCGCGTAGTCCCCGATGATCTGAAACATGCGGGAATACTGTGGGTTCAGCTTCAGCACCTTCTGCTTGGCCTGCTTGAAGCCGACGTTATCATCCGCGAGGAAACGTACCGCCGCCTTCAAGCTCAGCAAGTCCAGGTCCCGCGGGTTGTACTTCAAGCCATCGTCGAGGTGCTGATCGGCGTCAGCGAGTTCCATGTCGCGGAGGTTGATACCTGCCAGGACGAAGTGCGCGTTGCCAAGCTTCGGATTGATCTTCAGCGCTTGCTTGACCAGCCGCGTGGCGGCATCGAAATCCAGCGCTTGAGCAAGCTTGACGTGAGCCATCCACACGAGCGCCTCGGGGTGATTCGGCGCCTGGGTCAGCACCTCCTTCACGACCTCCTCGGCGTGTCCCGGATCATACTTCTCGAGAAACAGCTCCGCGCGCCAAAGCAGGGTTTGGATATCGCCTGGCTTCGCGCGCTCAGCTTCGTTGAACGCGTCGTTCGCGTCTTGTGGCGAGCGCAGCAGGTGTGCCGCGCGACCGACCATCGCCAGACCGGCGGCATCGGTGTCGTTGATCTTGTCGCTGTTGTAGTCCTCGATCAGCGTCATCAAGCTGGCTTCGGCTTCGCTGCGCTTGCCCTTTTCCAGGAGGATTTCTCCCTGGAGCAAGCGCGCTGCCCGCGCGTCAGGATCCTTCTCCACCTTCTCGAGCCAGGAGAGCGCCTCGTCCAGCTTGCCCTCTGCGCGCAGCGCCTTCGCCGCGAGCGTCGTCGCCTCAGCCTTGAACTGCTTACTCTTGGCTGCGGACTTCGCCGCCGCTACCGCGTCGTCGTAGCGCCCGGTGAGCACGAGCAGCTCCGCCAGGCGTGTCTCCGCTTCAGCCTTCTGCTTGCCCACCAGAGCCGCCCGCAGGTTCGCCTCCGCTTCCCCGTACTCGCTCTTGAGCAACAGGTCCTTGCCCTGAGCCAGCGCCTTGGCAGGGTCCCGAGGTGGCTTTGCGGCAGGCGTGGCTGGCTTGCTCGGCGCTGCAGGCTGCGCCTGAGCGCCAGCGCAGGCACAGGTCGAGCCGGCCAGGGCGCCGCACAGAAGCAGCAACGAAGCCAACGGCCGTCGGCGCCAGGCGCCACCTGAAAACTTGGAACTGGCGGAGGAAGACGGATGCATCAGACGCGCTCGCACCCCGGAATACTGTCGGAGCTACCGCGGTGTGGCCAGCGCGGATTCCCCCAAGCGCTACCCCCTCCGCCCGCGTGCACTGCGAGCCCGCATACGCTCCGCCTGCGCGCTTCGCCGCAGGCGCAAGGGCCAGGCGCGGTCTCACAGGCCCGCGGAGCCAGCTTGTGCGATACCTGTTGCCTGATGATCGTCGTCAACACTGAAACCGTCGCTGGCTATCGCGTGCAGCGCGTGCTGGGGCTCGTCCAGGGAAACACCGTGCGCGCGAAGAACTTTGGTCGTGATTTCCTGGCTGGCCTGAAGAACATCGTGGGTGGAGAACTCTCGGAGTACACGGAGCTGCTCACGGAGTCTCGACAGCAGGCAACCCAGCGCATGCTGGACGAAGCAACGCGCCTGGGAGCCAACGCCGTAATCAATGTTCGCTATTCCACCAGCGCAGTGACCGCTGGCGCAGCGGAGCTCTATGCCTACGGCACTGCAGTGCTGCTGGTGCCGGAGAGCTAATGGAGGCCCTGCTCGGTATCCTGTCGGTCTCGTCTCTCTTGCTCATCGGGTGGTACTGGGGTGCGAGACGTCGGGCGCTCCACCGTGAGTCCCTGGCGCAGCGCGAGAGCCAGCTCGAGCATGTCCTGGTAAGTAGCTCGAAGCACTACCTCGGCAGCGGCGCGCTCGCGCCGCGCTTGGTCACCGTGGAGCTCGTGTGGGGGCTCGATCGCTTCCAGGCGTTCCTTGCAGCGCTGGTTAACCTGTTTGGTGGAGAGATGGAGAGTGTCAGCGAGGTGATGGCGCGCGCTCGACGAGAAGCCTTGGTGCGACTCAAGGCGGACGCCCACGCCGCCGGCTACGACGCCCTCGCCAATCTCCGCATGGAAACTGCTGATATCGGCAACGACCCTCAGCAGCGGGACCTCAAGGTGGCACTGATCGGCAGCGCGACAGCGTATCGGCGACACCCGGCGGGCCTCTGACTCAATCGGGGCGCGCGGCGATCTCCAGCAGCCGAACGCGGCTGCTCACCCCCCAAGAACCCGTCCCTGTCGGAGAATCGCCCTCGAACAGCCGCGTCAATTGCCGCGCGGCACTACCATTTCGCTGCGCGATCTCCAGCGTACCGAACGAGTTCACCAGAGCGCACAGCTCACCTTCGGCCACCTCGGAGTAGGTGCGAACGAGCGGGATGTCCAGGTGCTGGACCCGCACTCGAAAGCGTCGGGGCTCCTTCAGCGCGTCAGGGCAATACTCAGCGAGCTCCAAGTTGGTGATGCCATTGCCGAAGTGATCCACCACGACGACCTCAGCCTCAAAGCCGGTTGAGAGCTTCAAGACAGCCTGATTGGGCGTCGGCACCACCTCATGCACCTCCGGTCCGATCTCCGCAAAGGGCAGACCTGCAACCAGCTCTGCGCCAACCGGAGCGAACAGGTCGCGACCATGAAAGGTGTGACTCGCGAGCTCCACCTTCAGCCCGGGAGCGCCCACGTCGATCTCGCGCACCTCGGCTTGATCACCTCGCCGACGTGCGAGAGCGAGCACTTCGCCGACCAAACCGTTGTCTGGCAACACGAAGCAGTGCCCTTGCACGCTAACCACGAGCGCACGTCGCTGGCTCCCCACGCCAGGGTCCACCACCGCGACATGAACAGTTCCTCGAGGAAACCAGTGAAAAGCGTGGCGCAGGTAGAAGGCACCCGCGCGTACGTCCTGGGGCGTGATGTGGTGCGTCAGGTCAACAATGCGAGCCGTGGGGGCGCGCTGGAGCACGATGCCGTGCATGATCCCGACGAACGGGTCCTTCAACCCGAAGTCCGTCAGCAACGTCAGCACGCCGCTACGCTGAGCCGCGCTCGCGCGGTGTGTCACGGCGGCGTCGACTCCTGGCCTGGCAAGGGCGCGCGCCAGCGCGTGACCCGACGTGGAAAATCTCCAAGCTTTGCGCTGCCAGGCGACGCGACGCCTCGCCACGCCGAACGCAGCGCGGCGACCATGTGGGAAGTGAGCCAGGCCGGAGGCTCGACCATCGTTTCCTCCCGGCAATCAATCGCGAGGTCGACGTCGCCCTTCTCCAGGCTCAGGGACGCGCTTCCCACCCAGTCCCGATCGGGGGTCACGAGCTCGAACTCGTAGCGCAAGCAGCCATTTTCCAGGGTGCTGCGGCGCGCCACGAAGCGGCCGCCGGTGGTCGGTCGAATAGCAGACACGCCGAGACCATAGCACTTCCGGGTCAGGCGCCACACGGACTCGCACGCCCTGATCAGGATGCTTGCCCGGAAACAGGCGGGGCGAGCCGCTGCTCCAGCACGCTCTGGAGGGTGGCCAGCGCCTGGCTGAATCCACGCAGGCGTTCGCCCCGCGTGGACTCGATGTCCAGGTCACACAGGAGCAAGCGCAGCGGCTCGATGACCTGGGCCAGCATCGCGTCGGACTGTCCAAGCCGGGCGAGGAAGTCGACATAGCTGAGGCACCTCAAGGGCGCCGTGGCGTTGCCTGCTGGTACGGGCTGGGTGACGGCCTCCCCGATCGCCTGCTGCTGGAGTCGGAACACCTGACGGTCACCCTCCCCGGTGTGGAGGCGATTGCTCGACAGCTCGCGAATCATGCGGTCGAGCTCGCTCACGACTTCATCCTTGGCGTCCCGAGCTCCAAACACCTCTTCACCGATCTCGAGCCGCAGGATCCGATCCATGAAGAACAGCCGCGCGAACAGGTACAGCGTGGAGTTCATGTAGTAGCTATGGGTCATCGACCAGCTGGGCGCGATGCGCTCTTCACAATCCTGCGCCAGGGCAACGTGGGCACCGCTGACCAAGATGTTGTCGAGCCGACGGCGCAAGCTCTTCACGGCGTCGAATGCGTCATCCCCCCAGCGGTCGACCGCCTCTCGCACGCGCTCCCGGCGCCTGGCTTCGCCTTCACTTGCTTGTTCGTGATCGAAGCGGCTGGTCGCGAGATCACTCTCGAGCCGCTTGATGCGTTCGGTCGTGCGGCGGGTGATGAAGTGCTGAGTGAGGGCGCTCACCACGACGGCAGTCACGGCAGGGTTCACGACAGCGGCGATCCACATCGGGTCCATGGGGCGGGGAGTGTCCACCGTTGCTCCGCCGCTGGCAACGAAAGCAACATCCAGCTACGCCGACCGAGCCAATGCGAGGTGATTGCGCCTGATCCGCACGGCAAGTGCGAGCGCCCCTGCACCGGGGTTGGACCGGGGACTGTTACCCACCGCGCGAGGTGACTGTGGCCACGGGTCTGGGACGCGGCGTGTGGTCTAGTGACTCTCAGTTCACATTTCGCGCTCAGCAAACTCTTGATCGATGGCTCGCGTTAGGCTCATGAGCCGACTCGGTGTCGCAGTGCGGGTTGAGCTGGAGAGCTCGACGCCAGGCAGCCCCCACCGCCATGCTCCGCGGTTTTGCATGTGAAAATGCCCCAGTTCTACTCGATGGCGCGCCGCGGCAGGCCGCTGTAGTGAGCGCTCCAACCCGGCGTTCCCGTCTGCAAACACGGGGGCGCCGTGGGCGCGCGTGGATCGAATTTGAGACAACCAAGTGACGGCTGCGGTTAGCCTGGAGCAATGCTTGCGAGGAGACGGGCGCGACGCGCTCTGGGGACCGGTTTGCTGGGTGGCCTTGTGCTGCTCAGTGCGGGAGAAGCGCATGCGTTCTCGACGCGCATTCACATCATGCTCGCGAACGATATCCGCAAGGAATTGATTGCCGGCGGTGGCAACAGCGTCGCCCTCAAGCTGAGTGGATACAGTGTCACGCTCAGTGAAGAGGATGCGCGCGCCATTCGGGACAACCCGCTGGAGTTCCGTGCTGGCGCCATCGGCCCCGACAACACCGTCTTCCCCGGCATGACGGACCCGAGCCACGCGCTCCACCAGCAGCCCTACGCGCAGTGCCAGCTGCTCTATGACGAGGCGCTCACTGACGCGGAGCGCGCGTACGCTCTGGGCTGCTTTCTCCATGGCTCCACGGACGCCATCGCCCATCACTACGTGAACTTCATGAGCGGTGAGACGTTCACCCTCACCCCGATCACGTCCGGCCGAGAGTCTTCGTGGGACAACGTCGTGCGCCACATCGTGGCGGAGTCACAGATCCAGGAGGCGGCCTACGCTCAGAGCCCAAGCTCTTTCGGAGCAGGGACGCTAGCCCACACGATTCCTCAAGGCTTCGTGCTCCGCACCTACTTCGGTACACAGAACCCGGTCTGGCTGGCGATGACGGAGCACGCGCGCGCGAAGTTCGAGGCCGCGAGGAGCGCAAACCCGAGTGGCTCGTTCGTCTCCATCGTGAACTCCGCCGAGCTTCCCGCCGCCGACCATCTGGCGCTGGCGCCGTTCTACATCGAGGAGATCGACCGCGAGCGTCTGGATATCCGCCTGGATATCGAGACTCGCATCGCCGAGCTGCAAGACTGGAACACCGCCGATGGCTTCGAGCTGGGGGTGACCGCGGGCAGTGACGGGCAGCTCGGCACTCCTGACGACCAAACGGACTGCGACTTCAGCTGTCCCGTCCTGTACTCCACCTACAAGACCTACGTCGCGCTCCTGACCTCGCGCTTCGATGCGAACAATCAGCCGCTACCGAGCGCCTTCGACAAGCTCAGCGAGAAGCTGCATGACGACTTGTATGGTTTCATGCCTGCCTACGCGCAGACGGTGTCGGGGCTGAGCACGGAGCTGAACAGCCCCCTCGCACCCGGAGCCCCGCAGTTCAGCCTGAGCAAGAGCCGACTTGGCGTGCTGATGCAACCGATGAAGGACTGGGCGAACGACATCACGAACCTGGACTACGAAACCGTCGCCCAGGCAGTGCTGCCGCAGTGGTACCTCGATTTGCAGAGCACCCTAGAGACCCTCGGCATCAATATCCCCCCCGCCGACATCATCCGCGCGGTGTTCGACCCCATCGTGCAGCCAATCAAGGACACGTTGAAGGACAAGGCTATCGACCTCGCCGAAGAGTACGTGGGCACTTTGATCGATGAGCTGGAAGCAAAGCAAGATGGGGTGCTCGCCGAGTACGACTCCCGGCTCGCCGCCGCCGCCGACCCCAACCTGAACGGTACGGCTCTCGACAACTTCTTCGACTCCGGCCTCTACGCCCACGCCTTCAACATCGCCGCGGTGACCTTCGCGGATCATCGCATGGTGGTGCCAGTGAGCGGCGATCAGGGACCGGCATCGTTCGACGCCAGCCATACCCCAGCGTGGATGCAACCCGGCGTCTGCGACTACCTTCGCCCCGCCGTGTTTCCCCTCGGCATCGATACGAAGGCGCTGATCAGCGTGCGTCAGAACGACACCGACTACCCCGCGCGCATCAGCGAGGACGCGCCGGTGGAGTGCCACAGTGGCAGCCTGATGAGCTTCGCTGCAAACGCGTCGACGGCGGACTGTGCGGTGACCGACCTGGCTGATCTGGTGCTCGACCCGGGACACCAAGGGTCGGTGAGTCGTGCGTTTCCCCCGGCGCTCTCCGAAGCACCCGCGACCTGCCTGAACGTCGCTGTTCCTGGGCTGCCTGATCCGCCCGAAAATCCCAGTGGCGGCGCGGGTGGAAGCGCCGGCAGCGCGGGAGCCGGCGGTGATGCTGGCGGCCCCAGCGGAGGCAGCTCGGGCGCAGGCGGTTCCTCAGGGAACAAAGCCGCGGGCGGCGGGGACGATGGCGGCTGTGGATGCCGTACGACAGGGGAAGGTCAGGGCAGCGGCGGCCTCGCGCTGCTGCTTGGCGCCTCTTTGCTCGCGCTCCGTCGACGTCGGCGCGGCTGACCCGAACCCGGCAATTTTTCCCTTAGAAAGCCGCGACAGGCGGCGCTGCGAGAAGTGATGAAGACTCCCATGTTTCGTTTGAGCGTTCTCGGCGTGTTCCTTGGCTGCGGGCTATTCGTGGCCTGCGGGGGTGACGACGGTGGCGGTGGCTCCGGGGGAAGCGGCGGCCAGGGCGGTGCGGCCGGCGCAGGCGCCGTCGGCGGCAGCGCAGGCGCTGGCGGCGACGCCGGTAGCGCTGGCATGGGCGGAACCGGGGGAGCCATGGGTGGCAGCGCGGGCGTAGGCGGCGCTGCGGGGAACGCGGGGAATGCGGGGAGCGGCGGCAGCGGCGGAAACGCCGCGGCGGAGCTGCTCAATGACCTCGGCCAGTCGGTTTGGCACGGCCTGCAGACACGCAATGGGGTGGAACGCGCCTACGAGTTGTCGTTCGATGCCGATCAGACTCTGTGGGCGGAAGTTCAGAACCCGTTTGGTCCCGCGCGGAACCGCGAGATGCGCGTCTTCAGCGTGGCGAGCGACGGCGCGAGCGTCTCCACCACTGTCATTACTCCCCAGGGCTGGCCAGTGCCGCAGAACAACGGTGAGAAGAAGGACTTCACCGTCACGGTGGTCGACGGTTCGCCCCGACGGTTGGTGGTTGAGCGCGATGGAGCGGTCGAAACCTATGACGAGGGTCCCTACCCTGAGCCGCAGACCGGGCTGACGGCTTTTGTGCGCGTGTTTCCTTCCAGCGGCGCGGTGTACGACGCATTCTGCGGCAAGGGCACGTTCGAGCTTCAGCCGGACCGGCTGCCAATTTGGGACTTTGCACGGGACAACTCCCTCGAGCAGGAGCTGGGCTCGGACATCGTGGCTGGCGTCCCTCTCGACACCTGGAGCGATCCGAGCGGAAACAACCAGTTCGCTGTTCGCAACGTGCCAGGGTTTGACCGGCTCGGCGGAACCGAACTCAGTGACCAGTTCAACTTCATCGTCACTTACTGGGGTACCCTGAGCCACTCCGGCGGCAACATTTCCCTGCGCGAACAGAACGATCAGGTGCAGGACGCGCTGTGGGCGTGGCTCGGCGACGGAGTTGGCAGCAACAACACCAACGATCTGTTCCTCGAGGTGCACAGCCTTGCAGGCGCTGACCTCACCCCCGACGAGCCAACCGGGAGCTTCGCCGCAGGAAACGTCGACTTCGAAGCGATGGTGCTGCGGTGTAACGACGCAATCACGAAGCAGATCGATGTTCAGGTTCGCTTCGGCAGCGGTGCGTGGACGCTGGTTGCAGACGCGCCGACCGCCCCGCTGATCAACGACACCCTGTTCCCACCAGCGCTCTGACCCCGGAAGCGCTGGAGCCTCGAGGCAGCCACTCGGTGGCTGTCGCGGGGCTTTCTGCCGTGCTCCGAGCTGGCAGCGCCCCAACGCACGGGACCGTACTCGGCCGCGCGACCGTGCGACGGAAGCTCGCCTCGGGCAGCGCCAAGTGCGCGGCTGCCGGGATTGTGCTTTGAATGGGTGGTAGCCATGACAACTTCTCACTTCTGGCGCCTCCCCCTCCCCTGGTTGTCCATGTTCGTCGCCCTCGGGTGCAACATCATCATCGGCCCGGAGCAGAGCGGCCCAACAGAATCCGGTGGCGCCGGCGGTAGCTCGGGGAGTGGCGCGAGCGCTGGGAGTAACGCAGGCGGCACCATGAGCGCTGGGGGCAGCGGTCCGGGCGGAAGTGGTGGAGCCGGCGCGGTAGCGAATGCCGGGAGCGCTGGGACGTCTGGCGCTGACGCCGGAGGTAGCGGTGGAGCTCAGCCGACGGGTCCCGTGCCCACGGTTTTCTACACGGATATTACGCACGCACCGGTGAGCGGCGGTCCGGCAGGAGGCGGCGCGCTCGTGACGCTCTACGGTTCTGACTTCGGGTCGACGGAAGGCCAGGTGGAGTTCAACGGTCAACTCCTCACGATCGTGAGCTGGGGCGACGACGCGGCGCGCGGACTCAAGAAGGTCGTCGTGCAAATTCCGGCAGGCACCCAGGTCGGAGCAGGGCAGCTCCAGCTCATTACCTCCGGGAACCAACGTAGCAACACCCAAGGGCTCACCACCACGAACAAGAAGATCTGGTACGCGGCGCCCAACGCCAGTGGAGACGGCAAGAGTGTGGCGACGCCGATGGCGCTGTCCGACGTGGGCTCCGTCTACTACCCAGGTGACCTCGTCTACCTGATGGAAGGCGACTACGACTACGCCGTACCGAACTGCTTCAACGACGCTCCGTGCGCGTGGAAGTTGAAGTTGACCGATGCCCCGTCGGCCAGTGAACCGGTACAGGTCATGGGCTACCCCGGGGCGCTCGTACGCTTCACCGGCGAGGCGTTTGGGATCCGAGTCGAACAGAGCTACACCCGCCTCGGTAACATCAGCGTTCGCCTGCCTGATGTGGCGGGCGTGGGTGTGCTCGTCTTCGGACGCAACGTGACGCTGGTTGGCAACGACCTGAGCGCGGTTGGGCACGAGAACGGCGCCAACGGGGGCCTCGCCATGTTTGACCAAGCTTCCGATCTGGATGTGCTGGGCAACTACTTCCACGGCCTGTTCTCTGGGACCGAGTCGTTCAACGGCGGCGGGCGAGTCGAACGCTACAACGAGTTTCGCGCGCTCTCCCGGGTCGTCAACATCGACCCGGCGGCGCCTCTGATCCACCACGCGAACCACGCGGTCGACGTATACCAGTACGCCATCATTGCCTCGGGCGGAGGCGCGCCTGCCAAGATCGAGCTCTTCGACAATGTCTGCGAGATGGCCAAGTACGCGATCTTTCAGACCGCGTCCGCGGCCACCGGCGAGGTACTCCTGCGAAACAACACCATCGACACCCAGTGCGTCGTCGGCTCGGACACCGACGGCGTCACCATCCCGGCACGCCTGGAAGCAAACGCCTTCATCTTGAAGCTTGGCCACGCTTGCACCGAGGTCCCCGCAGGCACAGCCACGCTGACTTTCACTGCCGCGGGGAACCACTGGGGGACGTTTGGACCGCCCACGGAAGATGCAACACCCAGGACCGGAGACGCAGCCCTCAACTCGGATTTCACTCCGGGCCCAGCAAGCGCCCTCTGCGGCGCCACACCCAAGCCCGCCGCCCCGGACGACCTCGACTACCTCGGTAAACAAAGGCGCGATCCGACCGCCGTGGGCGCCTTCGAGTGTCCGGAGTAGCCCCGGGAAAACGGCCCTATCGAGGGTTCGACAGGGCAGCCGCGGGGCGGTGTTTGCGTAGGATTAGCGCACGTGAAGGCCCCTCAGCTGATCCTCCTGTTCGCGCTCCTGTATGGGGCAGTCGGTTGCAACGCGCTGCTAGGCGGCGCTGCCTCCGGTGACGACCAACCTTCCGGTGGCGCGGCAGGCGCTGCTGGTGGAGCCACGGCAGGTGCAGGTGGCAGCGGCGGGGCCGCTGGAGCTGGCGCAGCGGCCGGAAACGGAGCAGCGGCTGGAGCTGGCGCAACAACAGCGTCAACCGGCGGCGCTGCCGGAGCAGGCGCGGCGGCGGGCAGCGCAGGCGCCGCCGGAACAGGCGCGGCAGCGGGCAGCGCAGGCGCCGCTGGAACTGCCGGCACCGGCGCCACCAGCGATTCCCCGCGGTTACTCTTCAGCGACCTGCGCCAGGGCCCAAAACAGGGTGGTGAGAACGGCAACGGCGCCTTCGTCACGCTGTACGGCTTGAACTTGAAGAACACGGGGAGCGTGACACTCGGCGGCGTCGCACTACCCATCATCTCCTGGGAACCCGAAAGCGGTCCCCGGCGCCTCGACCGCGTCGTTGTCCAGCTGATTCCAGCCCTAAACGACGGGCCAGCCGACATCGTGGTTTCGACCGCAGGGGGGGAGAGCACACCGCTTTCGTTCCGGGTGACCTCGGACTCGATCTGGTTCGTGGATCCTAACGCCCCGGCGGGCGGAAGCGGAAGTGTGGACTCGCCCTTCTCCAGCCTCGGGGAGTTGCGTTCCCACATCGCCCGCGGCGACGTCGCGTACCTCCGGAGCGGGCGCTTCACGGAGCGCGAGTCCAACTGCGCCGCAGACTACTGGGAGCCCGTCGAGTGCCAAGTCGCGATCGACAGCGACTGGCCCGCCGCGACGCAAAACTCGCGCATCGCCCTGGCTGCTTACCCCGGGGAAACACCAACGTTTCAGCTCGCAGGCAGCGAAGGTCACGAAGAGGCAGGTCAGGCCCTGGTGCTATCAGGGCGCCCGTACTACTCCCTGGTCGGCCTACGCTTCGAGGACACCTCCCGGGGGATCCAACTCTACCGCTCCCCGCAGACCGACATCGTCGGGTGCAGGTTCGTTCGACAGCTGAACCAAGCTGTGGTGCAGCATGTCAGCAGTGACGGTCTGCGGGTCTTTGGCAACTACGTCACCCCCGATCCGGACCCGCTCGCCAAGCCTGCCGAGCTCTTCAGGAGCGAGGCACTGGGAAGCTTCGAGATCGCATTCAATGAGCTGGATCAAGCTTGGACGGTCACCGCAAATCTGGAGTTCTCGGCAGGTGGCAGCTTCCACCACAACCTGGTGGTGCGTCCCCGGTTCGGCATCGAGCTCCGGGGCTGTGCCTGGAGCAGTTGCCCGGCGACCAGCTTCGAGGCCTACTCAAACTTGATCGTCGAACCCGCCTACTACGGCAACCTGCCAAGAGAGCCCACCGGAGCGGCCAAAGCGCGAATCTTCAACAACACGGTCCTGCAGCCGGCCAACGCCAGCTTTGTGCGCCTCGCTTCCGCGCCCTTGCCAGCGGTAGGTGCCGAGGACATCGCCTTCGTCAACAACCTACTGGTCAGCACCACGCTGGTCCCCCACACCTGCCGCGAAGACCTCAGCAACTGCACCTCCAGCGACATCGCGCTCTCCGCACGGAACAACTGGTGGGTCGGCCAAGTGGCGCCCAGCCTCGACCCCAACCCAGTCTCGGGCACGCCCAGCTTCCTCGACCCGCCGTTTGATTACGGATTGATGCCTGGTCCAGGCTGCGGCTCCGGGGAGAGCCTCTCCACCATCGGCGCCACCGCGGCCATGACGACGGACTACCTCGCGCGGCCGCTCCCCGCGAGCCTGGACATCGGCGCGTTCCGCTGCGAGTGAGTCCCCACGGCAAGACAGAGACAGCACACTAGGAGCGCGAGCTGAAGTCGACGGTGATCGTGCGGCGGTTGCCCGAAACCGGTCCTTCGAGCACCTCGACCTCGGGATTGTCCCTACGGCTCCACCACAGGCGCGCAGCCTCAGGGTCCCAGGGTGCGACGCCTTCGAGGTGCTGAAGCCGCCGCAGCACATCCAGCGCCGACGCGGGACGATTCGCGACGTCCTTCTCCAGGAGCTGGAGCACCAACGCCTCGAGCTCTACCGGCAACTTGCGCCCAAGGCGAGACGACGGCGGCTCCGGCTGCTGGTTGAGGTGCCCCATGCACACCTCCACGGCGGTGGCGGCCTGGAACGGCGGCGTTGCCGTGAGGAGATAGTAGGCGACGCCACCCACAGCATACAGGTCAGCGCTCTCGGAGACTGTCTCGTCTCGGATCTGCTCCGGCGACATGTACGCCGGGGTGCCGATGGGCACGTTGCGCCCGGTGAGTGTCTCCTGCATCGAGAGATCGCGAACCAGGCCAAAATCGAGCACGGTGACGAAATCCGGCACACCACCTTTGCTCTGGACCATGATGTTCGCCGGCTTGATGTCGCGGTGTACCAGGCCCTCTGCGTGAGCTTCCGCGAGCGAACCGACGATCTGCTCCAGCAGGTGAACGACGCGTGCGGGCGACTGGGGACCTTCGCTCTTCACCAGCTCCGAGAGGCTGATGCCAGTGACGAACTCCATCGCATAGTAGAGGGCGCCCTCCGGCGTGCGACCGTAGTCATAGATCTGCACCGTGTTCGGGTGGCGCAACCGAGAAGTGACTCGAGCTTCGCGTTCGAAGCGTGTGCGCAGGTTCTCGCTCGGTCGCGTGAGCAGCTTGATCGCGGTGGCGCGCCGCAGGGTCGAGTGCCGCGCCTTGTACACCACGCCCATCCCGCCACGCCCGATCTCCTCCAGTACCTCGTACTGGCCGAGCTGCTCGGCGGCCCGGGAAGCTGCGGTCACGACGCGTCGGGTACGCACGACGGCCAGGCCCAGCGCCAAGAGCAGCGTGAACGCCACCCCGCTCAGTGCCACGTGGAAACGGTAGCGGGGTGAGAGGCGCTGAAAGCCAATGCCGGGCGCGAACAGGGCGTTCAGCTTGCGATCACCGATGCGCACCGGAAATCTCGCCGCCTCGGGAGCCGCCTCGATGCCGACCTCGGCGCCAAGGGAGCTCTCGTAGAGCAGTGATGCCTCTTCGCTGCTCGCTCCCGGGTCCGTCAAGGCGACGTCCAGGGTGGCGGCATCGAGTCCCGCCAGGCCGTTCGGCACCAGCTCGCCAGGACGCAGCACCCCCACGACGGCGCCCATGAACGCCGACTTGCGCTGCTGCTCGGAGGTGATGGGCTGCCCCGGCCGGTACACGGGAATGTAGACCGCGAGCGCAGGAGCGGGCGTTTGCTCTTCGATCAAGTCGAAGCGCTCGGAGACGACGGCTTTCCCCGAGTCCCGCGCGCGCTCGACGTAGTTCCTGCGGGAAGCCTCGCTGTACAGGTCAAAGCCCAAGATCTCAGGATTCGCCGGCTCCACGAACAAGATCGGCACGTACATCGCGCGAGCATCCGCGTGTACGAGCAGCCCTGCTCCCTTTGCCTCGCGGATCTCATAGTTCTTCGCGACGTCCGCCTTGGCCTCGGCCTCGAACTGCTTCCGCTCCGCCTCGGCGACCCTGGGCGCCCACTGCAACGCCGCGTGCTTCTCGCCCGCTTGACGCACGAAGCGCGAGAAATCCCGGGAGTTCAGATCCGGTTTGACCGCGATCAGCGCCGGCACGGTGTTCATCAACTCGAAGGAACGGTCCAGGCGCTTCTGCAGCACAGCCGCGAACAGACGCGCGTGCTGGTGAAATGCCGCGACTTCTCGCTGTTGGTCCAGCACCCGGGCGTACCAGTACGCAGCCGCGGTCGCTGCCAGGCCAATCATCACCACCAGCGTCGCTCGATCCAGCCCCAGGCGCCGGGCGCGCCGGGCGAGACTGCTGGGTTCAGGCCCCAGCGGCGGCTTCGAGGGGGCAACCACGAGAAATCACTAGTGCAGCCCGCCGGGGAGGTCGAGCATCGTCGCCGGCCCCCTGGCGCCCTTGGCACACCGGTCAGCCGATTCGCTCTGGATCATCCATGTTACGCTTTCGTGATGGGACTGCGACGGGTCGGCGTGCTGGCACTCTGCGTCGGCGTGCTCTGGGGTTGCGGCTCAGAAGGCGACGCGGGTTCTGGAGGATCGGGGGGTGAGGGCGCGACGTCGGTCGGCGGCAGCGCCGGAACCGCGAACGGCGGCTCGGGCGGCAGCGGAAACAGCGGCGGTGTGGCGACGGGAGGAACGGCAGGTGCCGGCCCGAGGCGCTGCAACGGCCATGCAGCCCTCTGCGATCGCCCGTTTGACCAGGTCGCGTTCGCGACCACCCACAACTCCATGTCGAACGCCGACGAGGGCTGGGTGGCACCGAATCAGGAGCACGGCCTGGAGCAGCAGCTCGCGGACGGCATCCGCGGCATGCTCCTCGACACCCACGATCTGGACGGAGTGCCCTATCTCTGCCACTCCGCCTGTGCCCTGGGGAAACGCGACCTGGCCGACGCGATGAGCGCCGTCAAGAGCTTCCTCGAGCAACATCCCAACGAAGTGCTAGCGTTCTTGATCGAGGACTACGTCACCCCGAGCGCAACCGCGAAGGTCTTCGACGATACGGGCCTGACGGCGCTCACCTACGCGCATCCGAGCGGCGCCGAGTGGCCGACGCTGGGCGAGCTGATCGATAGCGGTCAACGCTTGGTGGTCATGGCGCAAGATGGTGGACCTCCCCCCGACTGGTACCTGCACCTGTGGGACGAAGCCTGGGATACCCCCTACTCGTTCAAGAGCGTCGCTGAGTTCAGCTGCGAGGAGAACCGCGGCTCGCGGGGCAACGCGCTGTTCTTGCTGAATCACTGGGTTGAGGCTCCCCTCGCCAACAACAGCTTGAGCGCCGAAGCGAATCAGTACGACGTGCTCCTGGGTCGCGCCCAGCAGTGCCAGACCGAGAGCGGAAAGTTTCCAAACTTCATCGCCGTCAACCACTACGCGACCGGTGACCTGTTTCGAGTAGTGGACGCGCTGAACGGTGTGAGTTCCAATTGAAGGGTGTCGCTGTTCGTCTTCTCTCAGGTCGCCTTGGAGCCATCAGGGCTGCTGCGGGCAGCGACCTTGGTGAGCCGCAGCCTGCCAAGCCGACTGGATGTGGACGTAGCGGGCTACGAGGACAACGCGCAGCTCGGGAGCGGACTTGGCGAGGACGCCGCGATAATTTCCGCACGGCTTTCAGCCGACGTCCGATTCGCTGACCAGGCGGCTCGCTTCGCCCTGCAGCAACGAGCGAACCACGAGGCCGTGCTCGGCCTGGCTCGGGATGCTGAGGGGCGGGGGCGCGCGTTTGGGATGGCCCAGCTCGCCCAGCGCTGCCCTTGGGTCTGGGAGCTGAGCTCCGACGGCACGCTCGAATCCAGGCTAACGTGGCTGTTCTGTGCCGCGCTCGCCGCCTGGGGCCTTGGGCCAGTGCTACCGCCAGATCAATCCACGCTGTTTGGTGTACGTGGCGCCCGGCTTCGTGCTGGCGTGTAGGAATCGACGCTGCTCACCACCGCTGCTACGCCTCGGCCCATGGCGAAGCTCGAAGCCAACGCGCGACGGCTACGAAGACTCCTCGGTCTGCTACTGCTCGGCTGCGTCTGCCTGCTGACGACCGCGGCGAGCGCGAATCCCCAGCCCGGCCTGCCGAAGGCACCTACCGGGCTGGATCGCTCGACACCCCAGCGCACCGTGGACTTCTTTCTCACGGCGACCCGCGAGGGCGACTTCGCGAGCGCGGCCTACGCGCTGGATCTCCGAGGCATTCCCGCGGCGCAGGAGCCCAAGCGGGGCGCCGAGCTGGCACGGGAGCTGCGCTACGTGCTCGACCGCGGACTCTGGATCGATCTCAGCGACGTCAGCGACGACGAGCAAGGGCGCCCCGACGATGGCGCCCTGAACGAGACCCTCGGCACCATCCCACTCAACAACTCCCACGTCGGGATCCGCCTGCAGCGGGTGCCGGTAGCCGGAGGCGGCGCCGTCTGGGTATTTTCGCGCGGAACCGTTGCGGCGATTCCCGATCTCTATGCCCAGCACGGCCCGGGAGAAGTCGGCCGCTACCTCCCGGGCTGGGCCCATCGCATCAGCTTCTTGCAGCTGGCTATCTGGCAGTGGATCGCGCTGGTGCTCGCCAGCGTCATCAGCGTGCTGAGCGCGATGATCGCGACCCGCTTCATCCTGCGCTTCGCGAAGAAGCTCGCCGCCCGCACCGCGAACAAGTTCGACGACGCCCTCGTCCTGCGCTTGCGCGGGCCGCTCAGGCTCCTGCTGAGCACCTGGATGCTCTCGGTGCTGATGGAGTTCACCAAGCCGTCGATCCCCGCAGAGGGAACCATCGGGCGCATCGTCGGCACGCTGCTCATCGCAGGCTTCGTGTGGCTCACGACCCGCGTCGTTCACGTGATCGCCGACACCGTGCTGGCGTCGATGACCATCGCCGAGGAGGCAGACAAGGAGCTAGTCCGCCACGGTCAGCACATGCGCGTGAAGGTGGCGCGGCAGGCCATCAACGGAGTGGTGTTCTTCATCGGTCTGTCCCTGGCGTTGACGCAGTTCGAGGTGGTCAAGAAGGTCGGTGTCTCGCTGCTGGCCTCGGCCGGTGTGCTCACGGTAGTCATTGGCTTTGCCGCGCAGAAATCTGTCGCGAACCTCCTCGCCGGCATCCAGATCACAGTCGCTCAGCCCATCCGCATCGGCGACCGGGTGAACATCTCTGGAGACGTCGGCTGGGTTGAAGAGATCACCCTGAGCTACGTCACCATGAAGACGTGGGACGGGCGACGACGCGTCTTCCCCATCACCTTCTTCCTGGACAACCAGTTCGAGAACTGGACCAAGAACGACACGCAGAAGACGACCATCGTCTTGATCCACACGGATTACCGGATGCCCGTCGAGCAGGTCCGCAAGAAGCTCGAAGCGATCGTCGAGAGTTGCCCGGAGTGGGATGGTGAGGTGTGTAGGCTCGTGGTCTACGACGCAACCCAGCAGACAATTCAGCTGCGCGCCACGGCCAGCGCCGCCGATGCGGGCAAAGCCTTCGATCTCGGCTGCGCGATCCGCGAGCAGCTGATCGACTTCTTGCAACAGCTCGACGGCGGCAAGTACCTACCGCGCACGCGCCTCGAGATGCCGGGCGCCGTAGACGGTTCGAATCCCAGCGAACAGCCCAGTCCACCTACTCAGGAGGCGTGAGTCCCCTGCCGGGTCACTTGAGCCAAGCGTCGTTTGCGAAGTGCAGAGTGGCAGGAATCAATCGTTGAAGTACCTCCGTGCGATCCGCACACGAGCCTGCCTCATCACCATCCCTGCAACTCACCACCAGCAGCGACGTCGCGCGCCGTGCGACCCCATAGACTTCGTCGGGCACCAACGTCTTCGCGAGTGGAGTCTCCTTCGCGCCCCGCAGGTCCAGTTCGGCAGCTCTCGCCGCTGACTCAGAGGTGAAGCGATAGAACTGCAGGCTCACGACGAGGTAACCATCCACCACATCCAGCTCGCTCGCATCGTAGCTGTCGAGCCCGGCGTACTCTGGCCTTCCGAGCTGCTCGGGGAGTGGCGCTGTGGCCGAGAAATGCACTGGAACTCGGCGGCGTCTGACGCGGTCGAGAAAATGGTACTTGGCGCTCATCTGCGCGACTTCGTCGAAGCGCCGATGGTGCTCGTCGAGCAAGTCCCAGCCCCGACTCTCTTTGCTATGACCCAAGCGGCAGCCAAGCAGTAGCGCGAGCAACGACACGAGCGCGACCAGCGACGGCAGTCGGTTGGGTATCGGCTTCGAGAAATGCGTCATCGCCAAGGACCGGGCGACCGGGAACGTCCTGCGCCGCCACTCTGATGTTACACGTCACCACCGACCAGCTTGGGACCAACTGCGACGTTCGTTCGTTTCAGCTGGTTCTGGTTGGTTCGAGCTTCCACAACAGCGCCTGGAGGTCAGCGAGCTGCGCACCCTCGAACGGAGCTCCTGAGAACGCGTCCACGGCGTCCCTGAGATCCTGGTGTGCAAGTTGCTCTTCGAAGCGCAGCGCACGGTCGACGCTACACATCAAATCCCCCCGGAAACAATATTCGCGACCTCGCCGCCCCAGCTCGAGTTCGCCGATCGGGACCTCTCGGCTGACGAACTCCCACCCCTGATTCACGACTGGCGGGGAGAGCTGGGCGCCGATGGCGGGCGGCTCTTCACCTGCCCGTTCCGCAGCGGCCACGGCGAACGCGCCGCGGAGCTTCTGGTGCAGGCGCTCAGCGAGTCCTAAAGCTGTGTCATCAGCACGCTTCGACTGAGCCTCCCGCAGCGCCTCACGGAGCGCAATCGGCGCGTGATTCCGAAAGCCGTCAAGCGGCGCCGGCTCCTCAACCCCGACCCACGCCTCGAGGATCCACGCTCCTCCAAGTGTCACGTCTACACCGAGGACCCCCGCCGGACGGCGGGACAGAGTGAAGTGCTCGCGCCCGAAGTAGTGCCCTCGTGCGCCTATAGCGTTGTATGCGCGGAGCAAGCCGCGCACGCTGCGGTTGATGAAGTTCGCCGGGTTAGCGTCGGAGTAGAGCGCGTGCACCATGGGCACCACGATCAGCTGCTGAATGGCGGTCTTCGACACCAACAAGCTCGTGCCCGTAGTGGCTCGCGTTTCCGCGGGGTAAACACCTAGGTCACGGTATCGCCAACGCACGCGCTCCTCGCGCTGCAGAGCACCCATTACGAGGGCGGGCCCGCTTACCAGCGTCGTAGCAACCCAGGGCAGCTGTGACTCTTCAACGGTGCGGACGATGGCGCGCGTCCGCGCGATCGCGGTCGGCACGTCCAGCTCCTGAACGTTCGACCACTGCACCTTCACAGGTCACCCACCACGCTGAGCTGATACTCGCCGCAGTCCTCATCGTACGTCGCCGTGATCACCAGTGGGCGGCAGCAGACGGCACAGTCTTCGACGTACTGTTGGTGCTCTCCCCCCCCTGGATCCGGATAGGTGTCCACGAGCTCGAAGCAATATGGGCAGCGCGCGCCTTCTTCGCTCAACATCACAGCTCCAGTCCGAGGGTGTTCACCACAGACCAATCTGTGGACTCCACGCCGCCTGGAGGCAAGCTGTCGTAGCGCAGCATCAGCGACATCCCGGCCTTGAGCACCGGCGTGACGCCAAAGTCGGCGCTGAGCTGGCTGAACAGGCGGTAATCGCTGGGCTGGTCGAAGCGAGGCTGATAGTAGGTGGTCGAGACGAGGCTAACCCGCTCGTCCACCAGCCAGCTGAAGGTCAGGTAGTTGCTCGAGCGATGCACCAGCGCGGGCCGGTCAGGCGGCGTGACGTCGCTGGCAAGCTCGGTGTGCTCCAGCATGTAGGCGGTGCCGAAGAACGCGTGCAGCTGATCGGCGTGGAACAGCTGCACCCGCGGGCCAGTGCCCACCAGCTCCCGTAACCGCACGGCAATGAACTTGTTGCTCTCGAGCTGGGCAAACAGCTCCCACCAGAGCCCCTCGCTGAGCTCGTAGTTGTAGCGAGCGTGGGCAAACGAACGCTTCACCTGGGTCTCTCCGTCCAGGTGACTGTAGTCCCCCGTGGCCGCGAGAAACGCCAGGTGGCGACCCGTGCGACCAGCCAGCTGCAGGCTGGCACCCCACACCACGCCATCCGTGTTGCCGCCGTAGGCTTTGATCGAGCCGTCCAGCTTCGCAGCGACGGATCGCGTGTGCTCCCCTTCGCGGTCTGATTGCAGGCTGCCGAGCTTGCGGCGTAGCGCCTCGGTGTCCACCTGCGCGGACGCGAGACTCGACCACGCTAGCGTCGCGGCCAGAGCAACAGTTACAAACGGCGAGAGGCGCACGCTGATCGGTATAGATCACCACGTACGCCTCACTCAAATCGCGCGGCACCTAGCGCCGCCTGGCATCACTCGGCGGCGGCGCCAGCGAAGCCTTCCTCGGCTTGCTCCGCTTCGGCGCGCTTCAGGCTCTCGAAGGGGTCCTCCCAGTTCTCGTACTGCAGGATGTCGAGAGCCGCGAAGCGCTCGCGCTGGCGGTCTGACAGGAGACCGATGCGCTTCACCGCGGGCACGATTTTGGAGAACAGGATCTGGCGGAACTGCTTCTGGCCTTCGTTGTTCTTCGCGATCTCGCAACACTCGTCGACGGGCATGCCGAGCTTCTCCCACATCTGCTGGAAGAGGAAGCGATCCCGCATGAGCACGGCGGCTTCGTAGATGAAGTCTTCGCGCTCCTGACGGTCCTTCTCGCTCACGTCGTTGTAATAGTCGCGCAGGCTCAGGACGCCGTAGGCCACGTGGCGCGCCTCGTCCTGGATGACGTAGGTGGTCATGTCGCGGAGCAGCGGCTCCTCGACCGTCTTCGCGGTCACACCGAAGGCCGCCAGAGCCAGGCCTTCGACCATGATCTGCATGCCCAGGAGCTTCATGTCCCAGCGTGAATCCGTGAGGATCAAGTCGAGGAGCTTCTTCAGGTACGGGCTGACGGGGTAGGAGAAGCCGACCTTGGTGTGGAGGTAGCGGTCGAACACCTCGACGTGGCGCGCCTCATCCACCACCTGGGTTCCGGCGTAGAGCTTGGAGTCGAAATCGGGGACGGAGTTCACGAGCTGTGCCGCAGCGAGCAGCGCGCCCTGCTCGCCGTGGAGGAACTGCGATTGCGTCCAGGAGGCCATCTCCTTGCGCATCACCACGTGCTCGGCCTCGGTCATCTTGTTGTAGATCTCCGAACCGAAGAGCGGGTGCATGAAGTCCGGCACCGCCTGCCTCTCGATGTCGACGTCCTGGGTCCAGTCCAGGCGCACCTCAGCGTCCCACTGGAGCTTCTTTGCCTTGCGGTAAAGATCTCGGAGGTCCTTGCGTGTCTCCTGGTACGTCCAGTTGAACGTGACGTCCAGCTCCGCCATGATGTGCTCGATGTCGATCCGCGGCGTGACTTCGCTCATGACTACTCCTCCGTTGCCCCTCAGGCTGACGTGATCTTCGAAGGCAAGGGTGGCTCCTTGCCTCGCCCCCAAAAGATGAAGCCAGCTTCATCTTCCGTCCAACAAAAAGCGAAGCCGGCTTCACTTTTGCCAGAATTCAGCTAAATAAGCCTCATGTCGAAGCCCAAGGCGCCGTCCGAGAGTCCGGCCGAGCTGCTCGATCTGGAGCCCGCAGGGTCGGACGAAGCACCGGAGAGCGGTCGCGTCGTCCCGCTCCACGGTCGCAGCAAGAGCGTGCCTCCACCCACTCGGCATCGCCGCTCCTTCTCCCAGCAGCGCGCCCACGACACCTACACTTCGCTTATCCGCGCGGCAGCGGTCGTGTTCGCCCGCATGGGCTTCGACAGCGCGCAGACCACCGACATCGCCCAGGAGGCGGGGGTCAGCGTCGGCACCTTCTATCGTTACTTCGCGGACAAGCGTCAGGCCTTCATCGAGATGATCACCGAGCACCTCGAGGACGCCTACGAGCGCATCCTGGCAAACCTGAGCCCGGAGGTGTTCGCATCAGAGCGAGATCGCCAGGCCGCGGTAGACCACGTGCTCGACGTACTGTTCGAGCACACCGCCGAGCACCCGGAGCTCCACCGCGTGTTCCTAGGCATGTCACTGCGAGACATCGACGTCGCTCGCATCCGTGCGGAATTCGAGTCTCGGGGGCGCACAGTCATCGCTGCGCTGATCCGCGAGGTAGTGCCCCAGAGCCACGTGCCGGATCCCATCGCTGCCGCGGAGGTGATCCAGATCGCCGCCCAGGAGATCGCGGTGTTCACCGTCGGCGGGCGCGGCGTCAAGTCAGAGGCGCGCGCTGGTGCCCTGCGTGAGGCGCTCGGCAGCATGATCTTCCGCTACCTGTTCGCCGACGCACCGCCGACAGACTGAGCCTCCCGTCGGAGCGCTCATCCACTGAGCCCTCGCGCCAGCTCGACGCGTGCGCCATGCTTGCGTCATGGGGCTGTTCTTGGGGGAGAGGTCGCGATGAGAGAGAGCGACCAGGCCGCGTTCGGTCGCTGGCAGCACTTCGAGGGAGAGCGCCTGCAGTGTGACCTCTGCCCGCGCCACTGTCGCCTCCAGGACGGACAGCGTGCGTTCTGCTTCGTGCGTCAGCGTCAAGGCGACGACATCGTGCTCACCAGCTACGGCCGCGCGACAGGCTTCTGCATCGACCCCATCGAGAAGAAGCCACTGAATCACTTCTACCCCGGCTCCAGCGTGCTCTCGTTCGGCACGGCGGGTTGCAACCTCGGCTGCCGCTTCTGCCAGAACTGGGACATCAGCAAGGCGAGGGACGTCGCCCGGCTCTCGGAGCGCGCGCTCCCCGAACAGGTCGCAGCGGCTGCTCGCAGCAACGGCTGCCAGAGCGTGGCGTTCACCTACAACGACCCGGTGATCTTCGCGGAGTACGCCATCGACACGGCGCTCGCCTGTCACGACGTCGGCGTGAAGAGCGTCGCAGTCAGCGCGGGGTACATCACCGAGCAGGCGCGGGAGCCGTTCTTCGCCGTGATGGACGCGGCGAACATCGACCTCAAGGCGTTCACCGAACGCTTCTACCAGAAGCTATGCTTCGCCGAGCTAGGCCCGGTGCTGGATACTCTGCGCTACATCAAGCACGAGACCGACTGCTGGCTCGAGATCACCACGCTGCTAATCCCCGGGGAAAACGACTCAGAGCGCGAAGTCGAACAGCTCGCAGGCTGGGTGCACGAGAACCTCGGCCCCGACGTGCCCTTGCACTTCTCTGCCTTTCACCCCGACTACAAGCTGACCGGCCCCGAGCGTACCCCTGCGGAAACGTGCTTACGCGCGCGACGGCAAGCCAAGGCCATCGGCCTCCACCACGTCTACTGCGGCAACATCCACCACCCGGAGAGCCAGTCGACGTATTGCCCAGAGTGTGAAGCGCGCCTGATCGAGCGCGACTGGTACGCCCTCGGGGAGTACACCGTGAAGGTTAGCGGCGCCGACGGCGGCGCTTGTGCGCGCTGCGGCACCGCCATCGCTGGACGTTTCAACCCACATGCAGGCAAGTGGGGCCGCCGCAGGCTGCCCATCCGCATTGCGTGAGTCGCGGCGAGCTACCTACGCACGAGCAGCTTCTCGAGCTCGACCCCGGCGCCCTTCAGCGCTTCGCCTTGGATCACGCAGAGCTTGGTCACGCCCTCCATGGCGAGGTCGATCATCGCGTCCATGTCGGAGCGCGCCACGGCTTCGCCTTCGGCGGTGCCCTGGATCTCGATCATGCCTCCACGAGCTGTACCGACGACGTTGAGGTCGACGCGCGCGGTGCTGTCCTCCGCGTAACACAGGTCGAGGGCGTACTCGCCGTCGACGTGCCCCACGGAAATAGCGGCGACCTGATCCCGCAGCACGGGGATCTCGAGCAGGCGGTTCTGACGCAGCTTGTAGAGCGCCTGAGCGAGGGCGATGAAGCCGGCAGTGATCGAGGCCGTGCGCGTGCCGCCATCGGCCTCCAGCACGTCGCAGTCGATATGAATGCTCCGCTCCCCGAGCTTCTCGAGCTCGACGGCAGCGCGTAGTGAGCGACCAATCAGCCGCTCGATCTCCCGCGCGCGCCCGCCCAGGGGCCGCTCGCGACCATCCCGACGCTCCCGGCGCCGCGGATTGGCGCGGGGATGCATCTGATACTCGGCGGTGACCCAGCCCTTGCCGCTGCCCTCGAGGAACGGCGGCACGCTCTCATCGACCGATGCAGTGACCAGCACCCGCGTGCCACCACAGCGATAAAGCGCCGATCCTTCGGCGAGAGCATGAAAACCGGTTTGCACATCAACGGGACGCGGCTCTCGCAGATCCCGTCCACCACGCTTGTCACGAGCCATGCCGCCTGCCTTACCATGCAAAGTCATGGCGCCGCAGTCGAATGTCTCCTGGCATGTCCCAACCCAAGCCAGCGTGTCCGCGTCGCGGCAGGCTCGTCCGGGGCACGCCCGCTTGCCACTGCTGCTGCTGGTGGTCGGCGCCGTGATCCTCGGGCTCAGCCTGATCAATCCCCCCGCCGGTCGCTTCAGCTGGTCCCTCGAAGTGGTGCCCGGCTTGATCGGCGTCGCGGTGATGATCGGAACCTACAAGAAGCTCCCGCTCTCCCACTGGATCTACGTCAGCGTCTTCATTCACATCCTGATCCTGAACTACGGCGGCATCTACACCTACGCGGAAACGCCGCTCGGCAACTGGGCGAAGGACACCTTTCACCTCGCGCGCAATCACTACGATCGCATCGGGCACATCGCGCTGGGGGTGTTCCCGGCGTTCATCATTCGGGAGGTGCTGCTGCGACTGACTCCGCTCAAGCGAGGCGGCTGGCTCTACTTCATCGTGGTCTCCATCGTGCTCGCGATCGCCGCCTTCTGGGAGCTGATCGAGTGGTGGGTCACGTTGGTCGTCGCAGGGGACAAGGGCACCGCCTTCCTCGGCAGCCAGGGCGACGTGTGGGATGCGCAGTGGGACATGTTCCTGGCGCAGCTGGGCGCGATGATCATGCTGCCGCTGCTTGGGCATCTGCACGATCGCTCGATGGCGAAGGTGTTCGTCGGCGCTGACTAGCCTCGTGGCACGCGGCGCACTACGACTCCCGTAGCCCGATGGACCCCGAGCGCACCCTCCCCCCCAACATCCTGAGGATCAGCGAAGTCTTCGCCAGCATCCAGGGCGAAGGAGCGAGCCTCGGTGCGCCCTGCGTGTTCTTGCGGCTCGCGCTCTGCAACCTCCGCTGCAGCTGGTGTGACACCAAGTACACCTGGGATTGGTCCCAGTATCGCTACGCTGACGAGGTCCGGGAGCGCACGCTGGATGAGGTACTTGCAGAAGTCTCCCGCCTCCTCGCGGATCAGGAGGGGGAGAGGCGCAGCTCGAGCCCACCACATCCACCGCGGCTCGTCATCACTGGTGGCGAGCCGTTGATCCAGAGCAAAGCGCTGATCGCACTCTTGGCTCGGTTCCCCGCTGACGTGGTGGTCGAAGTGGAGACGAACGGCACCTTCGCGCCAGCGGCCGAGCTGGCGGAGCGAGTGAACCAGTGGAACGTCTCTCCCAAGCTCGCCCACGGCGGTGACCCAGAAAAGCGCAGGCTGATCGAGGACGCCTTGCTCGGCCTCCGCGACACCGGCAACGCGTGGCTCAAGCTGGTAGTCGAGAGCGACACGGACTGGCCAGAGATCGAGGCGCTGCTCGCTCAGACAGCATGGCCACGGGAGCGCGTGCTGTTGATGCCCCAAGCAACGGACCGCGAGACCCTCAAGCGACGCCTGCCGCTGGTCGAGGCTATTGCCGCACGGCAATCCGTGGGGGCCTGCACGCGCCTCCACGTCGAGCGCTGGGGGGGAAAGCGCGGCGTGTGAGGGCCTAGCGCCTGGGACGTATCCGACGTCGTCTGGAGAGCCCCGCCAGCAACAGCGCGCCTAACCCCCAAACCCACGGGCGCCGACCCGAAGGCGCCTGGAGCCGGCAGTTGCAGTCGCCGTCGTCGATCTTCTTGCTCGCGTGGCTGGGATTGGCCGTCGATCCGTCCCCCTCGTACTGCGGCTGACCACCCGTCCCGGCGACCCCCGCGTCCTCGACTCCGCCCGTACCACCGGTACCTCCAGCGCCGCCGGTACCTCCAGCGCCGCCCGCACCCCCGCTTCCACAGGGCTCGTCAGCACCGTCGCAGTCTTCATCGATGCCGTTGCCACAGATCTCGGGCTGGGGCGTCCCGGCGACGGCATCGCAGGCGACGCCGAGCTGGTCGACGCTGCAGACAATAGTGCCCGCGCCCGCGCAGGCTCCGATACCAGCCGAACAGGCGTCACCCAGGGTGACGAAGTCCTCGTCAGTGGACCCATCGCAGTCGTTGTCGATCCCGTCGCATGCCTCATTTGCCCCAGGGAAACGCGTGGGGTCGTCGTCGGCGCAGTCCGCAGCTGCGGTCGCTTCGCCCGGGTCGAGGCAGTCGCCGTCGGCGTTTGCGTCGAGCCCCAGCTCGCAGGCGCCATCGCCGTCGTCATCGATGTGCGGCCCGCAGTCGCCGCTCGGCACCACCAGCCCGCGGATCTCGTGAAGGGCAGTGCTGGTCTGAACGTACAGCGAGTAGCCTCCCCCAGCCGCCGAGGGTCCGTACCCCACGTCATAGAAGTCGCTGCCCGTCATCACGACCTCCCACTCCGAGGCGTCGTCGATCTGCTGATTGCCGTTCCCATCGCGCAGGCGGTAGACCGCCGTGGAGGTGGCCGCGTAGACGTCGCCGTTGCTGAAATCGACCGCGGCTGCGCGCAGGTTCGCCCCGCTGATGGAAGCGTAGGACGTCACCGTCCCATCCGCCGCCAGGCGCATCAGGGCGTCGGTTCCGCCAGGCGCCTCGGCCAGGTACATCACGTTGTCTGAGCCCGCCTCGACTTCGTCTACGTGCTCGAAGGAGTAGCCACTCTGGACGGGGGATACGACGCCGCTCGGAGTGACCCGATACAGCGTCGCGACCCTCACGGCGGCATACGCGTCGTTGCGACAGTCAAAGTCCAAGCTGGTGCCGAGCAAGTTCGTCCCAGCCTGGATCCGCGCCAGATCCGCCTGGCGCGTGCCGTCCACGGAGTAGCGTTGAACGGGAAACGACGCCTCGCTGGTCGGAACCCGGTAGATCAGCCCGTCCCGCCCAATGCGTAAATCCCCACGGAACTGGTTGTTGTGAATCACGCCGCTCGTGATCCGGCTCACGCTGTCGTCGCTGCCGACGCGAAAGATCAGCTCGCCCATGTTGCTGAATGCGAACACATTGCCATCATCCGCAACGTCGAGGCCGCCGAGGTAGCTATCCGAAGCAAGGCTCACGCTACGCGCCAGGCTCAGATCGCTCACGGTGACCACCTGAGCGGCTGTGGATGACGCGATGCTCAAGCTACAAACCGCGCCGAGCGCGCCGAACACGGCACGGGACGTCACGCTGTGGAGTTTCCTGCGTCGAAGATCTGTCAAAGGAGATTCCAGGCCACACCATGCCTGGCAGACCTGCTGCCTACAACCTGTTTGCGTGCAAACGCGCACGCGTCTCGCAGCGACGCGCGCCAACCTGCGCTCCAGTGCAGGGGTGACGGGAGAGCCGCCGCGCGTTTCCTCACGGGAACGAGACCGGGCGCAGGCGACACGGCCCAGGGAGCGCCGACCCGGCACGCGCTGATGTGCTGGGTTTGTACGACCTTCTGATCCACGTTCAATTTTCCAAGCCACGGGAGGCGATCACCAATCGCCCAAAACAGCGCAACTTGAGCTCTGAAGCAGTGAGCTGCGTGGCTGGCGTCCGTTATATGACCATGCGGTCACTATTTTTGTTTCCAAGCAATAATTGGGTGCGCTAGCTTGAGCGCCGAGGAGGTTCCGATGGGACGTCACACCTGGCTTGGAGTGCTGCTGGTCAGCACGGCGGGCACGCTATGCCTGTCCGGTTGCGGAGATGACTCGGGCAGCAGCGGCAATGGAGCAACGGGCGGAAACGGTAGCGGCGCGTCCGGAGGCTCGTCGGGCAGCGGAGGCTCGTCGGGCAGCGGAGGCTCGTCGGGCAGCGGAGGCTCGTCGGGCAGCGGAGGCGGGACCCCGCTCGGTGGCTGCAGTCTTTTCCCGGCGGATAACCCCTGGAACACCGACATCTCCAGCTATCCGGTGCACCCGAACAGCGACACCTTCGTGGACTCCATCGGGCGCAACCGGAACCTGCACGCCGACTTCGGTACCGAATACGACGGCGCACCGATTGGGATTCCTTATGTGGTCGTGCCGCAGAACCAGGCGCGGGTGCCGATCAACTTCGACAACGCCGACGAGAGCGATCCAGGACCGTACCCGGTGCCTGCGGACGCACCCATCGAAGGCGGTCCCGACTCGGACGGCGATCGCCACGTGCTGGTGGTGGAGCAAGGCAGCTGCAACCTCTTCGAGCTGTACTACGCCTTCCCGGAGAACAGCGGCGCGAGCTGGAGCGCGTACTCCGGAGCGGTGTTCGACCTCTCCAGCAACGCCCTGCGCCCGGACCGCTGGACATCAGCCGACGCCGCTGGCTTACCCATCCTGCCAGGCCTCGTGCGCTACGACGAGGTGGTGGAGGCGGGAGAGATCCGTCACGCGCTGCGCTTCACCGTCAGCACCAGCCAGGACGGCTACATCGCGCCCGCAACCCACAGCGCGGGCTCCGGCGGCGCGAGCGATCCGCCGATGGGCATGCGTTTCCGCATGAAATCGGCGTTCGACTGCTCTGGGCTCTCCAGCGAGGTGCAGGTGATCTGCACGGCGCTCAAGCGCTACGGTATGTTCGTGGCGGACAACGGCTCCGACTGGTTCATCAGCGGGGCCCACGACATGCGCTGGAGCGACGAGAACCTGAGCGACATCGCGCAAATCAGCGGTGACGCGTTCGAAGCGATAGACACCGGCGCGATCACGCCCTGGTGACAGGACTACGGAGGTTGTGATGGGACGACACACCTGGACTTGTGGGCTCGCGATCGGCGCGCTTGGTGGCTTGCTGTTGGCTGGCTGCGGCGACGACGGCAGCAACGGCGGCGGCACCGGCGGGACTTCCGGTTCCGCGGGGCAAGGCGGCAGCGGAGCTAGTGGTGGCAGCGGAGCCAGTGGTGGCAGCGGAGCCAGTGGTGGCAACGGGGCCAGTGGTGGCAGCGGAGCCAGTGGTGGCAGCGGAGCCAGTGGCGGCAGCGGAGCCAGTGGTGGCTCCAGCGGAAGCGGCGGGAGCGCGGGCTCCAGTGGGAGCGGTGGCAGTGCTGGCTCGAGTGGCAACGGCGGCAGCGCTGGTTCGAGCGGCAGCGGCGGCAGCGCTGGCTCGGGCGGCAGCGGGGGCGGCGGCGGTGCGACCCTGGGCGGCTGCGACATGTTCCCTGCGGATAACCCGTGGAACGCGGACATCTCCGGCTACACGGTGCACCAGAACAGCGACACTTACGTCAACTCCATCGGCCGACAGACGCGCCTCCACGCGGACTTCGGCACCTTCTATCAAGGCGCGCCCATCGGGATCCCCTACGTCGTGGTGCCCCAGAATCAGCCTCTGGTGCCGATCAACTTCGACAATGCGAGCGAGAGCGACCCTGGCCCCTATCCCGTCCCGCCGGACGCGCCTGTCGAAGGCGGCGCGAGCTCCAGTGGCGATCGCCACGTGCTGGTGGTGCAGCAAGGCGCTTGCAAGCTCTTCGAGCTGTTCTACGCCTATCCGAACAACAGCGGAGCGAGCTGGGACGCCTCTTCAGGAGCCGTGTTCGATCTCAGCAGCAACGCGTTACGCCCGGACCGCTGGACCTCCGCAGACGCGGCGGGTCTGCCGATCTTGCCAGGCCTGATCCGCTACGATGAAGTGGTCGAGAAGGGGGAGATCCTCCACGCGCTGCGCTTCACGGTCAGCACCAGTCAGAACGGCTACATCGCGCCTGCGACCCACAGCGCAGGCTCGGGCGGTGCGAGCAACCCTCCCATGGGCATGCGTTTCCGCATGAAACCAAACTACGACTGCAGCGGGCTCTCCAGCGAAGTCCAGGTGATCTGCACCGCGCTCAAGCGCTTTGGCATGTTCGTGGCTGACAACGGGTCCAACTGGTACCTGAGCGGTAGCCATGACCCGCGCTGGAACGACGACAACCTCAGCGACCTGGGACAGATCCGCGGCGACGCCTTCGAGGCCGTCTACACCGGCGACATCACACCCTGGTGATCAACGCTGGAAGCTGAGCGGGCCCCTGCGCAAGGTCCCGCTCAGCGCGCAGCCTGGCAACAGCGGAATCCGGTCTGCGCACCGGCGTAGTTCTCACCGTGAGAACCAGTTGCCGCACGGCACCGATTGCGGCCCTTGAGCCACCAGCCGCCGCGCAACACGGAGCGGCGACCACCACCGCCGCGGGTCGTCCACTCATCCACGTTGCCGATGATGTTGTAGACGCCGAACGGGCTCTTGCACTCCTCGAGGGAGTCGCCGGGCACGCGCTGGTCGTTCAGCTTACCTCGTGACGTGAACAGATCTGGACGATCGTGGTTACAAGCGTCGCCGTCCCGCTTGTACCCGTACGGATACGGCAGAGCCTCTGGCCCCTCGCAGGCAAACTCCCATTCCGCCTCGTAGCACAGGCGCTTGCCGAGCTTGCCGCACATCAGCTGCGCCTCGCCCCAGGACACGTTGACGATCGGGTAAGTGTAGCCCGGCGGCGTGAACTCGTAGCGGTCGATGCAGTAGCGCATGGCTTGCTTCGCGCCCTTGCACACGCTGGGCTCGAACTCACCGCAAGAGCGATTCGGCATCCCCGGGTCGTCCACCCAGTACTTGCACTCCTGGATCGGCAGCGTGCAGCGCTCACCTTCGACGAGCACCATATCCGCAGGGCAAGCGTCCTCCGCCGTGGAGTAGCCAGCGCGCGTCCCGACGTCAGGCAGCGGCGCGCCCGGGTTGTCAAAGGAGCGCTTGCCGACTGGGTCTCGCGGTTCATCGCTCGCCGGCGCGTCTGGCTTCGCTTCGGCTGCAACCGGCGGAGGTTCCGTTGCGGGCTCTGCCGCCGGCGCCGCGGGCTCTGCCGCCGGCGCCGCGGGCTCTGCCTCCGGCGCCGTTGCAACCGGCGCAGCCTCCGGTGCGTCGGACTCGCCCTCGGTCGGCGCCGCGCAGCAGCGGAAGCCGGTGCTGTAGTCGTGATAGTCGGCGCCGTGGCGCATCGTGACGTAGCGACAGCCGTCGCCGTTCTCGTGGGAGTCCAGGTAGTAGCCACCCATCAAGAGTGGACGGTCTCCCTGCGTCCACTCGAGCAGGTTGCCCACGAGATCGTACACGCCCTCCGGCGACACGCACTGATTGAACGAGCCCGTTGGCGCGACGGTGCCACCGAGCTGATTGATGCGCGGGTCGTTCATCCAGTACGAGTCGGTCTTGTGCCGGCCGTGGTGCAGCACCATGGTCGGGCTGCCTGGCTGATCGGCGTTGCAGGCGTCAGCCTTCTCTTCGTTGCCGTACGGATAGCTGCGCAGCGGCCGCTTCGAGCTCCCGGCGCACGCATCCAGCCACTCCGCGGTAGAGCACAGGCGCTTACCCGAGCGCTGACAGGCGGCCCCCGCCTCGTTCATGGAGATGTAGCCCTGGGGCACTTGCCCCGAGGCGGTCGTGGCGCGCAGCCTCTCGCCTCCCACGGACTGGTACGGCGAGTGCGCTTCGCCACTGGCGGTCTCCAGGCTCGCCTCCCAGCGGTCGATGCAGAAGCGCCCCTGGATGAGCGCCATCCCAGCGGGACAGCGCTTGCCCGACTTGACCTCCGCGCTCGCCTCGACCGGCACGTCGGCCGCGGCGCTGGCCAGCCGAGTATCGGGATCCACCGCTTCGCGCCCTTCAGCTTCAGGGTGCGCCGCCTGTTCTGGGGGTGAGGTGCGCCGGGTGCCTGCGCCGTCCGCCTGCTGTTGCCCCGCGGATTCAACCGCGGGAACAGCTGGCACTTGCTTCGGCGTGCTCGCGGAGCCTTCACTGAAGGCGCCGCTCAATGCGTCGCAGCCGCCCAGGGACCAAATGGTGCTCAGGAGGCTCGCGGAAATAGCGGCACGGCTCAGCGTCCGGCGCCTGCCGTGGTGCGACGCTTCAGCCGCTCCTGTCTGTTCTGCCCCCCGTCGCTCCAGCATTCGCCTGACAAAGCATCCCACCCCGTCAGGAGCGGGGCCAAAAATGCCGGAACAGACTTATGCAAGCGCGCCCCTCTCCCCCAAATCCCGAGCGGGATCAGGAGGTTCGATGGGCCACGCAGCTCACGCGGAGCAAGGCTCGATGCTGTCGATCCAGAGTAGCTTCCAGCTGCCGTCCACCTGACCGAAGTAGAAGCCAAGGGTGTAGGGCTGCATGAACAGGTAGTGGGTCGCGAGTGCCTCTGAGCGCTTGGCTGCCGGGATGCGCCGCTCGCCTTCATCCGCGGGGATCAGCTCGTACTGAACGTTGAGCGAGATGAGCTTGGAGAGCGCGGCGCTGCGAATCGTGCCACGGACGCAAGGCGCCTGAATGTCGTACTGCTCCGTGTCGCAGCTGTAGGTTGGAACGTGGTCGTCGGAGGTGAACCATGCCGCGTCCTTGCATTCGCTGCCGAGGCGTTCGAGAAGGTATGGCGTTGCCTCTGAGCGAAGCTCCGCGAAGGAGTCGAAGTGGGTCACCACGTGGAAAGCACCGGGGTTGGTGAGTAAGAAGACACCCAGCTCGGGCGCGATGTAGCGATCCAGGTCCTGCTTGTTGAGCAGCGCCGAAGTGAACTCATCCGCGAACTTCGGGAACGGGTTCGGCTGCGCTTGTGCAGCGGGCTCCTCCGGTCCAGGCGGCTGCTGCGGCGCGCCCACTTCAATCGGAGCGCTCGGCTGCACCGCAGCGCTACTGCAGGCCGTAAGGATGCCTAGGAGGAGGCCAACCAGCGCCGTTCGTCTCATGCGCACTTGGATACCGCGATTCGTCGGCGGGCTCATGGGTTGATTAACGCACCGCCGCGACCGGAGCTTCCAGGTGTTTCGCCGCTGAATGGGCCATCCGCGGCGTCCATGGCAGGATGTTCTCGTGGTGGGGAGGGGGAAACACAGCTCGGGATCCGCGGCGCTGGCGCTGGTCTGCCTACTCGCGGTCGGGTGCTCCGGGGAAGCGCCTCAGGGCACCGGCGCCCTGGCTCCGCGCGCTGCCGCTCCGTTGGCGCACGCTGGGGTGAGCCAGCCCGAGCGCACTGCGCAGCCCGAGCGGACTGCGCAGCCCTCGCAACCCGACGCGCCCATCGCCGTGCCCGATCAGGCGCCTCACGGACGCGTCTACAGCGTGCGCTACATCTCCTGGATCTGGATCCCCAGGGATGCGGAGAAGCCGCGAGGCAAGTGGGTGAAGCTCGGCTTCATCCGCACGGGCTACGGCGTGCCGCTGCGGGAACCGGGCCTCGCCCCGCCCCGCGACCAGTGCCGCCAGGGCTACTATGCGATTGAACCGCGCGGATACGTGTGCGCCGATGGCACCACGACGCGCGACCCCAAGCACCCCGTCGTCCAGGCCATGCAGGAGGCCGGCGGCGACTTGCTCGAAGAGAACCCAGAGGCGGTGTTCCCGTACCACTATGCGTTCAGCATCGGCGCCCCCATGTACGAGCGCTTGCCGACCGACGAGCAACACCGCCTGGTGATGATGCGCTTTCGCGAGCGCCCCTTGAAGCTCGGCGACTGGGCGAAGGGCTTCGAGGATCTGACGACTCGAGAACCGATTCAGGCGAACGGTCCAGCTCCACGCTTCATCGCCGAACAAGGCAAGAGCCCCCTCGCAGGGGACAACCTGGTGCGCAAGAACCTGCCTCACGGGAGCATGGTCTCCTACTCCCGCGCGTTCGCAGCGAACGGCCGCGTGTGGCTGGTCACGCCCGACCTCACGCTGGTGCCGGCTGACCGCGTGCGTCCCTACACCCCGTCCAGCTTCCGCGGAGTCGAGCTGGGGGCGCTGAAGTTGCCCTTGGCCTGGGCCCGCAAGCAGCCCCGGGAGATCTATCGGGTCGATGGCGACGCGCTGGCAGCAACGGGCCAGCAGCTAGCGCCGGGCGCGCCCATCGAGCTGAGCGGGGAGGAGCGCAAGTTCCGCGGCGACCGCTACGTCGCCACCCGGGACGGACGCTGGCTCCGCCACGATCACGTGCGCGTTGCCCGTGAGGTGAAGCCGCCCAGCGCCATCCGCGGAGACCGCACCTGGATCTACCTCTCCCTGACGGAGTACACCCTCGTGGCTTACCGCGGGGCAACGCCAGTGTACGCAACGCTGCACGCTCCGGGTCGCGGTGGCACCCATCGCGGCAAGGGCAGCGTGAAGAACTACACCACGCCTCTCGGCGCGTTCCCGCTGAACTGGAAGGAGCGCTGGGGCACCATGAGCCCCGACCCCGGCGCGCCAACCAGCTTCTGGATCAGCGACGTGATGTGGACGCAGTACTTCAAGCAGCCGTACGCACTCCACGGGGCGTACTGGCACGAGAGCTTCGGGGAGCGCATGAGCGCTGGCTGCCCGAACCTCGCGCCGCGCGACGCGCGCTGGCTATTCGACTTCAGCGAGCCGAAGTTGCCGGATGGCTGGCAAGGCATCAGCCCGGAGCCTGGCGCTGAGAGTACGCTGATTGTGCTGGGCGGCTAGTCACGCGGCGCTGTGGCGCATCACGTCCGACGAGCGCAGCGCCTGGCTCGCGAGCTGGGCTGCGATGACGAGGCCGCGCATCGTCAGGCGTGCCCTGCCGGCGTCTACCAGGCCGCGAGCCTCGAGCCGGAGCAGCGCCTCAGCCGTTTCCGCGCGGCTCAGGTCCAGGGCGCGCCCGAGGCTCCGAGAGTTCGGGCGACGGCTGTCGCGGGATTGCTGGTAGAGCTCGACGAGGACTTGGCTATCGCTGGCGGTCATGAGTCCTTGGTAGCTGAACCACTGTAAACCTGTCCAGTTTCTGACAAGCAGTACACAGCTTTTGTTCAGTATCCCCTCACCCCCAAACAGACCAATGATTTCGGCTGGTTAAGCAAATTCGCCGAGCTCGGCGCCAGCTCCGGTAGCCTGTGCGCGTGCGATTTTTCTCCACAAGCCAGCGCGGGGTTTGGATTGGGTTAGGTGCCGCGTTCCTCTGCCTGCCACTGCTAGCAAGCAGCCTGGTTCAGGGTGAGCCGCAAGTCGGCGTGGCACCCCGCAAAGCGACTGCCGCGGAGCTGGCGGCTCACACCCGAGTGTTCGCACAGGCTGGAGACTGGGCGCTCTCGAACTCCCAGCTCACCGCCGTGATCCGCAAGCGCGACGGCTGGCTCACGGAGCTGTGGCGGCGTCCGTTGATCTTACCCAGCGTGCCGGCGCTGGGAGTCGACACCCAGGTCGACGCGCTGTGGCAGTTCAATCAGGTCGCCAGCGTGGGCAAGCAGGACTACGCCTTCAGCGCGAAGTCGAGCCGCGCGCTGAAGGACGGTGTCGAAGTCACGAGCGAGCTGGAGTTGAACGGCCGCGTGCTGCGCGCGCTCAGCGTTTTCCGCGTGGATCCCAGGCTGCCGAAGCTGGTGATCGAGACGCGCTACTCCGCGAGCGATGGTGCAGCAGTCGGTGCGCGCCTGGGCGACTCCTTCAAGTGGGGCAACGTGCAGTACTACGTGTCGGGCCTCGGCAAGCCGCGCATGAAGTACAAGGGCGCGGCGAAGTGGATCGGACGCAAGGGAGCGCAGGGTGACCTGCTGTTGCGGCCGCTGCCGGGCACCAGCATGAGCCTGGACTACGGCGCTCGCATCCGTGGCTTTCAAGGCACGATCAAGGCGCACTATTTCAGGGAGCTCGGCGCCGGCAAGCAGCTGGTTGCGCGACGCGAGCTGAGCTTCGAGCCGCTGCCGATAGACCCGCCGTCACCGACTCCCACCGGGCGCCTGGAGCTCAACCTGGTGGACGAGAACGGCCGCGGCATCGCCGGCAAGCTGACCGTCGATCGCGTCGGCAGCAAGCAGCGGGTGTTCGATGAAGACGGCGACCTGGATGGAGCGGACCGCTTCGTGTGGACGGGGAATGGCCACGTGTCGATTCCGCTGCCAGTGGGGCGCTACAAGGTCTTGGCGACGGCGGGCCTCGAGCGCGACGCCCGGAGCTACGACGTGAACATCAAGCTGGGAGAGACCGCCCGTTTCCACGCGGAGTTACCTCGAGTCTTGAGCACACCGGGCTGGACCAGCGCCGACTTTCACTTGCACCAGGTACCGAGCGTCGACGCGGACATTTCCCTGGCCGCGCGCGTCGTGTCGATCGCCGCTGAAGGAGTGGAGCTCGCCGTCGCGACGGACCACTACGTGGTGACCGACCTGGGGCCGACGCGGGCGGCGCTGCTGAGAGACGGCGTGCTCACCACCGACTTTCAGACCGTGACCGGCTGCGAGGTGAGCACCCTCGGCAACCGCTTTGGGCACTTCAACGTGTTCCCGCTCAGCGTCGACGAGAACGTCGCCTATCAAGATACGACTCCCCAGGGCCTGTTCGCCAGCGCGCGGAAGGCGTCTCCCCACGGAATACTCCAGGTCAATCATCCGCGCTGGGACCCGGCCATCAGCTACTTTTCGGCCTACGAGGTGAGTGAGGCGGACGGCGCCCCAGGCAAGGCCGGCTACGACGCGGACTTCGACACCATCGAGGTCTACAACGGCGACGACGCCCGGGACCTGAAGAAGGTGAAGCCGGTGCTGCTCGACTGGCTGCACCAGCTAGGCCGCGGGAAGCGTTACGTCGCGACCGGGTCCAGCGACTCCCACAAGCTCGGCATCCTGGATCCCGGACTGCCGCGCACCTTCGTGCGCTGCCGCGACTCGAAGAGCGACGCCGAGGACGTGAAGGCACCGTTCGATGCGTGCCTCAAGGCGCTCAAGCAGGGCAAAGCGCAAGTGACGAGCGGGCCGTTCATCGACGCCAAGGTGCTCGGCAAGGGCCCCGGGGAGACCGCGACCATCCAGGGCGCGAGCTTCGAGCTCGAGGTCAGCGTCCAGGCAGCGCCTTGGATCGACGTGAGCCAGCTCGAGGTGCTGGCGGGCGCCGAGGGCAAGAGGATCCATTTTCAGACGTTCAAGCAGACGCGGGGGGGCGTCGAGCGTTTCCGCGGGAAACTGAAGCTGAAGCTACCGGAGGGGAGTTCGTTCATTGTGGTGGTTGCGCAGGGGAGTCGGGGATTGCCCAATGTTTCGCGGGAGTACACGGTGCCGTTTGGGTTTACGAATC
>JAWKRD010000018.1:0-158652 GCA_041389805.1 Polyangiaceae bacterium | reverse complement strand
GGTGTTGAAGGTCTTCACCACCCGCGCTTCGGGAGCCGCGCGCTGGATCTGCTCACCCAGGCTGTCGTCATTGACCACGGAGAGCCGCGGGGGAAAACCCTGGGAAAAGTCGAGAGGGTTCGTCAAATCGAGCACGACCCGTCCATTTAGTTCCTCGCGGATCGCGTCGACTACCCCCACGGCGTGTTCGCCTTTGAGCGCAAGCCAGACGACGTCGGCGCTGCGCGCCACCTCACCGAAGCTGCCCTCTCCTGCTAGTTCACCCGCGCCCTTGGCCCACTCGACCGCCGCGGCGTTGCCGCTCTGGCGCGCTCCCATCTTCGTCGGTTGGCCCAGGGAGATCAGCTTGTTCGCGATTGCCTTGCCCACCATGCCCGTGCCCAGTACCGCGTGCTTACGTGTCGTCATGTCCTCGTCCCTTTCTGAGGTCAGAGCTTAGGGAGTTCGGCTTCCGACACAATGCGTGGAAGGTTCAGGCTATGGTTGAACATAAGTTAACGATACGCTGAAGCATGTTTAGTACCAGCGCGGTGCAGGCGTTCGTGCAGGTCGCGCAGCTGCGGTCATTCCGGCGTGCTGCGACGCAGCTTGGGGTGAGTGCAGCGGCGGTGAGCAAAGCGATCGCCAGCTTGGAGGAGCAAGCCGCGGTGTCGCTCTTCGATCGCACCTCGCGCAGCGTCGCACTCACCGACGCCGGCGCGCGTCTCTTGCCCCACATGAAGCAAGTCCTGGAGTCGCTGAGCGCTGGCGAGGCCGCGCTCAGCGAGTCGAGCAGCGAGGTGCGTGGCAGCCTCCGCATCAGCCTACCATTCGTCCTGGGGGCGCTCTTGGTGGAGTCCTTACCGATGTTCCTCAAGCGCTTCCCTGAGGTAACATTTGATCTGCGCTTCACGGATCGCTTCGTGTGGCTGCTCGAAGAGGACGTCGATGTCGCGCTGCGGATCGGCGAGCTGCCAGACAGCAGCTTGGTCGCGAAGCGCCTGGGCACCCTCGACTGGCTGACGGTGGCAAGCCCGGCGTACCTGAAGTTCCACGGAACACCGACGCGCGTCAGCGACCTGAGGTCTCATCGCTGCCTCAAGTTTCGTGCCCCGTCGGGAGTGGCCGTCGAGTGGGTGTTCAGCACATCAGCGAGCAGTACGCGTCGCGCCAAGGCGCTGCCGCTGCCCACGAGCCACGTATTCGATCAAGGCGAACGCTTGGTCGATGCCGCCGCCGCGGGTCTCGGCGTGGCACAAGTGTTCGGCTTCCTCGGCCGAGAAGCGCTGAGCAGTGGCCGGGTCCGAGCAATCCTCACGGAATTCACCGCGCCTGGGCCACCGCTTCATGCGCTGGTCAAGCCGGGGCAAGTCAAGGTGCCACGCATCCGCGAGCTGCTCTCGGCGCTGCCGAGCATGCTCGGATTCGAGGGCGCTGCGGGCAGTTACGGACCGCGGTCCCGTGGTAAGATCCGTCGGGATGGCTGACCTGTTTCGTGACTCCCCCGCGATGCTCCACAGCATCGATCCGGACGGTCGGATCCTCGACGTCAGTGACACCTGGCTCTCCAAGTTGGGCTACACCCGTGAGGAGGTCGTCGGGCGCAAGTCCACGGAGTTTCTAACCGAGGAAAGCCAGCGCTATGCCCGCGAGGTGGTGTTGCCGGCGTTCTTCGCGAAGGGCGAATGCGACGTCGAATACCACATGGTCCGCAAGGACGGCTCGAGCTTCCCGGTGCGATTGCGTGGCGTCGCGATCTACGACGAGCAGCGGAACGTGCTGCGGAGCTCCGCGGCGCTGGAAGATCTGACTGAGAAGCGCGACCTCGAGCGCCGGATGCGTGAAGCGCAGAAGCTCGAGAGCCTCGGCCTGATGGCGGGGGGGATCGCGCACGACTTCAACAACCTGCTGGTGTCGATCCTGGGCAACGCTCAGATCGCGATGGACGAGGTGCGCCACCTGCCGGACGCGCTGGCGTCGCTCACCGACATCATGACCGCCACGCGGCGCGCCGCCGACCTGTGTCGCCAGCTGCTCGCTTACTCGGGCAAGGGTCGCTACCAGGACGAGCTCTTGAATGTCTCGGAGCTGGTGCGCGAGATCGCTCAGGTACTCGACGTGAGCGTGGGACGCGACGCGCTCGTGAAACTCGAGCTGGCGAAGGCTTGGCGACCATCGGTGATGCGACCCAGCTGCGACAGGTGGTGATGAACTTGGTGCTCAACGCTGGCGAGGCGCTGGAGGGCAACCGCGGACTCGTGAGCGATCTCAACGACCTTGCGCGAACTCGATGGCGGAAGCTGGTCGCGCGCAGCTCGAACCAGGCGGCGGCACCTGGGCTCTACGTGTGCATCGAGGTGTCCGACACCGGTTGCGGTATCTCGAGGAAAATCGAGACAAGGTCTTCGACCCCTTCTTCACCACGAAGGCGTCAGGACATGGACTCGGCCTCGCCGCGGTGCACGGCATTGTACGTGCTCATCATGGCACCATCGCTCTACACGGCTGAAGGGCGCGGAACCAGCATCAAGGTCTTCCTGCCGGCAGCCAAGGAAACCAGCGAGAACCTGCGCCGCAAGACGCCAACGTCTTCGCACACCATCCTGAGGTGGTCGACGACGAAGAGAGCGTGCGCAACACGCTATCGCAGGTTGCTCGGGCGCGCTGGCTACCAGGTGGTGACGGCCGCGAACGGTGAGGAAGCCCTGCTCTTGACCCAGGCGCGAGGCGAGGAGTTCGACGCCTTCTTGGTGGACGTGTCGATGCCTCAGATGAGCGGGCCACAAGTCTGCTGCCATTCGCAAGCAACTCCCCGACGCTGTGCGATCCTGATGAGCGGCTACAACCACGTCGACACTGTGCGCGAAGCCTTCAGCAACGGCCCCGCTGGCTTCCTGCAGAAGCCGTTCTTGCTCGACAGCTTCACGGAGATCCTGGAAGTCGCCTTTCGCAGCGCAGCCGGTCTCCCGAGCCATTGACTCTGCGTGAGGACCTCAAGCTGCAGTCTTCCCTCAGGACGTTACCGCGCGGTAATAATCGAAGATCACACGATCAGGCGCACGCCGCCTAGATCCGCGAGGTTGTGCGGGAAACGGTCCCCGGGACAGCCGATGAACATGTAGTTCTTGGGAACGTTCAGGTAACCCGACAGCCGCTCAATCAAGTCTGGACCGAACTTGCCCTTGATCGCGATGAAGTCGATGCGGATCTCCGGATAGATTTCATCCAGCGCCTTGAGTTGCTCGGCGAGTCGCGGCGGGATCTGCGCTTCGTCCTGGTAGACGTGCACGACCTTGAGATTGTTCGTGTGCTCGTTGTCGAGCACGTACTCGATGGCGCGACGCAAGTTCGCGGGGCCATCACCGCGGGTGAAGAACACCATCGCCTGGCTGTTGATGGTCTGGATGTTGCGTGTGGTCCAGCGCGCGATGCCGTCGTTCAAGCGCTGAACCTGAGCATGGAACGCCTCACCGATGTAGAGGAACACCCGCAAGATGCGTACGCGCAGGAACATGATGCCGACGATCACGAAGGCGACCCCGAAGTAGGCGGCAAAGATCAGCGCTTGCCGCGGGGATTTGATCAGGTTGCCGGCGAGGCCCACGGCGACCGCCGAAGCGGCGATGATCACGGCGGGCCAGCTCGCGTGAGCGGCGCGAGGCAGCCGCGCGCGCTTGATCGCCAACAGGCGATTGCCGAGCGCAAACAGCAGCATCACGCCCAAGAACGAGATGGTGTAGACGCCGGCCAGAGTGCCCACGTCGCCCTTGGTGATGAACAAGATCGAGCAGCACAGCAGGAAGAACGAGATGATGATCCAGTGCGGGGTGCGGAAGCGCTTGTTCTCGATCAACAGGCCCTGAGGCAAGCAGCGATCAAGCGCCATGCGCCGCACCAAGCCGGTCACGCCAACATAGCTCGTCAGCACCGCACCGGAGAGCACCAGCACGGCGTCGATGCTCACCCACGTCGCGAGCCACTTGCCGACCGAGCGCGTGCCCATTTCGCTGAGCAGCGCGGTGTCATACTGGCCGAAAGAGTCCGTTGGCAGCATCGACAACGCCAGCAAGCAAATCAGCGGATTGAACACGAAGACCGCGATCCACATGTTGCGCAGCGTCTTGACGAAGACGCCCGGCTCCTGCTCTTCGATGAAGTTGGCCGAGCTCTCGAAGCCGCTGATACCAAGCATGCCCGCGGCAAAACCGAAGAAGAGCGCTTTGGCCAGGCCCTGGGGCGGTGGATGGCGCCAGTTCTCAATCAGCTGGCTGAAGCCGTCCACATAGGCGTACCGCGCGGCAGCGACGGTCAGGAAGATCAGCGTCCCGATGTGCAGCACGAAGATCACCAGCGCGACCACGGCGCTTTCGGTGATGCCGATGATGTTCAGCAACGCGAAGATGGCGAGCAAGACCACCGTCGCAGCCATGATGGGCACGCCGTGATACACGTGGTGGGCGTAGTGGATCGCCTCGTTGGCGCTGATCACTGCCGTCGCCACGTAGGACAGCAGCGTGAGGCAGGCGGCGACGCTCGCCTTGCCCTTGCTCGTGGTGTTGAGCAACACGTTGTACGCGCCACCGTTGAGCGGCAGCGCAGAGCCCACCTCGGCGTAGATGCGCCGAAACAAGAACAACACGAGGCCCACCGTCGCCAGAGCGATGGGCGCGTAGACGCCGGCGGCCAGGGTGCAGAGCGCCGCGACGTACAGCACACTCGACGTGATGTCGTTTCCGCAAATCGCGGTCGCGCGCCACTGTCCAAGCTTGTGCCCCACGTGGTGCTGCGCGTAGCCAACCGAGGGGATCGCAGCGTCTAGGTCCGTGATGTTGGTCGCGTTGCCCCAACCGGCGAAGATCCACGGTGGCGCCGAAGAGTCGGGCGCGCTCCGCGGCTTCGCGGCCTCGGACGCGTCAGACGCTTCAGACGCTTCGGGAGGTGTCGGGGAAGGCGCGCTCGAGCCGCGCGGGCTCGAGTCGGGTTGCTCATCAGCCATACCGGGGCCACACCCTAGCCACGCCGGACGCACCTAGCCACCCCCGAATTTGCGCTGCTTACGCGGACTACGGCGCAAAAACCACGGGATGCGCTCTGGAACAGCGCTTACAGGACGCTGTTAGCGGTCGTCGAAGCCGAAGCGACCAGGGCCGAGGGGCACAATCAGGGCGGGAGGCCAAAAGTCGATCCCCCAGGCCATCTGAAACAAATGCACTTCGATGCCTTCGGTCAGTCCGACTTTCGCGCCAACGATCGCCGTCTCGACCTGGATCCCCGTGCCGCCAGAAGTGAAGGACGCTCCGAACACCAAGCCCCGGTAGTCCTTGCCGATGGCTGGCGACGGCAGGTCCGCGTGGAGGCCGCACTCACGTAACATGTAGTCGACGAAGGTGTTGCTGTTGGGGCCAGGCCACGCGCGATAGATATTCCTGTCCGGGTAACGAGGCACCTCACGGCGCAGGCAGCCAATCGCTTCCGTAGCATCGTTTCCGTGCCAGCTCCCATGCACGCGAACATCCCCACCACCCCCGGCGAAGTCTCGCAAGGGCTCCATGCGATTGTAGCGAATCGTGCCGAGCGGCGGTCGCGGATCCGAAGACGCGACCTCGTAGCGCTCCCACTCCGCTGCATGGCCGCGTCCACCGCGCTCACGGAACGCAAGCCAGGGGTGACGCGCGACTTCGGACACCGGCTTGGGCAAGGCCGCACTCAGCAGCAGCACGTGAGCGTCTGCATCTCGAGGGACCTCTACGGGTTGCTGAGCGACGACGCAACCGCTGCCGAGGGAGCCAGCGACTAGCGCCAGCGCGGGGCTCAAGCGCCGCACCTCCCCCCAAACCCCTGCTGAGCGCAGTGCTGCTGAGGGCCGCGTCGTCACTAGAACTCGGCCCCGAACGAGTTCAAGCCAAACCCGAACACCAGCCCAGCTCCGCGGGCATCACCGCGCTCGAAGTACTGCGCGCCAACGAACAACCCCGCGCCGCCGCGTCCGAACGGAGTCCGCTCTAGCTCTCCAAACCGCACGGCAACGCCGGAGCTGAGTTCATCGATGAACTCGAAGCTGAATGAGCCTCCGCGGCGCGCCTCATTGCCTTCCCAGCTGGGTGCGAGCCAGACGGATAGCACCAGGCTGCTGCCGATGGCGCTCTCCGAGCGGAACTCGCTCATGAACGCGCCTGAAGGCGGGACGCTCGCGGTGATCCCGCTGAAACGAACACCGGAGAGCACGCCTATCAGGCCAGAGTCGCCCAGGTTGACGCCAAAACCCAGCGGCAACAGGTGCATGTCGTAGACGAAGCCGAGCTCCCTCCCCACGCCCAGCTGATAACCGAGTCCAGAGAGGTAGGTGATCTCGGACTCGGTGGAACCCAACGCGCCGCGCACCTCTAGCCCCACCGTGAGCTGCTGCTTGGCGTCGAAGCGTTGGTCGGATTCGAAGCCTGCGAACCGACTATCGAAGTGCGCGACGAGGCCAGTCTGCGTTTCCGCGAGGCTCTGCGCGGAAAAGCTCATGCTGGCGGCAAAGGCGAAACAAGCCAGGGCCCCGCCGCGAGCCGTGACCGGAAGCTTGGACCGGCTCACGGCTCCACCTGCGCGGCCGCGGAGAGCACCCGGCGATCCGTGTCGGTTTGCGGCTCGTCCAGCCAGGCCAGGAGCTGGGAGTACACGCGAGGCTCATTCACCAAGCCCAGATGGGTGACGCCACCCAGCGTGACACGGTCGGCAGCAGGCAGCGGAATGGCTCTCTCTACGGCTGCGTGTTCACCTTGAGCACTCCCGCGGCGCACCATGAGATCCCCCAGCGCCTGCCCAACCGGGTGCTCCGGATCGTTGCTCACGCTCGCGGCGATGAAGTGATATTTCACATGGGAAAGCGGCAACACCGGCCGCCGCCGGTCGTCGAGCAAGGCGTCCACGTGGGAGCCTCCCCAGTCGTCTTCCAGCAACGCGCCAAAGCGCAGGTCCTTGATGCCGGCGCTGCGCGCGTTGATCACCTTCGCTGGCACCTGGGTGCCGGGCGTGTCGAACGCCAGCAAGACGTTGGTCAGCAGGTTGCCCGCCTTCTCCAGGGGTGCGCCGTGATGGGGCGAACCAAGGCAGATGAGGTGCTTGAGCCGCGCAGGCCACGGGAGTCCAGCTTCGTGGGCATGCTGTGCGGCGCTGCGACTCACCAGTCCGCCCATGCTGTGACCGATCAGTACCAACTCTTCGAGCGGCGCTGGGTAAGCCCTCACGAGGGCCTCGAGCAGCTCTGCTAGTTCGCGGCCATTGGTCGCGATGCGCCGGCCAGAGTTGTAGCGAACGAAGAGCACGCTGTAGCCATGCTCCGACTCGAGCAGGCTCCCGTAGTTGAGCTCAGGATCCCCCCACGCGTCCTCGGCGTAGGCGCTCCACGACCACTCGGTGCAGGCCAGGCCGTGGACGAAGACACACAGCTTTGGCCTTGCATCGGGCAACGCCTGGCGCAAGGCAGCAGTTTCCGCAGGGATTTCTATGCCGTTACGCCGCAGGGACATGGGCGTGCTGAGACCGTTCTCCCTCGACTCGAGAAAGTCTCCCACCACGCCGTTCAGCACACCGAGCGCGGCGTCCCGCGTCCAAGCGGCGCTACCCACGGCGCGCGAGCTCATGGGCGTGGCGGTTTCAGCTTGGGAGTCACCATCCAGCGCGTGGTTCGCGACGTTGAGACCGACGCCCACGAGGCGGCTCGCCAGCGCTGTACCGAGCCGCACACCCGTGTAGGCGACGCCGGCGCTCGCGCGCTCCACGTTCTCGACGAGCTCTACCGGCTCACGCAGTGGTTCGACCAGCTTGGCATAGCCGAAGACTCGCTGACTCACGGACTGGTGCGTCTCCTGCACCAAGTCCGTGGTCTTCAAGGTTGCGTCAACCAGCAGATCCTTGAGCGCGAGCCAGCGCTTCATGTCACATGCCGGTGCGGGTCTTGAGCGTCGGGCCGTCGGTGCCCTTGGGCCACTCGACGGTGATCGCTTTCTTTGGGCCACCGCTGCTGAAGCTGATCAGCGCCGACACGTTGATGTCCTCACGCAGGGGCAAGATCACGTTGCCTTCGTTGCCTTTGACGGCGGTCTTCATTTCCGCAGTCTTGCCCGAGACGATCTCGGACTTCTCCGGCTTGAACTTGGGCTTCTTCGGGTCGTCGCCGCCGAACGCCTTGCACGTGATGCTGAGCCACTCGCGCACCACCTTCACCTCGCAGGCGGTGGGGCCCACGTTTCCAGGCACGCTCTCCAGCGCTTTCGCGCCGTCCCACTCTTCGCTCGTGGGCTCCTTGGATTTTTCCGTAGGGATCCCCAAGACGGTGTCGCTGTCCATGCGTGGCCCCTTGGGCTTCTCCGGCTCGGCTTCCTTCGGGGCAGCGCTGGGTTCCGCCTCGGCCTTCGGCGCGTCGGCGGTTGCAGAGGCAGCCGCCTTCTCCTGTGCCGGTTTCTCCTCATCGCATCCTGCGCTCACGACGCTCAGGAGCGTCAAGGCCAGCCATCGTTTCATCACAATCAACCTCCAAAGACGGGCGGCGGTGGGCACACCCGAAGCGAGGACGATAGTCGAGTCATCTCCGCTCACCAAGCATGGAGCCAACCGCCTGACGTCGCGCGCCCCCCGCGCCAACCCCTTGACGGTCCCAGGGGGACACGCGGGCCAGTCTTCACGCCCGAACAAGCGCCCAGTGGATTGCTGCAGGCAAAGCATTCCACTGTAGAAGCTTTCAGCTGATCCGGGGCCGACGCCGCCGCGGCACGCGGCTTGCCTCAGCCCGTCTCATGAGCGCCGACTGCGACACCGACACCGTCTACATTCCTCCCTCCACCGAGCACGTGTCGTGCGTGGTATGCGGAGGCGACGAGGCGATCCCCGTTGGCACCAAGGGCCGCTTCAACATGGATGTGAGCAGCGTGGCCTGCGCACGCTGTGGCCTCGTGTACATCACGCCTCGACCCAGCATGGAGGACATGGCGCGCTACTACGCGACCAGCTACCGCGTGCACTACGGAAGCGTGGGCGCGCTGCGTGAAGATGGCTCTCGGATCACTCCCGAGTCTCCCGATTGGGAGGCGTACACCGACGGTCGCTATCAACACCAGGCCAAGCTCATCGCACCGCTCATCAAGCCGGGTGCCAAGGTACTCGAGATGGGTTGCCGCTATGGGCGCACCTTGAGCCTACTCGCACAGCAGCACGGCGTAGTTCCGTACGGTATCGAGCCTGGGGAGGCAGACGCTGAAAAGGCCCGCCAGGCCGGAGTCGAGTGTTTCACCGGCACAGTCGAGAACTACGACCCAGGTGAGACGCGCTTCGATCTGATTCAGTCGTTCCATGTGCTCGAGCACGTCCACGACCCCCTCGCCGTCTTGCTGCGCCTACGCAGCTGGCTCGCGCCTGGTGGCAAGCTTCTGGTCGAGGTGCCAAACGTGCATCAACCCTACGGCTTGCTCGAAGGCAACTTCTTCCAGAACGTCCACCTGTTCAACTTCGGGCCACACACGCTCAGCGTGTTGTTCAAGCGGGCTGGCCTCGGGGATCTTCGGGTGATCGACGATTCGACGTTGTTTGTCATGGGAGAAGCCACTGGAGCAAGCGCGGAGACGCTGCCTCTACCCTACGCGCCCGCGTTGCACCCGAACCCCAGCGAGGCCGGTGAGTGGATGGCCCAGCGCCTGCGTGCCTATTCCGATCTAGAAATCGCACGCCAGCTGTTGCTCGGCAATGATTTGCGCGTGGAAATTTTACAGGCGACAGCTCACCTGCTACGCGGTCCTTGCTTCGCCCCACACATGGCCAGCGTCGTGGGTGACCTGGTGGAGCATTTCAATCGCCTAGGCTCCCCGAGGATCGCACTCATCCTGGTGCGAGCCGCCCTGGCGGGGCCGCACCCATCAGAGCTCAAGCAAGGGCTCGCGCGGCTCGAGCAGCAGCTCTCGGCGGTCGACGCAGAGCTTGCCGTCGCCACCGCGCCCTAGCTCGCTTCAGCGGTCGTGCCCGATGCGCCCGAGGTGGGTGTCGCGAAAGCTGCTGGTCTGCTTCAGGCCGTAGCCGAGCAGCCGGTCGAAACCGATGTGGGCGGTCCAGATCAACGCCAGCAGCAAGCACAGTGGAGCGCCAGACAGGTAGCTGCAGGCGGCCAGCAGCAGCGGGAGCAGCGTGCTGTGCCCTGCGTTGTAGGCCCACGCGCCGAAGCGCGCCCCCCGCAGGTACCCGAGCAACGAGACGTCTGGCACCAGGAACAGGGCGGCGAACAGCGCCCAGCTCCCGCCGAGGTGCCGGTAAGCGATGGCGCTGACGAGCAGCAGCGCACAGCCCTCGAGGCGCAGGAACCGCGTGGCAAACGCCGCGGAAGCGCCGCTAGCGGAGACGGCGGCGACGTTGGAGTTTGAAGTGGGGCCGAGTGCGTTGACGTTGTCCATGACCCGAATCTGCACCCAAACATCGCCTAGCAACATTGTCTAAATAGGTTGAACTACCTATACAGATTTGATGAGCAGCGGCGAGCCGGCCTGGGACCTCTACGGCGCCTTCTTGGCGGTGATGCAGCAGGGCAGCCTCTCCGCCGCAGCCCGTGCGCTGGGCGTCGCTCAACCCACGGTGCGGCGCCAGCTCGAGCGACTGGAAGCAGAGCTTGGCGTGGTGTTGTTCACGCGTAGCCCCAACGGTCTGACGCCGACGGAGCTCGCCTTCTCTACCCTGCCCTATGCCGAGTCGATGGCGTCGATGGCGCGCGCGCTGGTGCGTGCGACCTCGGCGCCTGACGTTGAGGAGCGGGGTACGGTGCGGGTGGGTGCGAGTGAAGTCATCGGCGCAGAGGTCCTGCCATCAATCCTCGCGGAACTGATCACGAGGCACCCCAAGCTACAGGTAGAGCTCGCCCTCTCCAACAAGAACGAGGACCTCCTGCGTCGGGGCGTTGACGTGGCGGTGCGCATGGTGCGCCCCACCCAGGAGGGCTTACTCGCGAAGCGCGTGGGCAAGGTGGAGATCGGCTTCTTCGCGACTCCCACCTACCTGGCGCTGCGTCCTGCGCCAAAGCAGATCAGCGAGCTGCTAGACGGCCACCTGCTGGTCGGGCCCGATCGCGATCAGAGCTTCGTCGAAGCGCTCCGGCAGAGTGGCATCGACGTGCACCCGCGAAACTTCGCAGTCCGCACCGACAACCAGCTCGCGCAGCTCGCAGCGGTGCGCGCCGGACTCGGGGTTGGCGTCTGCCAGGCGCCGCTCGCGAAACGTGCTCCAGCGCTCCAACGGGTGCTCCCGCAAGTGACTTTCCACCTAGAATTATGGGTCGTGACTCATGAGGACTTGAGGGGCTCTCTGCGGGTGCGCACCGTGTTCGACCACTTGGTGCGGAGCCTCGCGATGTACCTCGCCCCCTGATCGCGCTCGGGGTCCGGCGCAAGCCGCTACGCAGGATCGGGGTTTGGGGGAGAGAGCAGTCGCTGCACGAAGCTCGCGATGGCTGCGATGGTGCGCTCCCGGTGCGTGCGCTGGGGCGCGTGGTCATTGCCTTCCAGGATCAAGCGTTCACACGTTCCGCTGATGCCAGCCGCAATCGCGTCGACCTGAGCGAGCGTGCCGTAAGGATCGTCCTGACTCTGGATGACCAGGGTCGGGCAAGTCACTGCCGAGAGCAGCTCCCGGAGATCCCAGTGGCGAAACTCCGGATCGAGCCAGGCGCCGTTCCAGCCCCAGAACGCACAATCGACGTTTGCGCCGTGATAGCGCTCGAGGCGCTGACGTAGCTCGCCCTGCAAATAGGCGTCGCGCGCTTGCGCGATGGCCTGAACCGAGCGCTCTTCGCAGAACACGTGGGGCGCCAGAAGCACGAGGCCACGCACCGGATGCACGCCCCGGTTCATTGCCGCATGGATCAAGGCGATGGACGCGCCATCGCTGTGTCCAACCAGCACGAACTCGCGCTGAGCGAGGCGCTCGAGGAGCAACGGCAACACCTGCCGAGCTTCGTCGTGCATGTAGCTGAGGGGCCGCGGCAGCTCTACCGGGCTCGAGCCGCCGTAGCCGGCGCGACTGTAAGCGAACGCCGGCAGCTCGCAGGCGCCGGCCAGCGCCTGCGGGAAGTCGCGCCACAGCTCGACGCAGCCGAGCCCCTCATGAAGCAGAAGCATCGCAACGCCCCGTGAGGCGCTCGCCGGGATCTCCAGGAGCTCGAGCTCGAAGCCCGCGATCTGCAAACGCGACAGCACGTCCGAGTGGTAGCAACCCGCAATTAGTTGCGCTCGCAACTAATTGCACTAGACTCGCGGTGTGGTCGATCCGGCAAACGAACTGCGCGGCCTGATGCAGCAGCTATTCAGGCGTTTTGGCGTGCTCGCCGCTGATCGCACGCCCTGTGGCACGCCGTTGCCCATCGCCCAGGCCCACGCGCTGATGGTGCTCCTGGAGTCCGAGCCGCTCACGCAGCAAGCGCTGGCGGCGGCGCTCCACATCGACAAGAGCAACGTCGCGCGACTGTGCAGCAAGCTCACGTCTGCCGGGCACATCGAGCAGCAAGTCGGTGACGACGCTCGCCAGCGCCTCGTGCACTTGACCCCTAGCGGGCGGCGCGTTGCCAAGCAAGTCGAGCAGGCGAGCCGCAAGCGTTTCCACGAAATAATTTGCAACATGCCACCTCATACCCGGGAGCAGCTGGTACCCGTGCTGCGGGATCTCGTCTGCAGCGTCGAGCTGCTCTCCACAACCTCGGAGTCCGAGCCATGAAGCGCCTCCCCCTGTTTGCCGCACTAGTCCTCGTCGCCTGCGACAGCCCAACACCAGCGGCTCAAGAACCGCAGCCAAGCGCCGCTCAAGGTTCCGCAGCGGTAGCCGAAACGCCGGCCGCTCCAGCCAACGCAGCACTGGACGCGTTGGACCATCGCAAGCCAGTGCCTCTGCTGCCCATGATGGCGCACCACCAGAAGCAACAGATGCGCGATCACTTGCTAGCGGTGCAAGAGATCGTGGCAGCTCTCGCCGCGGATGACTTTGCCGGCGTGGAAAAGTCGGCGGGCCGCATCGGCTTCTCCGAAGGTGAAGCGAAGATGTGTGAACACATGGGGGCAGCCGCCCCAGGCTTCACGGAACAGGCGATCGGCTTTCACAAGGCGGCGGATGGCATCAGCGCCGCTGCCAAGGAGAAGGACCGCGCGAAGGTGCTGAGCGCGCTCGGCGCCACCCTGAAGACGTGCACCAGCTGCCACGCAACCTGGAAGCAGTCCGTCGTCAGCGAAGCCAGGTGGAGCGAACTCAGCGGCCAAGCTGCACCCATGGGCCACCCGATGCATTGAGTCGACGGATGAACAGCGCCCGGTGCTAGGCGCTGACGGCCCCCGAGATGAATGGGTCGGAACTGATCTCTTGCAGACGGGCGCCGCGGAGAAAGGCCTGGCGCTTCAGAGCGTTCACTTGAGCGGCGCCGCCGCACAGGAACACCCGACACCCCTTGAAGCTAGGACACGCCTCGAGCGTGCGCTCCACGGCATCCCCGATGCGGGGGTCTCCGGGCGGCCCCTCGAGGGCGCACCGAATCAAGGTGACGTTCCGCGCAGAGCCCAGCGCCTCGAGCTCGGCCTCCAAGTAGAGTTCGTCAGTGGTTCGAGCGCCCTGGATGACGGTGATGGTGCCGCGGTGTGCCGCACGAAGCGCATCGCGCAGCACGGCGTAGATCGGCGACATTCCGGTTCCCATCCCCACGAGCACCAGCGGCTGGTTCGGATCCTCGGCCTGGTAGTAGCAATCACCCGCCGGGCCCCGCACTTCGAGCTCGGCGCCTGGCTCCGCCGAGGTGAGCCAGCCACTCATCTTTCCGTGTGGATGATTGCGCACATGCAGCTCGAGCCAGGGGTCCTCAGGATGGCTCGCCAAGGAGTAGGCTCGGATCAGCGCGCCAGGCCTCACCAGCTGCACGTATTGCCCGCCCCGATAGGCGAAACCCAGCGGAACCTCCAGCCGAATACGAAAGATCTCTCCTCCCCAGCCCAGGACATCCAAGAGCCGAACCTTCGAGCTCGGGAGGCCTGCCTCAGCGATCTCCAGATCCTCGCTTGGCCGGGCCATGCAGCTCATGAAGCAGCCAAGGTCCCGCTGCGCCGGCCGCAAGCCGACTTGAGCCTCTGCTCCTGGCTCGCCATTTTCCGCACGGAGAACACAGGCCTGACAGGCCCCTGCCCTACATGACGAGGGGACCTCGAAGCCAGCACGGAGGAGCGCGTCTAGCACGCTCTCCCCCGCTTCCAGCTCGACGCGTTCTCCGCGATAGCTGACGCTAGGCATGCACTTCAGACGGCTTGCTTCTGGCGTCCCAGGATGTCGTCTCGCACCGACTCGGCCACCGCTGCCACCTGCGCGATCAGCTCATCGGCGACGCCCAGCTCCTTCAGTGTTCCCCCCAGGTGCCCAACCACGGCGTCGAAGTGACCGTCGTCCAGACCCTGGCTGACGAGACGGGCGTGAGCTGACCGCATGTCCTTGCCCGAGTAGTTGTTCGGACCGCCGGTGACCATGGTCAGGAAGGCCTTCTGCTTGGCAGCCTGCTGCTCCATGTCCACGCCGTCGAAAAACCTCGAGATCTGATCGTCCCCCAGTACCTTGCGGTAAAAGATGTCCACCGCAGCATCAATCGCCGCTGCCCCACCCAACTGCTCATACACGCTCATACAGTTCCTCTCCGGCCCGATTGATCAGGGTCCACCACTCAAACGGGAGCGAAGGCTCCGACTTAAGCGGTGGGGCCACCAAGAAGCGGAGATTTTCGAATTGAGAACCGAGTCGGGTGGGGAGCTGACCCAATCGCGCAATTCCTTCGCTGCGCGCGCGTACTTCCACTCGCGAGCGACCGCTGGATGGCGAGCGCAGCGGTTGAGCCTCACGAGTTCCTCAAGGCAACGCGCTGCGCGTGTCACGCGCCAGGATAGATGACTTGCCCCGTCTCGTTTCCGTTTACGAACTTCACGTAGACTTGGGCAAACACCGCATGACCCTAGCCTCCGTTGATCGAAGTATCGGGGTCATGCCTCAGCGACGCAATGGCTGCCTTCAGCCGAGAAGCGACGCTGTCTACGCGATGCGCGCCAAGGCCGCTGCTAGCTTGTCGCGCACGGCACCCGCGACCTCGACGAGCTTCGGGTTCTGCGCTGCGAGCGTCTGCGTCGGATCGATCGCTTGGACCGTCGCCTTGCCATCGTCACCAGCGTAGACGACGACGTTACAAGGCAACATCAGTCCGACCTCGAGATCCGCTTGCAACGCAGAGTGCGCGAGCGGCGGATTGCAGGCCCCGAGAATCTTGTAGGGCCGGAAGTCGACATCCAGCTTCGCCTTCAAAGTGGCTTTGATGTCGATCTCCGTCAGCACGCCGAAGCCTTCGGTCTTCAGCGCCTCTGGTACCTTGATCAGGGCCTCTTCGTAGCTCATGTCGAGCTGCCTCTTCAACGGATTTGCTTCACTCACAGCGCTGCTCTCCCAGTTTCGCATCCAACGGGATGCCAAGATTGATTTCCACCCGGCAATTGGTCACGAGCGTCCCTGGCTGCCACCAAGGAAGCGATGTAGCCAGGAATCGCTCGGCTTGGGTTCGGCTTGTTGAGCCGTCTCTCGGCACTTGCAGCGCTGGTCCTTGGGGACATCGCCGAGCACGGACTCCACGTGCATTCCACAGCCGCCGTAGCTTGGTAGACCACAGGTTCGACATTCAACGCGGTAGCACATCACTCGCCTCCAGCCGCAGCTGCTTGCTGCGCGTCCAGGCTCTTGCGGACTTCGTCCATGTCGAGCTCCTTCACCTTCTCAATCAGCTTGTCGAGGGCACCCGCCGGGACCATCCCCGGCTGGTTCGCGAGCAGCACGCCGTCGCGCAACACCATGAGCGTCGGGATGGCGCGGATCTGGAAAGCCGCCGCGAGGCCTCGCTCCGCTTCGGTATCGATCTTGCCGAACTTGATGTCGGGGTGGCGCCCCGAGGCTGCCTCGAACACGGGCGCGAACATCCGACACGGGCCGCACCACTCCGCCCAGAAGTCGAGCAGCACGATGCCCTCCTTGACCGTCTCGTCGAAGTTCTGCTCAGTAACGTGAATCGTAGCCATGTTTGGCCTCCATCCTCCCGCCGAGACGCTCACTCTCAAGTGGCGGCGACACGGCGAATTTGCTGCGTTCTCAGGGGTCAGAGCCAGAGCTGCGCGAAAGGGTTCAGCCGTCGGAAGCGGTGAGCGCTTCTTGCAGCGCGACCCGCACGGAGCGCTGGACGGCCTCGGGAAGCGGCACGTTGGGAGCAGCCGTCCGGCACATCGCCAGGCTCTGCTTGAGCGAACTGCACGTGGTCCGGCAGTGCTCGCACGCCTCTAGGTGATCCTCCATCTGCTTGCAGGTGTCCTGGCTGATCTCGTCTTCGAGGTGCTGAGAAAACAGCTGCAGCACGTCGGGGCAGCTCGTGCCTCGCGGCGTGCGTGGCTGGTCCTGCAACAGCGGCAGCATTTCATTCCGCACGGCAATACGTGCTCGATGGAGTCGGCTCTTCACGGCCTGGACGCTGATGTCGAGCACTTCGGAGACTTCGTGGGCGCTGAGTCCTTCCACATCGCGCAACACCAGCACTTCGCGATACATGGGCTCCAGGCTGCCAATCGCGCGCTCGAGCGCTTCCTGGATCTGCTTGCCCGCTGCCGCATCCTCCGGGTGTCGCCCGCCATCGGGCATCGCAGTCACCTGTTCAAGAGCGTCTGTGTCGAGGGAGCGCTCGACCTCGGGAGCAAACTTCGAGCGCCTCCGCTTCTTGATGCAGAAGCTGCGAGCGATGCTGTAGAGCCACGTCGAGATCGATGACGCTCCACGAAAGTCGCGCACGCCCCGCGCGGTGGCGATCAAGGTTTCCTGAAGCACGTCCTTCGCGTCTTCGGGATCACGGCACATCCGCATTCCGAAGCGATAAATCTGGCTCTGGTAGCGAGCGAGCAGCGCCTCGAGGGCGTTCGAATCGCCTGCCCTTGCCGCCTCCAGCAGTGCTTCGTCGCTCGCTTCCATCAGCCGACTAACCTTGCGCTGCCTGCAGCGGATTACAAGGCCTCAAGCGTCGGGCAGGCTGAAGCAGAAGGTCGCACCAGCGCCGAGCTCCGACTCCAGCCAAACACGGCCTCCGTGGCGCTCGATCACGCGTTTGACGATGGCGAGCCCAATGCCGGTTCCTGGGTACGCTTCGCGGCCGTGGAGGCGCTGGAAGATCTCGAAGATGCGCGCGTGGTGCGCGGGATCGACGCCCAGCCCGTTGTCCTTCACCGAGATCACCCACTCGGATTCCCGCCGCTCGGCGCCGATATGCACCTCGGGTGTCGTGCCCGGTGCGACGTACTTGAGCGCATTGCCGATTAGATTCGTGAGCACCTGACGCAGCTGCGCAGCGTCCGCGCTGAGCGTCGGCAGCTCCCCCCGCTCGATCTTCGCGCCGCTCTCTTGCACGCGCGCGGCAAGCAACTCGAGCGCGTCATCGACGACGGCGTTGAGGTCGGTCGGGCTCGCCGGCTTGGCTGAAGTCTGCACGCGCGAAAAAAGCAGCAGGTCATCAATCAGGCGCCGCATACGCTGAGCGCCGTCTATCGCGTAGGCGATGTACTTGTCTGCCTTCTCGTCGAGTTGCCCGGCGTAGCGCTCACCGAGTAGCTCCGTGTACATCGCCACCATGCGGAGGGGCTCCTGCAAGTCGTGAGACGCGACGTACGCGAAGCGTTCCAGGTCCGCGTTGGAGCGCTCGAGCTCTCGGTTCGTGCGCTGGAGTTGGTTCTCCACGCTGCGTCGCGCGGTCACGTCGGCGAATACCATCACCGCTCCGAGCTCGGCTTCACCGATGATTGGCTGAGCTGATAGCGTGAAGAACCCATCGGCCTCCGCGCCCGCGGGTCGCACCAGGAGGTCGCGCTCGGCGATGGCCTGCTTCTCGCGCAGTGCCACCAACCCGGGGAAGTCATCCGGCGCGAGGCGCGCACCCGTATCTGGCTCGCGCAAGTCGTAGCGCGTGATCCATTCCCCCACGGCAACACCGGAGACGTCCTCTCCGAGCAACCTGCGACCGGCCTGATTCGACAGGGTGACGTTGCCCTCGGGGTCGACCACAACCACCCCGACACCCAGACTCGCGAGCACGGCCTCGAGCTTCGCTTTCTCCTCCGCGAGCTCGCGCGTCCGCAACGCCACTTCGCGCTCCAGGCTCTCCGGCGTGCGAAGCGAGAGCGCCCGCGGGATCACCGGAACCAGAGCGATCACCGTGCTCCAGGACACGATCGCGGTGACGAGCTTCACCACACCATCCAGGCGGTAGACCGGATGCCAAAAGATGATCGCTTCGATCAGGTGCACCGTGCCGCAGGACGTGATGAAGGCGACGAACAGCCAAATGATGCGCGGAAATGGCACGTCCTTGCGCTTCAGCACGAACGTCGCGAGCACCATCGGGATCGCGAGGTACGCAGCGAAGATGCTCAGGTCCGAGAGGATGTGGAGCCAGCCATGGCCATCAGTCCAGCGCCCGCAGTGCCAGCGCGCTGGGAAGTCGTCTGTGTCGAAGAGCTTGAGCAAGAACTCCAGCATCGTCCCCTCCTGAATCCGCGCGGCTTACGTCCGCCAGCGAGCCACCACCCAAGCCTGGCCAGCAATCCCGTCTCAAACGAGAACAAATCCGGCCAACCGGCCGACGAGCGTTTCGAACTTGCGTCGGAGACGTATCCGTATCCGAACATAGCCCCGAACGCTGCAAATCTGCCCAATTGTTTCGGTACGAGAGGTTGCGACGGGGAGGCGAAGCCGTTATCAACGATGTCCAGCAATGATTGCTGCGGCAATCATTGTGCAACTAACAATCCGGCCCTGGCTCCGCGCAGCAGGACGCCGGAGAAGGAGCATTTGGGTGTCGAGCAAGATCGAAGCGGCAAGGACGCGCGGGGGGACAGTTCAAGACTTTGGGGACACGCCCCTCTCGGTTCGCGAAACCGACCATTACCGCGAGGAGTACATCCACTCCTTCGTCGACAAGTGGGATGAGCTCATCGACTGGGATGCACGCTCCCAGTCCGAGGGCGCATTTTTCATCAACCACCTGAAGCAGCGAGGCGCGAAGAAGGTCCTGGATGTCGCCACGGGCACTGGCTTCCACTCGGTGCGTCTGATCGAAGCTGGCTTCGACGTCGTGAGCGCTGACGGCAGCGCTGCGATGCTGTTCAAAGCTTTCGAGAACGGAAAGCGTCGCGGACATGTGCTGCGCACGGCGCAGGCCGACTGGCGTTGGTTGAACCGCGACATCCACGGCAAGTTCGACGCCGTAGTTTGCCTCGGCAACTCGTTCACTCACTTGTTCTCCGAGAACGATCGCCGCAAGGCGCTCGCGGAGTTCTATGCAGCGCTACGCCACGACGGAGTGTTGATCCTGGACCAGCGTAACTACGACGCCATTCTAGACGCGGGCTACTCGAGCAAACACACCTACTACTACTGCGGCGACGACGTCTCCGTGAAGCCGAGCCACGTCGACGAAGGCTTGGCGCGCTTCGACTACAGCTTTCCCGACGGATCCAAGTTCCACCTCAACATGTTCCCGCTGCGCAAAGCATACATGCAGCGCCTCCTGGGCGAGGTCGGCTTTCAGTCGGTCGAGACGTACGGCGACTTCCAGGAGACCCACCGCGACGAGCAGCCGGACTTCTTCATCCACGTCGCGGAGAAGCGCTACCGCACGACCAAGGAGGCTGAATGAGCCAGACTTCAGGCGCCGTGAGCACCGCCCGTGACTACTACAACAGCGAAGACGCCGACTCCTTCTACTCCTCGGTTTGGGGGGGAGAGGACATCCATATCGGGCTGTATGAGAGCGGTGAAGACGCCATCTTCGACGCGAGTCGCCGCACGGTGGCCCACATGGCGTCGCAGCTCGAAGGACTCGCCAGCGGCACCCAGGTGCTCGACATCGGATCCGGCTACGGCGGTGCCGCGCGGTACCTGGCAAAGACGTACGGCTGTCACGTCAGCGCGCTGAACCTAGCGGAGGTCGAGAACCAGCGCGCCCGCAAGCTAAACCAAGAGCAGGGACTCGCCGACAAGATCGAGGTGATCGACGGCAGCTTCGAGAAGCTCCCCTTCCCTGACGCGAGCTTCGACGTGGTCTGGTCCCAAGACGCGATCTTGCACAGCGGAAACCGGGAGGCGGTGGTCGCCGAGGTATCCCGGGTGCTGCGCCCCGGTGGTCAGTTCATCTTCACGGACCCGATGCAGTCTGACAACTGCCCAGCCGGCGTCCTTCAGCCGATCCTCGACCGCATTCACCTTCAGAGCCTCGGCTCGCCGCGCTTCTATCGCGCTGCGGCCAGTCAGCACGGGCTCAAGGAGCTGGGCTTCGAGGAGCTGACCCGGCAGCTATCGATGCACTACGGTCGCGTGCTGCAGGAGACCACCCGGCGCGCCGATCAGCTCAAGGGCAAGATCGCGCCGGAGTACATCGAGCGCATGCAAGCCGGACTCAAGCGCTGGGTCGACGGCGGCGAACGCGGCTACCTCAGCTGGGGGATTTTTCGCTTCCGCAAGGAATAGGGCGACACCGGAGCTACTCGCCGCGCCCCGACTGCTTGATGTCTTCATCAGGCATCAGCATCGGCGCGGCGTCCAACTCCGTCGCATCCATCAACGCGCTGATGCGCCTGAGCGACGCGAGAAGCGTGTTGCGCTCTGCGGACGGCAGCGCCGCGAAGCGCTCCACGAACGTCTCTTGCAGCGGGGTCGGGAGCGTCTGGTAGCGCTCGAGGCCCGAGGGCGTCAACGAAAGGCAGACCTTTCGCCGGTCTGCAGCGCGGCGTTCGCGTGCCACCAGGCCCGCCGTGACGAGCCGGTCTACGATGCGTGAGACCGTCGCTGCTGAGAGCTGCACCGCCTTGCCCACCATCGCGACGGTGATCTCCGCGTCGCGCTCGGCTTCGTCGAATTCGCCGATCGCCTTCAGACACATCAGCTGGGGCACCGTCAGCCCCGCCTCACTCGACAGGAACTTCGAGTGCTCGGAGATCCGGCGCACGATCTGGCGGATCGAGCGCAACACTTCGTGCGCGACGTCTTGCTCCTTCTCCTCCATCGGGCGCTTGGAGTCAGGCCCGACGCGACAGCGGCCGCAAGGGAAAAGTCGGCGAGCGCGCGCTCGCTAGCTCCGCAGCTTGCGCAAGGCGTCGGGGACTTGGTCCATTTCAGCCAGAAAGGGCTGCCCGGCGCGCTCCGGCCCCAAGCGTGCGAGTTCGGCGCTCGCGCGCCGGAACAGTATATCCGCGTGGAACTTGCCCAAGGTGGCGGCTAGCTTGCCTGCGCCGAGCACGTCCGGCAGCTCGCACCCCGACTCGAGCAACGCACCGAGGAGCACGCTCGAGAGCGCCGCATTCGCGGCCTCGGCGGGCGCCATGGTTCCGCCCTCGGAGCGCGCGCCGGCGAGCAAGACGTTGGCGAGATACGCCAGCTCCTCCATGAACCCCGCTGCTCTGACCGGCTCAGCGTGATGCAGCTCGTGGAGCGCGCCCTGCAGTAGGTCAGCGAGGCTGTGTTGCGGCACTTCAGGCACCCCCGATGACTCACTCGCTCGGACCCCCTCCAGCAGCACCTCCAGGGGCGCGCGCCCCTGCTCATTTCCTCGAGGCAACTCTGCTCTGGCGCCATGACGATGACCCATTGCTGGTCTCTCGACCGAGCCGCTGGGTACCCGCGCGAGGTCCCTGAAGTAGGCGCGCGTGTTCGCATCTCGCGCCAGATCCTCCAACGGGCCCGCGTGGGGCTGCGCCGCGAGCTTGAGGAAGGCGGCTGCGGCCCTCGGCTCGACGTAGCCTTGAGCCGACCGCCGCTCCTCGCGCTCCGCCTCGACATCTTCAGCCAGGGACTCTGCTCGGGAGAGGGCCTCGCACAGCTCATCCAGGTCATCCAGGTATTCACCACACGCCGCGACGGCCCGATCCAGGATCCGCTCGAGGAACCCACGGTCCTCGCGATCGAGCGCGAGGATCACGCTGAGCCATGCGTCCCATCCGGGCTCGCCTCGGCCGAGGAGCAGGTAGCCATCGAGCTGTTCACTGAGCGCGCTCTCGAGGGCCTTGTCCGCTTGCTCCGCGGCCTCGTCCCCGACGTCCATCCGCTCGCGCAGCGCATCGTCGTCGAGTACGACCATCACCTGAAGCAGCGCGTGGAGGAAAAAGTCCTCCGACAACGCGCTGAGGCGCTCCGCGGCGGCGGTGTCCCCAGCTTCGAGCAGCACCTCGAGCCAGGTCGCAAAGCGCGCGGTGTCGAAGCGCTCGCGCGCACCGGGCTCGTCCGATGTGAACAAGTCTTCGTCAAACGCTTGAGTCAGCTGCTCGACGGTCGCCGCGGCGATCAGCTCACCAGCGTCTTCGACGCCGATGCGCCGGATCAGGGCCGAGAAGTCCTGGGGGGCAAGCGCCTGCAGCCCCCTGACCAAGTCTGGAGTTGCGATCAAGCGCTCCAGCAGCCGCGTCGACGCCAAGCGTGTGATGCCGAGGGTCATGGATCTCTCCCCGTTGGTGTAGTGAAGAAGCCAGTGAGGCCGCTCAGGTGATAGCGGGCTTGCAGCGCTACGGCGTCCCGCAGACGCCGAGCTGAAGGCTCGGTCTCGAGGATCTCCCCGAGCGCCCACAGGTAGTGACGATAGATACGCACCAGTGCGCGCTGACGGAGCGCGCTGTGGACGTAGGCGGGGTATGCCTCGCGGGCGTACTCGACGGCCCACTTGCCAAGGTCTTCGCTGAGCCTCGTGACAAACTCGGCGTACGGGCTCCCTTCCGCACGGATCAGGAGAAAGCGCAACGCGTCGCGGTGACGTAGGGTGAATGCGTGGAGCGCGGCGGCGGCCCCGAGGTAGGGGTGTTCGGGTGGCAGCGCGTAGGCATCCCGCTCGGTGCCAAGCGCCCTCACGCGCGCCTCCAACAGGGCGCGCAGCTCCTCCACGACGGCTTCTGGGATGGCGGCCGCGAAGAGCTCCGCCTTGCCAGGGAAGTACTTGTAGAGGTTACCTACCGAGGACCCCGCCCGCTCCGCCACCACGCCAAGGCGCATGCCCGCGTAGCCATGGGTCGCCAGTTCAGCCTGGGCCGCCGCAATCAGGCGCTCGCGCATCTCAGGCTTTGGACGTTGAGGCACGAAAAGAGAATGATTCATTCTCTTTTAAAAGACAACTTCAAGCGCTGCACGGCGGGACACAGCGCACCTCTCCCCCAAAAAAGCGGAGCTCGGGAATTCACGACGATACTCGCAAGTGTACGAAATTACGTAAGACTCACGGGGTCCCACGGCTCGAGGGCGAAGCACGCTGAAAAAAGATCCGTCGGCTTGTCGATCCACCCCCGCCCTCGCTCGTTGCCAGTACAAGAACGGCGAAAGGCACGGAGCCTTCGGGTTCGAGCAGGGAGAGAACGATGCGAGTCATGGTCATCATCAAGGCGAACGAGGCCTCGGAGCGGGGCGAGATGCCCAGCGAGCAGTTGCTCACGGAGATGGGGGCGTTCAACGAAGAGCTCGTGAAAGCCGGGATCATGCAGGCTGGTGAAGGAGTCCATCCGAGCTCTCGGGGCAAGCGGGTGCTCTTCAGCAAATCCGGCTCCCGCGTCATCGACGGGCCCTTCGCCGAGACGAAGGAGCTGATCGCTGGGTTCTGGCTCTGGAAGGTCGACTCCATGGAGCAAGCCGTCGAGTGGGCACAGCGCATCCCGAACCCGGACGGTCAGGAAGGCTCGGTCGAGCTCCGCCAGGTGTTCGAGGTGGAAGAGTTCCCCGAGATGACCCCCGAGCTGCGCGCTCAGGAAGAGCGTATGCGCGCGGAAATCACCAAGAACTAAAGCCAGCTAGCAAAACAAAGATTCAAAAGGAGAGTGCCATGCGATTCATGCTGTTGATGATTCCGAAGGGATACGAGAACGCCGACCCCGGCGCGGTGCCCGATGCAGAGCGGGTCGCGGCGATGATGAAGTTCAACCGCTCACTGCAGGAAGCCGGCGTGCTCCTGGCCTTGGATGGCCTGCACCCGCCGTCCGCTGGAGCGCGAGTGAGCTTCGAGGGCGGCAAGCCACGAGTGACGGACGGGCCCTTCGCCGAGGCGAAGGAAGTGGTAGGCGGCTACTGGATGCTGCAAGTGAAGTCGCGCGAAGAAGCCATCGAGTGGGCGCGGCGCTGCCCCGGCTCCGAGAACGAAGTCATCGAGGTGCGCCAGGTGCAAGAAATGGAAGACTTCCCCGCAGACGTTCAGCAAGTCGTCGAGGACTCCGGCTTCGGCACGCCCCCCACTCCATGACTCAGGACATCCACAAGGCCGTCGACGCGATCTGGCGCATCGAGTCTGCACGCGTGATCGGCGGCCTTGCGCGGATGCTGGGAGACGTCGCAAAAGCCGAAGATCTGGCTCAGGAAGCGCTGCTGGCTGCGCTCGAGCACTGGCCTGAACAAGGCATCCCAGAGAACCCCGGCGCCTGGCTCACCACCACAGCCAAGCGCCGCGCAATCGATGGGATTCGCCGCACGGAAATGATGGCGCGCAAGCACGTCGAGCTCAAGCACGAGGCAGACGAGGCGGCGCCAGAGGTCGATCTGGACGAACCGGTGCGCGACGACGTGCTGCGCCTGATCTTCATCACCTGTCATCCAGTGCTGAACACGGACGCGCGCGTGGCGCTCACGCTGCGCCTGGTGACGGGTCTCAGCACGGAAGAAATCGCACGCGCCTACTTGGTGCCGGAGCCAACCCTCGCGCAGCGGCTCGTGCGCGCGAAGAAGACCCTCGGCGCCGCCCAGGTGCCCTTCGAGCTGCCCCCCGCAGCCGAGCTGTCCCAGCGCCTCGACTCGGTGCTCGAGGTGATTTACCTGATCTTCAACGAAGGCTACGCCGCAACCTCCGGCGACGACTGGCTGCGTGGGGAGCTGTGCGACGAAGCGCTACGACTCGCGCGAACCCTCGCCGAGCTGTGCCCCACGGAATCCGAAGTGCACGGCCTCGTGGCCCTCTTGGAGCTTCAAGCCTCCCGTAGCCGGGCGCGCGTGAACGCCGAGGGCGAGCCCATCCTGCTCCTGGATCAGGACCGCATGCGCTGGGATCAGCTGCTGATCCGCCGTGGCCTGACAGCACTCCAGCGAGCACAATCGTTGCCTCCGGGATACGGACCGTACTCCCTGCAGGCCGGCATCGCGGCTTGTCACGCCGTCGCCAGGCGCGCTGACGACACCGACTGGGAGCGCATCGTGGCGCTGTATGACGCCCTGGCGGCGCTGATCCCTTCCCCGGTGATCGAGCTCAATCGCGCCGTCGCCATCTCCATGGCGTTTGGTCCGGCCGCCGGGCTCGAGCTGGTAGACGCGCTGCAGAGCGACCCCTCGCTGAGTCGTTACCACCTGCTCCCAGCGGTACGCGCAGACTTGCTCGCCAAGCTCGGTCGCACAGACGAGGCGCGAACTGAGCTCGAGCGCGCGGCGTTCATGACTCGCAACGGGCGTGAGCGTGCGTTGCTCCTGGAGCGCGCAAAGCAGCTGGCGTAGGGCGGGGCATTTCGACCCGTCGCTCACCGCCGCCGGTGCAGGACGCGCCGCCCTGCGCGCTCGCGTCGACCAAAGGACGCAGAGTTCCGCGCGGCACGAATCCTGCTGAGCGGTTCCCATGGCTCCGTCCGACGCCGTGTTGCGTCTCTCTCCCCTAGCCCGCCTGTGGCAAAACCCGGTCGGACGAGGCTTGCTCTGTGCAGCTGGACTCTGCATCAGCGCCTACTGGAGCGTGATGACCCTGAGCGTGCTGTTGCTCAACACTGGCGGCATCGGGTGGCTGGTGGCCTGCAACACCGACGACGCGCACGTAGAGCTCGGGCGGGCCTACAGCCCGTGGCCTGGGCGAGTCGTCTATCGCGACTTGCACGTCGAGGTGCACGATTCTGCCTCGCACTTCGATCTGCGAATCGCCCGCGGGGAGGTCGAGGTGGACTTGGCAGCGCTACTTCGGCGGCGCTTCGAGGGCAGGCACGTGAAAGGTGAAGGCGCGCGAGTCCAAATCAGGCTCGCAGAGGCGTACCGCTCAGCTGAACGCGAGGCGCGACTACCGCGTCTCAGCGCCCCCAAGCAGCCCGGCGAGAAGACCCGCGCGGAGGACCTCTGGGGCGTTGCCGTGGGGATCGATTCCCTGCGCCTCGACGAGGTCTGGATCGACGACGCGCGGGTCGAGGGTTCGCTAGTCATCAGCGGCGGCTTCGACCTGCAGCCACTCCGCTACCTCACACTGACGGACTCGCGGATCCAGCTGAAGAGCTGCGAACTTTGGCTGGGAGCATCCCAGGTGACTCAGGACCTGGAAGGAACGGTGGAAGCGCGGCTGCCCCGTACTCCAGTGGATCAGCAAGCTGGCGAGCGCCTGAGCAAGCGCGCGGACATCACCACCAAACTCGCCGCAAAGGTCGCCGACGTCGCCCCACTCAGCCTCTATCTTGGTGACGACTGGAGCTTGTTCGGGGGTGAGGGCACGCTGTCGGTCGCTGGGAGGCTGCGGAACCAGGAGCTCGCCGACGGCTCACACTTCAACTACCAAAGCCCTCAGCTCGGAGTGCGTTGGAAGTCCGTGACCGCGGCGGGAGCCAGCATGCTCACGCTGAGCCAACACGCGCAACCTCAGGCCAGCTGGACGCTGAGAGACATTGACCTGCGGCGAGCAGGCAAGCGGAAGTCGACGTTCGGGCACGTGACCACCTGCCGGCTTCACGTGGACGCCGAGGGACCGCTCTCCGAGCTCGGCGTCGCCTCGGCCAAGCTCGACGTCGAAGGAGTCAGCGTGCCGGACGTCGCTGACCTGCCCCTCGAACTCCCTGCGAAGCTTCAGCGCCTACAAGGCGCCGCGAAAGGCGACTTCCACTTGGGCTACGCCGGAGGTCAACTCCGCGTGGATACATCGGCGCAGGCCAGGGGGCTCAGGGTAGAAACCGACGAGCTGAGACTCCGCGGCGACGCGTGGCTCAGCGCCTCCGCCACGGCGCGACCACCATTTCGCGACCTGGCAGTGTCTCAGCTGAGCCTGGACCTGCGCAGCGCGAGCGTTGCGCTGACCGACACTAAGCACTCGAAGCCCTTTCACCTGGCGCTGGCGACGACGCGCTACCGCTTCAACTGGAAGACGCGAGAAGCAGACGGGGCACTTCAGGTCGAGCTGAGCGACTCGCAGCCCCTCGAGCGAGTCACCGGCGCGGACGTGCCCGGTGTTGCGGAGTCCCTGTTCGGGCTACAGGGCTTGAGGCTCCTGGTGCAAACCGAGCTGAGCCCAAGTGTTCAGGACGTGAAGATCCTACGCGGTAGCAGCGGACGATCCCGGCTCGAGGGCAGATTGGTGCGACGCGACAAGGGGGCCCGGCTGGTGCTGCTGCTGAGCCGCGGTCCACTTTCCGTGGGGATCGCGGCTTGGCCCGGAGGCTCGAGCGTGGTGCCCCTCGCCGGCGATGACTGGCTGCACGAGCAGCTCAGCCGGATCTGAGTTCAGGCGCGCCTGGCTGACGCCTGCTTGGCGACCTTCGCGGGGCGCGGCTGCTTGCCGGGCGCCTTCATTGGCGCTTGCTTCTTGCCGGGCGCCTTCATTGGCGCTTGCTTCTTGCCAGGGGCCTTCACCGGCGTCTGCTTCTTGCCCGGGGCCTTCGGCGGGGCCTTCTTCGGCGGCGCCTTCTTCGGCGGAGCCTTCTTGGCCGGGGCCTTCTTGGCCGGGGCCTTCTTGGCCGGGGCCTTCTTGGCTGGGGCCTTCTTGGCAGGGGCCTTCTTGGCCGGGGCCTTCTTGGCTGGGGCCTTCTTCGCGGGCGCGTCGGCATCGGTGGCCCCGTCTCGGGAGTTGCACCATGCGCGCACGATGGTTTCTAGCTCCGCACGGATACCATCGATGGCTTCGAGGGAGTCGACCTTGAGGAAACGCGCCATCTCTCCCGTTCCCTCGAGGCTCGGGAACGTCCCGGGGATCTGCGCCCCGGTGTGAAACATCAAGCTCGCGTGGGCTTTACTCCGCGGATTGAAGCTCGCAAGGTTGCCGCGATACTCGAAGGTGGGTGACTTCCACTTGATGCACTCACCGATGCGTGGGTCTGCTGCGAGGATCAGCTCGCGCATGGCGAGCACCACGGGCTTCATCGGATTGTCGTAGGACGCGAACCAGGTCTCGACTTCTTGCGCTCTCGCCATCACCCCTCCAATGCTGTTGTAGCTACCGCAAGCGAGTTGCGGGGGGCTGATCTTGTCCGAGCTTGAGGCGCTCGCGCAAGTGTTGGTTGGACTACGCGGGTCGGCGACAAAGCCACACTTGGTCGAGTTCACCATCGTCCAACGGACGGTCGATGAGCTCGGATACGTATCCGGCATCCTGAAGCAGGCGTCGCCACACGTCGCGCGAGAACAGCCCGTTCCGTTGACGGTCATGGAGCATTTGCACCTCACCCGCCTCCCGCAGCAGCACGGCGTACTCGACAGCGAACCAATCGTCGCTCGCTTCGGGATCCCACGACCACTCGGTGCAGCGCAGCTGACGGTCGGCGTCCCCGGACTCCCAGTGCACGGTCTCCTCGCGGAAATTTTCCTTGAAGCAGTCCGGCGCAAAGATGGCGGCTCCCCCGGGAGCGGTGTGAGCGAAGGCCGTCGCGATCGCCGCCTTCAGGTCGGCCTCGTTGAGCATGTACATCACTGCGTCGTGGACGAAGACCACGTCGAACAGGCGCCCCAAGCGTAAACTCCGCATGTCCCCTTCTAGGTGCTCGCACTCGGGGTTCAGCTCGCGGCTGAGATCGAGCATGGACTGAGAGAGATCTGTCAGGGTGCAGCGGTACCGCTGCTTGAGGTGCAGCGCGTTGTGGCCGGCACCCGCGCCGAGTTCGAGCAGCGTTTCAGCCTGGGGCGCGGCGGACTCGAAGCCCGCGCGATAGGCGGCGGCCTCGGCGGCGTATTCCTCTGGCGGAGTGAAGAGGCGATAGAACGGCGTCCAGTCTTGGTAGAGCTTCACTCGTGGAATGCTGCGCGAGTGACTCGCTCGCCGCAATCTCCCCCCCAACCCCGGATGCGACTCATGAGGAGATGAACAGCTCGTGACGGGCCGCTTCGGAGATCGCCACCACGGCCGGGTGCTTCAGCTTGCGTTCGCCAGAGATCGCATAGAAGCGCTCTCGCACGCCGTCGAGGTGCCCAACCAGGCGTACGCCGTGTTGCCGCGTGAGTTCGTCGGCGAGCAGGCTTGGAGCGGGAAACAACCCGACTCCGTCCTCGCCAAACACCTTGAGCAGCGCCGAGTCAGCACACTCCACCAGCACCTTGGGCGTGATGCCGTGGCGGTCGAAGTACTGGTCCAGACTGCGGCGCAAAGTCAGCGCCTCCAGGGGCAAGAGCATTGGGGCTCCGTCGAGGCAACGCGGAAAGTCCTTCTTGTAGCGGTTGACGAGTTGCTTCGTGGCGAACAGGCTGACGCCGGTTTCGCCCAGGAGATGGTTGTAGGCGCGGACGGCGCTCCCCGACGGGACCGGCGTGTCGGAGATCACCAGGTCCAGCTGGTGCAGCGCGAGCGCCGCCAGCAAGCGCTCCGCGGTATCCTCGTGGCAAACCAAGCGCGGCGGTTCGGCTAGGGCCAACGCCGGCTCCAGCAAGTGTCGGACAATCAGCTTCGGCACGACGTCGACGATCCCCACATCCAAGCGCACGGGCTGTGCCGTCGAGCGGCCCTTCACCGTGTCGACCATTTCGCGACCGAGGCTGAAGATCTCGTCGGCGTAGCGATACACCACGCGTCCCATCTCGGTCAGCTCGAGCTTGCGCCCGACCTTGGTGAAGAGCTTCTCACCAAGTTGGTCCTCAAGAGCGTGCACCTGGGCGCTCAGCGTCGGATGCGACAGCCTGAGCACCTTCCCGGCGGGCACCAACCCTCCCTCCTTGGCGACCATCCAGAAGTACAGCAGGTGGTGGTAGTTGAGCCACTCCATGGGCCGAGTATATGTCGAATGAATCTACAGGTTGCGTCTAAATTACCGTCCTGGCCGACAGGATGTGGGCGTCTTAGGTGAAGTACGTGCCCTTCGACACCATCGGCTCTCCCCTCCTCTGGGCTGGCTTCCTCGGCTTCGTGCTGGTGATGCTGGCGATCGATCTCGGCGTCTTCCACAAGCAGGCTCACGAAGTCAGCCTGAAGGAGGCGGCCGGCTGGAGCGCCGTGTGGGTGGTCCTCGCGCTGATTTTCAACGTGGGCGTGTATGTCTGGTTCGGCCCCGAGCGCGGCCTCGAGTTCACGACCGGGTACCTGCTGGAGAAGGCGCTCGCGGTCGACAACATCTTCGTGTTCGTGGTGATCTTCGCCACGTTCAGCGTGCCTGCCATCTACCAGCACCGCGTGCTGTTCTGGGGCGTGCTTGGCGCGCTCGTGCTGAGGGCGGGCTTCATCCTCGCCGGCGGCGCCTTCTTGCAGCGCTTTCACTGGGCGATCTACGTCTTCGGCGGCATCCTCGCGGTAACGGGCGTCAAGCTCCTGCTGCAGAAGGAGGAGGCCATCGAACCGGAGAAGAGCCTCGCCGTACGCGCCTTCCGCCGCCTCGTGCCGGTGTGGCCGAAGTTCGAAGGGGACCGCTTCTTCGTCAAGCGGGACGGCCGACGCCTGGCGACGCCGCTGCTGCTGGCGCTGGTTTCCGTCGAGGTGAGCGATGTGATCTTCGCGGTTGATTCGATCCCGGCGATTTTCGCCATCACGACGGATCCGTTCATCGTGTTCACCTCGAACATCTTCGCCATCCTCGGGTTGCGTTCGATGTACTTCCTGCTGGCTGGCGTGATCTCCAAGTTCCACTACTTGAAGGTCGGGCTCTCCCTGGTCTTGGTGTTCGTGGGTGCGAAGATGCTGCTGATGGGTTGGGTGAAGATCCCCGTCATCGCGTCGCTGCTGGTGATCGCTGGGATCCTGACGTTTGCAATCGTGGCTTCGTGGTTGAAGCCGCGAGCCAGCACAGCCCCCCAAGAGTCGACGCCGCACTGACGGCTCGAGTGATAGACTCGCGCCATGCAGCGCGGAGCAGCGAAACCGAAGACGCGCCAGGCGTCAGTGACAGGACGTGGGCGCGGCGACACCCGATCGATGCTCTGCGCGTCGCTGTTCGAGACGGACGTGGGCGACTGTGGCCTGGTGTGGAGCGACGCCGGAGTGGTTGGCTTTCAGCTCCCCGAGGCGTCCCGCGCACGCACGCTGGACACGCTCCAGAAGCGCTTTCCCAAAGCGACGCTGGCCTCACCGCCGCCGGCGATGAAGCAAGTCATCGACTCGGTGATCCGCCTGCTCGCCGGCGAAGATCAGGACCTCTCGCAGACTCCGCTGGACTTGCGGGAGGTGCCTCCCTTTCATCGCAAGGTGTACGAGGTCGCAAAGCTCATACCGCGCGGAATGACCCGGAGCTACGGCGAACTCGCACAGGCGGTTGGCTCTCCTGGAGCGAGCCGCGCCGTAGGTCAGGCCATGGGCAAGAACCCGATTGCGGTGATCGTTCCCTGTCACCGCGTCACGGCTGCAGGCGGGAAGCTCGGAGGTTTCTCCGCCCATGGGGGCGTACTCACCAAGCAGCGCCTGCTGGAGATCGAGCGCGGTCGGGCGCTCGACTTCGATGGGAAGCAAGCGACGGCACACCTCTCGAAAGCGGATCCTGGCTTGCGCCAGCTCTTGAAGCGAGTCGGGCCGTGCGCATTGCGTCCGCGTCCGACGCCGAGTGTCTTCGAAGCGCTTGCGCGGGCCATTGTCTACCAGCAGCTGTCGGCCAAGGCCGCCGCCACGATTCACGGTCGCTTGTGTGAGGCTTGCGCGAGCTCGAAGCCGAAGGACGCTGGCCTCACACCGGAGCGCGTGCTCAAGCAGAGTGACGCGAAACTTTCCGCTGCAGGGCTCAGTGGCGCCAAGCGGCTCGCCCTCCAGGACCTCGCCCGCCGCGCCGTCGACGGCCGCCTTCCGACGTTTGAACGAGCCCAGGAGCTGGGAGACGAGGAGCTCATCACCGAACTCTCCCAGGTGCGTGGGATCGGGCGCTGGAGCGCACAGATGTTCCTCATCTTCCACCTCGGGCGGGCGGATGTGCTGCCTTGCGACGACCTGAGTGTGCGGAAAGCCTTCGGGCTGGTATTTGGCGTCGAGAACCCCAGCGCGAAGGCGCTCGAGGCGCACGCTGAGCGCTGGCGTCCCTATCGCAGCGTCGCCAGCTGGTACTTGTGGCAGGCGCTGGATCAGAAGCTCTACCCGGAGTAGTGCTTCTCGATTTCCTCGAGGATCTGCTTCACGGCAGCCGCGTTTTGCTCGACGCTGCGACGTAGCCAGAAGCCGTGCATCCAGAGCGCCAGGCGCTTGGCCTTGACGCTGCAAGCGGTGTCTCCCTTGCAGAGCTCGGACTCGACGTACGCCGCCGCCTCGGGTGACCACATGTCTTTGAAGTAGGGGGGACTGATCTGGAGGGTCGTGGCTGGGTAGGGCACGCTTGCGTCACCGCCCGGCTCCATGGATAGACCGACGAACATCGCGCGCAAGCGATTGGCCGCGTCCGGGCGGCTGAAGATTTGACGATTCACCCGCAGCAGGCCCGTGACGTACACATCGAGGTGGAGCTCTCGGTACTGGGCCGCGCTCAGGTTGGCGTAGAGCCAAGGCTTGTGCTTTGCGAAGGCGCTGAGCAAGAACTCCGACTTGCGCGACACAGCGAAGAGCCGGTCCGCGAGCCCTGCGCGCGGGTCATCGTACTCCCAGTTCGGATTTTCCTGGAGGAAACGTACGTTGTACCGCATGAGCTCCGGGACCGCGGCGGTTCGCGGAACGAACAGCGACCACAGGTAGGCGTTCACGAAGCGCTCCGGATCGCCTGGCGTGCCGTAGGTCTGGTCCATGAGCGCGTCGCGCACCGCGCCCAGCAGCTGCTCGTCGACAGTGCCGTGGGCCGTTTCCTCCACGGGAGGCGCTGGCTCGGGATCGCTCTCTCCGACTTCAATGGTCGAGGGCGGCGTGGGCCGTGAGGGGGAGCCAGCGCACCCACTCATCGAGACACCCAACGCCAAGCACCATCCCCATCCCAGAGCGCCGCCCATCCCCCGACTGTACCAGGCTGCGCGAGTAGCTGACGGCGGGTTTCGCCAGCTCTCGCCCGCCTGCGCCAGCGCAGGTTCGGCCTGCGTGGACGCTGGTTGTACCGCGACATGACTGCGAAGATAGTTCGCTAGTGAACTATCTTCAGGGCCGAGCAGCTGCTAGCTTTCGCCGGGTCATGGCGAAACCTCGCATCTATGCCCTGCTGCAGCGCGCGTCCCAGGCGACCAAGCGCAAGGCGGATCAAGAGCTCCTCCAAAGCGTGGGCATCACCGCGGCCCAGCTCGGGGTGCTGTTCTGTCTGGACGGCAACCCAGGACAGCAACAGCAAGAACTGGCACGCACACTGGACGTCGCCAAGAGCGCCATCACGAGCATGATCACGCGCTTGGAAGCCGAGGCGTTGGTACGCCGCGAGCCTGCTCCCGACGACGCGCGCGCCTTTCAGCTCTTCCTCACCCCCGAAGGCCAGTCCCGACTCGCCGCGGCCAAGCTCGTGCACCGTCGCCTCAACGCGGAACTGTACGCGGGTTTCAGCGACACCGACCTGGCGCTGGTCGCCCGCTTTCTACGCCAAGCCTCGCTAACAGGAGAACGCTCATGACAACCAAAGAACACGCTGGGCAGCAGAAAGAGATCTCCACCGCGTGCATCCTGTGCTCAGAGAACTGCGGCCTGCGCGTCACCACCGAGGTCGCTGCTGACGGGCGGGTGCGCCTGGCGAAGGTGCGCGGCGACGATGCCCACCCGAGCTCTGCCGGCTACTTGTGTCAGAAGGCGGCGCGCCTCGACCACTACCAGAACCACGCGGACCGGCTGAATACGCCGCTGCGCCGCCGCCCCGATGGGACCTTCGAGCCCATCGACTGGGACACTGCCATCCGGGAGATTGCCGCACGGATGCGTGACATCCAGCGGAAGCACGGCGGTGAAGCCTTCGCCTACTATGGTGGCGGCGGACAGGGCAACCACCTGGGAGGCGTCTACAGCGCAGGGCTACGTGCCGCCCTCGGCACGCGCTACCTGTACACGGCCCTCGCCCAAGAAAAGACCGGTGACTTCTGGGTAAACGGCAAGCTGTTCGGGCGCCAGACGTGTCACGTGACGACGGACATTCCGAACGCCGAAGTGGTGTTGTTCATCGGGACGAACCCCTGGCAGTCCCACGGCTTTCCTGAGGCTCGCAAGCAACTCACGGCGCTCTCCAAGGACCCCACGCGTTGCCTGATCGTCGTCGACCCCATCCGCACGGATACCGCTCGCCTCGCGGATCATTTCCTGCAGGTGAAGCCGAGCAGCGACGCGTGGCTGATGGCTGGCATCCTCAAGGTCTGGCTTGACGAAGGGCTAGCGGACGCCCACTTCCTCGAGGCGCACACCACTGGGCTCTCCGAGGTGCGGCAAGCACTCGCCAAGCTCGAGCTCAGCCAATGCGCGGAGCGAACAGGGATCGACAAGGAGCTCATTCAGACCGTCGCGCGGCGCATGGCGAGGGCGAGGTCCTGCTGTATTCGCGCCGATCTCGGGCTCCAGCAGAGCCTTCACAGTACGCTCAACTCCTACCTCGAGAAGCTCTTGTTCCTGCTGAGCGGCAACTTCGCAAAGCCCGGCGGAAACAACCTGCACACCTACTTGATGCCGCTCCTGGGGCATTCAGATCCCGCCAAGGCGTGGCGCACCAAGGCCACCAACGTGGAGGAAATCGCCAAGCTCTTCCCTCCCAACGTGCTGCCCCAGGAGATCTTGAGCGAGCGTGAAGATCGGGTCAGGGCGCTCATCGTGGACAGCGCCAACCCGCTGCGCAGCGGCGCGGACACCCCAGCCTACGAGAAGGCCTGCAAGCGCCTCGAGCTGATGGTGGTGATTGACGTCGCGCTGACGGAGACAGCAGCGCAGGCGCACTACGTGCTACCCGCGAGCTCACAGTTCGAGAAGTGGGAAGCAACCTTCTTCAACCTCGGCTTCCCCAAGAACCATTTCCACCTGAGAAAGCCCTTCATCGAACCCTTGCAGGGCACGCTACCAGAGCCCGAAATCTACCAGCGCTTGATCGTAGCGCTGGGCGCCATTCCCGCGCGCCTGCCGTGGCTCGAGCGCATCGCGCGCCTCGACCGCCAGCGACCGCAGCTCCGGCTGTTTCCGCTGGCCCTCGCTGGCTTGCTCAAGCTTCAGCCACGACTGATGAAGGTGTTGCCCAATCTGCTCTACAGCACCCTGGGCCCGGCAATGCCCGACGGCGCCAAGGCCGCCGCGGTGCTGTGGGGTGCCGCAACCCAGTACGCAACCAAGCACCGTCAAGCCGTGGAGCGGGCCGGGGTCCGCGACCGCGGAGCCGGCCTGGGTGAGGCGCTCTTCGAAGCCATGCTGCGCGGCCGCTCCGGCGTCGAGCTGAGCCACCACGCCTACAGCGATGTTTGGAAGATGATCCGGCATGCCGACGGCAAGGTGCACCTGGCCATCCCCGAGTTGCTCCCGGAGCTCGCAGCGCTCTCCCTCCCCCCCGAGACCGAAGTCACGGAGAGCGACGCGAGCGAGTTCCCGTTCACGCTGATCGCCGGGCAGCGCCGGAGCTACAACGCCAACACCATCTATCGCGACCCGAACTGGCGCCGCAACGACCCCGGTGGCGCGCTCCGCCTGCACCCTGAAGACGCAGCCAACCTCGGCGTCGCCGACGGAGCGCAGCTGAAATGCGAGTCCGCCCGCGGTGCCATCCAGGTGAGCGCAGAGCTGGACGCCACGCTGCAACCCGGCCTCGTCGTCTTGCCTCATGGATACGGACTCGTGCATCCAGACGCGAGCGGCGAGCGCAGCCAGAGCGGCCCCGGGGTGAACTACCTGACGAGTTCAGGGCACTGCGACCCGCTGACCCGCACGCCGTATCACAAACACGTCGCCGTGCGGCTCAGCAGAGCGTAGGTCAGCGGACCAGCATGACCAGCGTGCCTAGTATTCGATCGAACTCGGCGCGCAGCGGGGCATTGATAGGCGGGAGGTATCCGAACGCTGCAGCGGTCTCGAGACAAGCGAGCGCCTCACGCAGTGAGCCGAGCGCGTTGAAGTAGCGGGCGCGGCGATTCCGACCTTGGCTGTAGCTGCCTTCGGCGAGGTTCAGAGGCGCGCTGGATAGCGCGCGGCGACACTGCCGCGCGAGGTCCGGATCTCGCCGTTCGAGCGTATCGATGAGTGGCGATACGGAACGAACGAGATCGAGTAGCAGGGGGTAGATGCGAAGCATTGGGTTTCTCCTGTTGTTGGCGCCGCGCACCGCGCGGGCTCCCCACCGCGGCCACCGCGCGCAGGCGCTGTCGAACCTGCGCGCACCGCGCGCACCGCGCGCAGCCACGCGCAGGGCGAAGCCCGAGCATGGCGAGCACGGCCCCGGGTTCGACAGCGCCGAGCACGGTGGCAAGCTGAGAAACCCGAGCAAAACCCTAATCAAAAGCAAGCCATGCGAGGCGAAGCCGAGCGAGCCAACACCAAACCAAAGCAAGCAACGCGAGGCGAAGCCGAGCAAGCCAACGCACTCAGACCAAAGCAAGCAACGCGAGGCAAAGCCGAGCGAGCCACCCCTGAAACAAAAGCAAGCTATGCGAGGCGAAGCCGAGCGAGCCACCCCTGAAACAAAGCAAGCAACGCGAGGCGAAGCCGAGCGAGCCACCTGAAACAAAAGCAAGCAACGCGAGGCCAAAGCCGAGCAAGCCAACGCACCAAACCAAAGCAAGCAACGCGAGGCCAAAGCCGAGCAAGCCAACACACTCAGACCAAGCAAGCAACGCGAGGCCAAAGCCGAGCGAGCCACCCTGAAACAAAAGCAAGCTATGCGAGGCGAAGCCGAGCAGAGCCGACTCACCTAGTTCCCCGCGGATATAAAGGCCCTCGCCCTCGCCCTCGCCCTCGCCCTCGCCCTCGCCCTCGCCCTCGCCCCGGCGCCCCTAGGGCGCCGCTATCGGCCCCGGCCTCCCGAAATGGTACCCCTGCCCGTAGTCCAGCCCGAGCGCCGTCAGCTTGGCGGCGCACTCCGCGTCTTCGACGCCTTCGGCGATGGTGTGGGCGCCGAGCAGCGCGGCGATCTGGTGGATGGACTCGATGATGGCGGAGTTCAGCTCGCTCTCGACCACGTCCTTGACGAAGCTGCGATCGATCTTGATGTACTGCACCGGCAGATCTCGCAAGTAGGCATAGGAAGCCATGCCGCTGCCAAAATCATCGAGGGAGAAGCGACAGCCGATGCTGCCCAGCTCTTGCATCAGCCAGCGCACTTCCGCGAGGTTCTCCACCGCCGCGGTCTCGGTGATCTCGAAGCAGATCTTGGTCGGCGGCACCTGGGTTTGGTTGAAGCAATCGTGGATGTAGTCGAGGATCGTCTCCTGCTTGAGGCTGGTGGCCGAGAGGTTTATCGACCAGTGATCGATGCCTTTGAGGAGCCGCGGCTCGTGCTGCAGCTGCCGCAGGGTGTGCTTGACGACGAACTTGTCGACGGCGTCCATCAGGCCATAGCGCTCCGCTGTGAGCAGGATGTCTTGAGGCCCGCGCGGCTTGCCCTCGGCGTCCAGCATGCGGAACAGCACCTCCATCGAGCGGGGCGCGTCGGGCTTCAACAAGGAGACGATCGGCTGACAGAACAGCTCCACGTGGCCGCGCTGCAGGTTCTTCTTGATGTGTGCCACCCAGTCCAACGCGCGTTGCCGCGCGGTATCCTCCACCTGCTGATCCGGCATCCACAAGGAGAGCCGATTACCTCCCTGGTCTCGGGCGCGAGCGCTCGCCGTCTCCGCTGCTCCGAGCAGATGCGAGGCATTCTCGAAGTCGGAGGTGACCTCCACCACGCCCACGCTGGAGCGAACGCTGAACGTGCTCTCTCGCCACGCGAAGCGAAACTCGCGCAGGCGTCGTTGCAGGACGCGCGCCGTGAGCGCCGCCTCACCGAGCCCCTGAGCGTAGAGCAGGATGCCAAACTCGTTGCCGCCGAGCCTTCCGACCGCGTTGCCCGTGCCTGCCGCTTCCTTGAGCATGGCGGCGATCCAGTGGAGCAGCGTGTCTCCCGCCTCGAGCCCCGACGCGTCGTTGACGAAGCGAAAGCGGTCGATGTCGACGTAGACGAGGCTAACCCGCTTGGCGGTCTGCGCTCGAGAGTCGATGGCCTGATTCATCAAGCGGATGAAGCGCTGTCGGGTGAGCAAACCCGTGAGCGGATCGTGCTCCGACAGGTGCATCAGCCTGAGGCCGGTGAGCCGCGACTCGGTCACGTCTTCGATCAACACCGAGAGGCGCGGCCCGTCGCTCCCGTCGCTGCGCTCGATGGCGTAGCGCACGGCGCGCTTGCGACCATCGCGCGCGTGCAGATAAACGTGCCCGTCGCTAGCCTTGCCTGCTGCTAGGGCGTCAGGCTCGGCGCTCGAGCGCGGCGGCTTCCTCACGGATTCAGTTGAGAGCACCGAGAGCGGCCAGCCGGCGTCATCGGGGTTGTCTGAGATCTGGAAGACGACGTCCAGCAGCTTGCCGCGTGCCTGGTCGTCGCTGAAGCCGGTCAAGATCTCGGCGGTGGAGTTCATGCCCACGACGAACCCAGCGGCGTCCGTGGAAATCACTCCGATCCCCAGCGCGCCGAACGTCCCGAGCTGGACCAGCAGGCCGCCGCGCTGCTTGTCACTCACTGGCGGGAGGCTCTGCCGCAGCCGCAGCTTCGCCAGCGAATCGAACTCCTCCGCTTCGTCCCCCACGATTGATCATCCTGCCTGACTCCGCTCTCCCCCGAAAGGGTGCTCCAGCGAGAAAGGCGCAAATCAGCTACCGGTTCGTGATCCCTGGGCTAAGCTTCCGCTGATGTGTTTCCGTCGTCGATTTACCGGCCCCGGTTCAGCGCAGCGGCATTTCCACGCCGTAGCGCCGAATCCAACGCGTGTTCGTTGCACCGCGCGCGCCGGTTTCTTCGCGGCGTGAGTAACGCACACGGATTGGTGATCGCTCGCTGGTAGGCGGCTTGCCCCGGACGGTGTCGTGGCCGTCGTGTGGGCGTAGCTCTCACCTCACGCGAGCGTTCGGCGCGCGACTGAGCCGGGGTTTCGTGATCCCCAAGCTTGTTTCCGCAGCGGTGCTCCGGGCACCGCGCAAGAGCGCGCACCTGCGCCTCTTGGCAGCGCGCGAGAGGAGGCCCTCATGGCCCAGTCAACCCACATCCGTCAGCCCGCACTTCCAGTCCACGCTTTGATCGAGGCCCTAGCAATCCGGGATCTCAGCGACCCGGCTCAAGGGCCCCACGCCTTGCAGCTCCTGCTTGCAGAACTGGGGGCGGCGCTCCACTGCGCTTGGCCCGACAGTGACCAGCGCATCGTGCGCCGCTCGCCCCTCACCAGCATCGCGAACAACTACGACCGCTTGCATTACCCCGCGGAAGGGGCAGCGAGAGATGCCCGCCACACGCGCTACGTCGGGGACGACGTGCTGCTAAGAACCCAGACGTCGGCGATGATCCCGCCTGCGCTGGCTGAGCTCGCCCGGGAGGTGCCCCAGCCGAGCGACGTCACGTTGCTATGCCCAGGCCTGGTCTACCGACGCGACAGCATCGATCGTCTACACACCGGGGAGCCACATCAGCTCGATGTGTGGCGGCTGAGCCGCAAGCGTTTGACCCAAGCGGATCTCAGCGAGCTGGTACACGGCATCGTGACGACGCTACTCCCCGGGCGCGAACATCGCAGTATCCCCGCGGAACACCCATACACCGAGCATGGCTTGCAAGCCGACGTGAGGGTTGGCGACGAGTGGGTGGAGGTGCTGGAGTGCGGCCTGGCGCTACCAGCGCTACTGCTCGAGTCGGGGCTCGCGGGCTACACCGGGCTCGCCCTCGGCCTCGGCCTGGATCGCTGCTTGATGCTGCGCAAGGGGATCGCTGACATCCGCCTCCTGCGCTCGCGAGAGCCGCGGGTCGCGAGTCAGATGCTCGACCTCAGTCCCTATCGCCCGGTGAGTGCGATGCCCGCGGTGCGTCGTGACCTGAGCCTGGTGCTCGATCCAGGAGCTGACGCCGAGCACCTCGGCGCGCTGGTTCGAGAGGCGCTCGGGGTCAAGTCGGAGCTGGTCGAGAGCGTGGAGTTGCTCACCCTCACCCCCTACCGCGAGCTCCATGAAAACGCGCGACGCCGCCTTGGACTGTCTTCCGAACAATCCAACGGCCTCGTACGCATCACCCTGCGCGCAGCGGATCGCAGCTTGACCCACGCCGAGTGCCACGAGCTACGCAACGCCATCTACCTCGCGCTCCATCAGGGTCCCCACCTGGAGCTGATCGAGTAGCGCCATTTCCCCGCGGTTGGTCTCGGTGGCACGGCCGATCCCGCCAGGAGCTCTGCGGGTTCCGCAGCTCAAGCTGTCGAATCCGCAGGGTATGGGGAGAGGTCCGCCGCACGGGCAGACCAAGAGGTGCGAGTGGCGCAGAGATCCGCGCACTTGCACGCGCTGGCTAGGCAGCTTCTAGCCCCTAGCCGCCTGCGGAACACGCTTTGCACTGCGGGAGCCATGCTTCGAAGAATCAGCCTTCCCCTCGGTCTAGTCGCCATCGCCATCAGCTTCGCCGCCTGCGGCGGAGACACGTCCTCGGCAGAGGACGGGGAGGGTGGAATAGGTGGCCAAGCAGGCAGCGGCGGAACCGGTGCTAGCTCGGGCAACGGCGGCGGCGGCGGCAACGCGGGCAGCACCAACGCCACGTGCACGGCGGTGTGGGCCGACATGGCGACCTACTACGACGACGTTGGCACGCTGGGTGCGTGTACCAGCGAGCGCGGCGCGCTGATCGCGAACTCGCTGATGAACCTCAACGGGCTCGTGATCGACAACAACGGCACCGACATGAATCCGTGTGTCGACGTGCAGTGCGACGCGGACTACGCGTACATCGTCAGCAACGATTTGCCCCACTACGACTTCGTGCAGACGACCCCCAACGCGCTGGTCGAAGACATTCAGGTCTATCGCATTCCCCTCACCCCAAGCGCTCCGAGCGCGACTGGAGCCACCAACATCGCGAGCATGAACGGCTGCGAGGACGCCTACGACGCGTTCTTCACCGGTCAGGCCCCGAACGCCGAGCCCGCAGGCTTCTGCAGCGCGGATCAAGCTGGGGGCACGCTGACGGAGAGCCTCGGCAGCGGACAAGCCGTGTACTCGCAAATCCTCTGCCTTGGGTCGATCGGCGCCACCATCTCCGGCGTCAACGTGAACGGCCCCAACGAGGCGACCATGCCGGATCCGTACGGCAATCCGGGCTTCGCCTACCCCGATGCGTTCGGGGAGACGTACGGTGCTGGCGCAGCGCTCGACCTGTGCGGCGGCCACACCGGCGGCAACATGCACTACCACGCTGCCTACGAGGCATGCTTCGCGACGGATGCCGACGGCAAGCCGTCGGCTAGCTACATCGACGCGGTGTCCAGCTGGACCCAGAAAGGCCTGATTGACGACACGTGCACGGAAGAATCGAAGATCGTGGGCTGGGCATTCGACGGCTACCCCATCAAGGGGCCGTGTGTGTGCGTGAGCCGCGACGACGGCGGCAAGTGCACCAGCGTCAAGCGCGCGCGCAGCGCCTGGCTCTACCGCGGGCTCGCGAGCTACGGCAGCAACTCCCAGGAGTCCGCCCAGCTGGGCCTCGAAGCCACGGCTTGTCAGACGGACGACGACTGCTGTCCCGGCGGCATCGACACCTGCAACTTCGGCTGCAACTACGCGGTGGTCGAAGGCAGCAACGCGGGGACGGATATCGTCAAGCAGTGCACCTTGCTCGACTACGCGTGGTGCACCAGCGCCTACGTCGACCGCACCACGACGGATACGTCTGACCAGGACTTCGTCTACATGGACCGCTGCAACGGCTACGAAGATCCCGACGGATACGCCTACCACGCCACCGGCAGCTTCCCGCTGATGCTGGGCTGCTACCACGGCGTGCCAGCTGTACAGGCCACCGCGGGGATCCCTGGCGGCGGCGGTGGCATGAACGGCGGTGGCGGAAACATGGGCGCCGGAGCCTGTCAGCCCGGACAGACCTCGCAGTGTTGCGGAGACGGCACGTGTGACGGTCCGGAGACCGCGGACAACTGCGCGGCGGACTGCGGCTGATGCCCGGCGCCACGACCTCCAAGCTCGGGCGCGCGCGGTGCTGGCTGCGCCTCGCCACCGCCTGCCTGAGCTTTGGCGTGGCGTGGGCCTGCGGCGCGCCCAGCGTGGAGTCTTCGCCCAGCGACTTTTCGCTGGGCGATGGCGCTGCAGAGTCCCTGACGCTGCCAGCGGATGTGCGCGTCGAGTACATCGTCGACTGGTCCTGGGACGGAGCCGGGCGCTCGGGCGCCGGATATCGCTTCAAGAACGACCTGGGCTACAGCTTTCAGATCGATGAATTCCGCGTGGCAACTTATAGTGCCCAGCTGATCACCTGTGAGCCGACCGCGTGGCTCCACTGGGGGCTCTCCGTAGCGCACGCGCATCACGTCGCGATCAACGATCCAAGCATGTATGTCGCGGAGCGCGGCGAAGACGCTTTGAGCGAACGATTCACGACGCTGGGCTTTGGCACCGCCGCTGGCGGAGAGTACTGCAGCGCGTTCTTGCTCTTCACCCCACTGGCCGAGGGAGCGCCAGAGCTCGGTGGCAACGCGATCTGGTTCTCGGGCACCTACACAGATGCAGATGGCGACGCGCAGCCGCTGCAAGGCCAGATCCCTCAGGGCGACGGCGCGCTCGGAAGCCTCGCCAGCGCGATCCCGAGCGCGATCCCGCTGGACGGCGACGCAGCTCGCGTCGTCTTCGTGCGCTTCCCGGTGCGGGCTTTCGACGGCATCGACCCGTCAGATCTCAGTGATCTGAAGCTCGGTTGGGAGGTACTCAAGGGTCTGGTGGCGACGACGGAAGTGCGCTGGCAGCTCGCAAGCGACTGACCCGCGACGCCCGTCGCCTTCGCCTCGCCTTCGCCTCCCCTGGCCCGCAACGGCTCTCGGCGCTAAGAGGAGCGCCGCATGACTCCCGAAACCATTCAGGAGGTGTGGGGCTTCCTCGACCGTGATGCGCTCGCCCGCATCGCACAGCGGGGCCCAGCGCCGTTGTTCGCGACCATCAGCGGCGCGCACCTGTACGGCTTCGCGTCGCCAGATAGCGACGTCGACCTGCGCGGGGCCTTCGTGCTGCCCGCCGACGACCTGCTCGGTCTATTCCCCGCGGAAGAGACGCTGACCATCGACGCCGAGGAGCCGATGACCGAAGGCGGCGCGCCCCTCGAGCTCGACTGGGTCGCCCATGACGTGCGCAAGTTCTGCCGCATGCTCACCGCGCACAACGGCTACGCGCTGGAGCAGCTGTTTTCCCCGCTCGTCGTGATCGGCGGTCCGCTATTCGAAGAACTCCGGGAGCTCGCGAAGGGCTGCATCACGCGACCGACGGTGCGCCACTACTACGGGTTCGCGCGCGGCCGCCGCAAGCGCCTGGCGGAACCGGACCCGACGGTGAAGCACCTACTCTACGCCTACCGCGTGTACTTGTCGGGGATCCACCTGATGCTCACGGGACAGGTCGAAGCGAACCTCGAGACGCTCGCTAGCGAGTTCGCGCTGCCCCACGTGGACGAGCTGATCGCACGCAAGCGCCAGGGCACGGAGTTCATGGCCCTCGACACCGCAGAGCTCGCCACCCACGAGGCGCACCTGAGCGAGCTCGAGAAGCGCTTGACGGACGCTCACGCCCGCAGCGGCTTGCCCGAGGAGCCTCAAGGTGTGCCCACGTTGAACGCGTTCGTGTTGTGTGCGCGTCGCGAGCTGGGAGGCCTCGTGTGAGCGAACGCCGGTTCGATGTCGTGCCGCGCTGCCTGTTTCTTGGACTCGCCGGCAGCCAGGCCCACGGCACCGCGGGTCCCGAGTCGGATCTCGATGTGCGGGGCGTCTGTACTCCTCCGCTCACCAACCGACTCTCCTATCGTGAGCCGTTCGAGCAATACGAAGGCACGCTGCCAGAGGCGTTGTTCGCATCGATCCGCGGAAAGCTAACGCCGGCTCAGCTGAGAGCAGCCGGGGACGTGAAGCTCGAGTGCGTCATCTTCGATCTCACGAAGTTCGTACGGCTTTGCTCTCAGAGCAACCCGAACACCCTGGAGATCCTGTTCACTCCGGAAGACGCCTGGCTCCTGGTTCACCCGTTGTGGGAGCGCCTGTATGCCGCACGGCACCGCTTCCTCTCGATCCAGGCGGAGCGCTCCCACGTCGGCTACGCGCTGAACCAGCTACAGCGCATCAAGACCCACCGGGGGTGGCTCTTGAACCCTCCCAAGGCCCAGCCGGAGCGCAAGGCGTTTGGACTCCCAGCAGAAGCCACCCTCAATCGCGCGGATCGCGAACGCATCCAGCAGGCGATAGCCAATCGCATCGCTGACTGGGAGGTGGAGCCGAGCGACGCTGCGGAGGTCGTGGCGACGGAGAGCCTCGGCCTGCCCCAAGGCGTCGTGGACGCCCTCGCGGCCGAACGGCGCTACCGCGCGGCAATGCGCCAGTGGGACGCGTATCGCACCTGGCAACAGCAGCGGAACCCAGCTCGTGCTGCCCTGGAGGCTCAGCACGGCTACGACACGAAGCACGCGATGCACTTGATCCGGCTCCTGAGGAGCGGCCTCGAGCTGCTTCGAAGCGGTGACCTTCAGGTCCGACGAAGCGACGCCGAGGAGCTCATCGCCATCAAGCGCGGCAGCCTGAGCTACGACGCGCTGATCGAGCTTGCCGAGTCGATTCAGAGCCAGATCCACGCCGCGCGCCCGCACAGCCCGCTCCCGGAGGCGGTGGACCACGAGGCGCTCGACGCCCTCCTCGCCGAGCTGCTCCTGGCCTTTCCGTAGCCGCCCGGCGCAACATTCTGGCGCCGCGCGCCTGACTGACGTTGCGACGGCGGGCATTTGCTGCCAGCTTGCGCCGCCGTGTTACGCCTCGACTCCGTCTCCAAACGCCACGGAAAACAGATCCTGTTCCTCGAAGCCTCGATGGGCGTCTTTGCCGGCGAGCGCGTCGGGCTCGTGGGGCCAAACGGCGCTGGCAAGTCGACGATCTTCCGCATGGTGGTCGGTCAGGACTCGCCGGACAACGGCAACGTCGTGCTCGATCGCGGGATCACCGTCGGCTACTTCAGCCAGGACGTCGGAGACATGGCGGGGCGCAGCGTGATCGAAGAGACCCTGGCCGGCGCAGGCGAAGTCTCGGAGATCGGTCGCGAGCTGGCGGAGCTCGAGCACGCGATGGCCGACCCAGAGCGCATGGACGAGCTCGAGGCGCTGGTCGAGCGCTTCGGCACGGTGCAAGCGCGCTTCGACGAGCTCGGGGGATACGCCCTCGACGCCCGCGCGCGGGAGATCCTCGCCGGACTCAGTTTCCGCACGGAAGTGGTTGAAGACGACGTGGGCAAGCTCTCCGGCGGTTGGAAGATGCGCGTGGCCCTCGCTCGCATCCTGCTCATGCGCCCTGACCTGCTCTTGCTCGACGAGCCGACGAACCACCTGGACATCGAGTCCATCATCTGGCTCGAGCAGTTCCTGCGCGGCTTCGAGGGTGGCCTGATCGTCACCTCCCACGATCGCGAGTTCCTGAACCGCATGGCGACGAAGATCGTCGAGATCGACTCAGGGGAGCTCACCACCTACTCCGGCAACTACGACTTCTATGAAGAGCAGCGCGCCATCGCCGCCGCCCAGCAAGAGGCTCAGTACGCCCGGCAGCAGGCAATGCTCGCCAAGGAAAAGGCCTTCATCGCCCGCTTCAAGGCGCGGGCGAGCCACGCCGCGCAGGTGCAGAGCCGCGTGAAGAAGCTCGAGAAGATCGACGTGATGGAGCCGCCGAAGCGCCGCCGCACGGTCGAGTTCGAGTTCCGCGCGCCGGGTCGCTCAGGCGACGACGTGATCAAGGTCGAAGACATCTCGAAGGCCTACGGCGACCTCACGATCTACGAACACTTCAGCGTCCTCGTGCGGCGCCGCGAGCGCTGGTGCGTGATGGGCGTGAACGGCGCGGGCAAGTCCACGCTGCTGAAGCTGGTCACCGGCTCCGCCAAGCCAGACGCCGGCGAGGTACAGATCGGCGCAGCGGTCAAGCTTGGGTACTTCGCCCAGCACGCGATGGACATCCTCGACGCGAACCACACCGTGATCGAGTCGCTCCAAAACGATTTCCCCACGGCAAGTCTCGGTTCGCTCAAGGCGCTGGCAGGCGCGTTCGGTTTCTCCGGAGACGAAGTGAGAAGCGCTGCAGCATCCTGTCCGGTGGCGAGAAGGCGCGCTTGGTCCTCGCCAAGATGCTCTACGACCCGCCGAACCTGTTGGTGCTCGACGAGCCCACGAACCACCTCGACATGGAGACCAAAGAGGTGCTGATCAAGGCGCTCAAGGACTTCGAGGGGACGATGCTCTTCGTCTCCCACGACCGTAAGTTCCTGGCGGCGCTCTCGAACCGCGTGCTCGAGCTGAGCCCGGACGGTCCGCGGGAGTACCTCGGCGGCTACACCGAGTACGTCGCGGAGTCGGGCCACGAAGCGCCGGGCCTGCACTGAGGCCGCAGACTCACTGGACTTCGAGGATTTCGTACTCGCGCAGCGCGCCGGCGATGCGCAGCTCGAACGCCTCCCCGACTTGCTTACCGATCAGCGCCTGTCCCAGAGGCGCTTCGAGGCTCACGAGCTGGACCTCGCCTTCCGCGTCTTTCACCTTCAAGCCGCCGCCGGCGTTGACCAAGAACAGGCGCGCGGGCTTCTCATCCACTTCCACGCGGATCAAGGCCGAGAGCGCGATGGGAGTCGCCTCATCGAAATCGTGGAGCTCCATGAAACGCAAGCGGCCGACCGCGGCCTCCGTCTCCACCACGCGCAGCGCCTGTCCACGCGCCAGATAGCTCTGCTCGAGGGCCCGGGTGTCCTTGTCGTTCTCCGGCTTGGCCTCCTCGTGTACGGCACCTTCCCGCGTGGTGTTCGCAGCCCGCGTCAGCTCATCCAAGAGCGCGCGCAGCTGCTCCAGGGCCTCAGCGACCAGTCCCGCCTTGTCCGCCATGACGCCATGCTAGCGCGGAAACTGGCGCCGCGTCAGCGGACCGCAACGGCGCTGTCGGGCGCCTGGAGGGGCACGATGTACGGCGCTGGCGCGAGCCCCACGGGCAGACTCGCCAGGTCGAAATCAGGGTCAATCAGCGGCTGTGAGGGCCGACCGTTGAGCGATGCGTACGCTCGGGCGCGCACCTTGACCCGGCCCTCGGCGGAGTAGCGCTCCGCCAGGTGTAGCGCGTACTCGTGAATCATGTCGGGCTGCGTGGCGAGCATCCGGAGCTGGAGCGGGCTCAACTCGGCGCGCGGGGAAACCACGAAGCGCCGCGTCGGTGTCTCGACCTCATACTCGACGCTGCCGGTCTTCTCGATCAACATCACCCGCCACGCGAAACGGAACCCCTGCTCGGTCCAGTTTATTTCCCCGGGGTAAGCTAGGCCCCGAAGCGGCAAGCCAACTTGCAGCAGCAAGAAGCCCGCCGCAGCGCCCAGCCACACACCACTCAGCCGAGGCTGCCGGGTTTCACTGCCAATTCGGGGGGGAGGAGCAGCGTCCGGTCTGTGCCAGACCTTCGTGAGCAGCCGCTCAGGCCATGCTGCGTCCCAACACAGGGTGAGGCACGCGAGCATCAGCCAGGAGAAGATCCCGATCGGGAACATCAACCAGTTGCTGACGTGAAACACCAGCGCAAACGCGAACGCGACCCGCCGCGTGCGCTTCCACAGCAAGAGCGGCACCACGGTGAGGTCGAACACCGCCCCCGCCCAGCTCATCACGAACGCCGTCGGCTGCGCCGCGAACAGGCGCCCGACGAGCGGCCAGTCGGCGAACTGCAAGAGCCACCCCCGCACGGGCTCTGCCCGAAGCAACCAGTCAGAGCTCAGCTTGGCGAGGCCAGCGAAGCTGTACACACACAGGAGCTGCCCCCGGAACAGGAGGTAGTGCGCGCGAGTGACTGGCGCGGGGCTCGTGCCTTGACGACGCAAGCGCCAGGCGTCCACCGAAAATGCGTTTCCGCTCGGTACCAATGCTAGCAGCAACGCGAGCAAGCTCACCAGATAGTAGTGGTTGAGGTACGTCGCCTTGTCGAACAGCTCTGCCCAGGTGAACAGGAGCCCGAACAGGGCCGCGCTGAGCCTCGAATAGAAGCCAGCAGCCAGCGCCAGTGCGGCGAGGAACATCAACCCGAAGTGCAGGTAGAGGCCCCAGCCAGGCCACGGCTTGAGCCACGAGAAACCGTAGTAGCTGAAATGGAAGCTCGGGCTGACGTACAGCTCCTGGAGCCACCCTCGGGCAACGAAACGCAGCGTGCCGAAGCACATCAGCGCCCCAAACAGCGCGCGAAAGGCGCCGACCCCGGCGCCGCTCATGGGCTCCGTCAGCCATTCGCGCCACGCAGCGTTGAAAGGGGCTGCCCGGGGCACGCCAGTCAGTCTCCGTCATTCCCGCTGAAGCCAACGCTCACCGCGAGCGCGCCGAGTACGTCCACTTCAATCAAGCGCTGCAGCTCGCCCAGCGCGTCCGCGGCGCTCCGCACGAGGGCCGGGGAGCGCTCCACTGCCTCGGTGAGCGGCAGGCGCACCTCGAGGCATGACGCCACCGCCGCATCGAACTTCGTCCGCACCCGCGTCGCGAGCTCCGGCTTCAGTCGGGTCAAGTAGGCGTTGAGCCCCAGCACCTCGGCCTGTGTGTCATCCGCGGCGCGACCGAACAGCAAGCCACGCACACCGTCGAGGTTGTGCAAGATGTCCTGCATCGCGTCTCCGCTGTACTGCGACTCACACTTGTCAGGCTGTGGGACGCCGCCGGCCGCATCTCCCAGAGGCTTGCCAAGCTTATCCCCACGGATCATCTCGATGAGCACCGCCGCCTGCTGGATCACGCCACCCAGCGCAGCGGGTAGCGTCGGGAACAGCTCGACATGATCCAGCCCAGCCTCGCTGACTTCCAGCGCAAAACCCGTCTTCCACGCCTCGAGCAGTCGCTCTGCGACGCGCACCAGCTCGCCCGCGAGCGCCTTCAGATACTCCCCGCGGCGCCCCCCGAAGTCGGCGACGACCGCGCCCGGAGCCCACAGCAGGTATTCCATCGCGGGAAAACCCTTGCTGGGCGCTCCCAGGGCAAGCGTGCCCGCGGCATCCAGTGCGTCACTGCCGCTGAGCACCAGCTCCACCGCCTCGGGGCGCACAGGCCAGAAGTCGAGCTTCGGCCCGTAGCGCTGCGGTTCCTCGAGGTAGGGTCCGAAGCCAAACAGCTCTGCGCGCTTGAGCGGCCCGCGGGCGTTGCGCCAGGCTTGCTTGGCGGCTTGGAGGCGCTCGTCCGTGGGATCTTCCGCGAGCTCGCCAGCGCGTTCAGTGAGACTCTGGGCTGCGCTCACCAGCGCCTGGTACTCGCCGATCGCCAGCTCCTCCGTCCAGGAACGCAGCAGGCGCCGCCGCACATCGGTCGTATCCTCCGGGAGACACGCTCTCCCCAGAAGCAGCGCTGCCGCGCCGAGCCCCACGTAGCCCACGAAGTCGCGACGCTTCATAGGGAACCGACGAAGGCGACCAACGCCTCTCGCTCCTCGCGGCTGAGCGCCTTGAATGCGTCCCTGGCGGCTTCGGCTTCGCCGCCATGCCACAAGATGGCTTCGGCGACTCCCCGCGCTCGCCCGTCATGCAGCAGCCGCTGGTGACCGTTCACGTCCTGGTAGCGGCCGTTGCCCCAGAGCGGCGGCGTCCGCCACTCCGCGCCCTCCGCCTGGAACACGGGGCGCTCGTCGCTGAGCGCTGGTCCCATGTCGTGGAGCAGCAAGTCCGTGTAGGGCCAGATCGTTTGATGCGCTAGCTCTGGCAGGTCGCTGTCGCCGGTCACGTGGCTCGGCGTGTGACAGCTTGCGCAGCCAACCGCGTGAAACAGCTGCTTTCCGCGCAAGATCTCGCGCTGATCGTAGCCTACCCGCGCTGGCACGGCGAGCAAGCGCCCATACAGCTCGACCCGATCGAGCAAATCGTCGCCCAACTCCGGCGAGCCGCCGGGCGTTGCCGCGAGGCACTCTGCCTGGGAGCCACTGCAGTCTTGCTGACTGAAGATCGAGCTAGTGATCCCGATGTCCCCGAGGAACGCGCCCGCAGACTGAAGGCGGACGTTCGGTTGCTCCGACTTCCACCCCATGCGGCCAATCGCCAGCGAGCCCTGCTCCGCGTCCCAGACCTGGTTGATTCGCCCGCTGATACCATCACCGTCTCGGTCATCTGGATCCGCAAGCTCGAGCAGGCGCGACTCTGGAATGGCCTCGAGCAAGCCGAGGCCAATCACCGCAGGAGCTACCCGCGGGGAAACAAGAATGTCCGCGGCCAACGGGCCATAGCGCAGGTCGCCGATGAGGTACTCCGGCGCCGCCAGGGAGTACGTCTCGCCGTCGGCGTAGGCTCCTGCTTCTTCGCGGTAGCTGACGCTTGGGCGGCCCTCGGCAGGGACGTCACCCACCGCAAACGGCTGCAGTTGCCCGCCGTAGTTCGGATCGCCGAGCGGCGCGCCGTGCTCGCCCTCGCCAGGCACGGATAACCGCAACAACAGCCCAACGAACTCGTCGTCCGGCGACTCCGGTGGGCTCCCGCGACCATCCTTGAAGTGGCACGCGGCGCACGATCGCGCGTTGAACAGTGGCCCTAGACCGTCCCGGGCGTCAGTGCTCGAAGGCGCTTGCACCCACGCTTGATTGAAGAAGCTATTCCCAGAATAGAACGACGCCTCGTGCTCCGGCTGAATGTTCTCCGCGGGCATCGTGAAAGCGTTCTCACCGCCGAGCAATGTGTTCGTCGTATCTCCGCCCGGAAGCCACTCGCCGTCATCGACTTGAGAGTCCGGAGCCGCGCCTTCGCCAGAGCAGCCCGAGAGAGGCAAGCAAGCAAGCGGCAAAGTCAGCGCAAGAAGTCCGGGGAACGCGCGAACTTGCGCAATCTTCTGAAGTCCAGTGGTCCGAAAAAGCATGTTACTAGAAGCACCTCAGGCGGCCCGTGAAGGCCGCCTGGCAGTGCGCTTGGGGTTATTCGACAACGGGGATAGCTAGATCGAGCTTGCGAAAAACTTGCTGCAGCAGCTTCTCTTGTTCCCTCAAGGAAACGATCAGGGCTTCGACCCGCTCGCGCCCTTCGCTGTTGTCGAGGGCGATTTCTTGGTCGAAGGGTGGCTTGAGCTGCTTCGCGAGCGCCAGGCTGGCGTCAATCTTGGCGCCGACTTGTTTCGCGAGGTCCGCATCCACCGCCGCGATCACCTCGCCAACGCCGACCCCCATCACCATGCTGCCGTCGAGGCGCTGGTAGTGACCATCCCAAACGTTCTTCACGCCCTGGATGTCCTGCACCATGTCGCGATGCGTGTTGTCGCTGAAGCAGGAGTGCTCGTCCTCTTGGCTCCCTGAGTCCAGCGCGGTTTGCAGGCGCTCGCCGCCGGTCTCGAAACCAGAGAGCACGATCATGCCCGTGAGGATGCGCGTGAACGCCTCCTTGGGCTCAGCCGACTCTATTTCTTTACGGTAATTGTCTTGCCCTGGCGCCCAGGCCGCTACCAGCCCATCTAGCTGAGACTTCAAGAGGCTGGTGGTCGTCGTCAGATAGAGGCCGCGACGTTCGCTGTTCACCGCGGGTCCGTCGTCGCCGCTCGCGTAGTCTTGGAAGGAGCGATCCCCGGGTCCCGTGGCGCTGTGATCTTGTCCCCATAGCAAGAACTCGATCGCGTGATAGCCCGTCGCGATGTTTTCCTCGCCGCCTTGCTCGTTCAGGCTCATCAGCGAGCTAGCGTCGATGGTCTGGCTCGCGTCGTTGATGATCCCCGCCTCCGGGTCATCGTCGACGTAGTCGACGTAGGCCTCGTCCAACGGCCACGCGTTGATCATGCCCTCCACGTCATCGATCGGGCCCTGGTAGAAGCGAAAGACCTCGCTCTGGAGGTAGGGTTCACGTGCGGCGATCCACGCCCCGCGCGCAGCGTCGAGATTCGACTGAGACGGCGCCGAGACGAGCGCCTGAGCGGTGGCGTCCAGCACGCCAGCTGTCTCCGCCGAGTCCTGATAGGTGGCCTCGACGATCGCTGCGTAGGTCGCCACAGCATCGCTGGCACTGGCAGGCAGGCCTTCAGACGACGCGGCGTCGTCGCTGCTCGAACAACTCACAAGCAAGCCGGCCATCACGGCCGCTGGGATCAAGAAACGCATCGGGGGAGAACTCCTCGAGTGGGGGTGGGGTTTAGCTTGAACCCACCCATACTGAAAATGAAAAGCGTTTTCAATAAGGATCCGCTGGTGGCCTGCCTCGCTCGTGCAGCCAACTTCAGGTCGTGTTCTGGCGATTGACGCAAGAAGACCAGCCAAGCAGGGCAGTCTCTGACAACCCTCCCCTGGTTCCAACGACAATGAAATTGCCAATCACTTTCAGCTCGCGGGGGAGAGAGCCACCTCGAGCCCGCCCGCGCTCAGCCAAACCGGCGCAGTCTCTGCAGCGCTGAACGGCTGCCGCACGGCAGACCTCCCCCCCAACCCCGCGGAAACGCGCATCCGACATCGCCAACGAGTCTGTGCGGCGTGCACTCCTCGCGCCTGCTGAGGCTACTTGTGCTTCGAAGCCTTGGAGCGTTGGTCACGCGCGGCCTTGGGCGCCTTGGCTGCCTTCGTCTTCGACTTGCTCCGCTTGACCGCTTTCGCTGGCTTCGCGTCAGACTTGGCTTGCTTCGGACTCGCGCTCTTCGTGCCGCCCTTGGCCTTGGCGGCAACGGACGCCGTGCCCTGTTTGGACGCCGGCTTGGCCTTGCGCTCAGGTGAAGCCTTGGGCTTGAGCTCCGCTGGCACCAACTTCGCGATCAGTTCCTTGCGGTAATTGACGACCCTCCAGGTTCCCTCACCGGGCTTGCACCACTTGTCCTCTTTGGGCCGATTGCGGCCCTGGTAGCTCGCGAGCCACTCATGGAACCAGACCCGTCCAGTCTTCTCCTTGCAGAGCTCTCGGTTGGCGGTGATCAGCGCGGCCATGCGCCGAATGTTGGTCGCGCCATCGAGCAAGCGGGCCTTCGCCGACTGGCACTCAGCCGAGGGCGAGCCAAGGGGATCCTCATCTCCGCGGCAGCCGCGGACGTAGCGCGCGCGGATCTGAGCCAGGCCGTAGTCCTCACCGTCTTTCGATACGACTCCGGGGTGCCAGTAGCTCTCGAAGTGAATGATTGCGACGCCGGTAAACGGATCGAAATCGTGCTCCTTGGCCTCCTGCTGCAGGACCTTCGCATAGTGCACGGCTTCCTGCCGCGGGATGCTGGGACGGGAGAGCTGAATGGCGAGGATGATGAGCGCGAGTGAACGAACCACGCCTCACGCATGCCCTAGCCACCTACATGTAGGCAACTTCGCGGAAGCTTGCGGAAGCACCTGCAGAAGCACTTCATGAAGCAGGCTTAGCCTCCGCTTCCCCCATCGCCAGGCGGCGGAACAACAGCAGGTGCCCGAGCAAGGCAGCTTGGACCAGCACCGTGGGCAGCCAGACGAAGGGCAAGTCGGCCACCCACACGTTCGGCGGATCGGTGTGGAGCACCTGAAAACGCGTGGGCATGGCGAGCACTGCGGTCGTCACCACGACGCCGAGCAGCAGCAGGCCCAGCACGTTGTAGCCAAGCAGAGCCCAGCGTGGCGGGGTGGCCTTGCGCGCCCAGATCCCCAGGGCAATGCCCAGCAGCCCGCTTAGCATGTCGAAGTTGTGGCCGGAGTAGGTGAGCTCCCGAGGGACGAAGCCCTCCACGTAGCCTCGATGAAGCAGCAACTCCACGACCACACGGAAGCCTTGAAACCCAACGAGCCAGCTCAGGGGAAGCTGGGCCAGCCGCCGCCCCTGCTCGCTGCGCGCGAGCCAAATGGTGAGAAAAGTCGTTACCGCGAACACAGGCAAGACGGGCGGGGGGACGGCGTCAAAGCGCCCGAGCAGGCCAGTCATCGCAAGCAAGGCGACCAGAGCCATCCATCCGCTTTGGATGAGCACCGGAGCGCGGGGCGTGCGCCCAGCGTTCGCCTTGCGTAGCGCAAACGTGAAGCCGAACACACAGGCCAGCACCGTCGCAACGAAGGAGAGCACGAAGGCTTGGGACGGAATGATGGACGCCATGAGGTTTGTTCCTGCGTGAGCTGACAGAACACCTACTACCAGCTACTATTAGAAAATAAAGTGACCGATCGTCGCAATGCCAGTCCCCGGAAATCCGGGGGCCAACGGGCGCGCCCACCAACGCAAGAGCCCAACGCCCGGAGCCGCAGCGCGGAGGTCCCCACCCGCCGACGCTACGGGCAGTACTGTGGCTTGGCCCACGCACTGGATGTGGTGGGTGAGCGCTGGACGCTGCTGATCTTGCGAGATTTGCTGCTCGGGCCGCGCCGCTACGGCGCCCTGCTCAGCGGCCTTCAGGGAGCGAGCGGCGGCGCGGGCATCACCACGAACCTGCTGGCCAAGCGCCTACGCGAACTGGAAACCTCGGGGCTGATCGAGCGCTGCGAGCTCGCGAGCCGTGCCGCAGGTTACCGGCTGAGCCCGCTCGGCGAGGCCATTGAACCAGCGATCCAGGAGCTCGCGCGCTGGGGTGGGGAGCACTTCATGCACGGGCAGCCCGCCGACGAACGGCTGAGCCTTGGTTGGATGCTGCTGAACCTGAAGCGCAAGGCCAGACCGACCCAAAGCTCCGTGTGGATCGAGATCTGCGACCTGGATGGCGACCGCTACACGCTGCGGCTGAGTGAGCTTGGCCTCGACGTAGAGGCCGGGGTGGCAGTCCCGTGTGCCGCTACGCTGACGGGAGATCCGCTGAGCATCCATCGCGCGTTGTTCAGGGGCGAGAGCGTTACGCGACTCAAGCGTGCAGGGCTGCTGCAGGTCACCGGCGACTTCGATGCCGTGCGGCAATTGACCGACGCTCTCACCCCGTCAAAAGACCGCTCCTAGCAGGATGCTGTTGATTGGCAGGGTGTTTTTCAACACCCTGCTCTAGTGTCCTGTCTTCGTAGTTCGCTGCAAGACTGCGCGCGACTTTTGAGAGGAGGAACGCTGTGTTGATCTGTTCAGCGAATCACAGATTCGCCTCACGAGCTCGCTGCTTCACTCGGGGCTGGCTCGGGATCGCTGCGATCGCCGGAAAATATCGCCTCACGCACGAACAGCTCCTCGAGCGTGGCATGGTGCGCTTGAACTTCGACAACGCTGGCGCCACCACCAAGCGCTAGCTTGAGGATCGCGTCCACGTCGGGCGAAGCGACCTGAAGGGTGGTGCGCTCCCCTGCCCGACCCAAGCGCCCGCCAGCGCTCTTCAGCTCGGCTTCTAGCGTCGGCGAGACGGCGTCGAGGACAATCTGCGTCTCGTTCGCCCCGAAGTTCAGGAGCTCACTCAGCGCACCGCTGACCACGACCTGTCCCTTGCGCAGGATCGTGACCCGATCGCAGAGGGCCTCCACATCCGCGAGGATATGTGTCGAAAAGAAGATCGTGCGCCCGTTGTCCCGCTCTTCCAGGATCAGATCCTTGACCTCCTTGCGACCAACGGGGTCCAGGCCGCTCATTGGCTCGTCGAGGATCAGGAGCTCTGGATCCGCGACCAGCGCCGCAGCGAGACCAGTTCGCTGGAGCATGCCTTTCGACAGGCGCCGCACCTGCCTGTCAGCCGCATACCAAACACCGGTGCGCTCCAGCACCTGACGAGCACGGTCGCGACAAGCACGGCCGCGAAGTCCCGAGAGCTCACCGCACATCTCGACGAATTCGAGCGGCGTCAGGTAAGGGTAAACATACGGATTTTCCGGAAGGAAACCAACCTTCGAGAGCACCCGTGGCCGACCAACTGGTTCGCCCATCAGCGAAGCGCGTCCGGCCGTGGGCGCAATCAACCCGGTGAGCATCTTGATGGTGGTGGTCTTGCCAGCGCCATTCGGTCCCAGAAAGCCGAAAATATCCCCGGCGTGGACCTCGAATGAGACCCCACGCACCGCCTCCACCCGCCGCATCCAAAAGCCTTGGCGAAATGTCTTCGCGAGTTGCTCGACCTGGATCAGCGCCTTTGCCACGGTGCTTTGAACCTAGCTCAGTTTTCCGCCGCGGTGGGCATCATGCGTCGGCCGCTAGCCCTGCTCTCACGCGCGTACGGCGCGCGACTGTGCCGCGGCACGCTTTCGAGCCTGGGGTTCGCGGCGTTGCCCTCGCCCAGCGCGCCAGGACTGCAGCAACGCTGGTAAAGTTCAGTCTTCGTGCGTGTGGAACGCAGCGCCAGTCGCGTTGACCAGGTGGCGGGACGACGCTCTCGGGTGCCTCGACCTGATGCGTCTCGAGCAAGCGAGACTTTTTTCGCGGAATCAGGCGCTCGCATCCAAGCCGAGTGTTTCGAAGTCAGTGACTAAAGTGATACAACGCGCCGGCCGGGAGACGGTTTGAGCAGCTCCGCGGCGAGAACATGGAACGAGCTGGTTTGTCCCTCCTTGCACTGTGCGGCATCGCCGGTGCCGCCCGCCCGGGTCCTGGTGACCCCGCAGCACCGCCTGGTCGCCGGCTCCGGGCGCGCCCGCGCCTAGGTGCTCCGCCTGCCCCCGGTGCGCCGGCTCCGCAGCTGCCCCGGCTCCTGGTGCCCCGGCTCTGGTGCCCCGGCTCCTGGTGCACCGCTCCCAGCCTGGCGCTAGCGCTGAAGGCAGCTGGTCGCTCGGCGGCGGTTTCCAAGGCGGTGGCGAGGCCACAGGACCTGAAGCGCCTGCAGACGAGCCAGGCTGGCGCCGGCGGTCGCTGTACATCTCCAATGGGCTGAGCGGCTCAACCGGTCTATTCCGCGTAGCCGAAGCCGGATCAGGTGCTGAGGGCACGTTCGGGTGCGGTTTCTGGCGAGCTCCTTCTCGGGCTCTGATTTTCTGTGTGGAAAAGGTGACCGCACCTGCCCCACTCCGCCCGGTCAGGCCAACTCCGAGACGGACTCGGTGAGCCGAGTCGGCGCCAACCTGACGCTGTCCGCAACGCTGTTCCCTTTCATGGAGGGCTACTTGGGGTTGCACTCCTATGCGACCTCCGATGACCAGGGACGCCCGCAGCTCTTGCAGGTGCTTGGCGATACCGATCTGGGCGTGAAATTCTTCATGCCCCACGAGCCCGATCAGCTACTCTCGTTCGGCGGTGAGGCACAGCTCTGGCTGCTCAACGGCACCGGCGGGGTGGGACTGGATGGCGCGGGGACGAGCGGCGCGATCCGCGGCCTGGCGACAGCGGACTTCGCCAACAAGACCAACCCCGAAGAGCGCATCCCGCTGCGCGCTCACTTGAACTTGGGCTACATGCTCGACAACTCGGACGAGCTCGTAGCTGACACCGAGGGCACCCGTAAGCAGCCTATCAGCCGCATCGAACGCTTCGGCCTGGACGTCAATCGCACGGACTTCTTCCAGATCGGTCTTGGTGTGGAAGGCGTGTTCGAGATGATCCGCCCGTTCATCGAGTACACGATCGACGTGCCCGTGAACCGCAAGGGCTACACCTGCAATCGCAACACGCTGGTTGGCGAGAGCTGTTTGGGCGACTCCGCTGGCTTCTCCACCACGCCCTCCCGCGTGACGATCGGCGCTCGCGTCCAGCCGTGGCTCGAAGGTTTGACCTTCACCGGCGCCTTCGACATCGGTACCGGCGCGACTAGCTCGTTCATCGAGGAAGTCGCGCCAGAGCTGCCGTGGCAGCTCTGGCTCGGCGTCGGCTATGCGTATGACGTTGAGAAGGGTGAATCCACCGTGAAGACCGTGGAGGTCGAGAAGGTGGTTCAGATCCCGCCGCCACCCGAGCGAATCGTGGAAGGCGTCGTCTTGGACAAGGACTCTCGCGCACCCGTGGGTGGCGCGGTGCTCAAGTTCGACGGCCGCCCCATCACCGGCATGGTCGCGACGGCCGATGGCACGTTCAAGAGTGGGACCCTCGAGCCGGGCACCTACACCTTCAACGTTTCCGCAGACGGTTTCCGTGACGGACAGTGCTCGGTAACGGTGCCCATGGGCGCGGCGGGCATGGCTCCGGCGCCCGGCATGGCCCCGGCGCCCGGCATGGCTCCGGCGCCCGGTATGGCGCCGGCTCCTGGCATGGCTCCAGCGCCCGGTATGGCGCCGGCTCCTGGCATGGCTCCAGCGCCCGGTATGGCGCCAGCTCCTGGCATGGCTCCGGCCTCGCCTCAGGCCATGCCTGGCGCGCCCATGGTCACGCGCGTGGAGTGTGAACTCGAGGCGCTGCCCCAGGTGGGCAACGTCCTCGGCAGCCTGTCGGATTCCGAAGGTGGCAGCGCAGTTGGCGGCGCGACCGTCAAGATCACCGACAAGCTGAACCGTGAGCTTGAGCTGACCGCCGACGCGGTCGGCGCGTTCCACTTCGAGAACGTGCCGCCGGGCACAGTGAAGATCACCGTGACTGCCCTGGCTACTTCACGAGCGTCAGCGAGTGGGAGATAAGCCCCAAGAAGACGTCCAGGCGCGAATCAGCCTCAACAAGCGTCCCAAGTCGGCGAACGTCGTGGTGACCGCCCGCGAGCTGAAGCTCAAGAAGCAGGTCCACTTCGAGCACAACTCGGCGACGATTTCGCCAGACTCGATGGCACTCCTCGAAGAGATCGCCGACGTGCTGCGCCAGAAGCCGGAGATCACCGGCCTCGAGATCCAGGGACACACCGACAACACCGGCACGCCGGAGTACAACATGCGCCTCAGCAACGAGCGCGCGAACGCCGTTCGGACAGCGCTGGTGAATCTCGGCGTGGAGTCTTCTCGCCTAACCGCGAAGGGCTACGGCCAGGAGAAGCCGCTGGTGCCCAACGTCTCCGACGCGAACCGGGCACGTAACCGCCGCGTGCAGCTCATGATCCAGAAGTGAGCTAGACCAGCATAGCAAAGCGCCTTCCGAGCCGAGCTCGGAAGGCGCTTTCGCTTTGTGAGACACGCCAGCGCCAAAGCATCGGGCGCAGCCGAAGCATCAGCCGGTGCGCTCGTCACTCCGTCTCAGAGGCGTCGTCAGAGCGCTCCGCCTCGAGTTCGTCGAGGATGGCTTCAACGCGGCGTTCGTTGTCCACACCGGCGTCGTAGTAGAACCGCAGCTCAGGCAGGCGCTTCATCTGGAGGCTCTGGCCGAGGGCCTTGCGCAGGTGGCCCGCCATCCGACTGAGCGAGTTCATCACTCGCTTCCGTGAGCGCTCATCATCTCCCGCCAGGAGTCTTACGTTGATCTTGGCGATCCCAAGGTCATCCGTCATTTCCACGGAGGTGATCACCAGCGCGGCCACCCGAGGGTCGCCAGCTTCCCGACGGATCAGCTCCGCGAGTCTGCCGCGAATGCCTTCTGCGACCCGTTGCGGCCGCCTACCATCACTTTTCATCGTCGTCCTCCGGGGAAGCCTTTCCCCATGGTAAGTCGCTAAAGTCTCCAGGCGGGCTGTCATCCGTCACGCCCGCTCCCCACGCTGAGGCTTGGGCTAGCTGTTCGATGCCGCCTCGAATCCCAGCGCCGCCGGTTCCGAACGCCACGGTTTCCGTCGCGACGTCCGTCAACTGTGCATCGGCGACCTGGCGAGCCAGCTTAACGCATGCCGCAAGCACTTCATCACAGCGGCGGGAGTCATTGCTGACGGTACACACGCCGAGCGTGGCCACCTGGTGCAGGTCCAGCTCTCCCACTTCGGCAACGCTGACTGGCAAACGACTCGCGAGTCTTTCTTTGTAACTGCGAACGACGCGGCGCTTCTCCTTGAGGGAGTGGCTGCCGGGTAGACGCAAAACGATGCGTGCGACTCCTACGAACATCGGGTTTGGACTGCCGCGCGCGGCGGAGCCGCGTCGTGGTGTGATTCCCGGAGGAATCCGTGGTGCGCGGCGCCGCGCGCATTGGTATCAATGAAAAGCGAGCAGTGCCTACTGACACTGCTCGCCGACTCGTGTTCGAAGCTGACAGCGCTCGATGTCAGAGGGTCTGCTTGACCTCCTCCATCTCGAACACCTCGATTTGATCGCCCACTTCGATGCCGTTCCAGCCATCGACCGAGATACCGCACTCGAAGCCATTGCGGACTTCGCGTGCGTCGTCCTTGAAGCGCTTCAGGCTGTTGACCTTGCCTTCGTAGACCACCTCGGCATCACGCAGGACGCGAGCGCCTGCGTTACGGCGAATCAGACCGTCGGTGACCATGCAGCCAGCGATGGTACCCGCCTTGGAGACTCGGAATACCTGGAGCACGTCAGCGCGACCGAGGTGCTTCTCCACCAGCGTCGGGGCCAAGAGGCCTTCCATGGCCGACTTGACGTCGTCGACGACGGCATAGATGACTTCGTAGCGCCGGATCTCGATGCCTTCGTGCTGAGCCAGGCTCGATGCCTTGCCCGCCGGACGCACGTTGAAACCGATGATCATCGCCTGAGCAGCGGCCGCGAGATTCACGTCGCTCTCGGTGATGCCGCCAGCCGCTGCGTGAACAACCGCGACCTTCACCTTTTCGGTGCTGAGCTGCTCAAGAGAGGTGCGGAGCGCTTCGACCGAACCCTGAACGTCGGCCTTGATGATCAGCTTCAGCTCGAGCGCCTGGGTGGAGCTCATCTGCTTGGCGATCTCTTCCAGTGACATGCGGGCGGGGCGAGGGGCAATCGTGCTGCTGCGGTTCTTGGTCTTCCGCTGCTGCGCGATCTCTTGCGCCTTCTTCATGTCCTTCACGGCGTGCACCGAGTCGCCAGCGAACGGCACGTCGTCGAGACCGATGACGCTCACAGGAGTCGACGGACCAGCCTCGTTGACCTTGCGACCGTTGTGGTCGTGCATCGCGCGGATCTTTCCGAATGCGCGACCTGCGAGCACGTAGTCGCCCCGACGCAGCGTTCCGTCCATCACGAGGACGGTCGCAAGCGCACCCATCCCGCGATCGAGCTGAGCTTCCACGACCACACCTTCGGCGGGATTCCTCGGATTGGCTTTGAGCTCGAGAATTTCCGCCTGGAGAATCACTTGCTCCAGGAGATTTTCGATGCCTTCGCCGGTTGCCGCGGAGACCTCCGTGAACAGGGTGTCACCACCCCACTCCTCGGGGACCAGGTTCTGCTCGGAGAGTTCGCGACGCACGCGCTCTGGTTGCGCGTCTTCCTTGTCGATCTTGTTGACCGCGACGACGATCGGCACACCAGCAGCGCGGGCATGACTAATCGCTTCCTTGGTCTGGGGCATCACGCCGTCGTCCGCAGCGACGACCAGGATTACCAGGTCGGTGCACTGAGCGCCGCGCATGCGCATCGCGGTAAACGCCGCGTGACCAGGAGTGTCGAGGAAGGTGACGCGCCCGTGCTTGGTCTTCACGGAGTACGCACCGATGTGCTGGGTGATGCCACCCGCTTCACCGGCCGCCACGTCCGCCTTTCGGATGCGATCGAGGAGGCTGGTCTTGCCGTGGTCGACGTGACCCATGACGGCAACGACCGGAGGCCGCGGCACGCGGTCGCCTTCTTCCTCGGTGGCCTCCACTTCTTCGCTCTCGAGTCCGCGCGCGGCCTTGAGCGCTTCTTCCTCGCTCACCGCCACGTTCTCGACCTCCCACCCAAACTCGTTCGCGACGATCTTCGCAGTGTCCGCGTCGAGGGAGCTGTTGATGTGCACCCCGCTCATCCCGAGCTGCATCAACTTGCCCAGCAGCTGGTTCGCCTTCAGCGCCATCCTCTGGCCAAGCTGCTGTAGCGTGATGGTGTCCTCGATTCGGACGACCTTCTTATGAGCTGAGCGCTCCTGGGTAAGGATCGCGCCGCCGCCGCGCTTGGGCGCCACGGAGAAGCGATTGCCCCGACCACCCATGCGTCCACCAGGACCACCGCGCCCGCCTGGGCCGCCGCGGCCGCGGGGACCGCCAGGGCCACCCGCCTTGGCGTCGAACGTGGTGCGGCGTGGTGTGGGGCCCCGAGGAGCCTGAGGCATGGGAACGCCGGGGCGTCCCTTCCAGACATCGATACCAGTCTTAGGTGGCGTGCTCGGCCGCGGAGGCGGCGAGGAGGGGGCGGCAGAAGCCTGCGCCGCCGACGCCCGCGCGGCGGGGGCCGGCGCGGTGGAGGCCGGCGCGGCGGGGGCCGGCGCGGCGGTCGGAGCCTTTGCTGGCGTCGCAGGGCGTGGCGCCGACGTGGCAGCCGCGGGCTCGGCCGGCGCGGGAGGTGCTTCCTTGCGGGGTTCCGCCGCGGGCGCAGGGGGCGCAGGGGCTGCTACTGGCTCGGGCTTGGCCTCAGCCACGGGAGCCGGAGCGGGCGAGTCTTCTACCGGCGCGGACGCAGCCTTGGGGCTGGATTTCCGCGGGGCAACAGGCTCAGGGACTGGCTCGGGCTTGGCCTCAGCCTTGACCTCCACGGGAGCGGGCTCTGGCGCCTTCGCGACCTCCGGCGGCTTGGCAACCGCTGGCTCTGGCCGCTTGACGACCGCCGGCTCGGGCTTCGCAACGGGTGCTTCACGCCTGACCGGTTCCGGTGCCGGACTCGCCACTGGGGACGACGGCGCCGGAGCTGCCCGCGGCGAAGAGACTTCAGCTTTAGCGGAAGAGCGCTTGGGGCGGCGCTTCACCACAGCCGCGTGGATACGCTCCTCAACCATCTTCTCACCGTTTTGCTTGTCGAGGTGGCGCTTCACCCGCTCGACCGCCTCTGGAGCGATAGCGCTCATGTGGTTTCGCACGTCAGAGACACCGAGGTCCTTCAACAAGCCGAGGAGCGCCTTGTTGTCCATGCCCAAATCTCGGGCGACCTCGTACACACGCACCTTGCTCATCGATCCTCCGTGGATTCATCCACGACTTGCGCGGCCTCATCGGTCTCGTTCATCACCGACGAGGCACGCTTCGCCTGCTCTCCCGCGAATGCGGGGGACACCAGTCCGGTAGCAGCCAGGGCGGTCCTTACCGCCGAAGCTAGTCCGGTATCAAGCACCGCGATGATCGCGGTGTCGGGTCGGTGCAACACCGTCCCCATAGCCGACTTGTCCCCCCACTCGGCCAGGCGGCCCAAAGCCTCGGCGGCCGCCACGCAGCTCAACTTACGGGCGGCTGCAGCGTCCCGTGTAAGCAGCATCAATTCCACTGACCCAAGGGCCCAGGCCTCGGCTACGGAGTCCGCCCCGACGGCCAAGTGACGCCCCCGATGCGCAGCCCCAAGCAGCCCCGCGACGCGACGATTCGCCGCGTCTGCCACCGCCCCCAGGAGCGCCTCCGAGGTCGGGCGCACCGACGCGCGGAAGCCCTTGGACAGTCCGTTGCGCGCAGCCCGCTCCAGGCACTGGCGACGCGGGTGCACCGAGGCGCCGCGTCCACCGAAGGCCGAGGGCCTACCGGCGAGGTCCACCACCGGATGTCCCTCGTCGTCCAGGACGATGCTGACGAGCTCACCCGAATGGTCCCGCTCCCCGCAGCCCACGCAGGTCCGCACCGGGCGCTGAGGGCGCCGAGTGCGATCGCTCTCTCGTTGCGGCGCGCGAGCGCGCTGCTTCGAAGAGTCATGGCTGCGAGGGGAGGACATCATCAACGGTTCTTCTAGGCTCCAGTTAACTTCGGACAGCTCAGTCCGCCGTACCTTGTTCGGCGCTGGCGCGCGCCGCGCGACGCGCGGCTTCGATCTCCAGCAAATCGTTCTCCAAGAACTGCACCGCACCGAGCTGCACCAGCCGGGCCTTCTTGATGCCGAGGCCACTCTTGATGGCGAGCCGATCGGGATCTTCGCGGGCCAAATCCTGAACGGTGCGGTACCCCGACTCCTCGAGCAAGTGCAGCGTGCGCAGGCCGACACCCCGCACGAAGCGCAGCATGTCGCGGTCGGACAAGGACTCCGCGCGGCTGGTTGCCTCTGCAAGGCGCTCCTGGCGGAGGCGCTCCATGGTGCCTTCGGCGCGCGCCTTCAGATCCTCTGCGGCTGCGATGTCTTCGACGCCGGGGATCGTGACCAATTCCTCGACCGCCGCTTCGGCGATCTCTTCCAGGGCACGGAAGCCCAGGCGGTACATCTGCTTCGCGAGCTCGTCGTCGATGCCGTCGATCTCACGCAGCGCCGCGAGCGCCTCCTCCTCCATCTGCTTGAACTTCGACTCAGAAATGATGTCGAGTTTCCACGCAGTAAGTTGGGAGGCCAAACGCACGTTCTGTCCCTTGCGACCGATGGCGAGCGAAAGCTTCTCGTCGGGGACTACCAGCTCCATGCGGTGGTCCGGCTCATCGACGATGACCTTGTTCACCTCCGCGGGCTGAATGGCGGCGATCACGTAGCGCGCCGGATCGCGGTCGTAGGGCACGATGTCGATCTTCTCGCCACGCAGCTCTTGAACCACCGCTTGCACGCGGGAACCCTTGATACCGACGCATGCGCCGACGGGATCGACGTCTGAGTCACGGGTCGTCACCGCGATCTTGCTGCGGGAACCAGCCTCGCGGGCCACAGCGACGATCTTGACGATGCCTTCGTAGATTTCGGGAACCTCGGCCTCGAAGAGCTTCTCGACCAGGCTCGGAGCGCTACGGCTCAAGATCACGATCGGGCCGCGAGCTTCGCGGTCGATGTCCTTCACGTAGGCGACCACGCGATCACCGGGACGGTAGGTCTCACGAGGCGTCTGCTCGCGGTAGGGCAGCACACCCTCGGTGCGCCCGAGGTCAACGATCACGTTGTGGCCCTTTTCGAAGCGCCGAATGATGCCGCGGATCAGCTGACCCTTGCGGTCTTTGTACTCGTTGTAGATGAGGTCGCGCTCGGCATCGCGAACGCGCTGCAAGAGCACCTGTTTCGCGGTCTGGGCAGCGATACGGCCGAACTGGCTGCGCGCCTGCTTGATCTTCAGGAGGTCGCCGAACTCTTTGTCCTGCTGGCGTGCGCGATCCGCATCCTTCGGGTGCCAGAAGACCTGAAACCCGAGTTCTTCGCCCTCTTCGGCGTCCAAGCCGTGCTTCTTCGCGTCTTCGATCGCGATCTCACGCTCGGGCTCGTCTACCTCTTCGACCACAGTCATGTATTGGAAGAGATCGATCTGGCCCGTTTCATCGTTGAAACGAGCTTCCAGCTCGCGCGACTGACCAAATGCAGCCTGAGCTGCTTTGAGAATCGCGGCTTCCATCGTGTCTATCAGGATCTGCTTGTCGATCCCCTTCTCTTGGGCGACTTGCTCGACGATCAGACCTAGGTCTTCGACAGTAGACGTTGCTTGTGCCATGCGTCATCGGCTCCGTTGGCGCGCTTTGCGCCCGTTCGTCCCGGCGCCGCTCTTGCCCTCTTTGGCTGAGCGACCCGGCTTCGATACTTTCCAGTCGAACACCAAGTGCCCTAACTGGATATTGGCGAACTCGATGTGGAGTTCTCCAGCGTCGGTGTGGATCAACACGTGGCCAGCCTCATCCAAGCCCGCTAGCTGCCCACGGAAGGTGTACTGCCCCTCCACGGGAACCTTCAGCTTCAGCTTGGCTGGCTGTCCCGCGAAGCGACCGTAGTCTGCCGCTTCGTATAGTTTGCGTTCGATTCCCGGCGACCCCACTTCCAAGCGGAAGCGGCCCGGGATCAGGTCCGTCACGTCGAGCGCCGACGAGATATCCCGCGAGATTTCGCTGCACAGATCCAGGGTGATCCCTTCCCCGGCGACCTTCGCCTCTGGACGCTCGACGGTCAGCGAGAGCACTGAGTCACCCCCGCGACCAGCCCAGACGAACTCCACCGGCGTCACGCCGTGCGCGACCAAGATCGGCTCTACCAGAGCGATCAGCGCCTCGCGATCGAGGCCTAGGAGTTTTTCGTGAGCGATATGCATCGAGTGTTTCAGCAGGTGGATCCATTTCGTCAGATCCTGCCCGCGGCGCGCCGCCCCGAGGGTGCGGCCCGAGAGGTCAGCCTCTCGGAGAACCACCTCACACCAGCGCGACGCTGAGAGCCGCTGGGCCCGCTCTGCCGGAATGGCCGAGACAGGTGCTTGGTGTGGGGGGAGCGCCAAAAAAAAACGGACCCGAAGGGGCCCGCAGGGATCCACCGGGCGCGCAATGTACTGAACCGAAGGCCACCGCGCAAGCCGAGGTCGGATCGGTAGCTACCGATGGGTCACCGGAGCTCACGAATTCCGCCCAAGGTTCCGTGAAGTTGCGCGCCTTGCACGGCTCTACCGGACGGCGGGCCGAAACGGAAACCGGAGCGCCTCACCCCCAAAACCCGGGGCAGGCCCGCTTGTTTTCCCCTCAGGCGAGGTTCGGCAGGGTCACGACGTCCACGTGGAGCACGTCGCCGGTGAAGGCTGTGATCTCCGCGAGGCATGCGTCGCTGGGACGGGAGTCGACGCGGATGCGCGCACAACCGGCGCGCGCGCCGTCGAAGACGGTGTTGTCGAGCTCCTCCACGTTGAGCCCATGGCGCTTCAGCACACTCAGGGTGTTGGCGAGCACGCCGACCTTGTCCAAGTGCCGGATGATCAACTGATAGCGAGCCGGCGAGCTGGCGCACACGTTGATCACGTTGGGCACGCGGCCCTCGATCAGGAAGGCACGCAGCACGCGCACACACTCGTCGGCGATGGCGGTCTGAGCCTCGTCTGTCGAAGCGCCGATGTGAGGCGTGGCGTAACACAGGCTCGAGCGCAACACCGGGTGATCGTAGCTGGCGGTGCGAACGCCGGGTTCATCGGGAAGCACGTCAAGCCCGAGGCGCAGTCCCTTCTTCGGCGCGATCTCGAGCAGCGACTCGCTGTCAATCAGCCCATCCTGTGCGGTGTTGATGAGCATCGATCCGCGCGGCAATGCTTCGAGCACGCTGCGGCCGATCAGGCCGCGGGTGCGCTCATTCAGCTCGAGGTGGATGCTGAAGATGTCGCTCTGCTTGGCGAGCTCTTCAGGACTCTGGGCGTACTCGATCTCGAGCGCTTGGGCCTTGGCGCGCGTGAGTGAGCGGCTCCAAACGCGCACCCGCATGCCGTAGGCGCGGCCCAGCTCCGCTACCCGGCGCCCCACGTGACCGAAGCCTACGATGCCGAGGCGCTTGCCGCGGAGTCCGACGGCTTGTGCGTACTCTTCCTTCTCCCACTTGCCGTCGCGCAGGCTAATGGTCGCGTCGACCACCCGACGGTCGAGCGCGCCCATCAGCGTCAGCGCAAGCTCGGCGACGGCGCTGGCGTTCTTGCCTGGCGTGTTCGCAACGTACACGCCGCGCGCGCTCGCCGCAGCCACGTCGATGTTTCCCGTTCCCGCCCCGGCGCGCACGATCAAGTTCAGCGTGGGCGCGGCTTCGATCGCCTCGGCGCTGACGCGAGTGCCGCGCACGATGAGCACACCGTGGCCCGGCAGCGACTCCACCAGCTGCTCCGGCGTGAGATCGGGTTGGTAGTCGACGTCGACCCCCAACGCGCGGATTTCGAGCAAACTCGTTTCAGGCAGGCGATCGGCGACTAGAACGCGCATCCGGCGCGATCTACAGTGCTCCCTGCTGTCTGGCAATCATTGCTTGCCCGGAGCCTCTCGCTGAGGAACTGAAAAGCGCTGCCCGGCGATCTCCAGACCAACGCCACCGTCTGCTTCAACCAACAGCGGCGCCAGCTCGAGCTGGGCAGAGGGCTGAAAACGCGCCTCGAACTCCCCTTGTTTCACCCGGAGATAGAGCGCTCCGTCTGGCCCCTCCCGCAGCGTGCCGGGGTCCATCGGTTCCTGACTGCCGTCGAACAGGGAGAGCTCTGGCTTCCCATCCAGCAGGCGCAACCCGGTCACGAAATAGGGTGTGTCCTCCACGCTGAAGTAGGTCCAGTCGTAGCCGTTGGTCAGGATGAAGCGACCATCATCTGGATGCTTTGAAATCCACGCGGCAAATGCTTTCGCCATCTGCGGGTGCTCCACCAACGCATCGTCGTGCCAAAAGCGACCATCTTTGTCCAGGCGGATCGTGCTCTCGCGCGAGCGGCCGGGCGGCGGAGGAAAACGAAAGAACTCAGGATGGTCGCCAGGCTTCATCAGCCATCACTTTGGCTGATGCTCACCAGCTGTCCAGCCCCTACCGCGCTGCTCTGCGTGGTGGTGTGCCCCACATCGGGCCAGACCACCTCGACATCGGCATCGGGGCAGGCGCCGAGTCCGAACGACTGCACCAGATCTTGCTGCATCCCGAAGTGCCCATAGCCACCAGACACGCTCTTGACCTGGGTGAGTCCGCCCGCGGTCACGCGCACCTCAGCGCCGATGGCGGCGAGGTTGGCTCCGGGGGCGCCCGTCAGCTTCACGCTGAGCCAGTTCGCGTGGCTCGAAGCGTCGCTCTCGTAGAAATGCACGGCCCGCGTATCCCAGATCTGCGCGCAGTCGCGGGCGCGGCTGCTGCCGACCACCACGTCCAGGTCTCCGTCGCGATCGAAGTCTGCGATCGCGAGGCCCACCGGGCAGTCGTGATTCAGGCCCCAGGCGCTCTCCACCGCCTCGAAGGTGCCATCAGGCTTCTGGTGGAACACCCGCAGGGCTTGATCGGGGTAGTCGCTGGTCGTGAGCACGATGTCGGGGCGCCCGTCGAGGTCCAGGTCCGCGATCGCCGCGTTGATACCGCCTTCGTTCCAGTCGATGCTCGGATGCGGCAAGCCGAGGCCGGACTCCATCAGATCGGGGCGCGTGTACTTGAGGCTGCCGCCGCTCGTATCCGCGAGGAGAAGGCGGGACGAGTCGCTCCCCTCACCCGCCCACCAGTGATGAATCTCAGCGTTGTATAGATCTGCCAGGCCGTCGTTGTTTACGTCGCCGCAGGCAGTGCTGAAGGTGTTGCCGTTGGCGCGCCACGGCTGGGGATCCGTGGTGCTCGACCAGTAGCCATCGGCGGGATCGGGGCATTGCACCGCCGGGCTCGTGCCGGGGCACGCCGGGTCGTCGTGTACGGTGCACCAGCAAAGGAAGAACTGGTTGTCCGCGTAGCTCTGGTTCTCGTCGCCGGCGAACAACGTCTCACGCCCGACGTCCGTGAAGCTCCCCTTGCCATCGTTCAAGTAGAGCTGGTTCCACTGCCGACCGTAGGCGCTGATCAGCAGATCCATGTCGCCATCGCCATCGACGTCACAGCTCGTGGTGCCGTACGCCGGGCGCGAGTTCGTGCCAGCGACGTAACCAGAGTCCGTCGTGCGCAGACCGACGGCGCCAGAAATTTCGCTGAACGAGCCGTCACCGACGCCCATGTAGAGCCGCGCTTGGGTACCGGTGTTGGTCAGCCCGTAGCGGTCGTACCAGCCGACGACGAAGAGGTCGACGTTGCCGTCCAGGTCGACGTCAGCGAAGGTCGCGCCCGACGTGGAGTACGGGTCGGTTCCGTGAGGTACCAGTTGCGGGCCGAGCGTGAAATGCCCTGTGCCGTCGTTGAGCAGGATCTCGCTGCGATCGAGCTGACCGGGGGTCTGTGGATTGTCGAGCTTGGTCTTGTCGGTGTAGGTGCCGCTGAACAAATCCAGGTCACCGTCGTTGTCGACGTCCGCCGCTACAGCCAGCTGGGTGGAGCGCTGGTTCTCGGTGTCCGCATCTCGCGGCACTCCATAGCCGCTCGCCAGCGTCTCATCGACGAACTCGCGCCCACCACCTGCCTTGGGGCGGTTCATGAGAATCAGCGACGTCGGCGCGGTGTTGGGCGCCCGAGAATTGTTCGAGAGGCCATGTACGATCAGATCGGGGTAGTCGTCGCCATCCAAATCCACCGCGGAAATTCTATTGCCTTCAACGCCCTCCAACCCCCACGCCGCCGTGTTGCGCACGAAGCTCGGCGGCGCGCTGGTCGCGTAGACGTCGCATGACGGTGGGGCGCCAGCGGTCCCTGCGCTGCCTCCGGCGCCTCCGGCTGTGCCTGCGCTTCCGCCGCTGCCGGCGCTGCCGCCGCTCCCTGCGCTGCCGCCTGAACCCCCAGCGCCGCCGCTGCCGCTGTCGTCCGACCCGCAGCCGGACACGACGAGCAACAGCCCAGCACAGGAAACACTAAGAAACGCGCCCAGACGGGCAACGGAACGCAAAGCCATGGCTCAGCATACTCGCAAAGCGACCGCTTGACCGAGCCGGGTATCGGACGGTGTGCGAATGTGGGTAGGAGTCGGTTTCCAGCGTACCTCTCCCCCAAAATCCGCTGCTTGGGACTTCGCAGTTCTGGCAGGCGGGTTTGGGGGTGAGGGTGCACTCAGAGCCGGCGAGAGGGACGCTCAGGCGGCGGGGCTCACAGCGCGACCTTTTGCTCTCTCGCTTCCAAGGTCTGCTTGGTCACCTTGACGCTGAAGCTCTTGCCGTCCCAGGTGATGTCCTGGCGGACCAGCGGGATCGGATCATCCGAGAGTTCACTCATCAATTGGGCTTCGTAGGTCAGTCGCGCGTAGTCGCTGTTGGGGATCAGCGTGGAGCTCAGGCCGACAGGCGCCGCGCGGGTGACGTCGCCTGTCGCGATCGCTGCTTTGCCATCCAGGGTCATGAGCTGGAGGTTCGCCGTGAGATCTTCCCAGGTCAGGATCACCAGCGTGCCCTCACCGCTGAAGAGCTGGAGCTCCTTCAGCTTGCGTTCGATGTTCGCCTTGCGCCGCGCGGGATCCACCTCGGGCTGACCCGGAGTGGGCGGCGGAGGATCCACCATCAAGCGCGCGAGCCGCGCGGCGCTCCACAAGCGCGCCCAGAGCCGCGGGTCGTTGGGGCCCGGCGTACCTTCTGCAGAAGCCACCTGGCGCTGGATCCGCAGGGATTCATCGATGCGCCCGGCACCTGCCGCCGCCGCCGCCAGGCGGAGCTCGCTGAGTGGCGAGTTCGGCTGCAGCTCACTGAGAGTCTTGTACTGACGGTACGCGGGCGCGTACCAACCGTGGCTCAAGTAGATGTCGCCGAGCAACAGGCGTGAAGGAGCGCTCTCAGGATCGAACTCGACGATCTCGGAGTAGGTGCGCACCGCCTCGGCATCGAGCTTCGCCCGCGCCAACACGTCGCCCAGCTTACGGGCGATTTGCGGCGTGATGAAGCCGCGATCTCGCAGCCGGCGACCATGGGCCAGCGCCTCGTCCTTGTGCCCCGCCAGGCTCAAGAGCTTGACCAAGCGGATGTCGCCGTTGGGATCCTCCGGCTCCCGCGCCATGAACTCCTTCAGCTTGGCGATGCGCTTCTCGACGTCCGTGATCTCGCTCAGCTGGCGATCGACGTCGAGCCACGACACGCGGTTGCCGAACAGCTGCTGCTCGACGGCGGTGGTGAGCGCGGGATTCACGCTGCGGCGCAAGATCAGCTTGGCGACGAACTTCTGCACGTCGGGCCGCGGACGGAAGAAACCGAGCACGGTGGTCGCCGCTTCAGGCGTGTCGACCTTGGCCTGCAGGAGCTCGAGGAACGCGCGCTCGCTGCGCCAGTCCTTGAGCTCGCAAGCCTGGAACGCGCTGCGATAGCGGCTGATCAAGTCACTCGAGCTTCGCGCGGTGGAGATGCGCTTCTTCCACAACAACACGCGCTGGGCGAGCGGGCGCTCCGAGCTGTCGCTGCAGGTGCTCGCGACGATGCTGCCGCCCCAGCCGTCTTTGCGTCCTTCGCCTCCCGAAGCACCCGTATTCAACAGACCGATCAAGCCGAACTCGCTCGCCTCCTCGAGCTTGTCCACTTCCGCGCGGGTACGACCCGGCTGATCCCGCAACGGCTGCTTGAGCTTGCCGTCCTTGGCGGCGTGGCCGATCGCGCCGAACGGGGTGGCCGTGGTCGACGACGGCTTGCCCCCGCCAGCAAAGCCTTGTCCAGCCATGGGCTTTGCGGCCATGCGAGGTGCGTCTTCAGCCTCTCGTTCACCGTCATCAGGCTTCTTTTCGGCTTCTTCCTTGGCCTCGGCCATGGCAGGTGGCGCTGCCTGAGCGGCTGCCTCGGGTTCCGCGTTGTCGCTCGGGCCGCGCACGGCGTAGCGCTGGCCGGTATTTCCGCTGGGCTTCCCCATCGAGCCCTCGTCACCCTTGGCCCGCGTGCCGGTGCCGCCCTGACGATCGTCTTCGTCCATTGGGGGCGCGCTCGCAGGTGAACTCTGCTCCGAGTCGCCCCCGAGAGTACGCTCCAGCTTGCTGCAGCCCATCGCCACCTGGGGCACCGCAGGAGCCGCCAGCGTCTGCGACAAGCGCCACTCCTGATCCGGGGAGAGCATGCCAAGGCGCACGCCACGTAGCGGCCGCTTCTTGCGCTCGATTCCCATACGGGAATATGCCGACTCACTCTCGAGCGCCAGGATGCTGCTATAGGGTGTCATCAAGCCGTACTCGAGACCCAGGGCGGCAATGCGGCCTTGCTCGGTGTCTGCGCCTTGAGCAGAGCCGAGCAAGCGCCGCACGTACTCGGCGGCCCACAAGCGGGGCACGAAGGCCTGAATCACGCTGTCGTCTTGCTTCACGGGATACGACTTCTCGAACGGTTTCCCGGCGAACTGCCCCTTCACCTTGATCTCCGAGGGGATCTCGTGGTGCGTGCGAGCGAGTACGACGACTTCCTGGCCCTTGCTGACCTTGCCGCTGTTGCTGACGAATGGCTCGTCGAGACCCGCGCCGAGATCGATCTCGAAGTCGGTGAGGGTCGGCAGCTTGATGCTCGCCAGGAGCTCGAGCGCCTGAGCCGTCGTCTGATCGCTCTCTTCCACACGGAAAGCAGAACCACCGCCTGCACGCGCCAGCTCACCGAGCAATGCGCGGTCCGACTCGGCGCCGACGGCGACGGTGAACAACCGTGAGCGGCTCGTGGTGAGCGCGCGACGCAAGCGCTCGATCAGCTGCTCGCCCGTCATCTCACCGCTGGTGGCGATACCATCACCCACGTAGACCACCGCGGGCTGCGCCGTGCCATGCAGGCGCTTCAGGGAGACATCGAAGGAAGACGCGAGATCCGTCGCGCCACCACTCGAGTGCTCGGCGAGCGCCTCCAGCGCCTTGGCGATCTCCTTGTCGTTCGCCGCGGCCAGGCCATCCTTCGGGTGCAGCACCGTCGGCCGTACATCGACGCTGACCAGGGCGAAGTGATCGGTGTCGCTCATCGCGCGCAGGATGGCTTCTGCGGTCTGCGCCTTGAGCTGACGACTGGCTTCGTCGCCTGCCGCCGAAGTGTCGACCACCACCACGACGTCCGCCGGCGGCTGCTCCGCGGCGCTCCAGTCGATGTCCGGTGTGTAGCGCGCCATGAGGTAGTCAGCGGTCTCGCCTCCCGCCTTGAAGCGCGACACGCGGAGCGGCGCGCGCTCCTGAGTGTCCGTCGCTTCCAGCTGGAAATCCGCGCGCGGCGTGAAGCCTGAGCGACGCATGGTGATGCGGCGGCCACTCTGCTCCACGCGGGCGTCTGCCAGCGTCGCGATCTTCATGTTTTCGCCGGCCTTGCCCAGATCCACCGCCAGAGAGAACTCACCGATGCGCACGGGCTCCCCGCGCCCCATCGGGTAGACGTACTCGATCACGTTGTCGACGACCGGTTTGAGCTCGATGTAGCGCAGCACCACCCGGCGCGTCTTGCCCGAGAGCACCGGGAAGATGCGCGCCCGGTACGTGCTCTGATCGACCCACTCGAGGATCGCTGGCGAGTGCCCCGTGGCCTTCGCCGTACCGTAGTTCTGCGCGGCTTCCTTCTTCTCCTGGAACTCGCCTTCGACCAGAACACCGTCGGTCTCGACTGCAAAACCCGTGACGCTCGCGCCGCTCGGAAGCGTGAACCAGTACCACCCCTCCACGTCGCGAGAACCCGGGTTGAAGAACGTCTGGTCGACCTCGGTCTCCGAGAGCCCGTTGCGCACCACCGCCCGCACCGCCTGCTTGGCGATCTCGAGTTTCCGCGTGGTACTACCCGGCGCCGCGCCGTCGTCGACGCCGTAGATGGTGCCCGTGCCCGCGCCGGGGATGCTGCCCGCCGCAAAATCCGCCATGCCGCCGGTCCAGTCGTCCCAGAACGCGAGGGGCGCGACGCGCGGAGCGTCCGCGCCCTTGATCGTCGCTTGTTCACCAGCGTTGACTTCGACGCGGCCCCCCTTGCCGGTGACGATCGCCATGCCCCGCGCGACGTAGACCACCGCGGCGGAGTCCTGCAGCTTCACGCTCAAGCCTGAGTCCACGGCGGAGACGCTGACATCCCCCACCTGGTGGACCAGCGCGGTGCGATCCGTGGGTGGCGCGTTGAGCCAGTATTCGCCCTTGCCGAGGGTGATCTGGCCGTCGTTCAGCGTCACGTCGCTATCTCCCCGCAGAAACATGCTGGAGCCATCAGGCAGGCGAACCAGCGCGCGCGCGCCCTTGCCGGTGACGACCTTGGCCTGGCGGAGCAGCGCCATGCCGCTCGAGCCACGTTCCTGGGCGCCGCCCTGGTCGATCTTTACGTCCCCCGTCGCGAGCTCCAGCCGCGCCTGAATCGGCGCCGCGGCGGTGGGCGGCGGCTCCCGCTTCAGTACGTAGACCACGACGGCGCCGACCAGGCACACCGAGAGCGTGATGAGTAAGACTCGCAGTATTCCGCGCTTGTTCTTCATGTTTTTCCTCGGTTCCGCCTTCGCATCCTTACGGATACGCCATCGGACACTTGACTCACTTCAGGCTTTGGCGACGCCTACAGAGTGCTGAGCGTGGGAAAAGTTCCCAATGCTGACAGACAAAACACGTCTGGGCGCTCCCGTTTGGGACCGCCCCAGCTGTTTCCACGTAGCAACTCGCGTCATGCAGGCACGAACGAACAACACTATCTGAGATGCGCTCGGCATCGTTCCCCCAGCTTGGCCGTCGCCAAGCCAGTCAACACTAACGCGCCGGCTGGCGCGTTTGAAGCCAAGTCATCAAAAGGGACGGGCCGCGTATTGGCTCAACCAACACACGGCCCTCAAGGCGCCCTGCCTTAAAACGCAAGATCCGCTGCTGCCTCCGCATTGGAGCGCGTCTGTGCCTTGCCCTTGCGCGTTTCAGGCGCGGGCTTCGCCGGCGCCGCGCCAGGAGGCGGCGGGGGCTGAGCGAAGCCACTGTTGGCGGCGCCCAGGGCGGCTTCTTGCTTGTCGAAGTCTTTGTCTGCCTTGGGCGCGAAGTTTGGCTGCTTTGATGCCTCCTCGCGGCGCCTGTTCAGCTCCTCCAGCTGCGCGGTCAGACGCTTCTGCGCTTCCTCCACGCGGCCCTGGGCGAACAGCGCGTTGGCGTCGAGGAGCGACTGCGCCGTCTCGCTGCGGCCGACGCGGGCAGCGACGAACGGATCCATGGGTGTGAGCTTGGCCGGATCGGAGCTGATCAGGGCTGCCAGCTCACCGTTGCAGGAGCCGCGGCGGCGCTCGACCAGGTCCTGATAGGCGAGGTCAATCTTGGCCACGGCGCGCTCCCCTTCAGCTCCTCGCGGCACGCTCAGGCGGACGAGCAGCGTCTTCTCCTCCCCCCCAGAAACCGTGCCCATGGGGACGATCAGCTTGTTGCCCTCCTGGCGGAAGGCGCGGTCGAAGACTTTTTCCACACGGATACCTGGGGCGAGATCGACCACCAGCTCGGTGTCCTTCGCTACGGTTTGCTTGAGGGCGTTGCGCTCCTCCTCGAAGATCTTGGTCAACGAATCGGCGTTCTCCACGAAGTAGTGGCGCCCGTTGGACTCCCGAGCAATCGCGGACAGGATGCGCTCGTTGTAGTCGACATCCACGCCAATGGTGCTGACGGAGATCCCCTTGTCCCGCAGGCGCGAGCTCATGCGCTCGAAGCCAGAAACGTCCTTCATGCCGCGGGTCGGCTCGCCATCGGTGAGCAACATCACGCGGTTCACCATGCCGTCGCGATTCGCCAGCGCGCGCTCGGCCGCATCCATCGCGCACGAGATACACGTGTCGCCGACGGCGCGGATGTTGGACAGCGCTTCCGTGACGCGCTGGCGAGAGATCTCATCGATGGTGGTCGCCTGCACCAAGGTCTCGGCCTCGGCGTCGTACGCAATCACGCTGACCACGTCACCGCGGTTCAGAGCGGCGATCGTGCCCTTGGCGGCGTTGATCGCGTTCTCCATGCGCTTGCCCTTCATCGAACCCGAGCGATCGATCACGATCGCCAGGTTGACGGGCGCGGCTTCACTCGCGCGGGCGTTTCCGTCAGCAAACACCCGGGCCATCAGGTAGGTCTCGTTGTCGCGCCCCGCCTGCATCACACCGTTGCCGAGGCGCCCTTCCACCATCACCGTGCTGCCTGCGGTAAAATCCGCGCGGATGACCGGCTGAGCAGGCCCGGGATCGGCGATCACCAGATCGCTCCCGACCACGGGTGCCTGAGGATCCTGTGAAGCTTCAGGGGTCAGAGACCAGACCGACACCGAGGTCAACGTCATCCCCAGCGCCGCGAGCAAGCCGACGGTTCCAACCTTCATCTGAGATACTCCCTCTCGTGGGCGCCCGGACTATCGAGCCCCGCTGCTTGAGTGCCAACGCACCCCATCGCCTCAACTTTCACCTTGTACGAAAAAGGTCGGAATTCGATCTCTCGCGAGAGAGAAAGAATTCGCTAGCCATTTCAAGCATTTAGGGCCCTTCAGGTGCTGCGCTCTGTGCTGACCGGGGACTCACCCCCTGCGGATTTTCCGGCTTCTTCGGGGGGGAGAGGCGCGCCGTGGCGCACTCCGAAGCTCTCCAGCAGCTGCCAGGGCGCGACGCTGCCGATCATCACGAACAGCGCATCGGCGTCGACCGCACGCTCCACGCCGCCCGAGGTCAGCCAGACTTTGAGCCCTTCCCCAAACTCGCCGCGGCTCCCGCTACTTGCCACGCTGCTCACGTCGCTGTTCCACAAGAGTTCGACCCGCCCACCGCGCACGAGGCGTTCGAGCTCCTGAATGTTGCGCCGCTTGCCGCGCTTGAATGTTTCCCCGCGGTAAACGATGGTGACCTGCGTGCCGGGCTGGCGCCCGATGGCGATCGCCGTCTCCATCGCGACGTCACCCAAGCCGACCAGCACGACGCGTTTGTTCGCGAAGGTGCGCGCGTCGGCCAGGTGGTAAAACACCGCGTCCAAGGTCGCATCTGGCAGCTCCAGGGCGAGCTTGCGCGGCGTCCCGCGACGCCCAACTGCCAGTAGCACGCGCCGCGCGAAGAGCGCCCGCTGCTCCTGGTCCTGGTTCTGCAGCGTGACCTTCAACAGGCCAAGTGGCGGCCCACCAGCAATGCGTTCACAGCGCACCACGCGCCAGCCTTCGTCGATACGCATGCGCTGCTCGCGAACGATGCGGCGCCACTTCGCCAAGAGCTCCTCCTTGGTGCTCTCCTCCAGCCACAGGTCACCGACCTTGGGCACCCCAAGCGGCTGGTCGAAGACCAATTTGCCACGAGGAAAACTCCGAATGCTCTCCGCGACGGAGCCTTGATCGACGACCAGGTAGTCGAGCCGCTGCTCGTCCGCGGCGAGTCCGGCGCTGAGCCCCGCGGGACCGGCGCCGACGATCAGCACGTCGAGCACGTCTCGCGCAGCGACGCCGTGCGCCTCCAGAGCGGGGCCGTGCAGTCCCTGAGCAGCTTGCAGGCTCTGCGCGATCGAGTCCATCGCCTGCGCCCCCTGATTGATCGCGTTGCGGATCAGCGGCAGCCCCGTGACGTCACCTGCCAGGAACACGCCGGCGCTCTCCGCTGCCTCCAGGTTCTCGCTCACCAGTGGGTGATCGAAGATCGGCTCGCCTTCACGCACCACCAGCGAGCCATTTGGGCAACGCTGTTCGCACAGCGTGAGGCCGCAGCAGTCGTCCGGCCGCACCACCTTTGCGACGTAGCGCTCGAGCTGGAGCACGTCGTACGGGCACGCATCGACACAGGCGTTGCAGCCGATACACGTGCTCTCGTCGATGGTCGGCAGGCGCCGCACCATCGCGGGCGCCAGCGCTGGCCCGGTCGCCGCCTGGGGCGCTGCCTTGCCGCCGCGCGCCCGACGCCGCCACGCGGCGCTCGTGATGAGTCCGAGCGCCACCGCCAGCGAGACACCGAGCCAGGTCAAGTCGAGGGACCGTCGCGATCCCGGCGCCACGCTCGCGACGGCTACGCGCGCTTGTTCGTAGGCTGCGTCGCGTTCGGCTCCGCCGCTCTGCCCTGCTGCAGCGGCCACGCGATGCTCGTCAAAGCACACGCTCACGAGCTCCCCGCCCTTTCCGCCAGCCCAGGCCTTGCAGCGCGCGATGGGATCGTCTTTTGCTTCCGTGCGGTGACAACCAGCGCAGCGCGCCAGAGGCGGCGTCGGCACCTTCAAGCGCTTGCTACCGCCGATCGGCGAGACCTGAAGTTTCACTGCCTCGGCGCCCGCCCGCCGCACCCACGCGACACCATCGGGCGCGAGCTCCACCACCTCACCGCCCCCATGGGCGCGGTGACAGGTGGAGCAGCTCATGCGCCCGGCCTGGCTCAGCCGCAGGTGCCCCGGACGAGTGGATGGATGTGGCCCGTGGCAACCCACGCAGGCGCTCACGGCTGCTTTACCGTCGTCTCCGGTGTGGCACGTCTCGCAGCCGACGCCCGCCTTGACGTGGGAATCGGAGAGCGGCCCCGGCGCGCTGATCACCCGTCCGCCCCCGACGAAGTACGCACCCAGCGCGACCACGGCGCACACCAACGCGCCAGCCAATACCCCACGGAATCGCAGCACGTCGCTGGTGCGCTCCGCCTTGCGCGCGACGCGGCTGCGACCGGCGGATTTGCCCCGGGCGATCTCGATGCCCTCGCCGCTGCCACCGCTCATGACGCCCCCAAGACGCTCACCACGTGGAGCAACAGGAAGATCAAGAGCAACACCGTCAACATCGCGTGAGGTGCGTGCCAGGCGCGCAGCAGGAAGGTGAGCACGCGCCGCAACGGCAACGCCCGCAGCTCAACGGCGATCTTCGTCAACTGGTCGAGCCCAAGGCGCCGGTCGCCGCCACGCCCTTGCAATATCTCGTCGATGCGCGCTTCCAGTCGGGCTTGCTCCTCACCCGCGCTGCGTCCCCCGAGCATCAGCCAGAGCGGACCGAACGGGCTCTTGGCGTAAGGCAGGAGTACGCGCTCAGCCACCTTCTTCACCAGGTCGCTGCGGCCGGAGATTTCGCGATACAGGCGGTCGTTGAGCTTGCGCTTTTCCGCAGGAAAATCCTCGGGCAGGAGCCCCGCGCGTTCGATCCGCGCGAGGCGGCGAGGCAGCCAGAACTGCAGCCAGGCGCCGAGCAGACCCAGAATTGCCACGGCCCAAAAGGTCAACGACAGCCACGCCGTGAGGCCATGGCCCAATCCCAGGCGAGTGTGCCCCGCGACCAGCGCCAGCACGCCGAGCCCGCCAAGCACGTGCGCGAGGTAGAAGGGCTTCACCCGCGAACGGCCACGATGCACGTGAGCCGTGTCCTGGCGGAGCGTGCTCTTCTGGGCTGGCTTCATCCACAACGCAAGGCGCCGCTTCGGGATCACATAGGCCGCCAAGCCAAAGCAGCCTAACGCCGCGAGCAGCGCCACGACCAAGCCGAGGCCGAGCCCGCGACTGCTGCTCGGCTCGCCGAGGATGCGCAGCAAGACGGCGCCAAGCACCAAGCTCGCACCGAGTCCCGCCGGAAACAGGTACTGCTGCCACGGTCGCTGCGCGCGGCGGCGACGGCTCTGATGGTCACCTCCGAAGAGCGCCCGCACCTCCTGGATCTCCTCCGACGGATCGAGCCGAAAGATGCTCTCCGTCGGACACGCCACGACACACGCCGGCTCTGCGAAGCCCCGGCATAGATCGCACTTGACCGCGACTTCTGGGTAGATCTGCACCAGATCCAGGCGCCTCTTGCCGCTGTGCGGGGAGTCGGCCTCCGCCTTGAGGCGCGCTGCCAGGCCACCACCCGCAGCGCGTGGCGCCATGCGAATGTTGTCCCAGGGGCAGGCCTTCGCGCACGCTGTGCAACCGGTGCAGAGATCCTCACGGATAAAGACTTCACCCTCTGCCTCGCGCCCGATCGCACCCGTGGGGCAGTCGATCATGCACACCGGGTTCTTGCAGTGCTGACACGAGTTCGGGAGCAAGAGGCTCTTCGGCGCGCTGTCGTCGCTCACGAGCGGCGTGATGATCTTGTCGCCTCGACGCACCAGGCGGGAGACGCCGTGGGTGCTCTCACAGGCCCAGGCGCAGTGTCCGCAGCGCACGCAGGAGTCCTGGTCGATGGCGAGCAGCGCCCGCGCCATCTGCATGCGGTAGACATCTTTGAAGACGTGCTGGGTCGTGCGCTTGGCAGCATCACCGACCAGCTTCACTTGAGAGCGCTGACGCTCACCGCTGATGCGTCGGAGCTTCGGCAAGAGCTCTGGGTTGCGATCGGCGAGGGTGCGCAGCACCGCGATCGGCAGACAGAGCACGGCGCACTCGCCCAGCGCAGCGGCGGTCAGGCGTCGGGGCTCCCCGCTCTGCACCTCTTCGTCACCGAAGAAGTCCCCACGGCTCAAGTAGCCGGTGACGCGGATCCCGGTGTCCGTGTCCGTCTGAAGCTGCACCAGGCCGTCCACCAAGAGGTAGAAGTCGTCCGCTGGATCTCCCGTCACGTACAGGCGCTCGCCGCGGCGCACACTCCTGTACTCCGCGGCGTCGAGCACCAGATCGACGTCGTGGGGATCGAGCTCTCGCGTGAACGCCAGCGTACCAAGCAAGTCCCGCGTCGCCTGGCGGCGCAGCGCGCGCTCCTCACGGCCGTAGCCTTGGGCGCCCTCGCGAGTCGCCGCACGGGTCAAGACGCGCGCCGGGACTTCGGCGACCTGCACGTCAGAGACCGCGCGCGCCTCAGTTCTCCGCGCGGAACCAGGAAGCACCGCCTCCTCACCGAAGGTCTCGCTGCGCCGCACCAGGCGCAGGCGGCTCGGATCGGCGTCGCCGCGCTTGGCTCCCAGGAGCTCCACCTCACCGTTCGCGACGACGAAGAAGGAGTCTCCCGGATCCCCGGGCAGGAAGATCACCTCCCCCGCCGCGAAGTCGCGCAGGCGCCCGGCCTCCATCAAGGCGTCACGGCCCCTCCCGTCGAGGCCCCGAAGCACCGGAGACTCGAAGACTTGTCGCGGCCAGGCCGTCAACACGCACCTGCTGGTTCGCGGCAGCGCCGCGAGCGGACGCCGCTCACGGCAGATCTACCTCGACCCTGGCGATCTCCACGACCTCGAGGCGCTCCAGCGCGGCCTCAGTGACGAGGGGTCCAGAGGGGCGCAGCCCACGCTCGGACATCTGCTCTTCGTAGGCAGCGAAGGCCTTGATCAAGAACGGCGGGAAGGCGCGGAACAAGAGCTGTGCTTCCACGTGGAAAGGCCCCGTGCCCGACGTCGGCAGGTCGTAGGTGTAGTGCAGGGGGACCCCGTGAGGTGCCGAGCGGCGGTCGATGATCGCGTCCGGCCCCTTGGCGACACCACGGCTCGCGTCCAAGCTGCCAATCGGGAAATAGGTCTCGAACAGCGCGTTTTCACCGCTCAAGTTCGAGCGGCACTCCCCGGTGTCGAGGTCATAGTCGCCGTCAGTGAAGCGCAGCGCGCGCGTCGCGCTCTGCCCCGGCCCCGGCTGACACTCACCGCGCTCGTCGATACGCCCGATACACACCACGCAACGCAAGAAGCCGTTCTGCAGGTTGATGAGCCCGCTACCACGGAAATCCGTACCACCGAGGCGTGGGTCGGGGAACCAGCGGGGAACGTCGCGGCCATCGGCCACGTCCGCGCCGAAGACACCCAGGGGACGTCCACGCCCATCGCGCAAGTCGTCTCGCACGTTCACACGCAGAAACTCCTTGTCGTGCAGATCCTCGTCCGGTCGATCCACGCGTCCCACCTCGTACACCACGCGGCCGCTGCCGTCAGTGACCTTGAGATGCACCCAGAACTCACGCTCCTGGCTGAAGCCGGCTGGCACGCGGTGACCACCGCCGACGTTCTCCAGCTCCACGGGGATGAGCAGGCGTGAGCCGCTGCGGGTCGGGTTCCTGAGCTCGAAGCGGAACGTCTTGCCGAGCAGCAAGTCGCGGCGAGCTCGCGCTCCAAGGGGGATCCCAAAGCCGTCGATGTGGTCCTCGTTGACCAGGTGCGCCTCGAAGTCGCCCCCCAGAGGCACATCGACGCCGCTGAAATAGTGCGGCGTCACGCGCTCTGCCGGCGCGCCGTTGACGGCCGCAAATCCTCCGGGAAACGCTCCAGGTTCACGCGCCTCGAAGTGGGATCCCGGTGGGCAGCCGCGGAGGAGCGCGCTGTACGTCGTGCCCCCAGCCTGCGCCGCTCCCGGCTTCGCCTCACCCGGTACACACACGCCGGGGAACGACGACATGTGGCAGTCCTGGCAGCTAGCAGGCTCCTTGCCCTTGGCGCGCTCCGAGTCTGAGTAGGCGACCCACTCGCTGTAGGCGTTGCGCAAGCGCTTGAAGTGTTCACCGATGCGCGCGCCGAGCACGTCGCTGCCAAACAGGCGTACGTCGTGACAGGCGCCACAGAACTCGCTGCTCTGGATGTAGCTCTTCGTTTCCGCTGGGATCGGCAGGTGAGCGCCGCCCAGGAGCTCCGCGCTCGCAGCGACCACCTGGGAGCTGCCCGGGGTCGGGGCGCCGGGGAACGCGCTCGGTTCGAAGCCCGCCGCTCCCGCACCGCGACTCAAGAAGATCGCAGGATCGAGAAAGTAGCCGCTGTTCGCGATGCCAAAGCGCCCGCGGGAGTCCTCCGGGCGGCTGCTGAAGCGGCGTCCGTCCACGAATGAGGTCCACCCCGGGTTGCCCTCGTAGAGGCCGCGCGCTTGATTGCCCGGCCGCACGCCCCCCGACACTTGATGGCAGAAGGCGCAGCTGATGCCCTCCATCGAACTCGCGGGAAGCAAGTCTTTCAGCGGCTGACGCGAACTCGAGGTGAGGCTCCTGCCGTCCCACGGCGGCACCGCGGTACCGAGGTTGTCCCCTGGCGAGTGACAGTTCACACACCAGTGTTCCCCGCCGGCGCCGGTGATCGGCAGCCCGCTGTCGCGATCTCGACAAGCGGTGCGCGTATCCGCGCGGCGCAGCACTCCAGCGCCCCCGGGGCAGTCGAGATCCTTCCCGACTTGCTCCTGGATCAAGATCTCCAGGCCTTGAAACAGCGGGCTCTTCACCGAGTGCGCCATCACGGAGCGGCGCCACTCCGCGGTCTGCCGCGCGTGACAGCTCCCGCAGTCAGAGCTCGTGGTGTGCGCCGCGTCCAGGGGTCGCTGGGGCTTCACCACCGGGCTCTCTGGCGCGACCTTGGCCGGCTCATGCAGGAGCCACCCCGCGATGCCAAGGCCCAAGACGACTGGCGCCGTCGCGATCGCGGTGCGCAGCGCGCGCGACCCAACGTTTCCTCGCGGCTTTTCTGACTGAACGGTTCGCGCCTGCCCCCTCTTCGAGCTCTGCGCTGACTCCGCATCCTCCCCCCGCTCCTTTTGGGGTGAGGAGCTACGCTTGTACGGCGCGCGCGCTGGTGGGGCGTCGTGCTCTTGCTGCTGTCTGTCGCCGCCTGGCTCGCCGCTCGAGCGCTCTTCGCGGTGTTTGCGCAGGGCGCGCACGCTGACTTGCGCTGGAGCGTCTAGAGGCCCCGAGTCTTCGCTGCCGGCGCTGTGCAGCGTTGCCATGTCGTGGATCTGCGGGTCGCTGGAGGCGGGGAGCGATTGCACCTGGCTCTCCCTCACCCCCTCCCCCTGCCGCTCCCCGTCCGCTGCGAGCGGCAACGTGCGGGCTGGCTGGCGACGCTCATTTCCTTGCGGTAACTCTCGAGCAAACTGCTCCAGACGCTCGACCACTTCGCTCGCGCTCTCGGGGCGCGCTTCGGGCTTCGGCTCCAGCAGGCGCAGGACCAGGCCCTGCAGCCCTGGCGGCAATTCGCGGGCGATGTCGTCGGGCATCGGGGGCGCGCCACGCAGGCGCTGCTCTTCGAGGCCGTGGCGCAAGCCGAGGCCGGCAAAGGCGTGGGCACCGGCGAGCAACCAGTACAGCACGAGGCCAAGCACGTAGCGGTTTGCCAGCGCGTCCCAGTCTGCGCCGTTTGCTTGCTCTGGAGGCAGCCAGCGCGGAGACAAGCTGTTGCCCGGCGTGTTGTGCGCCGGCAGGTCCGGCAGGCCAAGCAGCGAACCGACGAGCGTATCCGCACGGGTATGCAGGCGCCCGCCTGGGTCGAGGATCAGCTCCGACGGGCGCATCGGCCCTGGGAACAGCGCTGAGAGCTCACACTCTTCAAGCAGCCGCGCGCACTGGATCCCGACCCGCAGGCGTTCCGCGAGGCGCCATGCGTCGGCCGTCTGGCGCTGAGCTCGCACGAAGGTATCGAGCGGCGTGCCGTCGACTTCACGCAGCAACCACAGCTGTTGTCCGTCGAGCCCATAGTCGCTGAAGCGCCCGATGCCGTGGCGGCCAAGGGCCAGCAAGCGCTGTGCAAGGGAGAGCAGTGCCTCCCCGCCGTCGAGCAGCCAGAGCTCGCAGTCCCGTGTCCCATGCGGCCCTGCTTGGCTCGCCGTGAAGACCTTCGCTCGACCGAGCTCGAAGCGCAGCGCGCCCCGCTCGATCCGCGCGGATTCAGGCGAGCGCAGGCTCACCGACCGGGGTCCCCTGCTGGCGAGGCGCCACGCAGGGGGCTACCCGCTGGGATAGCGGCGCTGGGTGCGACGCTCGGCTGGCTCGCGCGACTGGACTTGATGACGTAGGTGACGCCGCCCGCCACGAGGGACAGCACGACGACCACGGCGAGCGCGATGGGCGTGGAGATCTGGCGCTGCTCCGTCGCGCGCTCGACCAACGCGATGGTGTCGTTGTGCGGGACGTCGCGCTCGGCGGCGCGGCGCGCGGGAGAGTCTCCACGGGGCGTGTCCACGCGCGGCGCGCTGGCCCGCGGAGAACGTGGCTCGCCGCTGCCTCGATCGGAGCTGACGCGATCCTGGCTACGGCGGGGCGCAGCGTCAGAAACCGGATCGCCGCTGCCAGGAGCGGCCCCGGCGCCACTCGAGCGGCTCGCACTGACCGGAATGCCGTCCGCGGGGGCGAACGGCTCGATGTCGTGGAGCACATCTAGCGCCGAGCCTGGGCGATCGTCAGGCGACTTTTCCAAGAGCTCGTAGAGCAGACGCTCGATTCCTCGCGGCAACCCACGTCGTGTGTCCTCAGGCAGCTCCGGCGGCTGGGCGGTACACTGCAGGTTCAAGAGCTCGCGGGGCGAAGCCGACTCGAAGGGCGGCACGCCAGCGAGCATTTCGTAGAGGATGAGCCCGAGGCAGTAGAGGTCGCTGCGCGCATCGACGCCCACGGCGTCGATCTGCTCGGGGCTCATGTACTGCAACGTGCCAACGCTCTGGGTGGTCGTGCGGCTGAGCGCCTCGAGTACTTTCGCGATGCCGAAGTCCATCACCTTCACCTTGCCGCTCGGCAAGACCATGATGTTCTCTGGCTTGAGATCGCGGTGGATGATTGGAGGTTCCTGACGGTGTGCGACCGCCAGCGCCGACGCGACTTGATTGGCGATGGACAGCGCCTCCGCCCAGTCGAGGCGTCCGCGTTGGGTGAGCAGCTCTCGCAGCGTGTGCCCCTCGAGGAACTCGAGGGCCATCACCAGCTGGCCATCGACCTCAGTGCAGGCGAGGCTGCGCACGATGTTCGGGTGATCGAGATGCGCGAGGATGGTCATCTCGTTCAGGAACAGGCGGCGGCCGTCTTCGGAGCGCGCCAGCTCGGGGCGCAGCACCTTGAGAGCGACGCGCCGCTTCGAGAGCCGCTCCTCCGCCTCGTACACCTTCCCCATGCCGCCCTCGCCCACCAGGCGGCGAACGAGGTATTCACCGATGCGCTCCATCTGTTCTGCCCTTGTACGCGCCAGCCGCCCGAACGATTCGTACGCCAACGCTTCAGGTGGCTTGGGCTTTCACCCGCACCACGACCCCAATACGCCCGAGCCTACCGCACCTGCCCCGCGTGGCGCGTGAATTGGCACCAACGGGAAGCTAAAACCTGTTGAGTGTTAAATGCTTAGGTCACGCATGGAGCGCCGAACGAGCCTCGCCTCGAGGCGTGCGCTTCGCGCTCCGTCGGCCGAACGACCTCGAGTAGGATGTGCCTCATGCGGTGGGTGTGGGTGTCAGCCTTGGCGCTGACGTTGGGGACTGCTGCCTGCTCGAGCGACGACTCGTCGGGCGGAAGCGGGGGTAGTGGAAACGCGGGCAGCGGTGGCAGCGGTGCGTCGGGTGGCGCCAGCGGCGGAAGCGGCGGTCAAGCCACGCCGCAGCCCGGTGACGTGGAGGTGTTCGCGGAGCTCGATAGCACCAGCGAGGGCATCGCGTTCGGCCAGACTCCGAGCGGCGACGCGATCCTCTATGTGAGCATGAACAGCACGGACCGCATCGTGACCGTGTCGGACACCGGTCAGGTGAGCGAGTTCGTCAGCGTGAAGTCGCCGCTCGGGATGGCTTTGACCAAAGACGGCGACCTACTGGTCTGCGGCAAGGACGACTCGACCGGGACCGAGGAGGGCGTGATTTGGAAGGTCACTCCCCAAGGCGACACCAGCGTCTTCATCCGCGGGGATCTCGAAGCGTTCGAGACCACCAATTTCATCGCCGTCGCCCCCGACGACAAGATCGTCTTCAGTGACTCGGGCTCCGAGCGGGTCTATGTCACCGACGCGACGGGGCAAAACCTGGCGATCCTGTCCAGCGACATCAAGTACCCGAACGGGATGGCGTTCAGCGCAGACGGTCGGCAGCTCTTCGTGGCGAGCTGGAACCAGGAGTCTGTGTGGAGTATCCCCAGGGATCCCAAGATCGGAAACTACGGCCCCGGCTCTGAGTTCTTGAACGGGGTGAAGTCCGTCGACGGTGTCTTGGTGATGCAGGCCGGAGACTTGATGCTGATCACCAGCGGCGACGGCGTGGTACGCGCCGACGCCACCACCTCTCAGATCGTCGCCGATGGGAGCAACTTCAGCGTCGCGGCGAACGGGGCATTTGGCGTGGGCGCGTACGGGAGCGAGTGGCTGTACGTGACCAACCTGATCGGCAAGAAGATCTCCCGGGTGTTGTTCGCGGACGGAGACACCGGCCTCGAGTTGCCGGTGCGCTGATCGGCAGGCCAGCACGGCGCCTGGCCATCTGGTATACGGCGCCGATGTCTGGCGTTTTCTCGGCTCTCGCTGCGGGTGACTTCACCAGCTTGCACGTGCTGCAACCCGCCCCCGGCCAATTTCGCTTTCGATTGGCCAAGGAGTGGGACGCTGGCCTGGATTTCAGCCGCTTCACCCACGACTTTCACCGCGGGTTGCTGCCGTGTTCCGCGCCCCACGCGCTTGGCGACGCTGCCGCACGCCAGCGCCTCGAAGAGCTGGGTGCGACCTCGGCCCTGGCGGAGCTCCTGAGCGGCATGGAGCGCGGCGGCCATCGCGCCGTGCGCTGCGAAGCTCACGCACGGCTCCACCTGAATGTCACGACGTACCTGCATTCGTTCCGGGTGGGGCGCAACAACGGCGCCCACGGACTCTACGCAGGTGGGCTCCGCCGGCACGAGCCGAGCACGCCGGAAGCCGTCGTATTTCAAGACGGTCTGAACCTCTCGCGCGCCATGAGCTACAAGAACGCCGCCGCAGGGCTCCCGTTCGGGGGTTGCAAGCTCACCGCCCATTGCGACAATTTCCACGCAGCAACGTACGGCGAGTCGCCAAGCAGCGAGCAACTCGAACGCCTGGGCTACCTGGCCTGGGTGATTGATTCGGGGAACCTGGTCACCGGCCCCGATATGGGATTCGCGCCGGAGCTCATCGATGCGCTGCGCCGGCACTTCACTGGGCACATGGTGTGCGGCCCTGGCGCCCGTCTGGGTCACACCGGCGGTCCGACTGCGCGAGGCGTATTTCGCGCCCTGGAGGCCGCGGCGGAGCAGCGCTGGGGCGCGGCCGGGCTCTCGGGCCGCGTGGTGGCGATCCAAGGTCTCGGCTCCGTGGGCAGCGTGCTCGCCCGATTCGCGCACGAAGCTGGGGCCAAGTTGCGTCTCGGAGATATCGACTCCCAGCGCGAGCGGGCGCTGCTGGACAGGCTCCCGGGCAGCGAGCGCTTCGACGCCAGTGAATTTCCCCACGTCAAATGCGATGTGCTCGCACCGTGCGCGTACGGAGGTCTGTTCGACGAGGAGACGATTGCCCGACTCGAGTGCGAGCTGATCTACGGCGGGGCCAACAACCAGCTGCGCGCGGCGAGCCCGGAAGCGGAGGTCCTCCTCGCAGAGCAGCTCGCCGCCCGGGACATTCTGACTCAGCCAGACTGGACCTACACCATGGGTGGCGTGCTGACGGGCTTCGAGGAGTACCTACATCCGGAGCCCAGCCTCGCCCGCGTGGAGCAACGCATCGACCTGGTGTGCGGCCAGGGCACCCGTGACTTGCTCCTGCGCGCCCGCGCGGCCGGGCGGACCCCGACGGCCCAGGCCTACGTCGACATCTCACCCCGGGTCAGCTGAGGCAGGCTCGAGGGGAAGCGGGCGCCGCGCGGCAAAAGGCAGCGTCAGAAACGCCCCAAGCCTCGGGTTAAGCCTTGCGCGGAGGCGGCCAGCGCGTAACTTCCGCGCTCTATGGATGCTTCTGGGAGCCACGACTCCAACCGCGCTTACTACGATGCCTTCAGCAAGCGTTACGAGGCGCTGCGCGGCACGAACGATCCCGGTGGCTACCACGAGTTGCTCGACGAGCTGGAAGCATCCTTTGTCGAGCGCTTCGCCACGGGCCGCGACGTGCTCGAGGTGGGCTGCGGCACTGGGCTCGTGCTCTCACGCATCGCCCGCTTCGCCAAGCACGCCCAGGGCTTGGACCTGTCGCCCGGAATGCTGGAGAAAGCCAAGGAACGCGGCCTCGACGTCACTCTGGGTTCCGCGACCGAGCTGCCATTCCCCGACGCTTCGTTCGATGTCACCTGCTCCTTCAAGGTGCTGGCTCACGTGCCGGACCTGGAGAAGGCGCTGTCAGAGATGGCCCGAGTCACTCGTCCAGGTGGCATGGTGCTGGCGGAGCTCTACAACCCCAACAGTTTCCGCGGGGTAGTGAAGCGCTACGGCCCGGCTCGCGAGATCGCCCAGAAGGCCAACGAGAGCCACGTGTTCACCGCGTACCACAGCCCAGACGAGGCTCGGGCGCTCACCCCACCCGGCTGCAGACTGGTCGACAGTCGTGGCGTGCGCATCGTCACGCCAACGGCGTTCGTGATGCGTGTGCCGCTGCTCCGCCAGGTGCTGTGGCAGGCGGAGTTTGCGCTGTGCGATACGCCCCTCAAGCGCTTCGCCGGCTTCTACATCGCAGCCTACGCCAAGGTGTCCTGAGACAGTGGCAGCCCCCGTCCCCTCCCGCTACGCCCGCGCTGCGACTCGGCCTACCGAGTGGTGGCTAGAGAAGCTCCGTGAACGCGCAACGCGCATGGCGGATGACGACCTGAACCTGAGCGGCCCGGTCGAGCTCAGCTCGGAGGCGCGAGTCGCTGCGCTGAACTTCTTCAACGCCGCATTCCGCGCGGAAGAGTCGGGGCTGCGCCAGGCGCACGAGCTCGCTGAGCGCTTCGAAGCGCGAGATCCAGCGCTGGCGGAGACGCTGAGACTCTACGGCGATGAAGAGGGCTGGCACCGGGAGCTCTTGACGGAGTTCCTCAGCTGGCTCGGCGGTGAAGTGAAACCCATGGGGCGCGTCACCCGCACGCTCTACCGGGTGTATGGATCCGCCAAGGCGATGAGCAGCATCGTGCTGACGAACTTGATGTTCGAGACCATCGGCTCGACCACCTATCGCCTTACCTTGCGCCGCGTGTCGCAGCCTGAGTTCAAGCGCATGCTGACGGTGCTGACGCGCGATGAATCGTTCCACGTCCCGCTCAACGTGCACTTCCTGCGCGAAGTGATGCGGGACGAAGGCGCGCTCGGTCACCTGAAGCTCCGGGCGCTGCATCGGCTGCTGTTCTACACCTTGGTGCTGCTGCCCCTGGCGAGCCGCCCCAAGGCCCAAGCGTTCGACACCATCGGGCGCCTGGAGCTCATGCAAGCTTACGCCACGCACCTCGCCGAGCTGAGCGACGAGCTGCGAGATCTCGGGCTGAGCCGCCCCACGCTGCTGCTCAAGTTGCTCGGCGCTGAGCCTCGCCCCGCGACCCCGGTCGCCGATATTGGCGCCGCAGAGCGTTACGCCGATCGCAGCCAAGTCCTGGTGCAGGAGCTTTGAGAGCCGTGCCGCTATTCAGTCTTCGTATCGTCACAGCGGATCCCGAGCTCGCCAGTCTCGAGCTCTTCGAGCTCGGCGCTCAAGGTATCGAAGAGCGCGACCACCCGGAGGGCGCTGAGCTGGTGCTGTACTCCGAGGATGAAGCGGAGCTACGAGACTTCGCGTCCGGTCTCACCCCGGAACGTGTACAGCGTTTCCGCGTGGTACCGGAAAACGACGGCTGGGAGACGGCGTGGGCCCAACATCTCGAGCCGATCGAACTCTGCAGGGGCTACTGGGTCAAACCTACCACGACGCACGCGCACGGCCCCGCCAGCGTTCAGCTCATCCACATCGAGCCTGATTTGGCCTTCGGCATCGGGAGCCATCCAACCACTCAGCTCGCGGCGCGCTCGCTGCTTGCGACCTACAAGGACGCCAAGCGCGTGCTGGATGTGGGCACCGGCACTGGCGTCTTGTGCTTCATGGCGCGTTTACTCGGCGCTGAGCGCGTCGTGGGTCTCGAAATCGACCCTCGTGCGTTGCGCTCCGCCCAGCGGAACCTCAGCCTCAACAAGCGCTGCGCCCCCATCGAGTTCGTCAACACGCCCCTCAGTGACTTTCAAGAGTCCGACTGGGACATCGTGATCGCGAACATCGAGACCACGGTGCTCCTCAATCTGGCGGACGACTTGGTGCGCCTCGCGAACAAGCACCTGATCTTGACGGGGATCCTCGCGGAACAACTCTCTGATGTGCTGCGCGCGTTCGAGAGCCGCGGCATGCGCCCAACCACCATTCGAGACCTTGAAGACTGGCGTCTGGTCGCCCTGAACAGGGCCTGAAGACGTCCGCCTAGAAGCTGCCAACGAACCCAAGGCTGCCGCCTCGAGGGTTGAAACCGAAGCTCGGTGCAATGCGCAAGCTGGGGGGAGCCTCGCGGCGGACCACTTCGCGGGAACGCTGTGCCTCCCCCGATCCCCCTGGGGCCAGCGTTCGAGGGAGCGGCTTGTAGCGAACATCGGTATGTTCGGGGACGAAGGCTAGCTGCGCCTGGAGGACACCAAGCAGCGACACCCCGACTAAGCTCCATGCGGAAACATCGGTCAACGTAGATAGCGTCTGGAGATCGCTGTTCAAGCTGACGTTGTCTAGCGTCTCCCCGCGCGCTTGGCTGTCCAGCGCCTGCCGGTGCAGGCGGACTTCCAAAACCATAGTAGTGATCGCGGTTGCAGCGAGGACGCCCTCGGTGGCAAGCAACGTGTACCCGAGCACGTGATCACGGTTCTGAAATTGTCCCACACCGAACGGGACCAATGCCAGCCAGCGGCTGTTCACCGTGGTGTAGCTCTGGACCTGGGCGTATTGCTCGAGCGCCTTCACGCGCTGAGCCTCCTTCTTCGCCTTGGCTTCGCGCGCTGCTTTGGCCGCCGCCTCCGCTTGCTTGCGCTTCTCGTCTTGCTTCTCGAGCTCGTCCAGCATCGACAGGCGGATCTGAATGTAGCGGCGCACCAATTCCGGGGGGAAAATGCGCTGATCCGGAGGATCCAGGGTCGGCCCTTCCCGCACCGCGTTCTTCAGTTCTTCATCCGCGGCGGCGTCTTGCCCGCTTCCAATCAGACACGCCGCGCGATAGAGCCGCGCTTCGCGCAGCATGTCCGCGTCGCGTATGCGGTGCTCATTCTTGGAGTCCAACGCCTCGCCGAGGACCCGCGCGCACTCGGACCAGCGCCCCGACTGGTATTCGAGCTTGCCACGTTCCAGTGCCACGGCATCGGCCGTCTCCGAGTCAGCTTCGTCCTCCACCTCTTCGGGCACTTGGGCCGCCGCCGGAGCAGACAGGCAGCACAACCCCAAGCCGAAGCACACCACCAAGCGGCGGGCCCTCGAAGAGCGAGATCTGTGTTTCGAGCGAGTCACGTGGCGCTGCGGGCGGAAAAGCTACCGCAAACAGCGCTGTTAAAGGGGTCAAAGTTTACTGTGAGGCCGGACGCGAGGGTTCTGGGCCAGCAACGCTCGCCGGCTCAGCGGCCTCAAAAGCGCACCGCCGTGACTTGTCCGCCCACCAGCCGCACGCTCCGGGTGCGGGCGCTTTCCCCGGATTCTGGGGGTGGCGTGAGGGTACACGCGCCATCCAGACTGAGCTTGCTGCCCATCGGAACGGCTTTCTCAGCGGGCGAGCTGAGCGTGTCCCCGAATAGCGTGCGGCAGCGGACGGTGGAGCCCGCGGGACCACCGCTGATGCTGAGCGTCGCGTCGCGCACTTTGATGTGGCCGAACACCGTTTGGACGTCGCTCTTGTCGTCAGGCTTCGCGGGGGGGCGGATCGCTACGGTCAGGCTCGGCTTTTCCGCGAAACAGCACTTGTCGTCGGCGGGCGCGAACTCGAAGGTGTGAGTGCCGACGCTCAGCTCCACTTTCTGACCGAAGCGGATCGGCTTGCCGTCCACGCTGGCGGTGCCCGCCACACCCTTGAAAGCAACCTGGACCATGCGCGTGCCGCTCTCCTTCGCCTTCCATGGATGGGGTGGCTTGAGCCGCCGGAAGGCGCTTGGGGATCACACGCGGGCGGCTGAGCCCGGAAGCTGCCAGCGGGGGCTGCGATCGCGGTTCCGCGGAGATACGGGGCTGGAAGCGTGTCCGGCGAAGTGCCCATCGCCGCGGGCGTCCCGCTCGCCGCGTCGCTCGGGGCGTCCGAGCGCGTAGCCCCCGTGATCAGAATGCCAGGCCACCGAGCAGCAGACTGCCCGCGGCGATCACGCCGGCCCGGGCGGCCGCGCGACGCATGCTCGCGCTGCGAGCTATCCCGCTCACCTGCTTCAGGAGCTGGGATCTCCCGGGCTTGAAAGCCAGCGCGCGGTTGAAGAGCTGCGTCGCAAGCACCACCTGGCCGTCGGCGCGGGCGACCTTCGCGAGCTGACTCAGCCGCTCGACGAGGCGCTCTTTGTAGGTCTCTCGATAGCCGTCGGGATCCGCGAAGTAGAGCCCGAGTTCCCTCCGGCTGTCGTCGAGCTGCAAATCCGCGAGGATCTCATGGGCAGCCTCCATCAGCTCGCTGATGCTGGCAAAGCGCTGGTCTGGATCCTTCGCGAGGGCGCGATCGAGGAACGCGCTCCAGCGCGCTCCCACCTCCGGGCGCTCCTTCACCGCCGGTTCGTAGAGGCCATCGAGCACACGGCGCAGCACTTGGGCGGGGTTTCGACCATGAAACGGGAGTTGCCCGACCATGGTCTCGTACAACAGCACGCCGAGTCCGAACACGTCCGCGCGCTCGTCGACGTCGCCACCCTCGATTTGCTCAGGCGCCATGTGCGCGGGTGAGCCGAGCACCTGCCCGGTGCTGGTCACGCCCTGAGCGTCGAGCAACTTCGCGATGCCGAAGTCGGTGAGTTTGACCCGCGGCGGCTCCGGTCCCTCCAGCGCACCCGTCTCTCGCACGCCGGACTTCTTCGCGTCGGGCTTGGACGCCTCAGGGGAGGAAGAGCGCTTGGCGTCCGGCGCTGTCGAGCGCTTGTCCGGCGCGAAGGACCGCTTTCCGCGAGGATCGCTACGCGGAGCCTCGGGGCTTGCGACCAATACGTTTTCGGGCTTGATGTCCCGATGAACGACGCCGTGGGAGTGAGCGTGCTCGAGCGCCTTGGCCACCTCGAGGCCGAGGAGCACCGCAACCTCAGACGGCAGCGCCTGGTGGTCGGCCAACAACTTGCGCAGCGTGGTGCCGCGCACGAGCTCCACCACGAGGAAGCGCTCCGTGTCCTCCTCGCGAGAGACGTCGTAGACCTCGACGATGTTCGGGTGGCGGAGCTTCGCCACGGCGCGAGCTTCGCTGGTGAAGCGGGCCGCGACTTCGGTGTTCTCCCGCAGGTGACGGTGGATCACTTTCACGGCGACTTCGCGCTCGAGCCGGGGATCCCGCGCCCGATACACCGTCGCCATGCCGCCGTGACCGACCTCCTCGAGCAACTCGTATTCGGCGAGGCTCGGGAAGTCGCTCCCATTCCCCGATCGGGGGATCTCGGCGGATGGACTCCTACTCTCCACGCAGTGCGACCTCGTTCGAACCACCGCGAGCGTGGATGACCACACCACCGCGGAGCGACCACGCGCCCGGCGCACGGTCTAGCTCGAGGATAGCCTACCATTGGCGCTTGACCGCTCCGACGGTGCGGTTGGCTCGCTTTTGGCTAAGACTTCGGACGCAACTCGGTTGGCAGCACCGCTCACCCGCGAAGTGCGCGTTACCCATTGCGCATTGCGTCAGCTGGCTTCGCGAGACGCTTCAGCGGACGAGTTCAACTCGGATCGCGTTGGTCGAGCCGCGCACGCCAACCGGCGCGCCGTAGGTCATCACGAACCGCTCGCCCGGCGAGGCGTAGCCTGACTGCTTGAGAAACGCGCTGGTCTGGCGCACCAAGCGGTCCACATCGCTGACCATGTCGAGGTAACGCGGGATGACTCCCCAGTACAGCGCGAGGCGTCGCAGCGTCTTCTCGTCGGGGCTGAGCGCGAGGATGGGCGCCGTGGGGCGCGCCTTGCTGATGAGCCTCGCGGTGCCGCCGCTCTCCGTCAGCGCGACCAGGATGCTCGCGCGAATCGTCTTCGCCACGTCGCATGCAGAGTTGGCGATCGCCTCGGGGGTGCTGTCTCCGGGCTCCGACGGCAACGGCTGGTAGAAGCGGCTCGATTCAGCCTCGCGGATGATGCGATCCATGATCGCACAAGCCCCGAACGGGTGCTGACCGGTCGCTGTCTCGGCGCTGAGCATCACGGCGTCGGCGCCGTCGAACACCGCGCCCGCCACGTCGCTCGCTTCCGCGCGGGTAGGCCGCGGCGCGTCGACCATGGACTGCAGCATCTCCGTCGCGACGATCACCGGGCGCTGATAGCGCCGACACGTACCGATGATCTCCTTTTGGATCACGGGCACCATCTCTGGCGGCAGCTCCACGCCGAGATCGCCGCGCGCCACCATCACCGCGTCCGCCGCGCGCACCACGGCTTCCAGCTGCTCGACCGCGCTCGGCGTCTCCACCTTCGCGACGATCGGCGTGACGCGACCATGCGCCTGCATCAGCTGTTGCAGCTGCTTGATGTCCTCCGCGCTGCGCACGAAGCTCAGCGCCACGAAGTCGACGCCAAGATCCAAGCCGACTTCCAGGTCGCGCTTGTCCTTGTCGGTGATCGCCGAGAGACGCACGCGCTTCGAGGGCAAGTTGACGCCCATGCGTGAGCGCAAGTTGCCTCCGTGGAGGACGCGCGTTTCCACGCGGTGCTCTCGGATCTTCATCACCTCGAGCTCGATCTGACCATCGCCGAGCAGGATGCGATCCCCTTCGTGGACGTCTTCCGTCAGCCCTTGGTAATCGATCGCGATCGCGTCCTTGGTACCGCTCGACCCCTCGACTAGCGACACCGTAGCGCCGGGCTCAACGCTGTCCGGCCCCTCGAAGCCAGTGCGGATCTTCGGTCCGCACAGGTCCTGCAAGATGGCCACGGGTTTGCCGAGCTCTTGGCTCGCTTCACGGATTGCTGCTGCGCGCGCACGATGATCCTCGGCCGTTCCATGGGAAAAGTTCAGGCGCGCGACGTCCATTCCGGACTCAATCAGGCGCACGAGCTTGTCCTTGGAGTCGACCGCGGGGCCAATCGTGCAGACGATCTTGGCTCGACGGACTTCCATCACGGGGCGGAGCATGCGCCTGAAACGAGGTGATTGGGAACTAACTATTTTCTTGGTGAGCGGGCCATTTCCTTCGTTTCGGACTGGGAGGCGGCAAGACGCGTCGTTGTTGCAATCGTTTTGGGGTTTGGGGGGGAGGACAGAAGTCGCTGACTGTGGACTGACGCTCAGTAGTTCGAGCCGGGGCTGGCGCCACGGGCTGCGCCTCTAGGGCTTCGCCAGGTGGGCTTCGCCCACGGGCTCGCGTTGCTCGCCAAGGGCTGCGCCAAGGCTGTCGCGTATTCCGTACGGATTCGGCTTCGGTTGACGTCCGTTGGTTCGAGTTTGGTCGCTCGCTGCGCTCGCATCCTAGCTGTGTTTGGACCGTGGCTCGCTCGCTGCGCTCGCATTGCGGCAACGGCAGGACGGTGGCTCGCTCGCTGCGCTCGCATTGCGGCAACGGCAGGACGGTGGCTCGCTCGCTGCGCTCGCATTGCGGCAACGTCTAGACGGCGGCTCGCTCGCTGCGCTCGCATTGCTGCAACGTCAGGAGGTGGCTCGCTTGCATTGCCGCGACGTCAGGACGGTGGCTCGCTCGCTGCGCTCGCATCGTAGGACCGTGGCGGGTGCGACTGGTTAGAGTTTCGTGCGCGGGCTTTGGATTCTTCCACCGTGCTCGGTGCGGTCGAGGCCGGGGCCGGGCTCGCCATGCTCGGACTTCGTCCTGCGCGTGGCTGCGCGCGGTGCGGGCGTTGCCCGCAGCCTCGACCGCCCCTGCGCGCGGTGGAGTGGCGAAGGGCGTTGCCCGCGCAGTGCGGGCACCAAAACCAAAGGAAAGCCCAAATGCTTCGCGTCTACCCTCAGCTTCTCGATCTCGTGCAATCCGTCACGCCCCTGATCCGCCAGCTAGAGCTCCACGACTCCGACCTCGCCCGTCAATGCAAGCGCGCTCTTTCGAGCGTGCCGCTCAACATTGCGGAGGGCGGCTACAGCCGCGGCGGCAACCGCAAAGTTCGCTATCACACCGCGCTCGGCTCCCTGCGCGAGGCGCTCGCCTGCTTCGAGGTAGCCACTGCGTTCGGTCACCTCCCGCCGCTACAACCCCAGCTGCGTCGGGAGTTCGATCAGATCATCGGCGCATTGGTTCGCGTCACACTCCGCTAGTCCCAAGAAAAGCGGCCGGCACCTCCAGTCGGCCGCCTTCAAATCCCTACGGCAACACCGTTCCCCTCCCTCAGATCCCGAAACCAACCCGCCAAGCCAAACGACCCCGAGAAAACCCAACCGAGAAACCAAAGCCCACCCAGCAAAAAAACGCCGAAGACCACCGCGAAGCCCTGGCGCCGCGCAGCCGGCGCCCTTGGCGAAGCGAAGCGAGCCCCTGGCGAACGCAGTGAGCCACCTGGCGGAGCCCCGCAAGGGGTGGAGCCCTATGGCGAAGCCCGTGGCGTAGCCCCGCGAGGGGCGGAGCCCGCGAGCGCTCTTGCGCTCGCCGCAAGCAACTGTCATGACGCCTCGCGATGTCCTCGTTTCACCGTAATGCCGCTGGTCGCGCTTGTTTTGGCGGGCTTCCACTGGAAGACGCGCTGAAGCAAGCCGGAGTTTCGACGCCCGCCTACGTCTACGATCTGGACGCGATCGAAGCCGGGGCGCGGGAGCTGGTGAGCGCCCTCGGTGAGAAGCACGTCGTGGCGTATGCCATCAAGGCGAACAGCGCCGCGAGCGTGGTCAAGCGCATCGCGAAGGCGGGCGCTGGTGCGGATCTGGTCAGCGGCGGGGAGCTCGAGGTGGCGCTTGGCTGCGGCATGCAACCGGAGCGCATCGTGATGAGCGGCGTCGCGAAGTCGGATCGCGAGCTGGATCGCGCGATCAGCTTGAACCTCTTGGCCATCCAGGCGGAGAGCGTCGAGGAACTGCCGCGCATCGCGGCGCGGGCGAAGGCGCTGGGCAAGCGCGCGCGGGCCTCGCTGCGGGTCAACCCTGGCATCGAGATCGACTCCCACGCTCACATCGCAACCGGACACGACGAAGCGAAGTTCGGCATCCTGGAGAGCGATCTGCCGCGCGCCTTCGATTTCGCACGGAACAACGCCGCGCACCTGACCATCAGCGGGATCTCGACGCATGTGGGCTCGATGCTCAAGCAGCCAGAGCCTTATCTCGAATCGGCGCGCACGGTGTGCAACGTGGCCAAGGCGTTCCGCGCGCAGGGCGGCACCCTCGAGTTCATCGACTTCGGCGGCGGCTTTGGCATCGACTACGGTGGTGGCGCGGCACAGCCTCCTGCGAACTTCGCGCGCCGCGCGCTGGCGCTAGCCGCTGAAGAAGGCCTGGGCGACCTGAAGCTCGTGATCGAGCCGGGTCGCGCGCTGGTCGGGCCCCACGGCGCCCTCCTCACCTCCGTCATCCAGCTCAAGGAGAGCGGCGAGCGGCGCTGGGTGATGGTGGACGCTGGCATGAACGACTTGATCCGCCCGGCACTGTACGCCGCCAAGCACCGCGTGGAGCCGTGCGCCGCGCCCCCGACGGACAAGGCGTGGCGCGTCGTCGGTCCAGTCTGCGAGAGCTCCGACGACTTCGGCGAGCACCCGCTCTGCGACTCACCGAGCGGCGTGCTCGTGATGCGCGACGCTGGCGCCTACGGCTTCGCCATGGCCAGCGAGTACAACGGGCGCGCTCTCCCCGCGGAAATATTCATCAGCGGGGGCAAGGTGGTGCACACCAAGCCGAGCCCCGGCGTCGATGCGTGGGTGAAGAGCCGCCTCGAGGCGTGACCCCCTCACCCCCCAGCAAACGCCCGCGCGGTCGCGAATATCGCAAAAACAAATCACGCAAACACCTCCAGAAACGCACGAACCTGAGGGGTGGCTGCAGTCAAGGGACGCAAACGGTTCACGCCCCACCCGGCGAAGATCGTCGAATCGCTTACTGGCGAAGAACGGCGCATTCTCGAATCGGTGCTTGGACGGCCCAGTGTTGCAGAGAACGTCCAACGTGCTTGGCTGCACGTGCAGGAGGAACGCATTCGCCTGGCGAAGAGCCACCTGGCCGTGGCTGAGTTGCTGAATGGTCTTGGGACGCCAGGGCTTATCAGCCCAGAGAAGCGATCCGTGATCAGCCGGGCCTACTACGCGACCTTCTGTGCTGCCCGCGCCGCGCTCAGCTTCCACCTGGGGAGCGATAGGAACGACCACCAACAACTCCCGCTCTGGCTGCGCAAGGCCCACAACCTCGGCTCTGAACCTCAAAGGAATCGCGTATCGGCAGCTCTCAGTCAGCTGCGCAACACCCGCAACCAGGCAGACTATTCGCCGTTCTATCCCGAGCCACTTGGCGCCGATGCCAGGTACGCCGTACGGGAGGCAAAGGCCGCCATCCGGTTTTGCACTGGTTGGCTCAAGCAGGAAGCTCGAAGCCGGGGGCAACGATCCACGCTATGATTGGTCGCATGGGCAAAGCCGTCCGACGCAAGTCCTCCTGGGAGACGCCAGCGCCGATCTCTCGGATGCAAGCGCAGGACTTCGCCGAGTCGCCCACGCTCGCGGAGGAGTACGCCGCCCAGCAGTTCACCGCGGCGTTTGGCCTGAAGGTCGTCGAAATTTTGCCGAGCCGCTTCCCCGACGGTCGCTACGCGACGCTGTATGTCGACGGTCCGCTAAAAGTTGATCACAACGTCTGGGCCGTTGTGATGTCGGGCGCCCTGAGAGAGGTCGGCGTGAGCTTGAGCCTCGACGTGCGTTCGGATTGGGACCGCTACGAGTAGCATGCGCCGTTTCCGCGAGGTACTGTTGGTTCACGACTCGGGGTCAAAGCCGAAGACGCGCAGCTCTTGATCGCAACGACAGGCCTTCGCGACGCGGGCGGCCCACGCAACGGCCTCTTCCCGCGTCGGCACCTCGAGCACCAGGAAGCCGCCGTTCAGCGCGGGCCGCTCGGGGTAACCGCCTTCGACGGCTGAGCCATCGGCGGAAACGAGCAGCTGGGGCACCGACTCGTCGATGCCGCCGCCGAACACATAGACCCCCGCGGCCTTTGCCTCGCGGATCATGGCGTGGGAGTCGACGCTCACGGCCTCCAGTTCACTCGCGGGGACCTGCATCGCGGCGGCAGGGAACGAAATGAGATACTTCATCGGCGCCGGGATTCTGCGCTCGTGCCGCGCGCTGACGCAAGCCTACTCGCGAGACTTGCCGCCGGTGCGCAGCGGCGGTTCGCTGACGCCGCGCGCACGTCGGGTGCCGCTTTGTGCGCCGCCTCGGGGCTCGGGGTCGGAAGAAGAGTCCACCGCCTCGAAGCTGGTCGAGGAGCGGGCGCGCTTCTTCACGGCCTTCATGCTGCCTGTGGAGCGACGCGTCTTCGACTCGCCGCCGAGGCGCAGTGACGCGCTCGAGCGGCGCGGCGGCGCGGTGCTCTTGGTGCGGTACACGTTGCCTTCGACCACGACTTCGATGCCGAGGGCGCGGCAACGCCCCGCGAGGCGCTCGAGATCGACGCCGGGCGCGATCAGCAAGCCACCGGGCGGCGACGGATCGACGAACAGGTCCATGGTCTGCCGGCGACTGCGCAGCATCTCGCATAGCTCGCCATCGTCCACCCAGAGGAAGCCCTGACACGGCACGAACTCCGCGCGACCCAGCACCGCGCTGGCTTGCACCAGCATGCGCTCGATGGGATCCGGTAGGCTCTGGATCGTGCGCAGACGGTCGCCGATCACGTCGATGCCGAAGCCAGCGCTGAGGGCGCGACTCAAAGACTGCGGCGAGATGATCACGTCCAGGTGCCCCTGAGCGCGGCCGATCTCCACGAAGGGAGCGATGGCGACCGCGTGACCCACTAGCGTTTCCGCGCCGAAACGCAGCGCGTGGCTGTCGAGGAAGCTCGCCTGGAGCTCGCGAGTCTTTGGCGGCACGTCGCTCAGCAGGCGCGGCCGCGGGGGTGAGGCGCACCGTGGTGCCTAGCTCGCCCTCTTGAGCTTGTCCTCGACGTCGCCGAGATCGACGACGCCCAGGTTGAACAGCGTCTCGAACACGATGCGCCGCGCGACCTCGATGGGTGTCGGCGGATCGATCCCGAGGCGCCCTGCCCAGCGCTCGAGCAAGCGCGCGACGCCTGGGGTGCGCGCATCGGAGCGCACGAAGGCGGCCAGGGCGCTCCAGGGCACCCAGCGTCCTTCGCCGAGCTCACTCAGGGACTCGAGCACCATCTCCCGGATCACGCCGACGGCGCTGGCGTCGCGAGACTCCCGGGGGGCGCGCAGCACCTCGGCGTCAGGGCGCGCTTCGTCCCATGCGCCACCGCGCTTCCACGCCTCGAACAGCATGCCGCCGAGCTCACCAAACGGCAGCGAACCCGGGGAGCAACTCACGTTGACCACCGCTGGATCCCACACACCCGTTGCACGGCTCAACGCCGCCAGCAGCGACACGCACTCGAGATCGCGACCAAAGCGCGTGGAGAATCGATTGAGCAGCGAGCGCGGCGTGCCCACGCTGGGCTTCACCTCGACCGACGGGTCGCGCACGCTGAGCGCCATCGCCATCGTGAGCGGCACCGGATCGTCACTGAAGCGCGCGCGGCGGGGTGCGTGGTCTTCACCCAGCACCACCTCACGGATCTCGCGGCGCATGCGCTCGCGCTCTCGCTGACGCTTGGCGCCGACGAGGACGGCCACTTCCGTGGGGATCACGTGACGGTTCGGGTGCACCGGCACCAAAAAGCCGCGGCGCTCCAGTGCAAAGCCGACACCACGCCGAGACGGCGTCGCCCCGGTGGCTCCCCGGAGCCTGAGCGGCTCACGCTCGAGCTCCAGCAGCTCTTCAGTGTCTACCTCACCCCCAACATGCTCGATGGATTGCAGAAGATTGCGCTCCATGGGCGCCAGAGCTTCGACCCCTTCGGCGAGCTTCCCTGCGTCGCTCAGGACCTCCCACGCATCCTCCAGGGCGATGGAGAACGGCGGCGTTGCCGGGCGACCCAGGTAGTGGGTGGCGATGCTGGACTTCACCTCGGCGGACGCCTGAGCGATCAACGCACGTAATCCGCGCGGATTTTCGCCTTCCCAGGTGCTCAGCTCGAGCAGGAAGGCGACAGGCAAGATCAGTTCGACTCCGTCGTTGCCACCGCGTGCGAACACCAGGCCGCGAGCCGCCAATGGCTCCAGCGCCACCGGCAACGCGTCGACGCGGAACAGGCCGCCTTCCTCGGCGATGCGATACAGCAACTCGCGAGTTGGGCCGGGCAACAGGCCGGGATCCTTCAGCTCAGGCAGCCCGACCAACGAGCGCGCCACCTGCGACGGCACATCGATGCGCTTGGCCTCGTCAACGTTGATGCGCAGGCGCCGAACTAGGCTCTGCAGCTCCTTCTCGGGGATCGCCCGGAGGACATCGATGAGTTTGAGTGGGCGGCCCCCCCGCTTCCGCCGACCTGGCTTATTTTCCTGGCTCATGCGTAACGGTCCCGATTCAGCGTGGTGCGATGGCTCGGACTAGTCACCTAGCCCAGTCATCTAGTGTTGCGGTTTCCCTCGCGCCAGCGCGGGATCCCGCAGCTTTCTTCTCAACCGCGAATTTTGCTTCCCGTCCAGTGGATACCTTGGGGTACGCCTTATTTCCGGCCAGGCGGCCCGGCGGCCAGGCCACGCTTTCCGCATATGACAGAAAATTCTCGGGCTGAGGGACTGATTGTTCGGCGGCGTGCGCTTTCCCCAGGGACGGGAGCCGACTAAACGCCGGAAGATGATCCTTCGCGATCCGGTGCATGGCCTGGTCTCCTTCGAGACGGAAGAAGACGCCATCGTCGTCGATCTGCTCAAGACGCGTGAGCTGCAGCGGCTGCGCCTGGTTCGTCAGCTTGGGCTGACCTCCCTGGTTTATCCCGGCGCCGATCACACGCGCTTCGCTCACGCGCTGGGAGCCGCCTTCGTGATGACGCGCTTCATCGCGCGTCTCCGCAAGGAACATGAGTGCCTGCCGTTCTGGCAGCGGCTCACCAGCGAGCGCGCGCGAGACGGCATCGCCGCGGCGCTATTGCACGACGTGGGTCACGGGCCGTTCTCGCACCTCTTCGAGGAGGCACTGCCAGATGGTCCGCTCCACGAGACGTGGACCGAGCGCATCATCCTCGACCCGAGCACCGACGTGCACCAGGTGCTTTACCGTGCGGATCCATCGCTGCCCGGGCGCGTGAGTGAGCTGGTGCACGGGCGCCATCCCCTCACCTACCTGGCGCGCACCGTGAGCGGCACCTTCGACGTGGATCGCTGCGACTACCTCCTGCGGGACGCCCACGCGAGCGGCGTGTCGTACGGTCACTTCGACCTCGACTGGCTGATCCGCAGCCTGCGCCTCGGGGTGAGCGAGAGCGACGACGTGGCGCCACCCCTGGCCATCGACGGCACCCGCGGCTTGCCCGCCATCGAGAGCTTCATCCTGGCGCGGCTCTTCATGTTCCAGCAGGTGTATTTCCACAAGGCAAGTCGCGCCAGCGAGTGGATGCTCCGCTGCATCATGACCCGCGTGCGACAGCTGCTGCAGGACGGCAGTCGCGTGCCGGCGCTCCCCCGCGCCGTGGAAGAGCTCGCGCTCAAGGGCGACACGAGCCTCGGCGAGTACCTGAAGCTCGACGACTCCCGCCTCTGGACCGCCATCTCCGAGTGGCAGAGTTCAGGCGATCCGTTGCTCAAGGATCTGGCGACGCGGCTCCACACCCGGCGCCTGTTCAAGACCATCGATCTGTGGGGCGAACACGCAACGCCCAGCGGCCGGGAGAAAGCGCTGGTCCTCGCAAAGGACGCGGCCGAACGCGCCGGCCTCAACCCCGAGATCTACGTCGGCCTCGACTCCGCGCAGCTGACTCCTTTTGACGCCGACGACACGTCCCTGAGCGTCCTCTTGCCCGATGGCTCGACCCAGCCGCCGCGCAATGTCTCCTTCCTCTTGAGCCGCCTCGAGGGGCAGACCCTGGAGCAAGCGCGCATCATCCTCGCCCCAGAAATCCGCGCGGAAGTGCGGGAGGCGCTGCACTCGTGAGCGCTCACGCACAATTCAGGTTTGGGGGTGAGGTCAGCCGCCTGTCCTTCTTGGCTGCCGTCGTGCTGTGTTCCGCGTGGAGCGGCGTCGCGATGGCGCAAGGGACCGACGGAGCGGCGCCTGCAGCCGGCGAGCCTCCAGAGAAACCCGAAGTCGACGTCCCCGGCGTACGCGACCCCACGGGCGACGACGCTGAGCCGCCGCCGAAGACGACCTGGAAGTATCCCGACGGAAGCAGCAAGCCGGTGCCGCCGCCAGAAAAGAGCGGCACCGAGGACAACTGGAACCAAGGCGACTACCCCGTGGCGCCGCTCGAGACGGAAGTCGATCCGTCACTGCTCGGCTTCACCGACGGCGTCTACGGCCGCTTCGACGGCGACCTGGTGCTCGGCCTCAACGCCGGCGCCCGCTTCGCTCCCGATCAAGGCTACGGCGGCCTCTTGAGCCTGCACGACTTCTCCACCGTGGGCCTAATCACCGCCTTCGTCGTCAACCCCGACGACGACGCCGCAGAGAAGAGCAGCCTGAGCGTCGAGCTCGATTTGCGCCCGCTATTCCTCCCCCGCTGGCTCCTGGATCTAGAGCAAGGCCCCGCCTGGCTCGACCTCTTCATCGACTCCCTGAGCCTAGGCTTCGGCGGCTACTGGGCGACTGGTCAGGAGTTTGGCGACTCGAGTGGGCTCGTTGGTTCCGTGGGGATAGGCCTACCGCTGAGCGGCGCCGCTGAGGGGTTCTGGCTACGCGCGCGCGGGAGTCGGCGCTTCGACACCGAAGAGCACAGCGTGTTTGTTACGCTGGGTTACGATTTGTTGTTTGTTGCGCCTTGGTTGTAGAGGGGGCCCTTGGCCAGCGATCGAGAAGGTGTCGCCCACCTCTCGATCCTCGAGGAGGGCGTCGAGCGACTATCAAATGTAGGTGTCCGCCTCCTCGACAGATTCGACAGCGGCTGTTCGACAGTAGAAGGAGATCCGTTGGTCCTCGTAGTCTTCGACAGCAAATCTGGCTGATTCCCACCCACGGTCAGCAACGGGAACTATATCGAATCCCATCACCTGCACCCAGTTACCGCCGAAGTCGCTGAGGCGTAGCTGGTCAATGTCCGTGAAGCGAAGAACCACCCTCCGCATCGGCTTCGCAGGGTCGGGCCAATGGTCTTCGCTCCGAGGCTGAAAAAGCGCCACGATACGAACGCAGCCTCCATCTTCCGTGCCTTCGAATCCGAATTGCTCCACATAAGCGAGATCTCGAGCTGACCATTTTCCAAGCACGCGAATCACGGCATCAACGCCAATCACTTCTGGTTGCAAACTGCGCCTCACTCTTTCAGGTTGTGTTGCTCAGTCTTGGCACCCGTGTTGTCGTTGTGTCCACGGGTCCCTTTCGGAGCATAGGTTGTTTCATGCAGGTGGGGATCCGTATGTCCCTTGTCATTGCCGCCCTGCCCTGTCGGACCTATATGGTCCGTCTTGTCAACTCGATGCGACTGACGTCCGTACTCATCGTATATCACACGCGACTCTTCCATCCGCCCAGTCCTCGTGCTCTTCGCGTGTGATCCAGACGCCGCACACCCGGCAACACGTCAGGTGCCTTTCTGCTCAATGCAGAGTCCGGAGTGAAAGGTTCATAGGCCATTTCGCCGGGCGCCGTTCCTGAGCAGGTGATACCTCCGCCGCATGGGTTTGGTGCGCTCTGATTGTGCACCCACAGCGCGTACGCGGACACCATGTACGTGTGGCCTACGTCAACGTGGAAGTTGAAGACGAGCGACCTGCTGACCCGCGGACTAATCGTGCGCACTTTCAGCCACCCTAGGCTCCACGACCAAACTTCAGCGCTCGGATCCATCGCGCCCACTTGTGTCCAGCCGCGACCTCGGACCCAGAATGGATGACCAAGGGTGGTGCCAATCCGTGTCTCGCCACCGCTAGGCAACACGATCACTAAGTCGACAGTCTCCGAGTCGCGGTCCTCACCGACGGCTACGACGGAGGTCCGGATTCATCCTCGCCACCGGAAGCGGCCAGCACGTAGTTCCGGTCCTGATCATCCTTGATCGGGCGATATCCCGGAACAGTCAAACACCAACGTCTCCGGCAACGAACAAGCTCGACCCGTGGTGTTGGTTTCGGCCACCTCGCCGGAGAGCGTCTTCAGGCACTGATATCCTCTGCGTCGATCGCTGCGCTCTTCGGATTTCCAGCTCCGAAGCAATCTGAGTCTCCGTCATCAGCGGCCACGGCTGATCCGCTCCCAATGCCGCCCGCAACGGCCTTGATCCCTTGACTCACTTTGCGGAAGGCGAGTTGAGCTATCTGTCCTTGTCCGCAGCGGGATCCTTGCTCGTGCCCGAGAGCAAACGGCCCCCGGCCTGACCTCCTGTAGATCCAGCGTCTCACTGGCCCAGCACAACGTGACTGCGCCAGCGACATCAGCCAACGTGCTCGCCCAGACCTGCGCCGACCACATCCCCTTCACCTTCGCGCTTGTAGGCTTTTCCTGCCCCGTCCCCGAGCCGCCGAGCTTGATCGCATCCAAAGAATAGTCACCAACGACCGTGTCGCCCCATGAGCGCTTCTGCCCTCCCCGAGAATGGTACCGACAATCCCGAGCTTCCCTTCATCCAAGTGGGTCGACTGCCTGCAGCACCCTCCCCGAAACGTACGCATACAAGTTCGGGTCAGCCCCGAGCCCGTGCACGGCCAACGGATCCGCTGAAATCCAGCGGTTCAGCAGCGGATTGAGGAACCGCTTGCCGAAGTAGATGAGCCCGACTTCGACGTCTTCTTCCTTGCCGGTGAAGCGATAATCCTCCCGGAAATGCTTCCAGCGTTCGGGGTTGCGCTGCCTACGATTTCTGGTTGTTGCACTTTGGTTGCGAGGTCCTCATGGCCCCTTCGCCACACGCAGCGAAAACGCGATCAACGACTTCCGCCCTTTGTCCGTCGCCTTGCTCTGGGCGGCTTCAAGCCGCGCGATGAGCGCTGCGTCTCCGCGAGCGATCTCCCCCATGCAGCCAAGAGAGTCAGGCTGACTGAAGCGACCATCAAAGAACTCTTCGATCAAGGCTTCACGCAGGGCCTTGTCCTCCCGATGTTGGCATGCATAGCGCTTCGCCCCTGAGATGTCGTGAGACCAGGCCGTGAGGCGGAGCTCCTCAGAGCCGCTAACGGGCCAGTTCGGCCGTGTTTCCCTGTGCAGCTTCGCTTCGGGCGTTCCTTCTTTTGCCGCCCGGAAAATTTCCAGCGCCAACTCTCTGCTCGCCGGCCAGGGTTCCAGCGACTCGTAGACGTGATGAGGACACCAGAGCGGCTCCGTCTTCGTCGGATCTGTCAGCGTCGTGAGGTCCACGAGGCGCCAACCCAATGATTGATCCGTCGCGACAGCGAGCGCCTCGCCGTCAGGAGCGAAGCGGACGCGATACTCCGACTTTCGAGCAGCGCTAAAAGCCCCATCGTCGAGATTCTTAGTTGTCCCACGGAGCAGAGTGACGCGGCTCTCATTCACGTCGGGCCAAGCCAACACCAGCGTATGACGCACATGGGCTGGGTTGTTCTGGTTGTTCTTGCGAAACGCAGGGCCATACTCCACTTGGATCCGCGCGTTGCGAAACCGCCCCGCGGGGGCGATCACGTTCTCGGACTGCCTCTCAGCGTGGCGGTCACATCCGAGCGCGGCAAGCAGCGCAAGCAGCAAGAAGGTTCGGAGTATCGTCGTCACGCGGCGCAATACTACGTCTGGAGCGGGGGGAACTCCATGATTACGCCTCGTCAGACTAGCCCAAGAAGGCTTTCAAGTTCTGTGGCACCAGTGCGCGAGCCTCCGCTTCAGAGGTGACCACGATACTTTCATGGTTTCGAGCGGGCACCACCACGTACCAATACTCGTCGCTGCCCGTCGCTGCTTTCCCGGGCGCGTACGTAGGTCGCTGGCACCTGGCGGGGGATAGGCACGCCCCTCATCGACACCGGCAGGAATCCCACCTTCACCGCGGCTTCCATGGAGTGCGTACGCAATGTTTCCCCGCGAAATCGAACGTCGCGAACCGTCGCCCCTTCGAGCGCGGCGACGAGCATCTGGCTGGTCTTGGACAACGCGCTGATGAGTAGCAGGTCCTACACGGGCCGCCTCAGGACGTGAATCAGCGCAGCCGTGTGCTCATCGTGGGACACTTCGTCAGGCTCACTCCCTCACATAGCCCGGCGTCTCATGCAGACCATCGGACATGCCCAAGTATTTACCGTCTGGACCAAAGGTGACGAACATTTCTTCTTCTACCGGCCCCATACACGCGTGATTCGCGCCGCAATCCTTCAGCGCCTTGTCCAGCTTGTCCTGATGGTCCCACGCCGACTGCGTGGCGTCATGGCAGTAAGTCACGAGACTTGATCGAGGATCAGGTAGAACAGGTGGCGTTCAGGACCACGGACGGCACTGAAGCCAACCCCCAGCAGCAGTAACCCCCAATCCACTTTGCTCGTTTTGCTCATGCGAGTTCCTCTCCCCCCTCGGCCCCATCTGCTTCCCCGCGGCAATCCGCGTAGGGCGATTGAAATGGCTCGACGTAGATGCCTTCCTGCGCGCCCGCTCCACCAGCTCGGCGCTCGGTTGAACGCCGCTGACATAAGAGTAGTAGTCGTACCCAGGCGGATTTCGCAACGTTCGTCCGCCGAGACCAGCCTGCACCAGAGGTCCTCGCGCAGACACGCGCGGATGACCTGCTCGAGCAGCTTGTCACTCACCGGTTCTCGCCAGTCGCGCGGCAAGCGCGCTGGACGACGCGATCGGTGCCACGCCCTCCAGCCTCGCCGAGCTTCGAACTCGGGAGGCCTCGCTGAAAACGTCGCCGCCTTGGCTTCACGAGCAATCGCTGTCAGCACCGCGACGTAGTTGTCTTCGACCGAATTATACTCCGCCGCCGTCACCAAATGGCCGCCAAGGACTCGCCCCACGTCGGAGATCGAGGTCCAGTCGGGATCCAGGAAATGACCCGCGCTATTCCGACGCGCCGGGTTGAACTTGGTGACTCTCACAGACATGGGGTTCGCCATCATCCCTTCCGTACGGAGGCAGGGTAGCGCGTCTCCGCCGGGCAACCCATCGTGATCGCTGCGTCACCCAGAAACGGAACGTTGAGCGGCACACCAGCCGTGGAACGGCGACCCTCGCTGGATGGCAAGAACTGACGCTCGAAGCGTTGAGCGGCGCGACACCTCAGTCGCCCTCACTCCTTCACGTAGCCTGGGTCTCGTGGGACCCGTCGGACGAGCCCAGGTACTCTGCCGTCGGGCCCGAAGGTGACGGACATCTTGCCTTCGACGGCCCCATGCAGGCGCGGTTAGCACTGCGCAGTCCTTGAGCGCCTGATCATCTGTCCTGGATGCGCCCACGCCGTTCGCTGAAAGTCGTCACAGAGGTCACGGCAACGCTCTAATTGATGACCAAGTAGCTCAGGTCGCCATTCGCCACCAGAGACAGCGTTAATCCCACAGACAACACCACCGTCGCCCAACTCAGTTTGCTGGCACCGCTCATTGATCCTGTTCTCCGACGCCCCCACGCTGGGCGCAACTCGCGTCGAAAACGGCTGCGGCACGGCCCGCGACGATGCCGCCCAAGCACGACTCGAGCGGCTCGATCGGGCGAACTACTGGCAGATGCTGTTCGGGTCGATTGGGCAGTCGAGGGCGCGGAGCCAGGTGTCGACGAGTCCCATCGATGGTCGTCTGAAGTTGGGCGTCGACGCCTTGCTTGATGAAGTCGAGCAGCTCTTGCATGCGCGTCGCCTGGCCGACGTGTGCCGCGTAGAAATCCGCGAGCTTCTGGTCCAGCGCCGCTGCGCCGATGGTGTTCGCTACCTCGCGGAAGAAGAACGCGCCCTTATAGTACGGAGCACTCGACCACAGCGGGGCGTTCAGGATGTCGATCTGGTTACAGGTTTGGTCTGGCAGCGCGATGGTGTTCGCCTTGTACATCGGGTCGCAGATGTAGCGGAGCTCGCACTCGTACTCAGGCCACACGTCGACGCCCGCGTGCGCGAGCCCCCGCGCGGCGAGGTACGTCGCCGTGCCCTCCGAGAGCACGAAGTCTTCCCAGCAGCTCAGCCGGACGCCGTTGCCATACCAACCGTGCGCAGCCTCATGGGCGTGCAGTGACTCGCGGTACATCGAGCCGGAAGACATATGCCAGTACGGGTGATGCTCCATTCCCCCGTAGTCACCCCCGCCCCAGTTCACCGACACGGACCCGACCTCCGGTCCAGTAAGGGCCGTATGTGTTTTCGTAGTACTCGAACACATCTCAGGTGTTTGAGTTCGCGGAAAGTGACGGCTACGCCGTCTTCCCCCGGTAGGTGCCAGGTGCTCACCTTGGTTCCGTGCTGAGTCTTCTCCCAGGCTTGGTGCAATCACCAACTGCGACCGCTGGAGTTGTAGGGATGGCGCATCCGCGGGGATACTCGAGGGATATTGCAGCCATGCTCCTGGGTCATAGCCACTTACGTCGAGGGTGAACTCGCCGTCCGCGGGATCCGACTTGCAGGGTAGAGCGCGCCACAGAAGTACGGCCACAGGAACGAGACGCCGTTGCTCGGCATCCAGCCGCTGAAATTCGTCTTTCCGTGAAAGCCGTAGACGACGCTCAGCGTGACTAGTTTGCAGGTGCCGCAGGGACGCAACGTCGAGACTGCCCTGAGTTGACGCGGTTCGAATATGGCCCTTGAGAGTCGCTCACCGAAGTGGATCTCGATCTCGGAACCAAAGATGCCGCTTCACTCGTGCCCCCACGCAGCGTGATGGTGGCCTGCCCTGAAGCGCCCCGAGGTCTAGGCGCAGGTCCGTAGACAGAACATCCCGGGTCCAGTCTTCCGCGGCCGGCGGTCGACCGACGGTCCCAGCTGTGCCCCCGGAACCCCCGGCCCCTGACGCGCCTCCAGCCCCACCGCTCCCACCGCCGGTGCCTCCGGCGCCGCCCGCGTTGCCCCCCGCGGTGCCACCTGACCCCTTGGGGCCTCCACCGTTATTTCCACACGCAATCGATCCCGCACACACCAAGACAAGCATCCATGACCGAAGACCCATCCGACCCTCCTCGAGGGCGCGACCACTAGCGCACCACACGGCGTTTGTCGCCAGTGGTCTGCCTTTCGATGCGAATTCACTCCAAATGCGAGCACCCGGGGATACATCCACGGAAACGCCCCTCCCGAATGCACATCGGTACGCGCTACGCCGGGTCGTCAGGCAACATCACCAAGTAGAGCTTCAGATCGACTCCCAGCTCCGTAAACAGCCTCAATGACTCCGCGCGGATATTAAAGCCACCATGATCGACGTTGCTCGAGTAGCCGAGCAACACCTCGACCTTGGCGCGCTGTTTCAATGCCCGCAGGTATTCCACTTTGGGGGAGAGGAGCGCCCAGGCGGCATCCATGTGCACCTGCATGCCTCGCAACTCGTCCACCGGAACCCGATAGAGCCACACGTCTTCCCGGCTCTCTGGGCTTCGCGGTCCCGGCTTCTCCCCACGCAGTGAAACAAGCCGGGCAAGAGTAGACTATCCGCTGATCGGAAGCCGCACCAGCAGCACAACGTCCCCAAAACCGGGGCATACCGGGCATTCACCGATCGCATAGAGTTGCACTTGTCGCTGCCTCCGTAGCGGGCCCCCTGAACGTTCCACCGCCACCATCGAACCTACGGCACCAGGATGTCGTCCACTTCTGTTCTCATGTCGGCGGCGCCGTCGACGTCCACCAAAGTCAGTCTCAGCTGCAGGCCGGAGGGACCTTCTTCGAGGTGTACCGGGTGAAGTCGGGGTCGAGCGTCATTGAGAGTCCTGGAATTCTCGAGCATAGCCGTTCGTCACCACAGCTGAAGCAACGTCTCCTCCCAGTCCTCCGAGCCAACGTCCCAAGCGCACCCGTGCGACGCATCAAGGGTTCCGAGGAAGAGATCTGGGCCGAGTAGCCTTAATGCCACGTCAAGCCCCCGCAGGAGGCAACTGGCATGAATCTCCATCAATCCCGTTTCCAAGCAATTGGGGTGAGTCCAGTAGACCACAGCGCCTCCGAGCGTGGAAAGCCATTCCCGTACGGCAGCCAAAGTGGGCTTGGCAAGGGTGCGTGCGTCGGCGCGTCTGATCCTCCACAGGCCTAGGTACCGCTCGGTTTCGTCACGGTCGAGGTACCGCACCGGCCCGACCGCGCGGAGCGGCCCGTCGAGTTCTGCACGTCGGACGCGTGCGTGGTGCAGCCAGAGCAGCTCCGACTGGCGTTCTCGTTGTTCAGCTTTCATCGCTTCTGGTCCGAGTCCGCGGCGAGACGCTCCCTCACCAAATCCACCCGGAATCATGTTGCTTGAATAGAACAATCCGCCCTGATCGCACGTAGACCACGGCGTCGTGGTGCCCCAAGCCACCAACTATCTGATGCAACGGTCCCGCCAGGTAGCCCGGCGTTCCGGTAAAGCGGCATGCAATGGCCGATGGATCGCCCTTGAGCCTCGGGTCTTGCAGCGCTTCGGTGAGGTCCACGCTTCGCAGCCCGCCTGACTCAAGAAAGACATCGTCCATATCCAACCGATTCCATCCGCTGGGGTCGCCCTCGAGCACCTGCCTCCAACGCGCACGCCGGCGCTTTGGAAGGAGCGGTAGCAGGGCTTCGATTATCTCAGCCATCTCGCCGGCGTCGGGCTCCTCCATCGATCGCATCCCGCGCGGCGAAGCCCCAAGGTCGCCCACAAGCACCCGTAGGTTCTCCAGCACCAACGCACGTGCCTCCGCTTCGGAGGCGACGATGATGCTTTCATGGTTTCGTGCGGGCACCACCACATACCAGTACTCGCCACCGACGTCTCTGGCGTGTACGTAGGTCACGGGCACCGGGATCGGCACGGCGACACCCCGCACCGATACGGGGGCATAACCCACTTTGACTGCTGTCTGAAAGCTGTGGGCGCCGATCGTCTCGTGGCGGTATCGAACGTCATCGCTCGTCGCGTCTCGCAACGCCTCAGCTAGGTTTCTGGACACGGATACTGCTCGCTCCTAAACAACGCAAGGCATTCTTTTCCACAAGGGAACTACCCACGTTCGACCAGTCCCGAAGTGACTGTACTTCGGTCACCGCGCGAAGCCAGGACGGATCCGCTAGGACGATCGACTGCGTGTTGACGCAGAGCCCAACCCACATGTCGTCCAGGACGAGGTCGCCATACAAAGTCGCACATCTCCCTTGGCTCCAACCTAACCGGTTTATAGCTGCTCCAATCCTCACACTCCATACCAGCCAGTGGTCCTCGCTCGCCCACAGGGGGACAACCTCGTTGCCATGGTCGATCACGCCGTTCGCGAGCTGATCTTCCGCAACCGATTCCAGCGTCCAGATCTCGGAAGCTCCTGCGAGCGACTCCGCGCGCGCAACAGCGTTTGAGCCGAGACCTCTGAACCCCGGCCATCCCTGTCGATGACCTCCCGTGGAACGCAGTGAAGGTGGAAGGCGGCGCCGTCTTGCCGCGCAAGCGAGATGTATTTCTTCGCTTCGTCTGTTCGCCCCTCCCCGAGCACGGTCTCGGACAAGATACAGCGACCAACTCGCCATCCAGTTCGCTTCAGGTGTTCCGCAGCGTAAGACTCCGCCCCCGCGTCTTCCAACCCCCTGCAGCGGGCGACCGCACTGGCCGTCTCAACGAACCGTTCACATTCGGGGTCTGGATAGCAAGCGAAGATAATGTGCTTCATGTACTCCTAGATTGCTTCCGCGTGGTATCAGTCGCCCCGCCGGTCACTCCCTCACGTAGCTTGGCGTCGAATGCAGCCCATCGGACATGCCCAAGTATTTGCCGTCGAGGCCAAAGGTGACGAACATTTCCTGCTCCACCGGACCCATGCACGCGTGGTTGCCCCGCAATCTTTCAGCGCCAAGCACTGCTGCGCGACATCCCAGAACACCGCTTCGTCCGACACTAGCTCCGACCGACGACGCAGCTCCGCATACACCACCGCGATGTCCGTTTCCGAGAGGTTCTTCAGCACGACAGCAGGCAGCGACCCATCGTCAGTGTCGAAGCAGCTGTGAACCGCCTCCCAGAGTTCGTGCGGCGTGTGCATGCCTCAGTCACGTATCCAACGAGATATCATTCCAAGGTGTGTTCGGATCGACCAGCCACTCCAACGCCCGTCTTCGCTCTTCGACCACGATGATGTTGTATTTCGAGGGCTTCGTGCGGCGCCACCACGACCAAGCCTCGGGATGTCGAAGGGCGGCGTGGGTGAGGTAGTAGATGTCGAGCTGCTGGGCGATCTCCTGAATACGGCGCAGCGTGAAGCGTTCCATCAGCTGTGCGGGTTCCACTTCGATGTGTGGAAAGAAGCGAGCCCACGCCGTGACTTTTTCGGGCGCCAAGAGATCACCTTCGAGCAGCTGACCTGCCCAGGCCAAGGTCGCCGTGCACTCGGTGCTCCAGCTGAGTTCGTTGACTTGTTCCTCCGGGAGTTCAGCAAAGAACAGATCTTCCTCCCCCTCCACCAGCTCTGCCGTCGCGCCCGATTGCTCCAGCAGCGCGAACAGCGACTCGGCGCTCGCGTCGTGAGCGAGGCCGGTGCGTGCGTACTCACACAGCAGTCGATGCACGACCTGTTTCGGTTCGCGCAGCTCCGGGATCGGGTCGAGCAACGGCAAGTAGTCGAGGAACGGAACACCCCAGCTCTTGAGCGCTTGAGCGCTCTTCCCGCGGATCAGTTCGGCGTTCACTCAAACCTTCAACACAGGCTTCTCGCAGCGAATGTGCTCGGCGATCGCTTCGCGTTCGTGCTCCGTGTAGGCGGCGATGGCGCCGCGCACGCCGGAGTGCGACAGGTAGTGGAAGCTGGGGGTGATGGTGGGGGCGAAGCCGCGCGCCACCTTGTGTTCGCCGCCGGCGCCTGGCTCGAAGCGCTGGAGGCCGGCTTCGATGCAGAACTCGGCGCCGCGGTAGTAGCAGACGTTGAAATGTAAGTGCGGGCGCTCCTCGAAGGCGCCCCAGTAGCGCCCGTAGAGCGTGTCCTGGGAGACGATGTTCAGCGCGCCGGCGAGCGCCACCTTGCCCTGGCTTGTGCCCCGTTCCGCGCGGCACTGCACGCGCGCACCACCTGCAAGCCGCTACCGAGCTTGTCGAAGACTTGATGAAAGAAGCCGCGGTTCAGGTACTGGCGGCCCCAGTAGAATTTGTTCACCGTCGTCAGGTAGAGTTCGTAGATCTCGTCGATGTGGGCGCTGTCGAGGTCGCTCCCGGAGCAGACCTGCAGCTCGAGGCCTTGCTCTTCCACCGCGCGGCGCTCGCGCCGGATCTGGTTGCGGCGCTTGGAGTTGAAGGCCCCGAGGAAGTCCTCGAAGGTGGCGTAGCCGTGATTCGACCAGTGGTACTGCAAGCCATGGCGCTCGATCAGCCCCAGGCGCTCGTCGCGCAGGCTGAGGCACTGGCTCGCTTCAGGGAACAAGATGTGGACGCCGCTGAGCCCCACTTTCTTGCAGATGGCTTGCAGGCCTTGCACGAAGGCCGCTGCGAGCTCCTCGGTGTCGGCGCCGGGCTTCATCAACAGGCGCGGCCCGCTCGCGGGGGTGAACGGCACCGCGACGATCAGCTTGGGGTAGTAGTCGAGGTGGGCTCGCTCTTCGACGAAGCGCGCCCACGCGTGGTCGAAGACGAACTCGCCCTCGCTATTGCCCTTCACGTACGCCGGGGCGAGCAGCAGCGTCTCTCCTCGCTCCTTGCCTTTGGAGGGCGCGCGGATCTGGATGTGCATCGGCAGCCAGCCGCGCTCGGGCCTTACGCAGCCGGTCTCCTCCAGCGCGTGCAGCCAGGCGTAACGCAAGAACGGACCTCCCCCCAATAGCCCGTCCCAGATCTCTCGCCGATCTCACTGATCCGCTCGTGGGTGGACAGCTCGAACATCAGTGCACCCCATCCGAGCGAGGTTCACCCGAGTCGCCGCGCGGAAATATGAGTCGGCGCAGGTCGGGTACGGAGCGCTCGAATTGCGCCGCTAGCGCCTCGAACACCAAATCGTTCAGGCGACCACGGGGCGGCTTCTTCACGCGTTCGATCCAGCTCGGGGCGCAGGCGACACCAAACTCCGCTTCAACGGAGTCCGCGAGTCGTTGAGCGCTCGCTCCCGCACCGAGCTCAGCCTTGAGCCAGAGCGTCACTCGCATCAACAGGTGGTAGGCGTGAGTCACCCTCGCCCACTCCGGCGCCTCGAGCGAGCCCTGCAACTCGAGAGCCCGCTTCTGAATCCGTCCGGAACTGAGTACATCGATCTCTCTGAGCGACCCAGGGAACTCTCGCGCCAGCTCCCGCAGCGGCTCCCGCACGTCCTCTGCGCTGTTCACCCCGACGCCGGCGCGTAGCTCGCCGAGGCGCACGTACTTGTGGCGCAGGCGCTGCAGCTCCGCAGCGCTGGGCGTTGGCACCGTTGGCAGGTCAGCAGTTGCAGCGCCCGACATCACATCAGCTTCCGGAAGCGATACAGAAAGAGTTCTAGCAGGCGCTCCCCCAGGGGGCGAAACGCGAAGTCGTGGGGCGTGATTTCGCGGCTGCGCTCCAGATCCGAGAGAAAGCTCTGCTCGAGGGCCTCGCCGAACTCGGGATCGCGCACGCTGAGGTTCACCTCGAGGTTCGAGAACACCGACAGGTGATCGAGGTTGAACGTGCCGATGGTGCACCACCCGCCATCGATCACCGCCGTCTTGGCGTGGAGCACGTTGCCGCTCCACTCGAAGATGCGCACCCCCGCGCGCATGAGCTTGCCCCACACGGCCTGGCTGGCGTAGCGGACGATCTTGACGTCGATTTCGCCAGGCAACAGCACACGCACATCGACTCCTCGCTGCGCCGCAGCGATCAGCGCTTTGACCACCGGTCGATCGGGCACGAAGTACGAGTTGGTGATCCAGACGCGGCTCTGCGCGGCGCGGATGTTCGCGAGGTAGGCGCGGGCGATTTGCCGACGGTTTCGGTAGTAGGCCTCGCCAAGCACGCTCACGGATTTGCCGTGGAGCCGCCCCTGCTCGAGCGCCAGCTCAGGCTCGAAGAGCTGCAGCGCCTCGCCGGTTTCGAGCTGCCAGGTGCTCTCGAACAGGTGCACGAACTCCTCGACGACGGGACCCTCGACGCGCACCATGTCGTCCCGCCAAGGCTCCACGGAGTCGTCTTCGGGCCACCACGGAGCGGCGATGTTGATCCCGCCGGTGAAGCCGATGCAGCCGTCGACCACCAGGATCTTGCGGTGGTCGCGGCGCGAGACTCTTGCCCAGCGGAAACGCTCGCGCCAGGGCAAGATCGGGTTGAACTCCACGACCCGCACGCCGCCCCGCGAAAGCTCCTCGAACATCGCGTCGTCGGCGTCGATGGAGCCGATGGCGTCGTAGATCACCCGCACCTCGACGCCGCGCGCGGCCGCCCTGAGCAGCGCGTCGGCGAAGCGCCGCCCGATGTGGTCCGAGTCGAACCAGTACATCTCGAGCAGCACCTGACGCTTCGCCCCCTCGATGGCGGTCAGCATCTCCGGGAAGGCTTGAGAGCCGTTCCGCAGCAGCAGCAGCCGATTACCCGCGACGAAGTGCTCGTGCGGCACACTGAAGCGCCGCAGCCAGGCGAAGCGTGGACGAGGCTCAGCGACCTCGACGTCCACGTTCAGGCCTCCGCAGGCTCGCTGAGCACCGTCTCACCCTCGCTCTTCGCGATGATCACGGCGCCACAGGAGTCGCTGAACACATTGACGGCAGTTCGGCACATATCGAGCACTCGGTCCACCGCGAGGATGAGACCGATGGCCTCAACCGGCAAGCCGATGGAAGTGAGAATCAGCGTGATGGCCACCAGGCTCGCTGCGGGGATCCCCGCCACACCAATCGAGGTCAGGAGGGCAATCAGCACCACCGTGAACTGCTGGGTGAGGCTCAAGTGCACACCATACGCCTGGGCGATGAAGATCGCCGCAACACACTCATAGAGCGCCGTGCCATCCATGTTCACCGTGGCGCCCAAAGGCAAGGTGAAGCTGCTTACCCGCGAGGAAACGCCGGCGCGATCTTGCACGCAGTCCATGGTCAGCGGCAGGGTCGCCGAGGAGGAGGCGGTGGAGAACGCCATCAAGAGCGCCGGCGCCATCGCCTTGTAGTGCTTGAGCGGGTTGATGCCACCGACCAGGCGCATCAGGAGCGGCAACGCCACGAACAGGTGCAGCGCGAGGGCCAAGAGCACACAGAAGAAGAACACCAACAGCGGCCGAAAGGCATCGAAGCCCGTCGTCAGCACCACCTTGAACACCAGGGCGAACACGCCAATCGGCGCGAAGCCGATCACCCAGTCGGTGATCTTGAGCATGATGTCGTAGACACCATCCCAGAACGCGCGCACCACCCGGCGCTTCTCGTCGTCTATCCGCGTGGTAAAGAAGCCGAACAGCAGCGAGAAGAAGATCAGCCCGAGCATCTCGCCCTTGGCCGCGTCCTCCACCACGTTCTTCGGCACCAGGCGCAGGAACACCTCCACGACGTCCTTGCCGCTCCGGCCTTCCACCGCCTTCTGCACGCCCACCACATCGCCGGAGAGCCCGATCTGCTCCTTCGCGGCGACGCCGTTGACGATGCCGGGCTGGATCAAGTCGACGACGACCAGGCCAATCAAGATCGCGACGAGTGAGGTAGTTATGTAATAGGCTGCGGTCTTTAGACCCAAGCGCCCGAGCGAGTGCGTCTCCCCGAGCCCTGCCACGGCCGAGATGATCGACGCCATGATCAGCGGCACGACCAGCATGCGCAGCGCTCGCAGGAATAGTTCGCCGACGAAGTCCGCTACAGACTTCAAGTGCACGCCAAAAACGGCGCTATCTGCGGTGCCGAGCTTGCCGAGGACGATCGCCAGGACGAGGGCGATCAGGATTTGCCAGTGAAGCTCGAGCTTACGCACGGGCGAGAGCATACCAGGAGGCAAGGGTCACTGGACGCGCGACGTATACCGTAGTTTCCTCGTTGCTTTCCGCTGCTCCTCACCCCCAAACCCGGGCAACTCGAGGCAGCGCCTGGACGCACTGACCCATGCTCTTCGACATCGCGCGGCTCCTGATTGGCGGGCTGATGCTCTACTTCGGCGCCGAGTGGCTGGTCCGAGGTGCAGCTGGGCTCGCCCGCGCGTTCGGAGTTCCGCCGCTGGTGATCGGCTTGACGGTGGTGAGCTATGGCACCAGCGCGCCGGAGCTGGCGGTGAGTGTGGCCGCCGCGCTCAACGGCAAGAGCGACATCGCCATCGGCAACGTCGTCGGCTCGAACGTCGCCAACATCGGACTCATCTTGGGCATCACTGCGCTGATCGCGCCGCCCAGGGTCGACCCAACGCTAATCCGCAGGGAAATCCCGTGGCTGCTCCTCGCCACGATCGCGGTGCCAGTGATCATGCTGGGTGGCCAGATCGGGCGGCTCGAGGGCGCGCTCCTGACCATCGGCGCCGTCGCCTTCACCTGGCTCACGCTGAGAGGCGCGCGCCAGGGTGATGGCGAGCAGGCTGAGCTCGAGGAGCTCGAAGAGTCTCGCGGGCGCCCGGCGCTGCTTGGCTTCTTCGTCGTCGGGCTCGCCGTGCTGGTGTGGGGCGGCGACGTGTTCGTGGATGGCGCGGTCGGCGTCGCCACGCGCTACGGCATGAGCGAGCGGGTGATTGGACTGACCATCGTCGCCGTGGGCACGTCCCTGCCGGAGCTCGCAGCTTCCTTGGTCGCGGCCTTGCGCGGCCACTCGGAGCTCGCCGTGGGCAACGTCGTCGGCTCGAATTTGTTCAACATCTTGTTGATCCTCGGCGTGACGAGCCTGGTGCGCCCAATTCCCACAGGGTTTGCTAGCTTCCCAGTCGATTTGCTCATGTTAGGGGTGGTGACCATCGCTTGCGCCGTATCCATGCGAAAGGCCCGCACCATCGGGCGCCCCGAGGGCGGCTTTTACGTTTTGATTTACGCGGCATTCATCGGGTTGGTGGCCGTCTTCGGCTGATCCGAGCGGCACCTTCCACGCGCACGCGAGCAAGTTTCGAAGCTCGGCGCTAAAGTGAGGAGCTATGAGGCGCAGTCTCGGTCTGGTTGGCATCGCGTTGGCACTGCTCGTCGGTTGCGAGCCGGAGAGCAGTGGTCGCGGCGCTCAGCAGCCTCAGCCCTACGGTCAGCAGCCGTATTACGGACAGCCTGGCTACGGACAGCCTCAGTACGGTCAGCCCGGCTATGGTCAGCCGCAGCCCGGCCAGCCTGGGTATCAAGCGCAGCCAGGCCAGCCTCCGCCGGCGCCGACGGGCCCCGCGAACGTCCCGACGGGCCCGGTGCTCAACGATCCGATCAACCTGGTGGACATCGCTTTCATGCGGAACCGAGCGCAGGTCGTGATGACGGATCTGATTGCAGCGCTCGACGCCGGCAAGCAAAGCCGAGTCAAAGGCATTCCCCTCGTGGTCGACAGCACCGTGGGCGAAGTCAACGCCTTCGCTGGCTGCATTGATGGCCGCTCGATGATGGCGATCACCGATGGCTTGCTCGACATCGAGTCTCACCTCGCGCAAGCCCAGGCCAACGACGAGATCTTCGGCACGCGCAAGGTCGACGAGTACATCGCCTTCCTGGCGAAGAACCAGCGCCCGAAGTCACCCATCGTGCAGCCGCCCGTGGGCTTCTTCAACCCGACACAGCAAGTCGATGGGCGCCGCGTGGCCCGCGCGCACCAGCTGCTCGACGAGCAGATCGCCTTCGTGATGGGTCATGAGCTGGCGCACCACTACCTGGGTCACCTCCCCTGCACCGCTCAGGACGGTCCGCTTAGCCCTGGGGAAATTGGTCGCGTGCTATCAGGCGCCGTACCGCTGTTCAATCAGCCCAACGAGATCGCCGCGGACGTCGAGGGCACCAAGAACGTGCTCACGGCAGGCAAGAAGCGCAGCGACTACCGCTGGACCGAAGCCGGAGGCCTGCTCACCATGCGCTTCTTCGCGGGCATGGACCAGATGAGCCCCATCGACGTGCTGTTCACCTTCGAGAACTCGCACCCGCCGCCCCAAATCCGCACGCCCATCATCCAGCAAACCGCCAACGCCTGGCGCAGCGGCTGGAGCTTCCCTTTCTAGCCCCGTCTCAGGATCCCGAGCTAGGTTTGGGGGTGAGGCGCGCTGCATTGCACCACGCCTGCTTCCTCGCGGCATCCAAGCGGGACGAGTCGGCCTAAGTCGCGCAACTGCAGCCGTCGCTGGTCGAAAGCCAGCGCATGCAGGTCGCCTCCCCTTGCGGCGTACGAGAAATGAGCACTACGCTCGCCCTGCGTGAGCGAAAAGACCGAGGATCCGACACCAAGACGGCTGAAAAAGGCCCGTCAAGACGGGGACAGCCCCGTCTCGTCGGCGCTCGGTCAGGCAGCGGTGTTCTGTGCGGTGCTCGCGATCGCTCCAAGCGCCCTTGCCCGGCTGCTCTCCGAGAGCTCGCGCACGCTGATCGCGGTGTTGAACGGCGCTTCCCCGGAGCCCGAGGTGGCTGCGTGGCAAGTGCTGACTCTGAGCCTGCCGCTGGTGGCGACTGGTGCGCTCACGGCGTTCGCTGTGGGTACGGTGCAAACCGGCGGGCTCATCGCCCCCAAGCGCCTCTCGCCGGATCTTTCGAAGCTCAATCCCATCAACGGCCTCAAGAACGTCTTCAGCGGTCAGCGGCTCTTCAACCTGACCCGGGCGCTCGTCACGGCGCTAGTGCTCGCGTGGCTCACGGTACGCGAGCTGCGCGCTCAGCTGCCGAGCCTCGCCTCCACTATCGGCGAAGCGCCGCGGGCGGCAGCCGTCGCGGGCGACCTCTCACGGCACTTGGCTTGGATCGCTGCTGCGGTGGGACTCGCGCTGGCCGGCGTGGACATCCTGATCACGCGCCGCGCGTGGATGAAGCGCCTGCGCATGACCAAGGACGAGGTCAAGCGCGAGCACAAGGAGTCCGAGGGTGACCCCGAGATCAAGGCTGCCCGGCGCCGCGCCCACGAAGAGGCCCTACGTGGCGACGCACTCAATGCCGTACGGAAAGCAACGGTGGTCGTCGTGAACCCGACCCACGTCGCCGTCGCGCTGCGCTACGAAGACGCCGAGCACGACGCCCCGGAGGTGGTCGCCAGCGGCCGCGGCGAAATGGCCAAGCTGATGATCGACGCCGCTCGGGCCTACGGAGTACCCGTGGTCAGAGACATTCCCGTGGCGCGAGCGCTGGTCGAGCTAGAAGTCGGCGAGCAGATCCCCGAGGAACTGTTTGAGGCGGTGGCGGAGATCTTGAAAGAGGTTTACGCCGAACAGGGTGAGTGAGCGGGGGCGAGAGCGGGGGCGGGGGCGAGAGCGAGAGCGAGAGCGAGAGCGTGTGGGAGTGCGAGGGCGTGTGGGAGTGCGAGGGCGTGCGGCGGCCGCTGTGCCACGACATGGTTGACACTTTCAGTCGGCGCTAGCGGCTGGGCTCGCTCGCTGCGCTCGCATTGCTGCGCTGCTCGGAGCGACGGCGCGCTCGCTGCGCTCGCATTGCTTGCTTCGAGGATCGCACCCTCACCCTCCTCGCATTGCTCTCCCTCTCGCGCGCCCGCACCCGCGCTAGCACTACCCCTCCCCCTCGCACTTGCACGCCGCACCCGCACTTCCTCTCGCGCTCGCTCCCCATTTTTCCACCGTGCTCGGTGCGGTCGAGGCCGAGGCCATCGAGTAGGGGCCCCCGGCCCCCCGGGGGCCCTCACAGAACCGGACAAGTGCTGTTCACATCCGGCTCTTCGGGACAAGTGGATTTGTCTTCTTCGGTGTCCCAACCGCGGCCGGTCATTGCGACCAAGTTATCCCAGTGCGAGGCTGAGCTGCACTGGGCGACGATGCGCGCGGATGCCAAGTGGGTACAGCTCCACTAGCGGACGGAGTCCCCGTTCGGCGCAGTTGCCACAAGCAGGAGTCCTCGATCCACCGCGGCGAGTGGCTCAGTGCCCACAGAGACTTGCGGCCTGAAGACGTGTCGCCTCGCTGTCCTCACTTTCACTCCAGCCGAAGCGAGTCGCCGCGGCATCGTGCTTGCTTTTTCCAGTGTGCGAGTTGATATATCGCAACCCCTGAGGGCGTCCAAACTCGATAGCGCGTATCACTCAACATTTTTCCGCCAGACTAAAAAGAAACCCATCCACCCGCGTGTGTACTCGTTGATCTTGGCGATACACGCATCAAGCGAGTTCCCCCAGTGACGCGGAGTGAGTTCGCGGATCTGGGCGTCGATGCGCCTTTCTGAGCGCGCCGACAGGCAGCACTTCGACACTCCCATCCTTCGGCTCACGCCGTAGACGGAAGCCGACGAAATGCTGCTCTTTCGGTGCGAGCCACGGCGCTTCTCGATTCACCTTGAGCCGCAAGCGCCCCTCGATGAATGAAACAATGCTCTCCCATGACTCGCTTCCCCGCGCGCTCGCTCCGAACGTAAACGTTCAGATCGTCGGCGTAGCGCACGAAGCGGTGCCCGCGTCGTGCAAGCTCGCGATCGAGCTCGTCCAACACGATGTTGCTGAGCAACGGAGACAAGGGCCACCTTGGGGACGCCCTCATCCGTACTCACCACCACGCCATCAGGCATCACTACTTTGGCCTTGACATCTGTCCGATCAACACGAGCAACCTGGTCCGAAACCCGCTGGGCGAGCCGGGCCATCAGCCGTTGGTGGTACCTGGTCGAAGAACTTCTCCAGATCGAGATCCACCATCCAATCGTACCCATCGACATGTGCTTTGGCCGCGGCAATCGCCGTCTGGCACCTGACCTGACGAAACTCGTGACTTTCCCACGGAACCGGTACTGTACATAGGCTCGAAAGCACCTGATCGTACGGCTTCCTGTACCATTCGGTCCACCACGTTGGGGATCCCTAACCTCGTTGCTTGCCACCACCCTTTGGGATCCACACGCGCCGGATTTCTCCGGGGCGATAGGTTCCTCGGCAAGGCTGCACTCAGTTGCTCGGTAGCAGCGGGAAGCTGCTCTCGCACCTCGTCCACGTTCCGCCGATCAGGACCAGGAGCACCCGGTTTGCCGCCACTTTCTCGAATGCGCCGTGCAGTCGTTGCACGACCTTCCATCGTCGCCTGTCCGATCTTCTCGTCGTTGACCTTTGCCTTTCGGCACCGCGAGCGAGCCAGCATGGGGTTCGCCCCGTGCCGGTTCGCCGACGATGGCGACGTCACGTTTGCGCGGGCGCCTTTTCTGCTGTTGCAAAGTCCAGTCTGAGTTGTCGGACTGGTTCCTTGACCGTGGTCGCCCTCCTCCCCCGTGGCGCTCGACCTGCGGGTTACAGCCGTCTTTCGGCGGCCTGCTGGTACTACGCGACCATCCACTTCTGTCGGGCCATCGCCTTTCGTCCTCGCGTTTCGGGCTACCGCTCTCGCGGAACCCGACAGATCCTCACTGGGTGTAAGATCCAGAACGAACTTCGCAACCACCCCGTCAGTACAGCCTGCCTCGAACGGATACTGGGCTTCACCGCTGCACGCCGGCTCACCCGGCATGGCTGCCTTACGGCGCGCTTCACTTTCGCTCCGGTCTGGTTGCGCACCTATCACCCACCGGACATCCCCTCGCGGGAACCAGCGGCTCGCCGCCGCCAGGCCTAGTGCTCCAGGTCGATGCTCCTGTCTCATCGGTGTCAGGTTCCCTCCGTCAGGCCCTGGGTCTGGACTTTCACCTCCTGTTCGTTGGTCATGCCAGTCGCACGTGTCAGGCTCGGACTTCGTCCTTGCGCGTGGCTGGGTGCGCGGCTCTGCCCGTACTGACCGCGCCTCGCGCGCGGTGGAGCGGCGGGGCACGCCAGCGCGCGGTGCGTCGGCGTTTCCCGGAGGTATTCATGCTACGTATCTATCCCGTGTTGCTCGAGTTGATTCACCACTCGGCCCGCTCATTGGTCAGTCCGAAAGCGGCGCGCGACCCTGATCTGGCTCGCCAGTGCAGGCGGGCCCTTTCAAGCGCGCCCTCAACGTGGCCGAAGGTAGCTACAGTCAAGGGCGCAATCGCGTATGCGCTACCACACGGCGCCAGGCTCCTGCGAGGCCTAAGCGTGCTTCGGATAAGCCCGGCTATATGCCGCCGCTCAGCGCCGAGCTTCGTGCCAGCTTTCCAACCACGTGCTGGGCACGCCGTGCGCCTTCGTCGGCCGGCGCCGCGAACGACCCCTGCGGAAACGCGGCGTCGCCTTCGCCTGCTTCGCTGGGGGCAGCGGCCGCGTTGAGCGGCTGGGACGGCCAATCCGAAAGGCCTTCGGTTCCGGCAAACGGGGCGCAGCCCGCTGAAGAGACGCGCGCGCGTGTTAGGCTGCCTGGCCGATGCCGTTCCGATTCTTCAACGCGCTTCGCCAGATTGGTCCGAGGGCGCTAACGACGGGCACCGCTGCGAGCTGCGCTTCGAACAGCCGCCGACCACCGCACAGGTGGCAGCGATCGCAACCGCTTCGAGCGCACCCTGGCGAGCGGCCTAGCGAACTCGCCGTGGAGAAGGAGTGGCTCTGAGGGCCCTTCGCGCCTTTTCTGGATGGGGCGAGCGCTGGTTGAAGTCCCGTCCCGCGTTCTCCCAGGTGTGGGAGCTCGCGAAGGCGATCGACTGCATCGCGCCGCTACGGCACGCCGCGCACCTCGGCGCCCGTGAGACGAACTACTGGCCCCCGGGCCCGCAAGCCACCGGGACCGGACCAGCGCAAGGTCGAGCCCAGCTGGCCGGAGTTCGCACCAGAAACACCCTTGAAGCGGCCCGCAAGGCCACGCGCGCGGCGGGTGGCGCACGAGCGAGCACTCAAAGGCGCGCAGAACCTGGCTTGGAGCTGCTCCCACTCGAGCAGAGCCAAGACAGCAACCAAGAGCAAGAGCGAGACTGGGCGCACTGAACGTCCTCCTTCGCCCCGAAGCGAACAGAGGCCGCAAGGAAAGTACACCACGCTGTGGCTCTTCGACGGCGACCACCCGCTCTTGGACAGCCCGCGGCCCTGCGCACGCATCTTCAAAGACAACAAACCGCAAGGCATCGCGTTTCTCGACGACGACGGCTCACGCCGTGAGGTGACGGGGCTGCCGGAGAACCCCTACTACCTCGTCGTGGAAGTCCACGGCAGTGGTAGTCACGCCCTCGCGCTGATCGGTCGAGACATTTACCATGTGGATTTCAAATCGGGTGCCGCGCGCCTCGCTTGCGTCGGACGCTGGCGCGGTCTCAGTCGCGGCGTTGGTGCGACACCTCTGGGCAGTACGCAACGCAGCTGGCATCTACGTGTTCGACTTCACTCACGACAAGCCCGAGCCACTCGCGCAGCTGCGAAAGAAGGGCGGTTGGTCCGGCATGGCGTCGAGTCTGGCCACCGTGTCCCCGGCGCGGTACTCGCCGCAGGCACATTTCCGCAAGGACATGACCTTCATTGGCTACCACGAAGGCAAGCTGAAGGCGCTCGCGACCCTGAAGGTGAGTATTCGGGGCGGAGTGCGCTGGTGAAGATGGGATGATCGTCATCGACACCGCGAGCGACTCGCGAGCGCTTCGCTGTGCGCGGCGTCGAGGGGCTGTTCCTGAACTGGGTGAAGCTCAAGCCGGCGAAAGTCAAGCCGAAGGAGGGCGCCGAGAAGGCGCCTTCGAAGCAGAAAGCAGGCTCCAAGAAGCCGAAAATCGCGCTCGCGCCGCTGGAGCTGACGGACGTCCCAGAAGCTGAACGCTCGCCGCACAAACTCAGCGACGCCGAGCTGACCATATCAAGCGTGCCTCCGACTCCGCGACGGCACGTGGCAGCCGCCTCACGCATTCAGCCGCGACGGCCTGCTCGCCGCGGCCGTGGGCACACCCATCGTCAACACAATGGTCTGGCGTCCAGCGGACGGCGAATGGCGCGAACTCGCGATGCCGAAGCACGTCATCCGTCCTACTCTTGCCCTCGATCCGAGTGGGCAGCTCGCCGTCATCGATGACACTCGACCTTTCAGTGGTTCGACTTGGTGCGCAGACCTGCGCAGAAGTCGACGTGGGCCCGATCGTTCGCTGAGTGCGGAGCGTGAACTCGTCGAGCATCCGCGCGGCGGGCCCCCGACGATGTGATCCACTGGCTTGACTCGACGGTGCGCTGGTTCACGCGGCGTAAGTCAAAGTTCGTCCGCGTCGGCGAAGTGAAGGTGCCCGGCTTCGTGCGCGCGGTGGTTTGCCGGAACTCACTTGCGCTCTCCTGTTCGCCTTCACGAAGGCCAAGAACCGGCCTGTCGTCTATCGTCAGCGCGAAGACAAGCTGGTCAAGCTCGGCACATTCACCGAACGCCTCGACGTCTGCTTCAGCGAAGGGCGCGTCTTTCTCATCGCCTCCTACGATAGGAAGGCCTACGAGCTACTGAACGCCGCCGACGCCCAGTCACTCTCGGAGGCAGCCAGAGGTCGTTCAGCTCGAGCTCGATGGCGGTCGAACGGCTCCGCACGGATACGCTCAGCCTCCTTGTGTGTCGCGTAGAGCTCCCAGCGACTACCCGAGAGCTTGAGGATCTGAGCGTGCGCTGGATTGGGTTGACCAACCAAACTCCAGCTAACACCTGCACGTGAGTACACGGCAAGCTTGTCGGTGGCGGTCGAAGGCCTCGGTTGAGGGGGAGAGCACCTCGCACAACCAGTCCGGCTCCAGCGTGAAGTACGGAACGTTTGGGGGAACTGGCATGCGCTCGCGGCGCCAGCCAGCGATGTCGGGCACCACCACGTCCTCGTCGAAGTGGAACTCGGCTCCGTGGAGAAGCCACCAACCTCCGGGACCGCCGCGCGCGCGCTGGAAAGCCGAGCCAAGATCCATCCTCAGCACGCCCGCGGCGTGGGCCTGAGCTGCAGCCGGGCGCGCCGACGTCACCAACGTGCCACCGACCAGCTCCGCAACAGAATGTGACGGAGCAGCCAGCACGTCTGCGTACGTCGCGAGCGGGAGCGCGGTCATCGCGCCCAGTGTAGCAGGTCAACGCCGTAGGGCGATGTCGAGGTCCTCAGCGCCGCTCCCGGCGCAGCTACGCCGCACTACGCTGGCCGCGTGAGCTTCCAGAGTACCGCGAGGATATGGTCGAGGCGTTGAAACAGCACCTCACAGTCCTGGCGCTGCAAGTAACCCCAGGCAAGCGCCACCTTGAGCGCGCTGCAAGTCTCATTCGCGGAGCCGGCGGCGCTCAAGTAGCGCTGGCGCCGCGTGCCTCCGGATGAGTGCTCTCCTTCACCGATGTTCAGCGCAATGCTCGAAGCGCTGCGCGCGATTTGATTGGCAAGTGAGCTATCGAAGCGCCGCAGCCTCGGCATCAGCGGACGCAAGAGAGAGATGACTTCGAGTGCGATAGTCTGAATTCGCAGTGACATAGTTCCCTTTCCGCCCCGACGGCGGGGCTCGCCCCCGAGGCCCCGACGCGGGGAGGAAAGGAGCGGGACAGCGAGCGGGACAGGGACAGGGGCTGGGGCTGGGATAGCGGTCGGGTCGGGGTCGGGGTCTGGGTCAGCGGTAGCGCCTGGGCCCAAGGCAGGGTGGCACAAAAACCCCGCGGAAACGCAGCAAGCGCCAGTGACAGGCGAAGCCTGGCACGCGCTTGCCCAAAGCCGAACGCAAAACCAACCGCCAAGACCCACCAGCAGCGGCCGCGCAAAGCGCGCCGCGATCACGCAAATCCGACAGCCCCAAAAACCAACCGCCAAGACCCACCAGCAGCGGCCGCGCAAAGCGCGCCGCGATCGCCAAAACCCAACAGCCAAAAGAAACCGGCCGGCAAGACGATCCCGAGAGCGGCCGCGCAAAGCGCACCGCGCCCGCGATCCACTCACAGCCGCCGACGCCGCCGCTGCCCCTGACCCACGCGCCGTCCCTACCCCGGACCCAGTCCCCGCCCCGGACCCAGTCCCTGCCCCTGCCCCTACTCCTGAATCCGCTTCACAACATCCATCCAGCGCGCCCCACTCCCCGCGTGCCCCGCAGTCTCCGTGAGCTGGGCAATGAATCGGGTACAGGCAAGCTCGCCGCGGCGATCTTCAGACTCCCGCGCATACGCCAGGCCACTGAGCGCCTCGAGCAACGCTTCGGCGCCGCGGCCTGCAGCGCCGAGGCCGATGGCGTGAGCTAGTGCCGCGCGGCAACGATCTCCGTTGGCCTGGTTGGTCGCCGACTCCGCGGCTCTGCGGAGCGATCCCAACGCCTCGAGCGCGTCTCCTTGGCCCAGCTTCACCAACGCATCCAGGCGGTCGGCCAAGCCAAGGTGACGCTTCTGCGCCCGCAGATCACTCGTGAGCTTGGACACCGCTGCCCAGTCTCCCCTGCGAATCAGCTCCGTCGCCTTCAGGGTCAGTTCGTTGCGGACCCCCGTCGTGGGCTCCTCTGCGGAAAGCTCCAGCTCCTCGTCTGGGATGATGGAAATCGGCTTCTGCGCGTTCATCTGCTGGCTCGCGCGGGGAGGCAGCGGCGGCGGCCCTGGGCGCTTGACGCCAGGCGCAGCGGGCCTCCTGACGCCCGGCGCCGAGAGCGGGCCGGCGGCAGCGAACGCCAGCACGTCCGAACCGGGCAGCTTCGGCGACGCGATGCGCGCAGGCAGCTTGGGCGGACGCGGGATCTGGGGCGGCGGCGGCGGGCGGGAGTCCGACGGGAGCGCGCTCATGGGAATGCGCTGCTCTTCACCAAACAGATCCACCGGGAAGACGCTGGTCGACAGCCCACGACCACTCAGCAGGCTCGGATCCTTGGTGTCGCAGAAAGTGTCCAGGGCGTCCGCCGTGTCGCCCAGGTCCACAGCGCGGGCCGAAGCCGCCGCGCGGCGAGCCATGCGCGCCGCGCTCTCGAAGTCGCCGCCGAGCATCGCGTGAGCGGCGGCGCTAGCCGCACACAAGGGCCGGTTGTTGTTGGCGAGCACCACGGCCGCCGCGCGATGCCACGCGGCAACGCGCGCCGAGCTCAGCTCTCCGGCGATCGCCTCCCGGTGACTCGCGCTCGGAAGACACAAGAGCTCTGGCGAGGGGCGACGCAGCCAGCGGCTCGCCTCGAGTGCCCGCACCACCTTGTCGAACTCGATCGTTACGTCGCTCGCGCGCTCCACGAGCGCGCGCACATCGCCAGCATCCGCTTCACCGCCCAGCACCGCCAGGCCGAACAACACCGCGCGGGGCCCGGCCTCGAGATGACGCGCCCGCCCGGCGATCCAAAAGTCCGCAGGCTGGGGCTCACCCCTACCGGCGCGGCGCCGGCGCGATACCGCGCGATGATCCTCCCAAACCAGCTCGCCAGCCTCGAGCGCCTCCGCCAGCGCCTCAGACACCGCAAGCGGCTCCCCGCGCCCAAGCTTCGCGAAGCGCTCCGCCAGGTCATCGTCGAGCTCACCATTCAGCCAGGCGCGCGCCAAATCGATGGCTTCCCTGCCCTCGAGCGCGCGCAGCTTGGCTTCCACCACCACGTTCAGGTCGGCGAGCGGTCCCGGCATCTTGGCTTCGGGGTGCGCCCGCACGATCAAGCGAAATGGCGTGTCTTCGATGGCCACGCGGATCGCCTCCAGGGTGTCGCTGTCGATGTCGTGAACGTCGTCGAGCAACATCGCCCCGCTGGGCCCACGCTCCGATGCAGGCTTGAGCCAGGCCCGTAGTAGCCCGGCGCAGGAGTCGAGGTCTAGGCCCTCACCCCCAAGCAAGCTCTCGAGGGACTCTGCGTGGGTTCCCTCGAGCACTGCAGGCGCTTGGCCTCGCGAACGGGCCTTCAACAGGCCGCGCCGGAGCGCCCCAAAGGGCTCACCCATCAGGCTGGGCGACAAACGCAAGACCCGCCCGGGCTCCAGCGTCCTGGCCAGTTCCCCGAGGAACCGACTACCACCCATCCCCCGCGCCGCCCGCACGATACCGAGGTTGCCCGCCGGCACCAACATCTCACCGAGCTGCGGGCGCCCAATCAAGAGCGGCGTCATCAGCTCGCTGACCATCGCCGCGAGATCACCGCGCCACGGGTGGTTCGTGTCGAGCAACAGACCCCGGACGCGCTCCTTACCGAGGGCTCGCAGTCGCCTACCGCGCGTCAACAGGTCCCCGGTGCGGATGGGGTCGAAGTTTGGCTCCACGAGCACTTCGCCTTCGCGGGCTATTCTTGCCAGTGCTTCCGCACGGACAAGGGCCGGCCCCCAGGAGAGCGTGTAGCCTGCGACCATCTCGTCGATGGGCTCTTGCTCGCCCTGGGCGATGCCGACGCCAAATGGCAGAGGATCTCCTGAGACTTCGTCGCTAGCGAACTCGATCGCATCTTCCGCCGCGTCGAAATCGAAGTCGAACGCCAGGGAGCGCGCGCCCCAAGCCACCACGTTGCCACCGCGAGCTGCCGCCCGCTTGGTCAACGCGCGCGCCGTTTGCAGGTGGTTTGCCTGTTCTGGCAACCGAACCTTCACTCGCTTGGAGTAGAAGCAAACGATGATGCGTTCCGACATGATGGGGAGAATTCAGACCGGGCAGCGCCTCATGTATCCACGCGAATACGCTTCTTGAGCTGCGCGAGCTCTTCATCGACCTCGCTCGTCACGCCGCCACTCGGAGACTTGGTGCCGGCTTCGAGCGCCCGGAACTTCGCCTCCACTTCGTCTTTGGTCATGCCACCGGGGCCCAGGCTGGGCGCCAACGCAGCCTCCACTTCGCGCTGGGCCGCGACGGTGGCTTCAACCGCCTCGAGTTGATCCTCCATGCGGCGGAACTCTTCGAACGCCCCACCGCCGACGCCGCCCTTGGTCGACGCCTGACCCATCTGCGCTGCGCGAGCTTGCTCGGCGCGGGCGACGATCTGCGCCTTCTTCGCAGTGACCTCTTCGAGCTTGGCTTCCATGCGCTCGAGCTCCGCCTTCATCTCGAGGGCGTTGGTGCGCTGCTGAGCGCGCAGCCCTCGGCGCATCACATTCTCCCGAGAGGCGCTTCTTCTGCACCAGCGCCTCACGCGCCAGGACGTCATCGGAGCGTTTCACCGCAAGCTCAGCGCGCTTCTCCCACTTGAGATCTCCGCGTCCAGGTCTTCGACCTTGCGTCGCAGCTGCTTCTCGGCGGCGACGCTGCTCACCACCTCTTGGCGTGCCGCGCGCACCTGGTCGCGCATCTCGCCCAGCGTGAGGTCCACGGACTTGGACGGGTCGTCGGCGCTATCCAGCAACGAGTTGAAGTTGCTGGAGATCACCTTCCCATGCGGTCGAAAATCCCCATGAGCAAAACCATGCCACCGCCCTCAGGGCGGGTCCACAGTCCTCGGCAGGGATTCAGCGGTTGACGATGTGGATCGCGTGGCCGAGCGCCGCCTGGGCGGCTTCCATCATGGCTTCGCCGAGGGTCGGGTGAGGATGAATCGTCAGGCCCATGTCCTCGGCGGTCGCCACCATCTCCAAGGCTAGCGCGCCTTCGCTGATGAGATCGCTGGCGTTGGGCCCACAGATGTGGATCCCCACGACCCGCCCCGTATCTTCGTCCAGCACCACCTTGGTGAAGCCGTCGGTCTCCCGGATGCTCATCGCCCGAGCCAGGGCGGCGAACGGGAACTTGCCGGCCTTGACCTTCAGCCCCTGCTCCTTGGCCTCGGCTTCGGTAAGTCCGACGCTCGCGATCTCGGGGTCCGTGAAGATGATCGACGGAACGGTCACCCAGTCCTTGCCAGCGCGCTTGCCCGCGATGACCTCGGCGCAAACCTCGCCCTCCTTGGTGGCCTTGTGCGCGAGCATGGGCGGGCCGCTCACATCGCCGATGGCGTAGATCCCCTCGACGTTCGTCTGGCACACGTCATTGGTCATCACGAAGCCGCGCTTGTCGATCTGGACGCCTAGCTCCTCGAGACCGATGCCCTTCGAGCGCGGGCGCATCCCCACGGCAACGAGCACGGTGTCGCACTCCAGCAGCTCTTGAATGCCACCCTCGCCACTCACCTTGACTTCAATCGTGCCGTCAGCGCGGCGGGTGAAGCCCCTGCCTTGGACGCCTGTCAGCACCTTGCCGCCGTGCTTCTTGATCTTGCGTTCGACCACCTTGGTGCACTGGGTCGGTACCCGGAAGGATGCTCGGGTCAGCTCCACGATGGTCAGCTCGGCGCCGAACTTCGGTGACCATGCCAAGCTCGCAGCCGATCACGCCGCCGCCGATCACGACTAGCCGCTTCGGGATCTCCTGCAGGCTGACGGCCTCGCGGGCACCGATGATCTGCTTGCCGTCGAACTCGAAGCTGGGGATCTGAATCGTGGCGGAGCCGCGGCGACCACGATGGCTTTTTTGGCCGTGAGGGTCTGCTTGCCACCGGAGCTCGTGACCTCGACGGTGTTCTTCGACGTGATCCGCGCGGTACCGCCGATGGCTGTTGCCTTGTTGGCTTTGAGCAACCCGCGCACGCCGCCGGTGATCTTCTTGACGATGCCATTCTTCCAGTCTTGCATCGTGTCACGTCGAGCTCGACGCCGCTCACCTTGATGCCGACCTCGGCGCCAGCGAGCGCCTTCTCGTAGAGGTGCGCGTTCGCGATCAGCGCCTTGCTCGGCACGCAGCCCCAGTTCAGGCACACGCCGCCGTACTCTTCCTCTTCGACGCAGGCCACGTTGAGCCCAAGCTGGCCCAAACGAATCGCACACGGGTAACCACCCGGGCCGCCGCCGATCACGATTACGTCGAACTCTTTCGCCGCGTCAGTCATGCGGCGTTGTTAGTGGCAAGCGCTGCGGGGAGCAAGCGCTGGCGCGTCAGTGCTGCTTCGGCGCGGGACCGGCCGCGCGCAGCTCCTCGAGCTGCTCTTCGAGGTGCCACGGGCGCGACGCGTACACGTCCTCGAAGATCGTCTCGGGGTCCGGCGGACCTGCGGCTTCCACCTGCTCAATCGCCGCTGAGAGCTCCGCTCCGAACTCCTGCTCCAAGCGCTGATCAAACGCGTCGTCGACCAAGCCGCGGCCCACCAAATAGCGACGCAGGCGCTCGACGGGATCCTTCTTCGCCCACTCCGCGACCTCTTCGTCGGACCGATAGCGCGTTGGGTCGTCGCTCGTGGAGTGCGCGCCCATGCGATAGGTGACGCACTCGACGAACGTCGGTCCGCCGCCACTTCGAGCGCGCTCCACCGCCTCGTGGATCACCTGGTAGCAAGCGAGGATGTCGTTTCCGTCAACGCGCACGCCGGGCAGGCCGTAAGCCTGCGCCTTCACCGCGATGGTCTGGCTCGCCGTCTGCCGCTCTGTCGGCACGCTGATCGACCAGTGGTTGTTCTGGCAGATCATCACCGCGGGCACCTTGAAAACGCCGGCAAAGTTCAGCGCGTTGTGGAAGTCCGGCTGACTCGTCGCGCCGTCTCCCATGAACCCCACGGCAACGACGGGGTCGCCTTTGATCTTCGCTGCCCACGCCGCGCCCATCGCCTGGGGGATCTGCGGACCGATGCAACTCGACCACGACACCTGATTCACCTCACGCGCGCTCATATGACTCGGCATCTGCCGGCCCTTGAGCACATCGAGGGAGTTGCCGTAGACCTGCGCCAAGTATTTTACGAGCGGAAATCCCCGCACCAGCATGATCGCGCTCTCACGCAGCGCTGGGAACACCCAGTCCTTGGGGTCCGTAGCAAACGCGGTGGCGATGGGCGGTGCCTCTTGACCGGCGCACGAGCCATAGAAGCCGATACGCCCTTGGCGCTGCAGCATCACCATGCGCGTCTCCATGCTGCGAATGTTGCGCATGTGACGGTACATCCCGAGCAGCTGCTCCTGGCTCAGGCTGGGCTCAGCGCGAACCGTGCCGTCATCTTCCAGCACACGAAACAGACCCAGAGCAGGATTCGTGGTCATTCTGTCCGCTCTGTTAACACGACCGCGACAGCCCTGGCGAGGCCAGCGAACGCCCGGAGCCCAGCCCCGCGCTATAGTTCGGCTTCGTCAGTGAGCCGGGCGCGAATGCCGGATTTTTTGGGGGTGAGGCCCACCGCATGCCCCCATGCTTCAGGCTTAAAGCAACATCCTGACCGGGTGTGCGCCGACGTGGCCATGCTCCAAGGCGCCGGAGTCGCTCACTAGGCACAGCGCGTCAGCGTTCGGTCGCTCGAGCACCACGCGCACCTTGGCGAGCTTCGAGTTCAGGCAGTCGACGCCGCCCCCCGTAGGGTTGTCGTAGCGCAGCCCCGCCGTCTCTGACTCGAGCGCCTGCACCTCGACCCGCAGCGCCGCACCGGATCGACGCGCGGAGAACACCCAAGAGGACGGCGAGCGCGCCTCCACTTTGCGCTGCCAGTCGAGGAACCCAAAAGGAATGCTCAGGCCCTTGAAGCGCAGCACCGCGCTCCCCACTCGGCGCCCCGCGAGCAGCGGCGCGCTCACCGCCTCCAGCACACAGTCGAGCGACGCCCCGTCTTCTTCCCTACGGAACTGATTGCAGTGAAACCAGGCGTAGGTCGGCGTGTGACGACGGGACCAGTTGTGCCCCAACATGCCTCGCCAGCCGCTAACCACGACGCGCTCGCCAGCGACTTCATACTCGCCATTGAAGCGCAGATCCGGCTGGTGGCTGACCAGTTTGCCGGTCGGCAGAGCATCCCCGTAGAAGGCTGCGGGCAGCGGGAACAGCGGCTCGTTCAGCTCACCCGCGGCGAAGCGAAGCTCCCAGTTGAGCGCCCGCGAGCCGCTCTCGCCTAGCGGCAGCGCCCCCCGCAAGCCGACTTCACTCAGCTCGCACTGGCCGAGCTGGATCTGCGAGCCGCGTCGGAACGCCTGCCGAAGCTCGGGCTCCCGCAGTTGCCAGGCTTGCTTGGTCGCACGCGGCGGGTGCCCGCGCCGAAACGCCACTGCCCAGGCTTCCGCGAGCGTCGTCTCCGCACCCGGCCGGCGGGCGGCCGTGAGCTTGAGCCACAGCGCACGCTCGCCGTCGGGAGAGTTGAGCTTGGCGAAGTAGCTCTCCACCAGGGGGCCCGGGTGAGTCGGACAGCGAGGGGCCGCCGAACGTTTCCGCGCGGCTTCAACCAGCGACGCCTGGTCGCTCCCTGGGTCGCTCACTCGAGATCACCCTGAGCGATTTCTCTGAGCGCGTCGTCCACCGTCGCCGCTTCGACGGTTCCGCTGGATTTCAAGCTCTCCAGCTGAGCCCGGGCCTCTTCGAGGCGCGCCCGACCGATCGCCACCACGGCATGAGTGCGGGTGTCTCGGTTCCACGACTTGAGGCCTCGAAGCAGCCGTTCCTTGGCTCTGCCATCACCCATCAGCGCCAAACCGACGCGCGCCTGCCAAACCGCTGGGCCGCCAAAGAGCCCGAATGCTCGCCGTTCGAGGCCCGGGCGCGCAGCCTCGAGGCGCTTCGTACCAGCGGCGTCGACCGCCGCGATCTCGTCCTCTGGAGAGAGCTTCGAGCTGAAGCTGTTCAGCGCCTCGACCAGCACGCGCTCCGCAGCGGCTTCGCCGCGCTTGCAGAGCCAGATCGCCGCAGCGACCCGCACGTGGAGGTCGTCGTCCTTCAGCGCGCGTTCGGCCCTGAGCGCGATCTGATGGGGCAACTCGCGCTCATCGTAGCGTTCTTCGCACAACCGCAGGGCGATATAGCGGATCTGCGGGTCGTCATCCGTGAGGCAACACACCAGAGGTGCTTCGTCATCGGGCACGACGCGCGCGAGGGCGATCACCGCTTGGTAGCGCAGCTCCGGGGAGTCACTCGAGAACGCTCGACGCAGCTCCTTGGCCACCGCTGCATCACCTGGCTCTGCGAGCTCTCCCAACGCGACCAGCGCCATCTGTCGCACGCGTTGATTGCTGTCCCGCACCAACTCGAGCAACGCGTCCCGAGCGCCTTCCGCCTTTGCATCGGCCAGCGCGAGCGCCGACTCACCGCGCACCGCCGCGACCTTGTCGCTCAGCCCTTCGATCAGGGCCAGGGTGCTGCGCTCGCGCTCCTCTGGATCTTCCGAGGCAGCGTAGCGCGCCAGGTCCCGGGTCGCTTCGATCCTGACCAGATCTCGGCTCGCGCCTCGCGCGTCGCGAACCGCGGCGTTAAGCGTTCTGGGAAGCGGGCGGAATCCGAGCACGGGCTGACGTTAGCCGACGCTCGTCCCGGGGCAAGTGACCCGCATCTGCTTTCTCCAGTTGCCAACCAAGCGACCTCCTTCCAGAGTCCCGCGGTGCACGCGCCGCCCTCTGAGCGCACCCCTCACCCCCGACCGCCAGACGACGCCCTGGACAGCTACGTCCGCGCGAGCCTGTGGAAGGCGTTCATCGCGCTGGTGATCTTCGTTGGGGCGATTGGTCTCGCCAGCGTGCTCTTCAAGGAGCAACTCAGCGTCGCGGCCCATGTGCTGCACCGCGCGCTGGGTGTGCCGGGGCTATGCCTGATCGTCTTCGTCTGCGATTCCCTCACCGCGCCGTTTCCGCCGGACGTAGTGCTGGTCATCGTGGCGAAGAGCGATCTGCGGTCGTACGCCTGGAGCCTGGTGCTGCTGTTCGGCGTGGTGAGTGCGGTCGCAGGCAACGCCGGCTACTGGCTAGGCACTCGTATCCAGAGCTGGCCCCGCGTCGCTCGTGTGCTGGTGCGCGCTGGAGCCAAGCCCCAAGCCTTGGTGGAGCGCTACGGCAGAAGCGCCGTCGCCCTGGCCGCCCTCACCCCCATCCCGTTCTCCATCACCTGCATTTTGGCTGGACTACTGGGGATGCCGCACTCGCGCTTCTGGCCGGTGACCCTGCTGCGGATCCCGCGCTTTTTGCTCTACTTCGCGCTCATCTACTGGTTCTAACAATTTCCGCACAGCAATCATCAAAGCCCTTGGTTGATGCGTCGGCGTAGGCCCTCGCTCGCCAGCTGGAGGGAGCCGCTCACGCACAGCACGCTCAACGCTCCCACCGCTAACACATGAGGCGCCCTCAGCATGCCCAAGGTGCCCTGCTCGAGCAGGCTACCCAGGCTCACGCCATCCGGAGGACCGAGGCCAACGAAGCCGAGCGCCGTCTCCCCGATCACGACTCCGGCGGCGGCGGTGCCGAGCTGCACGGCGACCGGACCAAGCAGATTGGGGACCACGTGGCGGAAAACCACACGGAAAACTCGACGAACCAAGCGCGCGCGCCGCCTCCACAGTTGGGACTCGCGCAGGGTCCGCGTCTGGGCGAGCGCCAGACGGTAAAGGAGCCCAAGCAGAGATACAGAAGACCACCCCGATGTGTGTGCGAGACGGCACGCGCACCGCGGAGAGCACCGCCAGAGCCAGAGGAAGGTGGGAAAAAGACTGCAGATCGCAAGCGCGGAGCGTCAGCGCTCCACGGCACCGCCGCGCAGGCCCGTGCTCGCACCCAGCGCCGTGCCGGTGACGAAGCCGAAGCAAGCCACGATGGCAGCTAGCACCAGCGCGCGAAAGGTCGCATGGGCGGCCAGGAGCCCCAAGTCGACCCCGCATCGCCGAAGCCGAGCCAGTGCTCACTGCTCGGCGCTGACCAGCTCTGGCTCAAATGCAGGCGCGCCGGCTCCCCACCCACGCCGAATACGATACCGCTCACACAGACCACAAGCAGCGCGAGGGGCAAAAACTCCAGCGGACGCCGTCGTTTCACGTTCTTCCCCGCGGATCCACTCGGCTTGGAAGCAAGCCGGCAGCGGACTGTGCGATGACCGAACAGTAGACCCGCCGCGACCACCGAGGCTTCGAGCACCGGGATGTCCCGCGCCGCGTACGCGTTGAGCATCAAGCTCCCAAGGCCTGGGCGCTCGAACAGGCGCTCGAGCACCACGGCTCCACCGAGCAGCGCGCCAAGCTGGGCGGCCACGACCACGAAATCGGCGTCGACGCGACCGGCAGCGCGTGCACCGCAGACGCGCCACGGCGAAGCGCCCTTGGCGTGAGCCATCGAGGTACTTCGCGCGCGCCTGGTCGAGCAGCGCAGCGCGCCCAATCCTTGCCACCTGAGCCGCCAGTGGCAGCGCGAGGAGTCCGCTCGCAAACAGCAATCCGAGCCCCGCTTCCGGGGTCGCCAGGCAACGGCACCCAGCGTAACCGCACGGCAAGCACGAACGTGACGAGCGGCGCAAACGCCAACAGCGGCGTGGCGGCTACCAAGAGCACTCCACGATGCACTGCCTCCCCTCCGCGCCCCAACCAGGGCCCGACGCTCAACAACGCCGCGCCGGTGCCGAGCACCACCCATCCCCACCCGCCGTGCCAGCGAGGGCAACCGTCGGCCCTGAGGCGCGCCCAACCTCCGAGAACGCTGGCACGCCAGGCCGCGCGAGGAGTCACCCAGATCGAGGCGCAAGAGGCCCCACACGAACTCGAGGTACTGCCGCCAGAGCGGCAAGTCGAGGCCAAGCTTGCCACGCAGAGCTGCACGGTCCGCAGCGCTCGCCGTATCCCCAAGGATCAAAGCCGCAGGATCACCGGGCAAGAGCCGCAGCGCCAGGAACACGAGAGAGGCCAGGACGAGGAGCACTCCGAGCGCTCCCAGCCCTCGCCCCAACGTTCGGGCGGCGACTAGCGCGACGGCCATCGAGGGCCCCGTCCCCGCAGGGTCTTTCCCTAAGGAAACATCCTCTGAAGGTGGCGGAGCGGAACCAATAGGCTCTTCAGGGTCGGGCGCCTCACCCGCACGCGGGCTCGCGCCTTGCCCGCTCATGTCCCGCCGGAAGAACCCCCGGCAGATGCCCCAGAAGCTCCGCCTGCACCGCCGCTTGCCCCGCCTGCGCCACCAGCAGCGCCCGCGCTTCCAGCACTGCCTCCGGCAGACGTGCCAGCACTGCCTCCGGCGGACGTGCCAGCACTGCCTCCTGCGGACGTGCCAGCACTGCCTCCGGCGGACGTGCCTGCACTGCCTCCGGCGGACATGCCAGCACTCCCACCGCTCGCGGATGCGTCCGGCACGTAGGTGCCCGCGTCAGCCAGGGGAGTCGGAGGGGTGCCGCCTTTTTCACCGCTGCAGATCGCTGGGCTCTCCCCGTTGGGCTCCGCGACGGATTGATTCGCCAGACAGACCTTCGCGGTGGTCTTGCCGTCTTCGATCACCACAGCGCCGTACGAGTTGCCCTCTCTGCCTACTTCGACACACCCGTACCCGCCTCGGCAGTCGCCATCGCCGCTACAAGGGGCCATGCAGAAAGGCCGCTGAAAACGGTCGTTGTCGGCCTGGCAGAACGCCCCCGAGAGCGCGTTGTGAAACGAAACGCAGACCGAGTCGTCGGGGCAGGTCCCCGGCTCACAGTTGAAGATCGTGCAGTAGCCGCCGGGCTGACTCGTGTCGCACAGGCGGTCCCCCACGCTGGAGCAGTCCGTGGAAACCACGCAGTCATCACCGATCTCCGGCGAGCACGCGGCGCCAAGCAACGCCACCACCAAGCTCCAAGTCCGCACACGAGTCATGAGCCGCCGTCTTCTAGCCGGATCTTCCCCAAAGCGCTCATGCTTTTGCTGGCCTTTTTTTTCACGAACCCGCGACCCTTCGCCACTACGGTACGAGTTGACAGTATCGTTCACGCTCCATAGAACTACGCGCGTCCACCACCACGAAAGCAATCCATGGCTACTCACATCACCGAAGACTGCATCAACTGCGCGGCGCCTGCGAGCCCGAGTGCTAACGAGGCCATCTCCGAGGGCGACGAGATCTACGTCATCGATCGAGCTGTGCACCGAGTGCGTGGGGTTTCTACGATCATGAGGCGTGTCAGGCGGTGTGCCCGGTGGAGTGCTGTTTGCCCGACGAATCGTCGGGAGGACGAGGTGAGCTGGCCCAGCGTGCGTTGCGCCGCCTGCACCCCGAGGACGGCGAGCTCAAGGGGCGCGTGGACTCTGGGGAGTTCCCGTCACGCTTCCGCAAGACCGCCTGAGTCGCCTGAGGCGTCACCTCGGCGCCCGAAAGCAAAGCCAGCGGCGAACGGCGCTTCGCTGAACCGGCCTTCTCACCGAAGGTCGGTCTCTCGCTATGCGCTTCCCGCCGCTTCTTGAGCACGGCGACCAACGAATGGCGCGAGGAAGCCTTGCCTAAGCAGGGCTACGCGAGCGACCGTGTGCTCACCGTGCCGTACGCCCCTAGACCGCCTTTCGTCGCTTGGCCTGAGCAGTGGTCGATTAGGGACGGCTACACCTGGCTCACACCTCACGGCTCCGCGATCGTGACCCAGCTCAACGCGGAGTTCGTGGAGCCAGAGATGGTGCATTCACTCCACGACATCCTGGATGAGCTGCTGGAGCGGGACATACACAAGCACTTCCCGAAGCTGTGTGCTTCACGATTGGCAGGCCATCCGCAAGCTGCCGAAGGAGGCGCGTCAGGCCTGGACCGAGCGAACGGCGCCCTGGTGCCTCAAGCACCTCGACGCGTTCATCGCAGTGGGGAGCGGCCCCCTGGCCCGAATGGCTCTTCAGACAGCGGCGCTCACCATTCAGCTCGCCGTGGGCCAGACGCCAGCCCGCATCGTTGACGATCCACAAGAGGTCCTCGATCGGCTCGCCATCACGCCACCTTCCGCTGAGTTTTTCAGGCGTTGGCAGGTCAGCCCTGAAGCAGCGGCTGAAGGTGCGACACGACGCGACTGGCAGCGCCGCGATCTCAACCGGTGAGCCTGTCCTCAGGCCAGGCCAGGGCATTCACGCCACGACGCCCTCGCGGATCCTCCCAGAACGGAAAACACGTCGTATTTGCAGAACAAACCTAGCGTCCACCAGTAGTCGTACTACCCTGTCTGGCGTGCGTGCTTGGTCCCTCAACCAGCTTCAGCTGCTCGCCCTCGCTGGCGTCGCGTACTCGGCCGTCGCTTGCTCGGCATCGGTGACCAGCGACGCGGGAGAGACCAACGAAGAGCTGGGCGTCACTCGCGGGCTCGTGCGCATCGAGCGCAGCACGACGCTCGAGCCAGACGGCGCACGCGCCTATGCACTCGCGCGCTTCGCCAACGTGTCCAGCGCCAACCCGGATCGCGTACTCGAGTTGCTCCAACTCACCAACGCACTCCCCGATGTTGGCCAGTGTTTCGAGGCAGACGCTGAGAGCCAGCCCGCGTTGTCTGGTCTCGGTCGCGTTGAGCTCTTGGAAGCCGGCGATGTCACGGTGGCTGCCGCCGACCAGTCGACGCTCCTCGCCCCGCGTGCTTTCCCCACGGTAAAGGACCTAGTTTCCGGTGTGGTCTACTCCACTCGGGATCAGGCGGCCGACCCACTGCCTGCGGCGGCGAGTTACCACATCACCTCTTCGGGTTCAGCGCTACTTCCGCCGCTGGACATCACGGCCGATGCGCCGCTCCCTCCTACTGGGGTGCGGATGACAGGGCTGAACCTCGGCGAGGTGGACAACCTCGACTTGAGCCACACGGTGACCGTCGCCTGGGAACCCGGCGAAGACCAGGATCCCGACTATCGCGACCTGGTGGTGTTCGAGCTGACCGACGGCGTCTCAACGTTGCTTTGCGGCTTCGACGACCTCGCGGGGCGCGGGTCCGTTCCCCAGCGTGTGCTTCAGAACTCGGCGATGGGCCTCGACACCACTCGCAGCGAAGCCAGCGTCGCGCTGCACCGGGTGCGCAGCGTCCCGTTCACCTCCGACGGCTTGGACGAAGGCGAGATCCGCTTCGATTTCGAAGTCCGCTCGCGCGTCCGCGTGATCCGCACCGCAGCGGAGTGACGCTGGCGACAGCCGTGGGTGCCCTCTGTTGGGGGTGCTGCGCAGGTCCTTTGGGGTAGCCGCGGGTTCTTGCAGGTTTGGGGGTGAGGCGCGGCGGTTTCAAGCGACACCGACCGCGAACCGCCGTGCCAGCAGGCCTAGCTGTGTTGAGTCGCTGGCGCCTTCGCGCCGGTGGTCGGTTGCTTCGAGCCGGCGTCGCGAGTCACCGGAGCCTTTGGGGTACCGTCAACGGATCCTCGCGGAATAATGCGATAGCTCAGGCTGCGGCGTTCGCCCCGTCGCAGGTACTGCACTTCGAGCTTCTCCGCCTGCTTCAGGCCTTGAAAGACCTCGAACGCTTGGTTCTCGCGCTCGATCGGCTTGCCGTTGACCCGCAGCACGACATCACCAGGGCGCAAGTCGACATCGTCCCAAAAGCCATCGCCGTACAGCTCGACGATGCGAAAGCCCTGGAAGCGACCGCTCGCGTCGAAGCTTGGTGCGAGATCGACGCGCTGCAGGAAGTAGCCCAGCCCCTGGTCAACCGTCTCGTCCACGGACTCGCGCCACAGCGCACCCTTCGGCGGCTTCGCCTCCTTGGCGGGCGCTGCCTGGGCAGTCGCCTTGGGGTAGTCGGCCGCCGGCTCACTGCCGCCGCAGCCAACCACTGAGAGTCCCAACGCCATCAGCAAGATCGTACGCATCCAAGCGGGCCTGCCATGGCAACGCCGGGTTGGCCAAAATTTGAGAGCTTCGGGCCCCTAGATCTGCAGCTCGCTCCGAACGACGTCCCGGATCAGCACCGCCGTCTCATCAATCGCGCCATCACCCGCCACGTGCACCAGCTTGTCTCCTGGCAGGAGCGCCTCGGCTTCCAGGTACAGCCGAGCGAGGCGAGCCTGGATCTCGCGCTTCTCGAAGAGCTCTTCGGCGCCTCCCCGGCGCCCTCGACGCTCTTCCGCGACCTCGGCGGATACATCGAGGACAATCGTGAGATCCGGACGCATCGCGCGCGCATTCAGCTCGCGGATCCAGGGCACGACTTCGGCCCCGCCCGGAGCAGTCGCCGACTGATACGCAAGGCTCGATAAGTCGTAGCGATCGCTGATGACGATCGCACCGTCCTGGAGCGCCGGCAGGATCAACGAGTCCAGGTGATCCAGGCGGTCCGCCGCGAAGAGCAGCGCCATCGTCGACCACGCGAAGGGACGCACGGTGTCGCCATCGGCCACCATCAGCCGCCGCTGCAGCACCTGCCGAATCAGGCCACCGACGGGTCCGCTCGTCGGCTCACAGCTCGTGCGCACGTCTTGCCCGTCTTTCCGCAGGGCTTTGGAAAGCAACTTGGTGTGGGTGGTGCTGCCGCTACCGTCGATACCTTCGAGAACGATGAAGCGCCCAGGCAGGCCGTGTGAAGAACTCAAGCTTCCTCCGCGATCGGCGCCGGGTCTTCACCCAACACCGCGTTGTCGATCAGGCGAGTCTGACCGCACTTTGCCGCGACCGCCAAGACGGCGCGATCCCCGCACGATTCCTTGACGGAAAGCGGCGCGATCGTGTCTGCGTCCGCCAGGGTCACGTAGTCTTGCTCTAGACCCGAGTCCGCAATGCTTCCCTCGACCATGTCCACCAGCACGCCCACGCTGCGCTCTCCGCGCTGGTGCGCTCGCACCGCGCGCGACAGGCCGCGCGCGATGCCAAGCGCAGACTCGCGCTGTTCTTCGCTGAGGTAGGCGTTGCGTGAGCTAAGCGCCAGGCCATCTGGCTCCCGCACCGTGCGCTCGCCAACGACTCGCACCGGGAGGAGCAAGTCCCGAGTCATGCGCTCGATCACCTTCAGCTGCTGGTAGTCCTTGCGACCAAACACGGCCGTACAGGGACCGGCCACCGCGAACAGCTTGGTCACGATGGTGGTGACGCCCTCGAAGTGGACCGGACGCGAGCGTCCACACAGCGCCTCGGTGAGGCCACTGACGCGAACGCGGGTGCGCTCCCCGCTGGATACATCGCTGTGACTTCAGGCGCGAATACCAAGCTCGCGCCGGCTCTCACATTTCGCGACGTCCCCGGCTAGATCCCTGGGGTAGCGGTCGAGGTCTTCGTTCTGGCCGAACTGCGTGGGGTTGACGAAGATCGTGACGGCCACCACATCCGCGAGTTCTCGCGCGCGCTCCACCAGGCGCAAGTGACCACGGTGGAGGGCGCCCATCGTCGGCACGAGTCCGAGGCGCCCGCCGCGCCGCACGTCATCACATGCGGCGCGGAACTCATCGATCCCGTGGATTACCTTGATCGTCATGTCTCGTCACTCGCGGGGCCATAAACGGGCACCGCATCGGGGACCGTCTTGAGAGCGCCCGTGGGTTCACCCAAAGTCCTGGGCTTCGCCATACCGAAGCAGTGCTCTTCCGCGGGGAACTGACCGTCGCGAACCTGGCTCACGTAGGCCTCGGTCGCGCTACGGATCTCCTTGCCCAGCTGTGCGAAGCGCTTCACGAACTTGGGCTTGATATCCTCGAACATCCCGAGAAAGTCATAACAAACCAGCACTTGGCCGTCGCAGTCGGGCCCCGCGCCAATTCCAATAGTGGGGATGTCGACGGACTCGCTGATGCGCCGCCCCAAGTCAGCAGGCAGGCCCTCCAGCACGATGGCGTACGCTCCCGCCTGCTCGACGGCTTTGGCGTCTTGGAGCACCCGGCCCGCCGCATCCTCGCCCTTGCCCTGCACGCGAAAGCCACCCATGGCATGGACGGACTGGGGGTGAGGCCGACGTGCCCCATCACCGGTATCCCAGCGGAAACGATTCGGGCGATCGATTCAGCGACTACTTGTCCGCCCTCGAGCTTGACGGCTTCCGCTGCACCCTCCTTAACGAGACGACCCGCGGCCTCCAGCGCCTTTTGGCTGGAGACCTGGAAGCTCACTGGAACGCATGTCGAGCACGAGATGAGCGCGCTGAATGCCGCGTGCAACGCTACGGCCGTGGTAGCAAATCTCCTCGAGGGTCACGGGCAGCGTGTTGCCCATGCCCTGTACCACCATCCCCAAGGAGTCGCCGACGAGCAAGACGTCCGCACCTCCTTCGTCGAGCAAGCGCGCGAAAGTCGCGTCGTAAGCCGTGAGCATGGCGATCTTTGGACCCGTTCCGGCGCCGGAGCTCCGGAACGGTGACCTTTTGATTCGCGGCAGACCTCTGGGGTTGATGTTTGGGATTTCAGCGCTTGGAGCGTGTACACGTCTCCCTACGCTGGGAGGTCGCTACCCCAGACCTGCGCGGAGGCCAAGCGCGGACAGGGGTCCCGCGACGAGTGCGCGATCAGCGGTCGGAGCGCCGGCGAGTGCCCGAGCTGTGGACCCCCGGCTCGGCGACGCCACCACCGTTGACGGCTTCGGCGATCACCGGGGCGCGCGGAGCTCAGGGTTCTCGAGCACGACACGCACCAACTCCGACATCGGCGCAAGCTTGTCGACCACGGGCCCAAGTGCCCGGGCGTCCTTGCGCAACTTGTCGTCACGCGACGCAGTGAAGAAGACGCACGTCTTCGCGCTCCCATTGCTCAGAGCTGACGGCTAGTTCGACTCCCGAACCATCGGGCAGGTCGATGTCCATGACCACCACGTCGAAGGCTGGGTGCTCCGTGACCGCAGCGGCAGCGCGCTGAACACTCCCCACGCGTACGACCTCGTGTCCGGTGCTGCGGCGCAGCGCAATCGCGACCACCGTTGCCAGCGGTGGGTAGTCTTCAACGACCAGGACCCGAGTCACCGAGTGAAGTCTAGCGAGCGTTTGGCGTGGGAACAGCTCCGATTCTGCCGATCGAAGGGATTGTGCGCGGGCGCACCGTGGAAACGCGAGGTTTCGACTTCGCTGAGGCACGCGAGCGCTCCCAGGGCCGATCGGCGGAGGCAACGGGTCAATTCAGCGGAGCCCCGGCCTGGATGTGGCGAAGGAGCGCAGATCCGGTGCAAAATTCGGGGAATCCCCTGGTCATGCCAGGGCTTTTAGCGAGGCACGTAAGATAGGGCGACATGCAGAACCAGGGCAGGAGACAGGCCGAAGCAGTTTCACGACCGCTTCGAGCGTTGGGCTGGGAAGGTGCGCAGGCGCATGCTGATGTCGCGCGCTTTGACGGGCCTCGCATACGGACTCCTCGGCGGCGTGGTCGTCGCGGGCGGCGCTTGGTGGCTGCGCCAGAGCACCCTGAGGCCTTGGGCTGCGGCACTAGGGCTGGTGGGTGTCGTGGTTGCGGTTGCCTGGGCGACGCGCAAGCGCTGGTCCGATCGAGACATTGCGCTCTTCTGGACGCTCGTCTCACTGGACACGAGGTGATTAGCACCGCGGTCGAGCTACGCAGTGAGGCCGAGCGCAACGACATCGCACGCGAGCTGGTAGTCAAACAAGCCGCGCGGAAACTCGAAACGTCTGACCCCAAGCTCGCCCGGCCACGGCTCTTGATGAAGCGCCACGGTTTGGCCCCGCTCGCAGCAATTGGCATCGCCTACTTCAGCACGATCGGGTTGCCCCCAGAGCCCCCTCTCCCCCAACCCCACCTGGAGCGGAGATGGTGCAGGTCGAGGAATTGAAGGGGCTCGAGAAGATCATCCAGCTCGAGAAGCTGGACGCCAAGGACGCTGAGCAGCGCAAGCGCCTGGACGCGATCGCCAAGGAAGCTCGCAAGCTGCGAGAGGACTTGAAGAACGGCCTCGAGAAGCGCGAGGCGCTGGCTAGGATCGCCAAGCTACGCGACGAAATCGCGGCGGAGAAGATGGCGCATGGAGACGCCAAGAACCGCGCCGGCCTGGAAGCTGCGCTGAACAAGCTCAAGCAAAACAAGAAGACAGAAAGCGCCGCAAAAGCCCTCGGCGAAGGCGACCTCACTCAGTTCGACAAGGAGATGCAGAAGCTCGCCAATCAGGCTGAACAGGCTGATCGCGACGCGGCGAAGAAGGCCTTGGAAGAGGCCGCAAAGGCGGCACGAGAAAAAGGCGCGGACGACGTCGCCAAGTCACTCGAGGAGCAAAAGAAGCTGTTCGAAGAGCGCAGCAAGGGCGCCGAAGCGCTACGTGAACTTGGCAAGCAGCTCGACAGCAAGCTCTCACCCGAAGCCAAGAAGGATCTGCAAGAGTTTGGCGACAGCGGGGACCCTGCCGCACGGAAACGCCTGGCCGATGCACTGGGCAAGGCGCTCGAGGGCATGAGCGAGGCAGAGCGGAAACAGCTCGCAGAGAACCTGGGCAAGCAAATGGAAGCCCAGGGCGACGCGATGACGCCCGAGCAAATGAAAGATCTGGCGGACGCCCTCAAGGACCCTGCAGCGCAAAAGAAGCTGGAAGAGGCCCTGAAGGAGCTCGGGCAGCCTCCGGGGAGCGGCGACGCCAAGCGCCAGGAAGGGCTGGACGACGCGGATCGCGGCGGGGGCGAGGCGCAAAAGGGCCTTGGCGCTCCAGCTCCGGTACCGGGCGGAAAGCCTGGTGACGGAGGCAAGCCGGGTGGCGGTGACGGCAAGGGCGACGGCAAGGGCAAGGGCAACCCCGGCCCTGGCAAGGGCAAGAACGGTGGCAAGGGCGACGGCAAAGGCGGCCCCGGTAGCACGCACGACGAAGGCGAAGGCGACCACAAGGGCAGCACCGATCGGGTAGAAGGCGGCGACCTGCGCTCGAAGGCCAACACCAAGTGGAACAAGGGCGGCGGCCTGCACGGCGCGACGCTCGGACGTTCGAACGCCTCCGGTGGCGGAGAGACCGCGAATCAGAAGGGCAGCGGCGCCCTCGGGAAGGTCGCACCCCAAGAAATTGGCGGAGTGGAGCGCTCCGAAGTTCCGGAAGAATATCGCGAACAAGTGGGACGTTACTTCCAGCCGTAACCCGACAACCCCTGCTACCGTCCGGAGCAATGACCCAAGCAGAACCTACTGATCTGGAAGCTCGACTGGGCTTCGCCAGGGAGGCGTCTGGCCGCCTCCGCGACGCCATCGGCACCGTCATCGTTGGACAGTCCGAAGTCGTCGACCAAACCTTGTGGGGTCTCATCGCAGGTGGCCACGTGCTCCTCGAGGGCGCTCCCGGCTTGGGCAAGACGTTGCTGGTTCGCACACTGGCGTCCTGCCTCGACCTCGGATTCAGCCGCATCCAGTTCACGCCGGACTTGATGCCCAGTGACATCACGGGAACCAACGTCTTGGTCACCGATCAGTCTGGCGGCGTGACCGGGCGCTTCCAGCTCCACAAGGGGCCCATCTTTGGTCAGGTGATCCTCGCGGATGAGATCAACCGCGCGACGCCCAAGACGCAAAGCGCGCTGCTCGAGGCGATGCAAGAGCACGCGGTGACCATCGCCGGCACTCGCCACAAGCTGGACGAACCATTCTTCGTACTCGCGACGGAAAACCCCCTGGAAATGGAGGGCACGTATCCCCTCCCCGAAGCGCAGCTCGATCGCTTCTTGCTCAAGGTGATGGTGCCAAACCCGAGTGAAGACGAGATGACGGGCATCCTCACGCGTACCACTGGCCACGCGATGAATGCGCCGTCTCAAGTGCTTGAGGCGACTGACGTGATGAGCCTGCGAGCTCTCTGCCGCGATGTCGCCGTGGCAGAGCCCGTGATTCGCTACGCCGCGCGCTTGGTCGGCGCGAGCGGACCGGAGAGCGCGGCCGCACCTGAAATCGTCAGCCGCGCGGTGCGCTACGGAGCGGGCGTGCGTGGTGGGCAGTCTCTGGTTTTGGCGGCAAAGGCGGTGGCACTGCTCGAAGGCCGCGCCCACGTGGCGTTTGCTGACATCCAGCGCGTGGCGCTGCCGGTGTTGCGTCATCGCATCATTCGCTCCTTTGAAGGCGAAGCCGACGGTGTGACCACCGACGACGTGGTCAGCGAACTGCTCAAGGCAGTGCCTTCGCGCCCCGAACCGGTTCAACAGGCGGTCGCTGCGCGGTGAGATTGTTTCCGCGTGGCATGAGCTGGGCGCTGTGGTGCCTGGCAGCGGTCTTGCTCTGCATCACGAGCAACGTCAGCGTGGCCCTTGCCCAGGATGCGGGTGCCCCGCTGGCAACGACCCCCGCTGCGCCACCGACGCTGATCATGACGGGAACCATGACGCTCGGAGACCGCACCCCCGCGGTGGAGGGCTGGTTCAGCGTTTCCGTGACGCTCGAGAATGTCACCGACGAGCCAGTGGAGGGCGATCTCGAGCTGAAGGTCGAGGCCACCTACGCAAACTCCCAGCTCAAAGTGCGCGCCCCGCTGTCGGTCGCTGCCAAGAGCCGGGTGAGCATCGAGCTACCAGTACACGGCTTCAACAGCAGCGCGCCGGAGATGACGTTGACCGCCTATTCCGAGGCCGGTCTGATCCTGGCGCAGCTCGAGATTGGCTCACCCATCGGCCTGAACCCGCTGCTGATCGACTTGGAGCAGCCCAGCCGCATTGCCTCAGGGATCCGCGGCAAGGGGATGTACGCGGACGACAAGCCGTATGGAGTGAACTCGGGGGATCCCATCGTGGCCGTTGGCACGCCCTCGGTGTCCAAGGGTGAGCTTCAGCTGCCCACACGTGCCGCGGGCTACGCCAGCGCCACCTTGCTCCTCGCGCGCAGTGAGACGCTCGCGAAGCTGACAGGACCGCGGCTGACTGCGATCTCCGACTGGGTGCTCGCCGGCGGCGCGCTGGCAGTAGTGGTCACGCGCCCCGAGGACATGCGGGTCGGCCCGCTGCCGCGCCTCACCGGCGGCGAGCTGACCAAAGGGGAAGCGCCTCGCGAACTTCAGCTCACCGCCCGCTTCAAGATCCCCAGCGGCAGCAGCTACAGCTACGGTGGGACTGCCGGGCTGCTAGAGAAGCCTGCAACCCCGAGCCCGACCACCGTACGTGAGTTCGCCGTCTATTCGGGCGGCAACCTTCGACCCAGCCCCTGGGGCAGCTCCGCGAGCTACGGTCTCGGCGAGGTGCACGTGCTGGCGTTCGACGCCACTCGGTCCCCCGAAGTGGATGACGAGTGGGTGCAGCTCAAGGTTCAAGACCTGATGCGCCACGCGTGGAATCGCCGCGACGCGGAGGTCTTCCCCCACGCGATGCGGTCCCTCGATGAGCGCCGCAGCGACTCGGTCCGCCGTCAGCTCGATCCGAATGAGGGCACACGCTGGACGGTGGTTATTTCGGCGTTGTTGTTGCTCGCCTACTCCGTCATTGCCGGCCCCGTAAACTTTTTCCGCTCGGCAAAAATTGGCAAGCCGCTCCGAGCCTTCGCTCGCCTGCCGATCTACGCGCTGGGCACTTCGGTGTTGATCATCCTGCTGGGTGTGGCGGCCAAGGGGGTCAGCGGGCGCGCCCGGCATCTGAGCTTGATCGAGGCCGGCGCTGGCATGACTCGAGCGCCAATCACGCGTTTCCGAGGCTTCTACGACTCGAGCACTCGCGCCCTGAGCGTGAGCGGCTCGTCCCGCGAAGCCGTGCTCGATTTGGCGGGCTACGACGCTTCGAAAGCCGAGCGTGAGCTCGTGGTGGACCGCGACGGCCTCCGCATCGACGGCATCGAAGGCAAGCCGTGGCAAACCATCGTGATCCGCGAGGATGATCTGACGGATCTGGGCGGGGGGCTCAGCGTCGTCCCAACCGCTGGCGGCGCCGACGTGGTCAATCGCTTGGCGCGCGATCTCGTGGGTGTCGTGGTGAAGCTTCCGGGTCAGCCCGCGCGCTACTTCCCCAAGCTCGCGGACGGCGCGACGCTTCACTACTCCGATGGCACCGCGCTTCCCCCCCGCGTGGGCTCTGGTGGCAGCCTGAGCAGCAAGCTCTCGTGGCGCAGCGACCTCCACAGCGAGTCCTTTCCGAAACAAATGAATCGCGACACAGACGGCGCCCCCGCAGCGTGGAAGGCAATCGACGACAGCGTGCCTTCGTTGGATTGGTGGCCAGACGACGTCCCCGTCGTCCTCGCTCAGTTTGATGGGGGTGAGGGCAAGACGTCAGACTCCGGCCTGCGACTCGAGACCGATCGTGTCCTGATCCGTGTCGTCGGCTGGGGAGGTGCACCGTGACTCAAGCGCTCGAAGGCGGCATGCCGGAACTGGCTGCTGAACAGCACGAGGACTCGGGCTCTGCGCTGATCGCGCCTCCGGCGATCCGCGTGCGTCACCTGTGGCACCGCTACGGCAACTTCGACGTCTTGCGTGATGTCAGCTTCGAGGTTGGGCACGGCGAAATTTTCGGCTTCATCGGTCCGAACGGCGCTGGCAAGACGACGACCATCAGCATCATGGCGACGCTGCTCGAGCCGATGGCTGGCCGCGTCGAAATCGACGGCATTGATGTCGCGATCGACCCGGACGAGGTGCGCAAAATCATCGGCTACATGCCGGATCATGCGGGTGTCTACGATCGCATCAGCGTGCGGGAGTACTTGGAGTTCTTCGCGGATTCTTTCCGCGTGGAGAATATCGACGTCGTCGACGCGGTGATTGAGCTCACCGACCTGGGCAACCTGCAGACGCGCCTGGTGTCTGCACTCTCCAAGGGCATGAAGCAGCGCCTCCAGCTGGCGCGCATCCTGCTGCACGACCCAAAGGTGCTGATCCTAGACGAACCGGCCAGCGACCTCGACCCCAGAGCGCGCATCGAAATTCGCGATCTACTCCTCGAGCTACGTGAGCTCGGCAAGACGGTGTTCTTGTCCAGCCACATCCTCACGGAGCTGTCCGATGTTTGCACTTCCGTAGGGATCTTGGAAAAGGGTCAGCTGGTGATCGCGGGCCCAATCGGTGAGATCGCCGAGCGCCTCGAGGCGCGCAGCCGCGCAGCGGCAATTGGGCACGCGGTAGTCGACGCGGACCCGAGCGGCGTCGCGGCTGCGACCGCGGCTGCCGTTGCGGCCAAGGCCGAGCGGCGCACGACCCAGGGTGGAGCGACGGTCCCAGGCACCGCAACCAAACGCCTCAAGCTGCGCGTCCTTGGCGACGCTCGCCAGGTGATCCCGCTAGTCGAAGGCGGGGGTGGAGTCGTTGGTGTGGAGGCCACCAGTGGGGGCCAAGTCGTCATTTCCCACACCGGTGGCGACCGCTTCGTCGCCGACGTGGTGCGCCACCTGGTCGGACACGGCATCCTCCTGGTGGGTGTGGAGCCGGAGCGCAACGAGCTCGAGCGAATCTTCCTCGAGTATACCCGAGGAGATCTCCAGTGAGCGCGCAGACAGGCGAGGTCGCGGAGCCGGCGCCCCCGCCGACGTCCACGCGCTTCGAACGCGCGAAACACCAAGCGCGTCGCGTGCGCTACGAGCCGAACCCGGTGTGGATGCGCGAGATGCGCCAAGCGGCGCGGCTCAGCCGCACGCCGTTGATCCTCGCCAGCCTCACCGCGGTGATCGCCCTGTTGATTTGCTCCATCGGCGGCGTTGCCAGCGTCAGTACCGAGCCCGCAAAGGTGGGCTCTGTGCTGTTTCATACGTACTTTTCCCTCGCCTTTGCGGTGGTCACCTGGGTGGGACCCGCGGTTGCTGCGAGCACCATCGCCAGCGAGCGCAGTGGCCGCACCTGGCATGCGCTGCTGCTCACAGGGCTTGGTGCGGAGACGATTACGCGCGGAAAGTTCCTCGCGGCGCTCTCTTACATCTCGATGTACGTGGTGATGCTCGCGCCCGTGGGCGTCCTGCCGTTCCTGTTCGGAGGCGTTACAGCGACGGAGGTCTTGGCGGCCTTTGCGCTGCTGTTTTGGATCGCGGTGCTCTCAGTTGCGTTTGGGCTGAGCCTGTCGTCACGCTTCAACAGCTCGGCGGCGGCCATCCTGGTGACGCTGATCATTTCGTTTCCGCTGTCCATCCTGGCGTACGTATTCGGTGGGCCCGTGCTGTCCAACGGCGTGCACGACCTCTGGCCGGGAGTCCCCGATGGCCCTCCGGTTTGGCTTCCCACGGCTTATGTGCGCGCGGACTTCGGGTTCGCCTACGTTGCGTTCCTGATCATCATCCCGATTGCGCTAGTCGCACTGCCGGCTTGGTTCCTCTACGAGAGCACCGTCGCCAACATGGCCGGGCCGAGCGAGGACCGATCGTCGGGGCTGCGGCGCTGGTTCTTGGTCGCGGGCCCCGGAGCGGCGGTGGCCAGCTGGGTGGCGGTGTTCGCCGTCGACAAGAACGACCAAGGCCCCGCAGCGCTGGTCTGCGTTGGGCTGCAGCTCATCTTTTATTTCCTCGTGGCAATGGTGTTCGCTGGTGAGCCTCTCGGCCCTTCGCGCCGCGTGCGCGTGCACTGGGAACGCCAAGGCGTGAGCAAGCTCAAACGCTACCTCGGCCCGGGGATCATGCAGGCGTCGTCGCTACTCATGACCTTTGGCGTGGGCAGCATGGTGCTCACGTGCCTTGCTGGCCTGCTCGGAGAGATGCTGTGGAGCACCTCGCGCTTCGACGAGAAGGTGACCTCCCTCTTCGTCTTCACCGGCTACGCCGTGTGTTTCTTCGTCTTCACGGTGGGGTTCATCTCCTGGATGCGCTCACGCTCGACTGGCAGCGCCAACCCACGCGTCCTCACGCTGGTCGCGGTGCTGGTGGCCATGGTGGGCCCATGGATCGTGATGGCGATCGGTGGCGCGCTGTCTGACCCTGACAGCGCGTTGATCCTCGCAGCGCCCTCACCGACCTACGCGTTCGTGATGATCGAACAGATCTTCCGCTCCGGCAGCGATCTCGAGAGCTACCTCGCTGCCGGGATCGCCTGCTCCGCGGGCTGGGCCGTACTCGGGCTAGCGCTGTTCACCGCGGCTGGCATTCGCACCAAGAAGGCCATCCGCGAACATGACGAAGCGCAAGCCCGACTCGAAGCCGTACTCGAAGAGGAGGATCGCGCCCTCGCAGCGGGCGAAGCCGAACCGCAAGGCGCCGAGCCGCCGGAGCCGGCGCCGGAATCCGACTTCTCCCCCGGACCGATGAGCCAGCCACCGCCGGCGAGCACCGGGCCGTCGACGCAGCGACTACCGGAGACGGATGCCGCTGACCCGCAAGGCCCCGTAGACGACGAACCGCGAGGCACATGAGTGCGGCACCGGATCCCCTCACCCCCGAATTCATCGCCGAGTTAGAAGCACTCCGGCGGCGATTGGAGATCCGTGCGCGCTCTGGCGCAAGCGGCGAGCGCGTGTCCAGGCGCCGCGGCGGCTCTGCCGAGTTCGAGGAACACCGCCCGTATGCTCCGGGCGACGACTTGCGCCGCATCGACTGGCTGGCCTACGCGCGCACCGGCGAGCCAGTCATCAAACAGTTCCGCGCGGAAGAAGACGTGATCCTGCGCATGCTGGTTGATGGTTCCGCCAGCCTTGGCTTTGGTGAGCCGAGCAAGCTGGAGGTGGCGCGACGCTTGTGCGCGGCTCTCGGTTACTTGGCGCTGGCGGGCTCCCAGCGCGCCCAAGTGCTGGTCGCAGGCGGCCAAGAGGGGCGCGGCCCAGGGCTAAACCAGGTGGGCCCCCCGAAGCGGGGCCGGAGCGCCCTAGCCGGGCTGTTGCGCGAGCTGTCCCGGGTGGAGGCCACCGGCACGGTGGACCTGACCCGCAGCATCGAGCAGACCTTACTCACCAGCCGACGGCCGGGCCTCTTGGTGGTGGTTAGCGACTTCTATGATGCGGGTCCGGTGCTCCAGGCGCTCGGACGCGCGCGAGCTCAAGGCCACGATGTGTGCCTGCTCCAGGTGCTCAGTCGGGAGGAGCTCGAACCGAACCTCGAAGGCGACTACAGCTTCGTCGACGCGGAGTCTGGCCAGACCGTGGAGCTGACGCTCGATGCGACTGCGGTCGACGCTTACATCGCGCGTCTCACCGGGCTGATCGAGGAGCTCCGCGGCTGGGCCAGGCGTCACGCTGGCACCTATCTCCGCGCGGTAACAGACGAGCCGCTAGAGGCGGTGGTTCGTCGCTTTGTGACTCGGGAGAGCGACTGATGTCGAAGCTCGAATCCGAAGCTCTGCGCGTCTACCGACGCTACCAGCGGGAGGTGGTCGAAGCCCTGAACCTGTGCCCTTGGGCTGAAAAGGCCCGCTTGGACGGCCACGTCACCGAGCGGGTGCTGCTACAGCGCACGGGGGATCTCGCGCCGAGCCTCGCGGCAATCGCCGAGCTGGAGGCGGACCCGGAGATCGAGATCGCGCTCCTGATCTACCCTCAGCTGCCGCTTGACCTACGAGATTTCGAAGCCTTCGTCGCAGAGCTGCGAGAGGCGGACGAAACCGCGTGGCCCCTGGGTGGTGTGCCGTTCGCCGCGGCGGCCTTTCATCCGCGCGCCGCGCGCAAGAGCGACGCGCCGGAGCGCTTGATCCCGTACATCCGCCGCTCGCCGGATCCCACGATTCAGTTGGTGAGGCGCAGCGTGCTCGACCGCATGCGCCAAGGTCCTGCAGAGGGTACGCACTTCATTGACCTGAGCAACTTCTCCCTGGAGGACCTGCCTCGCCCCGGTCAGCGACCGCTGCGAGAGCGCATCGCGAAGAGCAACGCAGAAACGCTGAAGAACCTGACCTTCGAGCGCTTCGACGCGTTGATCGCGGCGATCTTGCACGACCGCGACGAGGCCTACGGCGCGCTCGGGGAGGACACCCGGTGGAGCTGAGGAGCCCGTGGGGCTTGGCGCTGGCGGGTCTCGTGATCCCGCTGATCGCCCTGTATATCCTCAAGGTAAAGCGCCAGCGGCTCGCGGTACCGAGCACTTGGCTGTGGAGTGAGGCGCAACGGGACCTCTTGGCGCGCAGCCCGTTCAAGCGCCTGGTCACCCAAGTGCCGCTCATTCTGCAGCTCCTCGCGCTCTTGCTGCTGGCTCTGGCGCTTGCAACCCCGGCCACTCGCGGCGGCGCCATCGCGGGCGATCACGTCGCGATCGTGATCGACACCAGCGCGTCCATGGGCGCAAAGAGCGGCGACTCGACGCGCATGGCCGAAGCGCGCAAGGCTGCCATCCAGACTGTACGGGCGCTTGGCCCCGGTGCGGACGCCGTGGTGATCGAAGCCGGAGCCGAGGCGAAGGTCGCCTCCCCACTCGACCGCGACAAACGCCGCCTCGAAGCCGCGATCGAGAAGCTCGAGGTGCGGGAAGTTCAGGGGAAGCTCTCAGACGCGCTTGCGCTGGCTACGGACCGCCTACGCTCGCTGAAGGGCGACAAGCGAATCGTGCTGGTGACCGACGCGGCACTTGCCGATGCCCAAGGCCTGAGCAGCGCGGCGTTGCCTCTCGACGTGGTCAAGGTGGGAGTGCCCATCGACAACACCGGCATCACGCGGGTAGACGTCCGCCTGGGTGTCGACCCGACTACCAAGCGCGACCAGGTCCAGGCGTTCGCCATCGTGAACCACTTCGGCGCTGCGCCTCGCGACGTTTTCGTTACCCTACGGCAACGCAACGTCAAGGAACCGCTCGCCTCGCGCAAGCTGCGGATGGAGCCCGGAGAGAGCACGCCTGTCGTGCTGACCTTCGAGCCGACTGCGGGCGACCGGGGCACCGGTCTAGAGCTCGAAATCAGCCCGGGGGATGCGCTGCCAGTCGACGACCGTGCCTATGGGCGCGTGCCTGGGAGCCGCAAGTTGCCTGTGGTCCTGGTGCCGAAGGAGGCTAACCCGTGGGTGAAGCGGGCGCTGGAGGCGGATCCGGATGTGGAGCTGCTTGGCACCAGTCCCAGCTCCCTCGCCAGCGCAGAGATCCCACCGGATTCGTTGGTCGTAGTCGATGGGAGTTGCCCCACGGAACTACCAGCGGGTGACTTGCTGGTCCTGAACCCGCCAGCTGGGCCTTGTCATCGGGTGGTGGTAGGAGACGAGATCGAGGAACCGCTCATCACGTCCTGGAACGAGGGCGATCCGCGGCTGCGCTTCCTGACCCTCGACAGCGTGAGTATCGCGAAGGCTCGCAAGCTCGAGCTCGAAGGCGACCGAGACTCGCTAGTGCGCAGCCGAGAAGGCACGCTGATCAGCGATCTGCCGCTCCCTGGGCGAAACGGAACCTTGATCGGTTTCGACGTCGGCGAGAGCAACTGGCCCCTGAAGGCGAGCTTCGTGCTCTTCATGCGCAACCTCGTGGAACAAGCGCGAGCTGGACGCGCCCGCGGAGTGACTGGCGCAACGCCGACCGGCTCGCCACTCCGTCTCCGCGTGCCTCCCAGCGTGCCGGAGGTCGCGGTGATCCCGCCGGCCGGTGACGAGTTCAAGGTCCAGACCAAATCGGGTCTCGCCGTGATCCCGGAGGTGTCCCACGCAGGCTTCTACCATGCGTCGTGGACCCAAGGCCGCCCCGGCAGCGTGCTCGCTGTAGCGAACCTCACTAGCCGCGCGGAAAGCGACACTCGCGAAAAGGAGCTGCCGAAGCTCGCTGGCGGGGGCGAGTTGAAGGGCACCGAACAGGCCACCGAAGCGTTCACGACCTGGACGTGGCTGCTCGCGCTGTTGGCCCTCGGATTCTTGGCTTTCGATGCCTGGTGGCTGACCCGCAAGCCCAAAGCGCGCGCACCAGTGGCGCCCAAGGCGCCCGACCGTAAGGATCTCGGACGTCAGCTGAAGCCGCAGCGTGGAGGGACCAGCTGATGCGTCCAGCGTTGATGCAGTACCTACCCGTCGCGGCGCTGGTCGTGGGCAGCGTGCTCGGGATTGCGTGGCTGTGGTTCGCCGTCAGGCGTCGCGGTCTCGCGAAGCGCCCGTTGCTGCTTGGTCTTCAGCTGCTTGGCCTCCTCCCGATGTTGTACGTCGGGCTGGTTTGGGCCGGGCTCTTGCCCGAGCGGTACGTGCGCTTCGAGCGGCCGGGTCTGAGCGTCGTCGCGGCGCTTGCGGTGAGCTTCATCGCAGTGAGACTGGTGAGCTTGAGCGGTCGCCAGCACGCCGTGAGGCGCGGGCTCACTGAGCTGTTGATTGGTGTGTCGGCGCTGACCGCGTGCTTGGCCGCCATGGGGGTCGAGTTCGGCAAGCCCCTCGACCGCCTGGCAGTGCTCGTCGTTGTCGACAAGAGCCGCAGCATCGACCTCGTGCCCGACGCGGCGACGCGTATCCGCGCGGAGTTACAGGTGGCGGAAGTTGGCATGCGCCCGGACGACCGCATCGGCGTCCTGGCCTTCGCATCGACCGCTGCCATCGAGGACCCGCTGCGTCCCAAGACGCGCCTACCCGCGCCTCAGGAGGTGCAGCTCGGGCGGGACGGGACAGACATCGGCGCCGCCATCCGACGCGCCTTGG
>JAWKRD010000017.1:0-161035 GCA_041389805.1 Polyangiaceae bacterium | reverse complement strand
GCCAAACGCCCGCCGTCAGAGGAGCCCAAACCCGTCGCGCAGGCTGAGTCCACTTCGGCTCCGACCGTGGTGGCGGCCCCGTCGTCGACCGCCGCTGCGCCGCCGGTTCCGCGGACTCCACCGGGGCCGCGCTCCGTGGTTGCGGAGCGGCTACAAGCGCTCGTCGCCAAGGCCCACGAACTTGGGACGGATGAACTGATCATCTGGCAGGAGGGTCGCGTCTTGGATCAATTCGGAGCGGAGGGTGCTCCGATCCAGAGCATGTCCATCACCAAGAGCGTGCTGGGTCTCGCCGCGCTGATTCTGATTCAAGAGGGCAAGCTCAGGCTGGAGCAGCCGGTCGCCGACTTTTTTCCCGCCTGGAAAGCTGGAGACAAGGCGAATGTGCTGGTGCGCCACTTGCTCAGCCACTCGAGTGGCCTGAGCGAACCAAAGAGCACGCTCCCCATCTACCGCAGCGAAGACTTCGTGCAGTACGCGCTCGACTCGAAGCTGGACGCGCAGCCGGGGGAGCGCTTCATCTACGGCAACAGTGCGAGCAACCTGCTGAGCGGGTTGATCGAGAAGGCGAGTGGAAAGCGCACTGATCGCTTCGTGGCAGAGCGTCTGTTCAAACCCCTCGGCATCACGCGCTACTGGTGGAGCCTAGACAAGGCCAAGCACGCCCACGGCATGTCGGGACTGCATATCAATGCAGACGGTCTGCTCAAGCTTGGGCAGCTGGTTTTGGGGGAGAGGAACACTCAGCAGCCGAATGCAGACGACGCAAAGCCGCTGATTGATCCGGACCTCCTGCGACGCGCCACGACCGAGCTCGCCCCAGTGCAACCGAACCACAAGCGGCTAGGGCTCCTCTGGTGGTTGATCCCCGAGACGACGGAGCTCGGTCTCACCAGCGACGATATTGCCGCATGGCAAACCGCGAAGCTGGACCCAGCCTTCGTCGCGCAGATGAAGCCACTGGTGGGGCGTCGCTTCAAGACCGCCGATGAGTACCGAGAAGCCGTGAAGGCGCTGCGTCCGGACGACCCGGACCTCGAAGGCTGGGACGAGCTCACCTGGAAGGCGGGATTACCTGACGTCACGTATCGTTTCGGGCCAATCATCGGCTGTTACTCAGCCGGAACGCTGGGGCAGTACCTGGTCATTCTTCCACGGGATCGCCTGATCGCCGTGCGCATGCGCAAGGCTCCAAAGCGACGGAAGGACCACGATCCCAACGATTTCCCGGACTTCATCGAGCGCGCGCGTGAGCTGGTCGAAGCGCCCTAGCTCGCTTACACTCTCGCCATGCTCGGGCGCTTCCCAGTTCGTTTCAGTGACACCTCGCGACGCTTCGGCCATATCCGCGCGAGTTCGCTCTGGGCGACGTTGCTGACGGTCGCGGTGCTGCTGGTTTCCGCGAGCGCTCTCGCAGACGAGCCCCCGCCGGAGCCAGCGAAGAAGGATGGCGGCTGCGGCTGTGAAACGACGGGCTACCCGCGCACCTACACCGCGCTGTCCGTCGCGTTCATGGGTGTCGGCCTGGTGCTATTTCGGCGCTCGACAAGGCGGTCGAAGCGGGAGCGTTGATGGCGTCTGCGCTCGTCACGTATCCTCAAGGAATGCCACGAGCCATCCGCCTTCACACGATCAGCTTGGGCGCCGCGCTGGCTGCGCTGCTGTTCGCTTCGAGCGTCGCGGCGCGCGACGTCGCGCCGCCAGGGGGGGATGGTTGCAAGTGCGATGTCGGTTCGACTCAGCACTCCCAGGTGGGGCTAGCCCTCGGTGCCGCGTGCCTCGGCTTGGTCATCATTCGGCGCTCTCGACGCTGACTCTCGCGCTCGCTCAAGGTGCAAAACGCAGAACACCAAGCAAACCTGCATCGCGGCCCACCAGATCGGGGAGGCGGGTTGAGGCGTTGCGAAGAAACGAAACCCCAAGGCCCGGTGGAGCAAAGATAATATCCAGTCGGAAATGGTGAGGTTTGCCAGGCCAGCGGTGACCCAAAGAGCGGTTGACCAACGGCGAAGCGCGGGGTTCGCCTCGCCCCGCGCCTTGAGCGCCAAGTCGCGCAGCGCGAATCCACACAACACGCCTCCCATGCCCGGGATCAAGATCAAGAGCGGCCACCCGGCTCCGAATCGCAAGGTTTTGTCGGGGTTGGAGCGCTGTACCTCTCGAGAGAGAGCACCCCCCCAACGCGTGAAGGCGACCAGCCAGGCGGCGAAGACAAACCCCGCGAACAGCTGTGCGCTTAGGGACAAGCGTGCTTCCCTGGGAAGCCAGAACATCACTTCGAACACCACGACCGAGATCGCACTCGCCGCGATGAGCGGCTTGCCCGCGACTGAACTCGCTGCGCGTTGGGAGCGGGTCATGCTTTCTCGGCTTCGGCGTCCAGTAACACCTGGGCCACGGCGGCGAGGCGCACCAGGCGTACCTGGGCGTCGCGCAAGGACTTCACGAGGAAGGCCAAGCAGGCCTGACCAATGAACAAGAAGAAGATGCCAAAGCGGTGTACCCCAAACGGCAGTAGCTGAGCCGCGAAGAACACGGAGAGCCCAAAGAGCCAAGGCACCGCAAAGCGCTCCGCCGATCCAGCGCCGCTGGCCCGCGTCACTTTGCGCAGTTCCCAGTAGGCCATGCCCGCCCCCGCGAACGGCAAGAGCAGCCAGAGCGGCCAGTAGCGGGAAGCCTCAATCGAATCCGCGCGGAATAATTTCGCGTTGGGGGTCGTGACGCGGGAGAACACCAGCAGCGACCCGAGCAGAAACGGCATGCTCCAGCCGAGGATGGTGCGCCCACCGAAATCTCTCACCGGCGGCGCCTCGAGCAACGCCATGGCCACCATCAAGAGCGCCTGCAGCACGCAGACCAGGATCACGAGCCGCGCCTGGGGCAACGGATCCTGAAAGCTCTCCAAGAACGCGGGCGGCGCCATCTCGTCGCCGAGCTCGGGATCCGCCTCGGGCGCTTGATAGGGGTTCGCCACGCCCGAAGTCTAGCTGGGAAGTCCGTTCCGCGGATCGAGCTTTTCAACGCGGATCCGCGAGGATCGCGGGCTACGCGTTCGGTGTGCGGCTCACTCTTCCGCTGGATCTTCGCGGCACAGCATGAACCAGGCGGACATCGGCTTACCCTTGTAGGCGCGGCCAATCGAGATGTGCTCGCTCACCTTGCGCATGTAGTCCTTCATCCCGGCGTAGACGAAGCGGCCGAGCTTCTTCTCGTTGGGGATGATCACCGGCCAGCTCTCGGGCTTCTTCGGCGGGATCTTCGTGTAGTTGATCACGAACTCGCTGGGCGCCTCCTTGTCCTTCTCGCGATCGACGGAGTGCGCGACGTAGTAGCCGGGCCCGGTTGCCCAATCGAGGGTCTGGTGGTTGTAGCCCCAGAGGTCCCCGGACTCATCGTCGGCCAGGCAGAAGCGCTTCTGAAAGAAGTTGTGCGCGGGCAGCGTGTTCTTTCCGTGGTGAATCACTTCCTTCAAGGGATCCGTGCCGCTCGGCACGAAGAAGTCGGCGTCGGCCTCTTCTCCCTCGAATAGATCCCACAGCGCCTGCTGATCGGCTCCCGTTGCTTGCTCCATCATGAGCATGCGTCCCTTGTGATCCATGCGATCGAGCGCTTCGGTGATGCGCTGCTTGGTGTGGTCGTCGCGATGGCCCAGGAGCATGGTTCGGAAAGTCACAGCGCGCGGACTATAGCGCGCCGCGCCAAGCTGGCGACTCCCAGGGGCGCCAATTCAGCGTAGACGGCAGCCTTGCCGACGTTTGGAGCGCAGCTGTGCACCGCAGCGCGTTCGGTTCAGCGCCTGAGCGAAGTTCCTAACCCACTAAAATTAAAGAGAAATCTGGCGACTTGCCGGCGCTCGAAACTGACATCGCGTCAGTTCGCGCGGCGCTCTCAGAGCGCCACTTTGTGCCCAGCGACGGGGCGCTCTTGCAGCAGGATGAAGGTGTCGAGCTTCACCTTCTCGAGCTCCTTCGTGGACGCGCCGATGTCGTAGACCAGGCCCCACTCGATGCCTTCATCGGCGGAGAGGAAGATGTTGCTCGAGTCCTTGCAGGCGCCAGCACGCTTCTCGATCGTCTCGCCGGTCATGCTCAAGTCGGGGCCCGCGAAGCCTTTGCTGCGCTTGGTCGCGGTGCCGCCGGCTAGTTTCCACACGGCAGTGCCGCGATCCTTGAGCACGACGGCAACGACGCTGCATGTCGGCGCACTGGACACCTTGCTTTGCGACGTGAAGCTCAGCGTCGTGTGGAACGAGGGCCGCGTCTCAGTCTTCACCACGATGTGGGTCGCGCCGAGCTTGTACAGGCCCTCGAACATCGCCATCACCCAGTCGAGCTTGGCCTTGCGATCGACCGCGAGCGGCACGTCCTTGCCGTCGATGTGCTGCTTCTCTTCCTCGAGCGCCTTGGCCAGGCGCTCTTTGCCATCTTTCTTCTCGATCAAGATGGGGGAGAAGCCGACCTTCGGTCCTTCCAAGGTGACGCTGAACTCGGTTGGACCCTTGGGGGTCGGCACCGAGTCGATGGGCGGCGGCTTCACCGTGTCGCTAGGCGCCGCGAAAGGGTTCGTCTTGGGCGGCGGATCATCACACCCAAGGCTAACGAAGGCGCCAACTAGCAGCGCGACAACGGAAACGGTGAGCGGACGACGAAGGAGCTTTGCGTGCATCATGAACGTTTGGGGGTGAGGAACGCTTGCCCAAACCCGGGCTGAGTTTCACTGATTTGCCCGCGGCTCGAAACCCGAAAGCGTACTCCAGCGGCCAGAGTTCCTGTGTCAGCGCAGGGTTCGACCAGCCTGACCTCACGGTTTGGGCTGAGCGCTGGTGAATTGCCACAGCAAATAGCGCGACGTCTGGCCCACGCGCTTCACTCGCCCGCTGAGCGCCCGCTCTTGGTTGCGATAGGAACTTGGCACCAGAGCGTAGTCCGCGCGTCCCTTGGCGCAGCTCAACACCGCCTGTAGGTCGGTGCGCTCCGTGAAGAACCCCTGGTGCCCCGAGTTGTAGAAAAACGCCGGATTCCTGTCCACCGAGACGAAGCGCGCGCCTGGCGGGAGGTGCTGCTGGAGCAGGCTGGCGGTAGCTACGATGTCATTATCCGTGTGGTAAAATCCGCGGTGCTCGCCGCGCTGAGTCTTCGAGAACAGGATACTCTGCGTGTTCCAGCCGTGCAGTGCGAGCAGACCGAGCAGCAGCACGCGGTTGCCCCAGCGTTGTGCGGGCACCTGCCTGGCACTCTCCCAAAGTGTCGCCACGCCCTTGCCTGCCAAGAGGCTGAGCGGCAACACCGCCGGGAGCTGGTAGTAGACGTGCGTCTCGTTGCCCTTCAGCACGGCAGCGACGAAGCACAGGAAGCCGAGCAGCCAAACGAGGTACAGGCGAGTGCGGCGCTGTTCCAGGCCCGCGCCAAGTCCGAGCAGAGCGAGCGCGAGCGCGCCCCAACCCGCGATGCTCGAGACGAAGCGCTCGCTGAGGGTGCGCCACGGGCCGGCGGAGTTGAACAGCGCCCAGCTGGAGAACTTGGTCTCCGCGCGATCGCCCCAGACGCCGAAGGTCCAAGGAAACTGGTGAGCATGCCAGTACCATGCGGAACCTAATCCCAGTACGCAGACGCCCCAGACCCACAAGCGCCACTCGCGCGCCGCGGGCAAGGCGCCCCGTGCAGACAGCACCAGGTAGAGAGCAGGGAGCCCCATGAACAGGTTTGGCGCCTTGATCATCAGCATTCCGCCCCCCCACAGCGCGCTCAAGCCGAGCTGCACATCGCGGTGCCGCCACCAGCGCTTGGATTCAGGCGGATGCTCGGCGGGGGCGGGCGCCGTGAGCCAACGCTCCAGGTGATGCAGGAAGGCCACGCAGAAACACAGCGCGGGGCCATCGGGTTGCGGCGTGCGCGTGAAGAAGATGGCGAGCGGCAGCGTAGAAAAAACGAGCAGTGTGGCGCCGCCCTCGAGTCGTTCGGCGCCTAGCAGACGTTGCAATCGATACAGGTAGAACGCCGTGAGCACGTAGAACGCAATACTCACGGCGCGCAGGTACCATGGGGGAGGGAAGCTGATTCCCAGCAGCTTGAGGGGTAACGCTGAAAGCCATGCGGAAATTGGAAGCTCGGCCTCGACCAAGCCGAATGGCGCGTCCGCGACCTCACAGGGCTGGCGATCGGCCCGCGGTGAAAAGGGGTTGAGCGTCTCTACCAGGTAGCCATGAGCGAAACCCGCGCTGTCGGCTTGGCGCCACGAGTGGAAATCAGCGATGAACGGATCGCGCAGGTGCATGCAACGCAGCCCGACGCCGACCAGCACGACCGCGGCGAGCGCAAGCAGCGTCATCCAGCGCCAACGCTGGCTAGTCCGCTGCGTTTGTGATCCCTCCGACGACATCTCCGCGCTGCATCGATAGTCGAACTTTTGGCGCGCCGAAACGTGCTAACACCCGCCCATGGCCCCCCCTTCATCTACCGAGCTAGCAGAGCTCAGCGCCATCGCGACCCAGGTTGCTGCTGAAGCTGCGGATCTAGTGCTTGGCGCGTGGCGCACGCGACCCGAGGTCAGCAAGAAGCGGCCCAAGGACTTGGTGACGGAGTGGGACGTGAAAAGCGAGCAGCTGATCCTGAAACGGCTCGCTGAGCTCGCGCCGTATGCGGTGCTGGCCGAGGAGAGCGGTTTGACCGGCGAGGCGGACGTTGCCGCCCCGAAGTGGGTGTGTGATCCCATCGACGGCACGACGAACTTCGCCCATGGTCATCCGATCTGGTGTGTGAGCATCGGGCTGATGTACGGCGACGAACCCTTGTGTGGCGCGGTCGTCTCTCCAACCATTCGCACCACCTGGAGCGGCTACAAGGGCGGCGGCGCGAAGCGGAATGGTGAGGCCGTGCAGGTGAGTCGCACCTCGGTACTCGCGGAAGCGCTCCTCGCGACTGGTTTCCCTCCGGAAAGAGATAGGGCGCCGTACAACAATTTCGAGAGCTTCGAGCGGATCAAGAAGCGGGCCCTCGCGGTGCGGCGCTGTGGTTCGGCGGCGATGGACCTGTGCTTCGTCGCGGACGGGACCTACGACGGCTACTGGGAGCGCCGGGTCCACGTCTGGGATCTCGCCGCGGCAGCAGCGATTCAGCTAGCAGCAGGTGGGCGTCTGAGCGCGCTCGACGGTGGTCCACCGCGCTTGGAGCGGGGTCACGTGCTCGGTACCAACGGTATGGTGCACGATGAGTTGCTCGGGCTGCTCGCCGATTTGCTGGAAGAGCAGCCTGTGAACGTGTGACGACCAAGTAACGCTTGGTTGACGGACGTGAAACCGCTAATTTCAGTCGGTGAAGCTGTTCGGGGCCAGCCTGCTGGGGTTGTCGATGCTTGCGCTCGCGGGTTGCGGTGAGGATAGCCCTGGGCCGACGCGGTCAGCGTATCCGCGCGATAACGAGCTGCGCATGAATCAGCTGCAGCTCAAGGGTACACACAACAGCTATCACATCGCCCAGGATCCCCCCGCCGTTCCCGAGCTCGCTTACTCATTCGAACCTCTCGAGGTGCAGCTCGAGGATCAAGGGGTTCGCAAGTTCGAGCTCGACACGAACTACATGGAAGCCACAGACACGATCGAGGTGTTCCACATCTTGATCGTCGATGAGGGGACGCACTGTCGCCAGTTCGTGGACTGCCTGCGCACGATCGAGAAGTGGTCGAGTCAGCACCCGGGGCACGTGCCACTGTTCATTCAGATCGAGCCCAAGGGGCGCTTTCCCGAGTGGCTCGGGGAGAGCTTCTTCGAGAAGTTTGAAGGGGAGATCCTCAAGGCTTTCCCGCGGGAGCGCATCGTGGCGCCCGATGATGTTCAAGGCGATGCCGCCACGTTGCGCGAGGCCGTGACCGAACGAGGCTGGCCTGCGCTAGGTGCAGCGCGGGGCAAGGTGCTGTTCTTCATCAACGATCGTTCGGACTTCACTGGGGCGTACACGCGAAATTTCACGAGCCTTGCCGGGCGGCTGATGTTTGCGGAGAGCGAACCCGATGAAGACTTCGCCGCTGTGCGCATCCTCAACGGGGCTGTGGACGATTTTGACGCGATTCAGGCAGCCGTCCGGGATGGCTTCATCGTGCGTACGCGGGACGGAGGTGCAGAGAGTCCGCAGGTCCTGCAGAGTGCTCTGGACAGCGGGGCGCAGATCATCAGCACGGACTATCCGGCGATGACTGGTGGTGAAGCCTATTTCGTGCAGATCCCGGGTGGCACGCCGGCGCGCTGCAACCCGCTGATAGCGCCTGAGAGCTGCAGCTCAGCGGATATCGAGAGTCCCTCTCGCTTGAAGTAGCTGAGCCCGTCGCGGAGGTGCGCTAGGCTGATGCTGATGTGGGCGGAGCGGCCTGCGGCGAGCGACTCGCCTCACTCGGATTGGTTGACGGCGCTTTGTTCCGTTGATTCAGCCGTACCGAGCAGTCTCAAGCGTTTCGATGAGCTCTGCGAGAGGGACGTGCCGTGTGATGCTTTCGAGGGATCGGCGAAGGTCGCCGAACGGATAGACAGCTACCGCACGACGCGATACTTCGATACCGGGCGTTACCTCGAGGAGAAAGTTCGGCAGGTCGATGCGCTCTTCGCGCGGGTCGCTGGTGAGCTCGGTATTGACGTCAAGCGGCTCACATCGACGCTGCTTGCGAGTTCGGAGCGCAAGGCGTGTCCGTTGCAGACGGTGATAGGGCTCGATGCGGGGGGCGAACCAGAACTGCGCCTCAAATACTACTGGGTGCTGAAGGCCCATTCGCTGCACCTGATGCAGCGGCTGTTCCGTGAGTTGCAGGTCGATGCGCCCAGCCAGGTAAATCTCGACCAAGTCTACATCTGCGGCCTCGACTTCACCTCACACGGCTTGCACGATATCAAGCTCTACTTCGCGCTTGATAGGGCCCGACTTTCCCGTGCCGTGCGGAATCTTGGGCCGGTGGCAGAGCTTTTCTCGGACTCCAAGCTCGTGTGCTTTCAGCACTGCGTACTTACCCGCGGCAAGCGCCAAATGTTCTTTCACGCGCGTCACCCTGAGGTGGTCCAGCGAGCGCTGGAGAGACTGGAGACACCTCGGGCACACGAGCTCATCGAGCGGGTGCGTCTACTGAATCAGGTTTTGTCGCGTGGAAAAATGCTGCCGTGGATCATCGCGTTCCCCTATCAAGAGGGTCGCTTGGACCTCAGTTCCTGCAACGTGTACTTTCATCCAACCGAGTCGCCAAGCGCTACCTCCGGATGAGCGCGTCGTCACTCACTTGAAGGCGCGAGGAAGCAGCTCTCGCGTTGCGATGCGCATCGGCGCGTGTTTTCGCTGATACGCGACCCCAGACGTCTGCAAGGCGTCTAGCATGCGTTTGACAGTCGCTTTGATCAGCAGCGCATCGGCGACGCTGGCGACGGGCTCGGACACGCCAGCTATCACGTCTCGGAAGTGCGTGAGCATGTTCGTTCTCTCGTCGCCTGATCCTTGCACGGGGCGCATGTCCCATGTGTCCGTGCGTTCGCCGCGGCTCGTCATGGAGCCGCTGCGGAGCCAGCGGTGGCTGGTTCCAGCCGGCGTCTCCCGGATCAGCTCGAGCTCGTCTTTTTCCGCGACATAGTCGAACGTGAGCAGGATTTGCTGGCCACCTCCCGCGAGTTCGAACTCGAGCCAGCGCGGGCGTTCGCTGTCACGGTACCGTGTGGAAACAATGTCGGGATAGGAGCCGAGGCCTCGGGTGGTGACAACCAGAGCGTGGTAGAACAACTCACCCAAGAGTTGGCGATCCCACGCTCCGGCTGCGTCTTGGCCGTGCTCAGGCACCCGACGCGCAAACTCGGTTCGCTTGGCTTCGATCGCCAGGAAATCCAGCATCCCGGGCGCATGAAGCAGATTGTGGGCTGGTACGATCTTCGCGCCACTCTGTGCAAGCGCGGCGACGGCTTGAGTCTCCTCCAGGCTCTCCCCGACAGGCTTCTCAACTAGCATCGGGATGCCACGGGCAGCGACGCGCTCGACCAGGTCGTGGTGCGCCCTCGTCGCGCAAGCGATGACGACGGCGTCGGGCGTCGTGGTGTCCAAGGCGGCGTCGGCGTCGCGCCAACCACCCGCGTCGAAGGCGCGCGCAAGGTCGTCGTCCATATGAGGTGCGACGACCGAGTCGAGCACTAGGCCTGAGACCCTCGACAGGGCACTCGCGAGACGCCGCGCCTGCCCCGAGCTGCCGAAAAGCAGGACGCGTTTCGGACGATGATGCGCCACTTGGAGCACGGGCAAGCGCTTCGGTTCAGCTGCAATTGCTTCGGGTGGCGTTGACACCAAGGCGCGTACTCGTGCCTCCGCCGCGCGGTCGCGCAAGGTCTCTGGAACTTCGGAAAAGCTGCGCGGAAAAACGTCGAGCACGTGACCCTGGCTTTTCCCGCCCCAGAAATCACTTGCTCGTACCGGTGGACCTGGCACCGGTTGGAGCTCGCTGGTGCCGTGCCGCTCGGCGTACGGGCGCCAGATCCCCGTGCAGTGCTTCGAATATCTGCAGTCGTCACACGCGGCGTCGCGAACTTTCTGATCCGCGTCTTCGGCGACGGCTTCGTCCTCCACGGAAACAAGGTCGGTCCAGGCCTGGAACGGCCCTAGAAAGCAGGGAGGAGTCCCCTGCTTGGCCCCGATGTAGAACGGTTGGTCGATCTCCAAGCATCGCCACGCCGCACGCATCAAGAAGGGCGAGACCTCGCTCAACTTGGGGATCAACGAGAAATTTTCGAGCGCGCGGTACTGAGGCGTAACCATCGCCAAGGAGAGCAGTACCTTGCCGGCGAACCGCTCACGTAAGAACTCGACGTACCGGGGCAAATAGCGATAGTTGCGCGCGTTGATCACATGGTTGATTGATACTTGAACATCGCGTTCGAGCAGCATGTCGATGCCACGAGTGGTGCGCTCGAAGTCGCCTTGCTTCTGAGTCAGTTCTCGGGACAATGCTTCGTCGTGGGCGTGTAGCGAGACGAAGGCGTGAGTCAGGCCTGCCTGTACGAGGCGGTCAGCGCGCCGACGGTTCGTGAGCGAGATCGCGTTCGTGCTGATGTCGATTTCCGGGATCCCGCAGCGCCTGGCTACGTCGACGAAGTCCGCGAGGTGAGGGCTGAGCGTTGGCTCTCCACCGGTGAAGTGGACTCGCTGCACGCCTCGTCTCGCTGCTCTCGCGATGGCCCTGTAGCTCGAGGCGGGATCCTCCCAGCGCTGGCGCGAGTACTCGGAGACGCTACAGAAGACGCAGTCTTGGCTGCAGTTCACCGTCACCCGCATGATGAGCCAGTTGGTGCGCTGGGCCGCGCGTCGCTGTGCGTCGGTCCACTGTCGGCGCGGTTGATTCGACTCCTTCCGTAGCTGGGTTGTGAGCCGCGTGAGCGGCGTGAGGCCGTCGAGTCCGTGGCGCTCGTACTGCCACTGGCGTACACCAAAGCATTGGGCGGATGCGCGGCAGCTGTCGCACGGCGTGCCCTTGGCGTAGTGGACCTCCGGCGTGGGGCCGCGACTTTGTCGCGTGGCGTCCGTGACTCCGGCCGCCAGCTGAGCGCACAGGGGAATGCCGCTGCGTGGGTGGATGACGGCCAGCGTGGCGGTGCTTCGACAATGGGAGAGCGCTTGCGCAATACGTGGCTGAAGCTCCGCCCACGAACCTGGATCGAGCGCCGCGGTTGGGGCTTTCGTCGGCACGTAAAAGTGCACCGCGGCCACCCGACCCACAGCGCGCCGCGCGAGGTCGACGATGTCCGGCAAGCGTTGCAGTCGGCTCGACAGCAGGGGTACTTCAATCTCGATGCGCAGTCCCGCCTCGGCTGCCGCGCGCATGCCCATCAGGCTTTTCACCAGCGCCGACTCGGCGCCCGCCACTCGGTCGTGGACCTGCGGATGCGCGGACAGCATCGGCACCAGCACGGTGTCTACTTTCCACGCCTTGATTCGCTGGGCGGCCTCGAGCGATGTGAACGCGAGCAGGGGGCTTCGCAACACGATCTCACCGACCCCTGCGCTGTGCGCGGCTCGAGCTGCTGCGGCAACGTCCTGCTCTCGCTCCGTTCCACCACGGATCACAAAACGCGCTACCGAGTTTCCGAGCCGCTCTAGTGCTCGGGGATCGGTCGCGCTGTCGCGGCAATCACACACTTCGCAGCGCAGTCCACACGGCCCTCCCAGGCGAACATCAACGCTCGTGAAACGCGCCATCTGGAAGAAGCATACCTCAGCGCTCCAACTCCCGAACGCGTTACCCAGCGCGCAAAAACATCCAGAGCGAAAATATCTCGCGACCGCGGAGGTACTAGCGCTGTCCAGTGCCGAACCTCATGCGCCGTTCGCACCCCGGGCTGGTGCGGTCGAAGATGGTCAATTTGCGCGCGAACGGCAATTCCTTATGGAATCAAGATCGCTTTGCTCCGCTGGCTGACACCTGGAGGAGGATACTTCCTCACACCACGGATTCGCCGGTGAGTTGACCACGCTGAGTTGCTCTTGACGTCCGAATCTGAACCAGGCCTACTCGGCGTCGTGAAGCGGTTAGCGATCGCGGGAGTTCTGGGTCTTCTAGCGGCTTGGGGATGTAGCTCCGACGACTCGTCGGGGGGCAACGGTGGCTCGGGCGCCACCGGCGGCACCGCCGGCACCGCAGGTACGGGCAGCGGCGGCAACGCTGGCACTGGCGCTTCCAGTGGAAACGGCGGCAGCGGTGGCACCACGGGTGGCAGCGGCGGCATCGAAGACGCGGGCATGGAGGCCGCGCTGGATGTCTACGTCTACCAGCCTTGCAACGACGTTTGCGAGAAGGTGAAGGACAGCTGCGCGTTCACCCCGATGGAGCTCGAGGACTGCATCGGGGGGTGCACGGGTGAGTCACTGGGCGCCTGTCAAACGGAGCTGAGGGCCTACGTGGCGTGTGTGAACAGCGCGACCACCGTGGAGTGCACCCAAGGCAATCCAACGTCGCCGGAGTGCGACGCCGAGGCTCAAGCCTACGGTCAGTGTGCTTCAGCGCAGAACTAAAGCCGAACTGGCTGTCTCGCGCGGGTGAGATGAGCCTGGTGAAGCCTATATCCGCGAGGATAACTGGTCGATCTGGCTGGTACCTGCGGCTGTGGTAGGCTTTTCGCTGACCGCATGAACCCAATCATCGAGCCAGACCTCAGCACATTTGCCTTTGCTCCCAGCGGGCCCGATGACGCCTACTACGACTACTGCCTGGAGCCCTACCGTCCAAGGCGGCCGTTCAAGCACAAGTTTCGTTCGGAGAACCTCTTCTGGCACGCGTTGATGTGCGCCGGGCTCCACGCGTCGCTCGAGCCAGCGTTGCGTGCCGTTCAGCGGTCCCTGGGACCTGACCTGACGGTATGGGGAGTCAAATGGGATGGGCAGCGGTTGTGGGCTGAGATTTACATCTACGATCCACAACGCGAGGACGCAGCGACCACGCTCGAGGGGTTGAGCGAAACCCTGCGCCCGTTCATCCAGGTCAAGGCGCGCGCCCCTGCATCCGCGTCGTATGTGATGGTGAGCTTCGATCTCGACCACACGGTGGCGGAGTCGAAGGTCATCCCCGAGGCCAACCTGTATCTCACCGGCGAGAACGCCCATGCGGGGCGCTCCTACATTGCAAGCGAGCACGACCTGGAGCTCGCCAACACCTATCGCTTCTTTCAAGCGAAGGCCGAGTCGGACAGCGTGTTGAAGCTGATCAAGGCGAGCACGTTCATGGACTTTTCTGGGCGAAACACCCTGGCGAAGGTGGTTCCGCCTGAGTTGTTTGGCTGCAAGAAGATCTGCGTCGCGAAGAAGCGGCGCGCCGACGCTATCTACTTCTCCGGCGTGGCCGTCGACCAGCTGCGCTGGTTTCTCAAGCGTTTTGAGTATCCCAGTCCCTTGCTCGAGCTCGTGAGCAAGTACGAAGCCCGCTTCGAACACCTCTATTTCGACGTGGGTATCGACTACCTGTGGGATCATCAAGCTCAACAGCTACGCTACTTGAAGACGAGCTACTACGGCACGTTCTGAGCGGACCGCGTCTGACCGAGGGAATCGAGAGCAGGCATGCATAGCCATAAGGGGCGCTTCGAGCCGACACGCTTCGGCGATCTGACCGTGACGGTGGACTTCCATTGTCACAGCGCCTGCCGCTTCTGCATCGTGCAAGAGGGCATGAACCGCTACAACGGCTTGCCCCTCGGCCGCTTCAAACAGGTCGCCGAAGACAACGTGAAGCTGCAAAAACACCGTCGCGTCGTGTTCACCGGCGGCGAGGTCACGTTGGAGAAGAAGCTCTTCGACTACATCGCAGTCGCTCGTGAAGGGAACTTCGAGCACATCCGTGTCCAGACCAACGGGCGACCACTGAAGGACCGCGCCTTCGCCAAGTCGTTGATCGACGCTGGCGTCGATGAATTCTTCATCTCACTCCACGGTCACGACGCCGAGACCCAGGACTACATCTCCCAGCGCAAGGGCAGCTTTGACGAGGCCATCGCCGGGATCCGCAACGTCAAGGAGCTGGGCGCTGTGCTGATGACGAACACGGTGTTGACGACGCTCAACGTGAAGCACCTCGCCAACATCGTTGAAACGGTTCTGCCGTTCCACCCGTCGCGTATGGAGTTCTGGAACTATCTTCCGATGGAAGACTACGACGACGAGCTGAATTTGCTCGCGCCGATGGAGGTCCTCGCGCCCGAGCTGCGTCGCGCCTTGGCGACTGCGGCAGCGAACGGTATCCGTACGGCAGTAAAGTATGTGCCGCGTTGCCTGCTCGGTGACTACGCCGACTCTCAGGACAACTCGCAACCAGACGTGGTCATCGTGGAGGAGTTCTACGATGTTTACCCGAATTTTGCCTGCTTCCACGAAGCCCAGTGCGAGTACGCGGAGACCTGTCTCGGGCTACACCACCCGTACATTTCCAAGTTCGGCTGGGAGGAGGACAACCTCAAGCCGACTCCCCGCACGTCGCCCTGGTCAGAGCCGGAGCATGGGGCTTGGATGGCTCCCGACGAACCGGATGGCTCAGGAGCAGGACCTCGACCATCCCGCGTGGCGCGATCTGGTGTGGGGCGTGGCTGAAGCGAACCGTGCACAGCTGAGTGCCGTGACCGTTCAGCGCCGTGCTTGCGTGCTGTCGTTCAAAGTCCAGGATTCGAGCGTGGACGTCGTACTCACCGCGCGCGACGACGCCGCGCCTGCGCTGGTGCGCAGCGCTTCATTCAACATTCATTATCGGAACGTCGCGGGCCAAGCGACGGACGCGTTGGCCCAGCTCGTGCGCGAGGCCGCGAAGTCAGTCGTGTCTCGCGATCAAGGGCACTTCCGTCTGGATGGGCGCAAGGGGCTGGTTGGCCCCGAAGCGGTTCGGCGCGCCAAACACCAGAAAAACTAAGGGTTCCATGCCCCCCCAGCGCAGCTTTCCCATGGCCTACACCAGAGCCGGGCATTAGACTCAGAGCGTGGGCGAACGACGGATCGCACTCGTCGCAGTCGACAGCCAGTGGCGGGACCCAAAGGGGACGTTCTACTCCTTCTCCTACGGAATCGAGAAGCTGCAGGCTGCCATCCGGAGCGCTCCGGATCTGCAAGACGTCGAAGTGCAGTTGCTGGATCTGAGGTCAAACGACCCAGACGAGTACTTTGAACGCATCCGTGAGTTCCGCCCGTCGCTGGTCGGGTTGTCAGCGTACGTGTGGTCGCTTGAAGTGTTCGCGGGCCTCACCGCAAAGCTGCGCGCCTTCGACCCCGAGCTCGCGATCGTTGCTGGCGGCCCCGCCGCTCGTCGAAGTGTGTTCGACTTGGCACCTCACCACGCGCTCCGCGACCGCTTGGATGCCGTCATACCGGGAGAGGGGGAGCAGACGATCCGCGACCTCGTGCGTCTGCATCAGGAGCCTGACTGGCTCACACGGGTTCCGGGGCTGATGTTGCCCACCCGCGGGCTGTGGCGGAACACGGCGGTTGCGGAGCGGCCCGACATCGAGAGCTACCCCTCGCCGTACCAGCTCGGGATCGCGCCGCGGGAAAAGACGGGCTACGTCGAGACGTTTCGCGGCTGCCCCATCCACTGCGCGTTCTGCCAGTGGGGAGATCAAAAGTCGGACCGCGTCCACTCCGCTCGTTACCTCGCGGAACACCTACGGGGACTCAAGAACTCCGATGCTCAGAACGTCTTCTTCCTGGACGCAGCCTTCAACTTGAGCCCCCGTGCTTTTCGCGCGTTGGTTGCGGCGGAGGCTGAAGTCGGCGTGCTGCGCGACATGGTGGTCCACGGCCACCTCTACCCCACCCACCTCCAAGAGGAGCACCTCGCGTTCTTCGAGCACTGTGGACAGGTGCAGGCCAGCGTGGGCATTCAGAGCTTTGACGAAGCCGTCCTCGAGCGGCTGGGTCGCCCATTCGACATCCAGCGCTTCCAGAGCGTGCTCAAGCAAATGAAGGGGCGCTTGGATGTCGATATCGAGCTGATTTTCGGCCTGCCCGGTGACAATCCGGCGAGCTTCCGGCGCACCTTCGAGACGGCGCTCGAGCTCGGTAGCAGCGTGAAGGTGTTCAAGTGCTTGGTGCTCCCTGACGCCCTGATTGAGCGCTCCAGCGAGCTCAACATCGATTTTGACCCGAACACGTTTGCGCTCATGAGCGCCGAAGGCTGGACGCGCGAGGAACTCGATCGGGAATGGGCTTGGCTGTATTCCCGCGCGGAACAAGCCCGGGATCCGATCCTCAACGACGACTGGGTGGGCTTCGTAATCAACCCCTCCGAGGGTGCGAGCGCCAAGCAGGTTCCGAGCGTGAGTACCCAAGGCGGGTTCGACTCCAAGGTAGTGGCTCACCTAAGGAGCACCATCGGTTCTGGGGTCAGCGGCTGGGACTTGCGCGGGGTCCGAAGTGAGGGCGCCGGCCTGATGTTTGATCTCAGGGGGCCGGACGGCGACGTGGTGCTCGCCGTGGAGCGGTTGGTCGAAGGGCAGCGCTTCTTCGTTTCGAAGGAGACGCTGGCATACTCGCACCGCGGTCACGTCGGGGAGGTGGGATCGCGTGGCCTGCGGCAAGTGATTGAGGCGGTGCACGGCACCGCGCTGCGCGTTTTGGGGGCTGGCGTTCTGGGGGCTGGGTGCTGAACGTGGTCAGCCCGGTGGCCTCCCAGGATGCTGCGGGGCGGTACGCCGAACAGATCGCCCGCGTCGGGTACGCCGTGGTACCGGGACTGTACGAGCCTCGCGTCAGCCGAATCCGTGCGGTAGCAGTAGAGCAGTACGAACGCCTCGGCTGTCCTCCCGTCGTGAATCCGGGTCACCTGACGGACGGAGAGAGCAGCAGCGGGGCGACCGCTGCAGGCTACGCGATTGCGGAGATCCTCTCGCGTCACCCCGAGCTCGGTCCCCTGATTCTGCATGAGCACGCCGTGGAAATCGCGCGCCGCACGCTCGGGGCGGACGCCGTGCTGGAACTCCTGGGGGTGCTCATCTCCGACCCAACGCGGCCGTTTTTCAGCTGGCATCAGCACCTCGGCGGGATTGACGAACAGCGCTGGCAGCGTGAGCCTTACGTCCACCACGGTGTGCCGCAGCGCTTGCTGATGCTCGTCTACCTGCAGGAACTCAGCGCGGAGTACGGCTCACTGCTGGTCCTGCCGCGTCCCGTCGGTAGCCAGGAGCCTCCGCCCGGGGACATCCAGGCCATGCATTGGCCAGGTGCGCTCGAGGTGCACGGCCCCGTCGGAACCGTAGTGTTCATCGAGGAGAGCACCTGGCACGCGGCACTGCCTCAACGCTGCAGCGGTCTGCGTCTCTTCGCTGGTTGTTACTTCGCCGCAGCGAGCGCCCTGGGTGGTCAAGCCAGTGATATCGGCTTGTCTCGGTTGGATTTGGACGCGCTGATGACCGGGGCTGAAACGTGACGAGTCTCGTGGCGCAGGCGACGCGGCAGCTGCAGCAGGAGTGCTTCGCGGTGCTGCCTGGGCTGTACGGAGCCGCGGAGGTGGAGCGCCTAAAGTCCTGTGTCTGTTCCGTGTACGAGTCCCTGGGTAGCCCAGTTCCCTACGGAGAAGGGTCCGAGTGGCCCACCGAGAATGTCGAAGTTTCGCGCACGGGGCTCGTGCTGCACAAGTTGCTCAATTTCAGCCCGGAGCTGCAACAGGGCCTGCTCCATCCGGACGCTGTCGAGGTGGTGCGCGGGGTTTTGGGGGAGAGGATGCACCTCGAGTTCGTGGCAGCGCTGATCTGCGACGACCGGCGTCCGTTTTTTCCCTGGCACATGCACGTCGGTGGAATCGACGACGAGCGCTACCGCAGATTGGGCCTCACCCCCAACTACAGGCGCCACGAGCGAGTGGCGATGATCATCTACCTCGAAGAGATGAGCGAAGGCTCCGGTCAGCTGTTGGTCCACCCACGCGACATCAACGACGCCACCGAAGCACCCCACCCCACCGACTTGCGCGAGTGGCCCGGTCAGACTCGGGTGGTGGGCCCCCCGGGCACGGTGGTGATGATGGAGCAGAGCACGTGGCACGCCGTGTTGCCGCGGGTGCAACGAAGCCCGCGCATCTTCGTCGGTTGCTGGTTTGCGGCGGACTATGCGACTCAGGCTGAGCGCGCCGACGAGTCACTGCTTCAACTGTCTTCACCCGACGCCGTGCTCTCTTCAGTATTACCGCGGGGAATCAGTGCAGGCTGAGCAGTTGCTCGATGACTTCGTGGCGCACGGTTACGCCGTCGTGCCAGATTTTTGGAACGCCGCACGCTGCGCAGAGCTACAGGTCGCTGTCGAGGCGATTTGGCGCGAGCTGGGTGAGCCACCCTTATTCTCCGAGGAAGACATCCAGCTTGCGCCCGACGTGAACGTTACGCAGGTGGGGTTTACGTTGCTGAGCTTGTTTGGGCGCAGTGATGCGCCGCTGCCGTTCGTCACGGACTCGCGGTTGATCGAGTTGTTCGAGCGTTGCCTTGGAGAAGCCTTCGAACTCGAACAGGTTTCGGCGGTTTTGTGCGATCAGGAGCGCCCCTTCTTCTTCTGGCACAGTCACCTCGGCGGCATCGACGGTGCGGACTTTCGTAACCATGAGTGGGCGCCTCGAGAGCGCATCGACCGCATGGTGTGCACGCTCTACTGCTGCCCAGTCAATGCGGAGTACGGAACCATGTTGGTTCAGCCTCGTTCCCTCGCGGAATCAACAAGGGCCCCTTACGTCCCGGGGCGCGAGCCCTGGCCTGGCGCGGTAGACCTCTCGGGGCCCATCGGCACCTTGGTCCTGCTGGACGAGGCGACTTGGCATGCGGTACGTCCGATGCAAGTCGTTGGGCGTCGGTGCTTCGCAGCGTGCTTCGTGCGCCGAAAAGGCACCAAGGCTTCGCGACGGGATCCGTCGCTCCCGCTGGCAGCGGCGCGCTGGCCAGAGCTTGCCAGGTGCTACGGAGGCCTGCTCGAGTGAAGGTGCTCTTCGTCTTCTTCACCGATCCGCCGCGGGCCTTTAGTTCGTCGGTCGCGGCGCTCAGCGCAGTGGTTCGCGCTGCGGGACACGACGTGGAAGCGCTCGAAGTCTCGGTGAAAGGCGGAGTCGCTGACGCTGCCCGAAGCATTTGTGAGGCTGGCGCAGATCTGGTCGCAGTTTCCGCCATGACGCGCGACTGGCCAGGAGCGAGTGCCGTGCTGAATCAAGTGCCGCCCGGTGTGTTCGTGGTGGTGGGCGGTTACCACGCTACGTTCGCGCCGAGGGACGTCGCGACCAATCCGCGGGTGGACGCGATTTGCATCGGTGAAGGCGAGCGACCTTTACGGAGCCTCCTGGGCGCTATCGAACGCCGCAAGCTCGATCCGATTGCTGGGTTGTGGCTACGGGACGTCGATGGTTTCCCCGGGGAGCCACCGGATGCAGACCCTGAGCCTGACATCGCTAGGCTTCCGAACTGGGACTACGACGTCTTCGGCGATATGCGGCAGATCCTGCGGGTCGGTATCAACACGTTTGGCCCCCACGTGGACGCGTACCTGCCTGTCCGGGCCAGTCGCGGCTGTCCGTTCCGTTGTGCCTACTGCAGCGCGCCGGCATGGCATCGCGCGGGGAACTACGGGGACCAAAGCATGCGTCACCTTCGCCCGGTTGGGGATCTCACGCGCGAACTCGCATCCTTGTGCGAGCGCTATCAGCCTGAAGGCTTCGAGTTCTGGGACGAGCACTTCCCGATTTCCGTCGATTGGCTGCAGGAGTTTGCCGAGCGCTTTCCCGTGGAGGTGGGGCTTCCATTCAAGGTGGAGATGCACCCCAACGCCGCGACACGTGAGCGACTCGAGTTGCTGCTCAAGGCGGGCTGCTCACTTTTTCACTGTGGAGTGGAGGCGGGGGACGAGGATTTCCGCCGCAACGTGCTTCAGCGGCGTACTCGAGATCGAGATCTAGAACGCGTCTTTGACGACTGCCGCGCGCTCGGACTTCCCACTAGCGCCTCGCTGATGACCATGCTGCCTGGCGAGCGACGCGAACAGACGCTGGCGACGACTGCGCTGCTGCGCAAGCTCCGCCCAGGGTCGTTCATGTGGTCGACCTATCAGCCGTTGCCCGGCACGCCCCTTGGAGACGCCGCCGTCGCGAATTGGCCCGGACCCGCTGCCTCCACTCTGGATGACCACCCAGGGTATCCTTCACGCACGCCGGCGGACGTCAGTGCGGAAGAGCGTGAAGACACATTCCGGGAGCTCGCTACCTATCAAGCCGAACTCGTTCGCGAGGCATCAGTCGCAGCAGGACATCGGCCGCGGCCAGTGGACATCCCCGAGACTGGGCAGCGCGCTACGCCGGAGCTGGCGGAACTCTTGGGAGTTTCCCTGGGGCAAGGTTCTGGCTTGCGGCTCCTCTCCGCCGTTTGGCAACAGGGAGGGCTAACCTTGGAGCTCGCCGCGCCAGGGCTCGAGCAGGCACAGGTCACGTTGCGCGCGAAAGATGGATCGCCCTGTTACAAGGCGACATCGCACCTCTCGATTGCGTACCGAGGTAAGCAAGCGCCGCCGCCACTCCTCGGTCTCCTAGAGCATCTTGCCGGCCGTCTTGGAGCTGTGGCACTCGACGACTTGGCTCGGGCGTTCCCCGAATCGGGGCATTGAGTATGGCTGCTGGTGCTCAACACCACGCGCGCGAGATCGCCGAACAGGGGTACACCGTGCTCGAGCGTACTCACGAACCCGAAGCGCTGGAGCGACTGACAAAGATCATCCAACAGATCCTCGAGGATACGGGGCTCGAGCGGCCCTACGCAGCAGTGCCGCGAGAACTCAGCAAGAACCTCGTGGTGAACCCCACGGGCCTTGCGATCTTTCAGCTGGTGAAGCTAGCCCCTGAAGCCGCCCCTTTGCTCTTTTCGTCGCACCTCTTGGAGGCTGCGCGCGCTGCCCTGGGGGATGATATGTTTCTCGAGCTGACCGGTGGTTCGGTCTCCGATGCCTCCCGACCGTTCTTCACCTGGCATCACCACATCGGCGGGATCGACGTCGAGGGTGTCCGTCAGCGAGGCGAGCTCCCGCGTCTGCAGCACTGCGAGCGACTGATCGCGGTGACCTATCTTCACGAGATCGACGCCGAGGGCGGCGAGCTTTTAGCGATCCCCCGTCGACTCGGTGACCCAATGGATCCGCGGGGAGATGAGCGAGATCCGGACTGGCCCGGCGCGGTCACAATCCGTTTCCCACGGGGCTCCACCCTGGTCTTCGAACAGTCAACCTGGCACGCGGTGCGACCCATGCAACGGCCGGGCCTGCGCATGTTCGTAGGCGGGTATTTCACCGCTCAGCGCGCGCCGCGCACGGAACTGGTCGACGAGTCCCTGGACGGATTCGCTGGGGGCGGGAGTGACTTCCAACAGCTCCTGGCCCAGCGTCCTCGACGCTGACTCTACGGCAGGATGCGGTCGGGATCGCCCAGGAACTCGAAGTGCATCGTGTCCATCAGCGTGTCCCGTCCGAGCCAGTAGAAGCCGTACTTCTCGAAGGAGTCGATCCAGCAGCGCGTGAGTGATGTGCGCTCGTAGATTGACTTCGCCTTCTTCTTGCAGAGCGGATGGTCGGGCCACGGATCGACGCAGCCACAGCATGGGTTGCGCCCAGTGTCGATGTCGATCGCGATGCCGAACAGGTGATTCGAGATTTCACCACCGCGGTAGGTGTTCGACACACGAAGCCCGCCGATGCCCTTGGCGGTGTACTTCTCGTCGTCGTCCTTGCAGCTCTGCTTGATGCGGTGCTCGACGCAAGTCAGCGCGGGCTCGAGCTTCTCGTGGATCTGAATCGGCAGACCCATGAACTTCATGCCCGTGACCTGTTCGGCCACTGAAGCGCCGGCGTACTTCTCCAGGTTGAAGCCCGGGATGTAGCCGTAATTTTCCGCACGGTATTTGACGGCGCGCTGGTGCGGGCCCGGCAAGATCTGGTTGTTCTTGACGAAGCTCGAACGCACCATGAACTTCTTCGGCGACTGGTAGCGACAGCCGCGATACTTCTTCGCGCTCTTCCAGGCCTTGAGCTTCTTCTTGAAGGCTTCGCGCTCCTTCTTCCACTGCTCCCGGCGCTTGCTGTCGACCTTGCTCTTCGCGCGGGGCGGCTTGGCCGCCGGAGCCTCCGCCGGAGTCTCTGCGTCGTCGTCCGCTGCGCGCGCGAGCGTCCCGAACACTGCGATGGCTAGCAGTGAAACGGCGAGGATCGAGGCGATGCGGAGGAGGCGATGACTCATGGGCTGAAGCGAACGTTTCGCGGGCTGGGCTCAGTCCGACGCTGAGGTTTGGCTCCGTCGGACGGAGCAGCGCAAGAAAACTTCAATGCGCACCAAGACTTGCGCGCATGGCCGTAGCGCAAAACGTAGAGCGACGCCCGTCGACGGGTGCTCTCTCCCCCCAAAATCCCGAGCTTGCAGGACCCGCCCCCGCGGCAGACGCCGCTCAAGACTTGGCCCAGAGCGCCCAGCTGGCGGATGGTCTGGGGCAGCGCGTTCGGTCGCTTGGCGATGTGCTATTTGCCAGCGGAGCGGGGCGCATGCGCAGGCGAACCGTGTTCAGCGAGTTATGAATAACCCGAGTCTCTTCGAGCAGTTAGGCGGTGAGCCAAAGCTCCGAGCGATCATCGATCGCTTCGTGGATCGGGTATTCGACGACATCATGATCGGCTTCTTCTTTCGCCGCGCGAATCGCGATCGCATCAAGGCGAAGGAATACGAATTCGCCGCGGCGCATTTGGGCGCAGACGTGGAGTACACGGGGCGGCCGCTCGCGGAGGCGCACGCCGCGCATCCGATCATGGGCGGGCAGTTTCTGCGCCGCCTGAAGATCCTGGAAGAGGTCTTGGACGAGTTTGAGGTGCCGCCCGAAGTGAAGCGGCATTGGGTCCTGCACAGAGGCGAACCGCGCGCAGGTCACGCGGGATGCTGGCAGCGACTGCGATCCATCGCAGCCGCCGAGCGTGCGCAGTCGACCAAGGAGCAGACGAGATGAGTCGGTTTCAGGCTTCCCCACTGGTTACACCCAAGCTCGTACGGGTTGAGCGCGCCGCCAGGGTGCGTGTCGGCGCGTTGATCTGTCTGGTGAGCGGCCTCGGTGCCTGCGCCACCGCGGGCAACGCCTGGATGGACGAGCCGCTGGTCCCCGGCGATGATGATTTCTCCGGGGAAATGCCTGAGGGGCCCTCGGCTGGTGGTTCACGCGCCGAGCGCCGAGCGCCACCGCCTCCGGCACCCGTCGCTGCGCGCACCCTCGGGGTGCCGAAGCAGCGCGAGCCGGGTGATCCGGTGGACACCTCGAAGCTCAAGGGCAAGGTGCTCGGCAAGTTCCGCAACACCTACTACGACTTCCCCAGCGAAGCGGACTACAAGGGCGACAACGTCGCGCTCAAGGACGCGCAGTGCCGCACGATCAAGAACGTCCCTAAGGAGTTTCACGATCGCGTGTGTGTGCAAGGCAGCGGCACGCTCCTGACCGGTCAGACGGTGAGCTTCAACAAACGCGACTGCGAGTGCGCGAGCGTGTGCCCCCGCACCAATCAAAAGATCTGCTTCGACGCCTTGAGCCCAGAGAAGTTTCCCTGGGGGAGAGGCGCCACAGGTGCCCCCATCACCCCCCTGCTGACCGTCGCAGCCGACACTGGTGTGTTGCCGCTCGGAACCAGCGTGTACATCCCCGAATACGAAGGGATGCCCGTCGACGATCAGGGCACGCGCCACGACGGCTGCTTCATCGTGCAAGATCGCGGCACCAAGGTGACGGGCAAGCACGTCGATGTGTTCACCGGTCAGGAAGCAGTGACTCGCGTCTGGAACTCCTTGGTGCCGAGCAATCAGGGCGTCACCGTCGTGCTCGACAGCCCGAAGTGCCAGCGTGCACCGATCCCGACGCCGCTCCCTTCACCGCCCCCGGAGCGCAAGCGGGACCGCGAGCGCCGCGATCGCGATCGGGACTAGCCGCCGCCGGGAGGCTGAAACTCCCCTTCGCCGTAGCGCTCGACGTAGTCCGCCCGCGCGCCGCTGCACTGGCCGCGCAAGCTACAACCTGAACAGCGCTCGAAGTACACACCGCCTTCGATCGGCGAGTCTTCGAGCATGAAGTGGTAGCCACCGGGGTTGCCAACCAAGAGGCCGAGCTCCGCCGCGTGAAAGCGGCACTGGGCGTGGCTCGCGGGCACCGTGCACGGCGGCGTGTGGAGCGACGTGATGAAGTCCGCCCGCGGACTGAGCTTCAAGTCCATTGCCTCGAGGATATATGGCATCACGTCGCTGACGCGCGGCAGCTCCGAGACCACCGCAGCATCAGTGCTGCCCGCCGCGGACAGCAGCCAGAGGTTGAAGCGCTGCAAGCCAAGCGCGAAGAAGCGCTGAATCAAGCTTGCCAGCTCCGGCGCGGAGCTCTTGTAGATCAGCACGTCGCCCTCGAGGGCGAGCCCGGTGGCTCTGCAGAGCTCGATGCCTTTGACCAGCAGCTCGTAGCAACCCGGGGTGGCGGTGAGTCGGTCGTGGGAGGCCGCGTCTGCGCCCTTGAGGGAGAAGCTGACTTCGGTGAGCCCGGCCGCGCAGAGCTTCTGCACGAACTCTGGATACGCGAGCAGCATGCCGTTGGTCTGCAGCTTGACGTCGCTGTAGCCGAGCTTCCTTGCCGTGCGGATCGTCGCGAGCAGGTCCTTGCGCAACGTCGGCTCGCCGCCGCCGAGCCACAGCTTGCTCGCGCCGCGACGCCTGCCAAGCTCGAGGAAGCCCACAATCTCGCGGCCGCTCATCGAGTCGCCGCTGTCGTTCACGCTGAAGCAGCCGAGGCAGCGGTTGTTGCAGCGGTAGTCCGGGCTGATCTCCAGCCACTTGAGCCGCGGGCCAGCAGACATCGTCTCGCGCGCTACTCGGCGCTCATGGCCGCCGATTCAACGTCTTCCGGTACTGCTTCTTCATGCGGTTGCGCTTCTTCAGGCACCGGCACGAACTCGTCCCAGCCGTTGCGGCTGAGGTAGTTGACCCACACGCCTTCACAGCGCGGCTCGTAGCGGCAGGTCTGACACTCCGCGCGCTTCTGCCGCATCAAGCCGTCCAGGTCGCCTCGGGTGATGGCGACCACGTCTTTGCCGTCGTGCTCCGCCTTGCGTCCGAGCAACGCTTCCGCAGGGATCAGTCCCTCGCCGTTGGCCGCCGGCTCGTAGTGCACATAAGACTCGACGTAGCCGCGGTTGAAGTCGGGGATCTCGGTCGTCGTGCACAGCGGGATATCCACCAGGAAGGCTTGCACCTCCGACTCGTGCTTCTGCGCCTCATCCAGGAACTTGCGCATCTCCCGCGCGGTCTCGGTGTAGGTCGGGAAGATGTGCTCGAAGTAGGTGTCGGCGCGGCCGTTGGCCTGCATGACGTTGAACACGACCTGCTGCACGCCGTGTTCCCGGAGGAAACGATAGATGTCGAGCAGGTGCGGCAGGTTGCGCTTGGTGAGCACGGTGCTCGTGTGAGAGCTCCACGCCGTAGCGCGCGTATTTCGCGACGACGTCGAGGCCGGCCACCGTCTGCTCGAAGCTCTTCGGGGTGCGCGTCAGGCCTTCGTGCAGGCGCTTGTTGTGGCCGTGAATCGAGATGTAGAAGCGGTTCATCCCGGCGGCGATCAGCCCGCGCGCGTACTTCTCGTAGGACAGGGCGCGCCCGTTGGTCATGGTGCTGATGCGGTGCACGCCCGCTTCTTTCGCCCATTTCACCCACTGGGGCAGGCGCGGATTGGTGGTGGGTTCCCCCCGGAGGTAAAGCAGACCTCTTCGGCGCCTTGCTTTTCTTTCAGGATGAACTTCACCCGATCGTCGTCGGTCTGGCTGTTCGTCTCGTAGCGGGCGTCCCGGTCTTCTTCCATGCAGAAGACGCAGTTGTTGTTGCAGATGGCGCCGGTGAGGATGTGCACTCGCTCGTCGCGGTTCCGAATGCGTTCCTCGATGCCCTCCATCGCCGGCAGCATACCACGCTCGCGCTTCGGCGCTCGATGGGCGACAATAGAGCCATGAGTCGCAAGAGCCTCGTCCTCAATCCACCGCTCTGGATTGAACGTGGTACGCGCTCGGATCCCCAGTTCGCCAATCTGGCGGCTTTCGAGCTGCTCAGCGCGCTGCGGGAGCAGGCGCATCAGGAGGCGGATCACGACGTTTGCTGGCTGGACGCCTTCACTCAGCCAGGCAGCGGCCTGGTCTGGAACGGCGACGTGGGCGTGCTTGGCGGAGGCGTGCAGGCGCTCCTCGCCCGCGTGCCTCAGGCCATTGAAACAGCTTGGGTGGTATGTGCTGAATCCTCCCACCACGCCGAACCTGACCTGCTGGCGCTGATCGCGGGGCTGAAATCCCAGGGCGTGGCGAATATCCACTTGGTTTTGGGTTCGGGGGAGAGGTGCGCCGAAGCGCTCCGCGCGCAGGTGACGCGCGTCGTTCAGTTCGACGAGGCGTTGAAGGAAGCCGGCGGCCGCGTCGTGCCGCGCTGGGACGCCACCGACCTCGAGGCGCTCGGAGCCTTTCACGTGCGGGTCGCGAAAGGGCTCGGCTGGCCTCCTCCCAATGGGCTGGTGCTGCCAGTGCGGTTGGTGGACCCGGCGAAAGAGCTGGCGCGCATGGGCCAGCTCGCACACGCCCAGAGCCTCTACCTACTCGACTTCGATGTGTTCGACGCCGCTCAGCGGGTGCAAGCCGAGGCGCTGGCGGAAGCATGCTTCGCGGATGGTCCAGAGCTCATCGTGCGCTTCGATCTGGGAGTGCCCGGCCAGAGCGCCATCAAGGCCAACGAGCTGCTGGGCGTCGCGATGGACCTCTGGGATCGTTTCCGCGCGTATCCAGACGCTAGCTTCAACGAAGCGGGCAGCGACGAGATGCCCGCTTCACTGGTCGCCGACTTCAAGTGGACCTTCGACCGGCGCCTGAGCGCCTCGAGCGGCCCCGAGAAGGTGATCATGAACCTGACCTACGCGTGCAACAACCACTGCACGTTCTGCGCCGTGGGCACCCGCACGCAGCTGCATGGTCACACCGCGAGCCAGCGGGAGCACCTGCTCGAGTACCGCAAACGTGGCGTCACCATGGTCGACTTCGACGACGTTGAAGGCCGACACTGCGGACCTGCTCGGCACCCTGCGCTACGCCAAGGCGCTGGGTTACGACATCAACGTCACCACCAACGGTCGCCTCGCGTACTACGACGATTTCGCACGGAAACTCGTCAACTCCGGGTGCGACGCTCATCTTCTCGGTGCACAGAGCGAACGCGGAGCCACGTAACGAAGGTGGAGTCGCCGAGGCCTTCGAGCAGACCACTGGTGGCATCAAGAACTGCGTCAAGCACGCGCCGCCCGGCGGTAAAGGCTCGGCATGAACGTGACTCACCAAGAGCAACACGGCGCAGCTCGACCAGCTCTGCCGAGCTGGCCTGGGATAGCCTGCGCTGGATCAACATCCAGTTCTCGCCGCGGCCGGAGCCACCAAGATGATCGCGCCGGACACAGCCCAGGCAGCGGCGATCACCTTGGTGATCGACGACTGGAAAGGACCGCATGAAGGTCCAGATCATCAACCTGCCGTTCTGCTTCATGCCCGGCTACGAAGCGCACTGGAAGGCGACCTCTTGAAGCTCGCCCGCCGCAGTCTTCGTGGGCAACGAAGACGTGAACCTCGCCGAGTACCTCGCGGAAGGCGCGTTCGCAAGCCAGAGTGCGAGGCTGCCCCCGCGCGGTGTTCTGCGGCGGCTTCTACGAGCTCGAGTCGGTGCCCGAGCCGCCCTGGCTGGTGAGCGTCGAAGATCTGGTGAAGAAGCCTGAAAAGAAGCCGACTCAGGCCGGTTCAGCGGCGGAGTAGAACTTCAGCAATTGCGGCGCTCCGCCGGAATGCGCTCGCGGCACCTGGCGTTTGCTGCGGAATGCGTCTGTGGCTGCTCTCCCTGATGCTGCTCCCGGGCTGCGCTCGAGACGCTGGCGCGCCTGAGGCCACGGGAACCGCTGGGAAAGGCGCTGCTCAGCCGGCAACCAGCTCTGCCATGGCTGAGCCGCAGTGGTACCAAGCGAAATTCAGCGAACCGTGCGGTCGCGCGCTGCTGGCCCTGGAGCGCACGGGCGAGCCGCCGCTCGAAGTCCAAGTGGTGGGGGAGAAGAATCCCATCACGGAACTGCGCTACCCAGTGCTCCTGGGCACGAAGCTGCGAGTCTCTGGTTACCTGACGGGCGAGCAGCACGACGACGACCACTGCGGGAGCTATCCGGTGTTCCACGTCATTGCGTACGAGCCTGCAGGTCGGGTGACACGCCTCGTGAGTGTGCACAGCATCGACCCTCAGTTTCAGCAGTACACGTTTGGGTTTCCGCGTGACAAATTTGTCCCTCAGGATTTTGCGAAGTTCCAAGGGGAGATCCGCCTGATAGCCGGTGACAGCTGCAAACCGCGCAAGTTTGGCTGCGAACAGGCCCTCTTCGCCGTCAACGATGCTGACGGATCCAAGCTCTGTTGCTCGCTCGTGCAAACGCCTCAGGAGATTGCGCGCACCCATTTGAAGGGCCGACAGTTCGAGGTCACGAAGGCGTCGGAGCAACATGACTTTCGTATCGCGCTCGACTCCGACTGCGACGACTCCGCGTTCATACCTGGGGAGTGCGCCCGCAAAGGCAGTGTCAGCGTGCTGAAGAAGGGCACTTCCGAGGTCCTGCAGAGACTCGAGCAGAGCGAGATCTGGATGCAGTTCGAAGACTCGGGTGAGCTGATGCTCAACTCCGCGGAGCTGTACGAATACCAGGGCACGATCAACGTCGGCGACTTCAACTTCGACGGCCGTGAGGACTTCGCAGTGCAGGCCGACCAGAGTGGGGCCTACGGTGGACCCACCTTTGCGGTGTATCTGTATCGAGCATCGACGAAGCGCTTCGTGCACTCAAAGGTGATGAGTAGGTTCACCCAAGAGAACCTTGGCTTCTTCGATGTCGACCCGGCAAGGAAGCAGATCACCACGTTCTCCAAGAGTGGCTGCTGCACCCACTGGAGCCACACCTACGAGATGCGCGGAGAGCGACCGATGTTGGTTGGCCGTTGGTACCAGGAACTGGCGGACAACGCGGGCTGGATCGACACAGAGCAGCGCCTGGTGAAGGGTCGCTGGGTCACGTCGATCAAGACGCGCCCCGAGGAGCCTAGTGACTTCGAGGAGTGATCGAGCCTAGCGCCTCATGCAGGCTTCGGTTCGACCACGCCCAATTCCCCAAGGAAACTGCCGACACGGCGAAAGGCCTCGCTGCGCCCGAGCTGGAGCAAGTGACCTCCGGGCCAGGTCTCGAGGGGCGCGTCGAAGTGCCCTGCGAGGCGCCGCGCGTGGCGCAGTGGGGTGATGCGATCGGCTTCGGCGCCGATGATCAACACGCGCTCCTTCGGCGTCTTGAGCGGGCGGTGCAAGGGGCTCACCGCGCGGTGCACCTGGTCGAGCGCCTCGTACTCCAGCAGCTGCTCGCTCGGGTTGCTGCCGAGGCGACCTTGATCCCGCGCGAAGTCTGCCAGCGAGGCGAGGGGGATCATCGGCACGGCGAACGCCAGATCCTTCTCCAGCGTCGCGAGCAGTGACGTGGTGTAGCCTCCGAGGCTCATGCCCATCGCACCGACCTGAGGGTGCCCTTTCTCGCGCAGCCAACCGATGAAGTCGCGCAGGTCACCCATCGCCTGGCGGAAACCTTCGTTGCTGAAGCGCGGATCCGAGCCGGGGAACGGCGGAGGCCCTTTCCGCTCTGGTTCGCTGCGCACGGCGTGAAACGGCAACACGAACAGCGCCACGTCGAGGCCGCGCTTGAACAGCCACTTCACTGGCCACACGCGCTCCTCGGCGACGAACTGACCGCCGAGGTAGCCATGGATCAAGATGATCACCGGTCGCGGCTCGCCCCGCTCGTGACGGAACAGGCGCACCGCGGCTTGAGTGTTGCTCTTGTATCTGACGTAGCGCTCGTCTAAATCCGGGAGGAAACACACGTAGTCGCTGCGCCAAGTCAGATCCTCGACGACGCCGGGCGCGGTGCCGCTCTCCCCCACACGGCGAACCTGACGCCGCACTGGATCGATCAGCCGAGGTGAGCGGAAGAAGCGCTCACCGCCACCGGCGTAGGCTGCGGCGATGTGAGTCAGCGCTTCCAGGCGTTGCTGATGGCTCAGGCTCTCCGCGCGGAAGCCACGGCGCTTGGCGCTGGCGGTAGCCGCCAACGTCGCGGCGCGATCCACCGCAGCGGCGGCGCCGCCAACGAGGCTCGAGAACAGGCTCCTTTCAGAGCGCTTGGAGAATCGCTGACGGCTCATCCCGGTTTCCATGGCTTATTCAAGCCTGCTTTGCTCCTCGGGCGCAACGCGCTCCGCGCCAACCCCGCGTACCGCTAACAGTAGCGGCGCCGCGAGTAGGAGTGAGGCGAGCCACTCCGGCGTGTTCATGATGGAGCGCTCGACGTCGAAACTGCCCCTCAGGGATCAGCAGAAAGCGGGCGTAGGAACGCGCTCGATGGAGATCGTGAGGGGACCGAGGTATTGAGTCGTCGCTCACGGCGGGGATAGGCGTAGCTCGGGCCAGCGTCCTGCGGGATGGGTGGACCGTACGAGAGATGCAGCGCATGAAATGCCGTTCCTACGCACACCTCTGTGGTTTCAGGTTGAGCCACATTACGTGTTGTAGCCGAACCAGTTCAGCACCCCTGTTCGGATCCAGAGCAGCGCACTCACCAGCGCAACCGGTACGGCGCGCAGGACCTTCACAAGCGGGCGCCTCACCAGCTCTTTCAGCGCCGGCTTGTGCACCTTGCCGACGGGTTCCGCGGGGAACTCGTCGAAGCGCAGGATGCGCTTTGGCACCTTGTAGGCGGCGATGTGCTGCTCGCCTACCCGCGCAGCGACGCTTCGTCGATGTCCGCTTCGTGCCCTGGGCGGGCGAGGATGCTGGCGACGGCGATCTCTCCCCAGGTTTCATCGGCGATGCCGACCACGGCCACGTCAGCGACAGCCGGGTGCTCGCGGAAGACTTCCTCGATCTCGAGGGCGGAGAGCTTGTAGCCGCCGCTCTTCAGGATGTCGACGCTGGTGCGGCCCAGGATGCGGCAGTAGCCCTCTTCGTCCCAGGTCGCCGTGTCGCCGCTCTTGAACCAACCATCGACGAAGCTCGCCGCGGTGGCTTCCGGGTTGCCGTCGTAGCCAGCGAAGACGCTCGGACCCTTGATCCAGATCTCGCCTGATTGCCCCGGGGAAACGTCGGCGCCCGCTTCGTCGACGATGCGGATCTGCATGCCAGGCAGCACCTTGCCGCAAGAACCCGGTTTGCGTGGTCCGGCTACGGGGTTCGTCATGCCGACGCCGATCTCCGTCATGCCGAAGCGTTCGAGGGGGTAGCTGCCGCAGAGCTCTTGCCAGCGGGAGCCAACGGTGGTGGGCAGCGCGGCGGAGCCGCTGGTGACCAAGCGGAGCCCCCGGGCGTGCTCCCGCCAGCGCGCCTGATCGGTCGCTGATCCGGCGTCCAGGGCGTCGAGCAGCTTCTTGTGCATGGTGGGCACGCCCATCAGCACATTGGCGTCCTTCATCGCCTCCCACATGCGGCTCGCGTCGAAGCGCTGCAGCATCTGGGTGCGACTGCCGGACAGCAGCGAGACGAACAGCGCGATGCCGAGGCCGTGCAAATGATGCAGCGGCAAGCAGTGGAGCAAGGAGTCGCTGGGGCGCCACTCCCAGGCTTCGGCCACGAGGCGCGCGAGCTCTCCCAGGTTGGCGTGGGTGATGAGCGCGCCCTTGGGCTTACCGGTGGTGCCGCTGGTGTACAGGATCACCGCAGGTTGGTCCCCAGCCGGAAATGAATCCGTGGGGAACAAGTCGGTGGACGTCCGCAGCGTCTCGATGTCGAGCAGCGGTACATCGCCCAGGGGCTCTGCGCGGCCCTCGAGCTCGGCGCGCATGTCGGAGGACACGATGACGGCCTGGGCGCGGGACGTCTCGACGAACCACTGCTGCTCGAGCGGCGGATGCAGGTGACTCAGAGGGACTGCGATGGCGCCTGCCAGCGTGATGCCGAAGAACGCTTCGACCCATCCGCTGCCTTGGGCCACGAGCATCGCGACGCGCGGCGGATCGACGCTGGCGGCGTCGGTCCCAGCGCGAGGCCCAGCGAGGCCTTGCGCTGCCAGCCCGGCTGCCACACGCCGCACCCTCTCCCCCAAGCTACGAAAATCCACGGATTCGGCCTCGTCGATGATCGCGGGCGCGTGATTGTTGGGGTTCGCGGCGGCGAAGAAGCGGGTGAGGAGGGGGCTCGCTTGAACGCTCATGACGAGCTGGGGCGTAGCTCAAGCTGTCGACTGTGCCAAAGCAACATTTCCAAAGTCCCAATTTCGCGGAGCCAGGGCTGGTTGTGGGGGCCGGGCGCCTCTCGCAAGACGTGGGGCACGTCGAGCTCCGTCAGGCGCTTCGAGATCGCGCGGGTCGGCTCGAGATACGGATCCTGGCTCGAGCTCTCGAAGTGTAGCGCCTTTGGACCGTAGCTCTGAATCGCCTGAGCGATGCGTTCCGCGTAGATGCCCGCCTGAGCGACACCGTACGCGCTCTGCACGCCGCCGTAGCTCGTGAACAACTCCGGCTTGCGCAGGAAGACCTCGATGCCGACGTACCCGCCGAGGGAGCAGCCATCGAGCCCGGTGTGTAGACTGTGAGGGCTCGCAGGAAAGCGTTTCCGTACGGTTGGGAGGAGCGTCTGCTCGATCCAGTCGGCGTACCGGTCTAGCGTCTGAGGTGCGGGTTGGAGCTTGTAGGGATTCGGAGTGACGGGGCACACCAAGATCAGGTCTCTGAACGGGCGCCGCTGGAGGCTCTGGTTTAGCTCCGTGACCCTCGAATCCGTGAGGTAACGCAGCTTCTGCAGAGTACGCGCCACTGGCGCGCGTTTGAGGCGCTCGTAGCTCGTTACGAGGCCGTAGCGCTCTCCCCAGGCGTGGATCCCCAGGAGCTCATTGCCGGTCTCGCCCAACCCATGCAGCAACACCAACACGGGGAGCGGGTGAGCAGGCAGCGGCCTGGGAGTGAGCACCAGCGCGCGGCGAGCGATGCGCGCGTCTCCGGGGAGTTGAAGGTCGTGAGCATCGAGCAGGTCAGACGTCGGCGTCTCTGCCTCACCGCGCTCCGAGTGCGTGAGGGCCGCGAGCAGCGTCGCGCCGCCCAGCAAGAGGTCGCGCCGGCTCAGTTCGGGCCGGCCCGCGTCGATGAGCGGGCTGCGTAGCTCGTCTGGGGGCGGAGCGCGCTCAACCATGAGTACGCCTTAGCACGGCCGCCAGGCCACTTCGTATGCTGGCGCTGGCGACCTTTTGCTACTCTTCCCAGTCAGATGTCCCGCGTCCCTTTCATCAAGCACCTGATGACCCCGTTTCCCTTCACGATCGAAGCGACGGCCTCGCTGGAGGACGCGGAGGCGATGTTCGACAAGCACGACATCAGCCATCTCCCAGTGGCCCACGGCGGCAAGCTGTCCGGGGTGATCACGAAGCACGACGTCTTGCGCGCCCTGGCTGACGGAAGTGAAGAGTCAGTCAGTGTAGCTGACGTTGCAGTGGCGGATCCCTACGTGGTCGATCTTCACACTCGCGCGGATGAGGTGCTTCACGAGATGGCGCTGCGTCACATTGGGTCCGTGCTCGTGACTCGCGAAGACAAGCTCGCAGGGATCTACACGGCGAACGACGCGATGCGCGATTTCGCGGAGCACCTGGCGGCCCTCGAGCCGCCGAACACGGTCGCCTGACGCGCGCGCGCGGTTGTCGCGCTCACAGGTTGTCGGGCATGGAGACCTTGCGCTCCTGCTTTTCGACGCGCTTGGCGATCGCTTCCACCAGCGAGAGGTACTCTTCGCTGCTCAACGCGTCCCCGTTGGGCTTCGCGTTCTCGTAATACACCGCGTACATCTGGGTCTTGCGAGGGGGCACCAGCTTCACCCCATCGATGCGTGACACGAAGACGCGCAGCGTGAGGTTGGCTCTCCCGAGCTCGATCTCGATGCGCCGCAGTCGGGGACCGCGTACGGCGAGGACCTGAAAGTCTTTGACGGCGTCACCGATCTTCAAGCCGTCCAGGAGATCCGTGGCCTCTGGGGTGACGACTTGTTCGTCGGTCTGCTCAGCCCGCTGCTGGCGAGCGTTCGAGATCGACTGCGCGCCGTGTTCGCGGATATCTTTTACATATGGATAAACGATGAAGATGGCGAGCAGTAGCGTAACCACGACGGGGATGGCCGCGCCCTTCAGGTCCAGGGACGTGCGCTTGCCTTGCTCCTCGGGCTTTGCTTCGCCGGTGGTGGCTTCGCCCGACTCGGATCCGGGGCCTGCGGCCTCGGCCTGCTCTGACTCAGTCTTCTCTGGCTCGCTCATGGTCTTCCTGGGCGCGTGAGGTTTCCGCGGGTGCTGCGCGCACGCCGAGCATCCAGCTGCCTAGCGCAGCGAATAACAAGCCACCAGCCATGGCGGCGAGCGGCATGGTCGCGGAATCGTCCTGAGCCGCGGAGAAGCGCGCCCCGATCAGCACCGCTCCGTTGTAGGTCATGTGGGCGAACATGGACGGCAGCACGGATCCCGTGCGCAAGCGGATCCAGCCAAATCCCAGGCCCAAGATGATGGTGCCCGTGCTCTGCACCCAGTCGCCATGCACGACCCCGAAGAGCACGCTCGGCACGAGCCAGGCAAACCAGTACCAGGGGACTAGCAGCCGCGTCACAAAGCCGCGGAAGAGCGCTTCTTCTACCAGGCCCGGGAGCACCGCCACGCAGAAGATGAGCAGTGCGAACGAGAGCGGGGGCGCGCCCGCGGCGATGCGAACCACCTCCTCGGACGCCGTCTCGACCTGCAGCGCGCGCTGGACCGCCTGGGCGATCCCAAGCGCGAGCGGGGTGATGCCAAACACGACCAACAGCGCCCCCAGGAAGGACGCCAGGCTCGGACGGCCAACGGGAAAGCACTGCCGAAACGCCTCACGCGGCGTCAGCTGGCGATAGCGACTCCAGAAGCGAGCGCCACCGAGCGCGACCAACGCCACCGAGCTCTGCGTGACCGCGGCGCCAACGATGAGCCAAGTCGGGTTTTTTACCGCCTCCTGCACGTTCACGCCGCTCAGAATGGCCCCCAAGCCGAGCAGGGCGACCGCGACGATCATCGCGCCAAAGGTGGCCACCGCCGTTGCAACTGCGAGCAGCAGGTGAATTCCGAGGTGGGGCGGGGAAGAAGTCGCTTCGGACACGGATGGTTTGGGGGAGGCGCGACGTACACCGTCTAAGAGCGAATGGCGAATCAGCTGGCTTGGGTTATCGTCTGACCCGGGAGCGAGGTAAGCATGCTTTTCAAGTCGGGCACGATAGTCTTTTTTGGCGGGTTGGTTGGTTACCTGGCGCTTCTGGGCGCCTGCTCTGACACCAAGTCGTCTGGCAACTCCTCAAATACCCGCGAAGGCTTCTGCCAGTCCTGGGCCAACGCTGTGTGTAACGACTCCGTCGTGAAAGCTTGCTCCGGAGACGGTGCAGACGCCACGGGTTGCAAAGCGACCCAGAGCGCCGCGTGCCTGAGCGCGGTTGGCGAGACCTACGACTCGACCAACGCGAAAGACTGCCTCAACGCCGTCAAGAAGGCGTACCAGGACGCCAAGCTCTCGCGCGCGGACGTGGACGTGATCGAGTTCAAGAGCGGCGCTTGCGCCGAGCTCTTCGTGGGCAGCAAGGCCGAGGGCGATGGCTGCTCCGCCGACGCCGAGTGCGACACGGTGAACGGCTACCGCTGCATCGGCGATCAGTCTCCCACCTGTCAAATCCCCACGGAAGTGGGCGGCGGTGGCAAGTGCAGTGATCCGTCAGCAGTGTGTGCGTCGGGTTTCTACTGCGACGGCACGAACTGCTTGCAAGCAGTAGGCGTGGGACAGTCGTGCGTGGATGAGCCTTGCACCGAAGACCTGAACTGCCTCGCGGGCACCTGCACGGCGAAGACGGCCGACTTTCAAGACTGCAGCAAGAACGACGACTGCCAGTCGGGGCTGTGCGATGTGCCTCGGGGCGCCAGCACCGGCATTTGCGTCACCTCGTTCGACCTGGCGGTGACGAGCAGCACCTGCTCTGCGCTGCGCTGAAGTCGACTTTCAGTCGAAGAGCTTTTTCCACCAAGGCTTGCCCCCAACAGGGGGCGCCGCGGGTGCAGTTGCTGATGTAGCGGCCGGTGTGGGTGGCGCCGCGGCATGGGGTTGGGGAAGGTCCATTGGAGGAGCGCTGGCGAGCTGCTGCAGGCGCGCCGCGCTCACCCGTTGCAGGAAGTGCACCGGGCCTTGATCGGTGACTGCAAAGAACGGCAGGTTGATCTCGTACGTTTCCTTACGGCGAAGCTCCTGAATCGCGGTGAAGTAAGCGCGCACCAGCCGGGGCACTGCGTGAGGATGCGCCGCGACTGACGTACCCGACGCGCGATCGAAGTCGACGACCAGCGCGAAGACCACGTTGGCTAGCACGTCAGGATCACACAACGCGCTCGTGGTGCTCTCGGCGGCGTCTCGTAGGGCGCGGCGAGGCTCGCTGCCCCCGTCCAAGCTCGCGATGTAGCTCGCTTCGAGGGCAGAGAGTTGCTGTTCGAAGCGATCGATCGCGTCGACGACGTTCTCTGTCGCAGCAACTGTCGCGTGCTGAATATCGCTCGCGAGGTCTGTGGTCGCTGCGCAAAAGCCGCACGTTACATAGCGCTCGCTTCCCGGACGCGGAAGAGGACCACCGCACGCTCCGCAAATCAGCACCCGCACCGCACTTGATTACCACTCGGGACCAGCGCTCACAACTGGCTCAGCGCTCTGCGAGTGCCTTCAGCACGCGCTGGTGCATTCCCCCGAATGCACCGTTGGAGAGCAGCGCGATCACGCAGCCTGGGCGCGCGTGCTCCAGGATCAACCGCAGCACCTCGTCGAGGTGCTGCGGATTGTGTGCGGGGATCCCCATTGACTCGATCTCACGCACGATCCGTGCGGTATCAAGGGCTTCTTCCGGCGCGAGCCCCGTGCGGCCCAGGGGCGCCAAGATCACCCGCGAGGCTGAGCGAAACGCGGGCGGATACTCAGTCTGGTGAATCGCGCGACAGGCGGTCGCGCTACGAGGTTCGAACACGGCGATCAGCTCGGCGCCGGGGTGGCGCGCCTTGAGCGCCGCCAGGGTCTCGCGTACCGCCGTCGGGTGATGCGCAAAGTCGTCGTACACGAAGCAGCCGTCCGGCTCTCCTAGCAGCTCTTGGCGCCGCTTGATGCCGGCGAACTCTGCGAGCCCTGGCACCATGCGATCGAAGCGCGCCCCGTAGCCCTGGGCGCAAGCACCGAGGGCGGCGATGGTGTTCGACAGATTGTGCCGCCCGGAGAGCGGAGACACCACGCGCCCGACTAGCACGCCACCTGCGAATAGATCGAAGGTGGTTCCGCGCGGTGTGCTCTCCGCTGGTGCGCCCAACCAGTGAGGCGCGACGCCGTGAGTGGGCTCGCCCTCGATGGCGTACCAGGCGACCTGACACTTCGCGTGCTCGCGCACCAGCTCGACTACCTGTGCGTCTGACGCATTGGCGACGATCAGCCCAGCGGGTGGCAGGCTCTGGATGAAGGCAACGAACGCCGCCCGGTAGCTCTCTTCCGTTGGGTAGATGTCGATGTGGTCATGCTCGATCGACGTCAGGATCGCGACGCGGGGGCGATAGTGGAGAAACTTCGCGGTCTTCTCGAAGAACGCCGTGTCGTATTCGTCACCCTCCACCACGAAAGGCGGTCGCGCGGCGTCTGCGGGCCTCGCTTCATTGCTGCCCAGGGTGACCCTTGATTTAACCGCGCGGAAACTTTTGCCGAAGTTCTTGGGGATGCCGCCAACCAGGTAGCCTGGCTCGAGGCCGGCGCGGTCGAGCAGCCACGCGCAGAGCGAGGTGGTCGTGGTCTTGCCGTGAGTGCCAGCGACTACCAGGGGCCAGGCGCCTTCGAGTGCGAAGCGCTGCAGCGCGCCCGCGATATGGGTGTACTCCATGCCGCCGTCGATCGCGGCGCGTGCTTCGGGGTTGTTCGAGCGACACACGTTGCCGATCACCACCAAGTCTGGCTTCGGCTCGAGGTGCTTCGGTTCGAAGCCGGTCATGCACTCGACGCCCCACTCTTCGAGCGCAGGTCCCATGGGCGGATCGAAGCTGACGTCACTGCCGCTGACCCGATGGCCGAGCTGCTTCAAGAGGCCCGCTAGCGCGCCCATGCCCGTGCCAGCAACGGCGACCACATGAATGTGCATGTCGCGCACCTAGCATGAACAGGCGTATTCGGTGCAGTAACGGGACCTCCGCGGCGTCTGCAGCGGGCGCGCGTTCGGCGCCGCTGAACGGGAGCGCCGGTGGCGTGACTCGGCGCGTTGGTGTAGTTGTGGGAGCCTGTATGAAGATTGACGCGAAGCTCAAGAGTCAGACCCCCGCGTTCTCGTTCGAGTTTTTCCCTCCCAAGAACGAAGAGGGGATGCGCACCCTGTTCGACACCGTCGCCGAGCTGAAAGAGCTTGAGCCGACGTATGTCTCGGTGACCTACGGCGCCGGCGGCAGCACGCGCCGCCTCACGGTGGAGCTAGTGGAGCGCATTCAGCGCGAGACCGGCATCGACGCCATGGCGCACCTGACGTGCGTGGGCGCCACGCGCGAAGAAATCGGCTCCGTGCTGAGTGATCTCAAGAACGCCGGCATTCAGAACGTGCTCGCGCTGCGGGGTGATCCGCCGAAGGGCCAAGAGAAGTTCGAGCGCACCCAGGGCGGCTTTGGTTACGCGAACGAGCTCGCGCAGTTCATTCGGGAGAGCCACGATTTCTGCATCGGTGGGGCGTGTTACCCCGAGATGCACCCCGAAGCCGCCAGCTCGGACGCGGACATGGACGCGCTCAAGCGCAAGGTAGACGCGGGAGCCAGCGTGCTGATCACGCAGCTGTTCTTCGACCCGAATGTCTACCTGCACTTCGTCGAGCGTTGCCGTGCGGCAGGCATCGACGTCCCGATCATCGCTGGCATCATGCCGGTGACCAACATCAACCAGGTCAAGCGCTTCACTGCGATGTGTGGTGCCTCCATTCCTGGCCCGCTGCTCCAGCGTCTGGAGCAAACGGGGGGCGAACACAGCGAGGTGCGCAAGGTCGGGGTAGAGCACGCCACCCTGCAGTGCCAGAAGCTCCTCGAGGCAGGCGCACCTGGCCTGCACTTCTACACGTTGAACCGGAGTAAGGCGACGCGGGAAATCTTGCAGAGTCTGCGCTAGCGGACCTCCCCCTCCCCAAGAAAAACCAACAAAGCGCAAAAGCCGCACGAGTTTCCGTGCGGCTTTTTATGTCTGCGACGTCTGACGCTACTTGCGAATCACCACGTGGACAGGCGGTTCGTCCTTTGGCCACTTGATCACGCTGTTCCAGCCGTCGGGGATCTGCGCGGTGATCCAGCGGAAGACGTGGTTCGCGTCGTAGGGCGTGAGGTGCACGTCGCCATTGGTGTGCTCGATGCCGAAGCGATCGTGCCAGTAGGCGCCGTGGAGGTGTTGACCGGAGTCGAGCTCGATCACCCAGGGCGTGTCGTAGGAGTCCCAGTACTGAGCGACCTTGGTGGGGTCCAGCGTGGTGGCGCTGACGAACTTCGCCGTGACCTTGAAGTCGCCGCGCTTGGTGACCGCCTCGCCCTCTTCGTCCAGGCGATTGCGGCCGACGCTGACCAGCGTGGTGTAGACGGGCTTCGTGCCCTCGTAGAGCACCATCGAGCCAGTGACGATGCTGATGTCGATCCAGCGCTCGTCCGCCTTCGCGTACTCCGGGAAGTTTTCCCTGCGGCGAATCACCGTCACGTCGCGGTGGCGCACGAAGCGGTTGTCGCTCGTCTCCCAGTAGCGGAGGCCATTTACCTCACGGTATTTACCCGTGAGCATGATGGTCTGGTGGTACTCGAGCTTGCCTTGCTTGTCGGCGTCGCCCTTCTCCACCTGCCAGGCGCGCACACCGCGCTTGACCACGAACGCGACTGGCAGGTCCGTGCCGTTGCCGAGCTCAACGCCCTTGAAGTCGCTGAACTCCGCCTTCTTGAGATCCGCCGCCTTCACGAAGCGGCCGTCGGTCATCATGCCGAGGCGCAGCTGGTCACCTTCCGGTCCCTTCGCGCTCCAGGAGCCAACGATGGCTAGCCCGCTGCGACCGCGGATCTTGCCCACCTCTTGCACCGCGTGATCGTCAGCGGGGTCCCGCTGGTAGATCGGCGTCGTCTTGGTGGTGCGGGCATATGCGTATGGTAATGCGTCGTCGAGCTTCGGCTGTTGCGCCATCGCGATCAAGGTCGGGTGGCTGAGCTCGGTGGTCGCTTGCTCCCCCGCGCACACGAAGCCGCGAGGCCGGATCGGGTACCAGCCGCCTTCACAGCCGTCCTTGGAGTACGGCTCTTCGGCGCGAGGAACCATCGCACCAGCGTGCAGGTGACCGATCACCTGTCCGTCCTTCGAAGGGCGGTCCATCACCTTGGTGATGAAGCTGATCGCTCCGAGTCGCGGCCCGTCCGCCGGGGGAACTGGAACGTTGGGGATCTCGTCGGAGCTGCCCTTGGACAGCTGAGGCGTTTCCTCGCCGCCACCGCCGTTGCAGCCGAACAGCAGCGCCGAGCACGTGACGGCCAAGGCCGCGGGTACAGTCCATCGTGCGCGCATCATGATCCCCGGCTGTCATGACTTGCGCAGATTGGCCCAGTTTTCGGCACACATGTTTTTCAGCGCTGCGGACGCGAGAACGCGGAAAAAGCGCGAAAAGAAAGCAGAATTTGCTCGAATGCGCCCAGGGCCAAAGGCGTCAAACTCCCTGTAAGCCGGATCGGGGTTTGGGGGTTAGGAACGACATGCACACGACCAAGCTGATTGCCTCACTCGGGTTGCCCGGGATCGCTCTGGGAGCGCTGCTCGGCTTCGCACAGCCTGCCAGCGCTGGCGCCGTGAAGGCTCAACCCCTGGCCACCGGCACCTACGACATCACCGACGGCCGCAACAGCGACGGCTCTGCGTACCAAGGCGCCGTGCAGATCGCCCGCACTGGCAGCGTGGTGCACCTGCGCTGGGACCTGGGAGGCACACCGAACACGCATCAAGGCGTTGGGCTGATCGACGGCAATCGCCTCGCAGCGGCGTGGACCGCCTCCCCGAATGGCGGCGTCGTGATCTACAACGTGAAGGGCGGCACGCTCCAGGGTCGTTGGGCGAGCTACGGCAGCACGACCGAAGCCATCGAGAACCTCCAGGGGCCGAGCGGCCTGAGCGGAGACTATCGCATCACCCTCGGAACCAACGAATCCGGGGGGAAATACACGGGCAAGGTGCACATTGCGCCTCAGGGCGCCAGCTACGCGCTCAAGTGGGAGCTCGACAGCGGCGAACAGTACAGCGGCGTGGGTGTGCTGACTGGCAACTTGCTAACCGTCGGCTGGGGCGCTGGAAGCGGCGCCGTCGTCTACGGGGTGAGCGGCGACAAGCTCAATGGCACTTGGGCGAGCCCCGGCGACACAGCGCTCGGCAAGGAAGACTTGAAGCTGCACCCGAAGCCCGCCAAGGCCCCGAAGCAGCCTGCGAAGCCGCCAGTGAAGAAGCGGCCACCTGTCAGCAGATAGCCTAGCCGGCGCGGTGGCGCGCGATCACCTGGGCCAAGGTGTGAAGCAGCGCGTCCACCCAGGGCCCAGGATCCTTCAACTGGGAGAAGTCGCCGCCTCCACTCCGGGTGTGCTCGGCGCTGAGGCGCTCGATGGCGCGTGAGTAGTCGCTGGGGTCCGCCGTGAAGTAGCCGCGCTTGCGGAGGCCAGCGACGAAGCCGTGGAGGTCGCCCTTGGCGGCGGCTTTCGTTGCCTCAGGGTAACGCTCGCTGAGGGTGCGCACGTAGTCGACGGCGCCGGCTTCCGCCGTGGCGTAGGTACGGAAACGGCTCTGGATCGACACCCGGTGGTCCCCGTAGCCTTCGTGAGTCTTGAGCACGGCGCTGCCGCCGCCGGGCGCCGTGCCCTTGATGCCGCCGAAGTTGTAGCCACGCATTGCGCGGCCACGCCCCGTCTCGAGCGCCCACTGCGCCCACAAGGCGCTCAGTGTCTTGGCGCTCGGTGGCTGACCGTGGACTTGCTCCCAGGCGTGGCTCAAGAGCCGTGAAGCTTCAGAGCCGGAGAGCGGCGTGCGGGCTCCGTGCAGAGAGTCTGGCAGGTGTGCGTCGAAGCGCTGGGCGCTGCCCGGGGTCGCTGATGCCGCGCGGAATTGAGGTGCCTGTCTGGCGGCGAAGGTGACTCTGGAGGGCCCGTCAATGCGCTGGGTCATGGGCTCTGATTCGGCGCTCGGAGGTGCGCCGTTGCCTGGAAATGCGCGTAATAGTCGCCTCTGACACACTCCGAAGCAGCTCAGCGTTCCGTTCGCGCTAGAACATCCGTGTTTCGCAGCTGACACCGGCGCAGCGTCTCGAGGCTGCTATCCTCCGCCCTTCATGCGTTCGGCTCTCACTGGAATCGTGCCTTCGTCTTTCTTCCTTCAGCGCCTCGCGCTGAGGGCCCTGCCCGTGCTGGTTATCGCCACGGCGGCCTGCGCCTCCACGGAGAATCCCCAGCCGGTGCTGGTGATCAACGGTGGCGCGGGTGGCACCGGCGGAACCTCGGGCGGTGCTGGTGGCAGCACCGCGGGTGTTGGGGGCAGTGGCTCCAGCGGCGGGACCACGGGTGGCACCGGCGCCGCTGGTGGCAGCGACGTGGGTGGCAGCGCGGGCATGGCGAGCGGTGGCGTAGGCGGTGCTGGCGGTAGCGCTGGTACGGCGGGCGGCAGCGCGGGCACCGGCGGGATGGGCGGCACTGCGGGCAGTGCCGGGACTAGCGCGGGCACCGGCGGGATGGGCGGCGCCGCGGGAAGCGGTGCGGGCGGTTCCGCGGGGAGCACGACTGGCGGCACCGGCGGTGGCGGTGCGGTGAACCTGTACTTCAGCGAGTACATGGAGGATGGCCAGAACAAGGGCGTCGAGATCTACAACGCGGGTCCGGCGCTCAACATCTCGCAGTGCGTGCTGCGCGTTTACTTCAACGGGAGCAGTACCCCGAACCCCGACATCCCGCTCGATTCCAAGACGCTTGCGACCGGCCAAGTCCACACGGTGTGTGGTAGCTCAACCGCCGCAGGGGGGGTCTGTCAGCAGATCGCGTCCAACAAGATGAATCCGAGCGGAAACGACGCCGTTGAGCTTGCTTGCAACGGCGTGACGCTAGATCTGATCGGAAAGATCGGGGTCGATCCGGGGAGTGGCTGGTCCGGCGGCGGGATCTCCACGAACGACCAAACGCTGTGGCGCAAGTGCTCCGTTACCTCGGGGAATCCCAACGGGTTCACGGATCCCTCCATTGAGTGGCAGGCGCCTACTGGTGGTGCTGGCCTGGACTTCTCGAACTTCGGCATGACGAGCTGCCCCTAGGCACAAAACCAAAGCGGCCTCGCTTGCGCGAGGCCGCTGGTGTTTTGGGCGATGGCTAGCTCAGTTTCCCGTGCCGCCGGCGCCGCCGGTTCCCGGATCCATGCACTCGCCGGTCTGACCCACGGGCGGGCACACGCAGCCAGGCTTCGGGATGTCGGGGTTACGCGCGTCTGGGCATTTCCCTCCGGTAACATCCGGCGGGGCGGGTACCGAGACCACTGGGCCAGGAGTGATCTGCGAAGCCGTGAAGTCGATGCCGAAGCTCAACGCATCGCAGGTCGCGTCGGGCACCGGCTTGTTGCTGTTGGCCAGCATGTCCACCGTCTGGTTCAGGTAGCCGATGGTGGTGGTGTACGAGTCACACAAGTTCTCGCAGAAGCCGATCTCGCGGAACGAGGTGATCTGATCACCTGGCTTGATCGAGCCGCCAAACGTGGCTTCCGTAAACGACCACAGCTCGCTCTGGGCGTCCTGCTTGATGGCAGCCGCCATGACGCCGTTCTGTAGCACCAGGCGCATGCCGGGCGTGTCGGCGTTGAGGCCGTTGAACCAGAGCTCGGTGTTGGGCGGGAAGTTGGCGATCACCCAGCCGTTCTTCACGTAGGCGGCCGCATCTGCCCACTTGGACGCCTTCACTGCGTCGGTAGTGGGCGGCGCCGCGGGGTCGATGTCGCGGTCGGAGAACTGCCACTTCTTGATCAAGGGCTGCGCCGCTTGCTCGATCCACTTCTTGTCGAGCGGGAACGAGCTGTCATTACCCGAACGACAGCGCCAGTTGGCTACCTCCGTCACACCGGTCGATGAGTACAGGTCAACCCGCACCGAGCTGTCGTTCGGCTGGCCGTTGTAGCCCGTGATCTTGAAGATGATGCCCATCGAGCCGCGGTGGATGTTGCAGTTCCAGTCGGACTCCGTCAGGCGGAAGGGCTCACCCACGATGGGGGAGAGGGACGCGATGGCGAACAAGCTGCCGATGGCGTTGTCGCGGCACTCGTCGCCGTCGAACACGTTCTGGAACTGGTTCGTGCAGGCCTTCTTCTTCAGCGCCGGGCAGCTGTTGGCCGCGTCGCCCATGAGCACACCCTCTGGCCAGGTGGAGGCGTTGCACGATTGGTCCAGGTTGAAGCCGATGCCCTTCCAAGCCTGATCGTCGATCGCGCTGGGATCCGCCATCGCATCGTCGTATTCGAGGCTCGTTTTGCCACCGAAGCGCACGCGGTCCATCACCACGTAGATGGCGCCGACGTCGCCCTCGGCGGTGTCGCTGGGACGGGAGTCGACCAGCGGAACACCCTCGGTGGGGCACTCCATGTTGTCGCCTTCCATGTCGTGCCAGAACTTGTCGGAGCTGGTGTTGCCCGTGCCCGAGTTGCCCCCGCTGCCACCCGCCGCGCCTGTTCCGCCGGTGCCAGCGCCGCCGTCACCCGGGAGCAGCAGGGAGTCGTCGTACACGTTGCACGCGACAACCAAGCTGCCGGTGCAGGTAACGAGCAAGCCGGCTCGTTTCAAAGATCGAAGCAAGTTGGAGTTCATCGAGTGTTGGCCCCGTTGATCGCAGATGAGAAGCGAGCCCCCTGGTTGCGTACTCCCCCTGAGCACGCGTCGGAGATGGCTCCGAACGAACAGTCTAGCGCGGTCCGGAAATCCTCTCAAACCTCGTGAGGTTGTCGGATTGTGGCTCCATGCATTTTATGTGGGGGAGAGACGCAGCGTGTTTGTGGGGGGAGAGGCGCAGGGGTATCAGACCGGGCGCTAGCGCCTGGCCTTCAGCTCGCTGCACCTACGGGTGTGTGGGTGAGCCGCTCCAAGGGGACCAGCCACACTGGCTGCCCAGTCGCCTCGCGCACGAATCCCGCACAAATCGTCCTGAAATGGCAACCGGCGCAGCGCTCGGTGTGCTGGCGCTGCGCGCGCTCGTAGCTCGGTAAGTCGACCCCTTCCAGGGAGACGTAGCGATCACGCGCCGCTCCAGGCGAGAGCTTCAATAAGTCGACTTCGACCACGCGTTCGAAGCCTGGCAGGGCGCACACCGGTAGATTTTTCACGCAGAAACTGAGGGTGTTCGACAAATCGTCAGGCGAGCGGATTGCTTCTGCAGACCGCAGCGCACTCACCACCGCTCTCGACATTTCCTCGAGGTCGTACGCGGCGTTTGCATAGCCAGCGCCTCCCGGTTCGAGCCCGAGCAAGCCAATGTTCCTCACCCCCAACCCTGCGAGTAACGCGAAAATGGCCGATAGATCGTACTGATTCTGACGGGTGAGCGTGATCAGCACACCGAGCTTCAGCGACTGTGGAGCGTGACTCAAGAGCTGCTGGAGGCCGCTCAGCGTTTGCTCGAAGGCGCCGGGATCGCCAACCAAGTTGTCATGCAGCGCCGCGCTGGAGCCGTGCAAGCTGACCCAGATTTCGTCCAGGCCGGAGCTCGCGAGGCGCTCTGCGTACTCCGGATAGCTCGCCAGGCGCCCGTTGGTGGTGAGGGTCAGTCGCTGGTAGCCGATGCGTTTCGCGATCTGGATCAGCTGGAACAGGCTCTTGCTGAGCGTGGGTTCGCCGCCATCCAGCTCGAGCACTCGAGCGCCGCGCTGGTGCTCTTCGCTCAGTCGCCGGGTGAGCGCTCTGAGGCGCGCGCGCTCATCCGCTGGCAAGTCATTACCGCGAGGAACCGCTGGCGGGCTGCCCACGCTGCAGAAGATGCAGCGGTTGTTGCACTGGTAGTTCACGGCGACACGCAGCTTGGCAGGAGCACGCAGCGCCTGCATGCGCTGATCGAAGCTGTGCTTGAAGGCGAGCAGGTCTTCGCTGCTGAAGGCTGCTGTCTCCAGGCTGGGGTTGCCTTGGAAGTAGGGGCCCCAGTCTTGCACGATGGGCAGCGATGCGGCTCCCTTGCTCAGCGCCTCGCGCGCGAGGCGAGTACCCGGCAGCGGCGTCGCGAACTGCACGCTGGGTTCCGCGTTGAAACGCTCGTAGAGATCGAGCGCAAACTCCAGGGTGCCGTTGATCTCCGCCGCGCTCTCCCCCGGCATGCCGATGATGTAGTGGATCAAGAGCCGCACCCCAGCCGCGTGGGCGCGCTCTGCGGTCGCGACGATGGCGCCGAGGTCGAGCTGCTTGCCGACGACGTGATCGACGACGCGCTGGACTCCGCTCTCCGCGGAGATGCTCAGCGTGGTGAGGTGGCCGCTCATCGCGGCGAGGTGCTTTGGGCGCACGTAGTCGGCGCGCACGCCGTTCGGGATCTCGAAATGCAGGCCACGCGCCGCGAGCAGCTCCGTGAGCGTATCGAAATGGCGCTCGTTGACGTTGGCGAGCTCATCGAGCAGGTGCACGCTGCGGGCGCCGTGCTGTTGCAGCCAGTCGAGGTGTGCGGCGAGGCGCTCCGGTGAGTAGCGCCGCTGCGTCTTGGGTTTCCCCGCGGGAAGACCCGGGTTGCTCGAGCAGTGCGCGCAGCGAAACGGGCAGCCACGGCTCGAGAGCATCGGCAGGTGATCGGCGTCGATGGGAAACGCCCAGTGGGGGCGCCCGAGGCTCTGCATCACCGAGCGGTGAAACGCGAAGTAGGCTTGGGTGTCCACCAGGTCCCACGCAGGTAATGGGAGCTGGTTCAGGTCGATTTCCGGGCCGTTGTTTCCGTCGCGTACTTCCGGTGTGCGTGGGCGGCCCGTTTCGAGCAGTTCCTCCACCCAGGGCAGCAGATGGCCCTCGGCTTCGTAGCGCAGCAGCCCATCCACCTCGGGGTACGCCGCGAGGATGTCCGCGCTCGGGGCGTCCACGACGTGCTGACCGGACTGGTAGAGATCCGCCAGCAAGATGGGCCGCTCGGGCGCTTCACTGCGCAGGTGTTCCAAGAGCCGGGCGAGCGCCGCGTCGCGAGTCGGTGGCCGCTGGAACGGCGTGTAGGCGACGAGCGCGACCTCGGACTCCGGCGCGTCCACGAGCAGCGTCTCGACGTCCACGCCGAGGCGCACGCGATCGCCTGCCAGCGGCGTGAGGCGCGAGCCGGGCTGGGCGAGGGCGTCGTGCAACGTGACCTGATGGCCCGCTGCGCGCAGCGCCGCCGCCGCCTGCACCGCTCCCAAGTCAGCAAAGTAGGGGTAGTCGATGAAGTCGCGGGAGATCTCGAGTGGGGCGAACCACACCGCGACGCGCGCCATTCTCCGAGAATAGCCTACGGATCGCCTCGTCACTACGATTACGGGTTGACCCTCCCCCGGGTGGGGGCCCACATAGCGACGGCGATATGCTGCGACGTAGCTCGAGTTCCGTCTTCCGAACGCAGGCTTTTACCCTTGCCGCGCGCTGTCTGCTGGCGGCGCCGTGTCTGCTGGCCGTGCCGTGTGTGCTGGCTGCGCCGGCGCTCGCCCAGACCACTGAGGGCGAAGGCGCGGCGGCAGCCGCTGAGGCAGCGCCAGCTCAGGCGGCGGGTGACTCGGACAGCTGGGACGGCGATTACGACATCAAGTTCGAGCGGCGCTCCGACGTGATGTTGAGCCTCACCGCTTCGGGGCTGATGGGCTTCGTCTCCGGCTACCCGAATGACGTCGACAAGATCGACCAGCCAGAGTTCAAGGCCACCACGGGCGCCGCGCCCGGCTGGAGCGGCACCGGAATCCTCGGGGTCGCCTTCCGCGACTGGCTGAGCTTCGGCGTTGGCTATTCGCAGCAAGGCTTCTCTGGCAAGGGCAACACGGGGAGCGCCTACTTCTTCATATTCCGCACGGAAGCGTATCCGCTGTTCAACGAGTCCGAGCTGGGCAAGAACCTCGGGTTCGCGATCACCGGCGGCCTCGGCAACGTGAAGCTCGAGAAAGACGGCGAGACAACCGCCGACGGCGGCGCCGTCAGCATGGTCGGCGTGGGCGCCTTCTGGGAAGGCCTGCAGGCGGGCCAGCTGTCGGTTGGGCCGGCGCTCGATTATCAGTATGTGTTCAGTGAGCCGCTCCAGGCGCACCTGGTTTCGCTGGGGGTGCGGGGGGTGTTTTATGGGGGGCCGTGAACAGGGGCGGGGGCCGGGACCGGGTCAGGGGCGGGGTCAGCGGCAGGGCTGCGTCTGCGTCTGCGATAGCGGCGAGGGCTGAGCGCGCTTCTAAGCTGCGACGATCGCGGCGCGCTTCGCGCGGCCGCTGCGTACAGGGTGGCGTATGCTGTGGGGTTGGGGTGATCGCGGCGCGCTCTCGCGCGGCCGCTTCTGGTCAGGTTGGGGTTGGGGTGATCGCGGCGCGCTGGCGCAGCCGCATGCGGGTGGCGTGCTGTTGGGGTTGGGGTGATCGCGGCAGGGGCTGCGTCCGCGTCTGCGATAGCGGCGAGGGCTGAGCGCGCTTCTAAGCTGCGACGATCGCGGCGCGCTTCGCGCGGCCGCTGCGTACAGGGTGGCGTGCTGTTGGGGTTGGGGTGATCGCGGCGCGCTCTCGCGCGGCCGCTTCTGGGTGGGGTTGGGTTTCTTGGCGTTTGGCCTGGCAAGCGCGTGCCAGGCTTCGCCTGTCACTGGCGCTTGCGGTGTTGCCGTGCGGATTTAATGGCCGCTGCCGCCGTCGCCGTCGCCGTCGCAGACCCTGACCCCGCCCCGGCCGCTGTCCGGGCCGCTTTCCTTTCTGCCCCTCCGGCGGGGCGGGGCTGTGAGCCCCGCCTCCGGGGCAGAAAGGAAAAGACATGGCCCTGAGAATTCACACCACCGCGATCGAGGCTATCCACCTGCTCCGTCCCATCGTGCTTCGGTTGCGTCGCTACGATCTCTCCCTCGCGAACCAAATCTCGCGTAGCGCCTCGAGCATTGCCCTCAACATCGGCGAGGGCGAGCACTCCACCGCTGGCACGCGCCGCCAGCGCTACTTGACCGCAGCGGGTTCCGCCAGTGAGACGCGGACCGCGCTCGAGGTGGCTCAGGCCTGGGGCTACATCACCGCAGACGATTGCCGCGCGGTACTGGGTCACCTGGATCACGTGCTGGCGGTACTCTGGAAGCTCACCCGGGCAGCCTGAGGTGCGCGGGCATCCGCGCCTTGCAGCGCGGATGCCCGAAGTTGCTGCCTAGTGTCCGCCAACGAGGCGAACCAACGTGCCTAGAACGTGATCGAAGCGGTTGCGCAGCTCCGGTTCCACTGGCGGCAAGTAGCCAAGCGCCGCTGCTGTTTCGAAGCACGCAAGGCACTCACGGAGGGAGCCCAGCGCGTTGTGGTAGCGCGCTTTGCGATTCCGCCCCTGGCTGTAGCTGCCCTCTGCGACGTTCAACGGCGCGCTTGCCAGCGCCCGCCGGCATTGCCGGGCGAGATCCGGGTCGCAACGCTCCAGTGCACGTATCCGAGGGGAAACTGACTCGACCAGTGAGAGAAGGACGGGATAGATGCGTAGCATGTGTTGCTCCTGTGCAATGCCCGCACACCGCGCGCGGGCTCCCCATCCCGCGCCGCCGCGCGCAGGCGCGGTCGAGGCTGCGGGCAAAGCCCGCACCGCGCGCAGCCACGCGCAGGACGAAGTCCGAGCATGTGCGACTGGCATGACCAAGGAACAGGAGGTGAAAGTCCAGACCCAGGGCCCTGACGGAGGGAACCTGACACCGATGAGACAAGGGCATCGACCTGGAGCACTAGGCCACTGGCGGCGGCGAAGCCCCGCTGGTTCCGCGAGGGGATGTCCGGTGGAAGTGATAGGTGCGCAACCAGACCGAACGAAAGTGAAGCGCCGTAAGGCAGCCATGCCGGGTGAGCCGGCGTGCAGCGGTGAAGCCCAGTATCCGTTCGAGGCAAGGCTGTACTGGCGACGGGGTGGTTGCGAAGTTCGTTGGATCTTACCCAGTGAGATCTGTCGGGTTCCGCGAGAGCGGTAGCCCCTAGAACGCGAGGACGAAAGGCGATGGCCCGACAGAAGTCAGATGGTCGCGTAGTACCAGCAGGCCGCCGAAAGACGGCTATAACCCGTGGAGTCGAGCACCGCGGGGGAGGGAGGGCGACCACGGTCAAGGAACCAGTTCGACAACTCAGACTGGACTTTGCAACAGCAGAAAAGGCGCCCGCGCAAGCGAGCGTCATCGTCGACGAACCGGCACGGGGCGCACCCCATGCTGGCTCGATCGCGGTGCCGAAGGCAAAGGTCAACGACGAGAAGATCGGACAGGCGACGATGGAAGGAGTCGTGCAACGACTGCACGGCGCATTCGAGAAAGTGGCGGCAAACCGGGGTGCTCCTGGTCCTGATCGGCAAGGCGTGGACGAGGTGCGAGAGCAGCTTCCCACGCTGCTACCGACGCTGAGTGCAGCCTTGCTCGAGGGAACCTATCGCCCCGGAGAAATCCGGCGCGTGTGGATCCCAAAGGGTGGCGGCAAGCAACGAGGGTTAGGGATCCCCAACGTGGTGGACCGAATGGTACAGGAAGCCGTACGTCAGGTGCTCGAGCCTATGTACGAGTACCGGTTCCGTGAGGAAAGTCATGGGTTTCGTCCAGGTCGGAGTTGCCAGACGGCGATTGCCGCGGCCAAAGCGCATGTCGATGATGGGTACGATTGGATGGTGGACCTCGATCTGGAGAGGTTCTTCGACCGAGTGCACCACCAACGGCTGATGGCCCGGCTCGCTCAGCGGGTTTCGGACCGGAGGCTGCTCGTGTTGATCGGACAGATGCTCAAGGCCAAAGTAGTGATGCCTGATGGCGTGGTGGTGAGTACGGATGAGGGCGTCCCGCAAGGTGGCCCCTTGTCCCCGTTGCTCAGCAACATCGTGTTGGACGAGCTCGATCGCGAGCTCGCTCGACGCGGGCACCGCTTCGTGCGCTACGCCGACGATCTGAACGTTTACGTTCGGAGCGAGCGCGCGGGGAAGCGAGTCATGGAGAGCATTGTCTCATTCATCGAGGGGCGCTTGCGGCTCAAGGTGAATCGAGAGAAGAGCGCCGTGGCTCGCACCGAAGAGCGGCATTTCGTCGGCTTCCGTCTACGGCGTGAGCCGAAGGATGGGAGTGTCGAAGTGCTACTGTCGGCGCGCTCGAAAGAGCGCATCGACGCCCGAATCCGCGAACTCACTCCGCGATACTGGGGGAACTCGCTTGATGCGTGTATCGCCAAGATCAACGAGTACACACGCGGGTGGATGGGTTTCTTTGGTATCTGTACGGAAAATGTTGAGTACACGCTATCGAGTTTGGACGCCCACATCCGGCGACGGTTGCGAGCTATCCAACTCGCACACTGGAAAAGCAAGCGCACGATACTGCGGCGACTCCTTCAGCTTGGAGTGAAAGTGAGGACAGCGAGGCGACACGTCTTCGGAGGCCGCAAGTCTCTGTGGGCACTGAGCCACTCGCCACCGGTGGATCGAGGACTCCGCAACGCGTACTTCGCCGAACGGGGACTCCGTCCGCTAGTGGAGCTGTACCGCAGTCACTCCGCGCGCATCGTCGCCCCAGTGCAGCTCAGCCTCGCACTGGGATAACTTGGGGTCGCAATGACCGGCCGCGGTTGGGACTGAAAGAAACGAAATCCACGGTCCCGAAGAGCCGGATGTGAACAGCACTTGTCCGGTTCTGTGAGAGGCGCCCCGGGTGACCGGGGCGCCCTACTCGATGGCCCCGGCCTCGACCGCACCGAGCACGGCGGCAGAATAAGAAAGCCCAGCGCGAGAAAAACTCGCAAAGCGCCACCAACAGCCTTCGATGCGAGCGCCGCGAGCGAGCAGCCTTCTACGCTCTGCACGCCGCGCGAAACCTTCGATGCGAGCGCCGCGAGCGAGCAGCCTTCTACGCTCTGCACGCCACGCCAAACCTTCGATGCGAGCGCCGCGAGCGAGTAGCCTTCTACGCTCTGAGCGCCGCCGGTAACCTTCGACGCGGAAGCGCGGTTTAGCAAGTCTCTGTCGGCCTGCAATGCCGCGCGAAAATCTTCGATGCGATGGCGGAGCGGAGTGCGTTCTGGCCGCTCTTAATCGCCACGCCGCCGGTACCTTCGATGCGCGAGCCGGCCTTCGCTCTGCATGCGACGCCAGTACCTTCGATGCGAGCCTGGCGAGCGAGTGAAACCCTGGCTCCTGAACGCCACGCGAAACCTTCGATGCGAGCGCCGCGAGCGAGCAGCCTTCTACGCTCTGCACGCCGCGCGAAACCTTCGATGCGAGCGCCGCGAGCGAGCAGCCTTCCCTAACGCGCCCGCGCTTCCCTCACGCGCCCGCGCTTCCCTCACGCGCCCGCGCTTCCCTCACGCGCCCGCGCCCGCGCTTCCTCCCTGCGCCCGCGCCCGCGCTTCCCTCCTGCTCCCGCGCCCCTCACGCCCGCTTCGCGCTCACCACCCTCTCGTGCCCGCCGTAGTCCTTCTTCCGCTGGACCTCGACGTACCCGAGCGACTCCAGCAGCTCACTGGTGCGCTGCGCTTGGTCGTGATGCAGCTCCATCGCCAGAACTGCGCCGGGCTTCAGGTACTCGAGTGCGCCGCGGCTGATGCGCTCGACGAAGCGCATGCCGTCGGCTCCGCCGTCGAGGGCCATGCCGGGTTCGAACTCGCGGATGTCCGCATCCAGACCGGAGATTTCCCCGCTCGGGATGTATGGCGGGTTGGCAGTGATCAAGTCGAACTGGTTTGCGCGCGGAATCGATTCGAAGAGGTCGCTCGCTTGCCAGCACAGGCCCCAAATCGCGCCCAGGCGGATTGCGTTTTCTCGCGCCAGCGCCAAGGCATCGACGGAGAGGTCGCTCCCGAGGACACGCCAAGTGGGGCGCTCCTTGTGTAGCGCGATCGCGACGCAGCCGCTCCCGGTGCACAAGTCCAGGGCGTTGCCGAAGCTGTGCCGGCTCCTGGTGCGCTCCAGGGCGACTTCTACCAGCGTCTCCGTGTCTGGGCGCGGGATCAGGGCTCTTGAATCCGTGCGGAACTTAAGGCCCCAGAACTCTCGCTCTCCCAAGATGTAAGCAATCGGCTCCCCGGTGCGCCTGCGCTTGATGAGGCCACGGTAAGCGGACAGCTCCTCAGGCAACAAAGGCCGCCCGGAGTCCATGATCAGCTGGACTCGGGTGAGGCCCAGGCACTCGCCCAGCAGGAGCTCAGCATCGAGCCTCGGGGCGCTGAGCCCGCGCCTGGCAAAGTCTTCCTGAGCCCAGCGCAGGACCCTACCGATGGTCCAGCTTTCTGTGTCCTCTGACATCCGAGCTCAGGCGTTGGCGGTCGCGTTCGCGACCAGCCCTTCCACGTGGCCCTTCAGCTCCTGGAGGCGCTCCGGAGTCTGCGCCTCGAAGCGCAACACGATGATCGGGCCGGTATTCGAGGCGCGCGCCAGGCCCCAGGAGCCGTCGGGATAGGACACGCGCACGCCGTCGATGTCGCTCAGCTCGCCGCCGCCCTCGGCTGCGAGCGCCTGCTTCACCTGCTCCACCACCGCGAACTTCTTGGCGTCGGGACAATCCATGCGGATTTCCGGTGTGTTGTAGCCCTGGGGCAAGTCGGCGAGCAGCTCTGAGATGGTCTGGCCAGAGTGACTCAAGATCTCGAGCAGCCTGAGCGCCGCGTAGATGCCGTCGTCGAAGCCGAAGTAACGGTCGGCGAAGAAGAAGTGGCCGCTCATCTCACCCGCCAGGGCAGCGTGCTCCTGCTTCATCTTGCTCTTGATGAGCGAGTGACCCGTGCGCCACATGATCGGCTTGCCGCCGTGCTTGGCGATGTCGTCGTACATGGACTGGGAGCACTTCACTTCGCCGATCACTGCCGCGCCGGGGCGTTGCTCGAGCACGCGACGCGCGAACAGTGCGAGGAGGCGGTCGCCCCAAATCACGCTGCCGTCTTTGTCAACGACGCCCAGGCGATCTGCGTCGCCGTCGAAGGCGATGCCGACGTCGGCACCTTCCTTCTGCATCGTCTCCATCAAGTCTTTGAGGTTCTCCACGACCGTCGGATCTGGATGGTGGTTCGGGAAGCTGCCGTTCATGTCGCAGAACAGCTGAATTGGCTCGATGCCGCAGCCTTTGAGCGCCTGAACGCCAAGCGGACCACCGGCGCCGTTTCCTGCATCCAGCACCACCTTGAGCTTGCGTTGCCCCAGGGAAATGTCCTGGCGCAGCTGGCTCAGGTATGCATCCTGAATCGGCACGGTCTCGATGGACCCGCGGCTGCGTTCCGTGAGCTCGCCGCCCAGCGCCAGATCCTTGAGGGCCCGAATATCGTCGCCGAAGAACGACGCCTTGCCCTTCATGATCTTGAAGCCGTTTTCGTTGCCGGGGTTGTGGCTGCCGGTGATCATCACTCCGCCGTCGGCGTCCAGGTGATGCACCCCGAAATAGACCAGCGGCGTTGGGCCGACTCCAACATCCGTCACGTGGGCGCCCCCGCTGGTCAGGCCCTTGAGCAGCGCTTCGAACAAGCGCGGACCCGAAGCGCGACAATCGCGCCCAACCACGACATGAGGAGCCTTCCCGCTTGCTGGACGCAGCAGCCGAGCGAGGCCAGCGCCGATCCGCTGGGTCAGCTCATCGGTGAGGTCGCGATCGGCGACTCCGCGGATGTCGTATTCACGAAAGATGTGGGCGGGGAACTCCGTCATGCGGCGCTCGGCATAGCAGAGCACGCGCTAGGAGGCGCGGTTAACGAGCAGCGCTCCTGGGTACGCTTCTGCGCAGGGTGATCACGTGTCCAACCAGCGCGCCTCCCCCCCGAACTCGCGCTCGATTGATCCACGGACGCCAACCGCAATTCTTGAGAGTAAGAAGTTTCACTACTAGGATTGGGTTTAGTGGCCGAAGGGGGGCATCCCAAGTCCTTGGAATGCCGCGACAAAACTCGGTTCCACTCACTTATACGCAGTTTTCTGCTGGTTTTCGGGGGAGAGAGAACTGGAGCGGACGTTCGATTGCTCTTGGAGCGCACCGTCTGGTTGGGTTAGACACGGTTCCGCCATGGACACCCCCTCTGTCGAACGACCCCGCCGCGGTAACTCAAAGGAGCGCGTCCTGCGCGCCGCTGGTTACCTTTTTTCACGTCAAGGCTACGCCGCCACCAGCGTCGATGAGATCGCCACGCGCGCGCAGGCATCGCCCTCGAGCATCTACTGGCACTTCAAGGGTGGAAAAGAAGACATCCTGGTTGCGGTGCTCGAGCAGGCTGCGCAGACGTACATGCGGCGCCTGGCGAATCAGGTGCAAGAAGGCGGCACGATGCTCGAGAAGATCGACATCTTCCTCGCAGACGTGCGCCAGCAGGTTGAGGAGCAACCCGACACATTGCGTCTGATCATGCAGATCGCGCTCGAGCGTTCCCATGCGGATAGCGGAGTGCGGACGCGGATTCAGAACATCTATCGCAATTACCGTGCGGCAATGGTTGCGGAGATGCGCAAGCTGGTGCCGAACGAGGAGACGCGGCGCCTCGAGCGTTCTGCGTTCCTCGTGGTTGGGCTGCTGGAGGGTATCTTCCTCCAGTGGCAGCTCGACTCCGAGGATGTCGACATCGACGGTGCACTGCAGCTCCTGCGCGTGCTGATCTATCGTCAGTACGCAGGGCGAAACGTGCGTATCCCGCCGTTGCCCAACGTGCGCCCGAGCTCACCTTTGGCGGCTAGCGTGCCGCCGGAGGACGACTCGCCGGCGGAGGCGCTCGCTTCCGCTGAAGAAGCGTTGGCCGCGGCGCGGGTCAATAGCGGTCCGGTGTTCGCTGCCGAGTAGCTGCCCGCAGTTGAGTTGAAGGCAGCCGAGTCGAAGGCGTCGTTGGGGTTCCCGTCGGCGCCTTCGACGCGTCAGCCGTCGTTACTCTCTTTGATACGGCACGCCTTGGGCTCTTGGCAGTTGGCGCCGTCATCGGTGTACCAGTGCCCGGTGAGGTAATACAGCTCGCCGCCCGTCTCCGAAGGCAGCCAGACCATCACGGGAGGAGCGTAGAAGCAGCTCGCAGGCGCTGAAACGTAGGCGCCGTCGTGCCACTCCCAGCGCCGCCCGACGTACTCCCAGCGTCCGTCGACCCAAACGCAAGGCGGCCCGGGATCCGGTGGCAGCTCCTCGACCTCTGAAGGCGGCGGCGGAAAGTCGACGACCTCCGGATCGGAGCCGTTGACCGGGTGGCTGCCGACACGCGCGCGCCGTAGGTCGCTGCCACACCCAAGCACGCTGAATGCGGTGAGGCAGATCAGTGCGGACCGGGACACTACCGTGGGGATACGCAGCGGGGTCATACGCCCAACATCCAGTCTTTCAGCTCAGCGATCAGATACGCGCCGAAGAACTGATACTCAAGGATGGCCAGCACCAGAAAGGGGCCAAATGCCAGGCGCGCTTGGCTGAGGCTACCGTCAGACTCTTCCGCCAGTGGGTCTGCTGCCAGCTCCGCGAGCAGAGCCTCGCGCTCCTCTCCTTCGGCGGCCTCGATAGCCTGTTGCAGCTCTTCGCGCTGGCGCTGCACGGCTTCAGGCTCGCTGATCTGACCACGAGAAACCAGCATCACGATGGCCCCAAGGGTGCCCTGGAACGCCCCCACGAAGAGCGCAAACACGGCGCCCACCCAGCCAAACCACGCGCCAGCGAGGAGCAAGAGCTTCGCGTCACCGAGGCCCATGCCCGCCTGTCCACGAAGCTTGCGGTACAAGACGTCGAACGGTAACCACACCATCAAGAAGCCAATCGCAGCGCCCATCAGCGACTCCTGCCAGTCGATTCCTGGTCGCACGAAGCTAGTGGCGAAGCCCAGCACGGCTCCGCCCAGGGTGATCTCGTCCGGCAAGATCATGTGCTCCACGTCGATGAACGCCGCAGCGACCAAACCGAGCGTCAGCGCCAAGTTCGCACAAAACAGGCCGAGCGCCTTCCAGGCGCTGGTTTCCGGCGGCAACCCCATCACGATCACTTCGATGATCGCGTAGGCAGCGAGGCCGCCAACCAGCTCCACCAGCGGGTAGCGCGCGGAAATTGGGGCGCCGCAGCAGCGAGCTTTTCCGCGCAGAACCACCCAGCTCAAGACCGGTATGTTGTCGTATCCGCGGATGGGCTTGCCACACGCGGGGCAGGCGCTGCCTGGATAGGCGAGGTTCTCTCCGCGAGGCAGCCGGTAGATAACGACGTTCAGGAAGCTGCCGAAGGCCAGCCCAAACGGGATCGCGAACGCCAGCAAGAAGACGTGGGGGAAGTCGCTCAGCTGCAAGGCTTGGAATCTACACCAACTGACGCACTGGGACAGGCGCGGTGCGGAGGCAGTGCTCGCGCCTCTTCGGTCGGGCTCCTAGGTCTGCGGTTCTTCCGCCAGCAGGCGGTCGAGCTGGCCGCTGTGGTCGAGCGCCGAGAGCTCGGAGAACCCACCAATGGAGCGATCGTTGATGAAGATCTGCGGCACGGTGTGCTGCCCAGTGGCCTCGCGGAGCCAGGCGCGTCGCTCGAGATCCCCGGATACGTCGATCTCCTGAAAGCTCACGCGCTTGCCTTTCAGGAGGAAGTTCGCCCGAATGCAATAGGGGCAGAACCGGGTCCGGTACATCACGACATTCGCAGCCACGGCCTAGATCTAAGTCAGTCTGGCTCAACACGCCAGACCCTCGCTCGCAGCGGCGAGGAGCGGCCGAGCAGCTCTCGCGCTTTGGACGCGGACGAGTCCGGAGTAGTAAGTGGTATGGCAGAAGCCACCACCAAGCTGAGCCTCGCCCGCTTCCGACCCGATGCCAAAGCGCTGGTCGCAGGGGCCCAGACACTGGCTGACGAGCGAAAGCACGCCGAGGTCACCCCGCTGCACCTGCTCTTACGCGCTGTGGACCGCGATCCAGGGGTGGCCCACGTGCTGCGCCTGGCGGGCGTCGATCCGACCCTACTCGCCTCCGCTACGGAGCAACGTCTCGGTGAGCTCCCGCCCAGCGGGGAAGAAGCTTACCTCTCTACCCGGCTACTCGATCTGCTGGAGCGCGCCGAGCGCGAAGCGGAGCGGGACCACGTTGAACACGTGGGTGTGGAGCAACTCCTGAACGCCCTGTCCCAAGAAATCGGCGGACCCACGGGGGAAGTGCTCGAGGCTGCCGGTATTCGCCCGGGGAGCCTGCGCGAGCACGTTTCCTCGCTGAAACAAGTGCCACGCCCCATGGTCCGGCCCGTCAGCGAGTCGAGCCCCACACCTCGCGACTTGGTGGAGCTCGCGCGCAGCGGCACCCTCGATCCGATGATTGGCCGCGACGTCGAGCTGCGCCGATTGATCACGATTCTCGAACGGCGCAACAAGCAGCACGCGCTGCTTGTTGGCGAGCCAGGCGTCGGAAAGAGCGCGGTGGTTCGCGGCCTAGCCATGCGACTTGCGAAGGGGGACGTTCCAACTTCCATGGTCGGCGTCCGCCTGCTCGAACTCGATCCGGGACAGCTCTTGGCGGGGCCGAGGCTCCGTGGGGAAATGGAAGACCGCGTCAAGCGCATGCTTGGCCTGCTCAACGACGAGCGTGGGAACAACATCCTGGTGGTCCGAGGGATCGATACACTGCTCGCTCAGACCGGGAGCGGCTCCGCCGTGAGCGAGTTGATCAGTTCCGCTCTCCAGCGCGGCGAGCTACGCATGCTGGGAACGACGACGCCCGAAGGCTTCAAGAAGCTGCAAGAACGCGACGGCAACCTGCTGCGCTCCTTCACGTCGCTCGACATCGCCGAGCCTTCCACCGCCCAAGCGATTGAGATCCTACGAGGCATCGCGATCAAGTACGAGGAGCGTCACGACATTCAGATCAGCGACAGCGCGATCGTCGCGGCTGTGAATCTGGCGAAGCGCTATCTTCAGGATCGTTTCCTTCCGGATAGCGCCGTGGACTTGCTGGATGAGGCCGCCGCTTCCTATCGCGTGGAGCAGGACGGTCTGCCGAGGGAGGCTGATGGCGCCCTGCGCCGCCTTGAGTCCATCGATGCCCAGCTCCTCAGTCTTGCTGGGGCGGAAGACCCCGCCAGCGTGAAGACGCGCGGGGTGCTGAGTGAAGAGCGGTCGGCGCTCGAACCCAAGGTGAAGGAACTTCGCACCAAAGCAGAGAGCCGTCGAGGCGCCGTCGCCGCGATGCGCGCGCTGGACAGCGAGCTGACCCAGGCGCTGCTCGACAAGGAGAAGGCGCAAGCAGCCAAGGACTTCGCGCGGCTCGGCGAGCTGGAGCACGTCACGATACCCGGGCTGTCCTCGCGCCTCGACGCTGCCCAGTCCGCGGTCCGCAAGCTTGGGCTTGCGACCAAGCCGACTCCGCTGGACGACGCCGTGGTAGCGGAGACACTCGCCGTGTGGACCGGTATCCCCGTGGCAAAGATGCTCGAGGAAGAAGCGGAGAAGTTGCTGCAGATGGAGCAGCGCCTCGAGCAGCGCGTGGTGGGCCAGGACGATGCGGTGCGTGCCGTGAGCAAGGCTGTGCGTCGTGGTCGTGTGGGCCTGCGTGATCCGGGCAAGCCAATCGGTTCATTTCTGTTCCTGGGGCCTAGCGGCGTTGGGAAGACCGAGCTCGCGAAAGCCCTCGCGGAGTTTCTGTTTGACGACGAGCTCGCGCTCACACGCTTGGACATGAGCGAGTTCGCTGAGCGCCACATGGCCCAGCGTCTGATTGGCGCACCTCCCGGCTACGCTGATAGTGAGCAAGGCGGCTTCCTGACTGAGGCAGTTCGACGGCGGCCCTACTCGGTGTTGCTGTTCGACGAGGTAGAGAAGGCGCATCAAGACGTGTTCAACCTGCTACTTCAGGTACTCGATGATGGTCGCCTCACCGACGGTCGCGGCAGGCTCGCCGATTTCTCCAACACGGTGGTGATCCTGACGAGCAACATCGGCTCGCAGCGCATCCTGGAGACGGAGCCCGCCTTGTTCGAGCACGAGGCGGGACGCGAGGCGCTGCGCGACGTCCTGCTGGACGAGCTTTCTGCCTTCTTTCGCCCTGAGTTTCTCAATCGTGTGGACGATGTGGTGGTCTTCAGGTCGCTCCTGCGTCCCCATCTGAGGCAGATCGTGGATATCCAGTTGGGAAAAGTGCGGCGCATGCTCGAAGACCGAGGGCTCGAGGTCGAAGTGGACGAAGCCGCCAAGGATCGACTAGTAGAGCTGGGCTACGAGCCGGCGTTAGGCGCGCGTCCGCTCAAGCGCGCCATCGTGCGCCAAGTCCAGGACCCACTTGCCGAGGCCATTCTCGGCAAACGCGCAGTTGCGGGGACACGCCTACGCGTTCGCTGGTTGGAGGACGAGTTCTCCATCACCAGCGAATCCATGTGAAAATTCCTGCTCGTGTCATGACGTGCGCCGGGGATGCAGACCCGCGCTGTCACGGGGCCGGCGCCGGCGCGCTGGTCCCAACGCGCCAGTGACTGCCTTCACTAAGCTGCAGTTGGTACATCGCGTCATGCAGGGAGGTGCAGGCCGCTCGGGTGCTGGGAGGCGCTACGGCGCGCCGCGTTGCGTTTCGCCCGTCGCGTCTGGATGTGTCCTCGACGCGGTCGAGGTCGTACACATTAGTGATGTCGGGACGGCCGGCCCGTTGACGAAACCTGCGAAAATAAAGGACACTCAGAGTCGGAGGCTTGTCATATGAAGAGCGCGAAAGTCAGCCGCCGAGAAGCTGCACAGGTGTTGGGTCTTGGTGCGGCTGCGTCGGCGGTGCTGGTTAGCGGAGTGGGGAGCGCTGCCCCAGCCAGCGCAACCGTTGTTTCCGCGGGGGCGTCTGCACCAGACCTCGGGGAATCGAAGTCAGATGTTTCCTCAACCGCAACTGTGGGTCTCGAGCTCGTAGCGCCGCTTACCGCGGGCAGCCAGCTCGGGACCTGGAAAGTCGTCGGCGTGTTGCCCCTGCGCGAAGGCGCGGTGAGCGTCGTGATGGCGCACGGAAACGGTGAGCGCTTTCAGCTGGACGTGGTCGCGCGTGGCGCGCAGCGTGCTCCAGGTGCGTCCGAGCTGTTCCAGGTGATGGTGGTGAACCGAGGAGACGGGTCGACGTCGACGCGCGAGTCCGAAGGCTTGGCGGCGATGGCCTTGGCCGATGTGATCCGCGGCAACGAGAACGCCGTCGATCGCTCGGGATTCCTAACACTGGAAGAGCGAGTCAAGCGAGCGCGCGAACACCTTCACGAAGTCAACGAGAGCTAGCCCGTGCACCGGGTCCAGCTTGCGGCGAACTGCAATAACCGCTGCGTGTTTTGCGCGCAGGGTGCGCCTTTCCATGGGGAAAGCGCAGGTTATGAGCAGAGCGTCCGCGAGCTGGAGTCTGACGCAGTCATGCTGGTCGGGGGCGAGCCAACGTTGAACTCTGAGCTAGAGGCTTGGGTCGAGCAGTTCGCCAGTAGTGGTGCCCATGTGGCCATGCAAACGAACGCTCGCCTGCTGGGGCGGGATCCGGCGCTCGCTGGGCGTCTCGCCGCTGCCGGCCTCCGGCAGATCGAGGTTGCCCTGCTCGGCTCGACCGCGGCTTCACACGACTACCACACGCAGTCTCCCGGAAGCTTCCTCGAGACCTGCGGTGGCATACGCGCTGCCATTGCCGCGGGGATTCGGATCCGGCTCACGACCCTGGTTACGCGCTCCAATTTTCGGCAGCTCGCAGAGTGGGTCCGATTGGCCGCGGTGCTGGGCGTCAAAGAGTTGGAACTGAGGTCGGTGCTCCCGTTCGGACGAGCAGCGACCAAGCCACGCCTGGAGCCGCCGCACGAGCTCGCGACTCCCCACATCTTGTCAGCGATGGAGCAGGCCAAGCGCCTCGGCCTCGAGTGCCGAGCCAGAGCCGCATCCGAAGATGACTTCAGTGTGAGTGGTGCCACCGCGCCCTCACAGGTAATATCCATAGAGAAACAGGCCCGCGCCAACCTGGCGCAGGCCGATTGTTCCACCCACCGCACAGCGGATCCTAGGACGGGGGAATGGTCACCTGCTTAAGGTTCAACCAAGTCCAGAGGTAAACCACATGGCCCGCAGACTCAGCACTACTTGTCGATTTTTCGTAGCCGCCGCCCTAGTTTCCAGCACGGCTGGGTTGGTCGGGTGTGCCTCGGGGGGCGAGGCGGAAACCAGCAGCAATGGTGGCAAAGCTGGGAGCGGCGGTGTTGGCGGTGAGAGTTCCGGCGGCACCGGTGGTTCCGGTGGGTCCAGCGGCGGCTTCGGCGGGAGCGACGTTGGCGGCTTTGCTGGCGTTGGTGGCCAGGCTGGAGCGGGCGGCTTTGCTGGGATGGGTGGTGTTGGTGGCTCTGGTACTGCCGGCGTTGGTGGAACTACCGGCGGCACGGCTGGCACCGGCGGTAGCAGTACGGCGGGTGCTGGCGGTGGGACCGGCAAGCCAGAGCTCTGCGACGGTCTAGACAACAACGGCAATGGACAGATCGACGAAGGCGATCCCGGCGGTGGGGCCGCGTGTAACGTCGCTGGTGAGCAGGGCGAATGTGCGAAGGGCACGCTCCACTGCGTATCCTCTCAGCTGCGCTGCCAGCCTGACAACGTCGCCTCACAAGAGGTGTGCGATGGCCTCGACAACGACTGCGACGGTTCGATCGACGAGAACAACCCCGAAGGCGGCCAAGCCTGTAACACTGGCCTCGACGGCATCTGCGCGCTCGGCGCAACGCGCTGTGACACGTCCGCGACGCCTCACCGGGTCGTGTGCGATCCGAACGTCACGCCCGGCACCCAGATGGAGAGCTGTAATGCGCTCGACGACAACTGTGACGGCCAGGCCGACGAAGGAAATCCCGGCGGAAATCAGTCGTGCAACATCGCCAGCCTGAAGGGTCCGTGTGCAGCTGGCACGACGAACTGCGCCTCGGGTCAGCTGGACTGTGTTCAGCAGACGTTTGCCACCTCCGAGATCTGCGACGGCATCGACAACGACTGTGACGGCAGCCTGGATAATCCGCCGAGCGGTAGCAAGCTACCTGGAGTTGACGACCCTTGTACCGTATCGGGCGCCCAGGGGCAGTGCGCGATTGGTACGCAGTCGTGCGCCGGTGGTGCCTTCCAGTGCAACGCCAGCTTCACATCGCGTCCGGAGCGCTGCGATGGCAAGGACGACAGCTGTAACGGTGCGATCGATGAGGACAGCGCGCTCAACATGTGCACGCGCAACTGTTGGGACCTCGGGCTCCTGACTCAAGGCCAAGCCATCCCGAACGTCACCGCCACTACGCTGCAGTGTAACGTCGGCGTTTGCGAGCTGAATCAAGCGAGCTGCCCAGCTGGGCGCGCTGACTCGAACGGCAACATCTGCGATGGCTGCGAAGCGACCGTCTGCAACAGCAGTCACACCAGCACATGCGGTGCACCCACCGTGCTGAGCGGCACGGTTAACGGTCAAATCGTGGCCCTAAACGGCACTGCGTACTTCATCGCCACCCTCACCAAGCCGAATCCCGCGAGCAATCAGAGCTGGAGCCCAACCATCACGCTGTCGAATGCGTCGGTGACCAATGGCTATCGCATGGACGTGTTGTCCGACTGCGCCACCAACGTGACCTGCCCCGTCGCGGGCGGCACTGGCACCGCTAAGAACGGCTCCAACATCACGCAGTGGTCGCTGAACTACGGTGCAATACGCGGTACCAACTGTGCGCTGGGTGGTGCGTCGCACTGCACTGACAACTCGACCCCGCCAGGTTCCGTAATCGTCCGGATCACCCGTACGTCGATTCCGGGTTCCGGAGCCAACCCTGAGTGCGCGCAGTTTACTCTCTCGTACACCGGCGCGACCTGAAGCTCAGGCCTATTGACTCTGAGTGAGGTTAGGGAAACAACGCGGAGTACATGTCCGACCTCGAAGTGAAGCAAGCGGATGGCTCGGTCACCATCTCGTTCGACGAAGGCCTCTACCCGAAGGATGCGATCTACGGCGCGGCGTACATCTTCATTGATCGCTGCTACGTGAAGCTTGACCGTGACGCCGGCAAGGTCACGGTCAGGTTGAAGCTCAAGCCCAGCGTGGAGCGAGAACTCGAGGCGCTGGTAGGAGAGTTCGAGAACGAGATCCTGGGTCAGGCGTGGCGTCGCATGATCACGGACGAGAATCGCGAGCTCATCCAGCAAGTCACCAGCCAGGCCATGGCGGGCGCTGCTGGACCGCCAGGCCTGGATGACCTGCTGGAGATGAACATCGACGACGACACCGCCTTCGAGGACCCCCTCGGCATCGCGATGAGCTGGGAGGACAAGTACAAGAAGGTCAACAAGGCGGTGCCTTTCGACGATCGGGGTGATCCGCAAGGAGATGCTGAAGGCGACGACGGATCCAAGGGAGACGGTGCGTGATCGAGCTGCGATTCGATCCCGATCTGTACACCAGTGAAGCCATTGAAGCGGCTGTCAGCGTGTACGAAGGCTTTGCTGAACTCAGTCTGAACAAGCAGGTCGATGCGTACGTCGTGCGACTCACCAGCACTGGTGACCACGAGGAGCAGACGCTGGCTGATGAGTTCGCCAACTACGCCCTCGGCGGCACCATCGAAGCGCGCTCGGACTGAGGCCTCACCGCCTCGCGAGAAACGCCTGCGGATCAGCGGCGGGCAGGCGCAGCGCCCTGGTCCGCTTCGGTCAGTGGGGCTTCGTCAGTTCGGTTCCGCACTCGTTCCCTGCTAGGCTCCAGCAGTGAGCGGGCAAAGCGACGAATGTGCGGCGGCGGAGGTTCAAGTGAACGCCGCGCCGCGCCTGCGTTCGAACTCCTGCAATTTCGTCATCGGTGAGGGCGTCCCATGGCCGGCGGGTGAGGCCTGCCCTTTGATCGCGAACAGGCCGCACCTCGATCGCGCCAACACCTTGTGGCTCGGTCTTCCAGGCCAGATCCGTCTGTGCCGGACTCAGACCAGCGATTTCAGCCGAGCGGAGCTGCTAGCGATCAAGGATCGCTACGGGCAGCTGTATGTGGACGTATCGCGGAAGCTCGCGCCGGATGATTTCGCTCGCGACCTGCGCAAGCTGCGAGAGTTCGCCGAGTGCGGCTCGTGTTCATTCCGTGCGGAATGCGGCGGCGCGTGGAGAGCCGTAGCGGCCGACGTCTTCTCCCAGGATGAGGAAAAGCTGCTCGCGCTGCTGGCTGGTCTGAGAGGTCGTGTTCTGGATATTGGGTGTGGGGACGGGCCCTACCTGAGGGCGTTCGAGCGCGCAGTGCTCGCAGGTGAGCTGGAATACGTGGGCGTCGATCCCGACGCGCAGCGACTCGCCGTGCTTAGAGAGCGCTACCCGTGGGCTCAGTTTCAAGCCTCACCGATCGAGGCTGGGTTCGAGGGCCTTTCGGGGAGCTTTGACCACTTGCTGGTCCTGCGCAGCTTCAACCACTTGAAGGACCCACGCTCCACCTTGAAACAGGCTCTAGCGCACGTATCCCGAAGTGGTACGTTGACCATCGTGGACAACGTCGCCTTTGGCCTGGTGCGTCGAGGTGCTTCGGCTCGCCGCGCGGAAGCGGGGCCGGCGGAGTATGAGCACTTTCGCAACGCCGATGCGGGCGAAGCGCTCGAACTCCTAGCGGGCTTGCCTCTCGAGCTGGTGGAGCGGTGGGACGTCAGCCCGGCGAGCAGCAATCAGTGGCTCGTGCATTTCAGAGTTAGTCAGGTCAGAGCGTTGGAGTTGAATTCATGATTGCGGAACACGATGCAGTACAGCCCTCGACGTTGACCTCTGCCGAGGATGAACTCCAGAAGGTAGAGAGCCACGAGGAAGCTGCACACGAGAAGCGCAACTGGGTCAGGCTCAGCTACGACTGCAACAACAAGTGCACCTTCTGCCTCGATTCGCTGGCCCACGTGGGGACGATGCGCAGCAACCTGGACGTCAAGATCCAGATCGTGGAGGGTCGAAAGAAGGGGGCCAGCCGTCTGATCTTGAGCGGTGGTGAACCGACGATGCACCCCAACTTCCTGGACTTCGTGAAGCTGGGCAAGCGCGCGGGCTACCCCAAGGTGCAGACGGTCACCAACGGTCGGATGTTTGCGTATCCCGAGTTTCTGGATCGGGCGGCAGAGAACGGTCTGGACGAGATCACCTTCTCGCTACACGGCCACAACGCGAAGATTCACGACGCGCTGGTGGCGACTCCAGGCGCGTTCGTCCAGGAAACGGCGGGCTTGAAGGCGGCGCTGGCATCTGGGCGCTTCATCGTGAACGTGGACATCGTCATCAACAAGCAGAACGTGAAGCATCTGCCTGAGATGCTCGAGACCTTCATCGGGTGGGGCGTGAAGGAATTTGACCTGCTTCACATTATTCCGTTCGGAAATGCTTGGGGCCCGGCGAAGGAACACCTGTTCTACGATCTGGAGGGCAACGAAGAGGCGCTCCAGCGTGCTTTCGAATACTCGAGGCGGCCAGATGTTCACATCTGGCTGAACCGCTTCCCGCCGCCGTTCACGGAGGGATTCGAAGAGCTGATCCAGGATCCTTACAAGATGAACGATGAGGTGCGCGGTCGACGCGAAGAGTTCGACAAGTACCTGAGCATCGGTCGCAAGCTGAGCTGTCGGCAACCCGAGCGCTGTCACTACTGCTACCTCAACCAGCTGTGCGACGGTCTCGATGACGCGCTTCACGAGCGTCAGCAAGGACGCGTCGACGAGCTGCGGTTGGTTGCCCCCGCGCCCGTCTCCGGGCAGCTCCCGCAAGCTGCCGCGCTACGCGTCGTCGCGAGCACCGCGGAGCTTGCGTCGCAGCTGATTCGCGAGCAGCAAGGGAACTTCAGCGAGAAGCCTGTGCTCTATCTGGAGCTAGAGAGCTTTGCGGGGCTGGAGGCGGCGCTGGAAGGCGATCGCTTCGCGGGGCTCGAACTGCAGCGCTGCTACGCACGTACGCCGGAACAGGCGAACTTGCTGTTTCAGATGGAGCACTCCTTCGAGGTTTGTGTCGCGCTGACCCAGCAAACTGCCGAAGTCATCGAAGAGCAGCGGGAGAATCCGCGCCTCGCCTTGGAGCAGCCGAACTACGACCGCGTTACCGAACAGCTGAGGGGCGATGTGGCGCTGAGAGAAGTGCTGTCTGAGCTTCCTGATAATATCCCGGTGGAAAATGTTCCGGCTTGCATAGCGGGGCGAGAGCCCCGATCAGTCGAGACCCGGCTAGACGCAGGCATGCTGGGCGCAGACGCGCGCATCGACATGACGAAGTACACGAAGCGCTACATCGCGGACCGCTATTACACGAAGAGCAGGCGCTGCAGGGAGTGCAAGTTCGACGCGAGCTGTCGTGGAGTGCACATCAACTTCGTGCGCGCGCACGGTTACAAGGAACTCGAGCCAGTCTCCGGCTGAGGGTGTAGCGTTTCATTGGCCTGCGGCCTGACGCTTCTCGGCGGTGATGGTGCGAATCGGCGCGGTGCCTCAGCGTTTGCGGGCACGCTCCAGGAATTGCTTGAGCGCCGTCTTGTTTCCAGAGTCGGGGCGGTTCACGTAGCGATACGGCCGGGGCGCCTGCCGCTCGTACAGGCAGGCGATTTGCCTCTCGAGGTTGTCAACCGAGGCGTCGTCCTTCTCTTTCGCGACCCTCGTGAGGCTCTTGGACAAGGGTTCGCACACCGGGGCTTCAGGTAGTTCGAGCTTTGCTTCCGGGCAGCAGTCGAGCTGGATGGTAGCGAGCGCCGCGAGCTCGTACCAGGACAGCAGAGACCATTCGCGCATCCCGGCGCTGATCTGCCCCTGTCCTCCGACGACGATTCTGCGGTGTAGCTCTTTTGCCAGGCGCCTGGGATCGTGGTCGGTGCAAAGCGTCGCCAGGTTCGGCTCTCCTGCTGCAAACGTTCCCTCGGGGAAATGAGTTGCGGCACAACTCACGACATCCGCAGGCGAGTCCGGAGTGGATGCCAGCTCGGTCGCTGTTGCGATGGGGGCCGACGCGGGAGCCGGTAGACTCGCAGACTTGGGCGGCTGCGGCGGCTGCGCTTCGGTCGCCGTGAGCGCTCCCATCGGGGAGGTCGCTGGCGCAGCTTTGCTGCGCATGAGCAGGAGAGCGATGGTCCCCGCCGCAACCAGCGCGGCGAGCAACAGCATCAGCAACGCGGGAGCCGTCCTTCTCGCAGGCTTCGCGGCGCGTTTGATCTGGGTCGCGATGTCCGCTTGCGAGATCTGCCCCGACGGGGGGAGGGTGTCCATCCGCCGGCGAAACTGCTCCGCCTGTTCGTTGATCACGATGGTGGGGGGATGCAGGCCGGGCTCTGGCGGAGGCGGACGACCGGACTCGGGAAGCTCTCCCGCATTGGTCGCGCCTGGAGCGGGGGGGATCAAGCGCAGCTCACGCAGATCGTCCGCCGTGAAGCGCCCGGTTTCTTCTTCCGCGTCGGACTGGCTATAGCCCGAGCGGATGCTGGGGACCGGTGACTTCTCCTCGGCGTCTTCGAACGAATATGGGGCACGCGCGCTCGGGATGTCGGGAGACGTCTCCTCGCCAGGGGCGGTCACGAACCGCGGATGCTCCGCGCTGCGTGACGCGTCCTTCAGCGCCTTTTCGCCTGCGGCGAGCGCCGCGTGCGCCTCTGCGAGTTGTCTGATGTCCGACGGCAGAGCGGGGGCGGTGTGATCATCCCAGGCTTCGGGTGGCGCGTTGACTGGCGCGTTGCCCATCGGCGCCATTGGGGTTGCTGCTGGCGGCGCCGTTGCTGGCGCAGCGACCGCTGGCATCTCCGAGCTGGGGCGCGCCGCCTGAGCGAGCTTTTGAATGTCAGTCGGAAGCGCGGGCGCGGTGGCTTCGTCGGTGAAGGAGATGGGCGCGTAGCGTTCCAACGGTGCGCGCACTGGCTCCATCTGGCGCGGCGCGACTGGTTCGCTTGCCGGAGCGGGAGGTGCCGCGGAGGGACTGCGAGGTGCTGGAGAGGTAGCCCGAGGGGCAGTGGATGGAGCGCGCGCAGTGGTGGACGGCGGGCGAGCCGCGGCCTGTGTTCCGGGAGGAAACGCTGGGTCAGCGAAAACGGGTGGCGGCGGTCGCGTGGAGACGCGCGGCTCGTGCACATCAGCACCGCGTCGAATCCACTCGACAAGAGCCAGCTCGAGTTCGGCCGCGGTTTGTCCAGAGCCATCTAACTGGAAGCCAGTGCGGATGATTGCGTCGAGGTCTGCATCCTCGACGCCCCGAGAACCCAGTGGGGCGAAGTCTGCATTGAGGATCGATTGAGCTAGCGCGTCGCGGCTGCCTCCGCGGAATGGCTGAGCGCGTGCAATCGCCAGGTAGAGCAGGCAAGTGAGAGCCCAGACGTCGTCCTCCGCGCTTGGCCCTCCGCCCTGCACTCGCGGAGGAGAACAAAACGCTCCGCTGGGCGGCGCCATCAGATGAGTGAATACCGGCACCACGCCGTCGCGGACGACCACCACGCTGCGCGGACTGACGGCGCCGAGCACTGCTAGCCGCCCGTGGATTTCCTTGAGCGCGCGGGCGAGGCGCATGATCCAGTTCACCGCACGGGGAACCGGAATCGACGCGGTCTCGACCCGTTGGTGCAGTGTGCGTCCCGAGATGTGCTCAGCAACGACGAGCGCCTGGGTGGAGAGATCGACGCCCCGTGGCAGCTGGCGTGGATCAGCGTCGTCCAGCACGTGATGCACGCGCGCCAAGTGGGGGTTGTCGTATCCGACCAGTGGAACGAGGGTCCGCGCGCGCGGGATTGGCAGACTGCCAACCACGACTCGCTGCCCCGTCTCCTCATCGCGCGCGATCCAGCAAACGCTCTTGCCGGCAGATGCGAGCGATTGCTGGAAGCGGTAACGCCCCAAGAGAGGAGACGGATCGTTCATGCGAGGGGCAAACCCATAGCGCGAGGAGCTGGTTAGGGGCAGCGCTGGCAGCACGTTGTTGCCCGTTTTCCACGAAGGATCAGGCAATCATTGCTGGTTTGAGCGGCGAATGAAGTGGCTCGGCGGGGCGCGTGAGGTGTCTGGGTAGTGGGAGTAAGGTTTGCAGTACGGAGAGTTTGCTAAAACCAAACACCATCTGTCGCGGGTTGTAAACGTCCCGATAACGCTCGCCGCTCCTACGCGCAGGCGTTCGGGAGCTTTGACCGGAACCAGGCGTTTTTCGGTCTCGTCAGGGCTACAAGGCGACAATTATGCGCCTGCACGATGCAGCAGGTCCTGGCTGCCGACGCTTGCTTGAGCGTGATGTCTCGGCGCGCCAAACTGAAGACTGCAGGCTCTGCCCCGACGCCCACCGCATCCACCTTGCACGGGAGCCTGCCGGCGGCTACACGGAGGCCGCGTCTGGTTCACCACCTCTCCCGCTGCTCCGTGCAGCACACCGCAGCTGAACGAGAGTTTAGCTACGGAAGCAGGCGAGCTAGGCCACTTACAACGTTCGATGACGCCAGCGGCGTCAGATTGCGGATCGCCGTGAAGACTGGCTTCCACATGCCGCCCTCACGCACCGTATCCGCTCGGAGGAAGTCACATGGAGCATCTTGGCCCGGTCCGTAGCGAGTACGGCCTCGAGAACCACGGCATCGTCAACGCAAAGCGTGTGTACTGGAACCTCTCTCGGAGCGTCTTGCTCGAAGAGGCGGTTCGTCGTGGTGAAGGTCACGTCAGCGCAGCGGGCGCCATCGTGGTCAACACCGGCAAGTACACGGGACGCTCGCCCAACGACAAGTTCATCGTCCGCGAGTCGTTCAGCGGCGAGAAGATCGACTGGGGCAAGGTCAACCGCGAGTTCGAGGCGACCAAGTTCGATCTGCTCCATGCTCGTCTCTCCGCGTACATGCAGGGCAAAGAACTCTACGTTCAAGACTGCCGTGGCGGCGCTGCCAAGGACCACGCTCTCGACCTCCGCGTGGTGAGCACGAGCGCCGTGCACTCGCTCTTCGCGCGCACGATGTTCCTGCGCCCCACCAAGGAAGAGCGCGCGAGGCACCTGCCGCAGTTCACCGTGCTGCACGCCCCTGAGTTCAAGGCGGATCCCACGATCGACGGCACCAACAGCGAAGCCTTCGTGATCGTCAACTACGAGAAGAAGCTCTGCCTCATCGGCGGCACCGCGTACGCCGGCGAGATCAAGAAGAGCGTCTTCAGCGTGCTCAACTACCTCTTGCCCCTCAAGGGCGTGTTTCCGATGCACGCTTCCGTCAACGTCGGACCGAACGGCGACTCGGCGGTCTTCTTCGGTCTGAGTGGCACCGGCAAGACCACGCTCTCCGCGGACCCCGCACGTGAGCTGATCGGTGACGACGAGCACGGCTGGGCTGATGACTGCGTCTTCAACTTCGAAGGCGGCTGCTACGCCAAGGCGATCCGCCTCTCTCAAGAGGCCGAGCCCGACATCTGGGAAGCGGTCCACTCCTACGCGACGATCCTCGAGAACGTCGTGATGGATGAGTGGACGCGGGAGCTCGATCTCGACTCGGCCGACCTCACCGAGAACACCCGCGCGGCGTACATGCTCGGTCGCATCCGCAATGCCTCTCAGAGTGGCGTCGCTGGCGGTCATCCCAAGAACGTGATCATGCTTACGGCCGATGCGTACGGCGTGTTGCCGCCCATCGCGCGCCTCACCCCGGCCCAGGCGATGTACCACTTCATCTCGGGCTACACCGCGAAGGTCGCGGGCACCGAGCGCGGCGTCACGGAGCCCCAGGCGACGTTCAGCGCGTGCTTTGGTGGGCCCTTCCTCCCGATGCACCCCACGGTCTACGCCAAGATGCTCGGCGAGAAGCTCGAGAAGAGCGGCGCAGCGGTGTGGCTCGTCAACACCGGCTGGACCGGCGGTCCTTACGGCACCGGCAAGCGCATGAGCATCGCGCACACCCGCGCGATGGTGAGCGCCGCGCTCGAAGGCAAGCTGAAGGACGTGAAGACCACGCCGGATCCGGTGTTCGGCGTTGGCATCCCCGAGGCCGTCCCCGGCGTGCCCGCTGAAGTGCTGCAGCCCCGCAACACCTGGGCTGACAAGGCCGCGTACGACGCGAAGGCCAAGCACCTCGCGGGTCTCTTCCAAGAGAACTTCAAGAAGTTCGCTGACCAAGCGACGGATGACGTCAAGGCAGCGGGCCCGAAGGCCTGAGCTAGAACGTATCCGCAAAGAAACGGCGCCGCGAGGCGCCGTTTCTGCTTTGTCAGCGTTTCGCCTGCTGGCAGGGTGTTGAAAAACGCGCAGCTCGACCAGATCTCGCTCGCGCAAGATTTTCAAGCATCCTGCTAGAACGCTGCCGCGACCGTCAGCGCCAGCAGCTGCGAGTAGTCGAGCCTGGGCAGGCCACCCAGGGTCACTCGCTGGCCGTCTCGGGTGACTCCGCGGTTGTCTTGGTAGATGTCGCCGGTCACCTTGCTGTGCAGGGAGAAGGTGTACAAGAGCCCTAGCGTCAGCCAGCCGTCGAGTAAATCGTAGCTCGCTCCAATTCCGAGCGGATACTCGATGAACACGCCAGCTTGGCTCGCTCCGAGGTGGAAGCCATCGTCTGCATTGACATGGTCGACCCTGAGCTTGCCCCAACCCACGCCTAGCACACCGAAAGCACGCAGGTCGCCTGAGCGCCACGTGGGCTCCAGCGTGAAGCGCAAGGAGAAGCTCGACACGTCGTCGTAGCTGCCCGTTTCCACGCCGTCCACCAGCGGCTTGCCGTCGACCTCGTGGGTTGCGTTGATGTAGCTGAGCCGTGCCGCGAGGAAACTGACGAGGTTCGTCCGCAGATAACCTCCCCAGGCGATCGCCGGTGAGTAGCTCAGTCGGTCGCTGTCGCCGCTGCGCAGGCTGAGGCCCACCAGTGGTCCGATTTCCAGGGTCTTGACCGACTCGAGGGGCGGTGACTCGGGGACGCTTCCCGGCGCCTGATCTCCGGCGTGGGGTTCCGCAGGCTCCTTGCCGCTGCCAACGATCTTCAGATCCTGGTCCAGCTCCTCGACGCTCTTCTTCTTCTTCGCTTGAGGGAAGTCATCTTCGTCTTCATCCTCATCATCCTCAGTCGCGTCGGCGTCCGCCGCTCCGGCTTTGGGTGCTTCGCCCTCGTCGTCGTCACCCTCATCCGTATCAGCGGCTGCGGCCGCTTTGTCGGCTTTTTTCGGGGGTGAGGGCGCGCTGGCGTCCGCAGGAGACGGCGGCTTGGTGGCGGGCTGCGCCGTGGCGGGGAGCGCCTCACCCAAAATAAATCCGAGCACCGAACAGACGACTACGGCACGCCTCAAGCGACGTTGCGCAACGCATGCATTGTCGCGCGGAAACGTAACGGTGTCGCGCGCCGGGGCGCCACTGGAGTCAGCGACCTGAGTCACGCGCGCAGCGTTGCTCCGACGGCCTTCTCAGCCTGTTGAACGGCGCGCGTGTGCGCCTTGTCGACTTCCTTGTCGGTCAGCGTGCGTGCGTTGTCTGGGTCGAGCGCCGCCTTCGGATCTCGATACACGACGCGGAACGCTAGCGAACGGTGCCCGGCTGGCAGGTCGCCTCCAACGAAGCTGTCGAACAGCTCCACGGACTCACAGAGCTCGCCGGCGGCGTCACTGATCAGGCTCTTCAACTGACCGGCTTGGACGGTTGGCCCAACGACCAGCGCGACGTCGCGAGTAACCGCGGGCAGCCGTGGAATGGGCCTGAACTTCGGGCGCTGGGTGCCGAGCGCCTCGAGGGCGACGATGTCTAGCTCGATGACCTGGGCGTCCCCGTCGAGGTCCAGCGCGTCCACCACGTCAGGATGCAGCGGTCCGAGGCGGCCCACCTTGTGTCCATCCACGGAGACATAGCCGGCTCCGCGCGGATGCAAGTGCTGGGTGTCCGCCTGGCCTGCCGCAGCCTGAATTTCCACCGAGCGACCGAGCAGCCGCTCAACCAGCTCCACCGCGGCACCCTTGGCGTCGAACACGTCGTGGCGCTGGGGCTTGCCCGTGAGGTACTGGGGGCGTGGGCCGGCGAGCACCGCGGCAAAGCTGCTGCGCTCCTCGGGCAGCTGGCCTTGGTCCTCGGCGTTGAGCGGGCGAATGCGCTGACGGGTGTCGTCCTGGGCAGCGGTGATGGGTGAGAGGAAGATGGGACCGACGCTGAAGAGCCTGAGGCTCTGCTCGCCACGGCGCCGAGCGCGTCGCAGGGCTTCGAGCAGCCCGGGCAGCAGGCTGGTGCGTAGCACGCTGCGTTCCTCGGTGAGCGGGTTCAACAGGCGCACCGCCGGCTTGGCCGCGTGCACGGCGTCCAGCTCGCGCTCGGAGACGAACGCATAAGTCACGGCTTCACTCAAGCCAATGCCTGCCGCGATGCTGGAGAGCTTACCTTCAAGCCCTGGATCGCGCGGCTTTTGCGGGGCGATGGCGGGCAGTTCCGTGGGGATTTTATCGAGGCCAATCACACGGGCGACTTCCTCGATCAAGTCGACTTCGCGGCCAATGTCTGGGCGGTGGGCTGCACCGCGCACCTTGGCCTGGTTCGCGCCGGACTCCAGCACTTCCAGGCCCAAGCGACGCAAGGTTTCCAGGGAGTGCTTGAAGTCGAGCTCGACGCCGAGCAGAGCCGTCTGGCGGGCGTGTCTGAGCGAAATCTCCGGGAGCTTGGGCAGTTCGCCCGTGGCGTGGATGGCACCAGGAACGGCGCTGCCGCCTGCAAGCTCACACAAGAGCGAGGTCGCGCGGTCCAGCACCAGCGAAATCTGGCTGTAGTCGACGCCGCGTTCGAAGCGATAGCTGGACTCGGTGGAGAGCCCCTGACGGCGACTCGTGCGGCGCACGCCGCTTGGCACGAAGTACGCGCACTCCAGCAGTACGTCTTGGGTATCCGTGCGGATTTCGGTGTTCTCGCCGCCCATCACGCCGGCCAATGCGACGGGCCCCTCCGCGTCGCAAATCACGAGGTCATCGGCTGCTAGCTTGCGCTCGACGCCGTCGAGGGTCTTGAACGGCTCTTGCTCTGCGGCGCGTCGGATCACCACTTGCTTGCCACGCAGCAGCGCCATGTCGAACGCATGCATGGGCTGTCCGAACTCCATCAAGAGCAGGTTCGTGATGTCCACGACGTTCGAGATGGGGCGGATCCCAAGGCTCTGCAGCCGCCACTGCAGCCAGAGTGGGCTGGGAGCGATCTTCACGCCCAACACGGCGCGGGCGCCGTAGTGCGGGCAGCGCTCGGTGTCTTGGTTGTCGATACGGACCAGCGCGCTCAAGTCTTGATTCGCGGTGCGTTCCGGCTTCGCAGCAGGTGGTAGCTGCCACTCGAGGTCGTAGAGCGCCGCGACTTCGCGCGCGACACCGACGTGGCCCAGTGCATCGGGTCGGTTCGGTGTGATCGATACCTCGAGGATCCAGTCTTGACACTCTGGCAGCGCCTCTGGCAGCGGGGTCCCCGGCTTCAAGCCAGCAGGCAGGATCAGGATGCCCTCGGACTCCTCTGCCAGGCCAAGCTCCTTCTCGCTGCACAGCATGCCCTCGCTCACCACGCCTCCGATCGGGCGAGGCTCGAGAGTCAGGTTCACCGCGGGCAGGTGAGTGCCGATCCCAGCGAGCACCACCAGCCCGCCTGGATCCGGGACATTGCTCGCGCCGCAGACCACGGTCTGCTCCTTGTCTCCGAGGGACACGGTGACGAGGCGCAGCTTGTCCCGCGAGGGGTGCGGCTCGATGCGGCGCACCTCGGCGACACGCACCGCTTCCAGGCCTTCGCCGATGCGTTCGATGCCGTCCAGCTCGAGGCCAGATGCCGTCAATCGTTCGCCCAGCTCCACGGCCGAGGCCTGGAGACCGGGAACCAGCTGCTGAAGCCAGCGTAGGGAGATCCGCATGAGGCCGGCCATTTAGCATGGCTGTTTGGCCGTGGGAGGAATCAGGCCTCGACGTTCGAGACCGTGCGGCGCGGGGGACAATTCCACGCATTAGCGAGCACTTGCAGTCTCGCCAGAATGGCAGCGCCAAGCGCGCCGAATGGGAATACCTGAGAAAGTCGTGGGTTTTGGCGGCTGGCGGGAGTACGCGGACCACGCATACCGCCAAGTTGACAGCAGTGAAGCCAAAGCTAGGATGCCGCCGCCTCGATGCCGGCCCTGGGCCTGCCCAGGGGTTCTGTCGTCGTCGCGAGTTTGCGGCGTCCCAGCGGCCAAAGATTCAAGGCGCGCGCCACGCGCCCAACAACAACACCCGAGTCGAGTCAGGCATAGGCCGCTCAATTGGGCACAGGAGGTCGGATGGCAACCGACGTAATGATCGAAGCCAACTCGCTAGGTAAGCGATTCGGCTCAGTCAAAGCTCTAGACAAGATTAGCTTCGAAGTTCGCAAGGGCGAGGTGGTTGGTTTTGGGCCCGAACGGCGCCGGCAAGTCCACCACGATGCGCATCCTGACCTGCTTCATCGCGCCCAGCAGTGGGTCCGCGAAGGTGCATGGTATCGACGTGTTCGAGGACCCGCTCGCGGTACGCGAGAAGATCGGGTACCTGCCGCAGCGCGCACCGCTCTACACGGACATGACCGTGTGGGAGTACCTCGAGTTTACCTCGCGGATCCGCGGCATCGATGCAGGCAGCTTCACCAACCGCCTGAAGAAGGTGGTCGAGGTGTGCGGTCTCGCCCAAGTGCTCGGAAAGGACATCGGGACCCTGTCCCACGGCTATCGTCAGCGCGTCGGCCTTGGCCAGGCGCTGATTCACGATCCGCCGATCCTCATCCTCGACGAGCCCACGGCTGACCTCGACCCCAACGAGAAGGCCGAGCTCCTCAAGTACATCAAGCGCATCGGTAAGGACCGCACGATTCTCCTCAGCACTCACAACCTGAGTGAGGTCGAAGAGGCGTGTGCGCGCGCCATCATCGTCAGCAAGGGCCGCGTCGTCGCTGACGGCGTGCTCGACGACATTCGCGCGCGTCAGGGTCGCCTGCGCTACACCATCACCATCGACGAGAAGAACGCGGTCAAGGGCAGCGCGCCCAAGGCCGCCGAAGTCGCCGCCGCCTTCCAGGCGCTCAAGGACGCGAAGAGCGTGCGTGAGCTGCCCACGGACGAGAACGCTCACAAGTTCGAGGTCGTCAGCGCCGAGACGGTGGACCTGCGCGGAGAGCTATTCCGCGTGGCATTCGACAAGGGTTGGATGCTGCTCGAGCTGCGTCGCGACGCTCAGAGTCTGGACGCGGTCTTCCGCGACCTGACCAAGGGCGACGAGGCGAAGGATCGCGGTCGCAAGGTCGACGACGCCGTAGACGAAGAGTTCGGCTACGACGACGAAGACGACGATGACGAAGACATGGACGACGAGGATGAAGAGGACACCGAGTCCACCTCCGACGAGTCTGACGATGAAGAAGATGAAGAGTCCGATGACGACGACGACGATGAGTCGGACGACGACGAGGACGATGAGGAGGACAAGAAGTAATGTCGCCCTTGGTCACCATTGCGAGGCGTGAGTTCCGATCCTACTGGGACTCCCCGCTCGCTTACGTTGTGATCTGCCTCGGCTTCCTGGCTCTTGGCGTGGTGTTCTTCACCAACGTCATGGACCAGAGCTTCTGGCAGGTCGATCGCGCAACCCTGCAGAGCATGTTCGAGTTCACTCCACTCGGACTCATCTTCCTGGTGCCCGTCATTACCATGCGGTTAATGGCTGAGGAGCGTCGCTCCGGCACCCTCGAGATGCTGATCACCCTGCCCGTCAAGGACAGCGATGTCGTGATGGGGAAGTACCTCGGCGCCCTAGGCCTGGTGCTCGTGCTGGTGGTTGCCACGCTCATCTACCCCATCGCCATGTTCAAGTGGCCGTGGGATCTCGGCTCCATTGACATGAACCCGGTGTGGAGTGCGTACCTCGGCTTGATCCTCTACAGCGCGGCGACGGTGTCGATTGGCCTGCTGGTCAGCTCGCTCACCGAGTCTCAGGCCGTTGCGTTCTTCCTGACGCTGGCGGTGCTGCTGGCGCTGTGGATCCTCGGCGTTGGCGCTGAGCACACCCAAGGCACGCTGAGCGACGTCCTGGCCTACGCCAGCACGCGGTCACGCCTCGAGGGCTTCGTGAAGGGGCTCATCGACACGCGCGACATCGTGTTCTTCGTCAGCATCACCGTGCTGTGCTTGGTCTTCTCTTTCCGCGCCCTCGAGCGGCGCAAGTGGGCGTGAGTCATGGCAGGTCAGGACAATCGGCGTAAAGCCGCAGCCCAGACGGGGCTCTACCTCATCATCATCACGGCGATCGTGGTGGTGGCCAACATCCTGAGCGCGGGTCTCTACACGCAGAAGGATGTCACCAAGAACGAGCGCTACACGCTGAGCGAAGGCTCAGGCAGCTTGGTCAAGAGCCTGAAGGGACCACTGCAGGTCGACGCTTACGTCACCCGTGGCCTGGCGAGCCTCGACACGTACGTTCGGGATCTGACCGAGCTCCTGAAGCAGTACGAGAAGAAGGGCGGCGAGAACTTCAAGTTCACGATCATCGAGCCCAAGACCGACGAGGAGAAGAAGGCAGCTGGCGAAGAAGGCCTCCAGGAGATGCCGTTCGCCGAGCTCAGCCAGACCAAGGATCAGTCCGCGGCGATCACTCAAGGCTACATGGGCCTGGTGTTCAAGTACGGCAGCGAGAAGCTGGTGATCCCCGCGCTCGACACCAGTCGCGTCGACGGACTCGAGTTCTGGATCAGCAACAAGATCCGCGAGATCCGCGATAAGGCCGACGGCAACGAGTACAAGATCGGCGTCGTCACGGGTAAGGACGAGCTCAAGCTCACCGACAACAACCTGATCGCTCGTCAGCAAGGGCAGCAGAGCCCGAGCATCCAGCAAATCCTCACCAACGCGTTCCCGTTCTACAAGTTCGAGGACGTCGACCTGAAGGACGGCGAGACCGAGATCGATCCCAAGCTGCGTGGGCTCATCATCACCCAGCCCCGCAAGGACTACACCGACAAGGAGCTGCGCCGCATCGACCAGTTCCTGATGCGCGGTGGCAAGTCATTGGTCGTGTGGGCCTCCGCGGTCACGATGAAGCCCAACGACGCCACGATGAAGGCGGAGCTCAACCTCCACGGGCTGGACAAGCTGCTCGGTGGCTACGGCATCAAGATGAACAAGGACGCCGTGCTCGACCACGACGCCCAGTTCCGGCTGCCGATCCTCACCCAGAGTGGCGTGGCCGCGATTGGTCACCCCGGCATCGTGCACGCCGTCAACGAAGGCGATGGCGATGAAGCCACCGAGATGCTCGACGACTCGTTCGCCGGCTTCTTCCGCATGGCAGAGATGGCGATCCCGTTCCCCTCGAGCCTCGAGCTCGAGAAGGACAAGCAGCCCGACGCCACGCTCAAGTCGGTTGCGCGTACCTCTCAGGGGGCCACCGTCACCACTGCGGACAGCGTCGACATGGCGCTGTTCGCCGATGGCGGCATCAAGAAGTGGACCGCTGAAGGCGACCCCAAGAGCTACATCATTGCCGCCACCGTGGAAGCGGAGCCCGGCAAGGGCAAGCTCAAGGCCGCCTTGGGCACCGGCGATGGGATCGACGTCGCGGCGACCACCGACGACGCGCGCATCCTGGTCGTCAGCTCCAGCGAGTTCATCACGAACCCGTTCGCCTACGCCGGCAATGGTCCCGAAATGGGCGGTCAGTTCGCGATGTTCGGCGGCATGGGAGGTGACAAGCAGCTGCAGCAGTTTGCTCAGCCGTACGCCCAGCGCTACCTCACCAACACCATCCTGAGCGTGAAGAACACGCTCGACTGGATGAGCGGTGACGCGGATCTACTCGCGGCGAGCGCGAAGCTGATGGGCGACCCGAACATCAGCTACAAGGACGCCAACATCCAGAAGATCAAGCCGACGGACGACGAGGACACCCAGAAGTCCAAGGCCGAGGCAAACAAGCAGGCTCGCGAGAAGCTGCAGGGTAACGTGCAGTACACGCTGATCTTCGGCATGCCGCTGTTCTTCATGGCCTTCGGCTTCATCCGCTGGCAGCTGCGCAACGGCAAGCGCGCTCAGATGAAGATCTGAGCATCCAGCATAGCGAACAATACTTCCGTACGGATTCGGGTGCTGTGTCCTTTGACAGGCACCCGAACCGCGGAGTCGCAACTAGGAACGATGACTATGGCAATGGGTACAGAAACCAAGCTCTACATCGCGGTCGGCGTGCTCGCCGTGCTCGGAGGCGCCCTCTACTTAAACTCCACGAAGAAGAAGGCCGAGGCTGAGAGCTACACCCAGGCGGGGCGCGCTGCCGAGCTGCCGCCGCTCGCCTTCACTGACGACGACACGAAGAAGATCGACAAGATCGTCTTGGAGAAGGGCGCCGACGAAGATGGCGGCGCCGGTTCAGAGTTCGAGCTGACCAAGACTGGTGACGAGTGGAAGCTCACGAAGCCCGTCGCCTACAAGGCGAACCAGGCCAACGTGAAGAGCCTGCTCGACGCGCTGAAGCGGCTGAAGACCAGCGAGCAGATCTCCACCAACAAGGACCAGTACGACAAGTTCGGCGTCGCTGACGGCAAGGGCATGCACGTCGTGCTCTACGAAGGTGGCAAAGTGAAGGCCGACCTGCGCTTCGGCGAGGGCGGCACTCGCGGACAGATGGCGCGTATCGGCGACAAGGAAGGCGTCTACAGCGTCAAGGGCTACTCGAGCTTCACCTTCGATCGCGACGCCAAGGGCTGGCGCGACCTCGGGATCCTCAAGTTCGACGAGAAGGACGTCGAGAGCGTCGAGCTCACCAACGAGCACGGCGAGTACACCTTCGCCAAGGACGGCGACAAGTGGACCGCGAAGTACAAGAAGCCGAAAGCGCTCGGCGCTGGCAAAATCGACGACTTCGACTCAGCCAAGGTCGGTGACCTCCTGCGCGCTTTCAAGAACTTGAATGCCGCAGACTTCGGTGACGGCAAGAAGCTCACGGACATCGGCCTCGAGCCGCCGAAGGGGCAGCTCACCGTCAAGCTCAAGGAGGGCAAGGCCACCTACGTCATTTCCGTGGGAGACAAGGCCGACGGCACGAACGTCTGGACCAAGGTCAACGGCGACGACCAGATCTACCAGATCTCTTCGTGGGCCGCCGACTGGATCACCGCGGAGCCGAGCAAGTTCAGCAGCAAGAAAGACGAGAAGGATAAGGGCGCAGCTCCCCCCGGTGGCATGCCTGGCGGCATGCCCGGCGGCATCGATCTGAGTGGCCTCGGCGGCGGTCACGACGACGAAGGCGAATAGTTCAGGAGCCTCCGCACGCAGCGACGGCCCGGCTCGAGAGAGCTGGGCCGTTTGCTTTGGTGCTCGCTTTGCTCGCCTGTCGTTGTCCCGCGGAGACGCCCCGGGGATCCTTGGGATGGTGGTCAACCCCTACCAAGCTCCGACCTATGACGAGCCTGAGTACGACGAGCTGGTCGCTCCTGAGCGCGATCTGAGTCAGGTCCCGTTCTACCGAGTCGGGCTGCTCAAGCTGGCGTGCATGAGCTTGCTCACCTGCGGCTTTTACGAGATCTTCTGGTTCGAGCGCCAGTTTCGGCATCAAGCAGCACACAATCGTGAACGAGGCTTCTCGATTTTCCGTGCGGTTTTTGCTTTCTTCTTCGTCCAAGACTTGGTGTTGCGCGTCGAGCGGGCGCGTCGCCGGGAGCTAGGCATCCAGTCGACGAACCTGCGGAGCCTTGCGGCGCTGTACATGGGCTTGATCTTGGTGTGTCGCGGGGGACTCCACATCATGTACTTCCTGCTCGGGGACTACGCCGTGGCTGCTGGTTTCGCCGCGGGGCTCTTCACCTTCATGCCACTCGTGCGCGTTCAACTCGAGATCAACCGCGTGCTGGCGCACTCTCACCCCCAACAAGCGAAGAATCGGCTGCCGAGGCTCTGGGAGATCGTCATGGCGGTCGCGGGCGTGGCCCTGACCTGGTACCTCGGCTACTACCCGCTCACCGCGCTGATCGAGATCTCGTTGTTCTAGCCAGCTCTACGGCCCAAGCAGCCCGAGCTGTGCGGCGATGCCAAACCCGAAGAAGCTGCCAACCGTTAGCAGGACCAACATATTCCACGCGGTAAATCGCGTGTTCATGTCCATGCCACGATGCTCGTGCTCTAGATGCGGTTGATCTCCCGCTGCGCCATGGCGATGGGCGAAACGCTGGCCGCGAACACCAGCAGCGAGATGAGGAAGGCGCCTGGAGAGGAGTTGGTGGCATCGCCCACTCGCTGAACCATGCGGCTACCGATCGGTCATCGTTTCCTAACTCGTGGCGTAGCCAGTCACTAGTGCCTGAGCGAGCAAGCCCCAGCCGTCGATCGCCACGAAGAGCAGGAGCTTGAACGGCAAGCTGACTTGCGTCGGGTTCATCATCTGCATCCCCAGGGAAAGCAGCACGTTGCCGACGACGAGGTCGATTACGAGAAATGGCAGGTAAAGCGCGAAGCCCAGCGCAAAGGCTTCCAATAGCTCCGTGACCATGAAGCTCGGGATCAGCACCACTAGGTCGTCTTGCCCGACGCGGTCGCGCTCTGCCTCGGGGCGCGCTGACTTGGCGAGCTCGAAGAAGCGCTTCTTTTCACGCTCGGAAGCGTTGGCGCGCATGAAATCCCGCAGCGGTTCGACGGCCGCTTTGAAGACGCCCGCCACGAGCACTGGCGTGTCCTGAACGGCTTCGCCTTGCCACAGTGGTTCCGCGCGGTCTGCGATGCGGCTGCCCACTGGAGCCATCGCGAGCAAGGTCAGCGCGCCCGCCAGCGCCATCACCAGCGTGTTGGACGGTACACCTTGTGCTCCAATCGCGCCCCGCACGATCTGCAGCACGGTCGAGATCTTCACGAACGCGGTCACGGTCATGAACGCGAACGGCAGGATCGCGACGAGGGCCAGCGCAACCACCAGCGCAATGGGGCGCGTCAGCAAGTCGTCCGTGGTCGCGGGGTTCTTGGCTTGAGCCTGTGCAATCAGCGGGGAGAGCCACAGCACCGCGAAGCTCAGCAAGGCCAACAGTCGCTTCACGCTTCGTCCTCCACCTCTTCGGGTTTGGGGGTGAGGACTGCCGCGACTGGGTCGCTCGGTTGATTTTCCACGCGAGTATTCTTCTTGCGCGGTTGCTTCAGCACGCGCCCGAGCACATCCGAGAACGCGGCGGGCTCCTTGGTGTCTAGATCGAGCTCCGCCTCGTCCAGTTCAGTGAGCCGAGACAGCCCGCCCTCGCTTGCCCCAATCACCACGATTTTGCTGCCAATCTTCACCAGGTAGACCGCCCGCCGCCCTTCGAGCGGCAGGCGTCCAACCAGCTGCAGCGGTCCGCTCTGACGGCCGACACCCACGCGCCGGGCGGCGTAGAGCACCAGGACTGCGAGCGCGACCACCGCCAGCAGGGTGACCAGCGTCTCCACCAGATACGACGCAACCGGTGAGAGCCCAGCGGACAGCCACGGCGCCTCCAACCAAGACGTAGCCAACCAAGGCGCAGCCAACGAACCAATGGCGCTCGCGCTGTGAGTCAGGGTTGGCACTGGCGCAGGGTAATACACGGCTGCGGTTGAGCTACGGCGTTGTTTGCTCTGGACGGACAAACCTGCACTTCAGTGCATATCCCACATTGACGCGGCGCTTCCGAAGGGGTAGCCGCGCCTCATCGTGGCACTGGTCGTTCAGAAGTTTGGCGGCACCTCGGTTGGCTCTCTCGAGCGCATGGCGAACGTGGCTGAGCGCGCGATCAAGACGGCGGCGGAAGGCAATCAGGTTGTGATGATCGTCTCCGCGATGGCTGGTGAGACGAATCGCCTGCTGGGGCTCGCCGGGGACATCACGGACGTCCCCGATGCCCGAGAGCTCGATGTGCTTGCTTCCACCGGTGAGCAAGTGAGCGCCGCGCTGGTGGCCATGACGCTGCAGAAGCTTGGTCATCCGGCGCAGAGCTTGCTCGGCTCGCAAATCCGGATCCGCACGGACGGCGCCTTCACCAAGGCACGCATCCTGGAGATCGAAGGCTCGAAGCTCCTGGATACCGTCAACGCTGGGAAGATCGCCGTGGTCGCGGGGTTTCAGGGCATTGACGACCACGGCAACATCAACACCCTCGGTCGCGGTGGCTCAGACACCACCGCCGTGGCCATCGCAGCGGCCATCAAAGCCTACGTGTGAGAGATCTACACCGACGTAGACGGTGTCTACACGACTGACCCAAACATCTGTCCCAAGGCCAAGAAGATCGAGCGCATCAGCTTCGAGGAAATGCTGGAGCTAGCCAGCCTCGGCGCGAAGGTGCTGCAGATCCGCTCGGTTGAAGTGGGCATGAAATACGGAGTACCGATCCACGTGCGCTCGTCATTTTCAGATCGCCCCGGCACGATCGTGACCGGTGAAGAAGGCTTGGAGAAGGTGGTCGTCACCGGCATCGCTTATGACAAGAGCGAAGCCAAGGTGCAGATGATCAACGTGCCTGACCGGCCTGGTGTCGTTGCCAACGTCTTCGGCATGCTGGCTGAGAAGAACGTGTCCGTGGACATGATCATTCAGAGCCCTTCTCGCGAGAGTGGCAGCACCACCGACGTGACCTTCACCGTGCCAAAGGCGGACTTGGCCCGCACCAAGGAGAACATCGAAGAGTGCGCTCGCTCCATCGGGGGTGCGGCCATCGAGTACGATCCGGACATCGTCAAGGTGTCGATCGTCGGGCTCGGCATGCGCTCCCATGCGGGCGTCGCCTCACGCATGTTCCAGATCCTCGCGGCAGAGGGCATCAACATCCAGGCCATCAGCACCAGTGAGATCAAGGTCAGTTGCCTGATGGCGAGCAAGTACACGGAGCTCGCCGTGCGCGCGCTGCACACCGGCTTCGGGCTCGACAAAGAGCCGACTGAAGAGAGCATCAGCTGAGGTATCGCTGGCTGAGGCGGGGGCGATCGCTGGGCGCCTCCGCTGCGACATCGGCGCAGCTCAGCGGCCTGCTGCGCTCGGGTGTCGGCTTGCGGCGACGCTGTAGCCCGGCGTGCTGAAGGGTCTCGAGCGAGCGGTTTCGGCCGTGGCTCTGAGCATTTGCAGCAAAGCGCCGGGACTTGCGTTGGCTAGCCTGGGGATCGATGCCGGCTACCGTATGCGTTGAGCGCACCCCTCACCCCCGAATGAAGCGGCTCCAACTGGCTGGACGGCGCGAGGGGCAGCGCCGTGGTTCGCGTCTTTTGTGGGTGCTCGGGCTGTTGTCGTGCTCGGCGAGCGCTGTGGGTTGCGACACGGGCGAAGTCGGCGACGGGGGTAGCGGAGCCAGCGGGGGCGCGGGAGGCGTTGGCGGCAGCAGCGGTTCCGCAGGGAATGATTTCGGCGGCAGCTCTGGCGATGGTGGCACCGGGGCTGGTGGTTCTGGAGCCGGTGGCGCTGGCGCTCAAGGTGGAAGCTCCGGCTCTGCTCAGGGCGGAGTGGGTGGTTCGGCGCAGGGCGGGAGCGCTGGCAGCGCACAGGGCGGCAGCGCCGGCGATGCGGGGTCAGGCAACGCTGGCAGCGGGGCTGGAGGCTCCGGAGGTGGACCGGTCACGGCGCAGGATCTGTTGGGGCTGACGTCCGGTTGCAGCGTGGTCGGCGGCGACTACGCAACGGACTCGGGCGGCGAAGAGACGGTGCCGATCTGTGAGCTGAACGGCGCGCTGTTCTGGACGGCGGACATGGACATCGATTGCGACGGCTACGCCACCACCGAGTGCAACGAGAACACCGACCCTTGGTATCAAGATGCAACGAGCATGGGCGATCACATCGCTGCGAGCGTGTTGCCATACGTCGTGATCCCTTCGCCGAGTGGACGCTTCGACTACCGCGACTGGGGCATCGAGCTCGGCGCAGTAGTCGCGGTGATCTACGAGGGGCAGGTACGCTACGGTGCGTTCGTCGATACCGGGCCCGAAGGCATCATCGGTGAGGCTTCGTACGCCATGGCGGACTTGTTCGGCATCAACCCAGACCCCGCCAGCGGCGGCACGCCTGGGCCTGTGACCTACATCGTGTTCACCGACTCGTCCGCCGTGGTGCCCGCAGAAGACATCAACGATCACTCGGTAGCTGAGTCGCTTGGCGCGTCCGCGGCGCGGGCGGTGGTGGACAACAACTGAACGCGCGACGCCCATAAATTGCCAAGCGGAAATATGCCCCAAGGTTTCCACGGCGTGTTGTCGGTGACTGGGATGTGCCGCGCGAACGACGATTAATGAACATCTCTAGAGCGGAGTCCCGCTCATGCTCTTGCCATGGCGGGGCGTGACTGGGGTCTGGGTGTTCTAGGGCTGTTCTTGCTTGGCTGCGCAACGAGCGCCGACCCGGCGCCGACTTCAAACAACGGGGGCTCCGGCTCGGGCGCTGAAGCAGGCAGCGACTTCGGCGGTGAAGGTGGTGACGCGCAGGGCGGATCCGGAGCAGGTGGTGCAGGGGCAGGCAGCCCTGGGGGAAACAGCGGCTCAGGAGGAGGCGGCGGCGGCTCGGGCGCTCAAGGTGGCAGCGGCGCTGGCGGGTCCTCGTCCGGAGGCAGCGGTGCAGGCGGAGACGGCGGCTCAAGCTCTGGAGGGAGCGGAGCGGGTGGAGCAAGTGGTTCCGCGGGGCAAAGCGCGACCTGCCCAAGCTCTGCTAACGCCGGACCCGAGACGGTGCTTGACGACGTGGAAGACGGCGATGACGCGATCTTGAGCGCGGATGGGCGAGCCGGTTACTGGTTCAGCTACAAGGACGATCTGGATAGCGGGAGCATGGTCTCCACGCCCGCAGCGATGACTCCAGGAGCGAACTCCACGACTCACGCCATCCAGGTGACTGGCAAGAGCTCGAGCGCTGCGGAGTACGGGCCCGGCTTTGGCTTCCCGCTGCTCAGCATCGACGTCGGAGGCAGCAGCACGGCGAGCTTGAGCTGCCCGTACGACGTCTCGAGTTACTCTGGCATTTCCCTGTGGCTAAAAGCGACGGGGGTGAGCAGCGTCGCGGTGCTGGTGCCGACGTCGGCGACTACGTCGACGGCTGAAGGCGGCACTTGTGCCACGAACTGCGACGACCATTTTGCTAAGACGGTGAGCGTCAGTAGCAGCTGGGCGAAGGTGGACATCAGCTTTGCCTCCCTGGCGCAAGGTGGCTGGGGAGCCCCCGCGTCGTTTGACGCGCACGGCGTCAATGGCGTCGGCTTTGCGGTGCCGCCCGGTGTCAGCTTCGAGGTGTGGGTCGATGAGTTGACCCTCACCCCCTGATCCCGATCGATCAGCGCGAGTCCGGATCCATCAAGCGGCGTGACCAGAAGGCGATGTAGAGCAACGCGAGCAATGCCATGGGCACTGCCGCCCAGAGCTGCGGCGTGCGTTTCACGAGGTAGGCGAACACGCAGACGAAGGTGCCAATTACCACGTGGTATCGATGGATCGCCTTGCTCCCGGGGTCGCGCACGAGGAGTGCGAGCTGCGCAAGACCGGTGAGGAATGACGCGAGCAGCGCCGCTTGGCTCCAGTAGTGATCCGCCCAGGTGAGCAGTGTCGGCTCTCCACCGAGGGCGGGATCGAAGAGGTCGACGCCCATCGCGCGCTGGGCGATCACGCCGAACGCGATGGGCAACCAGATGACCAGCACCGCCAGCGTGCAAAGAGCGTGAATGCCAATCAGGGCTGGGCTGACTTTGCTTCCCATGCTGCGCTCGATTGCTCAACGTGCCGCGCGGATTTGCGCCAGCTGCCAGGTGCCGACCACGTTGCGTAGCTGCTGCTCCGTCCCCGAACTCACGCCGTTGCTCAGCACCCGCGGTCGGGCGTTCTCTACCACCACGCGCACCTCGGCGTCCTTCACCCGCGCTCTCGTCAGCACGTCTGTCAGGTCGGAGAACAGGCGGGGCGGTGCCTTGCCCCGCGCCAGGCGAGGTTTGCCGTTCTGCACTTTCACGCAGAAGAGCTCGTTGGCGCGCCGCAGGCTAAGCCAGAAAAGCAGCAGTACCGCTCCGATTGCGAGCAGGATCCAGAACACCAGGACGGTTTTCTAGCGGCTCGCGCGCGCTGACGCAAAGTCGCGGCTTACTGGGCGCTTGACCGGGATGCTTTCCCCTGCAATCTAGCCCACGTGACCGCAGTAGACGAGCAGCTCCCACGGCGCTTTGGACGCTTCGTGCTGTTCGACAAGATTGGCGAGGGCGGCATGGCTCGCATCTACCTGGCCAAGAGCTCCACGGGGCTCGGTGGTGAGCGTCGGGTGGTGGTGAAGCAGATCTTGCCGCTGCTCTCGGACAGCCCGGAGTTCAGCCGCCTCTTCATCGATGAGGCGAAGCTCAGCGCGAAGCTGACCCACGGTAGCATTGCTCAGGTAATCGATCTGGGGCGTGAAGAGGGCAGCCTCTACATCGCGATGGAGTACGTCGAAGGCTTCGACCTGCGCGAGCTCCTGCGGGCGTGCTCGAAGAAGCAGATCCCGCTGCCGGTCGAGTTCGCCCTGTTGATCATCAGCGAGACGCTTAAGGCCCTCGACTATGCGCACCGCAAGCGCGACGAGAACGGCAAGAAGCTCGGTATCGTGCACCGTGACGTGTCGCCGTCCAACGTGCTGATCAGCTTCGACGGCGAGATCAAGCTGTGTGACTTCGGCATCGCGCGTGCGATGGGCAGCGGGGAAGACGTTCCAGAAGAGGCGATCCAGGGCAAGGCCGGGTACATGAGCCCCGAGGCGGCGAACGGTGAGGCGCTGGATGGTCGCGCCGATGTCTTTGCCGCGGGGATCATGCTCTGGGAGCTGCTCGCTGGGCGTCGCTTGTATCGCTCTCCGAAGGGCTCTCCGGGGCCGAGCCTGGTGCAAGCTCAGGAGGCCGTGATTCCGGAGCTGCCTTCGCGGGGTTACCCCAGCGAAGAGCGCTTGCACGGGATCGCGATGAAGCTGCTCAGCAAAGATCGTGAGGCGCGCTATGCCTCCGCCCACGACGCGCTGCGCGAGCTGGAGGACTACGTCGCCGAGAACTCCCTCGTCGCGAGCCCGTTGCGCTTCGGCGAGTGGCTGATGGAGCACTTCGGCGCCGAGATCCTCGAGCGGCGCCAGCACAACGAGCAAGCGGCCAACGAGGTGCTCGACCAGGACCTCGAAGGAACCTTGGGGAAACGCCCATCCCCGGAGCTGAGCAAGGCGCCCAGCGGGGCGCCGCAGACTTCGAGCCTCAGTGTCGGGAACGCCGACGTGAAGATCCCCGCGGCGTTCTCCGATCGCCAACCGAAGAGCGAGCCGGTGTCTTCACCCGTGTTCGAGGCGCCGCCACCTTCGTTGCAAGCCGTCGTGCGGCCTTCGGAGCCTGCCGCGGAGAGCGGCGGCAAGGCGTGGATGCTGATCGCCCTGGTGGTGCTCGTGATCGTGGGTGTCGCGGCGTACTTCATGACTCGGCCTGGGCCGACCCCCTGAGCCAGGCGAGGCGCTCATGAGCTTCGCTCGCGTCGCGGTGCCAGTGCCGCTCGGTCAAGCCTTCAGCTACCTGGTGCCGAATTCCATGGCGAGCGACGTCCGCGAGGGCTCCCGGGTGCTCGTGAGCTTTGGGCGGCGCAAGATCCTGGGCGTCGTCGTGCGCCTCGAGGAAACGACCGACGTCCCCGAGGAGAAGCTCAAGCCGCTCCTGGCGGTGGTGGACCCAGAGCCCGTGCTCCCGAGCGAGCTGCTCTCGTTTCTGGTTGAGCTCGCGCGCTACTACCTGGCCCCGGTGGGCGAGGTGATGCGCCTCGCGCTGCCGGCGCTGGAGCGCACGGCGACCGAGCGATTGGACCAGGCGGGCTTGCTCGATGGGGTGCAAGTGCAAGCGGTGGGCAAGCTCGTGCAGGTGGTGCGAGCGTTGCCGGCCGCAGGGGACGCCGCACCCAAGCTGCGCTCCAAGCAAGCTCAGCAGATCCTCGAGGAATTGCGGGAGCTTGGGGATTGGGTGAGCGTGAGTGACCTCGCGCGGCAATACAAGAGCGCGCGCGGCGCGACGAAGCGCCTGCAAGAGCTGGGTCTGGTGGAGGTCGACAAGCAGCAACGCGACGTCGATCCGTTCTTTGCCGACGCCAAGCGAGACGTCGCGCCCACCTTGACCGAGGCTCAAGACGCAGCCGTCCAGGCGGTGCTGCCCACGTTGAAAGAGCACGGCTTCGCCGGGTTCCTGCTGCACGGCGTGACCGGTTCCGGCAAGACCGAAGTCTACCTGCGCTTGGTCCAGCGCTGCCTCGAGCTGGGGCGCGGCGCGATCGTGCTGGTGCCAGAGATCGCCCTGACACCGCAGCTCGTGGGTCGCTTTCGTTCGCGCGTCGGCGATGCCATCGCTGTTCTGCACAGCGGGCTCACGGATCTCGAGCGCCAGGCGATGTGGAAGCGCCTCAGGGCAGGGGAGCTGAAGGTCGCAGTTGGGGCGCGCTCGGCGTTGTTCGCGCCGGTGCCGGACCTGTCCTTGATCGTCGTCGACGAAGAGCACGACGGCTCCTTCAAGCAGGAAGAAGGCGTGCGCTACAACGCGCGGGACATGGCGCTCTTGCGCGCGCATCGCGCGGGCGCGGTGTGTGTGCTTGGCTCCGCGACGCCATCGCTGGGTAGTATCCATGCGGTAAATGGCGGGCGCATGGCGCACCTGGTGCTGCCGGATCGGGCGCACGCCGCGGCGGCGTTGCCTCGAGTGGAAATCGTCGACTTGCGGCGTATGGGCCCTGGGCCTTCGGGGGACAAGCTGATCAGCTTGCCTTTGCACCGGGCGCTGGAGCGCACCCTGGACGCAAAAGAGCAGGCCATCCTGTTCCTCAATCGGCGCGGTTTCGCTCCGTCGCTGACCTGCGCGAGCTGTGGCCAGGTCGCCGACTGTCCAAACTGTTCGGTTGCGCTGACGTACCATCGCGCCCGCGGTGAGCGCTTGGTCTGCCACTACTGCGACTACACGGCGCAGGCGCCAGCGCGCTGTCCGCGCTGCGGAGCGCCCGGGATGGTCGACGAAGGCGCGGGGACCGAGCGTATCGAGGCGCTGCTCAAGGAGAGCTTTCCGGAGGCGCGGGTGGCGCGCCTGGATCGCGACGTCGCGGCTGGCCTCAAGAGCGAGCGCATCCTGGACGCGGTGCGCCGGGGCGACGTGGACATCCTGGTCGGCACTCAGATGGTGACCAAGGGCCACGATCTCCCGGCGGTGACGCTGGTTGGTGTGCTGAACGCCGACGCTGCACTCAGCATGCCGGATTTCCGTGCGGCAGAACGGACCTTCCAGCTCTTGGTGCAGGTGGCTGGCCGCGCCGGTCGTGGCGACGCGCCAGGCACGGTGTTGATCCAGACTCGTCAGCCAGACCATCCGGCGATCCAGGCTGCGCTCACTCACGACGTCGGCAAATTCGTCGAGCGTGAGCTGCAAGACCGCGAAGAGCTCGGGTACCCGCCCTACTCGCACGTGGCGTTGGTGCGCGTCGATGCAAGCTTCGAAGGCGCCGCCCACGAAGTCGCGCGTCAAGTGGCCGAGCTTGGGCGTCGTATCGCGGGTGAGCGCTTCGAACTCGAGGTGCGGGGACCCGCGCCGAGCCCGCTGTCGCGTCTCCGTAACCGCTATCGCTTTCAGATCATGCTGCGCGCGGAGGACCGTAAGGCCTTACGTCCGGCGCTGCTCGCCATCGTGCGCGGGCGGTGGGATCGCCGCGTGCGGGTGAGCGTCGACGTGGACCCGATGAGCATGCTGTAAGTCGAGTGGCCTCCGTGCGTTTGACCGCGACTGCCTTGGCTAAGCGAGCAATGCGACGTCGCCCCGCTTCAGAAACAGTGTTAAGTCCCGGGGCGATGGCGTTCTCCAAAGGGCTCCGCGTGTTGCTGCCTGGCCTGACGCTTGCGATGGGCGTTGCGTGGGTGGCGCCGGCTCACGCCTTCGAGCGGCAGTGGCACCTTGGGGCGGGCTTGGGGGTCGCGAATTTCCCCCAGATCGAGAACAGCGGCGCGCCCTTCAACGGAGAGAGCCTGAAGCCACCGGCGGTCGGCCTGTACACTGCGTACGGGATCTCCGACTACTTCGACTGGCGGCTGGAGCTCACCTGGGGCTTGCACAGCCTGGACGGTGCGCCTGAAGAGCCGGTGGCGGATCTCGAGACGACCCACGTCGTTTCCGCGTCGAGTGGGCTCTCCTACAAGCTCGACGTGATCGACTGGATCCCGTACCTGGGGCTGATGGTTGGCTACTACGGCTACTTCGGGGGGCCGCATCTGACTTCAGATGGTCTCGCGGAGGGCGGTGGCAGCGATGCGGGTGCTTCGCTGATCCTCGGATTGGATCACGCCGTGAATCGCGACTTCGCGGTAGGTATTCAGCTGCGCTACGACCGGTTGTTGTCCGGGCAGGACTATTTCATCGGCCAGCTGCGTTTCGAGCATACGTGGGGCTTCTGAGTCGCAGGGGCTTCTGAGTTGCAGGGGCTTCTGGGTCGCAGGGGCTTCTGAGTCGCAGGGCTTCTGAGTAGCAGCTCGGTCAGCCGACGGCGTTCCTCACCCCCAAACCGGTAAACGGCCGGAAACACACGGGGTCTAGCTCGGAGACTTTCAACATATTTGCGGGATGGGTGGGGGCTCGTGCTACCCCATAGGCCGAGGTCGAGGTCGGTTAGTGGGCAAGCTGCAAGAAACGAGGCTCCGGGTGCGGCGGTGGGCAAGCCACTTTGCGCATTGGTTTGTCGCCGGTTCCGCGCTGGCTGCTCCGACGCTGGAGACTGGATGCACCCAACAGAAAGCCGGCGAAGGGCCGCCCCCAGAGGCTGGCACCAGCGCAGCTCAGGTTGCGCCGCCCGCCCCCACGAAGACGCCTGAAGATCAGACCGCCCCGGCGGAAGACTTCAGGCCGGCGATGCGCGCTGGTGACTGGAAGACCGCGGCTTCGATCATCGACTCGGCGCCAGAGGATGTGAGGAAGTCGCCAGCGGCGCGCTTCGCGCGCGCCCACGCCGCAGCTCAGCTGGGTGAGTTTCCGAAGTGCGTCGATAGCCTATCGGGGCTCGAAGCCGACTTACCCGTTCTCAGCTCGGAGATCGCCGAGGCGCGGGCCCACTGTCAGCTGGAGGTCGGCCCCTTCGATGCCGCGGCTGCGTACTTTGGATCCAAGGATACTTCCCGCGACTTGATCCGCGCGGCACTGGCCTTCGAGCGCGGCAAGAAACCCGACAAGGCGAAGGCGGTGGTCGCTCAAATCATCACGCGCGAGACCTCGCGACGCGCCCGCGCCCGCGGTCGCCACAAAGCCCAGAAGCTGCGCTCATCCCTGGTGCGTGAAGCCGAAGCGCGGGAAATCCGCGCTCGCGTCTACGACATCCAAGAAAAGCCCCAGCTCGCCGCAGCTGACCGCCACTGGATCGCCACCCAGGTGCCAACGCATGCGCCCCCCAACGGCGAGGCGCCCCAGCAGCTCAGCAAGCAGCAGCGTTATGAGCGCGCGATGGAGTTCGCCCGCGAGGGTGACATCGAGCACACCGATGCTGAGCTCTCGCTGATCGCGAAGAGCCCCGGCGCCGCGATCCCCGAGAAGGAGCTGGTCCACGCCCGTGGCTGGGCCCGCTACATGGCGCGTCACTACAGCGAGGCCGCGCCGCTCCTCGAACAGGCGAATCAGCTCGGATCGCAGCACGCGATTCGCGACTACTACTACGCAGCCAAGTCGTGGTCCCGCGCGGATCAAGACGAGCGCGCCATCGAGATGTACGAGCGTCTGATGGTGCGCTACTCCTCGAGCAGCTACGCGGACCACGCGCGCTACATGGCCGCGCGCCTGCGCTATATCCTTGGGGACTGGAAGGGCGCGGAGAAGGCCTACAAGGCGTACCTCGCCAAGTACCCGCGCAAGGGCCAGCACTCGAGCGAGGCGCGCTACGAGCTGGCGATCTCCTGGCTCGCCGGCGACAAGCCGGGCGAAGCGCAGAAGGTGCTGTCGGAGCTCGCCAAGGACGAGAAGGACCCGCGAGATCGCGCGCGCCTCACGGAGCTCCTGGGCGTCGCGCTCGCGGCCCAAGGTAAGGCGCCAGAGGCTGCCAAGAATTTCCGTGAGGTAATTGAAGAGCGGCCGCTGTCGTTCGCGGCGCTGATGGCGACTGCGCGCCTCAAGCAGATGGGGCAGAGCCCGCCTCCCCCGATCGCGCCCCCGGAGGCTGCAAAGGCAGTCGGCCCTCTCGACTTGAGCTTGCCGCCGAAGGTGCAGGCGCTCCACGACGCCGGGCTCGCGCTGCGCGCCGAGTCTGAGCTCGAGCGCCTCGAGCCGAGCTACAAGAAGTCCTTTGCGGATCGCGCGGACGAGGCGCTGTGTCGGACCTACGCCATGCTCGGCAGCGCCGCGCGCCGCTACCGTGTGGGGCAGCGCGCGGTGCGCTGGGCGGATCTGAACACTGCGCCCAGCACCAGCAATCGCTGGGCCTGGGAGTGCATCTACCCAGAGCCCTTCGTCGAGACGGTGGAGAGCGAGGCACGCAAGAACTCGTTGCCGCGCGGATTAGTTTACGCGCTGATGCGCCAGGAGAGCAGCTTCCGGCCCCACGTCGTTTCGCCTGCAAAGGCCGTCGGGCTGATGCAGCTCATCCCACCCACCGCCAAGAACGTCGCTGACGAACTCAGCGTGGAGTACAAGCCGGAGCTATTGCGGCTGCCGGCGTACAACGTGCGCTTTGGCAGCTACTACCTGAAGAAGGTGCTCGATCAGTTCTCCGGCAGCGTGCCCCTGGCGCTCGCGGCGTACAACGCCGGTCCTTCTGCGGTTGGGCGCTGGCTGAAGACGGGGCACACGCTGCCCCTCGATGTGTTCGTTGCACGTATCCCCTACGGGGAGACGCGCGGCTACGTCGCTCGCGTGGTCGGCAACCTGGCGCGCTACGCGTACCTCGAAGGCGGCGAAGCCGCCGTGCCTGACATCGCCCTCGAGCTACCGAGCGACGTCAAGGTCCCCGAAGACGCCTACTGAGCGGCTACTCCGCGGGGGTGGCGCCGTCGAGAGCAAGCTCTGACGCGCTGATCGGCTCGACCCGTGACTTGAGCCAGGCGATGGTCGCTGCTTCATCGCGCTCGGGAGCGCCGGGCAGCTGCACCACGCGCTTTGCGAGGCCCTTCCAGGCGCCGACCATCAGCATCAACCAAACCTGGAAGTAGTCCACGCCGTCGAACACCACGGCGTCTTCGCGCCCGTAGACTTCCTTGTTGTCTTCAAATTCCGCGGGGTAATCCGCGAAGTGACAGCGTGCCTTCACGTGGTGGTGGATGTGATAGCCGTCGTTGAAGCAGCGACGATTGTAGCGAGTGTTGATGCAGGTGATGCTGTTGCGGTAGGCGACCTCGGGCGAAGCCGGATCGATGAATGCGTGCTGCGTCCAGTTTCCCATCATCATCAGCGTGCGGACGATGATCACCGGCAGTACGAATACGACGAAGGTCGCCTGCCAGTTCAGGTAGGCCAAGCCTCCAATCACCAGCCAGAAGGTGACCTCGCCGACCACGAGGCGGCGCAGCATCTTCTTGTTGCCCTTCTCGAGGTGATACGCCGCGAGGTCGTAGAGCCCGAGGAACATGAAGCGCAGGTAGTAGCGCAACCAGTGCGTGAAGCGGTCACGCTTGAAGCGCATGGTCGACGACGTGTCCTGCTCCAGGTTGTTCTCAGGGTGGTGCATGCCCATGTGATGCACGAAGTAGCTCTCCGGCGTTTCCCCGAAGAAAGGTCCGAGCAGCCACGGGATCACGTAGTTGAGCGCGCGGTACTGCTTCTTGAACAGCATGCGGTGCGACGTGCAGTGCAGCATCAAGATGAAGCGGTCCACCACCCACGCGAACCAGAGCACCCAGTACACGGGCACCAGGTACCAAAAGTAGCTTTTCGCGAAGAACAGCCCGATGCCGCAGCAAGCGACCACCGCGCACTGCAACATCAAATGCAGGAACGGCAAGTCCCGGGGGTCTTGGATCAGCTGGACCAGTTTCGCGTCGAGGGACTTCACTTCAAAACTCAAGGGCAGCAAGAGGGCGGCGCCAAACGCGCCACGCAGCAGCGCGGGAGGTTAAACCACTCGGCGGGAGGTGGCGAGGTTGGCTGCTCCGCCAGGCGCGGATCTGCCGCTGCCTGACTGCGATCGGCAAAAAGCCGCGACTAATCGAGCCAAATCGGGCGCTCCCAGGCGCGAACCCACGTTCGCACCTGGACCCGCGGGCGCGCTGCCGGGTTCCCGCGCGCGTGTCGCGTGACCCTCCACTTCACGAGCGCCCGTGCTCCTCCCGGAAGGATTCCTACGTGGAAATCAGCTCAACCGCTCGGCGGGTCGTGCTCGGCGGGCCCGGAGTTGACGGACGGATCCCGGTGGAAACACCGGGGATCCCCCACTGAAGCGTTCGCTCCACAGGAACATGCGGTGACACCGGCGCGCGCCGCTTAGTTCACGCCGCCCGCGTTTGCTCGTGGTAAACGACGCCACTGGCATTGGCCCGAGCTTTGCTGAAACTCGCCGCGCGGTGGCTTCAAGCACCGCGCCTACTTTCTTTGGAGGGTGAAGATGACGAAACGGATCGGGGCGCTCCTGGCGCTGGGTGTGGTGTGGGCGTTGCCCGGGTGTGGCAGTGATGACGGTGGCAACGAAACGCGTGGGACAGCCCAGCAGGGCGAGGCGTGTTCGAAGAACTTGGACTGCGCGTCCGAGCTGGCCCGCTGTCACCCCCAAGGTGTGTGCACCGGAGAGCTGACTAGCGATGCGCTGGAGGCGGAGTGCGATCAAGCAAGCGCCGCGCAGTGCGCTGGCTACGCCTGCCTGGTCCTGAACGCGAACGCTCAGGGCAAGACCGGGATCTGCAGCTATCAGTGCGGCTCGAGCTCCGACTGCGGTCAGGGCGTGTGCGTGGAGCTGGCAGGTGCAGGCAAGGTCTGCCTCAGTCCGTGCCAGGACAACAGCGACTGCTCCAACGGCTTCGTGTGCGTGTCCGACCCTGGTGGAGCCGGCAAGGCTTGCCTGGTGGAGCCCGCCGCGGGCTAACGCGCCGCTGTCAGGTTTCTAACACCAGTTACCATTACGTTGCTGTGCGGAAGCGCTGGGGCATGACGCAGGAACGTGTCATGCTCCTGCGCATGTCCCGCATTTGGGTTTGGGGGTTAGGGTGTTTGCTCTGCGTGGCGCTGAGCGGTTGCACCTCGGGTAGCAGTAGTGAGGCAGAGACGACGCGCTGCGGGCAGCTGCCATGCAGTGGTGAGTGCTGCGACGAAGGCTGCAGCGTGTGCATGCCCAGCGGGACGAGCGTCTGCGAAGAGATGTGCGTCTTCCCCCGCTGCAACCCAATCATTGCTCAAGCAACCGGTGACTGCGCAGACTCGCTGGGGTTCCGCTGGACGGGAAGCGCCTGTGAGGAACTGATCGGCTGCAGCTGTGAAGGTACCCACTGCTTCGCCCTCTACGACTCCCTCGATGCCTGCGAAGCGAACAATGTCGAGTGTCTGGGGAAGTAGGCTCAAGATGCTGGGCTGCTGAGTAACTCCGCGACATCGCTCAACGTCGCGTGCTGTTCTTTGCTCAAGCGCACCGCGGGTCGTACCGTGTGGATCAGCGCGAGCGCCTCGCTCGGTGTGTTCGCAGTGCCCCGCATCAAGAGGAGCGCCGCGACGACCAGGCCGGTGCGGCCGTGACCCTGGGCGCAGTGCACATAGGCAGCTTCATCGCTTGCGACGCTAGATAATCGCCGCGTGACCAGCTCGTGCGCCTGCAGGCTGCGTGTCGAGCATCGGTATACATACGTAGCCTTTCGGCACAGGCATCTTGGCTCCGGCAACTCTGCCGTGAGGTCAATGACCCAGCGATACCACGCGGTAATTCGCCAGGCCAGCCGGCGACCGAAACGCAGGCCACTCAGCTCTGCGTGAGGCGCTTCGCGACTCGCGAACCGCAACACAGAAGCGACCGCCAGCGAGAAGCTGATCCACGGACCCAACACCGCAGCTCCTGCGCTGAGTGAGCCGTCGGGCCGCTTGCCGAGCCACCGAGGTTGGTTCTCGATATGCGATCGCTGTGATGTAGAGGGAAAGCGCGGGCCAAAGCCACAACAGATGAACGCCGCCGAGCATGGGGCGGCGCCGCCGAGAAATGACAGCGCGAGCAGCGCGCAGAGCACTCCGTGTCTCACTTGAGTGCAACACGAGGGCAGGGAAGTGTTCCGCTTTCCACACGACCCGGGGTGCTCCCTCCCCCCAAACTCGCGACCGACTTTCCGCGACGACCGCAGTTCGTTGTGGATCCCGCCTATAGAAAGCTGGGTCTTTTAGGGTGAGGGGAACACTGCTGGTCTGATGTGACGGCGGTGTGGGGAGGAGTGGGAGCCTTGCGGACTCTGGGCATTCGGCGACGGTGATGAGACCTCCGCGGAAACAAGCAGGCACTTGAGCCTGAGTTGCTAGTGGCCTCCGGCTGTCGGCGTGCTCTACTCGCGGGCTATGCGCTCTCCCAGCGACGAGGCACCGCTCTACCCGCCAGGCCCTGCCAGTAGTAGCAAGGACTTCACGAGGCCCAGCGCCCGCTATCGCTGGCACGCGCGGCTTGCCCTGCTGCGTTGGTTAGCTTTGTCGCCTTCTATTTCTTCCTGTGCTTTTGGTTCGTGCGCGCGGTGTACCGCAACGGCGTGCTGCTGATCCATGGTGGCGACCATGCCCTCCGTGCCTGATTCTTGGCGGCTAGCGTTCGTCTGGCGCTCGTCTTGGTCAAGGCGATGTTCAGGTGAAGCGCGCGGAAGACACGGACCGACTGTGTGACTGCGCGCCGGAGAGCGAGCCGGGTTGTTCCGGTTTCTCTACCGCCTGGCTGACGGGCCGGAGCGCCTCGCCCGCATCGAGTATTCGTTTCCGTGCGGGTGAATGCGGGGGTGTTCTACGACCTGTCGCTTCTCAACTTGCTACTGCCGAGCAAGAAGAACCTGGAGATCGGTCTTGGGCTGGTGAACGTGCTGAACTTGAGCGAGTTCAAGGCGGTGCTCGCTCACGAGTTTGGGCACTTCGCTCAGCGCTCAATGGCGGTCGGGCGCTGGGTGTACATCGCTCAACAGATCACTGGACACCTGGTCGCGGGGCGCGATTGGCTGGATGAGTTGCTGCTTCACGCGCCGCGCGTCGATATCAGGATCGCCGTCGTCGCGTGGACACTGCGCCTCTTGGTTTGGGCCATGCGGGCGGTGCTAGACACGGCGTTCTCGCTGGTGGTGCTCGTCGACCGCGCGCTCCGCCGCGAAATGGAGTTTCAAGCGGACCTGGTAAGCGTCTCCCTCAGCGGCAGTGATGCACTGATCCACGCCTTGCATCGGCTCGGCGCGGCGGACGACGCCTTGGACCAAGCCGGCGCGGTGGCAGGAGCGGAGCACAGCCAGGGTCGCCTCGTGCCAGATCTGTTCGCCATTCAGACTTTGGTGCTGGAGAACATGGCTCGCGTCGTCAACGATCCGGAGTACGCCGCGCCTCCAAGCTTGCCAGAAACAGGACGCGAACAGCATCGAGTGTTCCCTGAGGAAATGGGCTCGCCGCCGCGCATGTGGTCTACGCACCCGAGCAATCAGGATCGCGAAGCCAACGCCAAGCGGATCTACCTCGAGGGAGCGCTGGACGAGCGCCCAGCGTGGGTGCTCCTCAGCGATCCCGCCGGGCTACGGCGTGCAGTGACCGCTGACGCGCTGAAGCGCGTGGAGACGACGCAGGAGATGCGTGACGCGACCGAGGAGGAAGCTCAGGCAGCGGTCGAGCGTCGATTCTCTCAACTCGCGCTGAACCCGCGCTACCGTGGGGCATACCTCGGACGCTCCCCCGTCTTGGAAGCGAGCAAGCTCGCTGAGCTATTTGAGCACGCTGGCAGCGGGCCCGATTTAGCGGCGGAGCTCAAGAGCCTATACCCCGAAGAGCTGTCGCAGCAGGTCGAGCGCCTGCGCGAACTGCGTCGTGAGCTTGGTGTACTCGAGGCGTTGAAGGATGGCTTTTTGTCGGCGCCGGGCGGTGTGATTCGTCACCGAGGTGAAGATCTCCGCAAGCGTGACCTGCCCGGGGCAATCGCTGTGGTGCAGGCTGAACGTGATGCGGTTGCAGCGACTGTCGCGGAGCACGACCGTCGCTGCCGTACGCTTCATCTCCAGGCGGCGAAGGTTCTCGGACACGGTTGGGACAAGTACCTCAAGAAGCTGATCGCCCTGCTTCACTACTCTGCCCACGCGGAGGCGGACCTTGATGATGCCTACGGGCATTTGATGAACGTGTTTTCCGTCGTGATTGCTGACGGTAGCGTGAGCTCCTCGGAGCGTGTGCGGCTCGCGTTCGCAGGCTCTGAGGTCTATGCCGCGTTGTGGCAAGTGGACGGTCAGCGCAAGCAGGTAAGAGTGCCCGAGCCCGTACTGAAGCGCATGGAGATCGAGAGTTGGGATGGGGCGCTGGAGTCTCGCTTCGGCCTCGAGCCTCCCACTTCCGAGAACATTGGCGAGTGGATGCAAGTCATCGACTCTTGGTACCGAGCCTACACGCAGCCGCTAGCGGCGCTGCACTCGGAGACGCTCGAAGAGCTGTTGCACACCGAGGCGCGCGTCGCGGGGTGGTTCCTCGAGGAAAAAGATCCCGAGGACGCGCCCGCCCCCGCCAGGGCGCCGAAGGAGTACACGCTCCGGCCCCCCGGCACTGAGCGCCCCCGCCAGCACCGTCTCGGGGCGTGGGATCGCTTCGTAACCGCGGACGGAGTCCTACCCGCGCTCGGTCGCTTCGCGGTGGCGGGCTCGATCGTCGGTTGTGTCGCTGCGTTCAGCGCCGCGGGTACCGACGCACAGGTACATGTGATCAACGGGCTCGGTTGTCAGGTCTCCGTGGACATTGGGACCACCCACTTGGACCTGCTGCCAGGGGAGCACCGGGCGGTCTCCGTCCCTCCGGGTACGCTTCACGTTACGGCGAGCAGCGGTACGTCGAGGGTCGACGACCTCGAGGTGGAGGCTGCCGGGCTAGGCACGGAGTATGTCTACAACGTCGCCGCCGCACTGCCTTTGGTGGAGTGGACTGCTGCCTACGGCTCAGCTGATGAACGGCCGCCGACCTATCTTGGCGCGGTCCGTTGGGCGGAGTCCGACGCGAAGTACTTCTTCGAAGAACCGCCCCGCTCGGTGAGCATCGAAGGCAAGGGCACCACCCGCAAGGTCGTGTCTGCTCCCCCGATCCACGAAGCTTCGACGATATTAAACCGCGCGGAAAATGATGAGGAGCGTAACCACATCATCCACGTGCGGGCGCGCCACGACGCTACCGGCTCCGAGAGCCTGTTGTTCTGGCTCGCAAGCGTGAGCCGACTGGAGCAGGAGGGGGAGGTTATTCTGCGTGAGCGCCTGGCCCGGAATCCTCATGAGGTGGAGGCGTTGCGCACCCAGCAGGACCTAGCGTCTGACAGCGCGAGCCGCGAACGGGTGTGTCGCGAACACAAGAAGCTGATGCTCGAGTCCCCCGATGACAGCGACATGCAGTACATCGGATTGCGTTGTATGCCCGACGGCGACCAGAAGAACGCAGCAGTTCTGGCGGCGTTCGCGCGTTTCCCCACTAACACGTGGCTAGAAAACGGTGTGGCGTGGGTACACCTGCAGCAAAACGATTTCGAGGGAGCGGCTCGCATCCTGAACCACCTCAGGACCCACGCGCCGATGTTCAAAGCTCAGTCGGCGTTGGCGCTCGGGCGTCTGAAGCGCGTTGCCCCGGGAAGTGACTACGGTGCTGGTCTGCTGGAGCAAGACAGCAAAGAAGCCGCCATGCTAGCCCGAGTCTGGCTTGAGCTCGACGAGTCGGAGCGCGCCTACCAGTTTCTGAATCATGGTGGATCTACCCGCTGGTGAAGGCGCCGAGGGAGAACCCCGCGAAGTTTCGCGGGTGCTGCGGTTTGCTGCGGTACCCACGGCGCGACCCCAGAGCTGTCGAGCGCGCGCTTGCTCTCCCTGCGGATCAAGGCCTGGACGGCGATACGGTCTGGCCGGTGCTTGCACTGCTGCCTGGCAGCGGACGGGATCTGGACCCGCACCTCAAGGTCGCTGCTGCAGCGCTGCCGGAGCACGCTGAATTCGTAACGGGGCTGCTGACGAACGCCGGGGAGAAGCTCGCCAAGCCCGCCGAGGTCGACACCCAGTTGAGCAAGCTGTCAATGGAAGCCCGCGTCTGCGCTACCTCGCTGCCTGCAGCTACCTCGGCGATGGGCGCCGCCTCGGCATTTTGCCGCTTTGCCATGAACTGGTTGTTCGCTCCCGAGCGACCGTATTTCTCTGTGGAATGATGAAATCATCCGAAGTGGCGCTGCCGGAGTCCAGCGCGGCGGAACTCTACCCAGAGTCGCCCGTCGACGTCCCAGGGGACCTAACGCGGGCCCTTCGCTTATCAGCTGCGCGTCTGGGTGGCCGTCTCAGCGCTCGTGCTCTTTCTGACTGGTTACCTCGCCCTCAGCGCCTGGTTCGTCTACTCCGCGTACCAGAATCTGGCTGCCCTTTTCGGCCATGGTGCGATGAACACGTTGCGCGGAGCGGATCGGGATCTGGCACTGATTTTCGCGGCGCTACTGCTGAAAGCTTTCTTCCGGAAGGCAGACGGTCGCCTCACGGGCCTGTTCGAAGTGGATGCGACCGACGAACCGGAGCTGTTCCGACTTCTTTAACCGCTTGGCGGACGAGGCCGGCGCGCCCCGCCCATATCGCGTGTATATTTCCACGCGGGTAAATGCGGCGGTCTTCTACGACACCTCGCTGCTCAACTTGTTCGTGCCCGCGAAGAAGAACCTCGAAATAGGCATAGGGCTGGTGAACGTGCTCAGCTTGAGCGAGTTCAAGGCCGCGATCGCCCACGAATTGGGTCACTTCGCTCAGCGATCGATGGCCGTTGGGCGCTGGGCATACGTTGCGCACGGGATCGTCGCCCAGGTCGTCCGGGGTAGGGACCGCTTCGACGAGTTCATTCTGAGTCGAGACCGCATCCGGATCCCCGTGCTCGGACCCGTCTTTCGCCTGGCGCTCTGGGCGTTGCGGGCGGTGATCGAAAGCGTCTTCATCGTCGTGCTGCTGGTGGAGCGTTCACTGAGCCGAGAGATGGAGCTCCAGGCGGACCGCGTCGCGGTGGCCATCGCAGGGAGCGAGTCACTGGTCCACACGCTGCACCGCTTGGAGCAGGCCGACCGGGCGCTCGACGAGGCGGGGGTCATCGCCACGTTCGAAGCGCGGGCGCACGGTGTTCAGTTGCCGGACATCTTTGAAGTCCAGCGCCTCGTCCTCGAAGAACTCGAGCAGGCACTCGACGATCACGGGAGGCGGGTGTCAGGCGCTGCGGTACGCCGCCGCCCGCCGCGTCTTTGGTAGCGAGTTCGAGGCGCCGGAGCGCATGTGGGCGAGTCACCCTACGACCGTGGATCGCGAGGCGAACGCGAAGCGGCGATTCGTCTCGAGCGCCGAAGACTCGAGGTCCGCGTGGTTGCTCTTCAAAGACCCCCCCGCGCTGCGTTCCGAACTCACCGACTACATCTACGAACGCGCGCCGGCTGCGGAAGAGTTGGTGTTGGCTACGGCGAGGGATGCCGCGCAGGCTGTACGGAATCGCTTTCAGCGCCGAGTCTATGAAGCGCGCTACCGGGGAGTCTACCTTGGTCGTTGCCCGGCCCGTGCGGCGGACGATGCTCAAGAGCTGTTCGGGGAGCGAGCTTCGGCACCGCCTAAACGTGGAGCGGTTCTAGCAGCGCTCGACGCGCTTTACCCTGAGGAAATAGCTCAAGCCGGGGAAACAGAGCTGGCCTCACATGATCTAGCTTGTCGCCGTGCTCACCTCGACGCTGCGCGTCGCCTGGGGCACGGCTGGGAGAAGTATCTCCAGCGCGTGGCGCGCCTCCTGCACTACGCGAGTCACACAGCGGCTGACTTGACGGACGCCTACCTCGGTTGGAAAAACGAGATGGTCCTAGCGTTGTCGAGCCGTCGAGTGACGAAGAGTGCAATGCGACGCATCGCGGAGGCGGGTACCGAGCTTCACAGCGTGCTGCGTAGAATACGTGTTGAACGGGACGGCGTCGTGCTGCCGAAGGTGATTGCGGAACGCCTCGGGGTCGAGCGCTGGGAGGAGTTGCTGCGTGAGCGCTTCGACCTGAAGCCGCCGGTGGAGAGTGATCCCTTCGACTGGGTACGCCTGGGTGAGCCCTGGTACCTGGAGTGTGTCGCGGTGCTGGCCGCGTTGCGGGACGAAGCGCTCGAGGCGCTGCTGGAGGCGGAAGAAACTGTCGCCAAGCATTTTCGTGAGGAAACGTCGATCGCAGGAGCGCCGGCACTCGCCAGCGTGCCGAAGCGCTACCCGAGCCGCACTCCGGGAAGCGAGCGCCCGCGGCGCGAGCGGTTGGGGCTTTGGGATCGCTTTCTTCTGGGTGAGGGAGTCGGTCCGGGGATTGCGCGTTTCGCTGTCGCTGGCGGGATCCTCGGCTGCGTTGTCGCCTTCTGCGGCGCAGGCGCGACCTCGGAGGTCGTGGTCCTGAATGGACTCGAGTGTCCCGTGACAGTCGACGTCGCTGGGCAGCGCCTGCAGCTCGCGCCAGGTGCGACGAAGCGGCTGCGAGTGCCTGCGCTGCGCAGCGTGCAGATCGAAACCTACGCTCATGGCGAGTCGATCGAGTCCGAAGCGTTTGATGTGGCAGAGGCCGGCGGGGTTTACATCTACAACGTAGCCGGGGCCGCGGTCCTGGATGAGTGGAGCGTGAGCTACGGACGGAAGGAGCCGAACAAGCCGAGTCGCCTGTTGGGGGCGCCGCTTTGGTACCTGTCCAAAGCAGAGTACACACTCGAGACACCGCCCGAGACCCTGAGCGTGCCGACGGGTGGGATCGAACACGAGGTCGTTGGGGTGTTTCGAAGCACCTCAGCGCGCATGTTGGTTGGAATCGTGAGCGAACCCGAGAGTCAGCGCATGATCGAGGGGCACGCGATGTATGACGATGCCACCGCGCCTTCGTTCCGCGGTTGGCTCGAGCTAGCGAGTTGGCAGCCAAACGCAGAGGAATTCTTGAAGCGCCGACTCGCCCGCGATCCGCTGGAGATCGAGACGCTGCGTCAACAGCAAGACATCGCCCGGATGCATGGGACCTTGCCGGAAGTTTGCGAAGGCCAGCGCCGGCTTGCAGACCTCCATCCGGACAACTCGGGGCTCAGCTATCTGCGGGCGCGTTGCATTGACGACCCGGGCGCGGAGGCGGTCGCGTACGAGGTTGCGCTCCAGCCGTTTCCCGAAGGATCCTGGCTTCGCAATGCGGTTACCGGAGTCGGCTTGACCGCGGAGACTATACGTCTGCCCGGGCGAGTTCGAGGCGCTCCGCAAGGATGTGCCAGGCTTTTCGCGACGAGACGGTCCTCTTACGCCCGCCTTAGGCGCGTCACCGATGCAAGCCTTAGGAGATGGTTCCGTTCAGACCCAGCGTGGTTGCCCCGCGTCTTGAGACTCGTGGGCGCATCACAAGGGGCGCCGGAAGACCTGATCGCACGCGCCGCTGCGTTGAAACCCGAGGACGGCGTCGATGGCGACACCCTGATGCCGTCACTCGCTCTCGCGGCCCGGTTCCGTATGGATTTAGAACCCTACGCGCAGGTGGCGAGGTTCCGCTTGGGAGATTCCAGCGCACTGGTCTTGGGCCTGTTGGACAACGACGCGGAGGGCCTCAAGGACACCGCCCGTATGGAAAAGGTGCTGAAGGAGCTCCCCATGCAAGCCCGCGCCGCTACCTATATGCTGGCCTGCTCTTACCTCGGCGAGCGCTCACCCCTCGCCTGGCGGCAGTTCGTCATGGCCTGGTTCTTCGCGCCAGAGCGACCGTACTTCGAGGTGAAGTAACTACTCCTCGAGGCCCCAGGTCAGCTTGAGCCAGTCGAGGAGCTCGCTCTCCTTGTCGTCGATGGTGCCGACGGTCGCGAGCTGGAACAGCTCGCCGTAGATGAGCTCGCGCGCTGGTTGGCGGGCGATGCCCTGGGCGAGCTTCTTCACGCCGTCTTCGCTGAGGTCGAGGGCCTCGAGCTTGTCGTTGAGCTCGTCGTAATGTTCAGGGCCGATGTGGTCGGCGAAGACACGCATCTCTTGGGCTTCGTCTTCACTGACGACGCCGTCGCTCGCCGCGAGCAGCTTGAGCAGCGAGATCGCGCTGAGCAGCTCTTCTTCCGTGAGGTCCTGGAACTCGAAGATATCGGCCATGATGATTCCTTGTGCTTCCCGAGCCGGCTTTCAGCCAGCGTAGTCTTTCAGACAGGTGAGCAGGCTGTCGATCTCGTCGTCCGTGCCCACCGTGATGCGGAGGCCATCATCCAACAGGCGCTCCGCGAAGTAACGCACCAAAATCCCGTTCGCCTTCAGGTGCTCGAAGGCGCCCCGCGCAAGCTCTACGCGGCTCTTTCCTGCGGCAGAAATCGGTGCGCGAGCGAAGACGAAGTTCGCTGAGCTGGGCAGCACCTCGTAGCCAAGCTCGGTCAGACCCGCGATCAGGTGCTCTCGGGTCTTCACGACCTTGGCCACGTTTTCAGTCGTCCATGCGGTGTCCCGAAGGCTCGCGGCGCCAGCGACGATAGCCAGCCGGTCGAGGTTGTAGGAGTCCTTCACCTTGTTCAGCCCCGTGATGATCTCCTGCGACGCGAAGGCGAGGCCGAGGCGCATTCCCGCAAGGGAATGACTCTTGGAGAAGGTGCGCAGCACGACCACGTTGGGCTCACTCGTTGCGAGCTCGAGCGCGTTCGTCGGGCTGAAGGCGGCGTACGCCTCGTCCACCACCAGCACGCCGTGCTTCAAGCTCCGCGCCAGGGCGCGCAGCGTGTCCGTCGAGTGCTGAGTACCCGACGGTGAGTTGGGCGTCGCGACGAAGACGAGCTTCGCGTCACAGCCGCTCAGCGCTTCCGGTAGGTTGAAGTCGGCGTCGAAGTCGAACGTCTGCACTGGAGCGCCCGCCGCGGCGGCCAGCGTGCGATACAGCACGTACGTGGGGTAGGGGTACGCGATGCTGTCTCCCGGCTCCAGGAAGGCGCGGAAGAGCAGCGCCAAGAGCTCGTCAGAGCCATTTCCGTGGAGAATTTGAGCTGCGGGAACGCCAGTCACCTCGCTCGCCGCTTCCCTCAGGAGCGTGGCATGAGGGTCGCTGTAGAGCCGGAGCCGGGCAGCTCCGTGCTCGAGCTCCGCCTGAATCGCCGGCAGCACACTGGGGCTCGGCGGATACGGATTCTCGTTGGTGTTCAGCTTGATGATCTTGGTGCCAGCCTTCGGTTGCTCACCAGGCACGTACCCAACCATCGCCTCGACGCTCTTGCGAAACAGGGACATCTTGGAACTCTCGCTTGCAGCGGCTCACACCCGAGCCGCGCGGAGCCTAGTACGTTCCAAGGCTCCGCGCAGTGGTTCGGGGGGGAGGGGCGCCGAAAGCCAATCAGGCAGCGCCAGCAAGCCGAACCAACGTGCCGATGATGCGGTTGAAGCGCGCCACCAGCTGCGCATCAAGCTCCGCCAGCACACCCAACGCGACCGCAACCTCCAGACACGCCAGTGTCTCGCGCGCTGAGCCCAGCGCCGTGTGATAGCGCACCTGCCGGTTCCGGCCCCGACTGTAGGACCCTTCAGCCACGTTCAGCGCTATCGAGGACTGCGCTCGCCGAAGCTGCTTGCTCAGGTCGGATCGAGCGCCCGATGCGCACCACCAAGGGACGCAACTGAGCAATGGTTTCGAGAATGAATGGATAGATGTCGAGCACGGGTGTTCTCCTTTCAAATGAAAAAACACCCCTCCCCACCGCCGGCGAGTCGCAGGTTGTGTCCAGGCTGCGAGCGCAGCGAGCACCGGGCGTTGCCCGGCCCCGGCCTGGACACGACCGAGCACGCCGGCAAGCTAAAAAATCCGCCAGGAAATAAAATGCCCCTCTCAGCCTCCAAGTCGCAGCGATGCTCGCGCCGCGAGCGAGCCCAGGGCATCCGCTCTCGCCTTCAACCTCAGAGGTGCTGCAATGCTCGCGTAGCGAGCGAGCCCACCGCCCTCTCGACCGCGATGTTCGCGCCGCGAGCGAGCCCAAGCGGTGCTGCCAGCTCAACCTCGAAGTCGCAGCGATGCTCGCGCCGCGAGCGAGCCAAGGCATTCACCCTCGCGCTCCCTCACGCCCTCGCGCTCCCTCACGCCCTCGCGCTCCCTCACGCCCTCGCGCTCCCTCACGCCCTCGCGCGCCCTCGCGCTCCCTCACGCCCTTGCCCTAATACTTCCCCACCGCCTCACTCGCCGGCGTCGCCAGCGCCGACCCAATCTCAAACGAACCGTCACTCGCCCAGCTCGCCGCGAACGCATCCCTGACGATGAGCTCGGACGTCTTGCCCCGCGGGTTGAAGCCCCACTCCGCCTCCTGGGAGAGGTCGTCGGGGTCCGCGTACATGCGCCACACGAAGTAGCCAACGAACCACGGCTCGTCGATCAGTGGCGCGATCAGCGCAGCGTAGGCGTCCGCCTGCGCCTCCTGGTTGATCTGCACGTCCTTCATGTTGTCCGGCCACTCCCAGGGCTTGATGGCCGGATCCGTGCGTGTCGTGTAGCCGATCTCCGTGAACACGACGGGCTTGCTCCAGGCTTTGGCGAGCTCGCCGATCTTCTTGCTCACGTCCCGGGCGCCTTCGAGCAGCCGGGTGACGTCGCTGCCCTCCTTGTCGGCCAGGGGAAAGAACGCATTCACGCCGATGACGTCCAGTTCCCCGAGGATCACCGTCTGGTCGACGTCGTCCCAGTTTGCGGCGTAGGTGATGGGCCCCGAGTAAACCTGTCGCACCTTCGCGATCAACGCACTGAACGACGGCGCCCGCGTGGTGGTTACCCAGCTGCGAAGCTCCACTCCCAGGCTGAGCAGGTCCACGTGGGTTGCCTCCGCGAGCTTCGCCCAGCCCAGCAAATACGCACCGTAGCTCTTCGCCCAGCGTTCCCAGCCCGCGTCGTCCTGAGGATCGATCTCCGCGCGCCACTCGCCGCTCTCCACCCACAGGTGCGGCACCAGCATCACGCGCAGGCCTTGAGCGTGGGCCTGCTCCACGGCGTGCTGGATCGCCACGTAGTTCTCCGTGAACGGCGCCTCGAAAGTCGGATCGACTCCCGTGGATTTCAAATCCCAGACCCGGCCGAAGGGGGTGAGGGAGACCCAGTTTCCACCCAGGCGCCGCGTCTCTCGCAATGTGCGCTGGTACGCGTCGCTGCCGTAGCCGAGGCCTGGATGCAGCGAACTCTCAATCGGCCCGATCGTCATGCCGCGAATCGCGCCGCGCTCAGGCCACGCCGTTTGATCCTCGAAGGGCCGCGTCTGCCCCAAGTATTGCCACGCGGATTCATGCGGTAGCAACTGGATCTGGTGGTGTGCGCTAGCAGGCGGACTCATGCCGAGTGCGCCAAGGCTCGCAGCCGCCGCCAAGGCGCGGCACAGGAGACGCCGGGATCCCATTCAGCTTCCTGCTTGGGCTGCGGTGCGCTCGAGCAGCGCCTGATCGATGTCGCGGACATGCGCTGTGACCGCGTCGGCGCCAGCGCTCTGCAGTTCGCTCTCCGGGTAGCTGTGGGCAACAGCGACACACGTCAGCCCAGCTGACTTTGCTGCCTCGATGCCGCTGATCGAATCTTCGATCACCAGCACCTGGTGGGGCTCGAGCGCTGGCAACTGCTCGCGCAGCTTGCTGAGGCCCATCAAGTAGCCTTCAGGATCTGGCTTGGACGCTTGGGTGTCTTCCGCCGCCACGATGAACTGGACGTGGCTCCTCACCCCCAACACCTGGAGACCCAGCTCAATCTCCGGGCGCAGCGCGCCGCTCACCACACCGACGGGGCCGAAATCTGCGCAACGTGCGACCAGGTTGGCGGCGCCTTCGAAAACCTGCAGGCTGCCCTCGGCGCGTTGCATGTAAATCGGGAACTTCGCGCGCACGAGTTCGTCGACGCGGGCACGATCCGCCGCTTGGCCGTGTGCGCGCAGGACCGCCTCGAACGCGCCGACATCATCGAAACCTAGGTACTTCTCCCAGTACTCCGCCTCGCTGAGAGTTATCCCCAGGGGGGCGAGGGTGTCCTGAAAGGCGGCGAGGTGGACGCGCTCGTCGTCCACCAGAACGCCGTTGAAGTCGAACAAAGTGCAGGCAAACACAAGGCTCTCCGTGCGTCGTCACGGTGTCGACACGACCACGTGACTGCGGGGCGTAATTAACACGCTGCAGCTTCAGAGACAGCAGCCCAGGCGACAAGCTGCGGCTACCGGTCTTACGCCCGCGGTGTCATACCTTGAAACTCGGGCGTCCTTGTGCCAGGTTCCGCCCGGCTTTTTCAGCGTTCCTTCGCAGAGCAATACAGCATGAGTAAAGGCGATCTTTTGGAAATGGAGGGCACCATTCAGGATGCCCTCGGTGGTGGCCAGTACACCATCAAGCTCGATCAGGGCGACGCAACGGTGCGCGCTCAGCTTTCCGGGCGTATGCGCCGTCACCACATTCGTGTGCTCCCCGGAGACCGGGTGCGCGTGGCTGTGTCCCCCTACGACCTGACCCACGGTCTGATCGTTTACCGCGGTCGTACGGGCTGAGCAGAGCTCGCCTGACGAGCGGCTCCGTCCGATGTCAGTTCGTCGTTTCATGACGCCGCCGCGCCCTCGGGGTGCAGGCGGCATTCGACGTTTGTCTGCCCTGGCGCTCGGCGTCGGCGTGCTGCTGCTCCTGACCGGTGGTTGTGACGACCCACCCGTAGACGAGCCGAAGAAGGACGAGTCGCCGCTGATCGTGGTGCCCGACCCACCCCCGGCTCCATCTCCGAAGTTGCTCTATTTGCCCGACGGCGGAGACAAGGCGCCGCCCGAAGCGCCCCAGCTCGCACCTCAAGCGGGTATCCCGCAAGTCGGCAGCACGTCGCGTTGCCCCGCGGATATGGTCGATATCCGCGGCAAGTACTGCATCGACCGCTACGAGGCGCAGCTCGTCGATACGGCTGAGGGGCGGGTGCTGAGCCCGTACTACTCGCCGGAAGCGCGCAAGGCGAAGCGCGAGTTTGGTACCTGGCGCAAGCAGGCGCTCGAGGTGGGCTCCGAACAGGCGCGGGCGAAGCCGGTGCCGTTCCCCCCTGGATGGCAGCTGACCGAGACGTATGAGCCGAAGGCGGTGAGCGCGCCTGGCGTGCTGCCGAACGGCTACATGACGGCGCACGACGCGCAAAAGGCTTGCCGCAACGCGGGCAAGCGGCTGTGCACGGAGGCCGAGTGGGTCACCGCCTGCCAAGGTGAGCGCCAGCGACAGTTTCCGTACGGCGACAAGTACGAGGCCAAGAAGTGCAATGTGTTTCGCGAGGCGCACCCGGCGGCTGTGCTGCACGACGATGCGTCGCGGGGGCACCTCGATCCGCGCCTGAATCAGGTGTCCTCGAGCGCAGGACCGCTCCTGCGCAAGACCGGGGCCACTAGCGAGTGCAAGAGCGTCTGGGGCAACGACGCCGCCTACGACATGGTCGGGAACCTGGACGAGTGGATTGATGACCCCGAAGGCGTATTCGTCGGCGGCTTCTTCTCCCGCAGCACCAAGAACGGCTGCCTCGCCAGCGTGCACGCGCATCCGCCCGAGTACTATGACTACAGTCTTGGTGTGCGTTGCTGTCTCTCGCAGCAGTAGGTTTCCGGAGCTAAAGCCTTTCGTCCGCGACGTACGCTCGCGATACTCAAAGCATGAAGGGGATCGCGTGGGGGGTAGCCGCGTTGCTGGGCTGCGTGCTGTTGGTTTGGTCGGCGCCGAGCGCCGCGTGCGGGATGACCTGGGGGACCCAGCTCGTGCCGCCCAAGCCGGCGGATGAACAGGTGCTGATGACCTGGGACTCGAAGACTCAGACGGAGCACTTCGTGCGTCAGGTGCGCTTTGCGGATGCCAAGGATGCATTCGGTTTCGTCGTACCGACTCCGACGCGGCCCAAGCTCCACGAGATCACCCAAGAGCCTTGGAAGATTCTCGAGCAACGCTGCAATCCGCGCTGGAGCAGCGGCCTTGGGTTCGGCTCTGGCAGCGGGATTGGACTCGGCGGCATCGGAACACTGGGGCACGGAGCGGGCAGCGGCCGCGGCGCTGGGCCGCCTCCGGTCACCGTGCTCGAGGAGAAGCAACTCGGAGACTTCAAGGCCTTCGTGCTGGAGGCCAACGATGCGTCGGGATTTTCCGCATGGCTGAAAAAGAACGCATTCAAGAGTACCCCGGAGCTCGAGGCCTGGCTCGCGCACTACATCGAGCTGAAGTTCTACTTCGTTGCCCTGCGCTACGCGGGAGCGAAGCAAGCCAAGGCAAAGGGGAGTGATGCGTCCTCGGATGAGCTGATCAGCAAGACGGTACACATCAGCTTTCAGACTCCAAACCCCTTCTATCCCTACCTCGAGCCCCTGGCGAAGGAGCGCAGCGACCATTTGAAAGAGCGCAAGCTCCAGGTCTGGTTCGTCAGCGATCAGGTGATGCAACCCGTGGCGCGCTACGCTGGGCAGGACAACGCTCCGGGGGTCATCGTGCGACCGTGGAGTGAGGCGCTACCTTGTGACGGATCGACTGGTCTCTTGGCGGCGAGCCTGGACGGGGATCTCAAGTCGGCGACTGCAAAGCGTATGCGCCTGCAAGTGTTCGCCGATCTCAAGACGTCGCGGGAAGGCTATGGCGACGTGCTGTTGGTTCCGATGGAACCGGGGGAGTGCTCCGGTGACTGCGCCAGTCAACGCGAACGCTTGGTGAAGGTCCTAGAGGGTTCTGCTGAGCTCAGGCGCAAGCCGCGCCCCGAGCCGGGCGCTGCTCCCACACCTTACCTCGCGCCCGGTGGCTGTGGAGTGGTGCCGCGAGGCAACGCAGCGGGCTGGTTGTGGCTCGGACTTTCAGCGTTGATACTCGTCGGTCGGCGTCGACGGCGCAGCCTCATGGCTGCGACGCTGCTGGCGCTGTCTGGGCTATTGCTGGTTGGCTGCGAAAAGTCGGACCCTGCGGGCATCGCGACTCCGAGTGCGGACGCAGCCTCCAGCGCGGCGCCCAGCTCAACTGCCGCACTGGCTAACACCGTCCCCGAGACGAAGCTCGAGTTGCCTCGAGACGACGCGCAGGCGCACACGAAGCTGGTGGCGCTCTTGGGTGGGAAACTCGGTGCGCTGAGCATACCGGTGCAAGCCACCGATGCTCGCACTGGCATCGGCGCCGTCGCCTCGGACTGGCTGCCCAAAGGCATGCCATCGGCGGACGCCTTGGCGATACGCTGCGTCGCCGGCCCCCACGTCGAGACGCTCTATCGTGTCGAGATCGACCACGACTCTCCCGGGACGCCTATTCAGGTGATTGGTCCCATCTCGGAGCCGGCCAAGGCCTGCATCGCGCGGGCATTTCGGGATGCCTTGCCCAAGGTGCCTCAGACCGGAACGGTGCGCTATGGGGTTGGCTTTGGACCAAACACGCCGCAACAGCGGGAGCTGCAGAAGCGGTTCACCCATCGTATCGGTTCCAGCCGAGCGTCGGGCAAAGCCACGCGGATCCGGATGCGCGATTTCAAGGTTGCGGGCCGCCTCCCCCCAGAGGTCGTCCAGCGTATTCAGCGTCAAAACTACGGCCGCTGGCGCGTGTGCGCCGATAGGGACAAGACGCTCAAGCAACTCACAATCAGCTACGTCATCGACGCCGAAGGTAAGGTGAAGAACGTGCGCTCGAAACCCGATGGGGGAGCCGCCGGCGTGTGTATACGCAAGGGCTTCACCGCGTTGACCTTCCCACAGCCCGAGGCTGGGATCGTGACCGTGTCACAGAACCTGCTCTTCGAGCGCCCGGAGTGATAGCGCTCCGGACGCTCAATTATATTTCCTTAGGGAAATTTGCTGACACGCTCCCGCATCAACCTGTGCTCTGAGTCAGGGCGAACCAGGCTGAGCGTTCGAGAGTGCTGCGGGTACCTCGCCGCAGTAGACGTGAGGGGAGCCCAGGTTGGGCTGAATCTTGATCAAGGCCTCTGCGAACTCATTGCAGGTCCCGCCGTGCCCGCAGTGGGCCACGTAGGCCGTCGCGCCCTCGTTCCACTTCACGTCGTACTGGCTGAAAGCGACTTGCCACGCCGTTCCCGCCTCGACGCTCTCGACGACCTTCCATTTGTCCGGGTTGGCGTTCAGCACCCCGCGCACGCGCGCCCACTCTTTTGCGTGGTCTCCCGATTTCGAGACGAAGAGCACTGCGTGCGCCTTCGTGCATCCGTCAGCCGTCTTGCTCACGCTTCCAGCCAGCGCCACCGTGGTCACGAGCGCCATACCAAGTCCTACAGCCGTCTGAATCATCCGTCGCGTCTTCACAACTGCCTCCATCGGCCCACCCCAGTGAACCGCTCAAGTTACGTCACGACCGCGTCACGCGGCGCGTGATGGACCTGAAACGCTAACCGGGGAGCGTCTAGTTCCAAGCGCAAACGTCAAAGCTGACGGATTTCGAGTGCTTCTCGGGGCGCTTCCACGGACGGAGACACACGGCTCGCCGCGCCAGGCTCAGGGGGCGGCGGCGCAGACATCCCCACCGAGGGCGGCGGCGCAGGCATTCGCGTCCTGTCCCGCGCGCTGGCAGGCTGCGAGACGACACTCGATGAAGTCCCCGGACTCCGTCGCCGAGCCGTTCTCGGGCACCATACCCGCTTCCGCATGGCACTGCGCCTCCGCCGCGATGTGGTCTTCCCCCCAAGTGGCGTGGTACTCGTCGTGGCAGCTGTCCAGCATGCAGTCGCAGTACGCGACGACGTTGGCACTGGCGTCACCGCTTCCACCTGTCGATGCTCCAGCACTGCCGCCGCCAGCGTCTCCAGCGCTGCCGCCGCTAGCCATTCCGCCGCTCCCCCCATTGCACTGCGAGCAGGTGTCCCCACTCCCACAGGCGGTGAGGACGCTCGTGAAGAGTGCAGAGTTCAAGCAGAGCAGGCTGATGAGCAGTGAGGCTTGGCGGCGATTCGCATGTCGTAACATTGGCTGACCTTGCGCTGAGATGGGGCTAACGGTTCTCGCAGTCCGCATAGCGTTGGATGAAGTATAGAAACGCTTGGTAGGCCACGTCTTCCTGGTCTTTGAACTTGGTGTGCCCGCCATGCTTGATGCCACCCGCTTCTTCAGCCAACGGCTTGAGCAGGAGCTTGCTCCGCTCAGGTTGATCCGTGCGGATGTAGCCTGAGTGCTGGATGTTGCGCAACGTCGCCAGGGAGGCCACGTCACACACCTGGGAGGCGTTTATCCACTTCGGCGCATCAGCTTCTGGCTTGGTGCTGTCGAAATGACAGGGGTAGCAGCGACCACGCCAGCGGTAGACGGTGTCGCTGAAGAGCTGTTCGAGCTCCTTGTCGCTGCATCCGCCTTGGTCATCTACGTCAAAAACGGCGGGTTCCCGCTGTGCGAGGCAAACGTCGCCACCGCTCGAGCTGGTGCACGTGACGCCCTTGCATACCTCCGCACCGCAGTCGCTCTGGTAGCGCAGGAACTGACGGAAGGCCTGGTACTCGATGCTCGCGGCCGTCGGCGTGAGTGGCGAAGTCAACTCGCCGCGCTCGATCCATTCCAGGATCAAGCTGTTGTCCGGATCTTCGCGATTCGCCAGACCCTGGTCCTCCAGGCAGGCCATGGTTTCGCATGGCGTATCCCGCGCGAACGCCGCGAGCGTGACGCCGGTGAGGTGGCACTTGTTGCAACTCGACACGTTGTCGTCGCTGAGCAGCGGCTGGATCTTGCGGTTGTACAGCTTGAGGTTGTCCTCAGAGGTGCACTCGTAGATCTCTTCGTTGGTGCAGCTCGGTAGCGCGCCAACGCCGAGGCTCACGCACAAGAGCAGGCCCGCGATTGGGCGCAGCAGCGCCCGCTGCCCAGGTCTCTGCGGTTCTCGTCGCACTCCAGCAATTCTCGCAGATCTTCGCTCGCCGCGCAGGTTTCGTCGCGGGCGGCGCGTGACCCCATGTCGCACCTCGAAGCGTAGATCGAGGACTGAAGCTGAGGTATCCCAGCGCCGTTGAGCTAGTTGGCTGCAACCCATCGCTGCAAGCCTTACCGGCTGAAGAAATTCAGATGTTCGCGTTCGCTCGGATGCAGCGGCAGGTGAGCCGCACCCTCATCGCAACCGCGCTGCTTTGCGGCGGTTGGGCGGCGGCGGTTGCCTGTTCGTCGAGCAGTGAACCGGGCATCGAAGCCACACTCCTGTTGAGTAGCGTTGACGATCCGCCTCTGGTGGACTCGACGCGCCGTTTCGACACGGACCGCGGATATCAAGTCGAGCTGCGCCACGGTTACCTCGTGCTGGAGCATCTGGAGCTGCAGGACTGCGTTGAGGATCCCGTGATTGGCTCCCTGTGGGAGCCGGCTGTCGCGTTGGCCCACACTGGAGGCAACCCACGGCGCCTCGCAGCGCCGGTGTTCGTGGACTTGATCACGCCCCCGTCGAACACTTCGCTCGGCGTGCTCAAACCGCCTGCAGGCACGTACTGCGCCTTCCAGCAGTCCCTGGGGCCCGCCGACGCGGACACGCCGGGGGCACCGGCGGAGGCCATCGGCCAAAGCTTGTCCCTGGCGTTCAGCGTGAGTGGAGGCCCGCTGGGCGAGCCTCGGGTGCTCGAGATTCGGTCCGACGTGGTGTTCGACGGCTTCTACGCCCTGCAGCCGATGACGCTGGATGGGTCTCACCGACACGTCTCCATTAAGATCGCGCACAGCGGGGCCGCTTGGTTCGATGGTATCGACTTCGCGACGGCGGATGAGGAACGGATCACTCAGAAGTTCCTGCGAAACTTCCGGGACTCCGTCGAGGTCTCTTGGCAGTAGCTGGCGCGCGGTGCGCGGTAGCGGTGGCTGCGTTGCTTGGGGCGTTCGCGTGCGTGGAACGCACGGCGTCGGCTTGCGCGGCGTGTGGCTGCGGTGATCCGACGCTTACGGTGATGGGCAGCGAGAAGCCCTTCGCCGGGCGTTTCCGTACGGCTCTAACTGGGTCCTGGCGACGCGACACCATGGGCTACGCCGGTGAGGACGAGGTGGTGTTGACCGAGCGTCGGTTGGATCTGCGCCTGGCCTGGGCTCCGGCGCCCTGGGTGTTCCTCGAGGCGGGGCTCCCGCTGCTCGATCGTGAAACTCGGGACGTCACTCTGGCTGAGGCGCGCACGACGGGTCTCGGCGACGCGGAGCTCCGCGCAAAGCTGTTTGTCTACCAGGACGATGTGCGTCCGACGCATCTGATCGCCATCACGCCTGGTGTTCAGCTGCCGACCGGTCAGCTTCAGCGCGACGCGAACGGGGACTTGCTCCCCATGGAAGCGCAGCCCACCGCCGGTGTCGTTTCGGCCTTGCTGGGGCTTTCCTACGCATTCTTCGCTCAGCCCTGGAGCTTCTATTCGAGTCTCAATGGCTCCCACCCCTTGGGCGAGGTGGAGGGCTTTCGCCTTAGCTCGTCCTTGCGAGGGACCCTGGCACTTCAGTATCAGGCGCTCGACTGGCTAGCGGTGAGAGCCGGGCCTGATTTCCGTGTGGATAGTAAGGCTCGGGATAGCGGCGCCTCTGATCCTCACAGTGGAGGCTTCATCGCCTTCGCTACGGCGGACGTCGTCGTCAGCCCGTTCGAGGATTGGTTGTTTGGGGGAGGGGTGAACCTCCCGGTGGTGAACGCACTGGACGGGCGCCACGAGGAGTCCCCGATCTGGCGCGCGTCGATCACCGCGGATTGGTAGCCACTACTGATGAGTGGGCGTCGGCGGGCGCGCCTTGAAGTGACGGGATGCCCAGCTCATGGACTCGTTCACCCGGTTCCAGGATGCCCAGCTCGCCACACTGCGCGTGTCCACGCCGGTCTCGCGTTGGGCCTGATTCGCGTAGACGACGAACAGGAACCCTTCCGCCGCACGTCGACTCATGCTGTTGAGCAGGTTCACGCTCTCGTCGATCAGACGTCCCTGCACATCCATGGGCGTGGGGAGCCAGGTGTGGTGGCGTGGGTGTCCATCCTCGTCGAAATCGATGATCTCGTCTGCCGCCCTGAGCATGCAGAGCTCGACGGCCAGATCGGGGTGCTCGAGCGACGCGCGTCGCACGCCGAGCAACTTTCGAGTTTCCACACGCAAATGTGGGCGTCGCCCGGATAGTTCGCTGAGGGGTAGGAAGCTCGTGCTCAGGCTGGAAGCATCGAAGAATAGCCGGTCCCAGGTGGGGTCCTGGGCCATGCTCCGCAGATTCTCGCGCAGTCTGAAGCCAAGCTCGAAGAGGATCTGCTGTTCCGGGTGCGGCAGATCGAGGAGCTTTCCTCTCCCCCCGAGCCAGGCCATGAGTTCGACCCAGGTGTTCTCTACGATGCGTCTGAGTTGGACTGGATTAAGCGGCATGAGTACTGAGCCGGTCAGACTAACTCAGTTCTCACGCCGCATCACGATGGCTCGGCTGCCGGAGTCTCCGTCGTCGAGCACCCAGCGAATCGAGTGCTCGTCGTCGAGCTTGAAGTGAACCTTGTCAGTACCACCGTTCTTCCGCGCGACCTTCAGCCAGACGTCGTTCTGATGGGCGCGAACGACTTCGTACGCGCCAGAACGTGGATCTTCCGCGGGGATAATCACGGTGAGCTGATTGTCCGAAAACTCCATGCTGGTGCCTTTGGCCCAGCCGGTTGCGGCGGCGATCTTGTCATCGTCAAAGTTCTCTACGGCTTGGCCAATCCAGCGCCCTTCGAGCTTTCCCTGGATGGGATGACCGCAGGCGGTGCAGAGAAGCAATGAGGCGATCGTGAGGGGGACCAGCTTCGACATCACTTCGTAATGGTAGGGGATGCACCTACATTAGGCACAAGTTCCCGACACTGGATTCTTCGCGACTTTGGCTTAAAAACCGCTGCGTATCGCTTCGCCCCGCTGTGGCGCTCCGGGGGAGGTCCAGAACACCGAACGGGTGCTCAGTGGCCCCAGGCGCCTGAAACCGGGCTAGTGCCTTTGTCCCAGGGTCACTCGCCGCGCCGCTTCCCGGGCGCTTCCAGCGCTGACCTTGACCCCCGCCATTTGGGCGCGGGTGCAGCTCTCGACGGAGGGTGACAGTGGTGGCTCGAACGCGATCCAGTCGAGCTTACCGTCAGCGGTCACTGCGATCTTCAGCTGCGTCGAGGCACTGACGCGAACGCCACCAACCTCCGGTGTCTCCTTGACGAAGCAGCTCTGCGCTGCGGCGCTGAGCTGCTCCAGAGCTGCGTCCAGGCTCACATTGGCTGTCGGCTTCGCTGGCACCGGCTTCGAGGTTGGCTCAATGGGCCCGACGACGGGCTCGGCGGCAACAGCAGGCGCGTCCACATTGCCCTCCAGGTTGGCACCTCGCTTGGCGCCATCCAGGCTGAACTCGCCGGAGGCCGGTGCGCGCAGCACCCATCCGTCGGTCTCCCCGGGTTCACCTGCGAGCCCTACCACCACGGTGCCATGGTCCACGTTGACCTTCGCGTGCTGCTCACGGAGATCCACGCGGAACTCAGTCCCGCGGACGGCGATGCGAGTCTCTCCCGCCTGGATCGCAAAGCTCTCTGGTAGGTTACGTGGGACGACGCTCGCGTCGATCACGCCCTGCTCCAGGCGCACCGTCAGGTAGCGCCCCGTTGAGACCAAGCGCGCACGCCCACCGGGCGCGAGCGTCCAGCTGGCGCGCCCGGAGTGCTTCACCACCACCGGCGAGGCTTCGCTCTGAATCAGACTGCCTATCTCCAGCCGATCGCCGTCGAGGGTTTCGCTTCCGGCTTGCGCTACCGGTGCCTTCGGCGCCTCTGTCGGACGCTTGAGCGCGAACGCTCCAGCGACGAGTACGGCCGCGGCTACCGCCAGAGCGGTCCACGTGCGGTACCTCGAGCTTTGTCGTGCGGAATCATTGGCCGCTGGGCTGACGGGAAGCTGGACCACCGGTGCCTCGAAGCGTCCACTCTCTCCTGCTGCGATCCGCGTCATTAGCCGAGCTTCTACTCGCTCCCAGTCGAGCTCCATCTCGGGCGCATCTTGAACTTCTCTGCTCACGCGATCGAGCGCGGCGAAAGACGCTCTCTCTGCCTCAGCAAGCTGTTCCTCGCTCATCACTTCTTCTTCGCCCTGGGGGCGGTGCTGATCTTGCTTGGTCATCACTCGTCTCCCGCTGACTCACCGCGGGAACGCTTGCTGCGTTCAAACCCGCTGGCTAGTGCCGCGAGGCAAGGCTCTTTGAGCAACAGCTCAGCGAGCTCCTTGCGTGCGTAGAAAAGTCGAGTTCGCACCGTGAGTACCGGGGCATCCACGATTTCGGAGATCTCTTGGGGACTGATTCCTTCGAGTTCGTGGAGCACGAATACTTGGCGCTTCTTTTCACTAAGGTGTTCAAGCAATGAGTAGAAGGCGCGGACACGCTGATTGCGTGCCGCTTGAGCGTCGGGTAGCGGGGCGTGGTCTTCCGCCGGGGCCGCTTGCTGCTCGTCCGTGTACTTGGGACGGCTCTTCAGCGCCCGGCGGTTCATCAGCACGACGTTGACCGTGATCCGGTAGAGCCAGGTGGAGAAGCGAGCCTCGGCGCGGAAATCCGAGATGCTGCGGTGCACCTGCAGGAAGACGTCTTGAACGAGATCCTCGACCTCGTTCTTGTGCGGACCGATCATGCGCTGGATGAGCCGTGCGACGTCTCCGCGATGTCGGGAAAAGAGCGCCGAGAATGCTGCCTGATCCCCGCGCTGCACGCGTCTGACCAACTCGGCGCTCTCATCCATCGTCGAGGGCGCGGCGTTGCTGGCGGCCTCACGGGTCATGCGGCCTCTGTTCGTGGACGAGCTGACGAGCACCCGGCCTTGATCTTTCAAGGCATTCGAGGTGTTGCGCCAGCTTGGGGGTGGGCTCTGGGCGTCGGCGACCTGATACACGACCCATTTCAGATGCGTGGTGTCTCACAAGGTTCATCGGCGCCGCGCAAAGCCTGTCACGGGTGAGCGATTGGCGCACCGCGCGAACTCCTGCGGGACAAAGCAAATCAGGCACGACGCCTTGCGGCATCGTGCCTGATTCGAAGCTCGAGCGTGGCCCAGGAGAGGGCCTCTGCTCTCAGAAGAGGGCGCGCAGGTCCACCGGATCCTGCTTGCGCTGCTCGAGCACGCGGTTGACCGCGCGCAGCAGGCGCGTCTTGGCCGGCCCGGACACCTTCTTGCCAGCGTTCGCGCTGTCCAACAGACGCGCCGTCACCGGGCGACCGGAACGACGCTTCGGTGCGTCGCTCTTCTCGCCCTCATCGTCGGAGTCCGAACCGCGCTTCTTCTTCGCGGCTAGACGCAGCGCGCGATCCTCGGGACGCAGCTTCTCGATCTGCTTGCTCGAGGCAATCAGGCGGCGGGGGTCGATCTTCTTCTCTTGGAGGAACTCAGCGAACTTGGTGGCCATGGGGTGCTCCACGCTTTGGGCCGCGGCGTGATGCTCCGCGGGAAGGATGACGATACTGAACGGATGCCGGCCATGCCGGACCCTCCAGGGGGGCGGCACCATAGCAGCGCTGGTGTCCTCGTCCAGTGGGAAACAGGCGTGTGAGAGCCTCGCGAGAAGCTTTGATTTGTCGAGGCGTCGGGCAACGATGTGCCAATGACCGAAGCAACCACGATTGATGCGGAGCTCGCGGCTGCCGCTGCCGCCGTTCATCGCCACGCCCATGAAACTCCTCGCATTGGGTTGGTTCTGGGATCTGGCTTGGGGGCTTTCGGAGACGAGCTGGAGCAGCTCGAGAAGGTGCCTTACCACTCGATACCGTACATGGCGCAATCCAGCGTGGTCGGACATGCGGGTAACCTCTGCATCGGCCGCGTCGGCGACGTTCCCGTCGCCTGCCTCCAGGGCCGAGTCCATTGCTACGAGGGACACGATCTAGACCGAGTGGTGTTCGGTGTGCGCCTGCTCGCGGAGCTCGGTTGCCGCGCGGTACTACTGACGAACGCGGCCGGAGGCATCGCCGAGGGGCTGAGCCCCGGCGACCTGATGTTGATCGTGGATCACATCAACTTCATGGGGCGCAACCCACTGGTGGGGCCAAACCAGGCGCCGTATCCGAGGTTCCCCGACATGAGTCGCGCATACGACGTCGAGCTCTGTCACTCGGCGCGGGAAGCTGCAGGGCGCGCCGGCGTGGAGCTGCGAGAGGGGGTGTACGCGGCCGTGCTCGGACCCAGCTATGAGACGCCCGCTGAGATCCGCATGCTGAGGACGCTTGGGGCAGACGCTGTTGGCATGAGCACCGTGCCCGAAGTGATCGCGCTGCGCCATCGCGGCGTGCGCGTCGGTGCGCTGAGCTGCATCACGAACCTCGCGGCTGGACTCGGTGGAGAACTCTCCCATGATGAGGTGAAAGAGGTCGCAGACCGTGTGAAGGGTTCGTTTACGAACGTGCTCCGTGAGTGGGTAAAGGCGGCAGGAGTCATGTTGTCCTCGGTGGAGGCCTAGTGGGGCGCGCGCTACGCACGAAGGCACGCACTGAGAACAAACCGTCGCGCGACCAGCAGCGCGATCCCAACGCCCTCTTATTCCGCGGGGCAACAGTTGTGACGTGCGACGCCGCAGATAGCGTGCTGCGTGCGGACGTGCTGGTGGAGCACGGTCGCATCAGCCGTGTCGGCAAGGTTCGGCCCAGCTATCCCGTGGAGGTGATCGACGCCAAGGAGCGGCTAATCCTGCCGGGGCTGGTCATGGCGCACGTCCACCTGTGTCAGGTGCTGATGCGCGGCATGGCCGATGATTTGCCGCTCCTCGACTGGCTCGCGAAGCGCATCTGGCCCCTCGAGGCGGCTCACAACGAGCGCAGCATGCGCGCGAGCGCGGAGCTCGGCCTCGCGGAGATGCTGTGTGCCGGGGTGACCTCGATCCTCGACCTCGGCACGGTTCACCACCACGATGTGGTGTTCGACGCTTGCGTGCGCGCTGGTATGCGCACCTTCGGCGGAAAGTCGCTGATGGACCAAGGCTCCCAGGTGCCAGCCAGGCTCAGGGAGACGACCGCCGAGTCGCTGCGAGACGCTGAGCGCCTCGCCGACGCTTGGTCGAAGCATGATTCCGGGAGGATTCATTACACGTGGATCCCCCGCTTCATCCTCTCCTGCTCCGAGGCGCAGATCCGAGGTGCCCTGGAGCGCGCCCTGGAGCGAGGTGCGCTGTTTCACACCCACGCGGCGGAGCATCCCGGAGAAAAGCGCGCAGTGCGCGAGGCGATCGGGGGAGACGACGTGGACGTGCTGAGGCGCTGGGGGATGCGCGGACGTCACTGCTCGATCGCCCACGGAGTTCAGCTGACGTCCCGCCAAATGAATCAGCTGGCGAAGGACGGAGTCGGCGTGGTTCATTGCCCGAGCGCGAACCTGAAGCTCGGTAGCGGTATCGCTCGCGTGCACGAATTGCGTCAGTCGGGCGTTACCGTCGCCGTGGGTGCTGACGGAGCTCCCTGTAACAACAACCTCGATCCTTGGCGAGAGATGCGGCTCGCCGCCCAGCTGTCCTGCCCGATTGCGGGGCCAGGTGCGCTGCCCGCCCGCGCGGCGCTGCGCATGCTGACCATCGACGCGGCACGCCTGCTGGGCGTCGACGCAGAACAAGGCAGCATCGAAGCGGGTAAGCGTGCGGACTTGCTCGTGGTGCGGCGCGATGAGCTGCACACGCTGCCGGCGCTCGACCCGATTGGTACGCTGGTCTACGCGACGCAGTCCCGCGACGTCGAACACGTGCTGGTTGGGGGTCAATGGGCGGTGCGCTCGGGGGCGCTCCTGACGCTGGAAACCGACAAGGTGCGCGCGAGCGCCAAGCTCGAAGCACCCCGCTTGATGCGACGAGCCGGGCTGAACTGACTCGCCCGACGCTCCTCACCCCCAAACCCCGATGCGCATGCGTAGCGGGACGGTGCATCGGTGTCTTTGCGGGCTCGCCTGTAAGCTCGCGAGCGGCTAGCGTTCGCGGTGGATGCGCATCGATCGCGAACGGTTCCTGTGGCTCACGGCGGCGCTCTCGGGGTGTCACAGCGGTGGAGCGGTCGGGGAACCCACGAACATCGTGATCGCTGCCCCGACCCCGCCGAAGAAGCACAAGCAGGAGGACGGGGACTTGCCGGAGGCGGCGGGCAACTCGCTCGGCGCTCGCTGTGCGAAGCTGCGAGCCATCGAACCGAGCGACGACGGCGAGGTCGCGCCGTACGGGATCCGCTCGTGTCAGCTAGCGGGGGAGCTGTGCGAGCACATGGCAGAGGAAATGCTGCCGAGCGTGGCCGAGCGGGGCATTAGCTGCCTGGAAAACCTTGAGCCCGCGTGCGACGCGTGCGCGATGGCGGGCTGCACCACGTCTGCTCTCGAGAGCCTGGAACCAGGCGAAGTGCGCGAGTGCGACGACATCGGACCAACGTCGGAGGGCTACACCGACGAGTACCTGGTCGACACCTGCAAGCGCTACGCGTCTGGCATGAACACCCAAGGCCGCCAGCGCTTTGCGGCGTGCATGGCAGAGAATCGCTACATGGGGGTGCGCTTCTGCCTGTGGGATACCCCAGACAATCCTTGCTACAGTGGCTATCCTTCCTACGAGTAGACGCCTGTTGCCTCGCGGATTCGCGACGGCTAACCGCGGCGCTCTTCGGGCCGGCCCATGGTGGGCACCAGCGCTGCGGCGCCGATGACGGCGAGCACGACGAACACCCAGAACAACTTCTGCCAGCCGTAGTGCTCGCTGACCGTCGCGGTGACGAAGCCTTGTGCGGCAGCGCCTACGGAACCCAGCCCGTTCACGAATCCAGCCGCCGTGGCGGCCGCGTGAGGACCGCCAGCGTCTTGGGCCGCGGCGCCGCTGAGCAGCGAGTCCGGACCGTAGAGCATCGCGCCAACGAGCGCGAGCACCGCGACGTTCGTGGTGACGTTCGGCGTGCCAAGCCCTGCGTACAGCAGCAGCGCTCCCGCCAGGCCCAACAGCGAGATCGCGCTCAACGCCGAGCGAGTCATGCGCACGCGATCGCTCAAGAGTCCGATCACGATCACACCACCGATACCGCCAGCCTCGAACGCGCTCGCGACGTCGCTGGCAGTGAGCGCGTCGTAGTTGAGCTTCTTTGACAGGTAGTAGGGGAGCCAGAAGAGCAAGCTGTAGCGGATGAGCTTGATGCAGAAGTACGAGCCACCGAAGCACCACACCGTGCGCGAACCAAGCAGCGCCCGCCGCGCCGCCTTGCGCGTCTCCTCGAGGAGCTCTTTGGACTCTTCCGTCTGCTCGCCACCAGGAGTCGAGCTGACGCGCGCGCCTGGCCCAGGCCGCACGAAGAACAGCACCAGCGCCGCCACGATCACGAGCCAAATTGCCGGTCCGTGAAACGCGGCGCGCCAGCCGTAGAGGCCGAGCAAGCGGCTCGCCATGAAGTTCGCGGCGATGCTGCCCACCATGTAGCAAGTGGCCCAGAACGCCATCACCGTGCCGCGGTTCTTGGGGGTGGTCCACTCCGCCATCGCGCGGTTGTTGCCGGGCCAGCCGCTTGACTGAGCGAAGCCGTTGATGGTGAAGAAGACGCCGAATAATATCCCAGCGGAAACGGAGCCGAAGAGCGCGACGCAAGCCGCTGACAGCAGCATGCCAAGGCCGATCAGCCGCCGTGCGCCGAGCTTGTCGCCGAGCAAGCCGTTGACGAACTGTCCGATGGAGTAGGCGACGAGGTACGCGGTCTCGATGCTCGCGAAGGCGTACGTGGATACGCCAAGCTGATCGTGCATCGTCTTCTTGGCGACGCTCAGACCCTTGCGACCGACGTAGTAGCTCGCGTAGGACAGCCAAGTGACGCCCCACACCACGAAGCGATAGCGGTTGCTGAAGCTCGCGTCGGCTAGGGCCGCCGTGGCGGGCGCGCTCGACCTGCGTTCGCCGGAACGTTGCGGCTCGTCGCCGTCCTTGGCCTCGGAATCAGCCGAATCGGTCATGGGTGCGATCAACCTCTGGCTGCGACCCTACGCGCTACACAGACAACGCCGGGGCAACGATTCGGTGACACTGATAGCAAGTGTTTGGGGGCGAAGGCTAGCGAACGCCGCGCGACCATGGCAGTGGGAAGCGTATGCGCCTCGTGAGCCTGACCTGCTCCAACACGGAAATCGTGCATAGCCTTGGCTACGCGGCGCATCTGGTCGGAGTAGACGACCACAGCGACTACCCGGCCGACGTGCTGTCGAAGTTGCCCAGGGTGGGGCCAGACCTGAGCATCGATGCGGAGAAAGTCGCGGCGCTGGAGCCGGATCTCGTCCTGGCGTCGCTCACGGTGCCGGGCCACGAACACGTCGTCGCGAGCCTCGAGCAGCAGGGCCTACCGCTGCTGGTCACGGAGCCAATCAGCGTTGAAGACGTCTACGCTGATGTTCGTCTCATCGCGGAGCGCCTCGCACAATTTCCCCAGGGAACCGATGCGCTGGCGCGCGCTGCGCAGGTGATCGCCGAGATGCGCCGTGAGCTCACCCCCGCCGCCGAACCCGTGCAGCGCCCGAAGATCCTCGTTGAGTGGTGGCCGCGGCCAGTCATCGTGCCTGGGCGCGACAGCTGGGTGAATCAGCTGCTCGAGGTCGCCGGGGCGCGGAACCCGTTCGGCTCGCGAGACGTGAAGAGCACGCCCATCGAACACGAGGAGGCGCTCCTGGATCCACCGGACGCGGTGGTGATCGCCTGGTGCGGTGTCCATGTGGACAAGTATCGCCCGAGCAAGGTGTATGAGCGCGAAGCTTGGCAAGACATGCCGGCGCTGAAGGAGCGCCGCGTGTATCGCGTTCCGGAGGCTTTCCTCGGGCGGCCGTCACCGCGCCTGGTGTCCGGTGCGGCAGCGTTTCGCAGCATCGTCGCGGACGTCCTGGAGGGTCGCGCTGCGCCGGACGACGCGTTGCCGCGCGGCATGGATATCCGCGACGTCTAGGGCGTGACTTCGATCGACTCCTGTGGGTCGGCCAGGCCTTCGCGCAAGAACTTGAGCAGGAGTCGCTTCTCCTCGGCGGTGAGCTCGAGCTTCCTCACATCGGGGTCTTGATTCGGTAGCTCGAGGCCCAGGCCCTGGGCGCCGCCCTGGTCGTAGAAGTCGATCACCTGTTCCAGGGTCTTGAACGCTCCATTGTGGAAGTATGGCGCCGTGAGCCCGATGTCTCTCAGGCTGGGTGTCTTGAACACGTGGCGATCGGCTTTGGAGTGGGTCACTTCGAAGCGCCCCAGGTCAGGGTCGAGTTGCTTGCTCGTGGGCGTCGTGGTGACGCCAATGGCAGCGAACACGCTGATCGCGAAGTCGTTGGGACGCGTGCCTGCGAACAGCGGAGGCACGTGACAGCGCGCGCAGCGCGCCTTGCTGGCGAACACGTCCAGCCCTCTTGAGACGTCGGCGTCGAGGGGCGCCTGGCCACGTGCGAAGCGATCCAGCGGCGACTCGCCGGGGCTCAGCGTCGCGGCCTGAAACGCCGCGAGGGCGGTACCGACGTTCTCCGCGGTCACACCGTCTTTGAACTCCTTCGTGAACGCAGCCTTCAGGTCCGCGTCGCCGCTCAGGCGCTCGACCAGCTCAGCTTCCGTGAGTCCCATTTCCGCGCGAGAATGGATGACGCGCTGGGCCTGGCGCTTCGCGGTGAGCAGGCGCCCATCCCACAAGAAGGCTGCTTGGCTAGCCGTGTAGAGCAAGCTCGGCACGTTGCGTAGCTTGGGTACTTCGGGGTCGAGGGAGACGGCGCGAGGCTTCCCGTCGCTGTAACCGCGCCCGGGTTCGTGGCAGCTAGCGCAAGAGCGCGAGTTGCCCTGGGAGAGACGCTTGTCAAAGAACAGCCGCCTGCCTAATTCCACACGGGATTTGGGGGTGAGGGTGCGCGGTTCTGGCAGGCTGAGCACGGTTACAGCGACGTCTGTCCTCTCCCCCAACCGAACCTGCTCTGCGTAGGCATCGCGCCTCGAGGGTTGAAAAGGCAGCTCCAGGTCAGTAGTCGCTGAGGGATCTGCCAAGCGAATCAGGCGTCGTACCTCCAGTCCCAGGGAGCCGGTCTGGCGTACCAGCTCCGCACGACCGGCTAGCGCCGGAGCGTCGAGCAACGTGGCGTCGTTTTCTGGCACCAGGGCGGATTGCAAGGCGGCGATTTGCCCATTCAGCTTGTTGAGCGCGTTCGCGTCCGTGGAGAGCAAGGCTGCCCCTTCGCGCAGACCGCGTAACAGGCCCCGAGCGTCGGCGCGCATCCCGCTCTGGGAGAGCGAGACCTCAGGCGTTGCCTCGAGGATCACACCGCCAAGCTCTGCGGCCATGAAGGAGAGCCGTCGCGCGCTCTTCGGGCGCGACTCCGGGAATGTCCTCAGCTGCAGCTGAATCAGGCGTAGCGCGGAGCGGATCTGAAAGACGTGGTTCTTCGCGTCCTTGCAGTCACCGCTCTCCAGTGCCGCGTCGAGCATGCCGAGGCGTCCACCGCCTTCGACCATTGGTCGTTCGGGACCGAGCAGCACTTCGGAGGCTTCGCGCTCCGCGATTCGCCACCACGCCTTGCCCGCGAATATCGCGGAGCGCAGCTCGAGGTAGGCCGGCGTGAGCTTGCAGGTCGAGGCTGGGTCCACCTTCTCGAGCGCGGCCAGGGCCTGCGTCGCGTAGTCGCGTGCGAGGTCGTTGAAGCGGCGTGTCGAAGCTGGTGCAGGCGTTTGTTCCGCCGCGCTGGCTGACAGCCTGGCGCTCGGTGCCGGCTTGTGATCGCAACCTGCAGCGATGCTGCCAGTAGTGACGCTGCCAGCAATGAGGCAGTACGTCATTGCCGGGAGGAACTGTCTGAGCGCTGGTCGGCGAGCGCCTACTGATTCCAGATCGACTCGCACTTGGCCAGGCGCTCTTGGTTGATCGCAACCTCAGGCACGTCGAGCGCCGCGCGAGCAGGTGGCGCGTCGAAGTCGAACATGTCGAATGGTGCTTCGGCGTTGGCGTCGCGATTCGTGAGCGCCGGGATGGTGTAGCGGGCCTGGATGAAGCGCAGGATTGACGTGTGGTCGTAGACGTTGTGGCTGACGTAGCCCTGCTTGGCGAACGGCGAGACAACGAAGAACGGCACTCGCACACCATACATGTCGAACGCCTCCCCATCGGCCAAGCTGTCGCGGCGGTCATCCGGCGGGCAGGCCTTGGGCGGCGCCACGTGATCGTACAGACCACCGTGCTCGTCGTACGTTATGAACAGCGCGGAGCTCTCCCAGTTCGGGCTCGCGATCAGCGCGCGCACCACGTTGCTCATCCAGTTCTGTCCGATGTCGGTCTGCGCTGGCGGGTGCTCGTCGATGCCTTCCCACGTGCGAATGTCGGGACCGGGATCGATGATGGCGACCTGGGGCAGTGTGCCGGCCTCCGCGTCTGCGTAGTAGTCATCCAGCGTGAAGAAGCGCCCCTCCGCCTTGTACTTGAAGTACTCGTCCAGCAGCATCGCCATGCTCGGCGTGTTCTGGTGATAGAACTTCCAGTCGAGCTGACGCTCGTTCAGGTAGGTGAAGATCGTCTTGTCCACTTCCTGGGGGAAATCATTGCCCTTCTCCCCGAAGCTGGTGGCCGCCCACAGATACTCTCGGTTGGGCCAAGTGGCGCCGGGTACCGAGCAGAAATAGCGGTCGCCGATCGAGAAGTTCTTCGCCATCCAGTACACCAGAGGCACGTCCTCTTCGGTGTTGTACACCAGGGCGCGCTTGCCTTCGATGTACTCGAGGGTGGCGTTCATCGGCGTCTCGTGGCTGCCGCTGGCTTCCGTGACGAAGCCGTCCATCTTGCCGCCGTTGATCTGACGATGCACCGACGACCAGCTGTGGGGCGTATCCGCAAAGCAATATGCGGTGTCCCGAGCCGGGGCGATGTCATCGCCATTTTCATCGGGATTCGTGTAGGTGTCGGGAGCCACGTCGGCGTCGATTCCGATGCTACGAATGCCCTGCAGGTAGTGATCGAAGGAGCGGTTCTCCGACATGATCACCAAGATGTGATCGATGGGGATGTCCTTGCCCATCGGCGCGCCCGCCCCGTGTGTCTCCTTGGGGAGCGCCCCCGCCTTGTACTGACACGAGGTACGACCAGTCGCCGCTGCCTCGGTGCTCGGGGGGGTGACGTCCCGGTTCCATTCTTCAGGGCCCGGTAGCGTTTCCGCACCGGCGCTTCCGCCACTGGCGGCGCCAGCGCTGCCACCACTCCCCAGGTGCTCCTGAGCACTACCCTCTTCAGAGCTGCATGCCGCGAGGACCAGGAGTCCGCCGAGGATCCCCAGCGCGCCGTAGGAAACTGTGCGAAGCGCACGCCGAGAGGAGAGGGTGGTGTGATGCATGGCGGGAGTTTCCTCGATCGCTGAGCGCGTCGCAATCATATCATGACCCATGAGTCATGATATATAGTGCTCAGCGCGAGCCCGCGCCAAGCAGCCAAACAGGTGAGTGCCGGTAGTTTAGCCCTAAACAACCTCGCTGTCCGGCGGGCCGGATTCTCGACGCGGCGTGTGACGCGTTCTCTCCCAACGTGTGACGACTCGGGATCCGCGGAGGCTTGGCGTCCTCGGCGCAGCACGAGCTGCGCCGTTGCCTGACGTGTCTAGAGTTGGCTCAGTCGAAGGAGCGCTGCTCGGCTTCTTCGATGCGCTCGAGCGCCGCGGCCAACGCGTCCTTGGCCGACTCCAGGGAAGCCTGGTCGTCCTGCCACTTCTTGCGCGCCTTCGCGTATTTGCCCTGCTCGGCCTTCAAGGAGCTCTGGGTGCTCGAGAGATCGCCCTGGGTGGAGGACAGCTCTGCCTCCAGGCTGGCGATTCGCCGGGCCTTTTGCTCCGCGTCGGCTTGGCTCTCCGAGAGTTCTTGCCTGGTCGCGGCGAGCTCTGCCTCGAGCGTGGCGATGCGGCCGTCTTTCTGTTCACCCGCTTCCTCCGATGCCGCGAGCTGTGCCTGCGTTTCCTCGAGGTTTGCCTTGAGCTCGCTGATCGTCTGATTGCGGGCGGCAACGGTCTCGTTCGCCGTGTCGCGCTCCTGAGTGCGTGTCTCGAGGTCACCCTCCAGCCCAGCGATGGTGGCGTCGCGCGCCTCGATGGTCTGATTGGCGGTGTCGCGCTCCTCGGTGCGGGTGTGCAGATCCGCGGTTAGTCCGGCGATGCTGGCGTCGCGCGCTTCGATGGTCTGGTTCGCGGTGTCGCGCTCGTCAGTGCGCGTCTGCAGATCCGCGCTCAGTGCGGCGATACTCGCGTCGCGAGTGACGATGGTCTGGTTCGCCGTGTCGAGTTCGTCAGTGCGCGTCGCCAGCTCCTCCCGCAGCTCAGCGATGGTGGCGTCGCGCGCTTCGATGGTCTGGTTCGCGGTATCGCGCTCCTCGGTGCGCGTCGCCAGCTCGCTCTGAAGTTCTGCAATGGTGGCGTCGCGCGTTTCGATCGTCTCATTCGCGGCGTTCCGCTCCTGAGTGCGCGTCGCGAGGTTCATCGTCAGTTCGTCGATCGTCTCGTCGCGTTCGCCGATCGTGGCGTTCGCTTCGTCGAGTTCCTGGGCGCGCGCAGCGAGCGCGGCGTTTGCCGCGGCAAGCGCGGCGTCGCGCGTCTCAATCGTTTGGTTCGCGGAGTCTCGCTCCTCGGTGCGGGTCGCGAGTTCGCTCTGCAGTTCAGAGATGCTCGCATCGCGTGTAGCGATGGTCTGATTCGCGGAGTCCCGTTCGTCGGTGCGCGTCGAGAGCTCCTCGCGCAGCTCCGCGATGCTGCCGTCTCGCGCCTCGATGGTCTGGTTTGCGGTGTCTCGCTCCTCGGTGCGCTCCTGGAGGTCGGCGTTCAGCCCGGCGATGCGCGCGTCGCGCTCGGCCTCTGCTTGCTCCTTCGCCTCCTGCAGTGCGCTCAGTTCGCCCTTGGTGGCGTCGTGCGCTGCGGTTAGCGAAGTCTCCAGCGCGGCGCGCTCGGCCTGGAGCTCAGCCTCGCGCGACGCGAGCTTGTCCGCTGCTTCTCGCGCTGCGGCTTCCATCTGCTCGGCGTGCTCAGCCTTGAGCTTGGAGAGCGCCTCCTCGTTGGCACGATGGAGCGCGGCCAGGCGTGAATCGTGCTCTTTCTTGAGTTCCGCTTCCCGCGCGGAAATTGCTGCAGCTTGCGCTTCGGCGGCCTCCTCGCCAGCGGCAGCAAGTGCTGCCTCTTGGGCCGTGGCGGCAGCGGCGGCAGCCGCGGCGAGGGCTGCAGCTTGCGTTTCCGAGGCGGCTTCTGCTGCCTGGGCGAGCGCATCTTGCTTGGCTGCCTCCGCGGCTTCCAGAGCCGCCTCGTGGTCGGCCGCCGTCGCGGCGTCCTTCGCGTCCCGCGCCGCCAGCTGCGCCTCGTGCGCTGACTTCAGCTCGGCGGCCTCGTTGCGGGCCGCTTGGAGCTCGGTGTTGAGCTTCTCGGCCTTGCGCTTGAAGTCGTCGGCGCGCTTGCTCGCCTGCTCTTTGTCGGCGAGGTAGCTCTCGCTCTTCTTGCGCTCGTCGTGTGCCTCCCGTTCGAGTCCGAGGATGCGGTCGTTGAGATCGGCCTTCTCCCGCTCGAGTCCGAGGGACGCATCGCGCAGGTTGAGCAGCTCCTTGTCCTTGGACGAGAGCTGGTCCCGCAGGTCGAGGATTTCTTTGTCCTTCTTGTTCAGCGCTTCGCGAAGATCGAGGAATTCCCGTGCGGAACCGCCGCCTTTGCCGCTCGATGCCTTGGCCTTGGCTTCGTCTACCTCGCGGCGCAGACGCTGCACTTCTGCGTCTCTGGCGGCGTCTCGCCCCGCTTGGTCCTCGAGCTCCGTGACCTTGGCGCGTGCTTCCCGCAGCGCGATCTCGAGCTCGTCATTCTTACCCTTGAGCTTGCTGACCTCTTCGCGAAGCCGCGCGGAATCGCCGGCCTCGGCGGGGCGCGGCGGAATGCTCGTCGGGGACTTCGGCGCGGCGGGGATCTCGCTTGGCCCCGGCGCAGAAGCCATGGGTGCTCTCGGCGGCGGCGCCGCAGGGGGGGTCGTCGCCGGTGCGTTGGCCTCCATGGACTCGGGCTCGACCTCCATCGACTCGGGCTCGATTTCGATCGACTCAGGAGCCAGCTCTTCGGGCTCCGGTTCAGTCACTGGTGGGGCGTCGACTGGCAGCGGCTCATCGAGCAGTGCGTCGAACGCGGCCTCCGTGAAGCTGTCGACCTCGTCGTCTACGGAACTCTCCGGAGCGGCATCACGGGCCTTCGCTGCGGCGAGCGCCTCCGCCAACCCCGGCGGGCGATCCATGATTTGGGTGCCCTCGTTCTCGATGTCCTCCTCGATCGCCAGGGGCTCCGCGTCCTCGAAGGCGATATCGTCATCGATGACGATGTCTTCCTCCTCTTCTGCCACCTCAGCGTCCCCGGGCTCACCGAGGGCGATGCGACTTCCGATGCGCTGAAACAGGTCCGCCATGTCGATGGGCTTGCGCAGGTAGTCCTCGGCACGCGTGCGCAGTCGGCGGTGCTGCTCGAAGGTCTCCTCGGTGCTGTCGCTGCTCATGATGATCAGCGGTACGTCCTTCAAACCAGGATCGCGCTTGAGCTTGTTGCAGACCGAAAAGCCGTTCATCCGCGGCAACTCGATGGTCAGCAAGATCAGGTCGGGCTTCTCACTTGCAGCCGCTTGGAGTCCAACGTTCGCATCGTCGACGACTGTGGGCGTCGCACCACGAGCCGTCAGTTCGGCTTGCAGCACGTTTGCGAATTCGGGGTCGCTCTCGAAGACCAGTACCTTGGGCATGTAGAAATCGCTTCCGCGGGGTGGGTGAGTCGACGGCTCGATCGGCGCAAGTACCCGGAAACCGGGACTTCGCACCATAGGAAGCCCCCGATTCAGGGTCAACGACGACGACGGTGTCCTCGGTTCTCTTGGATCGCTGCGCGCGGGCCGCACCAGTTCACTAAGTGAGGAGCCGAAGCCGCTCAGCTGCGCGGTCGCCCTAGCTCAGATAGCGCACGAGTTGCGCCACCAGCGCGTCGACTCCGCTGTCGTGTATTCGCTCCCCAGGCGCGAAGCCAGTTGCGAGGTACCCGTCGGCGCGAAGCTTCAGCTTCATGTGGGCCGCCACCAGCTCCGGCTCCCAGCTGTGACGAAGCAGGATCACCAGCGGACGTCGCTGCTTCCCCAACGCGCGCATCAGCTGATTCGAGTGCAAGAACGTCTGATCGCCAGCGCCGACCAGCACGAGGCGTGTGGGTGCGTGCACGACAGCTGTGAGCGCTCGCTCCACACTCGCCACCAGCTGCAACTCGGCGTGGGGCTGGAGCTTCCTCCACAGTTCCTGAGCGAACGCATCCGGCTCAGCGAGCAGGAGGATGCGCGGTTTGCTCACGCTTTGCGCTGCGCTTTCTCGTCGTGGCCTGAAAGCCCCATTCGTTTCGCGAGCACGCTGCCTACTCTCGCGAGGTCGAGCCCGCGCGCCTCGAGGCCCACCAGCGCGTGGTACAGCACGTCAGCTGCTTCGCTCAGCACGCGCTCATCGCTCTCTTCGCGAATCGCGACTGCTAGCTCCTGAGCTTCTTCTTCGATCTTCTCACCGATGCGCGGCGCTCCAGCTTCCAGCAGCGACTTCGTGTAGCTCTTGTCTGCCGTTGCCTGGCTGCGAGCGTGAATGACTTCGCCAAGCTCGAACAGCGCCGGGATCGGTTGCGCTTCGAGCGTCTCCCCGTTGCTGGCTTGAAAGAAGCAACTCTGCCGACCCGTGTGACAGCTTGGTCCGACTGGATCGACCTGCGCGAGTAGCGCATCCCCGTCGCAATCAGCCGTCAGGCTGTGGAGCTTGAGGTGGTTGCCCGACGTCTCGCCCTTGACCCACAGCGCTCCGCGCGATCGGCTGAAGAAGGTCACCAAGCCGCTCTCGAGGGTCTGGTCCAGCGCGGCCTGGTTCATCCAAGCCAGCATCCGGACCTGACCCGTGATGCGATCCTGAACCACGACCGGGATGAGCCCGCGTTCATCGAACTTCAGCTGCATGAGGCGCGCAACATATCACCGCCTCACCCCCGCGTTAGGGCTCCCTAACTTGGGTTTGGGGGGGAGACGCCCCCAGCAGTTTTCTGGGCTGACGGGGGTCCTGCCCCTCTGAACCGCGTCAAATACCCTCAAAAATAAGGGGTTTCGTGTTGGCGCAGAACGTGCAACGGAATTCCCGAAGGATTTGGGTGACGTTGGCTCCAGGACGTCGCCGCAGGAGGAACTCATGGCTCGCAGCATTCTTTCCCGGACCGCTCTCCTATTCGCGCTCCCACTCGCGGGGCTCACTGGCCTGATGGCTCCGGTGAGCTGTACGAACGAACCGACGCAAGAACCGACGGGAGAGAGCTTTCAGAAGATCATCTACGCGGTTCGTCAGCACACCACGGTGAACGGCGACAACGTCGAGATCGACGTCTCCGGCGGCATGGGCCAGGTGATGGACTATCAGCGGTACAACCCGGGAGCGCGGCTGGAGATTCGCGATCTGGGTACCGGTAAGGTTCAGAACATCATCGAGGACGAGCGCTTCAAGAACGCGGACGTCTCGAGCCTCGACGTCAGTTTCGATGCGACAAAGGTCGTCTTCAGCATGAAGCTGTCAGGAGACGACAACTACCACCTGTACACGGCTGACCTGGAGAAGGGCGACAGTGGCTGGAACATTCACCAGCTCACCTTTGGGCCGGTGGACGACCTGAACCCTGTGTGGGTCGCTGGTGGGCGCATCGCCTTCATCACCAACCAGCCCTACACGGAGATGGGCACTCGCGCCGACGAGTACAACCACGCTCGCATCGTCTCGCAGATCGCGACCGTCACCGAGGAAGGCGGGGATGCGGATCGCAAGCTCTGCTCTCAGAACCTTTCGCACACCATCACGCTGTTCGCGATGAAGTCCGGTCAGATCGCGTTCAGTCGCTGGGAGCACCTCGAGAACGTGAACGACGTGAAGCTGTTCGCGATGAACCCGGACTGCACCCAGATGGTCGCCGTCGCCGGCCAGCACGACAAGACGTTCAACAGCCTGGTGCAGGTCGTAGAGACCAACGAGCCGAACGTGTTCATCGGCGTTGGCACCGACCGCAAGGGCACGATCCAGGCCGGCGCCTTGATCAAGGTGAACGTCCAAGCCGATGGTCGCCCGGACACCTTCGACGAGGACACCCCGGAGTACACGACCTTGACGCCGAGCGTTCCGCGCGGAATGGAAGCGTCGCCCGTCGGTCGCTACCGGGCTCCCGCGGTGCTTCCCGATGGCCGCATCCTCACCTCCTGGGCTGATGGCACCGTCAACGAGATCGACGAGCTCGCCCTCACCCCCCCAGACTTTGGCATCTACATCTACAACCCAGAGACGCAACGCAACGAACTAGTCGTCAACTACCAAGGCTCTTGGGAGCTCTACGCGAAGCCCATCGTCAAGCGCGAAGAGCCTCAGGTCCGCGGCTCGATTCAGAACACCCAAGACTCCACCGTCCCGGTGGTGCTCGGGTCGATCGACGTGAGCCGCACGTCCCTGTTTAGCTTGCACGGAAACACGGTCAGCGGTGCTCAGTTCGACGGTACGCCCCTCGACGAAGCGCTCGGCAAGGCCGTGAAGGTGCGCATCATCGAGGGCTTCTCCTCGGAGGCGGCACCGGGAACCCGCATGTTCGGCCTGACGATGGCTGAAGGCGCCGCGATGCTCGGTGAGGCGACGGTGCATGAGGATGGGAGCTGGCTCGCGTCAATCCCGCCTTACGTTCCCGTGCACCTTCAGGCGGTGGACGAGTTCGACCTCGCCATTCGTAACCAGACCACCTGGATTCAGGGCATGCCGGGTGAAGACCGTGTGTGCGGTGGTTGCCACGAGCGCCGCACGGAAGCCAACCTGCCAAGCGAGCAACAACAGACGGCGGCCGCAGCGATTGGCGCAGAGAACTTCATGAAGCCAATCGCGGAGCGCACGGAGTACCCGTGGGCTTACGCGACGGATGCAGCCAACCCCAACGAGATCCAGAAGCTGCTGAACGCGAAGTGCACCTCCTGCCATAACGAGACGACCAACGGCAGTGGTGCTCAGGAGTTCTACACCGTCACCGAGACCAACGCGCTCACCGGTGAGATGCTCGCGTCTTCGCCCATCCCGCGAATGGACCTGACGGACCGACCGATCACGGTGACGTACGACAACGACACCAAGGCCTGGCCGGCTTCGTATGTCTCGATCTTCTACCCTGCCGCCCTCGAGATGGAGATGGGCATGGGTGAGGTGACCGTGATGGGAACCGTGCCACCCGCGTGGGGCCTGCCGAGCGATGCGCGAAACAGCGCGCTCATCGAGAAGCTCAACATCACCAGCTCACTGGATCCGAGCAGGACCGCCTGGCCGCTTGGGGAAGCGTTCACCAAGGATATCCACGGGGGAACGCGCACGATGCACCCAGACGACGTCGGCATCGAACTCACTCGTGAGGAGCGCATGATGTTGATTCGTGCGATCGACATGGGCGGCCAGTTCTACGCTCGCCAGAACAGCGGCTTCGAGCCGTTCACCAACGACCCGGTCCAGGGCAAGCAGTACTGAACTAGGAATCGAGGAAAAGCGTCATGAAGAACAACATGAAGAGCAAACTCGCTGCAGCCCTGGTCCTCGGCCTCGGACTGACAGCCGCCCAAAGCCAAGCGGAACCGACGGCGCAGAGCACCCTGACTGGGCGCTCCACCGTGTACAAGAACCTCAGCCCCGAATCGCTAGAAGACCTGAGCGGCCCGGAGCAGATCATCGCTGTCACGCGCGGAAGCTCCGGACCAAGCGCCATCTACGGCGTCTTGGAGCAAGGCGAAAAGGTGGAGTGCATGCAGTGCATCCCCTACGTCGCGAAGCTCCTGGTTGACAAGAACGCGCGCACTCGAGAGATCAGCGCCTGGTGGTTACGGCGTCGAGTCTTCGGTGTGTTTGGCCCCGGGGAGGTTTACAGCCAAGTGGTCGATCGGCTCCAGGACCCGAGCCAGCCAGCGTTACAGCGCGCGTATGCGGCCGAGTCACTGGGCGAGTTCCTGACTCAGAGTAGCGTGAAGTTCGTCGCGAAGGCCGCGATGGAGGACCCCGACGCCATCGTTCGTGTCGCCTCCGTCAAAGCGCTGCAACGTCTGAACACCCAGGGGCCGAACGGCGAGGTTGGCGCAGCAATGGCTGACCCCGACGAAGAGGTGCGCATGACAGCGCTCCGCGCCTCGACGCACCTCAACGTGTTCACGGAAGTGGACATGGTGGTGGAGCGCATCGACGACGAATCCGCGCGGGTACGCACTCGCGCCGCGGAGACGCTCGGCGCAATGCGCGCCACGGACGCGGTCGTCGGATTGATTGCGCTAGCGCAGTCTGACGCGGACGCCAACGTACGTAAGGCAGCGGTTGCCGCCCTGGGTAGCATCGGTGACCAATCGGCGCGGCCCGCAGTGGAAGCGGCGCTCAAAGACAGCGACTCCCTCGTGCGGGACGCTGCTCGAATCGCTTTGCGCTCGCTCTGACCTGGTCAGAGTGGGTGCGGAAGGTGCAGCCGCCTTGGGCAGGTGGCTTCGATACTGTCGGCTTGCTCTTCTGAAATGGCAGTATCAGCGTCTCTGGGTGCCGAGGTAGGGGACGACCTCGGAGGTGGCCGCACCAGGCGGCAGACGCGCATCGAGCAAGCCCGGGTCGCGACACACGAGGGTGTGCGCGACCCGTCTTTTTTTGGGGCTACGCAGAAAGTGCCCGCAGCCGGGCGGCAAACAGCAGCCCACGCGAGCTGACCCGACGCTTGGGGTTTGGTGCTATGTTTCTCCAGATGCGGAAGGGACTTACGGCGGCGTGGCTGCTCTTGGTCTTCGTCTCGGCGTTCAGTTGTAGCCGTGAAGAGAGCGAGCCGACGACCACGTTTTACGATCGAAACATCGCGCCCACGCTGATTCAAAGCTGCGTGACGAGCCCGTCTGGTTCGCAGTGTCACGTGACGGCGGACGATCGGGGTAACGCGCTGGGCAACTTGAGTCTCGAGAACTACGACGACCTCTCGTTGCGCCGGGATCTGTTGTTGAACTACGGCCCCTACGGTCTCCCGAACCTGCTGCTGAAGACCGTCCCGCCATTCCAGATGCGTCTCACGAGTTGGGATAACCAGGTGGAAATAATTACCACCGACATCCCGCACGCTGGCGGGTCCATCCTGGATCGCTCCAGCGCCTCATTGCTCGCTCTGTTGCGCTGGATTGAGCGTGGCGCCACCGAGAACAACGGTGTGCGCGAGGAGCCCAAAGTCACCCAGGCGGCTTGCACGAACGTGCTTGGTTCGGATCCAGATTTCGACCCCACCACGGATCCCAGCGATCCGGACTTTGGCACGTTCCAGAAGACGGTGAACCCGGTCTTGACTCAGAGCTGTGCCGCGGGGAACTGCCATGGCTCGCCGCCCAACTCGCTCTACCTAACCTGTGGCTCGACACCTGAGGAGGTGCGCTGGAATTACTTCGCGGCGAGCGGCTATGTATCCGCGGATCCGCCAGCCAGTGAGATCTTGCGTCGTACGCTGTCGACCACTCAGGGCGGAACGTATCACGAGGGCGGAACCATCTTCGAGACGACGTCGGACTCTGGCTATCAGGACATCCTGGCGTGGGCCACCGAGAAAGGCGGACCGAGCGGCATCCCGACGAACTCTGGGTTCCAGTTCTTCGCGAGCCGCGTGCAGCCCATGCTCGCGAAGAAGGGCTGCATGATCATCGGCTGTCACTCGCCAGCAATGTTTCATGACTACCGCCTGCGGGGTGGAAGTGGCGGGCACTTCGGGCTACCCGCGACGCGGCGCAACTACTCACTCACACTTGAGCAAGTCTCGCTGGAGGCTACGACTCCAAACGCCTCGCGCCTCGTGCGCAAGAATCTGGACCCGAACACCCAAGACGGCATCTTGCACCGTGGCGGTGCGCTGCTGGCGTCGCAAGGCGCTGACCCGACCACCTGCGACATGACGGCCGCCGCCACTGGGCCTCTGGACGATCAGCCGCCGTACTGCGTCATTGCCGCATGGATAGATTTGGAGCGGCAAGAGCGCTTGAGCGGCGCGCTCCCGCTCTCAGGCTTCGTCTTCGTGAAGCGCCCCCCGCGCAGCGGACGCGATGCACCGCAGGACTGGGCGGACTATCAACCAGGCGCGGATCTCATCCGACGCACCGCCAGCATCGCCGCGGATGGCGCGATCACCGTGGATGGGACCGACGAGAGCCTCTTGGGCGGGTGCGGGCTGTCCGTCGCGAGCGCTGACGTGCGGCGAGCTCAGGTCTCTTGGGACGGGCAACGCATCGCGTTTTCCGCGCGGAGCGGCGCAGATCAGCCGTTCCGGGTCTATGTGATCGACGGCGGCTCATGCGCTGTCGAGCCCACGATCGATGCCGCCCCCATGGACGACGCGGGCAACGCTGTTCCGAGCAATGGCGAGTTGATTCACAACTTCGACCCCACGTTTGCTCCCGACGGTCGCATCGTTTTCTCGTCGACGCGCGGCAACATCAAGAACGTCCAAGCGTTCAGCTATCAAGGACCGCAACGGACTCCTGCGGACCCCTCGAAACTCAACGTGAACCTCTACGTCGCTGAGAACGGAAAGGTGCGTCAGCTGACCTTCCTCTTGAACCAGGAGCTCCTGCCCTCGTTCATGAGCGACGGCCGCATGATCTTCACGACGGAGAAGCGCACGCCCGGCTTCTACCAGCTCGCGGGCCGTCGTCAGAACCTGGACGGGGGCGACTACCATCCGCTGTTTGCTCAGCGCGCGACAGTTGGCTTCGATCAGTTCACGGAGATCGTCGAACTGTCAGACAAGAACCTGGCGGCGATCTTCAGTCAGCGGGGCGCAGCTCATGGGGCGGGCACGCTTGGCATCGTGAACCGTAGTATTGGCATCGATCAGCGCTCTCAGGACGCGGCGGACTACACGCGCGACCCTGGAGCGATTGGCTATCCCTCGCCCAACTTCTATCAGCACTCCATCCGCATCCCGGATGCGCGGGCCACGGGTCATCTGGATCAGACGGACGGTGCGTACCGCAGCCCTTCGCCACTGCCAAACGGTCACGTGGTGGTCAGCTATGCGAATGGCGTAACGGACCTCGGCAACTTCAACGGCAACTTCGACATCTACGAGGTCAACCCAGCAACCGGAGGTCGCTCCGCCCTGATTCAGGATGCGCAGGATCTGCTGTGGCCAGTCGCGATCTACCAGCGGCAAGATCGCGAGGTGTTCAAGTCTCGCGCGGACGAGGCGAACGGTTCGACTCGCGTCTTCACGGATGCGGCTCGCTCCGACCGCTCAGACATCACGGTGCTCGACTTCCCAATCCTCACCAGCCTGCTCTTTCAGAACACCCGGAGCGGTCGTGATCTACCGCCCAACGGCCCGATCGGCGTCTACGAGAGTCTGCCTCCGGAGCCTGGTGTGACCAGCTTCGACCAGGGAGGCAAGTTCGTTGCCTCCGATGACTTTGGTCAGGTTTACGCCCGGCGCCGCTTGCTTGGAACCATCAACCCAGCGGCGGACGGTTCCGCGCGAATCCAGATCCCTGGGGGCATGCCGATCGTGCTCGCTCCACAGATCGCCCTCGCGGGAGACTCCGAACCTCGAACGCACTTCCAGCGCGAAGAGATGCAGTTCTACCCCGGTGAGTGGGTCAAGCAGTCGTTCCAGCGGCAGTTCTTCAATGGCCTATGCGGCGGCTGTCATGGCTCGGTGAGCGGTTTGGAGAAGGAGGTCGCGCTGAATCCCGACATCCTGACGTCCGCCTCAGCCGTGTCCTCACGCGACGTCGAGCCCCAGCAGGTGCTCCAGCCCGGAGGCGACTTCCTGGCACCGCCGTTCGACTGATCGCGCTCGCTTGAGCCTGGTGTCGCTGTCCAGAGTGCGGGTGCGTTCAGAGCACCGGCTCCGAGGAAACTAGAAACCTGAGGGAAACCCGCTGGTTTTCTGGCCATGTGGGTGTACCTCCGACACCAAACGGTTGTTCGGTTTCCGTTGGCTCCCGGGCCGACTCGGCGATAACGTAGCTGGGCTATGGCTCGCTTGTTGCCGTTGCTGCGTCCGCTCGGAGCAGCCATCTTTTCCGCAGGGATTATTGCGGCGTGCGCTGAAGGCGGCGCCCTCCCCCCCAAGAAGCCTATTCAAGACGGCGGCGCCGCTGGCACCGGAAACGATGCGAGCGCCAACGGCGGAAGCGAGAACGGCGGAAGCGGCGGGACGGGTGTCGGTGCGATGGGTGGCGACACCGTGGGTGGCTCAGGAGCCGATGGCGGCAGCAGCACTGGCGGTAGTAGCGGTACTGCAGGAGCCGGAACCGGTGGCGTCGGCAATGGGGGTAATGCAGGGAGCGCGGGTGCTGGCGCTGGCGGCGCTGGCAACGGCGGGACCAGTGGTGCGGTGAACGGCGGCGCCGCAGGCAGTGGCAATGCCGGCAGTGCCGGCAGCGGCGGTTCGGGCAACGCAGGTACTGGCGCCGGTGGCAGCGGCGGCACCAGCTGTGAAATCGCGAAGTACAACTTCGACAACTGCAACGACGGTTGGACCAACACCGGCAACGCTGACTGGGCTTGTGGAAATCCCACCTCAGGCCCGGGTAGCGATCACACCTCTGGTGCTGGCAAGGCTTGGTCCACGAACCCAAGCGGCAATCAGGGCAACTGCACGGATGGAGCTATCGAGTCTCCGGTCATCGATCTAAGTGGTGCAGGCGCCAACCTTCGGCTGCGCTACTGGCACTGGTACGACTTCCGCCCGTGTGATTCGGGCGCCATTCCGCTGATTTGCAACCTTGCTTGCATCGATCAGAGCGCCTACGCGGGAGGCGTCGTCGAGGTCAAGAACTCCAGTGGTTCTTGGGTGAAGGTCTCTCCCAGCAGCGGCAAGAAGCTCGAGTGCTACTACCAGGACAGCGACGGTGGCATGACCTGCTCGCCGTGCGCGATCGACAACCAGACCGGCTACTCCGGATCGAGTGGTGGTTGGGTCCAGCAGGAGATCGACATCTCGGGTTACGCTCACTCTCAGTTCCAGGTGCGCTTTCACTCGGCAAGCTACGCGGCTGACCCCTGCCACCCGAACAAGCCCGGTTGGACCGTGGACGACGTGCGCATCGCGCCGGCGAGCTGTCCGTAGGGCGAGCGCTGAGCAGCTCGTGGGCGTCGTAGTCGAGCCTGGATTCGGTTAGCGTTCAGGGGGTGAGGGAGCACTGCATCGCGATCTCGTGCTTGATGGTGTGCGCCTGCCGAACGCCTCCGGCGCCTGAACTGGATCGCGCGGGTGAGAGCAGCGTCGCCTCTCCCCCAGCAGCTGGGTCGGCGCCCCAGCTGCAAGGTCAACCCGCGTGCGCCAAGCCGCTCGACGTCGATCGCTTGCTCAAGGACCTACGCGGGGCATCGGGAGGCCAATCATCAGAAGCCCAGATCAACGCCCTGCTCGAATCAGCCGGCCTGCCCAAGCTGAACTCGTCGACACTAGCCGTCACCGACGAGGCTTGGCGACTCGCCGATTCCAAGCTCCAAGAGGTCAAGATCAAGGCGAAAGGACAGCAGTCCCTGCTGGTCCTGAGGTTCGATTTGGGCGCTGTTGCGTTCGCGGCGCGTATCGCCCTGCTCGAGCACGAGGGCACGACCCGCTGTCTGTTGAGCGACGCGATGTCTCAAGGCAACTTCGGGTTTTCCTGCCCGGGAGACAACAAGCCACCAATCGAGATCGAACCCAGGCGCGTCGTCAGCGCTGACTGGGACTCGCTGCTCGTTACCGTGCGGAGTGGCAAATGTGATTCTCGCCCCGGATGGCAAGGTGCGGACCATAGCTTGCAGCTTTGGACCTATCAGGCAGGAGAGCTCTCTTCCCTGATGACCTTCGTGACGTATGCAGCCCACTACACTCCGCCGGCACCACCGCTGAAGGTTGCGAAGCATCGCGTCGAATTTGTTGGGGATGCGCCCAAGGAGATCCTGGTTCATTCGGATATCGAGTGTCGGCCCTCTCCGCTGCATCCCCCCAAGTCGAAGTGCATGGAGAAGCACTTCGACGCCCGATTCAGCTACCAAGACGGCAAATACGACGTCAGCCCCACAAGCGCTCCTTAGATCCCCGCCTCGATCACGACTACGCTCCTCTACGTGAGATCGCGACGCTGGTTGGCCATGAGCCTCTTGGGGGCTGCCTGTGCTCAACCGGTCGCGCCTGTCCGGCAACCACCCCCACGGCGCACATCGCTGCCCCGCCCACGGCGCCCGAGCCCAGCGCTCTGCCGAGCTGCTCTCCGACGCTCGACGCTGCGCGCCCTGATTGACGACCTCCGGCGCCGTCAAGGCGACCAGCAACGCTACAATGAGCTACCCAGAGCGTTGGCTTTGCGCCCTTGGAGAGCATCGATGGTCTCCCCGAGGAAACAACCTGGAGCTTGGAAGACGCAAAGCTTCAAGACCTGCAGCTGAAGCCCGAAGGGCAGCAGGTGCTGCTGAGCTTGCGATTCGAGTACGGCATGTTTCGCAGCGCGATGCGCGTCGCGATCCTGCAGCGAGTAGGCAAGGCGCTGTGCCCACTGAGCCTCGAGCCGTCTCGCGACATCGATGGCTTTCGTGCCTCTCCGATGGGGAGCCGCCCTTCAGTATCGAGAGTCAGCGCATCGTGAGCCAGAGCTGGGACACGTTGGTCATCAACGTGCGTTCGGGGCGCTGTGATGGGTACTCCGTCGGGCGAGGGGCGCATCACGAGGTCGAGCTGTGGGGCTTCGTAGGCGAGGAGTTCAAGCGTCTCTACCAAACCGAGACGTTCGACGCCTGGTACACATCGCCGATTCCTCCGCTGCGCACTCTCGAGCGAAAGCTTCAGTTCACGGGGGAAGCGCCCAAGAGCTTGCTCGTGACGACCGACGTGACCTGCGATCGCAGCATGGGGCAGGACCCCGACGAAGCCTGCGAAGAAGAGCACAGCAAGCAGCGGCTCACGTATCAGAACGGTCAGTACGAATAGCCACAAAGCCAAAGCGGGAGCCATCTCATTGGCTCCCGCGGCTGTTTGCGCTTGCTTGAAGTGCCGCTAGCGCTCGGTACCCTCAGTTTCCACCTGGTAATGTGGTCCACGGTAGTGACCCCAGGTGCCTTCTTTCGGGTAGCCACGGTTCCAAACCTCGGTGACGATGGGGCGCTCGCTCTTGCGCTCGCTGCGCTCTCCACGCTGACGTCGGGTGGTCAGCTGTGAGCGATCGCCGGTCGCTTCGTACTGAGACGCGCGCTCACCGCCCTTGCGGTATGGACTGATCGACGACAGCAAGAACGCAGTGGCGATACCCAAGAAGCCCAGGTCGTCTAGCCAGCCCAGCACCGGTACGAAGTCCGGCACGAAGTCGACCGGCCACACCACGTAGGCGAGTGCCGTCACGAAGAGCAGCTTCACCGACAGGGAGGCACTGGGATCGCGGAAGAACCGCCAGGAGGCTCGGATACGGTCAAACATGGCAGGTAATCCAGTTGCTTGGGGTTTGCGTCGTTCGGGCGCGGTCTATCAACAAATCTAGACGGGCTTCTATGTCTCTTCGGGGGGCCGTTCGGGTTTATTTCACGCGCCGACAAAAACAAATGGCGCGGGGGTTGGCTTCGTTAGTCTTCGGCGACTCAGCGTTGAGCACAAAAAAAAGGCGCCGACGACTCCGGGCCACGCGATGGCACCGAAGTGCCGGGCTTTGGGTTGGGTTGGCGGATTCGCGTGGAGTGCTTGTTGGGATGGGGCGGCGTGTGGGTTGGACACGTCGAGTCTCCGGAGTCGTCGACTCCCAAGAGCGTAAGTCCGCCTTTTCAGGGCGCCACCCCTGAGCCTGCGGTTTGTCTTGAACCGGCTAAAAAAGCCGGAAAACGGCGCATCTTGCCGCTCTGCCACGGGCGGTGTGAGGCGGCTGTGCGGCAGCCTCTCCCCCCAAAATATCCGTGAGACAAAAGCGAAACGCCCGAGAGCCATGAGGCTTCGGGCGCTCGCAATGCCGCCATCGAATCGCAGCCGCGTTTGAACTCAGACGCGCTCGATGATGGTGGCGATGCCCATGCCGCCGCCGATGCACAGCGTGATGAGCGCGGTGCTCTTGCCGGTGCGCTCGAGCTCGTCGAGGGCGGTGCCGAGGAGGCACGCTCCGGTTGCGCCGAGGGGGTGACCGAGGGCGATGGCGCCGCCGTTCACGTTGACCTTCGCCGGATCGATCTCGAGGCGACGGATGGTGTTGAGGGGCACGACGGCGAACGCCTCGTTGATCTCCCACAGGTCGATGTCGCTCGGCTTCATGCCCGCCTTCTTCAGCGCGCGCTCGGAAGCGGGCGTGGGGGCGGTGAGCATGATGACCGGCTCAGCGCCAGCGGTCGCCATCGAGATGATGCGCGCGCGGGGCTTGAGGCCGCTCTTCTTCACGTAGTCTTCGCTCGCCATCAGCACGACGGCGGCGCCGTCCACGATGCCGCTCGAGTTGCCCGCGTGGTGCACGTGCTTGATCTTGGCGACGTCGGGGTAACGCTTGAGAGCCAGCTGATCCAGCGTCTCACCGTTGGGGCCCATGGGCGCCTGACCCATCATCTCGAAGGAGGCGTTCAAGCCACCAAGGCTCTCGAGGGTGGTGCCGGCGCGGGGATGTTCGTCGTGGTCCAGAGCGACGCTGCCGTCCTGGTTCTTCACGGCGAACAGGCTCTTGGCGAAGCGCTTCTCTTCGATCGCCTTGGCTGCCTTGTTCTGGCTCTCCACCGCGAACTGGTCCACCTGCTCACGGGTCACGCCGTCGATCGTGGCGATCAGGTCGGCGCTGATTCCCTGGGGAACCTGGAACAGCTTCTCGCGCAGCTGCATGTTGTTGCCGTCCATGGCCGCGCCGTCGCTACCCATCCCGACGCGGCTCATGCTCTCCACGCCGCCGCCGATCACTAGATCTTGCTGGCCGCTCATCACGCCCATCGCGGCGAAGTTGATCGCCTGCAGACCCGAGCCGCAGAAGCGGTTCAAGGTCACGCCGGTGACGATGTCGGGCCAACCCGCGGCGAGCACGGAGTTGCGCGCAATGCACGCGCCCTGCTCGTTGACCTGGCTGACGCAACCAGCGACGACGTCGGTGACGTCTTCCTTGTTGAGCTTGTTGCGCTCCGCGACCTGATTCAGGGTCTGCGCGAGCAGCTCCTGGGGGTGGATGTGGCTGAGCCCGCCCTTGCCGGCTTTGCCACGACCACGGGGAGTACGAACTGCGTCGATGATGAATGCGTCGCCCATCGCGGGATCCTCCGATGCTCTGTCTTTGTTGTGCTGTAGGCGCCCGACTTTGGACGCTTCAGGTTTGGGGGTGAGGTGCGCTGACCAGTCGCCGTGCGGCTCAGCAAGTCCGCGCGAGAGACGTTTTTGCCATATGGTAATGTGCGTCAGCGGGAAGTCAGCGTAGCCCGCCGAGAGGTTAAACTCTGCGTGTCGGCTGCGCGCCGAAGCGCACGAAACCGATGACATTGCGCGGCGAAAGCTACCACAAGGATCTAGCGCCACAGTCCAAAAGCGCTGCACTGCGCCAGCGCCGTTTCAGCCTGCAGGATTGCAGCATTGTGCTGGTTTTGGCCGATGCCTGGAGCTGCGGTCCAGCCCTCGCGGCCTGCGTGACTCATCGCGCCATCTGCGAGGATTTGGGCCCGTGTGCCTGCTGCATGCTACTTAGTGCAGGTGCGGCGAACGTCGCCTGTGAGCGACTCCAGCGTGCCCGGCACCGCGTCAGGGCGCCCCCAGTGCTTGCCAGCGCAGGTCTTCAAGCGACGCTTTGGTTCGCCGACTTTGGCCTGGCTAGCTGCCGGTGCGCTCATCGCTACTGCGAGCGTGCCGGTTACGGCTAGAAGCAGCGGCTTCAGCGCTTTCGGCTCGCCGCGCTGCGAAGTCGCCCCGCCGAAGCCCGCACCCAAGCGCTACGTCGTCGCTGCAGTGGGAGACTCCCTGACCGACACGCGCGTCGGCGGCGGTCGCTATCTGAAGTACTTGTCTCAGCGCTGTCCGGAGAGCCGTTTCGACGCCTACGGAGTTGGTGGGCAACGCACGGAGCACATGCGCTGGCGCTTCTTGCACGACGTGTTTGGCATTGGTGCCGCGAGGAAACCTCCAGCGTACACCCACGTGATTGTGCTCGGCGGCATCAACGACTTGAGCGCGGGCTCGCTGTCCGACTCGCGCACTGGACGCATCCGGGACAACCTGCGCTACATGTACCGCGAGGCTCACGAACGGGGACTCGAGGTCGTTGCAGTGGAGGTGCCGCCGTGGGGTCTCCTGCGAGGTGTGAAGGACGCGCGGGTAGCAGCCACGTCGGAGCTCAACTCCTGGATCGCCGGTCGTCCGAGTCACGGCGAGGTGGACTACGCCGTCGACCTGGGACCCGTGTTGCGTTGTGACGAGCGGCCTGGAGTGCTCCCTGGAGACTTGTGCCCCAGCTATCGGCGTTTCCCAACGGATCGCATCCACTGGAACGCGGCTGGGCACAAGCGGGTCGCTGAGGTGCTGTATCAGAGCGTGTTCAGCGACTGCCGCTGAGTCAGCGAAAGTTCATGTCGAAGGTTAGGGCGGGGAGCCACGTGGTGGTGTTGGCTGACCCGCCGTGGGTGTACGAATACTGAAGCGTCGCCGCGACGCCGAGGGTCCACTCGTCGGAGCTCCTCCAGTCTTTGCCGAGCGTCAGCGCCGCGCCATAGCCCGCAGCGAACGAGCCTCCATGGGGCTGTAACGTAGCGAAGCCGGCGAGCAGCCGACCGTGAACTCCGACCGCTTCACTGAAGTAGTGGTCAATGAACGGACCCGTGAGCGTGCCGAAGTAGCTCGTCGTATCCTCGACCCCGATCACCTCCGACTGCTGCCAAGTCAGCGGGGAGTAGCTCAAGATGCTCCCTACACCCAGGATGAGCCGGGGTGATGGCGTACCACCCACCATCAACGCGCCCACCACGGGGACACCAGATGCGGTTGTATCGATCGGAACGAAGGGATCGCCATCGCCCTTCGCATGCGCGTTCAAGTAGCCGAGCCCCAGACTCGCGGAGAAGTAGAAGCTGTCGTGAGGTGCCTTAGAGGCGGCGACGCTGGTGGAAGGGATCAGCAGGAGCGCTCCCGCCAAACCAAGGCGCAAGGTTCTGAGCATATGCCGTGTTAGTCGTCCCATGCGCACGTTTGGAGCGCTGGAGCAACGCCGGAACTTTAGAATCGCAGTCGGTATCGCGCGGAAATGGCGAAAGCATTTTCCGCGAAAATAGTGCGGGGGTGGCGACGAGCCGCCGAACTCAGTGGTACACGACGTTGAACGTGAGCGCTGGCACGAGCGTGGTGTAGGTCGCGGTGTAGTTGACCTGGCGATTGGTCACGAAGCTCTGCTCCACCGACGTGGACAGGTATTGAAGCCGCCCCATCACGCCAAGGCTCCACTCCTCGCTGACGAACCAGTCGTGTCCGACGCCAAGCGCAGCGCCCCAGCCCGTGGCAAGGTCTGCGTCCCCACCAGGCGAGAGTGCCGCAAAGCCCAGCATCCCCAGGGCGTGGAAGCCGCTCTTGGGGTTGAAGTAGTAGTCCACGAAAGCGCCCGTGAGGCTTAGCGCCAGGTCGTCCTGGCTGTCGAACTTAGCGCCGCCTTGTTCCACCTCAGGTGTCGGAAAGTGGCCACCCATACTGCCCCCGCCAACCACCAGACCCGGCGCGGGCGTTCCACCGAACAGCAACATCGCAGCGAAGCCGAAGCCCGAGAGGCTCGGGTCCGAGGTACCAGCGAAGTCATCGTCGACGCTGCTACTCAGGTAGCCCGCGCCGACCGCCGCGGAGAAGTAGAAGCCGTCGTGAGTCTCCGGTTCCGACGCCTGGGCGTTGGCGGTGAAGGCAGTGATGACGAACGTCGCGCACAGAATGGATAAGCGTCGAAGCATGGTTTCCCTCATTTCAGGTGAAGCAAGTAAGCGTGCTCAAGAGTACCGCTGCCTTCGACGTCTGTTCAACGTGCGAAAACGCCCGCGCAGATCACCCGCGATTCTGCATGGAAGCGTACGACTCGCGTTTGCTCGAAGTGCCTGGTTGGGCCTTGCTTCTGCTCATTGGGGGAGGGCGCGCCTAGCGCGCTGCTAGCTCGCGCAAGGGCTCCCCGGTGAGCCTGAAGGTCGTCCAGTCGCTCATCGGGAACGCCCCAAGTCCCTTGTAGAAATCGATGGCGAGCTGGTTCCAGTCGAGCACCGACCACTCCATGCGCGCGTAGCCGCGCTCCACGGCGATGCGCGCGAGCGCGACGAGTAGCGCTCCCCCAACCCCAGATTTCCTTGCGGATTCTCTGACGAAGAGATCCTCGAGGTAGAGGCCGGGGCGGCCCTTCCAGGTCGAGTAGTTCTGGAAGAACAGCGCAAACCCAGCCGGCTCACCTGCCAGCTCCGCGATCAAGCACTCAAAGGGACACTTGTCGCTCGCGAGCTGCCCACGAATCACCGCTGGCGTGGTCTCCACAGCCTGGGGTTCACGCTCGTAGATGGCGAGCTCTGTGATCAGCTGAAAGATCAGCTCGCAATCATCTGGGGTCGCGCTGCGAAGGTGAACGTTCGCGGTCATCCGAGGAGCCCCTGGTGCTCGAACACGCGGCGCAAGAACGACACGGGCATATTGCCTGACTCGAGATAGACCCGGTGGAAGATGCGATCGAGTTCTCGCCCCTCGAGCTTGCCCCGTTGGGCCTTTTCGAGATCACGCTTCAGCGACCATACCAGGTGATTGCCTGTGAGGTAGGAGAGTGGGTAGCCACGCTCTTGGGAGTACCAATTGAGCTCCGCCTGGACGCGCCCGGGCACGAAGCCCGTCACCTCGAACAGCAAGTTGCCAGCAGCGACGAATGGGTCGTCGCTGCTGAGATCGCAGTCGACGCCGACCTCGAGATAGCTCTTGTCGCCGCTCATGAAGAAGAGATCGACCGCGACGCGTGCGCCGATGCGGGCGATGTCGCGCTTGGAGGTGAAGCGCACCTCATCCACCAGATCACCGACGTAGCCGACGTCGAGCATGTAGTCCTCGAGCATCGTGGTCCAGCCTTCAGCGTGGTCCATGGCGTCGATGTGCTTGCGAATCAGCGATGGATGCAGCGCCCCCCAGCTGAGCTGTAGGTGGTGCCCTGGGATCCCTTCGTGCACCATCATTCCGGGGATCGAGAGCTCGGTGTGTTCATCCACGAGCTCATCGCTCAGGGTGAGATAAACCAAGCTGCGCTTTGTTCCCTCGCGGAAAGGAGCTGGTGAGCTCATCGCGCCGGCAGGAATAGTGGGCTCGAGGACCCCGGGAGTGCGCAGGATCAACATGTCTTGATCCGCCGGCACGGGGAACAGGTTGTGCTGCGTGATATAGTCGAGGATCTTGCCGCGCTCGCGCTGATAGCGATCGAGGATGTCCTCGAGGCGACCGTTCGGGAGATTCACCTTGTAGCGTTTGGCGAGGAAGTCCTGCAGCTGCTCGTTGTTGGTGTCTGACGGGAGATCGTACTTGGCGACCAGCTTGCTGCGCAGCTCTTCAATCTGCTCAAACGTAGCTTTGAGGAAGTTGCTGGCAATGGTCTTCAGCTCTTCCGGGCTGAGTTCGATGCCGCGCAGAGCAATCACCTCGCGCATCGCTGCGTCCCCAATGTGAATGTCCGGAGCGGACTCGAGCTCTCCCAGCTTGCGCCCGTAGTCCGTCAGCGCTTGCTTCGCGCGCTCGCTTGCTGTTGCCAGGCGATCACTCGCGCCGAGGCGCTCTTGCTGGGCCCAGCCGTTGAGATTGTCCAGTAGCTCGAGCAAGCCGTTCGTCTTGGTCTGATCCATCTTCACCCATCGCGTGACGGGTAGCTTCAGGCGACCAAGCAAAGCCTCCAGGAAGTCCGGGACGGCTTCGACGCGCCGAGTGATGTCGGCGAGGCGCTCCTCCGCCGGGCGAGGATCGTTGATGAAGAGCGTGAACAGCCCGTCGCCGATCTCGTCTCCGGCGGTTGGCGTGCGTTCGAGTCGGCTGTGGCCTCCCCAGCTCAGCTGGTCTCGGGCTGCTTCCGCGCGGAGAGTCAGGTCGGCGAGGTCGAGGTCCAGGCGTTGATCGAAGTCCAGCTCAGCGCGTGAGATCGCGGCGCCGGCCTCGCGTAGCTGCTTCGCCTGCTGAATGCGGGCGCTGGCAGCCTGGAGGCTCGGATCGGGTAGCTCTCCGAGGTCGCGGTTGATCCCGAGCTGGGCGCGTCGATTCGGGTTGCTCGAGAAATGCTGGTGAAACGCATCAGCAAAGGAGGAGTAGTCGAGGGGAGCGGGCATCGCGCCCGTTATAGCGCCCAACACCCCATCAACAACTTCTCATCCTGGGCAAACGTTGTACGCGACGCGTCATGTTGGCCGCGCTAGTGCCCTCCGGCGCTCAGCCCAGCGCGCTCAGCAGTTGCTCCAGGCCGACGTCGACGTTGCTACCTAGAGTGACGTGGCAAGCGCGCCGCTGCTTGCGTTCGAGCACGGCCAAGTCACCAAACGCCTGTGCGTCTCTAAGCACGCCGAAGCTGTACGTTTTTCCAGGTATCGAGAGATCAACCGATCGGTCGCGGGTCAGCACGATGAAGACGCCAGAGTCAGGGCCACCCTTGTGTAGCTGCCCGGTGGAGTGCAGGAAACGCGGCCCGTACCCCAAAGTCGTTGCCACGCGGTACTGAGCGCGGAGGCGCTCGCGGATCTTCGCGAACAGCGCGTCCCGCTCCGGCGTACGCTCGAAGTACGCCGAGAGTACCAGGTAATCCCCCGGCTGGAGGCCGTCGAGCGTCAGCGCGAGTGCTTCGGAGTCGGGTGAGTGAGCCGCGGTGGGCGTCAACTCGTGGTTCGCCTCGAACTGACCGATCAGCTTGGCGGTCTCTTGCTTGGCTTCGGTGACGTTGGGCTCGTCGAACGGGTTCACGCCTAGCAGAGCTCCGGCGAACGCAGTGGCGATTTCCCAGCGGAAAAATTCGCCACCGAGGTCGTGTTGAGCGAGCATGCCGATGCGTGCGACGGGGTGGCCAGCGGTGACCAGCTGCTCCACCTCGAGGTCGAGAGGTGACTGGGCGCGGCCACCGAAACGCACGTAGATGAAGGCGCGGTCGTCCCCGTAGGTGTCGGGAGCGCCGAGTGGTTCGAGGTCGACAGGCACGACGCCGCGCCCTTGCTTGCCGGTGCTCTCAGCGACCAGCTGCTCGACCCAGGAACCCAAGCCTTGAACCTCGGGGGAGCAAATGAGCGTCAGCTTGTCTCTGCCATTCTTGGCCAGCCCCGCTATGAAGGCTCCCAGGCGCAGGCCTGGGTTGTCGTCGCTGGGCACCACCGGGGCACAGCCAACGGCCATGCGCTCGGCATCACCGACCAGGGCTTCCAAGTCGGCGCCGATCAGCGCTGCCGGGACCAAGCCGAAGAAGGACACTGCGGAGTAGCGGCCGCCGATATTGGGGTCATTCTCGAACACGCGGATGTAGCCCCGTTGCCTCGCCAGCTCGACCAGGGAAGTGCCCGGATCCGTGATCGCGATGAAGCGCGTGCCAGCCTCATCTCCAAAGCGCTCTTTGCAGCGTTCGAAGAAGTAGGCCTCGAACGAGCGCACCTCGATGGTTGCACCGCTCTTGCTGGCGACGATGAACAACGTTTGCTCGAGATCCGCCCACTCTGCTGCGTGATTCACCGCGTCTGGATCGGTGCTGTCCAGGATGCGCAGCTCCAAGAAGCCAGGAGTCGAGCCGTAGGTCGACGCCAGGACCTCCGGGCACAGGCTGGAACCTCCCATGCCAAGTAGTAGTGCCCTGCGGAAACCAGCGCGATACATCTCACGGCTGAACGAACTCAAGTCGTCCAGGTGCGCGCGCATACGCGCAGGGGATTGCAGCCAGCCTAGCCGCGACCGAATGCTGGCTTCTTGAGCCGGATCAGAGGTGAAGAGCGTTGGGTCGACGCTCCACAACCGGCTTGGTGCTTGCTGGCGTCCCAGGCTCTTGAGTGCTTCGACTACCGGGCGCGGTGCGTCTCCCAGGCTCAGGCGCTGGCGCTCTGGAGCCTGTTCGAGCAATGCCTCGCGCCGAGCCATGATCACCCGATGGAGTTGTTCGTCGGCGCGGGCCTGCTCGTGGCTCAGGCTGCTGCGAAGCTCGGAGCCTACGTTCTCGAGCTGGACACCTGCCCGGCTCAGCGCAGTGAGGACCGGCCCTGGATCTCGCTGCTCGCTGATCGGGGCGGACAGCTCGTTGAGGTCCTGAAACGCGCTGAAATCCGCGAAGCTCTGGCTGCGGACCAGGGGACCCAGCAATGCGTTCGAGTAGAGGTCGCTCGGCTGATGCGGATCGGTCGTCGCGGTGCCGTGTACGAGCAGACGGATCCAAGGCGCGTCGCCTTGCGCTTCCGGCCAGCTCTGGATCTGATCGAGGAGTTGCCGTGCGGTAGCGACACCGGCCTTGCCGAGCAAGCCTTCCAGGCTTGCCTCGTCGCCGCCCCGTTGGATCAGCTCCTTCAATTGACGATCAATCTCCGCGTCGAGGCGGTTGATGGTGGGGCCAAGCCACAGTCGCGCGCGGTTGTGCTTCAGCTTGGCGAAGCCCTGGCGAAAGGCGAACGCGACGTGCTCGGCACGCTCCACGTCGAAGACCAGCGTCATGTGGACGGAGATCCCTTCGGCCGCGAGCAACTCGCAGGCGCGAACGCCGCCTGGTGTCGCGGGGATCTGAACCAGCAGGTTCTCGCGGCGCGCAGCCTTGAATAGTTCCGTGGCTGCGGACAGCATCGACTCCGTGTCGCGCGGCGCGCCAGGCAGCGGGCAGGAGACGTAGCCGTCGCTCTCTTTCGATTGCTCGAAGACTGGACGCAGCGCGTCGGCTGCTTCCCGTGCATCCTCCAGAAAGAAGGTGTGCTGGATCTGCTGCACGCTCGCGCCTTCACCAACCAGACGCCGCAAGCCGTCGTCGTAGTCCGTGGCGCCGCTGATGGCTTGCTCGGTGACCCGGGCGTCGATCACGGCACCGCGCACACCCTCGCGAATCAAGCGCGCGAACTCTCCGGAGGCCAGGGTCCCTCGTCGCAGGCCATCGAGCCAGATGCTCAGTCCATGCGCTGCGTGTGCGCGTTGCGCGTTGCTCTTCATCGCGTGATCCCTCGATGCCTTCACTGGTCTACTCGTACGCTCGAACCGCTGCGTGCTCGCGACTTGTACCCGCGAAAAACGGCAAAGCGTCGGTGGCTGCCAGTTTGCTGTGTGCTCGGCGGGTAAGTGAATCCCGCTGCACGGCTGCGCGTCAATCACCCGATGGCGCAGAGCACCGACGCGCCGAGTTTGTCGCGAAGGTGAAGCAAACCGGGCGGTAGAGTGTCAGTGGATCACGACGGTCTTGCTCACGGTCTTCATGCCGCCGGTGAACGGGGGAACCGTGGCCCGGCGCATGGTTGCCGCAATGCAGCCACCGGTCGGGGTGCCAGCGAAGGGTGGGCCGCTGATGTTCGCGCTGGTTGCGCGGCCGCTCGGCGCGAAGGTGATCGTCACTTGGGCCATGCCCGATGGATCGCCGTCCTTCCGGCAAGAACTCGCGGCGGCGGCGGCGCTCGCCAGCGCTGCCCGCGCGGCGGCCACGTCAAACGGCCCCGCAGCCTCTGCGGGAGCCGGCTTCTCCGTTGGCTTCTCCGCGGTCGCCTCGGGCTTGGTCGTTGCTTCGGGCTTGGTCGTCGCTTCGGGCTTGGTCGTCGCTTCGGGCTTGGGTTCGCCAGCGGTGGGCGCCTTTGCCGTTTCCGCGAGGTTTGCTGCCGTGCTGGTGGGTTTTTCGCTTGGCTCGCTCGGCTTCTCGGTTTCTGCGCTCGCCACTGGTTCCGCCGTCTCGGTCGGTTGGGCGGTGGGCTCCGCCGGCTTCTCTGCCGTGTTGACCTCAGGTTCGGTGGGCTTGAGATCCGTGGCCACCGGTTTAGTGGTGTTTGCCTCGGGTTCAGGGGTGGTTCGCAGGCCGAACCAGTAGATGGCGAAGGCAGCGACCAGGCCCAGACCAACGTACAGCGGGAGCTTCGAGCCGCCTTCCGACTCGCCGCTGGCGGGGACTGCGGCGACGCCCTTTTCCGTGCTTGGCTTGGAGACCGGTGCCTCGCTGGGTGTGCTCTGGGGCTCGCGCGCCTTCGATGGTTTCGCGTCGCTGACGTCTACGGGCACGCGTCGCGACGACGGCGGACCGCTCTTCGCTTTGCGCTTCTTCTTTTTCTTACTGCTGGGGGGCGCTGAGTCGGAGCTAGTGGCCTTGGCCCTGGCGGGCGCGGCGGCTGCCGCGCTGGTCTCCTTCTTGGGCTTGTCGAGATCGGAGATGTCGATCGTCGGTACCTGCGGGGCACTCTCATCGACGCCGAGCACGCTGTCCCCGAGGCTCACGGCGCCCATGCGCAGGAGCTCTTCGTCCTCGCGCTGCTTGCGCAGCGCTTCCGCGTCGAGCTTGGGCTGCTCTGCGAACTTGCGGCTCAGCGCGCCTACGTCGGGGGCGGAGTCCGGGGGGAGGTCTTCCTTTTCGAAGCGGATCGTCTCTGGTCTCTTGAGATTCGCCGGTGGCCTTGGCTTGGCTTTTCCTTGCGGCTTTTCGCCCTGCGCTTCGACGTCTGGAGTGGAGCCCAGTGGACGCCGCGCGGGCGCGTCTTGCTTCGACTCGTCCCGCTGGGGTGCCTCGTTGTTGGGCTCGCTGACGAGGAAGTCGGCCTTGGTCTTTGGTGGAGCTGGTGGCGGCTTGGGGAATGATCTCGCGCGCGGCGCTTCAGCCTTCGCGGCGGGCTTCTCCGCTGCCTCCGGGCGCCTTGGGGGCGGCGGTTTGCCCTTGCCCTTGTCCTGCAGAGTGCCCGCGCTCAGCGCCACCATACCGCCGAACCGCAGCGAGTCAGGATCGACGGACTCTGGGTCGATCGACTCGGGTGGGAGTGATTCCGGCACCAGGCTGATGGGCGGCTCCTCGTCCTCGGAGCTGCTGGCTTGTGGGGACGTGGATTGGTCTTCGGAGTCGGGAGCGCCGTCCCTCCCCCCCAAGCCCATTCCGGTACCCAGGAAGCCCCCGGTTTGATCCATTGGCGGATCCTCGGGGAAAAGCGCGGCAAAGACGGGGACTTCCTTGATCACCAACCAGTCGTCCATCCCGTCTCGCCAGATCAGCGTGTCGGCGTGGATCTCGCCTTGCTTGAACGCTGCCTTGACCTGCTCCGTGGTCTTCTCGCGGTCGTCGTCGTCTGCGTAGGAGACCATCCAGGGGTCGTCGTCGGTCGCCTTCGTGATTGCGTCCATGTGGGACGCGGGCACACCTGTCGGCTTCACCTGCTCCGGCTTGGTCAGGGGTACCGTAGGTGTTTCCTCGCGGATTTCAGCAGGCTCGGCGTCGACGATGCTGGTCAGCTTCTCGCGAACGTTGGCGGGCGGTGGCTTCGAGAGCCGGGGCGCGGAGCTAGGATCGCGGCCATCCAGCTTGATCTTCGCCCCGCAGCGCTTGCAGCGCACGCGCACGAGCTTGCCATCGATCTTCGACTCCCAAAGGTCTTGGGTCACTTCGAACTGGGCACCGCAGTCCCCACATGTGACAGCAGAAGGCATACGCCTCCAAGCGTACACGCATAACGGAAACTTGTAGTAGAAGTTGGCTGATCGCTCCTCAGCTGCGCGGATGGTCAGGGGCCGCCTACCGCGAGATGGCTGGCGCTCTAGCCGAATGAGCCCGGAATCAGCTCTACGAGCAGTGCTTCACGCATGCCGGAGCGACTGGCTTCGCCCTCGGCCAGGGGGATCACGTGGAAGCTGCCATCCTGGTTTTTGACGAAGCAGACCCGTAGGGCCTGTCGGGCGGCTGCGGCTCCGATGACCGCAGCGTTCCCCGAGTGCTGTGGAGCGGCGGTGGGTGCGGGATCCGCACCTTGGCTCACGCTCGTGCGGTCGAGGGGGCGGCTCGGAGGCTGAGCCGTTCGCGGACGCTGCGGCGGCGTGACCTGGGGAGCCTGCGCTGCCGCGGTCGCGCCGGGCGGTTGGCTGCGCGTGGTGCTCCTGAGCTGGGTTGCGAGTTGGGCGATGCTCTGACCCCGCTGGTTCATCCCAATCTCGGTGGCGGTGAGCGCCGCTCGTTGCAGCCAACGCACCGCCTCTCGCGCGTCGCCCTGGCTCCACATGTTGTGGGCTGTTTGAAGTGCCCAGCTGAGCTCTTCAGGGTCACCCGGTTCGGGGCGCGGAAATGCATCGGCGACCATCAGCTTTGGAGTACCTGAGATGGCGACAGAATGCGAGACCCCGGAACTTGCTCTCACAAAGCAGATGCAGCTTGAGACAGGCGCTCGCTGTGACACGTCGCGGCGTCGTTTGGACTTCACGACCGCGTAAGAGCCGCACTCCGGGCTAGCGCGGTTCGATGCTGGGGCGTAGCCTCGTTGGATCCTTCGTTCCCTCACGCGGGTGGCCCAGCGGGCCGCACAATGACTGCTTGGAGAAATTTGAAATGCGCACCTTTGCTGCCGGCTTTGGCCTGCTCTCGTTGACCTTGGTGGCCGGTTGCTCTGGTGAGAAGCCGCTTTCTGATACGGAAACTCGCGACGATGCCATTGTTGGGGGTGTCCTGGACAACGACTCGAGCGCCCACAACAACGTGATCTACCTGACGTCGAATCAAGGCGCGTGTTCTGGCACCTTGGTGGCGTCGAACCTGGTGCTCACGGCCTGGCACTGCGTCGCTCCGAGCGCGTCCAACGGTATCGGCTGTGACCCCAACGGTGCGTCGTCCAACGGCGACCACGTGGGTGACGATTTCACCCCCAGCCAGCTGCGTGTACACACGGGAGCCAATCCCGGCAACACCGTTGCGCGCGGCACGCAGATCCTGCACGAGGCCGGAAAGCAGCTCTGCAACAAGGACCTGGCGTTCGTTGTCTTGGACACGCCGATCACCGGAATCACCCCGGCGAAGATCCGCACCAACTACGTAGCCGTCCCCGGGGAAACGGTCACCGTCGTGGGTTACGGCATCACCAGCAACGGTGGTGGCGGCAGCGGCACGCGCCGGCGCCGAGACAATGTGCCGATCCTGGCGGCGGGTAAGGACTGGAACGAACTGCTGGCCACCTCTGAGCTCCAGCTTGGACCGTCGGGTTGCAGTGGCGACTCTGGTGGCCCGGCGTTCGACTCCACCACGGGCGCCGTGATCGGCGTGTCGTCGCGCGTTGGCAACTGCAACGTCGGACCGCTGATCGACACCTCGTTGTTTGGCCACGACGCGCTGGTTCAAGCGGCTTTCGCCGCCGCCGGCAAGACGGCGCTCCTCGAGGGCAACCCCGTGCCGTCGCCGATCAAGAACAAGGCCGACGGTGACGACTGCACGTCAGGCTGGGAGTGCGCTGGCGATATTTGTCGCAGGGAAAATACGCCGGGCGAGTGCACCAAGTTCTGTTCCAAGGGCAGCACGTCGTCTTGCCCCGCGGATATGATGTGTGTGCCAAGCTCCTTTGATGTCGATGGTCAGAACGTCGACTCCGACCTCTGCGTCAGCATCCCGAACGACGGCAGCTGCTACAGCTGTCGGGCGACGAACTGTCGTTTGCGCACGCAAGACTGCTTGGCGAACCCGGACTGCATCACCATCGCCGACTGCGTTGACGGCTGCAGCGCCGATGACGAAGCCTGCGTTACTGCCTGCGAAGCCGCGAGCCCCAACGGCGCCAACACGTTCAACTCCCTCAAGAACTGTACCTGCCTCACCGACTGCAAGGATGTCTGCAACGGCTGCACGGCTGGAACGGCGGGCGCTGGCGCAGGTGGTGCGAGCACTGGAGGCAGCGGTGGCGCTGGCGGAGCAGGCACCGGTGGCGCGGCCACAGGCGGCGCGAGCAACGGCGGAACCGCGGGCGTTGGCGGCGGTGCGGCGGGCACGGCTGGTGCGACGACTGGTGGTTCCGCAGGGAATGGCACGGCGGGTGCTGCCGGCAGCGCCGGCAAGCAGACCGGCGCCGATGCCGGCAGCACTTCGGGCTGCAGCATCTCCGAGTCAGGTTCGGCAGCCGGGGGTTCTAGTGGAGGCCGCTGGTTCTTGGCCCTGGGGCTCGGCGCACTGGCGCTCTTGCGTCGCCGCCGTCGCTAGGCTCGCGTACTAACCGCGTGGCACTAACCGCGTGGCACTAACCGCGTGGGACGATCGCGCTCAGGTGACGGCCGCTGGCCTTGCCATCTCGGCGATAGCTGAAGAAGTCAGCTTCATCGAGCAGGTTGCAGCCAGGGACGTCATCGATCGCAGCGTCGCTCAGACCGAGCTCCAGCAGCTGGCCGCGGATGATGCGACGCAGGTCGACGTGGGGCTTTGGGCCGAAGCTCCTGTCGATGACGTCGTCGAGGGGCGAGCACTGGGCGAGCTCCGCGGCGACGTCATCGGAGACTTCGAACGCCGCGCGGGAGATGTGGGGTCCAATGGCAGCTATCAGATCTCCCTCACCCCCAGAAATCCTCCTGAGAGCCGCGACGGCTGAACCTACGAC
>JAWKRD010000016.1:0-162328 GCA_041389805.1 Polyangiaceae bacterium | reverse complement strand
AGATCGGCGTCGCGAAGTGCTTGTTCGTGATCGACATCGCTGGTGAGGACGAGCCAAGCGACCTCAAGGTGTTCATCAATCCAGAGCTCTTGGAGCTCGACGGGACGCAGGTGTGGGAGGAGGGTTGCCTCTCTTTCCCTGGGGCAACCGAAGAGGTGAAGCGCGCGGAAGTCGTGAAGGTCCGTGCGCAGGACGAGTTCGGGGAGACGTTCGAGCTGGAAGCCGACGGGCTGATGGCCGTGGCGATCCAACACGAAAACGATCATCTCGACGGCGTATTGATGATCGACAAGCTCAACGCCATCAAGAAGCGCCTCTTCAGCCGCAAGCTGAACAAGGCGAAGCAGGCGTCGGCGCGAGCCTGATCCGGCACCAGCGGCGTAACCGAAACATCGCGAGGCGACGCTCAGCCCACCGACGTCGCAGGCGATGGTTCAGCGGCCGTTGCGACTGAACAACGACGGTTCCATGGAGATCCCTCGCGCGCCGAGGTCCTCAGCCAACTTGGGCACCGTGCCGGTGGAAGCGAACGTACCTTCGACCGCGCCGCCGGCGGCCGTGCGCTGGAAGCTGAAGGCGAAGATGTCGTCGAGGTCGAAGCCATCCGCCGAAAGCCCAGTGGGCTCTGCGACGCGTAGCACGCGGTAACGCTGATCACGCAGCTGCGCGACTTCGACCAGCAAGTCGAACGAGCCAGCGATCTGGTGCCGCGCCGCCTCACGAGCCACCCCAGTTCCACTCATCAGCGCGGCAGTGAGCCGCTCGAGCGCTTGCTCCAGGTTTCCGGCTTGCGTCGAGACCACGCAGCCACGGGCGCCAGCAGCGATGTTCTCAATCACCGCGGTCGCGACCTGGTTTTGCGCGTTCTCGATCAACAGGCGCGCATTTCCGAGCGTTGTTGCAGCGCCGATCACGCGGCGCGCGTTCGGATCGCTGGAATCCAGCATGAGCCGGGTGACGCGAGCGTCGCCGGACAAGAGCTCGCTCTCCGCAACGCACAGCCAGTACGCGTCGCTGAGGTTCGCGAGCGCGTTGAGCAGGTCCGACGCGCGAGCCTCGCGGGTCCCAACGACGAGGATGTTCGCGCCGCCCGCGGTGGCATGACGGAGAAACGTCGCCATACCCCGCGAGAGAGTACCCCGACGTACCAGATCATCGACGACACTGGTCACGCGACGCGCCTTGCGCAGCGACAGCAGACTGCGGCCACCGGCGACGGAGCCGCGCACAGCACGCATGCGAACAGCGCCCGGCAGCACGCGCTCGACCACCGCCTCATCGGGCAGCGGTTCCTTGCCCGCGAGTCGGCAGAGCCGAGTGATCACGCGCTCGAGAGACTCCTCAGTTGCGAAGGGAGGCTCGACGACGCGCCAGCCTAGCGCCGATTCGGCGGCGACATGGGCGAACCCCGTCACGCTCACCTCGGCGACGTCGTCATCATTCAGCAACAGGCCCAGCGGCCCCAGCGCGCACAGCTCGGCGCGCGCGTCGGATAGCACGCGCTCCTCGTCGGCCTCGGCAGCCACGGCACCTTCGCCCCGTAGCGCCGCCAGCTGCTCCACGACTGCCCGCTCCACCCGTTGCCGCGCGGATTCATCAACGGGCTGGGCCAAGCGCGTGGCGCTGAGCATCTCGGTGACTCGCCCCACGAGCGCGCGCACCGCACCTCGGTGCATGGCCACATGGGGATCGAGTTGAAACTCCCTGGCGCGAGAAGACACGCGATCACTGGAGGAAGATTGCTCGGGCGGCTCCGAGGTGAGCGCCGGAGGAACCGACGCCGCGACCGGCGGCGCATGGGAAGCATGCGGCGCTGACGGCCGAGGCGGTGGTGGCAGCGGCGGAGGAACCGAAGGCGCGGGTGGCGCCGCAGAGGGTGCCGGCGGAGGAACCGGTCGGCGCGTGTGATGGTCCGGCGGCTCAGCATCGGGAATGGACGCAAACGACGGCTGCACCGGCTCGATCGCTCCAGCCGGGGCGGGAGCGCTCACGCTCACTTCTTCGCTGCTTGACGGCGCTTCGTCCGATTCACTCTCGGGCAGCTCGATGCGCAGCACGAAGTCGCCGATATAGACCCGGTCCCCTTCGCGCACGATGGTCGCCTGGGAAATCCTGCGACGGTTGACGTAGGTCCCGTTCGTGCTGTTGAGGTCGGTGACGATGAAGCGGTTGTCCCGAAAGAGCAGGCGAGCGTGTCTCTTCGACACGTTCCCCTTCGGGAGCATCAAGTCATTCCCCTGCACCCGCCCGACGCTGATCTCGGGCCGGTCGAACACCTCGCGGCGCTCGGCTCCCCCTTTTTCGCTGATAACGACTGCGAACAATGATGGATTGCTCGGGTTGGGCGCTGCCACGTCGGAAACTCAGGTGTCGGTAACCTTCGCCGGGGCGAGGGGTTGGAGAACGGGTGCGGTCGGCGGAGTGGGGCTGAGCAGTGCGCGTGCGTTGGGTGCGTGCGCGGGGCCTCAACGGAGTGTCGGGGCCAACGGGTTTGGTGGAGCCCAAACCGGGGTTCCTAGCATCCTCTAAGGATATCCGCCTGGTAGCAAGTCCGAGGCGCAGAAGAACAGCCTCAACGAGGACTTTTTCGGGGCTTCGTGCGATTCGCGCGAAGCCCCGGTCCGTCTGGCTAGGCCGCGTAGCGCGCGACGACGCTTTTCTCGGGTCGCTCGACGGAGCAGAGGATGCTCGTGACCAGGTCCCTGCCACCTTCGCCGAAGTACAGGGCTTCGCCCACGGTAGGCTCGCCATTCACGGGGATGGCGACGCCGTTTTTCTGGAAGCGAACCGCCCCACTCAGGGACCGGCCACAAGCCAGATGAGACTCGAGCCAAGTACCGCTCTTGCGATCACGCACCCCCACGCAGCGGCGGTCCCGGAAGTGGTATTCCGTGTTGCGCGTCACGAACATCTTATGGCGTCGGCGTTCTTTGCCAGTTCCAGCTGACATTGCAGCGTCCCTCCACACTTGGGCGAACACAGTGAATCCCGGCCAAGCCGGGGCGCCCGAACCGGGACGCATCACGGATCGTCGCAGCCACCGCACGGAACGGCCAACTTCGCGTGAGCCCAACGGATCGTCCCAGCGCCACGCAGGCACGTCGGCGCAGAAACTTTCGTTTCCCAGAAGGTTGTCCATACGATCCGAAAGTGCCCCGTCGCCCCCCATCCATTCCGCCGAGCCAGCGCAGTCTGCTGGTTGGCGGTCCTGGGCTGGTCAAGACCTCGGGCATCCCGCGTCCAAGCAAGCGCTCATTCGAACTGTGGCTCTGCCCTGACTACTGGTGGCGAGACCTGTTCGAGCACGCGGATGTGATGAGCGAAGGTGCGACGCGAACCGAGCCCGGTCCTGCAACCTACTTCGGGACCACCAGCATCCTGCTTCCGAGCGTCGAGCATGGCGGTCGCCTCACCCAGTCAGAGATCGAGATCTGTCGACCGCTCGCAGCCCGCGATGTCCACGCGCGGGTGCGGGCGATCCGCATCGCGTGCCGCGAAGCCGAGGTACGCGCTGGGGTTCCGCTGAGGCGCATACGTGCGGAACTAACTGCGGTTGAAGACACCCGTGGCTTGCGCCTGGACGTCGAGATCGAAGCCCCTCTGGCTGGTAGCCGAGGCGTTCGCAAGACGCGGCCGACGGAGGCCAAGCGGGCGACCAAACGTAGCCCCCCAGCAATTTCCACCAGGAAATAATCCGTCTGACCGATACCCGACCAAACCGGCGCTCGTTCTGCGGGTCGGTGGCAGACGTCTCGCCTCTCCCCCCAAACCACTAGCGACGACTCTACGAAGGCGAAGCTTGTGACGAGAGTCGAACGCGAACGCCTCGTGCGCCTGCATGAACACGCTCTGATGTTCAGTGGCGCCCCGCTCTCTCACAACGCACGAACGAAGCAAGCACAAAGTGCGACAGCGCGCTCGCGCCTGAACACGCTGCGTTCGTCAACCTCGATCGAGACAACGAGCGTGCGTGCCCTCGCAGCGTTTCGAAGCGGCACGCATTAGAAACGAGAAACTTTTTGCCTCGCTCATCCACGAGCAAAGCTGCGGATTTCGTCGGTCGCTGAAGGCGATGCTTGACAGTAGGGGGCCAGAAAAGGAATTGATGCGGGTCCTTCCGAGGCACGATGGCTGGCCGCAAGCGGAGCACAAATCGCAAACGCAAGCAGCCCGAAGGGAAGCTGATCCACGTTGTGTTCGGCCCCGGCGGCGGACGCGTACGAGCACTCGAACCTGGGGCCGAGGACGACGACGAACGTCCGCACTCCGGTCGCGAACCGATCACCGATCAGTTCACGCGTGCGGAGATCGCGCGGCTGCTGCACATGAGCCCAGGTCGACTGCGCACGCTCGACAAGAACGGCGTCGTGTCACCGTCGGGTCGTCGCCGCGGGCGCCGCGCATACACCTTTCAAGATCTGATCGCGCTGCGCACGGCGCAGGCGCTGCTTGAGAGCCGCGTCCGATTGCGTGACGTGACGCGTGCCGTTTCCGCGCTACGCCAATCGTTGCCGCGAGTGACGCGTCCGCTATCCGAACTGCGCATCGTGAGCGATGGTCGGCGCGTCGTGGTGCGCACCCAAGATGGGACCTTCGAAGCGTTGACCGGCCAGATGGTGCTCGACCTGGAAGTGAAGAGCCTACGCGACGACGTGGTGCGTGTGCTGCGTCCGAACGCGGGCCGCGAGCGTGCCCGCACTGCGTACGAGCTGTATCTCCAGGCAAGCCAGCTGGACGAAGACCCGTCCACGATGGATGAAGCCGAGGCGCTGTACGCGAAGGCAGTGGAACTCGACCCGTGGCTCGCCATCGCCTACACGAACCTCGGCAACATTCGCTTCCGCAGGCACGATGCGACGGGCGCTGAAGCGCTCTACAAGAAGGCGCTACAGATCGACGTTCGCCAACCGGAAGCTCAGTACAACTTGGGCTACGTGATGCTCGAACGCGGCGAGGCGGAGAAGGCCATCCCGCTCTTCCAGGGAGCGATCGCGGCGGACCCCAAGTTCGCCGATGCGTATTTCAACCTGGCTATGGCGTTTGAACAGACGGGGGAACCAGAGAAGGCTCGTCCGTACTGGCGCGACTACATCGCCCTCGAGCCCCACGGCACTTGGACAGAAATCGCCAAGCGTCACCTCTGAAGGCGCGCCCGTTTTCGCACGGAACAGCAAGACTAGAGCTTGCGGTGGCGCAGGCAAGGTAAGCTCGCCCGCACACGGCGCAGTTGCTCGAGATCGAGATCCGCCAGTATCACGCCCACGCCATCTGACGCTTCGGCGACAATCTGCCCCCAGGGGTCGGCGATCAGTGCGTGACCATAGGACGCGCGTCCCTCTGGGTGTTTGCCCCACTGCGCGGGTGCCACGACCCAGCACTGGTTCTCGATCGCCCGCGCGCGCAGCAGCACGTGCCAGTGGGCGGGACCGGTCTGCGCGGTAAACGCCGCAGGCACGCTCAACACATTCGCCCCCTGCTCTACCTGCCTGCGATAGAGTTCCGGAAAGCGCAGATCGTAACAAACGGAGAGCCCCAGATTGAGGCCGAGGACCTCACTCACGACGACGCGATCCCCCGCGCGCGTCGCTCTCGACTCGCGCAAGCTGGTTCCGTCCGGCAAGTCGATGTCGAATAGATGCAACTTGCGATAGTGAGCGACCGGACGCCCATCTGGACCAAGCAACAGCGATGTGTTGAAGGGCGGCCAGCCGGGCCCCGATTCCGCAGCGGTCGACCGCTCTGGGAAACCTCCGAGAAGCAAATGCACGCGGAGCCGTTCCGCCAGGGCCGCCAAGCGGGCTTGAATCGGATGAGCAGCAGCCACGTAGGCCTCGCTCCCGATGAGCGGCTCCGCGATCTGAAGCTTCTGCGACTCCGGGCCAAGGAACGCGAAGTTCTCGGGCAGCATGACGAGTTCGGCGCGCTCCGCCGCGGCGCGCGCCACCAGCTCCTCCACGACGTCCAGGTTCGCAGAGACGTCCGCATTGGAGTTGAGTTGGAGCGCGGCGACGCGCACGCCCTTGCCAGCAGCCAGGCTCGACATGCGCCATGTTCTAGCGCTTTTTGACCCATCCAGGCCCGAGAACCCCGCTACCCTCCTGAAGCGAGTACAATCTGTGCAACGACTGCGGGCCTGTTCCGTCTGAGCCCAAAACCCGTTACACCGCCTGGGCTGGCGCTTGATCGCCGCCGGGTTGAGTTCCTGGCCGGCAGGCCCTAAGCAGCCCCAGCCTCCCCCCAACATGAGTGATACGACGACCGGAGCTATGCAGCAGTTCGGAGCCCCGTCCTCCCCTCAAGGAGGCATGGGGCCCCGCTCTGGCTTGGTCTTGCTCTACGCCGATGAGCACGCGAGCCTCCCCGGTGGTTGGGCTCTGAATCAAAGCCCTACCGTCATCGGTCGTGACGAGGCGGTCGATCTCTGCATTCCGGTACAGTCGGTATCGCGCCGCCACGCGGAGATTCGCTGGGAGGGGTCTCAGTGGATCCTGCGGGACCTAGGCTCGCGCAACGGTACCTTGCTCGATGGCCAGCGCATCCACGAGAGCCCGCTAGAGGCGGGTCAAGAAGTTCGCGTGGGTGACGTGCTGCTCAAGTACGTCGACAAGCACGCTGAGCTCTTCGCCGGCTATCAGCTTTCCGGGCGGATGTACGCCGGCGCTGAGCGCAAGTGCCGTGAGGCCTCGCAGCTGGTCGGTGGCTACCAAATGGACCGCATCGCTGCCGATGTGGAGCGCATCGCCCCCAGCACCTTGAGCGTCATGCTCCTGGGAAGGCGGCACCGGAAAAGAAGTCGTCGCGCCCGGGAGCTGCCGCTTGAGCGGGCGCCGCGGGACCTTCTGCGCGGTCAACTGCGCAGCCATCCCCAGGCAGCTGCTGGAGAGCGGGATTTCTTCGGCCACAAGCGGGTGCCTTCAGCGGCGCTCAGCAGAACCGACCAAGCCTGGTGCAAACCGCCCACAACGGACACTGCTGCTCGACGAAATCGGCGACATGCCGCTGGAAGCCCAAGCGAAGCTCCTGCGCGTGCTTCAGTCGAAAGAAGTGTTTCCGCTCGGAGCCACCGCGCCCGAGCCGGTGGACGTTCGCATCGTCTGCGCGACCCACCGCGATCTATGGCGTTTGCAGCGCGACGGAAATTTCCGCGAGGATCTCTTCGCTCGCCTCAACGAGTATCATACGCCTGCCTCCACTGCGAGATCGCAAGGAGGACGTGTTCATGCTCCTGCAGACGTTCTTGCAGCGCCAGGGCAGACCTGAGCTGGTCGCATCCTTCCAGTTCATGCTGGGCATGCTGCACTACGACTGGCCCTACAACGTGCGCGAGCTCGAGGCCGCCGTAAAGCGCTGCGTAGCGCTCGTCGAAGGCGACCGCCTCGACGGTGAGCACCTGCCCCCGCAGGTAGCAGAAGCGATGCAGGAATACGGCAACCGACGCAGCGTCGATCGCGTCAGCGTCGACTCAGGACACTCCGGACACTTTGACCGGCTCTCCAGCACGCCCAGCTCGCGCAATACGGTGCCCGATGAGCAACAGCTCCGGGATCTGTTGAGGAGCCACGCAGGAAACATCGCAGCCGTGGGTCGGGAGCTCGGCAAAGCGCGCATGCAGATCCATCGCTGGATGAAGCGCTACAACATCGAAGTCGATGACTACCGCGGCTAGCAGCTATTCCACACGGCAATCGGGGTCCGTCGCAACCAACTCGCAAGCTTGCGCTTGGCTGGCACACTCTCCCGCTATGCAGGCGCGCACCCGCCACGTCAGCTGCCCGCCGCAGGCACAACACGCAGCGTTGCAAGTAGACGCCGTCTGACAGGGTCCACCCGACGCGCCCGCGTCCAGGGCTGGAACGCAGGCCTCGATTCCAACGCACCCGAGGCTCTCCGTCATCAGCGTGCCGCGCTTCAGGCTCCTTGCTTGCACCGCTCCTGGCGCGCAGGCAGCGATCCGCCCCATCACGCCATGCAGCGCAGCGCCACACGCCTCACCCGGGGCGCGGCTGAACACCGGCGCGCAAGGGTGAGACTTCGCGCATTTCATCAGCTCGGCCAGCTCAGTCGAGGCATGGGCAGCTTGACCACGTCTCACCAAGTCTTGGCAGCGACTCGCGCAGTCCGCCGGGTCCGAATCCGGGCAGCTGGTCGACGCCGCGCAGGCCACGTTGCAGTCCTCCGCCGTGACCATGACAGCCCGCTCCGCATCACAGCGACACCCCACCAACCACGCAGCCACCAACGCGCTCAGCAAAACCGGTGATCCGCGCTCACTCCAGCGAATTTTCCCAGCTTCCGAGCACCGGAGGCCTCGTGTCGTCTCACTTCGGGCGCGCTCAGCGGTGCCCCGTGAGGGCCAGACCTGCCAGGACGCACGCCGAGTCAACCCCAACCGCCCGATCATCCCCAGCTTTCCCATCATTCGAACCTTGAGACCATGGCCGCTCTGAGCTACGCAGGCGCGCACTGCTGATCAGGAGCGTTGAACCCCTCCCAGCGGAGTTCCAGTGACAGTGTCCTGAGGGACGCCATTTCTTTCTAGGTGCTTCAGCACCCCTTGGCTCAAAGCCGGCGTTGACTGCCTCCAGTGAGGTTCGGCCGGTAGGAGCAGGTTTTCCTTAACTGAGTCGGAATCCAAGCCGCGTGAACATGCACCCAATCTACACGGCCGCCCGTGTGCTGCTGTCCTGGCTTGGCGGAACTCGCGCTCTGCTCCGACTTGGAGTGGTGGGCGTCGCGCTCAGCGTGCTCTGCGTGAGCGGCCCCGTGGCGGCGCAGGTTCCCGCTGCCGCGGCGACCGGCGACACCGACCTGCCCCGCTCTGAGGCAGAGAAAGCCCGCGGCTTGCCCATCGCGCGGGTCGATGTTGCTGGCAATCGCCGCATCACCAAGGACGACATCATCAGCTACCTCAGGTCTCGCGTGGGTAGCAACTTCAGCCCCGAGACCCTGAGCCAGGACGTACGCGAGCTGTGGCAATCGGGCTTCTTCGACGATGTCGAGGTCGACCTCGAGGTCGAAGACGCGGGCGTGGGCCTGCGCTTCTTGGTTCGTGAGCGGCCCAGCGTCGCAGCCGTGGAGCTCGAGGGCAACTCGGAGATCGACACCGACGACCTGACGGAAGCTCTAGAGGTCAAGGCGGGGAGCGTCCTCAGCTACCCAGCGGTCCGCCGCAGCATCCAGAAGATCCGCGACATGTACGCGGAGCAGGGTTACTTCCTCGCGGAAGCGAAGAGCGAAGTGGTCCCGCAAAAGAACAACGAAGTCATCGTCAAGTTCACGATCCAGGAGCACGGCCAGGTCACCGTCAAGCGCGTCACCTTCATCGGTAACGACAGCATCCCGGACTCCGAGCTGCGCGCCGCCATGTTCACGGGCAACGCCGGCTTCTTCGCCTTCGGCTCAGGCGGGCCCTTCCGCCAGGATGCGTTCGAGCGCGACATGGCGCTGATCAGCGCGCTCTACTACGACCGCGGCTTCCTCGCCGTGAGCGTCAACACACCTCGAGTGATGTTGACGCCCGATCGCAGCGGCATCGAAGTCAGCGTCACCATCAACGAAGGTCCCCGCTTCCGCATTCGCCAGCTGCGCGTCTTCGAGCGTGGTGAAGACGGGAAAGAGGTCGACCCCATCGGTGGGCGCCGCAACCTGCGCAACCTGGTGCGGGCAAAGCCTGGTGATTATTTCAATCGCGCGGAGCTGCTTGAAGATCTCCAAGCGGTGCGCACCCTCTACCGCGACCACGGCTACGCCAACGTCGAAGCCAATCCGCAGACCAACCTGAACGAAAAGGACCACCTGGTAGACATCGTGGTCCCGGTAGTCCGCGGTCCCCTGGTCCACTTCGAGCGGATCGAGGTGCGCGGCAACAGCAAGACCCGCGACAAGGTGATCCGCCGGGAAATGGAAGTCGCCGAAGGCGAGCTGTTCCACGAGACGAACCTCGAGGAGTCCCGCCTGCGCATCACCTCCCTCGGCTACTTCGAGCGCGTCGATATCTCGACCGAGCAAGGCTCCGCGCCGGACAAGATGAACGTCTACGTGGAGGTCACCGAGCGCCCCACTGGCACGTTCCAGGTCGGCGCTGGCTTCTCGAGCATCGAAAACTTCATCGCCACCGCGCAGGTCCAACAAGCGAACCTGTTTGGGCGCGGCCAGAGTCTGTCGTTGCAGGCTCAGCTCAGCGGCATTCGTCAGCTGATCAATATCCGCTTCTTCGAACCCTACTTCCTGGACAGCGACTTCTCGACCAGCGTCGACCTGTTCGACCAGCTGCGCATCTTCAACGACTTCTCCCAGCGCACCCGCGGTGGCAGCCTCACCTTCGGCTACCCGCTGGTTGAGCCAGAGCTGCGTGCGTCGCTGACCTACACTCTCGAGCTCGACGAGATCACGACGCAGACGACGAACACGTTCCTGGGCACTTCCAACGCGGTCAGCGTGTTCACCCGCCTGCCCCTCGCGAACCTGTTCAACGACGGCGTGACCTCGAGCATCAAGCCGGCGCTGACCTACGACACCCGCGACAACCGCCTCTTCCCCACCAAGGGCGTGTACCTACGCGGCTCGACCGAGCTCGCGACCAACACGTTGGCATCGGACAACGAGTTCCTCAAGCACACGATCACGGGGCGTTACTACTACCCCCTGGGCGGCGGCCTCGTGTTGAAACTCAATCAAGAGCTCGGTCACGTGACGAGCCCCTCGGGCGAAGGCGTACCGATCTTCACCCGCTTCTTCCTGGGCGGCATCCTCGACCTCCGCGGCTATCGTTTCCGCACGGTTGGCCCTCGCCTGCCGCTCTACACCACCACCGACCCCAACGGGCGCCCTTTCAGCATCGGCGCGGCCATCGGCGGCAACCTGCAGTACTTCCAGAACCTCGAGCTGGAGTTCCCGATCATCGACAGCGTCGGTATCCGCGGCGTCGTGTTCACGGACGCAGGCAACGCCTGGAACCTCGAGGACATCTACTGCAAGGCGGCTGGCGCGGGCGTGCCCTACAAAGAAATCAGCCCCTGCTTCAACGGCCTGGACAGCCTGACCACGCTACGCACCTCGTATGGCTTCGGCGTGCGTTGGTTCTCGCCCCTCGGCCCACTGCGCTTCGAGTGGGGCTTCCCCTTCAAGCCACTGCCCTACGAAGAGACCAGCGTCTTCGAGTTCACCATCGGCAACTTCTTCTAGCCCCGAGTTTGGGGGTGAGGAGCGTCGGTCGAGCATCCGCACGCGCAGCGGAGCGATGTCCAGCGATTCGCCGCGGCGTGGGTCGATTTTCCATCGTGAAAACATCTCACGCTGATGGCCAAAGCCTACAGTCGCCGAGGGGCGGAGCCCTGGAGAGTCAGTCGCGCGGGGGCGCACGCCTGCAATGGGCTCGAAACGCGAGCCTGATTCAGGAAGGCATGCCCGCTGGGCCTTGCCCATCACGGACGATCCGCTCAAGCTTTCTCAGGCTTTTGGGGACGCGCCTTCGCTTGGCGTTTTGCATGAGGAGCACACGATGAGAGCTTGGTTTGTGGTTGGCGCAGCAGCGCTGGGTGCGTTGGTGACGACAGCATGTGGCGACGACAGCTCGGGCGGGGGTGGCACCGGAGGCACCGCCGGTACCGCAGGGAATGGCGGCGCGAGCGGCGCGAGCGGCTCGGCGGGCAACGGCGGCGCGGCAGGTAACGGTGGCTCGGCAGGCAGCGCTGGCAACGGCGGCACTAGTGGTTCCGCAGGGAATGGTGGCACCGGAGGCATCGTCACCAACACCTGCACCGGCACCGCTCCTCCGTCGGTGACCTTGACGGAGGTCGCCAGCGGGCTCAACGGCCCGATGGAAATGATCGGAGACCCACAGGACGCGACCCGCATGTTCATCATCGAACGCGACGGACGCGTGCTGGTGAAGAACGGCGGCGCGGCCCCCAAGGAGGTGCTCGATATCACTGACAAGGTCAGCGCATCGGGCGAAGGCGGGCTGCTCGGGATCGCGCTACACCCACACTTCGGCCAGTCGGGTGAGCGGCGCTTCTATGTGAGCTACACGGAATCCGGCAGTCCCCTCACGTCGGTCATCGCGGAGTACCAGATCTCGGCCAACGATCCTGACGTGGCTGACACCGCGGAGAACCGCCTCTACACCATCGACCAGCCAGCGACGAACCACGACGGAGGCGACCTTGCGTTCGGTTCCGACGGCTACCTCTACGCCGCGTTCGGGGACGGCGGCGGTGGCAACGACCAGTACAAGAACGGCCAGGATCCCTCGACGCCCCTCGGCGCCATCCTACGTTTCGACGTCGAGAACCATCCGACTCCGCCGCCGGACAATCACCCCAGCCAGGAGTACGTGTACCACTGGGGCGTGCGCAATCCGTACCGCATCAGCTTCGACCGCGCGAACGGCGACCTCTACTTTGGCGACGTCGGTCAGGACACCTGGGAGGAGGTCAACGCCGTCAAGGCCGATTCCGGGCGGCACAACTTCGGCTGGAACATCATGGAGGGCATGCACTGCCGCGGCGGTGGCATGAGCTGCGACCAAACGGGGCTGACCCTGCCCCTGACGGAGTACTCGCACTCTGGGCAAGGCGATCTGTCCGTAACCGGTGGCGTCGTTTACCGCGGAACGAAGATCCCCGGATTGTACGGCCGCTACATCTACTCGGACTTCTTCCTGGCCCAGCTTCAGACCCTCGTCTTCACCGGTACCGAGACGTGCGACGAGTACGCCTTGACGACGGGCGGCGAGTCACTCGGCGGAGTCGTCGCGTTTGGCGAGGACAAAGACGGCGAGGTCTACGTCGTGAGCCTGTACAACGGAAACATCCTGCGCCTCGATCCCTAGCTCGGCACAGCCTTCGGATCCGCCAGATGCTCCGGATCGGGCGCATGCGTTCGCGTCGGCGTGCTAAATCACGCCGATGGCGAACGTTGGCGAGCCCTCCACTCGGGCGACTTCACCAAACCACGTCGGCCAGGTCGAGACGCGGCGCACGACGTGTAACCGTGACTGCCCTGACGCCTGCGGCATCCTCGCCCGCGTGGAGGATGGACGCATCACGAAGCTCAGCGGCGATCCTAGCCATCCCATCACCCGGGGCTTCCTGTGCTACCGCACGAACCACTTCCTCGCGCGCCAGTACGCAGCGGAGCGCGTCACACAACCGCTACTTCGCAAGGGTGGTGCGCTCTGTCCGGTGAGCTGGGACGAAGCCCTTGATTTCTGCGTAGAAAAGCTGAACCAGGTCCGCGCGGCGCATGGCCCGGCCAGCGTGTTTCACTATCGCAGTGGCGGCAGCCTCGGTCTCCTGCTCGGCCTCACCGACTACTTCTGGGAACACTGGGGTCCCGTCACGACCAAGAGCGGCGATATCTGCGGTGGCGCCGGGAGCGCCGCACAGAAGCTGGACTTTGGCGTCTCCGACAGCTCCCCGCCCGAGCTGCTCGAACAGAGCAAGCACATCCTGCTGTGGGGAAAGAACGTCATCACTTCGGGCCCCCACCTGGTCCCCATCCTGAAGCGCGCCAAGCAGAACGGCTGCAAGCTCACGCTGATCGACCCGGTGAGCCACGCAAGCGCCAAGCTGTGTGATGTCCTCATCAGCCCGCGCCCCGGTGGAGACTTCGCCCTCTGCATGGCTGCCGCACGGATTCTATTCGAGCGCGGCTCAGTACCGGACGACGCAGCGGACTACATCAACCAGATCGAGGCGTTCCGCGCGCTCTGCGAGAGTAGGAGCGTCGCGGAGTGGTGCGCCGAAGCGGACGTCCCGACGCAGCACGCCGAGCACGTAGCGGCTGCGCTCGCCGCGGGGCCCACCGCGTCGCTGATCGGCTGGGGCTTGGGACGTCGCACAGCCGGCGGTGCCGCGGTGCGCGCGATCGACGCGCTCTGCGCCTTGAGCGGAAACCTGGGCGTTGCTGGTGGTGGTGCGTCCTTCTACTACCGCCGGCGCGCCGCTTTCGCAGACGACTTCATCAGCGGCGCGAACGCGCGCACCATCCCGGAGCCGCTATTCGGTCCCATGCTCCTGGAGGCTTCCGATCCTCCAATCCGCGCCGTGTGGGTCACGGCAGGTAACCCCGTGGCGATGTTGCCAGACAGCGAGACTACGAGCCGTGCTCTCCAGGCGCTCGACCTGCTGGTCGTCTGCGATTCGTTCCTTACGGATACGGCCGCCCTGGCCGACGTGGTGCTCCCTACCCCCACGTTGCTCGAAGCGGACGACCTGGTTGGTTCCTATGGTCACCAGTACGTCTCGAGCGCAGTGCCTGTCGTCGCTCCGCCTGGCGACGTGAAGAGCGATCTGGAGATCATGCAGCTGCTCGCGGCGCGTTTCAGCGCGACTCACCCCCAAATCCAAGCGCAAATGGCGGGGACCCCGCGGCAGTGGAAGGAGCGACTCCTGGGGCCTGGCTTGCGCAACGCGGGTGTGACGGTAGACACCCTGGATCAGTCGGCCGTGGCGAATCCCGAGGCGCTAGGCGTGCTGTTCGCGGACCGACGCTTTGCCACACCGAGCGGAAAGGTCGAGTTGCTCACCACGCTGCCGGCAGCCGCGCCGGCGTTGAGCCCGCGCTTTCCACTACGGCTCATGGCCCTGTCGACTCCTCGCGCCCAGTCTTCCCAATGGGCGAGCAAGCCCGAGCTACCGCTTGAAGCACGTATCCATCCGGAAGCAGGTTCTGGCTTCACCGATGGCGCGATCGTGAACCTCGAGTCGGCGCACGGCGCGATGCCCGTACGCCTCGTGTTCGACGCCGAACAGCGGCGAGACGTTGCGCTGCTCCCGAAAGGCGGACACCTCGCCTGGAACGCCTCGGCGAACGCGTTGATCAGCGCGCGCCTGACTGACCTCGGCGAAGGCGGTGTGCTTTACGACGAGCCGGTGGGGCTACGAGCGCCGGTTTCGGTCTAGGCAGTTGTGCGCCGGCGCTCGTCGTCGTTCGGCCTGGAAATCGAGGTCTTTTCGCGCCTGTTTTCCTCAGCCCGGAAGTCTCCAGACAGCTGCGTCGCGGAGCCCAAAAAGAAACTTGGAACGTGCGCCGAAGCCGCTGAAATCACAGCGCTTTTAATGCTTCGTCGGGATTGCTACCGGGGCCCTTCTGGGGTACCTCGATGTGTCCCTGAGTCGAGGCGCGCGGTCGCAGCATTTGTAGCGACGAACGCGCGCTAATCGCTTCAAAGGGCGACCGAGAATCATGTCAGACGAGACCCCCACCACTCCCTCCTCCGACCAGCCAATCAGCATTCGCGACGAGATGCGCACTTCGTATCTCGACTACGCGATGAGCGTCATCATCGGCCGCGCGATCCCCGACGCGCGCGATGGTTTGAAGCCCGTCCACCGCCGCATCCTCTACGCGATGCGGGAGATGAACCTGACTCCCGGCAGCGGCTACCGCAAGTGCGCGAAGGTCGTCGGCGAGGTGCTCGGCAACTACCACCCTCACGGCGACGCGAGCGTCTACGATGCCCTGGTGCGCATGGCCCAAGACTTTTCCATGCGGTATCCGCTGGTGGACGGTCAGGGCAACTTCGGCTCAGTCGACGGCGACCCGCCCGCTGCGTACCGCTACACCGAGTCGCGCCTAGCGCGTGTCGCGATGGAGCTCTTGACGGACATCGACAAGGACACTGTCGACTACACGTCTACCTTCGACGACCAGGGCACCGGAGCCGACGAAGTTCCCGGCGCGCTACCCGAACCTGCTGGTCAACGGCCTCGGCGGTATCGCGGTCGGCATGGCGACCAACATCCCGCCCCACAACATGAACGAGGTGATCGAAGGCTGCATCCAGCTGATCGCCAATCCGGATCTGACCATCGAGCAGCTGTTCGAGATCATCCCCGGCCCTGACTTCCCCACCGCCGGCATCATCTGCGGCCGCAGCGGCGCCTACCAGGCGTACAAGACGGGCCGCGGCAGCGTCGTCATGCGGGCGCGCAGCACGGTCGAAAAGGTACAGGGCAGCGAGCGCGAGCAGATCGTGATCACCGAGCTGCCATACCAGGTCAACAAGGCCCGCCTGCACGCGAAGATCGGCAGTCTGATCCGTGAGAAGCGCATCGAGGGGATCCGCGAGGCAAGAGACGAGAGCGATCGCGACGGCATGCGCCTGGTGATCGAGCTGAAGAAGGACGTCTTCCCCGACGTGGTGCTCAATCAGCTGTACAAGCTGACGGACATCCAGACCTCCTTCGGCATCATCAACCTCGCGATCGTCGAGAACCAGCCGGAGGTCCTCGACCTCAAGACCACGCTGCAGCTGTTCGTGGATCACCGCCGCGAGGTGGTCACCCGCCGCACCCGCTACGACCTCACCAAAGCCCAAGCCCAGCGCGAGCTGGTGGAAGGCCTCGGCATGGTCACGACCGACACCGACTTGGTGATCGAGACGATTCGCTCATCAGCGGATCCAGACATCGCGCGGGAACGCTTGATGAAGCTGCCGCTGCAGGGGCTCGAGGCCTTCGTGCTGCGCGCCGGTCGTCCTGAGAGTGAAGTCGCGGCGGCCAAGGCACGCGGCGACTACTTCCTCAGTGAGCGTCAGGCCAAGGCCATCCTGGACATGCGCCTCGCTCGCCTCACGGGCCTCGAAGCCGAGAAGCTCGCGAAGGAGTACGCCGAGCTCAGCGATCTGATCGCCGAGCTCGAAGCCATCCTCGCAAGCGAGACGCGCCTGATGGAGGTCATCGTTGGCGAGCTGAACGAGGTCCGAGAGAAGCACGGTCAGCCTCGCCGCACGGAAATCATCGACGACGAGGCGGAGATCCAGATCGAGGATCTGATCCAGGAAGAAGAGATGGTCGTGACCATCTCCACACCGGCTACATCAAGCGCACCGCGCTCAGCGTGTATCGCGCGCAAAAGCGCGGCGGTAAGGGCAACCGCGGCATGGAAGCGGCCACCGACGACTTCGTGAGCCAGCTCTTCATCAGCTCGACCCACAGCTACGTCTTGTTCTTCAGCGAGCGCGGCAAGGTCTACGTCAAGAAGGTGTATGAGATCCCCCAGGCCGCTCGCAACGCGAAGGGCCGCGCGATCGTCAACTTCATCGGCATCGAGCCCGGTGAGCGCGTGATGGCGATCACCATCGCGGAGAACTTCGACGACGGCCACTTCGTCACGACCTTGACCAAGAAGGGTCAGATCAAGAAGACCGCGCTCAGCGACTATCAGAACTACCGCGAGAAGGGCATCATCGGCGTGAAGATCGCCGAGGACGATGAGCTGCTCGCTGCGGTGTTGACCGATGGCACCGCGGAGTTCTTGATCGCCACCAAGACCGGCAAGTCGATCCGCTTCGACGAGTCCCAGGTGCGCACCATGGGGCGCGGCGCCGGAGGTGTGAAAGCCATCGAGTTGGTGGAAGACGATGTCGTCGTGGGCTTCGCGACCACGGGCCAACCGGGACGAGACTCGGTGCTCGCAGTGTGCGAACGCGGCTACGGCAAGCGCACGCGCCTGGAAGAGTTCCGCCAGCAGAACCGTGGCGGCAAGGGCATCATCCTGATCGACGCGAGTGACCGCAACGGTCCGGTGGTCGGCATCGCGCTCGTCGGTCCGAAGGAAGAGGTCCTCTTGATGACCGATCGCGGGCAGACCATTCGCACGCGCTGCGAAGAGATCCGCGAAACGGGCCGCAACGCTCAGGGCGTGCGCGTGATGAACGTGGACGAGGAAGAGCGCGTCGTCGCACTCGAAGTCGTGGCCGAGAACGAAGACGACGAAGAGGGCCTGGACGCCGACGGGGTTGGGGGTGAGGACAGCCCGGTCAGCGCCGATGCTGACTCCACCGACGCAGAAGCGAGCTCCGAGAGCGACGCGGGCGACAGCGGAGAATCCAACGACGCACCCGAGAGCACTGACGACGAACCCGGTGAGCCGGAGTCCGAATGAGCCGTAAGCCGGCGCGCATCGCGCAAGCACAACGTATCTGCAAGGAAACGTTTGCGGCGTTGCGCGCCAAGCACCCCGACGCTCACTGCGAGCTCGACCATGAGTCTCCGTTCCAGCTCATCGTCGCGACGGTGCTGTCTGCGCAGACGACCGACGTGCTGGTCAATCAAGTCACGCCGGAGCTCTTCCGACGCTGGCCGACTCCCAAAGCGCTCGCCGCAGCGGATCGCGCTGAAGTGGAGCAGGTGCTCAGCCGCATGGGGATGTTTCGCCAGAAGGCGAAGAACATCACCGCACTCGCTGGCCAGCTGCTCGAGCGCCACGGGGGCGAGGTGCCGCGAAAGTTGGATGAGCTGGTGGCGCTGTCTGGAGTTGGCCGTAAGACGGCAAACGTGGTCCTGGGTGTCGCGTTCGGTGCACCTGAAGGCGTCGTCGTTGACACCCACGTGCAGCGCATCTCCCAGCGCCTCGGTTGGACTCAAGAGACCACCCCGGAGAAGATCGAGGCGGAGCTCATGGAACTCTTCCCTCGGGAAGACTGGGACATGCTCTCGCACACGCTCATCTTCCACGGTCGGCGGATCTGCGCGGCGCGTTCACCTGCGTGCGCTGCATGCCCCGTAACCGCTGCTTGCCCCAACGCGTTTGCGGCAGAGAACGTCGGTCGCAAAGCACCTCGCGCGCGGCGCACCAACACCGAAAAGTCTGCCAAGGCAAAAGCTCCCAAGGCAAAAGCTCCCAAGGCAAAAGCTCCCAAGGCAAAAGCTCCCAAGGCAAAGCCTCCTCAGACCAAGGCAGCCAAGCTAGCGTCGAGCGCGACCAAAGCACCCGCGCCAAAGGCAGCGAAGGCGAAGTCGTCGCCCGGCCCGCGGAGCTGACGCGCAACGCCGTTCACTCGCTCGCCCATCGAGATTTCCGGTTGCGAGTCGGTTGAGACCGCTGCCCTCCGCGGATAAGGTGCCGCTTGAATCCGCGCTCCGCGCGTCGATTCCTTGGAGGCGAGATGGAGCTGAGCGTTGGAAGCAAGCTGTCGGACGACTTCACCCTGACCGACGAACTGGCACCGCACCCGCTCGCGCAGCGCTTCCTTGCCGACTCAGTTCAGTATCAAGAAGCCGTCGAGCTACGGGTGCTGCGGGCACAATACGCTTCGCATAAAGAAGCCATCGAGCGCTTCAAACGCGAAGCTGAACTCAGCCAGCGGTTGGTCGCGCCGCACCTCATCCGCGGACTCTCGAGCGGAGAACTCGAGGACGGGCGACCCTACATGGTCATCGAGCATATCCCTGGGGAACCGCTGGATCAGTACCTCGAGCGCCACGGCCAGCTCGCGCTGAGCAACGCCGCTGAGCTGGTGCTGCAGGCGGCTGAAGCCTTGGGGTACGCCCATCGCGCTGGGGTGGTGCATCGTGACGTCGCACCCCGAAACATGGTGGTAAGCGAGGACCCGCTGAGGCTTCACGTTGCAAATTTTGACGTGGCCCGCGTCGCGATGTCCGCGCTGACCTCTCAGGAGCAAGCGCTGGGCACTCCAACCTATATGGCGCCGGAGCAAATCCAAGCCTCTCGCAGCGTGGACGAACGTGCCGACGTCTGGGGACTCGGAATCATGCTCCATGAGCTCCTGACGGGGCATATTCCATTCGAAGCGAGCAACCTGACCGGGCTGGTACTCTCGGTGCTGAACGATCCACCCGAGCTCTCGCGCGACTTGCCAAGCGAAGTTGCAGCAGTGATTCGCCGCTGCCTGGAGAAGCAACCTTCTCGACGCTTCGCCAACATGGCTCAGCTGTCGGCGGCATTGCGGGCTGCCGTGCCCAGCGCTCCGGGCGCGAGAGCGGCAGCGCCTCAGGCGTTTGAAGCACCACCGGCGCGTGACGCGGCAGCCTTCTTCGTCTCGCCTCAAAACCACGCCACTCAAAACCGGGCACCGTCACAGCACCCAGCGCCGCCGCAGGCCGCGCCGCACATTCCACCGATGCCGACGAGTCCGGTGCCGATCATGCCCGCTCCACGCCCCGTTGCGTCACCGGTGCCTCACTCCCCCGCGCCACCAATGCCGGTCGTGTCGCCCGTCCCGTTTCCGAGTCAGGCGCAAGTGCCAATGCCAGAACCAGCGCTGGTTCAACCCGCACGCGTGGGCTCCGCTCCCATCCCACAGCCGGTGCAACCAGCAAGCGCCGGTTGGCCCAGCTCCCCTCCACCACCTCCAGCGCAGGTTCAGAGCCAGCGCACCGAGCGCACGCTGCCGATCGGCAAAGACAGCGAGGAGCTCCAGCGCCAGTTGGAGGCCGCGACCCGAGGCAACCTCAAGCAGACAGCGATGGTCGGTGACGTGGCGCCAGGTTTTGCGGCCCCCGCGCAGCCACCAGCAGCCACCGCACCAGCAGCCGCCGCACCAGCAGCAGCCGCATCAGCCGTCGTCGAGCCAGCAGCCGAGGGCGCGGCGCCGCAACTCACCCTCTTCGAGTTCGCGATGCTATGCGCCGAAATCGCGGTCGCACCTCGAGAAGCCAAGAACCACGTCCTCCAAAAGTATAACCTCACGGAAATGCAACGGCATAACCTGATGGGTGACTACCGAGAGCGGCTCGCCACGAACCCGGAGGAGTACGCCCAGTGGAAACAGCAGTACGAGAGCGCCACGCGCCACTGGCGCAAGATCTACGGCGGTGAAGTGTGAGCGAGGATCCAGCGAATGCCCCAGCCTCGGCTTCATCCGCAATCCAGAATCAGGCAGAGCTGCTGGCTGCAGCGGCTAGTCGTCAGCTGCTGGGCCGTGAACTTCGGGGCGTCGTCGCCAACGGAGTCGACCTGAGCGGACAAGATCTCCGTCAGACGCGCTTCGTTGCCTGCGAGCTGAGTGACGCCGTCTTCGACGGCGCGAAGCTGTCGGGGTCGCGCTTCGAAAACTGCAATCTGCGAGGCGCTCGCTTCCGCAGTGCTGACCTGGCCGACTGCGATCTGAGCGGACATGCCTTCGCCACCGCCGACTTCACAAACGCGAACCTCACGCTGGCCAACCTCGGCTCGAGCGACCTGACCGGGGTACGGTTCGACGATGCGCAGCTGATTGGGGTCGTACTCAACTCAGCTTGGCTCTCCGGACTCGACCTGAGGGCGGCGCGAGTCGTCTCTGACCAACTCGAGGGCGCCGACTTGCGAGGCGTCCGGTTTCGCCTCGCGGACTTCTCGGGAGCCAACCTGCAGACAACGAAGCTGGATGCAAGCACCAGCTTCGATCAGTGTCTGTTCGAAGAAAGCGATCTGAGCCACCTCGACCTGCGCAGACTCAACCTCCACAACTCGAATTTCGCAAAGGCAAAGCTCGTCGGCTGCGACCTCAGCGAAGCTCGCGGCGTGCAAGTCGGATTTGGAGAGGCAGACCTTAGCCTGGCTCGTCTGGTCGGCTTCAAGGGCGAGCGAGCGGACTTCTCCGGCGCCAACCTGAGCGGCGCAGACCTTGGACAAGGCGAGTTCCGTGATGCCGAGTTCGGCGGCTGCGTCGCCCACCGTGCGAGCTTCAAGTTAGCCAAGCTCGACCATGCACGGTTCGAGAAGGCGGACCTCAGTGAGTGCTCCTTTCGCTCTGCCAGTCTGGTCTGGGCGATCCTCGACCACGCGAAGCTCGATAGGAGTGTGTTCATGGACGCCAACCTGAGCCACGCGAGCCTGCATCGCGCGAGCGTCGGCGGCTGCCACATGAGTCGCGCTCGCCTAGACGACATTCGGTACACAGACCCAGAGCGTGAACGCGCGGAGGATTTCTAGGCCATGACGGATCCCGCAGTTACTCCCCTACTCGAAGCACCGCGAACTCAGGAAGCCCTGGTTCTGCACGTGACAGGACAGCGTCTGGAGCTGAGACTGCGCCCGGGCGGTCATGGCGACGCGAATGTCATTTCCGCACGGTTAGCAATTCCGAACTACACAGCCCATGCGGGTGACCGCGTCCTCGTGCACTCCACGCCACGCGAACCAGGCGGCGGAGCAGAGCACTTTGTGATCGGCGTACTACACACCGCTACGCTCGAAGACGCGCCCCGAGTTACGTCGGAGGCGGGTGCATACGCCGAGCGCACGGGGAGCTCACTCGCCCTGTACGACAACGCAGGTCGACTGCTGGTGAACTACGACACGCAGAGCGGAACGCTGGAACTGAGAGCCACCGCGGACCTTCACCTCGCTGCGCCCGCGGGCAGTGTACGAGTGTCAGCCGGACAGCGCATCGAGATCAGCGCTCCTGCGGCCGAGCTGGCGAGCCGGCAGCTCTCAATAAGGGGAGACGCTACCCAGATCGATTTTGGTCGCCTCGAACTAAGCGGCGAGCGCCTGCTCACCCGGGTCGCGGAGGCCTTCGTCGACGTGGAGCGAATCGCAGAGACCCGCGCCAAACGCTTACGCACACTCGTCGACTCAACGCTGGAGCTCTTCGCCCAGCGAACAAGTATCCGCTCGGAAAAAGACACTCGCATCGACGGCAAGCGCGTCTTGCTCGGCTGAGGAGAGAGCATGTTTCCTGCATCCAGCAAAGCAAATGGAACTTGCATGGCCGTTCCCGACGTGTGCCAGGTCCCGGCGCCCCCTGCCCCGCCGGTGCCCACCCCATTTCCCAACACGGCGATGGTCTCCAACGCAACCAAGGTGAGCACCAAGGTGCTGATCGAGAACAAGCAGACCGTGATCGAGACCTCGGAGATCCCAAGCAGTCTGGGTGACCAAGCTGGCTCCGCCGGCGGCGTGGTGTCAGGTACCGTCGGGCAAAAGGTGGTGTTCAAGAAGGGCAGCTCGAAGGTGATCGCTGAGGGTAAAGGAATGGTGCATCAGGTCGCCATGTCTGCTCACAACGGCTCGAATCCCAACGCGCCCGGCGGCTTCCAGATGGCCCCGAGCCAGGCCAAGGTCACGATTTTTCCCTGACCCTTCCGCGCAGCGCACCCGAGCAGACCTGTGTTTGACCTACCTCAGCGTCCCAAGGAGACAGTCCCCGTCTATACAGACGGTGCGTTCTCAGTCGCGAGCATCCCGTGGCGCTTCAAGCCCGAGCTGCCCGCGCTCGTCATCATCGCCAAGAGCACCCTCGAGATACGCCCCGGCAAGACCGCCGCTCCGCTCGTAGAGAGCGATCCCCTCTCGGCCGATGTGTACTGGGACGACGACGCTGAAGCCAGCCTGCGCTACGCGAATGATTTCTCGCCACTCAAGCTAGGTGTCGACGTCTGGGTTCAGGGCCATGCTTATCCCCACGGCAGTGATACCTCGAGCTTCATCAGTCTTGAGTTCGGTGGCCTGAAGCGTCGTATCGCGTGGATTGGTGACCGTTATTGGGAAGCGCTCGGGATGACCCGCCCGTCGAGGCTCAAGCAGCTCCCGCTTCGGTATGAGTACGCCTTCGGTGGCGCGAGCTATCGCGCAAACCCCGTCGGGCGTGGCGTCATCGAAGGTGGCGGCGCGCGTCTGTTGCCGAACTTCGAAGACCCGGACCGCCTGATAAAGACGCAGCGTGATCGCCCGTCCCCGGCTTGCCTCGGGCCGCTTCCCCAGAGCTGGGGCGACCGGCAGGCCTACCTGGGGACGTACGACGACCGCTGGCTAGAGCAGCACTGGCCATATTTCCCCCCGGATTTTGACTACAGGTACTTCAACGCGGCACCCCCGGCACAACAGCTGGCGGAGGCTCACGGGAACGAGCGCTTCTGCCTCGAGGGACTCCATCCTGAGCTAGCCCGGCTCGAAGGCCGGCTGCCTGGTAGACGCGCGCGCGCATTCACCCAAACGACCCGACAGCACGGGTTCCAGTTCAGCGAAGTCCCCCTGAAGCTCGATACGGTCGTCTTCGATACAGACGCGATGCGCGCCCACCTGGTGTGGCGGGGCTTCACCGAGGTCTCCTCCGTGATCGCGCCAGAGCTCGCGCTGGTCTACGTCACCTGGGACGACGTGATGCGCCCTGCAGACGTCGAGCAGTGTCGCAGGCGCTTCAGCGCATGGGTGAGCGGTGGCCAAGAACCTGCAGCCGACGCCATCGGTCTCCGCTTTGGCATCTCCGACCCCAAGGTGGAGGCTGAGCAACGCAAGCGCAGGGAACAGCTGAGGGAGCGTCTGCCCCTGCGCGACGAGAAGCCTCGTGCCTCGGCGCCAACCGCAGCGCCGACACGCACGCGAGAGGAGGTTGAAGCGCTCGTCGCTTCCGGGGAGTCTCTCTCGGGCCTCGACCTGGCAGGCTGCGATCTGTCTCGCCTCGATCTGAGGGGCCGCGACTTGAGCGCCAGCAAGCTAGGCGGCGCAGCGCTCAGCGGGACGTGGCTGAGCGGGGCCAACCTCAGGCACGCGTCGATGGTTGGAGCGAACTTGACTGGTGCGAGCCTGGACGGCGCCGATTTGGAAATGGCAAACCTCGCGGACGCTCAGCTCTCCGCGGCAAACTTCGAACGCGCCAAGCTCCCCAGCGCGAATCTCAGCGGTAGCCGCGGAAACGGCACCAACTTCTACGCTGCAGACCTGACCGGCGCCAACCTGGCAGACTCAGAGCTCGACAACGCCAACTTCAGTGAGGCGAACCTGAGGACAGCCGACCTGGGCGCGTCCAAGTTCCTCAGCGCGAACTTCGTACGGGCAACCCTGGAAGACACGTCTGCCTACGAAGCCCAGTTCGCAGGCGCGTGCTTCGATGGCGCAAACATGCAGCGTTTCCGTGGAGATCAAGCTGATCTGAGCGGCGCTTCCATGCGCGAAGTGGACGCCCGCAGCGCGAGCTTCGCCGAAGGCGTGCTGCAGGCAGCGCGGCTCGACGGCGCGCAGCTTGACGAGGCCGTGCTGAACCACGCGAACCTCACTCAGGTGAGCCTCATGCGCGCCAAGCTCCCCAAAGCTCGCTTACGCTACGCGCTGTTGACGGACGCCCATGCCGGCTTGGCGAACCTGATGGAAGCCAACCTGGAGTCCGCGGATCTCAGCCGCGCCGACCTCAGAGGCTCAAACCTGCACGGCGCTGAGACGCTGGAAGCGACGTTGATCGACGCGCGCCTCGACCAGGCGATCCTCACCCAAACCAAGCTCACCCACCCGATCCTGAAGCGCAGGCGGTAGCACCACGGCGAAGAGCACAGCCAAACGCATTTGAGGGGCCATGGAAGACGAAAGAATCCGCATCCGACTGATCTCGAACGCATTCTCCGGCATGCTCGACGTCTCGAGCCTGCGAGGTACTGAAGCGATCGGGCAGCTGTTTGACTTCTCGATCCGCTGCGAGATCGAGATCGCCAACAACGTCGAGTCGGGACGCCTGGTGGATCCCCGAGCTCGAGTTGGCTTAGTGTTTCTCCGCGGCAATGAGCTGCTGCGAGTGATCTGGGGACGCGTCGTCGAGATCAAACAACTGCTCTCTATCCAGGAGGACCAGCGGGACATCAGCGTCCGCTTCGTACCCCGAGCCTGGAGCACCACGATTCACGAGCGCACCGAGGCCTACGTGGGCTCCGCTCCGCAGATCATCGCGCGGGTGATGAAGCGCGCTCTGCTGGTGCCAGAAGCAGACTTTCAGCTACGACTCACAGGCGACTATCCGGAGCGGGAGTTCGTGCTGCAGTACCACGAGACGGATCTCGCCTTCTTGCAGCGCCTGTGTGAGCACTGGGGGATCTACTTCTTCTTCGAGCACGGCAAGCGGGACAAATGGGTCTTCTGTGACGACAACGAGGGCATCATGGACGTGGCCGTGAGCCCGCCTGAGCCCGAAGGTGAAGGGTCAGCGGACGACGACACGGATCAGCCCGCGAATCCGGAGTCCGAGCACACCCGCGTCGTCTACGCGCCGTTTCATGAAGACGACCTAGGGCGCCGCTTGGGTGTGCAACATTTCTCACGCATCGAGCGCGCGCTGCCCAGCGCCTTCGGGACTCACGACTACAACTACCGCACCCCAACGGTGAACTTGCAAGCCAGCGCGCCAGTGTCTGGTAGCGGTGACGGGCTAGTCATCGAGTACGGCTTGCACTTCAAGACCCCGGACGAGGGGCAGTTCTTCGCCACCCGCCGCGCTGAGGCACTACTGGCGCAGCAGACTACCTACGAAGGCGTGAGCAACCTGCCCGCGTTTCGTGCTGGTGGGACGCTTACGCTGGAAGAGCACCCTGACCAGGATTTCGACTTGCTCGTCACTCAGGTGGAGCACGTGATCGAAGACACTGGCTACACGAATCGTTTCCGCACGCAAATAAGCTCGGTCACGTATCGGGCGCCGGTGGTCTCACCTCGCCCACGTATTCCCGGGCTCTGCACGGGCATCATCGTCGGCACTTCCCCCACAGAGCCCATGATTGACGATGAAGGGCGCTACGAGGTCTCGCTGCTGTTCGACGCCGTGGACCCCGGCGAGACACGCGCCTCGCGCCCGATCCGCATGATGCAGCCTCACACCGGCCCGGACTACGGCATGCACTTTCCGCTCAAGCCCGGCACGGAGGTCGCGATCTCTTTCATCAACGGCGATCCAGACCGACCGGTGATCGTGGGTTCGATCCCCAACCCAATCACGCCTTCCCCGGTCCGAGGGTCTCGACTCAACACGAGTCGCAACATCCTCAAATCGATGTCTGGCGTGTTGCTGGAGATGGACGACGACGCTTGAGGCCTCTTGATGCGGGCGCTTCGCTGAGGCGCCCGCGCTCCGCGCGGCTATGAGCGGAGTTCTTGCGGCGCGGGCTGCGTCGTCGTTTCCGGGGTGAAGAGCCCGAACTGCAGCGCTTCACGCATGCACTGGAGGATCAACGCCTGCACGCTGGCGTCGTCCTCGAACACCTTCCGCTCCTCCGTGCTCAGCCGAAGTTCCCCAGCCTCCAGGAGCGCGCGCAGCTCGCCGACCAGCTGCCCGACATCGTGACGGCCATCGAGCAGGGTGAGCAACGCCGCGCGGAAACCGTCCAGAGTAAGTGCTTCATGGCGTGGCGTCGTTACGTGCCCTCGGGTCGCTTCTAACCGGGTGAGCGCGGGCAAGCAGGGACGAGGGCCTACGATTCGAGTCGCGGTTTGAGGTGTCCAGGGCAACAGCTCGAGCTGCCGCCGCTCGACCAGATCAAGCAAGTCGCGGATGGCGTCCTCGATCGAGCTTGGGGAAACCGGGCTGACCTCCAACAACGCGCGCGCCTTGAGTTCCGCCAGGGCTGCGCTCATCAGATCAGCGATGCGTAAGCCACGGGGAAAGCTCCTGGAGAGCACCAACAGGGCAGCCTTCTGGAGTGGTTGTTCGGATTCGATGACCACGCCGTGAGCAGTCTCGAAGCCGAGCTTCTCGCCCGGCGCAAGCAACGGCTCTTGCGCGAGCACGCTGAGGTGACCTGCGATGAAGCCGGCATCGCGGAGCCGCGCGACGAGCCGAGGCTTGAGTGCTCGCTCCTGATGACACAGGAGCGTCGCGCGAAACTGCCGATAGCAGAGCACGTCGAGGTGCCGCTGGGCTTCGGCCTCGGGCAGACCGAGCGCCTCTAGCTGCGCCGGCAGGCGCTGCTCGAGCGCGCCGTCGGGCGTCGCCGCGATCTGTTCCCCGAGGAATTGAAGGCCGTGCTCCCCCGCCCGCCCCAGGAACTCGCCAACGAAGAGCGCTTCGTTGTGCTCGGCCAGGTGCTCCCCAAGCAGATAGCCATCCTGCTTGTTCAGAACGAGGCCGAGCTCCGCCCCCAACAACGCGCCGTAGGGATTATCCTGAGGCACATGCTGCTGGAGTCGACTGACGGCCAGCTTCGCCTTGCGCAGCTTGGCCCGCGGCTCGAGCTCCTCCGCAGCAGCGTCCCGCATCACGGCCCGCAGCACCCCCCGCAACCCCCAACCGGGCAGCGTGTTATAGCTCACGTACAGCACGCCCCGTTCCGCGAGCCACTCTCGGGCGCGACTCAAGAGCGCAGCTTGTACGTCCGCCGCGACCCACGAGTAGACACCGTGCGCGACCACGAAGTCGAACGCGCCACTCAGCTCGACGTCGCTCAGGTTGCCGGCGATCAGGCGTAGGTTCTTGACGCCCAGGGCGTTCGCGCGGCGTTCACCACGCAGAACCGCGCCGGCGTCCAGATCGACCCCGACGAACGTTGCCTCGGGGAATTGCACGGCAAGCGGCAGCAAGTTACTCGCGTCACCACACGCCAACTCCAAGTAGCTGAACGTTGGCCGAAATTCCACGTCCAGCCCACGCTGGATGGCCGCCGCGGAGAGCCTCGCGGGATGCGTGTACGCGATGGCGGAGCTCGGGTATTCGATGTCGTCCGACATGACTCAGTGCTCGTAGAAGACGTCGGTGTCGTCTGGTTCTTTGCGTCCCAAGGCCGCATCGTCGACGTCATAGAGCTTGGCCTCGGCGATCAGCCGATTACGGTCGACGTTCAGGTCAGCCAGCTCGGCCTTCATGTCCACGAACTGCTCTTGCAAGAGGTGCATGGCCTTGTCTGCGGCGAGTCGTGTCGGGGGCAAGATGGCCAAGGCGCGGCTCTTCTCCGCGGCCTCCAGCGCGCTGATCACGCCGTCTGCAGCGGCGAGCAGCGCCTTCGCCTGCGTCATCAACGCCGTGTACTCCGGCTTCAGCTGCATCGCTCTGGGGTGCTGAGCGAGCACGCTCTTCACCACCGTCGCCGGGCTGAGCTTCCCTGAGGCCTTCACCACGAACTCGGGCCCGACCTTGAATTGACCGGTCACCTCGACGCCGGCTCCCTTGACAGTGATCCCGGAGCCGCCAGCAGCAAGGCTGAGCTCGCTCTTGCCCGTCAACGTGGGGTTCGCGTTGGACTCGACGATCAAGCCGTAGCCGACTTGCCCGCTGTTATCGTCGGTTCCAATGCCAACGGCTTCACTGCCTGACTTGGTCGAGACATAGACGCGCGGCTTGTCGAGCTTGCCGGCGAATGCTTGGTCCCCACGACCGCCCAAATGGATCTTGTCGTTGTCCATCGTCATGGTGGCCTTCTCGCTCTTCAGCTCGACCTTCTCCTTGCTGACCATGCGGATCCACTCGGTGGCCTTCTGCTTGTTGAAGTCCGCTTCCACGCCCAAGTTGATGGTCTTCGCGTGGACACCGAACTCACCTTCACGCACCGACAGCGTCATACTCTCAGCCGAGGTCAGATCGAGGAACGGTGCCTCCGCGGTGAAGTACCGCAGGGAAGTGAGACGCATCTCGAACCGCGACGCCATGAAGACGTCGTCGTTACTCACGATGCGTATGCCGCTCGTCTTGTGGCCGTCCTTCTTCGGCACTTGGAACGGGTGCCCCGCGTCGCGGTTCTTCCAGTACTCCTGGAGTGGATCCCACTCCTGGGCCTTGACCAACCACTTCTCGACCGGCCCCATCGCGAACTTGTCTTCATCTGGATCGCCTTTGGGGGTGGAAATCAGCGTGATGCCATCGGCCACGCCGAACAGCTTTCCACCCGCACCGATAGTGATGCCGTCTCCGGCGAACATACCGATCGCCGACGGCGGACCCAGGCTCAGGCCCGCAAGCGCGAGGGCCTCGTCGATGATGCCCTTGATGCGATCGTACACCGCCATCACGTCCTTCATCGCTTCGATGACGGGACGGAACAGGTTGCGCACGTCCTCTGGCCACTTCGCGATCTCGAACTGAAGGACGCGCACGTCTTGGAAGTTCTTGTAGAAGCCCTCGTCCTTGCCCTGGGCAATCGCCGGGTCCTCACCGAACAGGCGCGAAGTCGGTCCACCCGTGATCTTCAAGTACGCCGAGCTACCGCTGCTATTGTGAGCCACGGTGCACACGTCGGAGCCCAAGTCCTCTGGTGAACCAGCGGAGGCCGCATAGTTCAGCCCCAGCGTGTTCAGCTGCGCCGCAAGCCACGCCGCGGTTCCCTTGGCCGCTCCTGCGTTGTTTATCCTTCCGGAAATCCCCAGCCACTTCTTCGCGAGGTTGATCTTGGACTCGTCGTCGTCCGTCGGGATCTTGATGGTAGAGCCGGTACCAGTGGTCGCGCTGGCGATAGTGACGCTGGTCCCCGACTTGGTCGCAAAGCTCCCAAGCGCGGTAGCCACCGCCTGAGCTCGATCCGACGCCGCGACCAGGGTCGCTAGATCGATGCTCTTGGTGGTGCCATCGATCTCGACGCTGATGGCTCCGCTCGCGGAGCTCGCGAACGTGCAGTTCACCGGGTTGGTCGCAGCAAACAGCGCGCCGTCCTTGCGCTTGATCGTGTCACCCGTCGCCTCGAACCCATCGGGCAACACGTTCCAGGCAAAGCCACTTCCCGCATCCGTGCGGTAAGCGGGCTTGCCACCGACCTTGATGCTCGCGAGCAGGCTGGGGTTGGTGACCGTGACCACAATTGCTTCATGATTGGTCGCTGGGGTTACGCTTGCCGAAGGACACGCGACGTCAGCGTTCACCAGCGTCAGTGTCTTCGAGTTCCCCTCGCTATCATAAACCTTGATGTCTAGGTCGGTCCCTGAGAGACCCGTCAGGTCGTAGAGTTCCGGCACGCTGGTGAGGCTCGCTCCCCCGCTACCAAAGTTCTCGGCGTTCCCGGGGCGCGCGGCGACGTTGCCGAACTCGTCGGTCATCGCAAAGCCAGTGTCACCCGTGTTCTGATCCCAGCGCACGAAGTCGCCGACATTCATTGCCGACTGGAAACCCTCTTGGGCGTTTCCCCAGATGTTGATCAGGTTCTGAATGCGCGACCCAATGAAGTTGTCCGTGATCAGCGGACCGACCTTGCCCAGCACATCGACGAAGCGATGAAAGAAGTTCACCGTCTGGAGGAAGTGCCCAAACGTCTTGGCCGGCCCCGGATTGCGGAAGCCCGCCGCGGGATACGGGTCAAACGCCTTGAACGCCGGATAGACGCTGCTGTCCGCACCAGGCGGAAAGCCGTTCTTCATCTCGACGTAGTTGCCTTCCCACTCGAGCGGCTGGAGCGACGCACGCGCTTCTTGCAACGAGTCGCCAAAAGCCACGAACTGATCGTGCAAGTCCTTGAGCAGCCCGCCGGAGTAGCCGTTGACGTAGGCCTCGAACTGCGTGTCCTGGGAGTCGCCGCGCGCGGTCTTCCAGCCATCGCCGTACATCAGCTGGCGCACGCCGTTGTGGACCTCTTCCACACGGTAATGCAGGTCGAGGTTGTTGTAGTCGACCATGCGCGGTGTCACGTGAGGCTGAGCGTGGTCGAGCGCAGTGATCTGCCCGTGTCCGGCGCCCGCGGCGATCACCACCTTGGCTGAAGCGGCAACCATGTTGGACGCGGTGCACGCCATCACCATGTTGGCGTTGGAGTACTGCAGCCACTTCCCGCCCACTTGCCACATGGAATGGCTGCCGCTCTGATACAGCGCCACCTTGTTCACATCGATGAAGAGGTGGCGATCAGACTGCAGGCTCATCCCGGTGTAGCCGAACGTCCCGACCCCGTCTTCGGGCTTGTAGATCGGCAAGCCCATGTTCAAGCGAACCTTGGGCGATGGGACGTACACACTGAAGCGGCTCGAGCGCTCCCGCTCACTCATCGATCACCTCCACGACGCCCGAGTGTACCGAGGTGCGCGGACACATCGCAGAAGACTTTCCCCGATCGTAGAGCGCGTGTTGCCTGAGCTGCCTTGGTGAGCGTTGATCGACGCCGCATCAGGCTGCGGCCAATCAGCAGGATCGGGGGGTGAGGCGCACCAGGTGCCACCAGCCACCTCTCCCGCCAGGCCCCGCTGCGCCAGTATTTCACCCAGCGGGCAGCGTACCCAGAGCGCCAACCGCTCAGCGCTTGGAGGACGCGAGTTTCTGCACGAGCCCGATCAGCGCCAAGCGGTACGACTCAGCGCCGAACCCCGCCACTCGACCGACACACACCGCGGCCACCACGCTCACGTGGCGGAACTCCTCTCGCGCGTCGGGGTTTGATAGGTGCAGCTCCACACACGGTAACCCGCTCGCTTTGATCGCGTCGTGGACGGCATAGCTGTAGTGCGTCAGCGCTCCGGGATTTATCAGGATCCCCGAGAAGCCATGGTCCCCAGCCTCACCCAGCCATCCAACCAGCTCACCTTCGTAATTGGACTGCCGACAGTCGACGTCCACGCCGAGTCCGTCAGCGACCTGTTCCAATTCCGCGTGGATTTCATCAAGGGTCTGGCGCCCGTACACGTCTGGTTCACGCTTGCCCAAACGCTGCAAATTGGGTCCGCTCAGCACGAGCAACTTCAGCCGCTTCCGCCTCTGCGCTTTGGGCGCCTGGCCCGCTGGCTTACCCGACGTCGCGCCTTGGCCGGCTTTCGTCCGCTTGGTGGCCATGAGTCTCATCCCGCCCTGGGGGGCGATTGGAGTTCGCGAACTACTCCAGCTCGGAGAGCAGGCGTGGAGCAGTGGTGCGAAGCATGAACCGGCCTTTTCCGAAATTGCCGTCTGGCTTCATCGTGAGCGCCAGGAAGTACATTTCGTTCACGACTCGAATCAGCGTGACCATGCGCTCCGACTTGAAGCTGACCTCCTTGGTGTCGCCAGCGTCGAGCATCTCGGTCGCGCGTTGGATGGCCTTGACCACCACGCTGACTTCAGCGCCGATGGCTTCGATGTCCATTCCGGCCTCGGGCTTCACGTACGTCTCGAGCGCGATGCCCTCGAAGTCCATCAGCACACCGGCCAGCCCACCGTCGGTCCCCTCAACCACGCCTTCGAGCGCTTCGCGAAACATCTCGATGAGAGTAGCCGGATTCCCTAAAAACGTGAATCTTTCTGAGGATCCACGCCGTAATGGAGGAGCTCGCACAGGTTCGGGGCCCGGGCTGACGCGATGAGCACTTACTGAAGTCGTTCAATGTTCGCGGTCGCGGCAAACCCGCGATGCTTGCGCCTCGTTGGCACTCGAACACGCAGCCGGACAGCTTCTCACAGGGCCGTCTCAGCGCAGGGTGTTCCGCCCAAAGAGTCCCCCGTGAGAGGTCGCTGCCTTGCCGGTTTTGCTAAGAGTTTCCAATCCTTCCTCTCATATGGAGCGTTCGCCGACGGGGGTTCGACGGCGCCCGCGCGGTGAGCGCGGCGCGCGAAATCTCTGAACTGGCCGACGGCGGACTTGCACCCTCCAGTCAACTGGGCCATGCCCGCACCCGAGGTCGCCCGCCTGGGTGCGCGCCAGCGACCTTGACCCTGTGGAGGTCTGCCGGCTACTTTCCCGTCTCCCGCGGGCCCGGCAGTGGTCCATTAACAGAAGTCATCGAATCACTATGCGCGCGCGAGCGGGCGATCCGCCCCGCACCATGCCCCAGAAGATCCTCGCGGGACGTAGCGACGACCCGCTACTCCAGAACGATCTGACGCGAGTCAAAGTCGACCAGGTCATTCTTGCGAGGGATCCATCCCGCACGATCAACGAGGCGTTAGCTCGAGGATTGCGCAAGGTCGCCGTGGAGACCGCGGTTGCCTACGAGACTCACTGCGTGGCTCGCAAGGGCGAGGACACCACCGGTCGCGTTCCCGATGGCATCGTCCAGCAGGGCGTGCTGCTCGCACGAGCGGGGATCGGCTTTCCCGCCGCAGTCCATCTCGAGCGCTTTGGTTCACCGGCGCGCCTTGCCGTCACCGATGAGCCTCGCATGGCGGCGACGGGCGGCGTGGGGATGCTCACGTTGGTCGTGTCCCCATCCCAGCTTGCCGATGCGATGCTCTCCGGCTCGTTGCGGGTCAGACCACCGCGCAGCGTGCAGGTGCTGCTCAGCGGCCGCATCCGACCATTCGTGTGCGTGCGCGACGTCGCGCTCGAACTACTGCGGCGCGGGATTGGTGAGATCATCGAGCGCATCGATCGCGAACACGCAGCGCCCGTGGTGCTGGAATTCGCGGGCCCTTCGGCGAGGCTCATCTCGGTTCCGGATCGCGCGGTGTTGTGTGCACTGGCACCTCAGCTCGGAGCCGCCGGCGCAGTGTTCGTCAGCGACGAAAAGACCGAAGTCTACCTGCGCGATCAGCGACGATCGAAGGCACATCGAGCGCTCTCCCCCGACGCTGGCGCGCCCTGCGACGACGTGCTCACCGTCGATCTGTCGGCGGTTGACCCGCTCGTCCTGGATGTCGACGGCAAGGTGAAGCCCGTACGTGAGCTCAAGGGTAAATCCGTGCGGCAAGTCATCTTGGGCGGCGACTGCGGCGCAAGCCTTCGAGATATCCTGGCGGCAGCGGCGTTGCTCAAGAGCAAGCGCGTGCCACCGCGCCTGGATTTGTTGCTAGTCCCACCATCACGGCAGGTGCTGGAGGTGCTCGCCAAGGCGGGTGCGCTGGTCGACCTCATCGCGACTGGTGCGCGGCTGCTGGAGCCCGATCACCGGGTGCTCACGGGCGAGCTGTATCCGCCACCGAGCGAAGGCGTGAGCTTGCGTACCTTCGACGCCGAACCGAGCTCCGAAGGTCGCTTCGTCGTCGGCTCCGCGGAGACACTCGCCTATGCCGTCGCCTACGGCGAGATGGGCGACCCCCGTAACTTCAAGCGGCCCGTCCGCGTGACGGTACCGCGCGCTCTGCCAACCGACGACGTGCTCGTCGTACGCAAGGCAAAGGGCAAGTCCAAGGCAGCGGACGAGGATGCCTCCAAGCATCAGTTCCCCGCGGCGGTGCCGTGGTCTGGCGAGACAACGCTGCGCGTGGTCGCTAGCGCGACGACCCTCGACGCGCCGACCGCGTTCGTTCTGTCCAATCCAGGGGACGTGCACTGGCTCGCTCGCAGCGCGCCTACCCTCACGCCAGCCTTGCGCGCGGTCGTCGCGCCGTACGTTCCGTCGGCGCTCGTGCCATTGCTCTCGGGCCTTGGGGTGCTGGCGCTGACCGCGGACACGGAAACGGTGAGCCGGCTCGCCAAAGAGTCCGAGTTGGTGCTACCGGCACCTGAGAGCTGGGACGGTCAAAAGACGCTGAGCGCGAAGGCGGGGGACCAGCAGTTCGATCTGACCTGGCTGGCCCTGGACGCGGAGCGCAGCTGGACGAAGCAAGGCACGGCGAGCGAAGCTGGCCCACAGAAGCCGCGGAAATCCACTGCGGTTTGATCCCACGCCCTGCTCGTGGGCCTTTCCGGGATGACTTGGGTCATCCCGGGCCTGTGATACCCTGGCGAGCGTGAAACGCCTCCTGCTCGCGCTGGCACCCCTCCCACTCCTTTGCACACAGATCGCGTTCGCTCAGCCGGCGGAAGATCCGCCCGAGACCGACAGCGCGCCCACGGCGTCACCAGACGTGCAGAAGCAGGTGGGGATGGGCACAGAAAAGGCAGCTGATACGGCTCCCCCGCCCCCAGCGGCGGAACCTACCGGGCCCCGTCCAGAGTCGCGCGAGGTGGGCGAGGACGACACCTACGGTCACGGCATGCAGGTTGGACTGCGGGGCGCGTTTCTCGGCGGATACAGAATGGTGTTTCGCTACGACCAGTCCCCGCTGTGCAAGGAGCCAGACCTGACCAAAGCCGCCAAGGACCAACAGAAGTTCTGCGGCTACGGCGCCCAGCCGATGGTCGATCTGGCGATCTCTTTCTCGCCGCTGGACTCCATCGAACCCTATCTCTGGGCACGCTTCGGGTTGGATGGTGAGAGTCAGACCAACACCAATCCCTTGAAGGTCTTCGGGGCAGGTCTTCGCGCCTACACGATGAGCGACTCACGCTTCAAGATCTTCATCGAGCCCGCCGTTGGTGTCGAAGTCGAAGACGGCGCGGGCAACGTCGACTTCAATTTCCCCGGGGATCAGAGCTACAACCCAGACTACAAGACGGATTTCGTGTTTCACCTGGCGGCTGGGCCCCAGTACGACTTCGCCAAGGCGTTCGGCGCTTATATCCACGCGGGAATGACCGTGGGGGTATTGCGTTCGATCAACGCGACGATGGAAATCGGCGGCGGCGTGCAAATCCGCGTGCCCTAGCGGTTGCTTCGGCGCCATTCACCCGCATCTTCGCGCTGACGCTGGACCGCGGGAGTGAGCCGGGCTACATCCGGCGCGTCATGACGAGTCGTCCGTTTCGAGTCCTAGGCGTGCAACAGATCGCAATCGGTGGCGCGGACAAGAGAGCGCGCTGCAAAAGCTGTGGCTGGATGTCTTCGGCCTCACCAAGGTCGGTGACTTCAAGAGTGAACGCGAGAACGTCGACGAAGACATCGCGGTGTGCGGCAAGGGCCCCTTCAAGGTGGAGATCGACCTGATGCAGCCGATCGATCCTGAGAAGAAGCCCAAGGTCAACGAACCGCCGTTGAATCACCTCGGACTGTGGATTGACGATCTACACGCCGCGGTCAGCTGGCTAGAAGGTCAGGGCGTTCGCTTCACTCCCGGTGGGATCCGCAAGGGCGCCGCTGGCCACGACGTGTGCTTCATCCATCCCAAAGGCAACGCGGAGTTTCCGCTCGGGGGTGAGGGAGTGCTGATTGAGTTGGTGCAAGCGCCGCCCGACGTGATCGCGGCCTTCGAGGCGCTGTAGCAGCTCGCCGCTCAGCCCTTGAGTTTGCGATCCATCAGGATGCGCTCGAGCGCTTCCCCACCAGCCCGCTCGAACAGCTCGGCTCGGCGCGTGATGCGCCCGCTGTCCTGCACGAGCGTGGATACCACCACCAGCGCGATCCGTGCGCCGACCAGCACGGGCTGAACCAGGATCTCCCCCAAGGGGTGCTCCAGAAACTGAGTCAACGTCGCGTGAATCGGTGTCTGCGGGAGCTCCCCGAGGTAGTAACCCGCTTCGCAGGCCGTAGCGACGACGCTCGGTCGATCCGCGGGGATCCTGAGTTCCGCGAGAGAAGCCTCGGCCATACCGCGCGCGGCAGCCCGCCCGACGTATTCGCTTCCGCGCACGGCCAGCACGACAACCCTGGGAGACAGCGCCTCGAATCCCCGGGTGAGGTGCTGGACCACCTCGTCGGCGCTGGCGGACTGCATCAGCAGCGTGAGGACTTGCTCATCGTGGAGCGCCGCCTGTTCTTCACTCTGGACGTAGGTTGGACTGGCGGGCGGGCTCAGGCTGGTGCGCGAGCGACGCACGAGCGGGATCGCAGCATCAGAAGGCGGGCGCGCCTGGCCGTAGTCATGGGTCTGAGGGACGGGCGTCCCAGGTGGCGGGCCCAGATCCGGAAAGCGTGCCCGGTGCACTGGCGCGATCACGCGCTCAGGTCGCGCGACCTGTGTTCCGAAAGCCGGCGTACGCTCCGAGTGAGGCGTGCCGCGGGACACGCCCTTCAGTGCCCGCACCAGCTCGCTGACACTGGCTTGCAACACGCGCACGGGCACCCCGAGTTGGTGGGCGAACTCGCGAGCCACATGCGGATCGAGGGGATCGGCCGTCGCGACATCTACCGTCTGAGTGCGGGGGTCCCGGCGGATGGGCACAGCCAACAAGCGCTCACACATTCCGTACGGAATCTCGCGAAGCACGTCTTCTGCGACCACGACGCGTTTGATTGTCGGGACGCTCGCGCGCTCGGCCGCACGCAGGAGAAGTTGCTCCACCCGCGGCTCCCGTTCGACCAGCACGGAGAGGAACGCCTCACCACGGTTGACCCAGCGGCGCAGCGCCTCCTCGATGGCGTCGAGCGGCACTGAGCCGGAACGAGCCAATCTGCGCGCTAGGTCCACCGACACCGCTAGAGAATCGACGACGACGGGCTACGGACGCAAGCGCTCAAGGCAGCAGCAGCGAGCAAGCGCTAGCGTAGGTGCAAGGGCGCCACCGAACCCGCGCCGTCCCGCGCAAAGCCCAGCCTGGAGTCACTTCGAGAACTGGTAGACGATCTCGGTCTGGCGCACCAAGCCCAGCTCATCGCGCGCAACCTGCTCTACCGCGGTCGGGTCTTGCTTGATCCGCGCTTGTTCGGCGCGGAGTTCGTGGATCTCCTGACTTAGTCGGGACACCTCGTCGTCTACTTCCGCGCGCTCTGCTCGCAGTCGGTCGAGCCGTGGCAGCCCCTCCGGCGACAGCATCAGCCAGGGCACGGAAACCGCCGCCAGCGCCAAAATCGCGATGGGCAACACGCGCTCGAAGAACAGCTGACGATGCAACATGCTGCATGTCCTGGCTCACTCCCCCAGCGTTGGGCAAGTTTTCGACAGCCCCAAATGCTGCTTTGAGCGAAAGTCTTCACGCCGACTGGACCGAACGGAGGCGAGAGATCCGGAGTCTCACTCCACCCTGGAAGGCGGCGGCCGGCCACCGGTTCAGGTGTCATTTCCCAGGGCCTTTCGCTATGATGCGCCGCCTTCGGCGCCACTAGCCAAACACCTGATTGCTGAGTCCAGCGTTCTCCCACGGATATACAAGCGCCCCACTGAGGCGCTTCCGCGGGGGAGTTGGTGGCCAGCATCTCAACGCGCGTCACCCCGGAACAATACAGCATGGTCGAGATGGACATTCTGCGTGCGGAGCTAGAACGACTGTTCGAGCTCGATGAAATCGTCAACCTCACGCGCGGCGTGTTGGGCATCGAACCGGAGGAGGTCGGCGGAACGGCAGCCAAAGGCTCGTTCGTTCGCGCGCTGACCGAGCACTGCGTCGAAGTGGACGCCATCGAGGCGCTGTGCGACGCGGTGCTCGCCAGCAAGCACGACACGAGTCCCAAGCTGAGCCAGATCCGCGTGCACGGGTTGTCGCAGCCCGAAGAGCTGGATCTCGGAAAGGCCTTTGGAGACTTCCAGCTGACCCGAAAGCTCGGCGAAGGACGTCTGGGCGTCAGCTACGTGGCTCGCCGGGGGGACCAAGACTACCGGGTCAAGGTCATCCGGCGCGAAGCAGCCCGCGATCAGCGCGGCTTGATGCGTTTCCTCACGGTTACTCGTCTAGTCGCGCAGACTGAACACCCAGGGCTACCCGCAGGCCTGGAAGTCGGCGAAGTAGATGGCCGACACTACGTCGCCCACCACTTCATCGACGCGCAACCCCTCGCCGCGCGCATCGAGCGTACTGGCCCCATGCACATCAACGAGGCTCGCCCACTCCTGCAGGGCATCCTCGAGCCACTGGCCGCGTTGCACAAGAAGCGGATCGCGCACGGCGACCTGCGCCTCGAGAACGTGCTCGTCTCCCGTGGCAGCGACGGCACCAGCCGCCTGGTGCTGCTGGACGCTGGGTCTGATCGTTTGCGGGCGCGGGCGCGGGTCAACAGCGGTCAGCGCGAGCTCTTCAGCACGGTTGGTTCGCCCAAGACGGTATCGCCGGAACAGATCCGCGGCATGGGTGCCGACCCGCGTGCCGATGTGTATTCGTTCGGTGCACTCCTGTTCGAGGTGCTGAGCGGCAAGCCGCCATTCGAAGCCAAGACCGCGATCGACGCGGCGATCGGCCACCTGAAGCAGGAACCCGTCGCTCCGAGCAGCGTCGCTCCGCGCGGCTGGGTGACCACCGAGCTAGACGAGTTCGTACTGCGGCTTCTGAACAAGGACCCAGACAAGCGCCCCGCAGATGCCAAGGTACTGCTCGAGGCGCTGGAGACCCTAGGGAGAGGCAGCGTCGCGAAGCGCGAGCAAAAGATCGACGACGCCGAGCTCGACGAACGCATCGACGCGCTGGTCGCGGACCCGGAAGACGCAGACGCGGCCCTGGCCCTCGAGGCGGCCGTGGAGGAAGGCGCAGATGCCGCGCGCGTCGCAGAAGCGTTCAGCATGGCTGCCGATCAGCTCGAAGCCAGCGACAAGGACCAAAAGGAAGCCAGGAAGGGACTCCTTTTCCGCGCGGCACGCCTCTACGAGCACGCCAAGACCGACGACAAGGCAGAGCAAGTCTACGTGTGGCTGACGGAGCTCGACCCAAGCGACGACATCGCAGTCACCGGGCTCGAAGACACGCGCCGGCGGCTGGGTAAGTACGAAGAGCTGGTGGAGATGCTGCTCGTTCGCTCGGAGCAGGCGGACAGCCGCACCGAGCGGGCCCGAGCTCTCGCGGAGATCGGGCACCTGTACGCCAATGAGCTGGCTGACCACGAGCAGGCGCTGGTTGCCTACACTCAGGCCTACTGCGAAGACGCGGAGAGTGACGAATACGCCGATCAGGTGGAGAAGCTGGTCGGTTCGAACAGCGAGTCCTGGAACGAAGTGCTCGCGACGTGCAACCAGGCGGTCGCCGAGGATCTGCCCCAGGAAGTCAAGACGCTGCTCTTGCTGCGGATGGGCAAGTGGTACGCCGATGGCGTCAGCCGTCCGGATCTGGCGCTTCCCTGCTACCAGGCCGTGATCGCCAACGAGCCCTCAAACGAGGCCGCTCTCGACGGGATGACTCGCATCTACCGCAAGGCTCAGCAGTGGCCCGAGCTGGGCATGGTGCTCACGCGGCGCGCGGACGCGGCACCCACACCTGCCCGCTCGCGCGACTTCCGCGCGGAAGCCGCCGAGATCCTCGAGCACCAGCTCGGAGACACTGGTGGCGCTCGAGATCTGTACGAGCAGGTCCTGGCAGAAGATCCAGGGCACGCCAGGGCAAGCGAGGCGCTCGCCAAGATCTACGAGCGCACGAACGACTACGCTGGTTTGGTGAAGATCCTCGACAGGCGCGCGGACGCGCTTCGGGGCGACGAGAAGCTGTTCGTCATGTGCCGCGCAGCCGAGATTCACGAAGACAACCTGCGCGATGAAGCCGAAGCAACGCGGCGCTACCAAGCAGTTCTCGAGGAGGACAACTCGAACCTCGACGCGCTCCGCGGCCTCGATCGTCTCTTGAGCAAAGCCGGCCGCTATCAAGAACTACTAGAAAACCTGGCCCGCCAGATTCAGCTCGCGGCGACGCCACGCCAGAAGATCACGCTGCTCGAGCGGGTCGCCGGAATCCACGACGAGGAGTTCTTGGACCATGCGAAGGCGACCGACGCGTGGGAGGCGGTGCTCAAGATCGACTCTGCTCACGAGTCGGCGCTCACCGCGCTTTCCCGCCACTACCGCGCCCTCGACCGCTGGGAGGACCTTGCGGAGCTGTACGAACAACACCTGAAGCTCGTAACGGATCCCGCGCGTCGCGTGGAGCTGGCGCTGGCCCATGGCCGAGTGTTGGGCGAGCAGATCGGAAGCCCCGAGAGGGCCACGCACGCCTACGAGCGAGTGCTCGAGGTCGATCCAGAGCACGCTGGCGCCCTGGAGGCGCTGGCTCGCTTGCGCGAGTCGAGCGGTGACGCGGACGCCGCACTGGACGCCATCGAAGCGCTGGCGGCGAAGGCGAGCTCGCCCGAGGCCAAGGCTGAGCAATACATCCGTGCGGCAAAGATTCTCGAAGGGCGTGGCGACCGCGACAGTGCCATCGAGCGCTACAAGTTGGCGTTGGACGCCAACCCCAAGGACAGCACCGCCGCAGCGGCGCTGCGCGAAGCCTATGCCGCCCGGGGCGACGCAAACGCCGCGATGCAGCTACTACAGCGCGAACTCGAGCAGACCGATGGCGATCGCGCGAAGGCCAAGCTCGCAGCGGAAATGGCGAAGCTTGCCCGCGAGCGCCTGAAGGACGAAGCCAAGGCGGAGGAGGCGGCAAAGAAGGCGCTCGGCTTCGACCCGACCAACTTGGTCGCGCTGAGCATCCTCGGAGACCAAGCGTTTGCTGCGAAGCGCTTCGTGGAGGCAGCGACCCACTATGAGCTGGTCGCCAATCGAGCGGACTCCCTCGAGAAGGCTGAAGCCACGCGCATCCTCGTCAACTTCGTGGATGCTCTCAGCCAGAGCGGCTCTACCGAGAAGGCGCTGGCGCCGATGGACACGCTGCAACGGATCGCGCCCGACGACCGCGAGGCGCTGATGCGTGTGGCGCGCGTCACTTTCGAGAACGGCGCTCCCGCGCGAGCGTACGAGATGTACACGGATCTGCTCGGGCGCTTCGCCAAGGATCTCTCGGACCAAGAACACGCCGCGGCGCTCTACCGCTTGGGCGAGTCGGCGCGGCGCTTGGGCAAGCTGGACGAAGCGAAGGCTCCCCTCGAAGAGGCCTTGGATCTCAATCCGTCGGACCTCACCCCCATGAGCTCTCTCGCAGAACTGTTGCTGGAGAAGGGCGACTTCCAGGCCGCCCTGACCATCAAGAGTCAGCACCTGGAGGCCGTGGAAGGCGACGAACGCGTGCGACTGTTGATGGAGATGGGCGACATCGCCTCGGAGAAGCTCAACGACCGCACCCAAGCGGCGAAGAGCTACGTCGCTGCTCTAGAGGAGAAGCCCGACGACCGGCGCCTGCTCACGAAGCTGATGCAGCTCTACAGTGAGGAAAAGGACTGGGGCAAGCTGGTGGAGGTCGTGCTGCGTCTGGCTGAGTTCGTCGATGACTCGCGCCAGAAGGCCAAGTACATGCACACCGCAGCTATCGTTTCCGGCCGGCAAATGGGCGACGTCGATCGCGCCATCGAGTACTACGAGCGCGTGCTCGAGCTCGACCCCGAGATGGGCAAGGCGCTGACCGAGGCGATCGAGCTGCAGCGCCAGCGGGGCGACTACGAAGCCGTGGAGAAACTGCTCAAGCGACGCCTGAAGCGCGCCTCTGAGAAGAAGGACACGAAGACGCTGCTCGAGACGTTCACGGAGCTCGGAGAACTCTACGAGAAACAGCTTGGCTGGACCGACAAGGCGATCGACGCCTTCGAAGCGGCGCACACCCTCGATCCCGAGAACAAGGAGCGAAGCGAGCTCCTCGCGAATCTCTACGCCTCCGACCCCCACAAGCACCTGGGCAAGGCGGTGACGGCTCAGCTCGCGATCCTCCGCCAGAATCCCTACCGACCGGACTCGTACAAGCTCCTCAGGCGCCTCTACACCGAGGTGAAGCGCGCGGACGCAGCCTGGTGCTTGTGCCAGGCGCTGTTCGTGATGAACCTCGCGGAACCAGACGAGGAGCGGTTCTTCCGACGCATGCGCTCCGAAACGCCAGCGCACGCTCAGGACGCGTTCAACGACGAGGACTGGCTGGGTCGAGTCTTCCACAACTTCGCCGACCCGCTGCTGACCAGCGTGTTTGCGCTGATTGAGCCCGCAGTCATCCTGACCCGTGGGCAGAGCTTCGTCGACCTTGGCTACGATCAGTCGTACCAAGTCGACCTCGCGACGGACCCCTACCCGATGAGCCAAACGCTGCACTACGCAGCCGGCGTGCTCGGGATGCAAGCACCCCCGACGTTCCACAACCCGAATGACCCCGGCGGCCTCTCGTTCCTGCACGCGCATGCCCCGTCCATCGTGCTCGGCACCGCAGCGCTGAGCGCGGAGGTGCCACCTCAGGCAGCGGCGTTCATCGCGGCGCGTCACCTCACCTATTTCCGTCCGGGAATGTACGTGAGGCACTTGGTCCCGTCCGGCACGGGGCTCAAGTCGTGGTTGTTCGCCGCGATCAAGCTCAACGCGCCACAGTTCCCGGTGGCTCCTTCCCTCGAAGGACCGGTGCGGGACTCAATCGAGGCGCTCGAGCGGCACCTGTCAGCGCAGGCGAGAGACCAGCTCGCGCGGGTGGTCTCCAAGCTGCTCGAGAGCGGCGGCGCACTGGACCTGAAGCGTTGGGTCGCAGGTGTAGACCTGACTGCAGATCGTGCGGGACTGGTGGTGTGTCACGATCTCGAGACCGCAGCGGAGATCATCAAGGCCTCCGACGAGGCTTCCAGCGCTGTCCCGGCGCAGGAACGCCTCAAGGAGCTGGTGCTGTACGGGGTCAGCGAGCCGTTCTTCGAGCTGCGTCAGCGCTTGATGATCGGCGTAGACTCCTGAGCAGAGCCGCTGGATGCGTGGCCTCGGCGTGTTTCGCCGGGGCCACCTGCGTTTTGTGAGGACAGGGCGAAATAACTGCCACTCCAGCGCGAAGAGCAGGGGTAATGACCACCCTGACGCTGAATTCGCCCTGGCAGCTCCCAAGTTGGCGACAGTGCCTCGACCCCCGCTTCTGGGCGCGAGGCGATGCGGGGCTCGAGGCGCGAACCTCGCCCGCCGCTTGGGCTACTCTGGGCAGCGCCCGAGCCGCCATGAGCACGACCGCGCCGCCGCCCGAGGACGCTCCAAGTCCTGAGTTCAGCCGCGCGCTCGCTGATCTGCGCCCGGCCTTGCAGGGCTATATCCGACGCCGCCTCGGCCCAGCATCCAACCACGCCGATGTGGAGGATTGCCTGAGCGAGACACTGCGTCGGGCCCTGGAGGGACGCGGAAAGCTGCGTTCCCTCGAGGACTTGAGCCGCTGGGTGTTCGGCATCGCCCGGCACGTCACCATCGACCGACGCCGAGGCGCTTCACGCGAAGTCGTGATCGACGCGACGGGAGACGCTGCGTGGGAAGGGGCGTCGCCCGAGCATGAGTTGATAGACCGGCGCCGCAAGCAGGCCCTACTGGTCGCGCTCGAGACGCTCCCTGCGCAAGAGCGGCGCGCCCTCCTATTTTTCCATGCAGAAAATAAGAGCTACAAGGAAATCTCTCAGATCCTGGGAGTGCCACTAGGCACCGTCTGCACCTGGATCGCTCGCGCCCGCAAGCGGCTCGAGCGCGAGCTCATCGAGGCCTAACATGAACGAAACACGCACACCATTCGACCTGGACGACACAGGGCACCTCTCGGAAGAGGCCATCGTCGCTTGTGCCGACGGTCAGCTCGACCTCGTGACGCCGCTCGCACTGCAGCACCTCGACGGATGCGTGGCGTGCGGCGAGCAAGTTGGCGCGGCGGCGGAACTGAGCTTGCATTTCGATCTCGCGCTGGCGCCAGAGCTCGAGGCTCTTGCCCCAGCCGCAGCCACCCAAGCCGCAATCCCCGCGCGACGGGCCGTACCCAAGGCGGCGATCGCCGCGGCGCTCTTGCTAGCGGCACTGGGCGTGCTGCCGAGCGTGCTTGGGTCCTCAGGGAGCGTCGATCTGCGACCGCTGTGGCAGGCCGCGCTGGTGACGCTGCGATCGCTGCCACAGCTGATGAACTCAATGCGCGCTGAGAGCCCGCTCGGCACCGCCGCGCCATTCCTCCTCGCGTTGTTGCTAATGGCGATCGGCACTGGGATCGCACTTCGTCAAACTATTGCCACAAGGAATCAAAATGCCTAGGCGGTCAGTCATTCGCCATCTCACAGCCGCGCTCGCGTGTGCTGGGCTCCTGACGCTTGCTGCTGGTGGAGCCCGGGCCGAGGTCGAGAAAGCAGGCGACTGGCCGGAAGCGTCACCGAACGTGTCGCTCTCGTTGTCACGGGCGACGCGCTCGGAGGCGCTGCACAAGCTGGCCGACGCTGCGCACTGGAACGTGATCTATCGGGGGCCCGAAGGCGCACCGATCGACCTGCACGTCAAGCAGCTGCCAGCGGAAGACGTGATGCAGGCGCTCTTCGCGGATGCCAATTACCGCGCGGAACGCAAGGGAGATCTCATCACCATCGTCCCGGTCGAGCTACCTGCACCAGCCGGGTCAGCTTCGCCGGCCGGCGACACTGCAGGCGCCTCAAGCGCGCAGGTCCCGCTCGCCGCCGCGAACAGCGCGGGCGAGCCGAGCAGCGCACCCGAGCCGACGGTTGCCCCTGTAGAGGTCACTCCACCGGTGCCTCCAACTCCCCCGAGCGCCGTCCAAGCACCCGCTCTCAGCGCGAGCAACGTCGCGGAGCAGGGAGATGGCAAGGATCGAGTCATCACCGGCAGCTCAGTCCGCATCGAGAAAGGTGACGTCGTTCATGACCTGACCGTGATGGGCGGAAGCGCGGAGGTCCTGGGTACGGTTACTGGAGATCTCACCGTGATGGGCGGACGCGCGGTGTTGCTGCCCGGAGCACGGGTGAAAGGTGATGCCGCAGTCGTCGGCGGAAACCTCGAACTGCAAGATGACACCGAGGTCGGCGGCGACGTCGGTGTCATGGGCGGCAAGCTCTCTCAAGCCAAAGGCGCGAGGGTACTGGGCGAGGTGCAGACGAATCGCGGAGGAAGCGATGTCCACGTAAACGGTGGAAGGAGAGGAGAGAAGGCGATGGGTGTAGTCGAAGAAATTGGGTCGGCGCTGACCAAGAGCGCCATGCTCTTCGTGTTCGGCGTTGTACTGATGGCGCTGGCGACGCGGCGCATGGACGCCCTGAGCCAAGAGGTCACGCTGCGTCCCATGCGAAGCTTCGCGCTTGGCGTGGTGGCCTGGCTCAGCGCACTCATTGGCTTCATCGTGTTGTGCGTGACGTTGATCGGGATCCCCATCGCTCTGCTCGGAGTACTGGTGCTGACCTTCATCAGCTACGCCGGGATCTGTGCGGTGCTGCAGACGCTTGGTGGCACGTTGGTGCAGCACCGCACCAAGAACCCGTACACGCACCTCGCGGTCGGCTGTGCCCTGTTCCTGCTCGTGGGAGCGATCCCATGGCTCGGGGGCTTCTTCACCTTCGCCGTAGTCACGATGGGACTTGGTGCGGCGATCGCGAGCCGCAAGCTCAGCTTGCGACTGCGGCCAACGTCAGCCTGAACTCAGGTGGCTCCCCAAAGCGAAAGCCCCGCACTCACGTGCGGGGCTTCTTGCGTTTGCAGGGCCTGAAGGTGCTCGACCGAACCGCGCTACTTCCGCTGAAGTACGCTGCCGCCCTTGAGCCGATTGCGCAGCGAGTTGCCACGCAGGGAGGCGCCACCGCTTGCCGGGTCAAAGCGAAGCTTGCCCACCGGGCCGCTCAAGCGCCAGGCGTAAGACCCGTCTGGCTTCTTGGCGCGCTTCACCTTGGGGTCCAGATCGAGCACTCCGGGAGGGCCACCGGTCTTCCCGAGCAGGGCGGCGGTCATCTCGTTCTTGTCGCGGTATGCGTCCTTGAACGAGAAGCTCAGAGTCATTTCCGCGAGGGAACTATCGAACGGGTCTCGCAGCTTGATCTTGCCGGCAGCGTCAACCTTGATGTCGGTCCCGTCACACTTGAGCTCCGACACCGTCACCGTGCCTGCAGCCGCCTCAGCCTTCAGGCTCAGCGTCCCAGCCTTGATCTCCGGTAGCGCAATCGTGTCGCGGATCTTCGTCTTTCCGTCGCCAACACGCAGTCCCTGGACCTCGAGCTCCACGGTACCATCGGCTTCGGCGAGCTTCCCGCCAGGGATGGTGAGGTCGACGGTGCCCGTCATCGAGCCCTGCATGGGGATGCCGATTGCCGCTTGGACGAAAGGCAGCTTGTTCACTCCCAGGTCCTGTACTTCGACGTGGATGTGCTGCGTGCCGCCCTCGTTGGCGTAGGTGCCCTTGATGGTGCCGTCGAACGCCTCTGCGTCGAAGTTCACCGAGGTGTCGCCCACGATGGCGCTCCAGATCGAGGCCCGCGCTGTAGCGCGCGTGATGGAGAACCGCTCGGCCTTTCCGAGCTTTCCGTCTTCGGTCACCTTGGGTTGACCAACCAGCTCCACATCTTCGACTTCCACACCGCTCAGCCAGTACGTATCGAGATCTCCAATGCGTAGCGTGAGCGGGTTCTCGTCAGTCTGTCGAGCGTTGAACTCCGCTTCGAGCTTCGTCTTCGCGCGGTCAGTGGGCAGCGTCAGGTAGAGGAACGTGACGAGCGCAAACAGGTAGAAGAACGGGTAGCCCACCCACTTCAAGATCTTCTTGCCGCGGGGGCTCATCCTTCTTCTCCCTTGGGTTCTTCGCCAGCCGGCTTCTTCTCCGGTGCCTTGCGATCAAACGACGAGACCGTCATCGACACGTCGTATTGATCTGGCTGGGAGCCACTGCGACGAATGTTCAGCTTCGTGATCTTCACCGGGTAGCCCGAGCGTTCAATCGACTCCATGAACTTCGCGAGCGGGAGCATGCCGACCTTGCGCAACGTGATACGCGTTGAGCGCTCCTCGTACATCTTGCCGTGAGGAACCGTGGCTTGGTCTTGGCTCTCCGGGATGTCGACCTTGTTTTGCTTCGCGAGGCGGTCAAGGAACCCAGCGAGCGCAGGCGTCGTCTTTGCGTAGCGCTCGACCACGGCATCCTGGTTCGCTGAGCGAGCGGCGTATTGCGCTCGCCCCTCGCGAATCGAGCGAATAGCGCTCTGCAGCGCCTCGTTGTCGCCACGCTTGCTGCCAACCGCGCTCGTGATGAGCGCGGGAACGCCGATCAACACGAACACGACGAACACACCCATCAGCATCGTCGCGAGGCGGCGTTCACGAGGCTCCAGCTGCGCGAAGCGTTCGCCGAGAGTCATTTCTCGCCTCCCTCTTCCTTCTTCGCAGGCTTCTTTGCGCCGCCGTCTTCAGGGCATGCGACGTCGAACTCGAGCACGTACTTCTGTCGATCGCTGTTCACGACCTGGGTGATCTTCGAGACCTTCACGTCTTGGAAGCAGGCGTGTTCCTTGAGTTTGCTGGAGATATTCTGAGCCTCGTCCGTGGACCCGACGATGGCGTTCATCTTCACCTTCCCACGCTGCATGTCGAACTCTTGAATGTCGTGGGTGACGGTGTGGGGCACCGCGTTGCTGATCTCCACGATGACGTCGAAGGCGTCGAAATGGGGCATCGGATCGTTGTCCTGTTTGCCCGGCCCTTTTTCGAGCAACTCGCTGACTCGGTCAGGATCCGATGTCTCTTCACCCAGCACCTTGAGCGACACCTCGCCAAGTGCGCTGCTGAGCGCCGCGTTCTCTTGATCGAGCGCCCGCATCTCAGCCCAAGTGGAGAACACGAAGAACACGAAGATCGTGGCGAACAGGCCGCTCAGCGTGGGCGCTTTTTCCTTGAGGAAAGCAAAGCCGCTCTCGAAGCCTAGGCCGCCCTGCCGCAGATTGAGGTCTCGCGCCTTGCCGCGCAGGCCCAAGGCAATCCCGACGGCACGAGCGAAGCGAGGCAGCGCGGCGAGCTGGTCGGGGTTCGCGTTCTCCAGCGCCAGGCCGGGCAGGACCTCGACGGGAGTCCCCAAGTGATACGCCAGAAATTCTGGCGCACCCGCCGGCAAGGTCCCGGTCAGGTAGACGACCTCGACGCTCTGTCCGCCCTTGGCTAGCCAAGCCGTCAAGCTCTGCCGGAGCTCCGCGGCGAGCGCTTCGGCGCCCTCGGGCAGCGTGCCCACTCCTCGTGAGAGCGTGCGCGCGAACACCGGCATGCCGCCGTCCATCACCACGAAGTCGGTGTGGGATCCGCCGAAGTCCACGACGGCCGCAGGGCGTGAACCAAGCACGTCCGGGACGAGTTCGACGAGATTCGAAAGCGGTAGCGCCCCGGCCGATACGCGTTCGGGTTCACGACCAGTGGCGGTCTTCACCTGCGCGATCACTGCGAGCACGTCGGTCTCACGCGCGGCGACCGTCAGCACCTCCGCCGTGGGCTCCCGGGTTGGCGGCGGTGGACGGAAGTCGTAGACGACTTCCTCGATGTCCAGCGGCAGCTCGGCTTCGAGCTCGAACGGTAGGACATCGGACAGCTGCTTCAGCGCGGTGCTGGGCACGCGGATGCGGTGCACGAACGCCTTCTGACCGTCGATGGCGACCGCGAAGTGTTCACCCGCGTGGAGCAGGGGCATGAGCGCCTGACGTAGCGCCTCCGCGGGATTGACCACCTGGGCCACATCCACCTCGGTCATTTGCTCGAGCTCTACCGCGCGGTAACGCGTGCGCAGCAGCACTGCGCGCACGTGAGTGTCTCGGATGTCGATGCCTACGATTCTGGCCATGTCGTTCTAAGGAGGCGCGCCGGTCTGGGGAGAGCGGCTAGCTGCGACTTCGAGTGAGCCCGTCTGGTCTCACTCCAGGCGGTAATACACGATGCGACCCGCCGGGTCTGGTTTGAAGTAGTTTGCGAGCGCCGAGTCGGTCGCGCCCTCGGGGAGGTTAGTGGGCGCCGCGCTCGGATTATTACCCTCCGGAGCGGTCTCGCCCGCGCTGGAGGCTCCCGGAATGTTCACTCCCAGAGCGCCGAGCGCGTCGGTGATCGCCTGGGCCGGCTCTGGAGCCCCGCGCATGTCGACGACTGCGCGCAGCCGCACGTTGGTCTCGCGCTTCGCGCTCTTCACGTAGCCCCTGGCCGCGATGTTGAAGACCTTACTCTCGGTACTGATCGCCTTCATGGTCTCGTTCGGAGACTTGAAGGTCACGGGTTGAAGGCCGAGGGCGGAGAATACCGCCCCGAACATGCCTTTGCCTGCCATGGCGTTGATGAAGCCCTTCGGAGAATTGAAGAGCGGCACGCCCGCAGTGAAGCTCTTCACGACACCCACGACGGAGATGAACTTGATCGCCTCCTCGGCCTCTGAGCACATCGGCGTGTTCTCGACGGCGTACTGGCAGATGATGGTCCACAGCGCCTGGGCGTTCGCCGTATTGACGTTGAGCTCGCCCTGCCCCCACACCGTCAAGGTTCGCTTGGATGCGTCGGACTCGTCGGGCTCCACGAAGTTCGCCCAGATGTCATCGCTCATTCCGCGCACGAGACGCAGCTCCTCGAGGCTGTCGAACGCGGCGTTCTTGCGTACGTACTTGAGGCCAATCTGCTGATAGAAGGAGTCCTCGGGAGCCGCCGTCTGGGCCGTGTCCGACCCAAGTAGACACACCGCCGCCTGCTGATCGGGATCCGTCCAGTCAATCAGCGCGGAACACATCGCCTGGCGATCGGTGAACTGTCCGTCCGCGTCTCGGTTCTCGAACAGCGCGTCGTACTGCGGGCCGCTGATCAAGGTTGCGATTGCGGTACCCGTGCGTACCTGACTGAACGCGTCGCCCTTTGCGGGCAGGTTCACGTTGATCTTGGAGTCCTCGTCCACGATCTTGATGTCGAAGCCGGCGCCGTCCAGGCCCAGGTTCTCGCCCTCTTCCAGACGCACGCTCGCGAGCGTCTCGAAACGCTTGCCGCTTTCCTTGTCGTTGAAGGCTCCGAGCACCAGGTCTGCGAACTCCCACACCGGGATCTGGAACGCGCGGCCACCCATCAAGAGGAAGATCGGCGCCGCGGCCTTGCGAATGGTGGGCTCCGAGGCGAGCAGCAGGCGTGACAGATTCAAGCCGCTCTTCGCAGCATATTCCGCGCGGATAGAATCTCGATGCGAGAGCGCGCTCGACAGATCCGCGGTGGACTCCGTCTGGAACTCCGTGAGCATCACCGTGAGCACCGCCAAGGCACCGAGCACCATGATGAGCGCGACGCCACGCTGCTTCGAGTGACGCTTGCGCAGGCGATAACGCTTGAGCGCGCCCACCGCTTGCGGCGTCGGCTCGGCGCAACCGCTGTGCGCGGCATGACCGTTCGCCGCTTGGCCGTTCATCGCAGGGCTGTTCATCGCTGCAGCGCCCCCACCCCGGCGAAATCCATTGGCGACTGGATTGGAATCATCACCTTGGTGTCGAACTTGATGGTCTGGCGGGCGCGCCCCTTCGACGAGCGCTGCCCCCCATTGAGCACCAAGGTGATGTGTACCTGATAAGGCAGACGGTTCGTCTGGCCGATGGACTGACTCGAGTCCCACTGCTCCGTCCAGCGCCCCGTGAACGGGTCGAGGTACTCGAGCTGGAACAGATCGATGTCAGTCGCGAGCACTTGGACGCGGCCGCCGCGATCCGGCTCCAAGTCGATCACCGCGGACTCCCGGCGCACCAAGTCCGTGACGGCTCGTTGCTTCGGATCCTGAGATCCGAAGTAGGAGAGCTCGCACTGATCTGACTCGTGCGCGTTCCTGTCCAAGCGGCGATGTGCGAACGCCGTGAAGTCGACGCGATCTGCGGGAGACCCGCGGCTGCCCTTGAACAGCGTCTCCCGCGTTACCAAAGACTGGTCAATTGGGCGATTGAAGCTCAAGAACGCACTCTGGAGTTCACGCGCGATGCGTTGCATCGCGCTCCGGCCCTCGTGATAGCGCCCACTCACCTCGCCAACGCCATCCCGGGTGTTGCGAAGACCAGCGAACGCGCCGTAGAGCAGCATGCTGATCATGGCCAGAATCGTGATCGCGACGATCAGCTCCAGCAGGGTGAAGCCCGCGAGCTGGCGACGCAGGCGGCGCCCCAGGAGGCGAGCGCCGTTCACGGGTTCCTCCTTGGGCCGAACGGGCTCGGCCCGCGACTGAGCCCGTTTCCGCCAGGATTCACTCCGCCGGGATTTCCTCCACCCGTAGGGCTAGTGCCTCCGGTGAGACCGCCCGCGAGATCTTCCAGCCCTTCCAGGCCGGCGGCCGCGTTGGCGTCGAGCCCGCCCTGCTGGGGGTTCGTGACGAACTGGACGGCAGACAGCTCGCGGCGATTCTTGCCCTCTTTCCAGACCACCGAGACGGTTACCCGGCGGATGCTCGCCTCGAGCATCGGCTTGAGCTGGGGATACACCATGCTCATCACGATGCCCGCGACGCCATCGATGGGGTTGCCACCCGCTTCGCTGAGCGAGCTAGCCAAGCTGCCGAGATCTGGCGGCTTGCCGTCTGCGGACGCAGCGCCGAGGCCGCCTGACTGCGCGAGGGCACCCAGCGCACCGAGGCCGCCGTTGTCACCCGCGATGCCTGCGTCTCCGGAAAACGCCCCAGAGCTCGGCTCCGGCAGCTTGATCAGCTCGACCTTCCATTCGCAGCTGAAGCGCTTGTCGCTCTCGTCGGCGCAGCAAGGCCCGGAGTCCTTCTGGTCGATGACCCCGTAGCCCTTCTCCAGCAGGTCGAGCTCGACCTCGTTCATCTTGCAGCGCAAGAGCTCGGGGGCGAGGCTCATGTTCTCGGCGCGAGCGGCGTTGTTGAAGAGACCCGCCTGAGCCGAGAGGATCACGCTGAGGCCGAGGCCCAAGATGGCGACGGCGATCAATACCTCGAGCAGCGTGAAACCCCGCTTCGCGTGCTGATGCTGAGTGTGGGGGCTCATTCTTCGCGCTCCCCGAACGAGTCGTCTTCCCGAGGCGGTTCGAGCTCCACCCAGCCACGTTCGATCTTCGAGCGTCCGGTGAGGCCGTTGACCAAGATGCTCACGCCGTCGTCTTCGGACTTGCCCTTCTGCAGCTGGATCGAGGCGCGCTCCGTGCCTCCGCCCGGAAAGAAGTAGAGGTAGGCGCGTCCCGAGGTGCGCGGCTCGCTGTCGTGATCGGTCTGTACGCGTCGCAGCTTGACGCCGCTCTCGAGTGCCCGCCCGGGCTCGCCGTCATCGCTCTCGAAGCCAAACTCCTTCACTGGCGTGAAGCTCGGGCGCGGCGCGCGCGGAGCCTTGATCAGCTTCTCCGCCTCTTCGCGGGCAGCCTTTTCGGCCTCGGTGGCAGCCTCAGCGCCACCGCTTTCGTCGTCCTTCTCCCGCAGCATCTTGCCGCTGCTCTCCTCGAGGATCACCCGGTTCGACTCGAAGTCGAAGACCATGCGCACGGGCTTGCCCGTGGAGTTCGCACGGTTCAAGCCAACGCGGATCCCCGCGGAGATGAGAGAAGCCGAGGCGCGCATCTTCGCGCCTCCGAGCACGCCGGTGCCGAGCAGCACGGCGCCGGTCAAGATGCCAATCAGCGCGACGACGATCAGCACCTCGAAGAGCGTGAGTCCCCGCACCGTGCGCTGGCTACGCAGACGGACTCTGCTCCTCACCCCCGAAAAACGCCCCAGGGACGAGGTGAGACCGGTCCGACGCATGCAACGCATGCCTCGCGGCTCTGTTCCTCGCCCCTGAGTGGCCATCACTCCTCGCCGCCGCCCGCCGGACCGCCGCCTGGGATACGAATGTCGTCCTTGGTGCCCTTCTGCTTGTCGGGGCCCTTGGAGGCGACGAACACCTCGTCGTCGACGCAGGTCAGGATGTAGGCCTCTCCCCACGGATCGTCGGTGTTGGTGGCCGAGTCGATGTGCTTCTCCTGCACCAGCTGGCTCATCGTGGGGCAGCTCGTCTCGTTGTTCGCGGCCTGCCACTGCTGCACTGCCGTGCGGATCGTGCGAGCGCCTGTCCTCGCGGTGTCGACCTGGGCTTCGCGGTACTTCGGCAGCGCGAACACGGCGACGCCACCGGCGACCATCGCGAGGATGGCGACCACGATGAGCACCTCGAACAGCGTCACGCCGCGCTGATCGGCGCGCGTTGCCCTGCGGAGCTTGGCCGCGAGACGCAGGCGCTCGAGCAGGGTGAGGTCGGTGTTTCGTAGCTCGGGGGAGGCGAGCAGGCTGTGTGTCTTCATATCAGAGCTCCAAATTCGCGCTGGCAGGCGCGATGAACGTTTCACTCGATGCGATCCAACCCGCCGGGCAAGCCGTCAGGGCCGTCACTCATCAACTCGTAGCGGGACCCTTCTCGGCGTCCCGGACAGATCAAACGCAGCGGACGTCCCCACGCATCGCGAGGCACCTGCTGTGAACCAGAATACTTGGCGAGGTCGCTCAGACTCGGAGGACATCCGCCTTGGTGATCGGCAAGGTAGGCATCGACCGCCTGCCGCGTGTCGAGCAACGTGGCGCGCGTCTGCCTCACCCCTGCCCGACGTCGCTCGCGCACCGCGATGGTCGCGAGCAAGCCCAAGAAACCTGCCACGATGAGCACGCGCCGCAAGCGGTGCACGCGCAAACGACGACGCAACCCTCCCCGCCTCTCCCAGGGAAAGAAGATGTCCTGCTCGAGCAGTCTTCGACGGCGTAGCATGGGTCATTGCACCGGCTTCAAGGTGAGGCTTCGGAGTGGCTTTCTGGTTACGTCTTGAGTTTTTCCGCGCGTAAGCACGGCTTCATGTTTGCTGGCGCAGTTTTTTTGGGGGAGAGGCGCGTCAGCGCAGACGCCGAGGCCAACCCCCGTCACTTCACCATGTCGTTCATCTGAATCAGTGGCATCAGGATCGCCATGGTGATGAAGCCTACGAGGCCACCCATCACGACGATCATCAAAGGCTCGAGCAAGCTGGTCAGCGCCTGCACCCTCACCTCCACGTCCGCTTCGTAAGCTCGGCTGACGTTCTCCAACATTTGCTCCAGCTGACCGGAGCGCTCCCCAACGGCGATCATGTGGGTCACCATGGGCGGGAACTCGCCACTCTTCTTGAGGGGCACCGCGATGCTCTCGCCCTCCCGAATAGAACTGATGGCGGTGGTCACCACTTCCTCGAGCAGCGCATTCTCGAGCACGTTCTTCACGATCCCCATCGCGGTGAGCAGCGGTACGCCGCTGGAGAGCAGGGTGGAGAGCGTGCGGCTGAAGCGCGCGACCGCGACGAGCAGGTTCAGACGCCCAAACAGCGGAACCCGCAGGCGGAACTTGTCCCACTTCTTGCGGCCCTCAGGCTTGGCCTTCCAGCGCCGGAAGCCGATGACACCGACGACGACGAGGGCAATCAACAGCCACCAGTAGCCGGCGACGATGTCACTCACGAAGATCAGGAGCCGCGTGTACCAAGGCAACTGCTGGCCGAGGTTGTCGAAGATCGCGGTCACCTTGGGCACCACGGCCACCATCAGGAAGCCAACCAGGATACTGCCGACGATCGCCATCAGGACTGGGTAGGCGAGGGCGCCCGTGACCTTACCCTTGAGGCGCGCCTGATTCTCCATGAAGTCCGCCAGGCGCTCGAGCACCGCCTCGAGGGTGCCTGATGCTTCCCCGGCTTCCACCATGTTGATGTACAGCGGAGGGAACACCTTGTTGTGCGCCCCGAGGCTCTTGGCGAAGCTGGTGCCCTCATTCAGGCTCTCGCGCACTGCCGTGAGGATACGCACCAGCTGCTCGTTCTCCACCTGCTCGGAGAGCGCACCAATCGACTCGACGAGGGGCACACCGGCGCGCACCAGCGTCGCGAGCTGGCGGGTCATGACGGCGATGTCGCTGGTCTTCGGGCGCTGGAACGGAGCCAGAAGATTCAGCTCCTTCTTCGCACGCGCCTTGCGCTGGGCCTCTTCGGTCGCTTCCGTGAGGAGAATGCCCTCACGGCGTAGTGCTCCGCGCAACGCCTTGATGTTGTCGGCGTCTTTGTATCCCTTGGTCGCCTTACCGGTGTTGACCAGGATGCCGCGGTACTCGTAGACGGCCATCAGTCGTAGGTGTCCTCTTGAGTGGCCGCGAGCACAGCTTCCACGGTGGTGCGCCCGAGCAGCACCTTGCGAGCGCCGTCATCACGCAGAGAGTCCATGCCGTTGAGCATCGCGGCGCGCTTGATCGACTGCGCGTCAGAGCCCGCCATCACCAGCTCGCCGACCTGGTCGTCCGCCATCAACAGCTCGTAGATACCGCGCCGACCGATGTAGCCGCTGTTGTTGCAGTTCTCACAGCCTACCGCGCGGAAAATGGTGGGCATGCCGGGTCCGGTCCAACCCGGCGGCTTGTAGTTCGCGCCATGAGCGCGATAGGCGCTGCTCACCTTGCGCCTCAAGCGCCGCTCCGTAGATTCCGGATCGATGCCCAGCTGCTCGAGCTCGTAAGGAGTCGCCTCGTAGGGCTGCTTGCACTCGTCACACAGGATTCGCACGAGGCGCTGAGCCAAGAGGCCAATCACCGTCGAGCGCACCTTGAACGGCGCGACGTTCATGTCGACCAGGCGGGTGAAGGCGCTGGCTGCGTCGTTCGTGTGAATCGTCGAGAGCACCAAGTGACCGGTCATCGAGGCCTGGATGGCGATTTCCGCCGTCTCCAAGTCACGGATCTCACCGACCATGATGACGTCGGGATCCTGGCGCAAGAAGGCGCGCATCGCGCTGGCGAAGGTGAGCCCGATCTTCGGCTGCACGTGCACCTGGTGAATGCCACCAATCTCGTACTCGACCGGATCTTCCGCGGTGAGGATGTTCACGTTGGGCCGGTTGATGCGGTTCAGGCACGCATAGAGCGTCGTCGTCTTACCGCTGCCGGTGGGACCCGTGACGAGGATGATGCCGTTGGGGCGCTCGATCAGCTCGTGCATCAGGTGCAAATCGCGCTCGGCGAAGCCGAGCTCGTCGAGTCCGAGCAGCGTGTTCGTCTTCTGCAAGAGACGCATCACGATGCGCTCATGGTCGCGACTCGTGGGAATGGTCGAGACACGAACGTCGATACCGCGACCGGCGATCTTCAGGCTGATGCGGCCGTCTTGCGGCAGGCGCTTTTCAGCGATGTTGAGCCCAGCCATGATCTTCACGCGGGCGACCACGGCGCTCATGAACTGGCGGCTGGCGGTCTTGACCACCTTCAGCTGACCATCCACGCGGAAACGCACGATGACTTCGCGTTCCTCGGGCTCGATGTGAATATCGGAGGCGCGCTCCCGCACCGACTGGGAGAACAAGCCGTTCACCCAGCGGATGATCGGAGCGTCGTCGTCGGAGTCGAGGATGTCGATCTCGTCGTCATCCGCGCTCGAGTCCTCGCTCTTGAGTTCCTCGTTCGTCTGTCCGCGTTCGAAGACGCGGTTGATCGCCTCGACGATGATCGACCCCGGAGCGACATCCGCCACGACGCGCTTACCAAAGGAGGCGCGAATGTCGTCCAGGCCATCGGTGTCCAGCGGGTCGGCGCACACCACGCGCACCGTGGATTCGTCCTCCCCGACCACGAGCAACCGGTGTGAGCGCGAGTAACCGATCGGGACGCGTATCGAGAGTTGAGGATCGATGGAGTCGATGTCGAGCTTCGGCAGGAAGCGCAGACCGCACTCCGCCGCTAGCGCCTGACCCACCGCCTCCTCGGAGGCGATTTCTCCTTGCACCAGCAGCTCTGTGAGCGGCTGCCGCTTCTCCGCCTGTTGCTCGAGCAGCAACTCGAGCGCCTCGGGCGTCACTACGCCGCGACGCACGAAGACCTGGCCGAGTGCGCGCTGCAGCATGCTTACTCCGTGCGCTCCGCGGTGACGCGGCCGCCGCTCTCGGGCGCTTGAGCGACGCTGCGAGTCATGGGGTTGATCTGGATGGGTGCCTCGAGGGAGCCGCTGCGGGGATTTCTACGCGGCGTGCGCCGAGGCGTGCGGCGACGTCGCGGCGTCGGCGCTGGCGCAGCCTTCGTGCCACCAGCGCCACCGCTCTTGATCACCTGGGGCATGTCGATGGGCTCCGACGGCTCGTGCTTCGGCTTGTCCTTGGGCTCTTCCAGCTGAGCCTCGAGCTGACGCCGCTCCTCAGCCTCGCGATAGGACTGACGGATGTCTTCGACCAGGCCGTTGGTGCGCGTCCAGTCTCGCGGCGGAGTCCACTCCGAGTCACCAAAGACGAAGTAGCGATCGAGGAACTCCTGACGCTCCTGCATCTTGCGCTGGAAGATGGTGCGCAGATCTCGCGAGTCGTGGATGATGTGCGGCGTCAGCACCAGCAGCAGGTTGCTCTTACGCTTCTGTGTTTCCGTACGGCGAAACAAGAAGCCGAGCACCGGGAGGTCGCCGAGCACCGGCACCTTCGTCTTCGTGGTCTGCTCGGAGTCCTTCATCAGACCACCGATCACCACCGTCTCTTGGTCACGCACGACCAGCGTGGTGTTGGCCGTGCGCTGGGTGATGCTGACGGCGCCGAGGGAGCCGGACGCCGCGCCGGGCGAACTGTCTTCCGCTTCGATTTCGAGACGAACCTGATCGGAGTCGTTGATGTGCGGCGTGATCTTGATCTTGGTGCCGACGTCCTGACGTGGACTCGAGAAGCCACCCAGACCTCCGAGGCCACCCAGTGCGCCGAGCGCGCCGGCCGCGCCCGTGCCACCGGCCAGCGCTCCCAAGCTGCCGAGGTTCAAGCCGCCGCCGACGTTCGTCTGCAGCGGGATGTTCTCGCCGATGTTGATCTCCGCGGGCGTGTTGTCCGTGGCGATGATGTAGCGCGGCGAGCACGTTGCGTCACCGCTCAGCCAGCGCGTTCAGCACCACACCGAACGCGGGGATGCTGACGCCGGTGCCCAAGATGTTCGAGGTGCCGTCGAGTTCGGGGCCACGCACAACGCTGGCGAAGCCTTGCAGCTGATCCGGCGAGAGCACGATCGAGTTGATCGGGTTCAGACCGCCGAACAGCAGGCTGTCGTCCGCAGCGTTGGTCTGGAAGAAGTCAGCGCCACCGTGGTAGTTGATGCCGATCTGGCGGCCTGACGGGAAATCGACAGAATCCATGATCGCCGCCTCGATGAACACTTGGCGTCGGGGCATGTCGAGCTGTTGAATCACCAAGCGCAGCTGCGCGTAGCCACGACCACTCGAGGTGATGATGAGGAGTTGTCGGCGAGTCAGCGGTGACCCGCACCTCGCCTTCGAAGGAGCCTTCACCAGTGCTCGCGCCGCCTGCGGGAGCAGCGGGTGCTCCAGAATCCTCGGGCGCCATCAGCGGCTGCGGTCCCGCTACATCTGAGTGAGTGTCTGCGCGAGCTCGTCTGCGACAGCATGCTGCAGCATACGTGGATCTTGGCCCCTCTGGCCGCAGGCGCGGTGTCGAGGCGCTTCATGAACTCCAGCAAGCGCAGGTACGAGTCCTCGGTGCCCACGATCACGAGGGCGTTCGTCTGCTCGTCCGCGACGACCTTGAGAGGCCGCCCGCGGCTCCACTTCCGGCAGCGCCTCCTGCCCGGAGAGCTCGAAGATGTCGTTGATCTGCTTCGCCAGATCAGTAGCGGCACCGTAGTGAACCGGCTCGATCCACATCTTGGTGCCTGAGCCACCAACGTCCACTGATGATGCGGATCATGCGCCGCACGTTGGAGCCAGTGTCGGTGATGATCAGCAATTGCCCTGGGGAAAAGGTCGAGATGTTCCCTTCTTGCTCTTGAACTTCTGGAGCAGCTGCGCCACGTCATCCGGCGAGACGTGCTGCAAGCGGTAGAGCCGCGTGAGGTAGGCCATCCGTGCCAGCAAACCGGCGCGCCTCGCGAGTAGATGGGGGTGGCCTGGCTGGAGATGTTTCCGGTGTCGACGATCTTCAGGAAGCGGCCGTGGGGCACGACGGTCATCCCGTTGGCTTCGAGAATGCTCAAGAACGCTTCGTACGCCTCAGCCAGGGTGACTGGCGTTGGCGACACCACGGTGGCCTTGATCTGCCGAACCTTGGATCCGTAGATGAAGCGCTTACCCGTCATGCCACTGATGTGGTTCACCAGCTCCGCGAGGTCCGCGTCCTGCAGGTTGAACTTCACCATGTGCCCCATGCCCTTGGGCCGATACTCGGTGTCGACGGCCTTGGCGATCGAGTCCATCGACTTCGATGGCGCCGGCGCCGCACCGGGCGGATCGTCCGCCGTCTTGGGCGCGGCAGCGCTGGTGGCGTCGGTGAAGCGCGCGGCGGGCTTCTTCTGAGCGCGGATCTGCGCAGTATTCAGGGCTCAGCAGGCAGGCCAGGCCGAGTCCGGTCAAGGTAGAGGCGAATTTCGCAGCGCTTCGCATGGTTCGGTATGTCACAGCTGTTCTTGGTGAGCGGTCAGGGCCGGGCTCGAGCCCGGAGTAGTGATGAGCGGCAAGCGCCTACTTGATGCGGAAGTCGACGGTCACGGGCTTGCCGCGACGGGTGATTTGCACCTTGAGGTTGCCTGCCGTGCGCAAGCGGGCGTAGGCCTCGAGCGCCTTCTCGGGCGAGGTCATGTCGAAACCGTTGATGTTCTCCAGACGGTCGCCGTTCTGGAAGCCGAGCGTGCCGAGGAGCGTATCCTTGCGGATACCGAACATGCGGATACCCACGACCTTCCCGTCTTTTTGCTCGGGCACGATGCGGGCCGAGCGCATGAGCGCGGCCTGGTTCTCCAGAACCTTGTCTACGACAGAGCGGTCGACCTCGAACTCGTTGTCGGAGACCTTCTTGATCTTGTCCGCGATATCGGAGGGCACGGTGTTGGCCCCACCCTTCGCACCTTTGGCGCGGGTTGGCTTCGCGCGGGTCGGGGCGGCCGCGGGCGGCTTTTCTTCCGAGCTGAATAGCAGCACTTGGCAGAGAGAGTTCCCGGACTCCATCCACACGGACGGGCTCTTCTCCACCGGATTGCGCCCAATGTAAGCGACGGTCTTGTCAGCGACCTGATCACCCACCCGACGCACGACCGCTTGGGGGTCCGACGGCCCACGGAGCGCTGCGAACGACCACAGGGGGTCCGTCGACTCGGTAATGATCGTCACCGTGACGCCATCACAGGCGGGGGCAGTCAGCGGGTCGGTGTTCACCGGACCGCTGGGCTCATCCGACTCCTCGGGCTCTGGCTGGCGATCCAGGGGACCGGTGACCGAGTCGAAAGGATTTCTGTGCAGAATTGGGTCGGCGCTGGCCACCTTGGCCCCGCTCTTGTTGAGCCCGGCCAGGTCCGGGTTCTTGGGGGGGAGGAGCGCCAGCGCTTCAGGGTCAGACCCGAACAACCAATTCCCGATCAGGTCCGACGACCCCGACGCCTGGAAGTACGCAGCAGTGGCCAGCAGGGCGAGGACCACGCCGGTGAAGTACTTCTTCAGGAGGGTGTCGATGGGCATGACGTGACTGGGGCGCAGAGTGTGGCGCCGGAGATGTGGCGCGGAACGAAGGTTGGCTCAAGCGGAGCTGCGGGGTGAGCACCCGCTACCTGGTTTGGCAAACGGGGTTAAAGCGAGAGCCGTGCCAAGGGTCAATGGACAAAACTGCGGATTTTTGGGGGGTTTGGGCTTCCTGATGGGCTCTGGGCTCGCCAGCTTGTCACCCCACGCATGAAACACCTGCTCAGTGTGCCAAAGTGGCAAAACGCGCTCAGCCCTCACCCAGCTTGCGGTAGATGGTTCGGGTCGAGATCCCGAGCAGTTGGGCCGCCAGGCGCTTGTCCCCGGACGTGTGTTTCAGGGTCGCGCGGATCAGCCGCTGCTCGACCTCCTCCAGGGGCGTACCGATCGGGAACTCCAGGCTGTCCGGCGCACGAGGAGCCGCTTGAGCCACGGCGTCGGGCAGGTCGGCGAGTCCCAACGTATCGCCCCGGGCCAACACCGCTGCCCGCTCGATCACGTTCTCGAGCTCACGCACGTTGCCCGGCCACTCATAGTCGAGGAGCTTGGCAAGCGCCTCCCGAGAGAGCGCAAGCCGCGAGCGTCCGTTCTTCTTGCAGTAGACGCCGAGGAAGTGGTCCACCAATAGCGGGATGTCCTCACGGCGAGCGCGCAGCGGGGGCGCGGTGACGGCGATGACGTTGAGCCGGTAGTACAAATCCTCACGGAATCGACCGGCTTCGACCTCCGCGGTAAGGTCGCGGTTGGTGGCCGCAACGATACGCACATCCGCACGCACCATCTCTCCACCTACAGGTTCATATTCGCCCTCCTGGAGCACGCGCAGGATCTTGACTTGGACCTGAGGCGTCAACTCTCCGATCTCATCCAGGAAAAGCGTACCCCCGCGTGCGCGCGCAAAGCGCCCTTCCCGCTTCCCCACGGCGCCAGTAAAAGCGCCTCGCTCGTGACCAAACAGCTCGGCCTCCAGGATCGACTCCGGGATCGCAGCGCAGTTCACGGCGACGAACGGGCCGCTGGATCGCTGGCTCTTGGTGTGGATGTAGCGCGCGATCAGCTCCTTGCCGGTTCCGCTCTCCCCGAGCACGAGCACTGTCGCCATCGAGGGCGCAGCCTGCGTGGCGATCTCCAGCACGCGCCGCAGCGCGCCGCTCTGCCCGACAATTTCCCGCGTGGTAAGTAACTCGATCTCCTTGCGCAGTGAGCGGTTCTCGGCGACCAGGCTGAAGCGCTCGGCCGCCTTGCGCACCGTCTTGACGATTTGCATGCGCTTGAGCGGTTTCTCCACGAAGTCGTACGCGCCTTCACGCATCGCCTGGACCGCTGCCTCGACGGTGCCGTAAGCCGTCATCAGCACCACTTCGGTGTCCGGAGAGACCTCCTTCAGCGCCTTCAGCAAATCGACGCCGCTCGTCCCTGGCATCATCAGGTCGGTGAGCACGACCTGCACCCGGTGGTGGCGCGCTACCTCGAGCGCTGCCTTGGCGTGCTCCGCCGTGAACACTCGCATCTGATCACGCTCGAAGATCTTGCGGAGACTGGCGAGGTTCGACGGCTCGTCATCCACCACGAGGACCGTCAGGTCTTCGGCGAGAGGCCCTGGCGCAGGTGCTTCGGAAGTCGGAACGGGGGTCAGAGTTGCCACGCTGTCAGACATGGGCGACACCTTGTCACGCACCGACAGACAGTCAACTCAGATTCGTCACGCGATCTAAGGCCTTGAATTTACGGGTTAAATTCGTGCCAATTTGACATTCGTGTTTGACCCGGAGTGTTGAGCTCCCAGTGGTGGGCTCCTCGAGCGAACGGCAGAGCCTTGCGCGGGGATCACCGAATGAGTTTGGACAGCTGCTTGAAGGCGTCGCCGCCTGCCTGCCCCAACCAGTCGAACACCACTGTCTCGGTGGTGGTGGAGATCGCTCCGGAACGCTCACACAGTGCGATCCCCGTCGCCTGGTGGTCGTCACGGCGAGAGCTCACGCCATCAATGGGCACATGAACCTCTAGGCCGCGCTGAGCTAGATCTCGCACCGTTTGGTAGACGCAAACGTGGCTCTCCATCCCGATCACCACTGCCGCACGCACCTTGCTCCGCTCGAGTCCTTCGCCGAAGCCGTCGGCGTCCCAGGCGCTGAAGCAGAGCTTCTCGAAACGTGAGACGTCGCTGCCGTCCAGAGCCTCATTTACTGTCGCGAGCGTCGCACCAAGCCCCTTTGGGTACTGCTCCGTCAGAAACACTGGCGCGCCCAGCAAGCGTGCGCCTTCGGCTAGTATCCGCGCGGAACGGACAACTTGCGACAGCTGCCCCTCGGGCATGGCTGCCGCCAGCCGCTCTTGGATGTCTACGATCACCACTGCGGTGGTCTTCGGTTCGAGTCGTTGCATGTGAGTCTCCGGCGCGCCCGAGACGGCGCGAACAAGCCAAGCGCACGCCAATGTGCGCGAGGACTCTGCCTACTTTCGTTTGAGTAGTGCGGGGTCGATGAAGTCGTCCTCCCCAAGGACCAGACGCTCCACACGTTCGCCGCGCTCGAGAGCATCCACGATCTCCTCGACGTCCTCCAGCTTCACTCGGCCGTAGAAGTAGTTGTCGGGCTCGACAGCGATCACTGGGCCCGCCCAGCACACGTCGAGACAGCTCGAGCTACAGGGGCGTACCTCCGCCTTCGCGAGCCCGCGCTTTTTCAGGAGCTCCTTGAGCCGCGCGTGGATCTCCTCGGAGCCGCTGAACGCGCACGAACCGCGCGGATTGTCGTCAGGGCGGCGGTTCACACACACGAACAGGTAGCGCTTTCGCTTCGACATGGGGCGGAGGGTCGAGCGACTGAGCGACTTGGTCAAGCCCCATCGAGTGCGCGAGAGCCCGCTCAACGCGGATTGCTGGGATGTCATTCAACACGCCGCTGAGGCATGCTTGCTAACCAGATGGCGGACACTGCCCTGCTTCAGACTCCAGCTGACCTCACGCTGCCGCGGGCTGGCTCGACAACCGCGCGGCGCATCCTCGGCACCTACCTCAAGTGGCTGACCCGGGAGCTGCTCCAGATCCCCATGGGTCGCTTTCAAGCGCCGGTGTTCGACACCTTCACCGATGCGCGCTCGCGACTGATCGGCCTGCTCAAGACACCCAAGGCGGGCATGGTCTACGCGAGCCTCAGGCGCCCATCGATTTCGGTGCTCGTGCGTTGCCTGCATCGCGAGCTGTGGGGCAACGGCGACGTCAAGGTGCTGGACCAGATGCTCGGAGAGCTCGGCACCCTGCTGTGGCTCGAGCTTGCACTGGCTGACGAGCTACCAGCGGGTGGCGTGGGCTTGAAGCATGCGCCCGCTGTCCTCTACTGGGCCGCGCTGGGAGTGACCATCGAGCGCGCAGCGGACGTTTCCCTGGGGGTACGCGAGGGCGAGCTGGTGCTTGGAGACGGCGCGTCTGAAGAGCGAGTCGCCTTCGCGGAGCTCGCGGCGATCGGCGATGGCAGCGCACCCGAACGATGTGCCGAGAGCGTGCGCATCAAGCGAGCGCATTTCCCGCTGACCCAGGGCATCTCGCTCGTAGCGGCAGACAACAATCCCCTCTCCGACCAAGAAGCGCACCCCGATAAGCAAGGCAACGCCATCGATCTCGGGACACGCGACGCGAGCGCCTGGAGCGGGGCGCTGGGCGAGGCGTTCGCCACGATCGAGCTTCACTACCCAGAGCTCGCAGAAGAGATGCGGCTCGTGATGCAGAGCTATCACCCGGTGGGCTACGACGCCGAGCGCCACCTCTCTGCCTCGTACGCCGAAGCCATTGGCGCCGCGTACCTCAGCTTGCATCCAGACTCGATGACCCTGAGCGAAGCCTTGATCCACGAGTTCTGTCACAACAAGATCAACGCGCTCTTCGCCGGAGATCAGCTGCTCGAGAACGCCTTCGAGCCGCTCTTCAGCTCTCCTGTTCGCCCCGATCCGCGCCCGCTGTACGGCGTGCTCCTAGCGGTGCATGCCTTCGTGCCCGTAGCCGAGCTCTACCGACGCATGCTGGAGTCGGGCGCTCCGCCCAGTGGGCGCCCGGTGTTTCGCGCCCGCTACGAACAGATCGTTGCCAAGAACCTGGACGGCATCGCGACGCTACGTCAACACGGCAAGCCAACACCAACCGGTGCGTGGTGCCTCGCGGAACTATTCGCCTGGGCAGACGCGCAAAGCAAACCGAGCGTGCCACCGGAGCTCGCCGGCGCGATCCCCGATTGACTCGGCCGGGTGGGGAGAGGTCAGGCGAAAGGGCCTCGCGGCGCGCCTCTCCCCCCAGAAAAACTGGGCAACACCCGTACAGCGAACTCGGGGCTGAGGCGCAGGCAGTCAATCAGCAACGCAGGTGGAACGCTTCGCCCATGCCGAACCAGTCATCGAGCACGAGCTCCGGTAGGCCGTCGGCGGCGAGGCGACCGCGCACGTGGCCGAACGGCCCCCGATAGCGACTCTCCACCACCAGCGCGTTCACGCGCACGTCGCCAGGCACCGTCGGCCTGAACTCCACATCCACACGCCCAGAGTCGTCACGAACGAGCCACACCTCGTCCGGCTTGCCCTCGCTGCGACGCTCGAAGCGCACCTCCGGCAGCGCACCAAAGCGATCCTCACGCCAGACGCAGTTCTCGTTGTAGCGACTCGGCTCGCGGCACTGGTTGCGCGTCAGGTTGAAGCCCCAGGCGACGCCGTCAGCATCGCGTTTTGCGCTGGTCAGCCAGTCCCACAGCATCACGTACGGGTAGTAACCCTTGTGGTCGTCGAGCAACGCGAGGCCGCCTTCTTCCGTGAGGTCATGAGTCGTGTCGCCGATGCTCAGGCGCCCACTCACCGGAAACATTCCCTTATGGGAATACATGCCACCGTCAACGAGCGGCATGCTGATGACATGGGGCGCGCCGCGACGCATATCGAGGCGCAGTTTACCGCTGATGCGGGGCCGCTTCCCCTCCCCCTCCAGATCGATCAGCGCGTCGAGGTAGCCGAGCGCCGCACGGTTGTCGAACGCGAGGACCACCCTGGAGTCAGCGTAGCCGTTGTGAGAGTGCTGCAGCGTGTCTGCTAGCCGCATGCTCAACGGCGGCAGCTTGCGCTCGAAGACGTGCTTCTGGCCTCGTCGCTTGTCGTAGATCTTGACCTGGACGAGGCTCATCATCTTCGCGTCGAAGAGCGCGAGGTTCATGAACAGCTCCGGCGTGCTGATCTGGACTGCCTGCCACTCTTTCAGGCGCCACCAACGCATTCCGCGCGGCAAATTTAGGAAGGGTGCATCGAGTAGATTCGCCCGCTCGGGCGTCGTGCAAAAGCGCCCATAGGTTTGGCGCCCTGCGCTGACGAGAGCCCTTGGCGCGGCGGCGCTGAATGACGGCTCGGCGGGGGACTTCGGGGCGGATTCAGGCTTTGCGTCGTGCAGCATCGATCAGCTTCTGCAGGTGGGGAGGGAGTTCTTCCTCGTCGTCGTCGGGCTTGCCGACCGGCAAGAACAGGCTGATGTCCGTACCCTCGCCAGGCGAACTGTCAATCTCCAACTCGCCGCCATGCGCCTTCACGATGCGGTCAACGATGGGCAAGCCGAGGCCCGTACCGCTCGGCCGAGTGGTGAAGAACGGATCGGTTGCACGACTCATCACGTCTTCGTCCATGCCATGCCCCGAGTCGGAAATCGTGACCTTGACCATTGGCCGGCCGCTGCGCTCCTCGACCTTCGCTGAGATCTTCACGTTGCCACCGTCACGCATGGCTTGGCAGGCGTTGGACACGAGGTTCTCGAACACCAGGGGCAAGAGCCCGGCGTCGGCCCACACGGTCTGGACGTCAGGGTCGTCGCTGATCTCGAGTTCGAGCTCGAAGCCTTCGAGCAGGCGAGCCTCCGCCCGCTGAAGCAAGATGGCCATCGCGACCGGAGAGCGATTCACCTTCACCGGCCGGGCGAAGCGCAAGAGGTCGGTGACGAGGCGGTTCAGGCGCCCAGCCTCTTCCTCCACGATGCCGAGCAACATGGTGCGGTCGTCGTCTGCCAGCTGAGGGCGCCGCAAGCTCGCAGTGGCGTTGACGATGATCGCCAGCGGATTGCGCACCTCGTGGGCGATGGCCGCGGCCAGCTCGCCGACCTGGGCCAGCTGTTCCTTTCCCGTGAGCTGATCCTGGACGACCTGCAGCTCAACGTAGCTGTTTCGCAGTTCCTGGGTGGCATGGGCGAGGTCGACCGTTTTTGCTGCGAGCTCCTTCTCCGCCGACTGATAGCGGGCCGGCAGCGTGGTGGCGATCGCGAAGATGTAAACCAAGAATCCGTGCGGAACCAAATAGACGCTAGGAAACTTGCCAGTAATCAGCAGGATGTCGTTGGTCGCGACCAACACCAAGACGCTGCTGCCTACCATCACCCAGCCGGCTTCGCGTTGGCCGCCAAGGAACGCACGCAAGAGCATCACGAAGCCACCGATCAGCTCGGCGACCACCACCAGGTAGAACGCCGCCGGCAACAGGCGGGGCGAAGCCACGGCGTGTACGACGGGGTTACCGAAGACTTCTGAGTGCAGCAGCTGAACGGTGCCGGGCTCGAACCAGAAGTTTCCGATGTCCAGAATCAGAAACAGCCCCGCGAGCGCGTAGGCGATCTGAATCAGCCGCTTGCCCTCGACGCGCGTGTAACGCATCACGAAGTGGAGATTGAGCGCGCCTGCTGCGATGGCACCGGCGTGGGCGAGGCGCGCGGCTGTGAGCCACTCGCCCTTGTCGGAGGTGTGATAAGCAAGCGCGATCCCTGCGGAGTCGAGCGCCACGGCGAAGCACAGCAGGCCAAACAGCAGGTACTCCGCTTCGCGCCGACGGTACGCGTAGGTGAGCAAGAAGAACGCGCCGACTGCGATCTTCGCCAACGCCCACGCGAGGGCCATGCCGCACAGGAAGGGAGAATCCATCGAGGCCAGAGGGACGCTTGCCCCCCTCTGACCATACACGCTTTCCTGCCGATCCAAGCGGGTCCTGAAGCGCGCTCCGGCGCTTGGGCAGACTACTTGGGAGCGTCCAAGTTCACGGTGATGGTCTGGGCGTCCACGGCGCCAGGGGTGTCGAGCGGCTTGCCGTCCGAACCGAGCAGCTGCACCTCGAAGCGATAGTCCCCGTTCTGCAGCCCTGACACCGCACACGGACGCGCCTCTTTCACGACGCGTTCCAGCTTCTCGCCGTGCTCCCCGCTGATGACGACGCGGGCTGCTGCCGCCGAACCGCGACCGAGCGGGGGATTGACCGTGAAGTTGAGGCGTGCGTCTTTGACCGACGCTTCACCGTTGAACGTGCCGCTGGGGGAGAGCACGCGCACGAGGGGCCCGGCTGTCACCTCGCGGGAATCGATACCGAAGCGCACGATCGCACTCGGCCCGCGCGACCACTCGGGCTTGGACAGCCACGGTTCGCCAGCTTCATCCAGAGCGATGGCAAACAGGACATGGGCGCCTTGGCCGAGTTCAGCGTCGGCATCCAGCAGTGACCCAAGCTCGACCGGAGACTTCAGATCAACGACGTGTGGCTGGTTGTCGTCGAGGCGAAGCGCGACCCGATAACGCTTCCCCTTGGGTTGCCCGTCGAGCTGCAGGTGGATCTTGTACTTCGCAGCCTTTGCGCTCGGGATCAGCTGCCCCACGACGGGGAACTCGAACTCGAGATTCAGATCGGCGCTGGGTGCGAAGTGAGGCTCCAGCTCTGTCAGCACCGGAGGCGGCGGGCTGGGCGCGACCTCTTCAGCGCTGGCACTCGCGCTGGGCGGCGTCGCGGGCGGTGCCGCGCTTGCAGCCGGCGGTGGTGGCGGTGGATTCGCAGGCGTGGGTGCAGCCCCACAGCCCAACATCAACGCGCTGCTGCCAGCCATGAGAAAGCTCGAGTAGCGAGCGCGCCTCGTGAGCACATTCAAACGTCCGATCACGCGCTGAAGCATATCAGCTGATCGCTGTGGGAACTCCAGCTCAGCGCACGCTGGAGACGCGCCGAGCGATCTGCTACTCCCCCCCTTCGATGAGCTATGTGGTGCTGGCCCGAAAGTATCGCCCACTGGGCTTCACGGATCTCGTGGGGCAAGACCATGTGGCGCGCACGTTGGCCGGTGCCATCGCGAGTGGCCGGGTCGCCCACGCGTTCCTGTTCACTGGCGTTCGCGGCGTTGGCAAGACCACGTCCGCGCGCATCCTCGCCAAAGCGCTGAACTGCATGCGCGAACCCGGCAGCGTCGAGCCGGGTGTGGACCCTGGCCCCACCGCATCACCGTGCTTGAAGTGCGCCGCCTGCCTGGAAATCACCGACGGCAAGGACGTCGACGTGCTGGAAATTGACGGCGCTAGCAACAGCGGCGTGGATGAGGTGCGGCGGCTTCAGGACAGCTTGCCGTATCGGCCCCAGCGGGATCGCTACAAGATCGTGATCGTCGACGAGGTGCACATGCTCTCGCAGAACGCGTGGAACGCGTTCTTGAAGACGCTCGAGGAGCCGCCGCCCCACGTGAAGTTCATCTTCGCGACCACCGAGGTGCACAAGGTTCCGATCACGATTCTCAGTCGTGTCCAGCGCTTCGACTTCAAGCTCATCCCTTCGCAACTCATCGTCGAACGCTTGCGCGAGGTGCTCGGGCTCGAGCAGATCCCCGCGGAAGACGCGGGGTTGTCAATCATCGCACGTGAGGCTGCCGGCTCGATGCGCGACGCGATGAGCCTCCTGGATCAGGTGATCGCCTTTGGCGATCAAGAGCTGACCGCAAAGAGCGTCGCGGAAGTGCTGGGCGTCGCCAGCCACCAGGTGCTCCACGACATCGCGCGCGCGCTGGTGGAAGGCGACGCGGCGCGCTGCTTGGAAATCGTCGCGAGCCTGGCCGAGCGCGGTAACAACATCGCCCACGTGACCCGCGACCTGCTGGCGCTGTTGCGTGACCTGGTAGTGACCAAGGTCGTGCCGGAGCCAAGCGGGCTACTTGACCTCGCGGATGAAGAGCTGCGAGATGTGAAGCAGCTCGCGGAGAGCGCCAACGCGGATGATCTGATTCGCCTGCACCAGGGCTTTTCGCGCGGATACGATGAGGTCGTGCGCGGCGCGGCCCCTCGCGCGGCGCTGGAGATGCTCCTCGTACGCCTGGCCCGGCGCCCGGCGTTGCTCCCCGTCGATGATTTGATCGAGCGCCTGCACGCGCTCGAGCGGCGGCTCTCTGCTGCTCCGCGCGGCGGCGCCGTCGAGCGGCGGCCTGGCGCGCCTGCACCGAGCCGCCCGCGAAATCGGGATCCACGTAGCCCCAGTCCGAGTGGGATCGCGACACCGGAGCGGGCCGACGAGCCCCCAAGATCACCGTCACCGCCGCAGCAGCCCTCTCCGCCGCAGCAGCCCTCTCCGCCGCAGCAGCCCTCTCCGCCGCAGCAGCCCTCTCCGCCACAGCAGACTCGGACGGCGGAAAGCGTTCGGCCGACGGCACCTCTGCAGCACGAGCCTGCAGGCGTACCCCATGCGAACGGAGCAAGTAGCGTCGCAGCCCAGGCGGTGGAGCGCACCTCCGTCGAGCCTGCGACTTCCGCCTCCGCGCAAGCTGGCGCAGCGGCGCCAGTCGAACACGGCGCGACGCCGCCAGACGCCGCCCCTCAAGCATTACCCCGCGGCAACGAAGAGCACCCACATGCTCCCCCGGGCTACGACGAAGCCCCGGAGCCCTACTCCGAGCCACCTCGGAGCGCTCCCACCCGGTTCGAGAACCGCGGCGCAGCCATGGGGCGACGCGACGGACCTGGTGCTCCCTCACCCCCAAATTTGCGGCAGGCTGAGCGGCCTTCGGCGCCTCCGCCAGCGAAGGAGCGCGCCAAGGACGCGGCAGACGTGGATCTGGAGGAGATCCTTGCCAGGGCGCGCAAGCTGCCTCCGCCCGAGCCCGAACACCTCGAGAAGCTCAAGACCTGGGCGAACCTCCTGGCGCCCATGCGCGGCGACCGTGCAGACCTCGCGGCGGTGCTGAACCACGCGATCCTGCTCGAGCTTGGCAAGGAGCGCATCGTGCTCGGGTTCGACAAGCACACGGTGTTTCGCGGCCGAGCTGACTCTCAAGAGTCGAAGAACGCGATCCTGACGTACGCGGAGAAGTTGTTTGGCGCCGTGCCCGAGCTCGACTTCCAGTTCGAGCTACCTGACTCGCCGCTACATACGGTGGCGACGCTGGAAGCCGAGCGTCGGGAACGGGAACGCCTGCAGGCCATCGATCGAGCAAAAAATCACCCACTGGTGAAAGCCGCGGAGCGAACTCTGGGCGCTCGGGTGAAGCGAGTCTTGCCCTACGAATGAAAGCCCCCATCGGGCCTTGCTTCGGCGCGCGCCGAACGGCAAAACGCTACGCCATGAAGAAGCAGTCGCGGGGCGGGCCGGGAATGAGCATGGCCGGCGGAGAGATGATGCGGCAAGCCGCGCGCCTGCAGCGCAAGCTGGAGGCCCGTCGCAAAGAACTGAAAGACCACGAAGTCTCCCACAAAGGACTCGGCGACAAGATCGAGGTCACGGTGACCTGTGAAGGTCGTGTCAGGCGCATCGAAGTCGACCCGGAGTTCGTCGCCAGCGAGGGCTTGGAGCTCACCCTCGATGCGGTGGTCGCGACGATCAACTCAGCCCTCGAGGCTGCGGACAAGCTGGCGCAGAGCGAATACGACAAAGTGACCGGCGGACTGCGCATCCCTGGGATGACCTGATGATTCCGGACGCGCTCTCGCGCTTGGTGCACCTGCTTGCGCGGCTACCCGGCGTGGGCGAAAAGACGGCCCAGCGCTTCGCGCTTCACCTGATCGGTGACGGCGGCGATCTCGCGCCGCGCCTGGGCGCCGAGCTGGTGAGCCTGATGGAGCGGATCCGTCCCTGCGAGCGCTGCGGCAACATCGCAGAAGTGGACGAAGCGGGGCACGCCGAGTGCGGCGTGTGTCGCGACCCTCGGCGCGACAACAAGCTCTTGTGCGTCGTGGCCCGGGTCCAAGATCTGCTGGCGGTAGAGCGCAGTGGTGCGATGCGCGGCCGCTACTTCGTGCTGGGCAAGTTGCTCTCTCCGCTGGACGGTGTCGGCCCGGATGACTTGCCCCTCGGTGAGCTTGGCCGCCGTATCGAGCAGGATGGCGTCGAGGAACTGATCGTGGCGACGCCACCGTCGGTCGATGGTGAGGCCACGGCGCTCTTGCTCTCGCGGGAGCTCGGCGCGCGCGTCCGACTTTCACGCATCGCGAGCGGCGTGCCCCACGGTGGCGATCTCGAGTTCGCTGACATGATCACCTTGGGACGCGCCATCGACGGCCGTCGCAACCTCGATTGAAGCGTTCTTTCGCCGACGCGCTTGCTTCAGGAGCCTGCTAAAGGCCAGGATCCCGCCCAATGACTCAGCCCGCCGCTCGTCAAACCATTCAAACCAGCGACGCCCCCGCCGCCATCGGCCCGTACAGCCAGGCGGTGAAGAGTGGCGATCTGCTCTTTCTCAGCGGGCAGATCCCGCTGGACCCGAAGAGCGGCGAGCTGGTGGGTGGTAGCGTCGCCGACGAGACTCACCGCGTGATGCAAAACCTCGGCGCGGTGCTGAAAGCTGCGGGGTCGGGCTACGGCGACGTAGTCAAGACGACTATTTACCTCATGGATATGGCTGACTTCGCGCAGGTGAACGAAGTCTACGCAACTTACTTCGACAAGGACCCTCCTGCACGCGCCACCGTCCAGGTCGCAGGGCTCCCCAAGGGAGTCCGTGTGGAAATTGACGCGATCGCGCGGGTGAACGGGTAGGTTTGAACTTCGCGCCTCCTGGGCGCGCAACAGCACTGCAGGCCGCCAAGTGGCCGCAGACGACACGGAGCAACGATGACCAAGTCACAAACGACCTTCTCCGATCAGCAAGTGAGCGCCAAAGCGGACCAGGCCCTGGCCGCCCTGAGCGCGGCTGGCGACGACGCGCCGCGACTGATCGACGCCTGGGTGGCGGCAGGCAACGCCGAAGCCGTTCAGGTAGCTGCTGACAGCAGCCAGGGCAGCTGGCGCAAGAGCGCCCGCCGCGGCCTGAACGTGCTGAAGGCACGAGGAGTGAGCATCCCAACAGTGAAGCGAGTGGCGCGCCCGACGAAGCACGCGGCGAAGAGCTGGGAGGCCTGGCTGATGGCCCCGGACGCCACGGGCACCGTTGCCATCATCATCGCGACGCGCGAGCCCGCGGGACGCTACAAGGCGTGCTTTTCCTTCGCTCGGGACGGTCAGGGAATTTTCCGCGTAGAAACGGGTGAGTTCTCCGCGAGCGCGCTGCGCGAAGCCATGGACAAGTTGATCCCCGGGGCGGGCTACATGCCGGTGTAGGTGCCCTTGGAGTGGGCGCGCGCGCGCCTTGCGAGCTGTCGCGCGGCTCATCGCACGAACTCCACGCCGGAACCCCTGGGTCTCAAGCGCGCGGCGGAGCTAATCGAGCCAGCGCCAACGGAGGCCCCCACGCACCCCTTCGACGAAGAGGGCCTCGAGCTCTCAGCAGAAGACGCGCGCGAGCTCGCGGAGTCTTCCGGCGACCTACATCGCCTGCCTGAGTTTCGTTCCTGGTTCCCGACCAAGCCCGCGGTTGATGAGCTCTTGATGGAGGTCGGCAAGACGCTGACCCCAGGCGTCGAGCCAGACCAGGACAAGCTCAACCAAACCCTCGAGACCAAGCTGCTCGAGGCGACGGATCGCTACTTCTCGCCGCAGCGCCGGGAGGATCTGCTGCGCAACATGAAGGACGCGGCGCTCAGCGTGCTGGCCCGTGAAGGCGAACAGGCGGCGCTGGAGGTCGTTGCGGCGATGCGCATGATCGAGGCGCGTGGCCTGATCACGGACCCGCCGAGCGAGCTGGCCTTCCTGCGCGGCTTCTTCCAGAAGGCGCTGAGCTTGCTGGCAGCGCGAGACGGCGGAGCACTGCGGATCCCGATCCCTGGCCTCCCGCTGGGGGTCAGCGCAGACGCTCCCGAGCATCCCGCCGGCGAGGCTGCAGCGCACGAGGCTGCAGCTCACGAGGCTGCAGCGGACGACGCCGGAACGGCTGAAGCTGCGGCGCCGGCGGACGGCGAAGCAGAGTCACCTTCGGCGATCGACAACGAGTGGTGACTCGTTGATCCCTAGGGAATCAGCTCCCTAAGGATCGGCGTTGCGGTGACCAGAGACATCAGCGGGGCGACGGAAGTCGCCCCGTCTGCGTTTTTGTGAGGCTACTGCGGTTCGAGGTAGTGCGCCCAGAGGAAGCACATCTCATCCTTGAAACCGGTACCGAAGTACACGTCCTGATCGGTGTAGTTGTCGTACTCGCACTTGAGGTGCAACGAATCGCCATCCTTGAGCTGGAGGCCGGGATCCCAAGCATCGAAGGGCGGGGAGTCCCAGTCGTTGGACTCATGGATCAGCTCGCTCGTGCCGTCGTTGTGTCGCAGTTCGATGGTCGCCCGTGTGCCGAGCGCATGGGTGTGCGATGTCAGAGCGACAAGCTCCGCGCCAGGGAGCAGCGAGTAGTCTCCTTCAACGGTTTGCTGGGTGTGCGCCGGCAAGAAGATGCTGAGTTCACCCGTGAACAGGAACTGCACCGGTCGAAGCCCCGTGTCAGCCGGCGCCAAATCGAACTCGATGTCGCCCCAGATGTCCTCCGGCGCCTGGCTGAAGAAGTTGATGTAGTGCAGCTCGAGGGCGATGCTCTGATGGGGCTGAACGGCGACGCCGGTTCCCTGAGGATACTCGAGCTGCGCGGACTTCTTCTCCGCGATGAACAGCGCGCCATCGGGGTGGCTGAATGCACCGCAGGGGCTCGCAGCGTGAGGCGCGCTGTTCGACGTCGAGACGATGAGATGATGGCTGCCCTCGGTTAGCGTGGTGCGCACGCGCCGAATCACGCCAGCCTGCTCGTTGCCCAGATCCAAGATCACGCACTGGGTCTGCTCGTCACCTGGATCCGTCTTGAACGGACCAACGCGCAGGGACTGGGAGGTGGTGTTGCCACTCCCTCCGCTCCCCCCGGAGCCAACGCCAGCGCTACCGCCCTGGGTGTTGCCCGCAAAGCCGCCCTGGTTCGAGCCGCCCTGGTTCGAACCAGCAGAGCCGCCCGCGCCGCCAGAGTCACCGCTGGAGCTCTCCCCGCCGCAGGCACCGAGCAGGAGACACAACCCACCTACCAGAGTCGTCCAAGTGCGCATGCTTCGTGGGTCGCACGCTATGCCCGCCATGGCTACTCGCGTCTGTTACCACGGGAAAACTCAGTTCTTCGCCAAGCTGCAGGAACAAAACGCGGCGCGGCCGCCAGAGGCGGCCGCGCGTGGTTCCGAGCAATGCTCGGGTGTCAGCTATGATTCGCTTACTCAGTAGCTGACGAGGATGTCAGCGCCGGGGCCATCGGCGGTCACGACGTAGTTCGCGCCACCCTGGTTGCAGGTCAGCGTCTTCGAGTTGCTCGCTGCCTCGTTGATGGTGCAGGAGCTGGGGTTGCCCATGTCGACGGAGTTCGTCGCAGAGGCTTGCACGCTGAAGCTTCCCGTCGCCGGCACGGCCAGCTCGATGTCACCGTTGTCGGCGAAGATGGTACCGCCATTTCCGCCGGGCGAAGCCACCTCGACGAACAAGTCGCCGTTACCAGCGGTGATGTTCACGTCGTTCGCGAGACCAGTCACCGACGTGCTCCCGTTGTCGCAGTTGACGGTCGTCGAGACGACGCTCGTTGCCGCGCGGATATCACAGGAGCCGTTGTCACTGAAGATGTCCAGCGCGGTCGCGCCGGCGACGCCCTTGACCTCGGTGGTTCCGTTGCCCTGATTCAGCTTGATGGTGCCGTTGAAGCCGGGGGGCAACTTCACCACGACGCTCACCGAGTCCACGCCACCACCCGGGGCGCGAACGACAGCGTTGCCGTTCGCATCTCCGCTGACATCGGTCTGGTCGTTCAGCGCTTCCAGCGCGGCAGTGAACTCCTCCTCGGGCGTATCGTGCGCCTTACCAACGCGCGGCGTGGTCTCCACGACGACCGTGTCGGTGCTGCCGTTGACAATGGTGATGTCGCCGTTGACCGTCTTCACGTCGAGCGACGCACCAGACTGGTAGTTGACTTCAGTCACCTTCGGATTCGCTGCTTGCACGTACTTGAGTGACTTGCAGGTCGTTCCGCCGGTCTCTTCGTTCTTGCTGCACTCGGCGCAACCGGTCGTGTTGACCAAGATCCCAAGAGCAAGACAACTAAGCGTGAGGAGTTTGAAAGCGTTCATGTGGTCCCTCGCAAATGCCGCTCTAGCTGCGGCACACGCGCCAAGCGGCGCGGACAACGTTGGTGGCCCTGGGCGGGCGCTGTAATCATCCTACGGGAGAAGGTCAGCCGTCTTCCCGAGGAATCTCCGTCAAAGCACCCCCAGAAAAGCCGTCGACCAGCCCGATGTTAGAGCCAGCAAGCAGGACGAGGGCAAACCCTCCGCTATTCAACGCCACGTCGAGGCGCAGCGCCCCAAATAGGGGCAGCACGCTGGCCGCTAGCTTCGCCGAACAAACTCGCGAAAAGCCTCGTGGAGTCGCTTGGTTAGCGGACCGGGCACGCCCTGCCCCACTGGCTGCTCATCGACTCGCACCACTGGCAAGAGCTCCCGAATGCTGGACGAGATGAACACTTCTTCGGCGGCGTGAAGATCTTCCAGAGTGGGTGCGTGCAGCTGCACCTGGATCCCCAGCTCCCGGGCCACCTCGAGCACCCCGGCCCGGGTGATCCCCGGCAGGATGCCTGACGACTCCGGGGGCGTGACCAAGACCGGCGTCCCCTGAGCATCACGCCGGAACAGAAACAGATTCGATGTCGCACCCTCAACGACATGGCCATCTGCGTCGAGGATGAGCGCTTCGGCGGCGCCGCGCGCCTTGGCCTCCTTCATGGCCAGCACCGACGCGAGGTAGTTCCCCACCTTCGCTCCCTCGGCCAACGTCGAGTCCGTGGCGCGCCGCGTGTGGTGACTGATCACGGCGATGCCCGCTGCATAGGCGTCGGCTGGCGGCGCGTGGAGTGAAGTCACCAAGATCACGACCAGAGGCGACACGGCGAGATCTGGTGCGAGCCCCAGCTCCCCCGAGCCCCGCGTCACCATCAGGCGAATGTAGCTCTCGGCGTTGCCGCTCGCAGTGATCACGTCCTGCACCTGTTGATGTAATTGCCCCACGGTAACAGGTAGTTCGATGGCCACACGCTCGGCGCTGCGAGCGAGCCGCGCCAGGTGCTCCTCGAGGGCGTACGGCTTGCCGTCGTAGGTGCGGATCGTCTCGAAGACCGAATCCCCGTACAGGAACCCGCGGTCAAAGACACTGACCTTGGCGTCAGCCGGAGCAACGATATTGCCGTCGATGGAAACGAGAGTGGCCATCCGCCCATCCAGTTACACCCGATACAGGCTCGGTCAAGGCCCGCGCACGAGCAGGGGGTGAGGCGCGGCGCTCGGTCGCCTGGATCCCCCAGCCCACTGCCGCAAAGTCCCCTGCGCCTGACGCTCGGCGACCTGAAGATCCCGGGTGAGCTGTTCAGCGCTGGTCGGGTCAGTGGCATCGCCAATCACCACGCACACACGGCTGAAAGGCAGCGGCACCTCGAACCGATCCCAAGCCCGCCTGAACACGAAGCTCCGACTGTAAGCGATGCCGAGCGGAACCAAGCGCGCGCCACCCAAGCGACCCGCGAGCACCGCCCCCGCCTTCGCGCGGCGGCGCGGCCCACGCGGGCCGTCCACGGCGAGGGCGATGTCTTGCTCGGGAAGGTGCCGCACCAGTTGACGTAACGCCGCTCCTCCCCCCCGAGACGAGGAACCGCGCACCACCTTGAGCCCAAAGCTTCCCATGGCCGCGCTCTGCAGCTCGCCGTCCCGAGACCAGCTCACCATGACTTGAGTGGGGCGCCGCCTGGGTACCTTGAGGAGCCCTAGCTGCTTGCCGTGCCAGAACGCGAAAACGGCGGGCCCAGTCGGTAGCGCTCCGCTCACCCGGACCCGCAGCGTGAGCAGCAGCAAGCGCACGACGAAGGCCAAACAGCGACCCACAAGGCGTCGACCGCCACCGTTACCCCGCGGTAGTGCCTCGGGAGGAAGCATCCGCGGGGCTAGCGCGCGAGGGTCCGAAGGAGTCAGCCCTTCAGCTCCGCAAGCAGCGTCTTTGCTTCCTCCAAGTCGCCGTCGGCCTGGATCGCGCGCTCGAGCATCTGCACGGCCTTCGGCTTCTCCCCGAGGCCGTGGTGGACCTTGCCCAGGTTGAGGAACACCTCCGCCTTGGTGATGGGAGACGAGTCGTCGAGCTTCTGCAGCAGCAACGCGCGGAACATCTGCTGCGCCTTCTTGAGGTCCCCAGCCTCCAGGCTCACGCTGCCGAGCTGCTTGAGCACACTCACGTTGCCGGGCTCGATGCGGAACGCCTTGTCGAGTTCTTCGAGGGCACGCTCCTGCTCACCGTCAGCGAGATACGCGGTGGCCAAGCGGCGGTGGATGTCGCCGAGCTCCTTCGAGCGCTTGCCACCGTAGCTCTCCACAATGCGCTCGAGCACCTCGACCGCCGCCTTGCCGCGACCGCTGCCGCTGTATGCATCGCACAGCGCGAGCATCAGGTCGCGGTCATCCGGCTTGAGCGCGCTCGCACGCTCGAGCATCTCGGCGCTCGCCGCGACGTCCTTGCGCTTCGTGGCGTGCAGATCCGCAGCCTTGACCAGCAGCTTGACCTTTTCCTCGACGTCTTCGGTTGCCTCAGCGTCTTCCGCGATGTGCGCGGCCAACTTTTCCCACGCGGAAAGCTTGTTGTAGAGCCCAGACACCCGGGTGCGCAGGTCGGTGTTTCGCGCGTCGTGGGTCAGACCTCGCTCGAGGGCACTCGCGGCGGCCTCGTGATCGTCGAGGCGCTCGTATGCGTCCGCCAGCTCCGTCGCGAGCTTGACGGCCTCCTCGCCGGAGCTCTGATCGAGCAACCGGCTCAGCATCTCGGCCTCGCTCTTGTGTTCGTTCTGGGCGCGATACAGTCGCGCCAGCGCCTCGAGCGCTCCGCGATGAGCGGAGTCACGCTCGAGCACCGAGCGGTAGGTATCGATGGCCTTCTGGCGGTCGTTCAGACGCGAGTCGTAGATCTCACCGAGGCGAACCTCGAAGGTCAGCTCGGCGTCAGTGTCGCCGCGCTCCTTCGCTGCTTCGATTTGTTCCTTGAGCAGCTCAGCGAGCTCTTCGTCGCGATCCGTCTGTTCGTAGAGCTCGCTCAGCGCGACCACCGCGTCAGCGCGACTGGGATCGTCGTAGAGCACCGACCGCAGGAGTTCGATGGCAGTGTCCGGCAGGTTGAACTTCTCGCGGTTCAGCTGCGCCAGCTCCATGCGCAAGTCGCTGCGCTCGCTGGGTGAGTCAGCGATATCCACCAGGCGCTCCAGCAGACGCCCGAGTTGGTCATGGCGCTCCGTCGAGGCGAAGAGCTCGCGCAGCGCCCTGGATGCTTGAGTATCCGTGGGCTCGTCTTCGAACAAATGCTCGAACAGCTCGATGGCGCGGTCTGCGTCCTTCAGCTTCTCCTGGGCAATCGTTGCCGCGCGGAGACGCAGCTCACGCAAGATGCCAGCGTCGGCTCGCAGCTCTGCTCGGCGCACCAGGAGGTCGAATGTCTCCTGGTAGTCCTCAGCCGCCTCACGGAGCTCCGTCAGCTCGGAGAGCGCCCACAAGTTGCCGTCATCTAGCGAGAGCAACTCCCTGAGCAGAGACTCCGCGAGTTCGCGATCGTTCAAGCCGTCCGCGAACTCTTTCGCCTGCTGGAACAGCGTCTCCCGCATGCTCACGTCGAGCTGAAGCTTCGCGCGCCGACGCAGGGTAGCGATCAGGTCGCGCTCGCGACCATCTGCTGCGCGTTGCAGCTGCTCGAGCTGCAGTAACACCTCATCACTCTCCGGGTCGTACTCCAGCGCCTTCAGTAGCGCGGCCTCTGCAGCCGCTTGGTCCTCCACCTTGTCGCGATACCAACCAGCGAGCTTCAGGCAGAGCTCCTTGGCGAGGTCGGGAGCGAGCTCTTGCTTGGCGTTGATTGCATCTCGCAACCCCGCCGCCGCGCCCTCCCAGTTGCTCGTGATGGGCGCTAGGCGCTCTAGCTCCGCGAGGAGCATACCGTCGCTGGGATCGTCGCTGAGCCCCTGCTGGAGCACACGCTGAGCCGCCGAAGCGTCCTGGCAGTCGTCCTCCAGAACCTTCGCGAGGTTGCGTCGCATGTCGATGCGCTCCGTGGGGGAGTCCGCGAAGCCAACGCGCTTCTCGTACAGCCCTGCCAGGTCTTGGGTGCGACCTGCGGCGCGGTACACCTCCTCCAACAGCTCTGCGACCTCTTCGAATAGGTCGCGATCCGTCGTGAGCTTCTCCAGAGCCTGGGCAGAGTCTTCGTGACCCGGCACGCGCTCTAGCGCCATGCGCAGGGAGGCGAGGCCGCGGGCTGGTTCTGCGAACTTGTCGATCTGGACGGTGGCGAGGCGGTGATAGATCGCTGCCTGTTCGCTCTCCGTTGCGTCGAGCAACGCGCGGCGCTCGAGGATGTCGGCCAAGGACTGGAAGTCCTCCACCTTTTCGTAGAGGCGATCGAGAGCAAGCAGTAGGTCCGGCTGGTCCCCGGCCTGCTCGACGGCGCGAGAGTAGGCGTCGATGGCGCGCTTCGGGTCCTTGAGTTGGTCCTCTGCCACCGCGCCAAGGCGCGAATACAGGTCCTTCACCAACTCCGGATCGAAGGTGGCCTGAGCCCGCTCTTCGAGCGCTTCGGCGTACTTCTTGAAGCCATCGCTCTGCTCCGCGAGGCGGCCGATGTCCCCGTGGAGCTCCGCGGAGTCAGGCGTCTCGCTGAGTGCACGCAGCAAGGCATCCAGGGCCTTCGCAGGCTCCTCGAGGTTGATCTCGTAGACCAAGCCAATCGTGCGCAAGGTTTCGCCGCGCTGAAGCGGATCGGTCTCGACGCTCAGCCGGAGCTCGAGCACCTCGACCAGCTCAGCGTGCGCTGCGCTCTGGCGCAGCACCGGCACCAAGATCTCTGCGACCGTGCTACGCAGATCTTCGTGCTCCTCGCCGAGTTTCCGTACGGCAGCGCGTGCTGCTGCGTCCTCAGGTGCCTCGTCCAGCACCAAGCGGTAAGCGTCCAGGGCGTCGTCGAAGCTCTGCAGCTGAATCCCCAAGATGTCGCCAATCTGCTTACGCAGCGCGACGCGCGCGGCCTGGTCTTCCTCGGTGCTCGCTTCGAGCTTGAGGTTGTCCAGGAGCTCCGGCCAGCGCTCCTCGGCGCGGTAGAGCCGGTCCAGGGAGCGCAAGACTGCCTTGTCCCCGGGCTTCGCACTGAGAGCTTGCGCGAGGGCGTCGATCGCGCTCGGGCGATCTTCGAGCCGCTCTTCGTAGACCTTCGCAGCAGAGATCAGCAGGTCGTAGCGTAGGTCGACGTCGTCCTCGTCGCACAGCTCGACGCGCTGCTGATACAGCTCGACCAAGCGCGCAGCTTCGGTCTGCCCGGACGCTTCCTTCTGGAGATACAGGTCGGTCAGGCAGTCGATGGTGAAGGCGCTCTCTGGATCCAGCTCGATCGCGCTCTCATAGGCCTCGATGGCGCCGGCGTTGTCATCCAACATGTCGCGGCGAACTTCGCCGACCCGCCGCCAAATGCTGGCGCGTTCCTCGTCATCGAGCACCAGATCGGCCTTGGCCACGAGCACGCCGACGAGGGCGTTCCAGTCGCTGAGCAGGGTCGCGAGTTCTTCGATCTTCGCGACCGGCTCGAGATCCGCCTCGTCCACCTCACGCAGGCGCTGGTAGGCGTTCAGCGCCGCGCGGGGATCGTCGCGATGCTTGTCGTGTACTTCCGCGAGGTAAAGGAGCACCTCGCGGGCGCTCAACAAGTCGGGCTTCTTGTCGAGCATGCTCGTGTAGGTCTTCGCCAGCTCATCCCACGCGTCGGTAGCCTCGGTGAGCCGCTGGAACTCGCCGCGAACTTCCCCGTCCTCTGGGTCGAGCTCCAGCGCTGCGGCCAAGGCCCGGCGCGCCCGGTGAGCGTCCGAACCTCGCTCCTCCCAAAGGCGCGCGGTCTCTCGCAATACGGCGACGCGCTCGATCGGGTCTTCCGCCAGCTCGTAGCGATCCTCGTTGAGCTTGATCTGGCGCCGCCAGTCGTCCGCTTCCTCGTAGAGCGGGCGCAGGATCTCTACCACGCGCTCCTTGTGGTCTGGGTCGTTCAGCAGGGCCTCGAGCTCGACGACCGCTTCCTTGTGACCAGGCGACGCCAGCACGATCTCCTGCAGCTGGTCGATAGCGCGACCCGTGTCCGAGAGTTCGCTCTTGTAGAGCTTGGCCAGGTCCAGGCGGTAGCCAGCGCCTGCGCTCCCGCCTTGCGTTTCCGCGCGGCGAAGGTAGAGCTCTGCGAGGTCCTCCCAGCGCTTGGCCTCACGGTACAGCTCGGTCAGCGCCTCGAGTGACTTGTTGTCCGAGGCCTCGACGTCCAGCGCCTGCACGTAGGTGAGAATCGCCTCGTCAGGCTGGGACAGTCGAGCGCGTTGGAGGTCGGCGATGACGTGGAGGATCCCCAATCGATCCTCCGGCTCGTAGCGGTGATCCAGTGCTTCGCGGTAGAGCGAGACACGCTCTTCGTGCTTCTCGGTCTTCACCAGCAGGCCGTCGATCGCATCGAACAGCTCGCGGCTCTCCGGTTCGAACGCCAGCGCCTTGCGGTAGTACTCGAGCGCCCGCTCGTGGTTGCCCAGACCGGCGAACAACTCACCAGCCCGGCGAGCTAGCCGGAGCGTGCTCTCGTCGGTGACGCTGTCTTCGAGCTCGCCGGCGTAGATCTCGGCCAGACGTTGCTCAGCGCCAGCCACCTTCGCCAGTCGCTCGAGTTCGGAGATGGTGTTCTCGTCTTCGATGTCCTCGTGGAGGAGCTTGGCGATGGTCTCCAGCGCTTGAGCGTAGTTCTCCTCTTGCTCCTCATAGAGCTGGGCGAGCCGCGTCAGCAACTCACGCCGCTCCTCTGGATCCTGAGAGAACTCGAGGCGCGCGCTAATGGTGGTCATCACCTTGGAGAACTCACCCCGCCGCAGGTAGACCGGCTCGAGCAGCGACGCCGCGCGGGCACGATGTTCGGCCTCCGGGGCGTCAGTCAGCCAGCGCTCGAGCACTGCGATCGCCGCCTCGTAGTTGGCGTCTTCGTCGAGCGCCGCTTCGATCTCGTCGAACGCGCGCGCCAGATCATTCAGCTTTTCTGCGGCCACCTGGGCCACGGCGACGTGCAGCTTGGCAGCGTCGTCAGGCGAAGCGTCGAGCTGACGTTGATAGAGTTCGATCAACTCATCCCAGCGTTCGGCCTTGGAGTAGAGATCGATCAACGCGCTGATCGCGGCGGGATCGAGCTCGAGGTCGAGGATCGATGCATAGACGTCGATCGCTTGAGAGCGCTCCTCCAACACCTCGGCAAGCAGACGCGCCCGGCGGAACAAGAGCTCCTTACGCTCGCTGTCACTCTCGGCCGCTTCTACTCGGCGCTCCAGGATCTCCAACAGGCGCGGCCCGTCTCCAGCCTCCTCGTACAGGGACTCGAGTGCCACCAGCGCCGTGCGATCGTCGGCCTGCAGCTCGAGCGCCTTGGTGTAGTACTCGCGGGCGAGCTCGCGGTCTCCGAGCTGATTGCGCGCGAGCTCTGCGATCTTCAAGGTGACCTTGAGCTGAACCTCACCGTCGAAGATCTCAGGGACGATGTCACACAGTAGCTGCACGTGGGCGGGCTGCTTCTGAGTAGCCCCCGCGAGGCGCTCGAGCTGCTCGAGCCACGGCGCGAGATCCGTGTGTCCCACGGCGGCGCGGACCGCGCGCTCCGCGTACGCGAAGGCGCGCGCGGGATCCTCCAGCGGACCATCGGCCACCCGCAGCGCCGCCTCGAGACCTTCGAGCTTTCCGAGGGGATCATCGACTGCGTTGATCTCGATCTCCAGCACCTGGAGCAAGCGCTCGTGATCGCCTTCTTCTTCGAAGATCGGACGCAAAATCCCTGCGGATTCACGCCGCGCGTGAACCTCTTCGTGCTCGAGCAGCTTCTCGAGCGCTGCACGACTCGCGCCATGCTTGCTGTCCACGGTGAGCGCTTCGCGATAGGTCTCGAGCGCACCGTCCACGTCATTCAAGCGCAGGTTTCTGAGGTCGCCGAGCTTTGCGAGCAGATCCAGGCGCTGCTCGGTGTCGCTCACCAAATCGAGGTGGGCCTGATAGGTGTCCGCCAGCTCGTCCCAGCGCTCGGCGCCGTTATAGAGACGCTCAAGAGCGACCAGGGTTTCCTCTGCAGGTCCGAACTCGTCCTGAACGGCACGCCAGGCGTCGATGGCCTCGGCGCTGTTGTCCAGCTTGTCGCTGAGCACCTGGGCTCGCCGCACCATTAGCTCGCGGCGAACGTCGCCTTCCGCACCACCATCGGCGCGCCGCTCGAGCACGTCGACCAGCTCACGCCAGCTCTCGGTCTTCTGGTACAGGTCGTCGAGGGCAACCAAGGCGACGGCATCCGTCGGATCGTCTTCGAGGCGCGCACGCCAAGCTTCGATGGCCCCCGAATTGTCCTCGAGGATGTTCTGGGACAGCTCACCCAAGCGACCGAGGAGCTCCCGACGCTTGTCGCCGTCGGCTTCTAGCTTGACCTGGATACGCAGCATTTCCGCGAGGTTTTTATGCTCGGACTCGGCGGCGTAGATGCGCTCGAGCGCACGCGCTGCCGGCAACGCCAACGCCGCATCGTCCCGGTCGAGATCGAGCACCAGCCGATACGTCTCGCCGGCCTTGGGCGCGTCATCGAGCAGGTCTTCGTAGATCTGCGCGACCTGCATCAGAACCTCGCCCTTGAGCGCTTGATCTTCGGCGGCTTCAGCGGCCTTGGTTAGCACCTCTGCGACGCGCGCGTGGGAGCCGAGTCGACGACCAACGTCCAAGAGCCGCGCACGGGAGTCAACGTCGAGCGGGTCGAGGGGCACGAGCTCAGCCAGGGCGTCGAGGGCGCCTTCGTCCTCGTGCAACCCTTCGTCGCGCAGCACGGAGATGCGGCGCAAGAGCTCCTTGCGCTGCTCGAGGCGTTCGTCCGCGTCCTCGCCGTCGCCGCGGAGCGTCTCGAGTTGTACGGCCAGCACGCGCACCAGGTCGCGCGTTTCGTCGCGCGACTCGTAGACGGTCTCGAGCATTCGAGCCGCGCGACCACGCAGCTCACCGATGCTCAGCAGCTTCTCCGCGAGCTCCCGGGCTTCGAAGTCGTTGACCTGCTCGGCGAGCACGGCCTCGATGTGATCCACCGCGGCTGCGGGGCGATGCAGGCGCTCGAGGAACAGCGCGGCTAGGCGCTTCTTGAACTCGAGCAGTTCGTCCCCAACGGCTGTCTCGACGCGTTGCTCGAGGAGTCGTGCGAGATCCTCGTGCCGGTCTTGGGAAGCGTACAGACGATCCAGAGAGCGTAGCGCGGTATCGTGAACCGGATCGATCTCGAGGATGCGCTCGTAGTGCTTCGTCGCTTTGGCGGCATCCTCGATGATCTCCTCACAGATCAACGCGACTTCCACCAGCATATCGGCGCGGCGGCCCGGATCGTCCGTCGCCAGCGACGCACGCTCATAGAGCGCCTCGAGCTCCGACCAGCGCTCGGCGGCCGTCAGGATGTCCTTGAGCCGCGCGAAGGCACGCTCATTCTCCCGGATTCAGCTGCAGCACCTTCTCGAGGTAAGGCGTTGCGCCCATGGGATCGCCAAGCTTGTCCTCGTAGAGCGCAGCCGCACGCTCGCAGAGCTCTGCTTCGATCTCCTTCGGGATCTCGCGGCTGAGCATCTCGCGGTAGCACTCCGCGAGCTCTGTGGGACGCCCGGAGAGCGCACAAAGTGAATCGGCACGGTCCCACAGTGCTAGTTCCGTGGGGTAATCCCGCACGGCACGCAGCACGACATCGAACGCCGAGCTGTAGGCAGTGAGCTTCTCTTCGTGGACATCTGCGAGTCGATTGTAGAGGCCAAGCTTCTCGCCAGCGTCGCTGGCGCTCGCGATCATCACTTCCAGGGCCTCGGCCTCACGCCGCGCCTCACCCCCGGTGGCGTAGGCGGTGGCTAGGACCTCTGCGGCGCGAGCCTTGGTCGCGTCCTTCTCGACCAACTGTTCCAGCACCCGCATCGCGCGGCTGTCACCCGGCTCTAGATCGAGCGCTCGTACGGCTGCTTCCAGGGCGTCTTCCGGACGCTCCAAGCGCTGCAAGTACAGCTCCGCCAGTTCGACTTCTCGCGCCGCGCGCTCTGCGCCGTCGAGCTGATCGCGGTGGCTCTCGATCACCTTCGCAGCGCCAGCGAAGTCTTCGGATGCGGTCAGGAGCCGAGGCAACGCCGAAAGCGCCACGACCTCCGTCGGATCGAGCTCGAGCACTTTGCGATACAGCTCCGCAGAGCGACCGGGCTCCTCGAATACCTCTTCCTCCAGCGTCGCCCACTCGCTCAGGATGCGAACACGATCCGCGTCGCTCCCAGCGTGCTCGACCCGCAGACCGAGCAGCCAACGCAGCTCGTCGCGCTTCCCCTCACGACGCAGTATGGACTCCAACGCCGCGGCGGCGTCAGTGTCTCCCGGATCCGACTCGAGCAGGCTCTTGAAGGTCGCAACGGCTTCGTCGGCTTTGCCGAGCTCATCGGCGTAGACGCGGGCCAGCTTGAGCCGCAGCATGCGCGACTCGCCCTCTGGGATCTCGGCATCCGAGGTCAGACGACCTTCGATCGCCTCGACGAAGGTCTGCCAGTTATTTGCCGCGCGGCAACTTTCCTCGAAGATGGTCAACGCCTGGTCGCTGCCGGGAGCGAGCTCATACGCCTGGCGTGCGTACCCAGCGGATGCGTTGCGGTCGTTCAGCTTGCCGCCGGTGACATCGACAAGCTTGCCCAAGAGGTCGAGCTTCTCGGCGTCGGAGTCGCTCTTCTTGAGCAGCACGTCGTAGAGCGCTGGCAGGCGTGCCCACTTCTCGTCAGCCTCGTAGATCGGGATCAGCGCGCTGGCAGCGCGAGCATCGTCAGGGTCCGTGGCGAGAATGCGCTCGTAGGACCGGAAGGCGCGATCGGGAGCGCTGAGCTTGTCTTCGTAGACCTTTGCCGCACGGTAAGACAGATCGATCTTTGCTGCGGCTTCCTTGGCCTTGTCCGCCGCCTGGCTCAGCACGTCAGCCAGGCCATCGAAGTCGTTCTGAGAGGAGTACAGGTCTTCGAGGCCCTCGTAGTCTTTGCGCTCCAGGAACGCATCACGCAGGGTGCGGAGCGCGCGGCTGTTACCGGGCTGCAGCTCGAGCACTCGACGCCAAGCGCGCGTTGCACCGTCGAAGTCGGAGAGCTGGTCTCCGTAGACGGCGCCGAGCTTCTGCAGGACGCTGAGCCGCTCCTTCTCGCCTTCTTCGAGCTCGACGCGACGCTCGAGAGCCTCCGCGAGTACCTTCCAGTTCTTGCCTCGCTCCGCATAACGCTCGAGCTGGTCGAGCGTCGGGCGGTCGCTCGGATCGGCCTCGAGAGCCGCCTGGAACAGCCGAATCGCGTCATCCTGACGCTGCAGGCGCTCCGCGGCGAGCTTCGCCATCTCGCGCGTGAGCTCGAGGCGGCGGTCCGCGTCAACGCTCTCCAGCTGCCCTTCGTAGAGCTCGTACAGCGGCGCCCAAGCGCGGCGCTTCTTGTAGAGCTCTTCGAGACGCTCACGAGCCTCGGAGTCCGTGGGCACTGCCTCGAGCAGGCGCTGATATGCTTCCGTGGCGTTTTGAACGTTTGAGAATTGATCGAGCCAGCGCCGCGCCACGCCGCGCAGGATCGTCGCCTTCTCGTCGATGTCTTCCGTCAGCTCCGCCAGGCGTTGCTGATTCGTGAGCAGATCACGCCAGCGCCCGAGCTGCTCGTACAGCCCGACCAGCTCCCGCACTGCCTCGACGTCGTTGCCGTCGATCTGCAGGATCTGGTTCAGCACCGTAACCAGCGCGGTGTCGCTCTTGATGAACTGTCGGTACGTCGAGGCCACTTCCCGGAGGATCCCGAGGCGCGTCTCGCTGTCGTCCTTGTCCGCGCGCTCGAGCTCCTGACGCAGGAGCTCGACCAGGGCGTTGTAGCCTTCGGTCTTGCGGTAGAGGCGCTTGAGCGCGTCCCGTGCTTCCGTGTTGTCGGGATCCTGGCGCAGTACTCCCTTGTACTGTTCGATGGCCTTTTGAGCGTCCTGCTGGCTCTCGGCGAGCTTGGCGATCTGCTGGGAGATTTCGGTCTTTTCTGGACCTTCGGTCATCACCTTTTGAGCCGCTTGGAGCACGCTCAGCAGGCGCCCTTCGTCGCCTACCTTCTCCGCGTACTCACGGAAGAAGTTCAGGGCCAGCGGGTTGCTCGGCTCGAGCTTGCGAATGCGCTCGAACCAAGGCTCGGCGTCTTCGACGTTCTCGAGCTTCCGCCAGTGCAGCATCGCGATCTGCAGCATGTCGCCCAAGCGCTCGTGGCTCTCGAGTGAACCGGACAACAGTTCGCGCTCATACACGCTAACCAACAGATCCCAGCGTTCGAGCTTCGAGTAGTGCTCGGAGAGGAAGCTCTTGGCCTCAGGGTGGCTTGGTACCAGACCCAGGACCTTCTCGTAGGCCTTCGCTGCAGCGTCCGGGTCGGAGTTGACGTTCGAGTACAGACGCCCGAGGCGCACGCCGGCAGCGACCCGGTCCGCGTCGCCTTCAGCGCGATCGACCACTCGATCCAGCACGGCCGCTAGCGCTTCCCACTTTTCCGCGCGGCGAAGTACGACCTCGAGCATGCCAGCGGCGCGAACGTTGGTGGGGTCCAACCTAACGGCTTGATCGAGACGCTTGGCGATGCGGTCGCCGTCCGCTTCGTCGCCGCCGAAGCGCAGCTCCATCTCGGCAGCACGCATGAGCATCGAGCTCTTGTAGACGTCGTCTGGCGCGTTTTCCGCTTCCTCGAGGTAAGACTTGGTCATGTCTGACCAGCGGCCCTTCTTACTCTCGGCCTCCTCGAGCGCGGTTTTCGCCTGACTGTCCTCAGGCACCAGCTCGAGCACTTGGAGCTGGGCTAGCTCGTGATCGTCCTCATTGAACAGACGATCTTGGTGCAGAGCCGCCAGCTCCCGCAGCAGCTCGACCTTGGCGCTTTCCGCGTGGTCCACGGAAAGCTCGAGCAAGCTTGCGGCCGCCGCCCACTCGCCCCGCTCCGCATGGCGCTGTCGCGCGGCGGAGAAAAGGCGCATGAGTTCGTCTCGTTCCAGGTCGCCATCCGGTTGCTTCAGCGCTTCTCGGAGCGCCCCCCACGCGTCCTGCGAGCCGGGGTCGTCTTGTAGCTGTCCAAGCGCTGTGCGGATCGTGTTCGAATCCATTCCTCACCCGTCGAAAGCGGCCCACCTTCCCCCTCTTGGGAATTGGGCTCGGTGGCGGGCGAGAGTACGCCGCGGGCCCCAACACTACAACCCCGCGAAACTAGCGTTTCTCCTTGACTTCCGCGGCCTTCCTAAGGTGCTCAAGCAGCTGCCGTTGGCGCGCAACCACCCGCCGATTCGCCCCCAGCTCGGCCCCGCGATCGAGGGCGCGCTCGGCCTCGTCATAGCGGCCCAGGCGCAGCAACGCCCAGCTCTGTCCGAGATAGCCTGCAGCGAACCTCGGCCGAGCTCGGAGGAGCGCGCTGTAGTGCTTCAGCGCAACGCTCGGTTGGTCGGCTTGAACCGCCAGGGACGCCAACCCCAGGTGGTTCTCGACGGCGGTCGGGTCGGCACGAAGACCACTCGTGTAGGCTTCCTGCGCACCCGACGCGTTCCCCAGCTGGGCTCGCACCAGGCCCAGGGCGTGCCAGGTCTCGGCGTCCTTTGGATCGCGGCGGGTTGCTTCGTCGAGCCGAGGCTCAGCCAGCTCGACCTCGCCCCAGCGCGCAGCTCGCAAACCTGCGGTCTTCGGTCCACGGGCATCCTTGGGGGCGACCTCGGTGGCGGCATCGTAGAGCGCGAGGGCCTCCTCATAGCGGTGGCTGAGTTCGAACGCGTGCCCGAGTTCGATGAATGGCAGCGGATCACCCTCGGGGAGCTGTTGGCGAAGCCGCTCCGTCTCCTCACGAGCTTCCCCGAGCTGACCCGAGGCCGCGAGCACGCGGATCAGGAGCTGTCGCTCGGCGATCGCCTGTGGGTGCTGAGCGAGGTGGTCCCTGAGCAGCTGTGCCGCCGTCGCGTAATCCTTGCGATCCATCGCCACGGCGGCGCGTTGGCGCACGCTGGGCTGCACCCCGGCACAGGCGACGCTAAGCGCAGTGCTCACGCTGAGGATGCCAATGAGTCGCTTCATGTCGGCGGAGTATAGGCACGAACCGCCAGCAGTCGCTGCGGATCCGTATGCCGGCGGCGTCGCTAAACGCGCGTCCAATTCCGCGAAGAAACGTGCTTCACGCCAGGCGTTTCTGGCGCTGAGCCCGTCGCCGATCGGCGCTCCCTCTCCCCCAGCCCCATCCCCGGAAAATCGGGGCTGAGCGCCGTGTGAAGCCATGACGCGCTGAGCAAGAAGCATGAGCCTTGCCCGCGCCGGCGCACGCGACTACGCCCGCAGCATGTTGGCAAAAGACATCCAGCAAGTAGGCGTGATCGGCGCAGGCCAGATGGGCGGAGGGATCGCTCAGGTCTGTGCGGCGACCGGTCTCGAAGTCAGGCTCAGCGACGCCTCCGTCGAGCGCGCCCAGAGTGGTAAGGACAAGATCGGCAAGATCCTCCAGAAGCAGGTCGACAAGGGCAAGTTCGAAGCGAGCGCACGGCAGGCGTTGCTCGATCGCATCGTGCCGGTGGGCGGCGTGGCGGATTTCAGCTCCTGTGACCTGGTGGTGGAGGCCGCCACCGAAGACGTGGAGACGAAGATCCGCATCTTCAAGGCTGCGGATGAGGTGATGAAACCGGGAGCACTCCTGGCCTCCAACACCTCCAGCATTTCGATCACGCGCCTCGCGGGGCAAACCAGCCGCCCCGAGCAAGTCATCGGCATGCACTTCATGAACCCCGTGCCGCTGATGAAGCTCGTGGAGATCGTGCGCGGCGTGCAGACCAACGCGGACACCATGAAGACAGTGAGCGAGCTGTCGGAGCGCCTCGGCAAGACCGTGATCCACAGCAAGGATCAGCCAGGGTTCGTCGTGAACCGCATGCTCGTGCCGTTCCTGAACGAGGCTTGCTTCGTGCTGCAAGAGGGCCTCGGCACACCGGAAGACATCGATCAGGGGGCGAAGCTCGGGCTGAATCACCCGATGGGGCCACTCGAGCTGGCAGACCTGATCGGGCTCGACACGCTGCTCTTCATCGCCGAGGTGTTGCATCGCGAGTTCGGCGACGACAAGTACCGCCCGGCAACGCTGCTCCGAAACCTGGTCGCCGCTGGCTGGTACGGGCGCAAGGTGGGGCGCGGCTTTTATGTCTACGACGAGCGCGGGCAAAAGACCGGTCGCGCCTTCGAGCACTGACGCATTGTTGCTACAAGGAAACAAAAGATGAGCTACGAAACACTCTTGGTCGAGCGCTCCGCCGTGGAAGGCGGAGGCGAGATCGTCCATTTCGTGATCAATCGCCCGGAGAAGCTCAACGCGCTCGATCCTCAGATCTTGAGCGAGCTGGCGAGCGCCGTCGACGACCTGAGCGCTGACACCCGCGTGGTGATCTTGCGCAGCACCGGCGACAAAGCCTTCGTCGCCGGCGCGGACATCTCGGCCATGAGCGAGATGAGCGTGCCCCAGGCCAAAGCCTTCACCGATCTAGGTCACGCCCTGGGCCGCAAGCTCGAGGGCCTGCACTGCCCGGTGATCGCTCAGGTTCAAGGCTTCGCCCTGGGCGGCGGCTGCGAGCTCGCCTTGGCGTGCGACTTCATCTACGCGTCGGAGAAAGCCAAGTTCGGCCAACCCGAAGTGAACCTGGGCCTGATGCCGGGCTTCGGCGGCACCCAGCGCCTGAGCCGGCGTGTCGGCCTCGGAATGGCGCGCGAGCTGGTCTACACGGGTCGCCAAATCAAGGCCGACGAGGCGTTACGCATCGGTCTGGTGAACGCGGTGTTCCCGGCGGAAGAGCTCGCGGACAAGGTGCTCGAGACGGCGAAGCTCATCGCCAGCAAAGCGCCGCTCGCCGTCAGTGCCAGCAAGCGCGTGCTGGAGCGTGGCTTCGACGCGGACCTGATCACCGCCAACGAGCTCGAGGCGATGGCCTTCAGCGCCCTGTTCGGCACCGAAGATCAGCGCGAAGGGACCAAGGCCTTCGTCGAAAAGCGCACCCCGGCCTTCAAGGGCCGCTGAGGCCAGGCCCGCGACAGCTCGACAAATTCAGCGGGGCTGCGGGTTTGGGGGTGAGGCGAGCCAGGTGCAAACGGGCTCCTCCACCCACCTTCCCGCAGCGAAACGCTTGACGGTGACCAGCCGCCACGAATACCTCAACACCTCAATGTCCGCGCGCAAGAGCAAGTCCGAGGCAACCGAGCTGGTCAAGATGTCGACGCTGGCCAAGCTGAGCGGCGTGCCAGCGGCGACCATCAAACACTACTTGCGCGAAGGGCTCCTGCCGCCGCCCGCCAAGCGCACGAGTCGCAACATGGCCTTCTACGACCCGGAGCTGGTCGGCCGCATCCAGAGCATCAAGGCCCTGCAACGCGAACACTTCCTGCCCCTCAAGGTCATCAAGGACATGATGGATGAGGGGCACGCGATGGTGGAGAGCGAGGTCACCACCGCGGCGAGCATCGCCAAAGTGCTGCAGCGCTCGGCACCAAAGCATAGCCGCTCCCGGGCGGAGCTGCTCGAGGGCGGCGTCGCCGAGGCAGACCTCGAAATGATGAAGGCGCTGAAGCTGGTCGCCCCGGACGGCAGCGGCAGCGAGGAAGAGTACAGCGGCGACGACTTGGAGCTGCTCCGGCTGCTCGGCAAGGCGCGCAAGGTGGGCATCAGCCCGGAGATGCTGCCGACGAATATCCTCGCGGATTATCTCGAGGCGATTCGAGCCCTGGTACGCACCGAGCTCGCGCTGTTCCGCACCGGCGTCGTGCCCCTCGCTGGGGAGAGCCTGGGCGAGCTCGCAGAGGACGCGACGGAGCTGTCTGAACAGCTGGTGGTGCTGATCCGGCGCCGGCTCTTGCTGCCGACCTTGCGCCAACTCGGGACCGAGAGCGCAAAGGGCAAACCCGCCAAGAAGAAGGCGGGCAAGGTAACGAGCCGGAAACGCTGACGTCCGAAAATCGACGTCGCCGCCGGAAACGCAAGCAGCCAGCGAAGAATGCACGCGCACCGGGCGTTCTGCTAGTAACGGCTCCCATGACCGGCTCTCAGAACGCTTCGTCAGACTTCGCTCTTCGTCGCCCGCCCCCGCGCCTGATTGGCGCCTTTGCCCTCTGCGGGGCTCTCGTCGGCTGCAATGGTTGCAACGAAGATGCGCCATACACGCCGTTTACGGTCGGCTCCAGCAGCGCGAGCGCCGTCGCTGCGGACACAGCGAGCGCTGCCCCGGATGTCGCGCCCAGCAGCGAGCCAATGCCCGAGCCTCCGTTCAAGGGCAAGGCCGCGCTGAAGGCGCCGCCCCAGGCGACCAAGTGGAAGGTCGCGGGCATGGACATCAGCGCCCCCGATGGGCAGGTGTTCGAGCAGGCTCTCGAGGCGGACTTCGATGGCGACGAAAAGGCAGACGCGGTGGCCTGGTCCGTCGCTCAGGCTCCGGGCAAAGGAGCAGCCGGCACGCTGACGTTTTTCTCTTCCTCGGGGAAGAGCAAGTCGCTCACGGATTTGCCAGGCTTCGTGCCCACAGGCCCCGAGTGCAGCCTCACCACGAAGCTCGATCAGACTGGACCAAAGACGGTGACGCTGATCACCCGCGCCGCTTGCAAGGCCGCGCTGATCCCGCGCTCGCCGGTGGGCGCGCTGACCGTGCTGGCACCTGGTTCTGACAAGGCGAGGCTCATCGAGCTGCGACTTGCTGACGTGGTCTCCGGGGAGCGGCGCCAGATCCAGATCGACAGCACGGATCACGACAACGACGGCCTCGACGACGTGAGCCTCAAGCTGCGCCTGGAGCGTGGCAGCGTGAACGCGACCGCGAGCTTCGCCTGGTACCAGCGCGCTCAAGGCACTGCGCGCGACGACTCGGAGCCGCGCAAGAGCCTGGACGCGGCGAGCTACGGCGCGCTCAGTCTCGCAAAGAAGAGCGGCAACAAGGCACTCCCACAGATCCACGCGCTGCAGCGGCTGTGGGTCAACATCTGCTCGGAGAGCGCGACGCCGCGGCTCTTCGATGGGGATGGCAACCCCATTTCCTGCCACGCGGAAACGGTGCTGGCGAGGTTGAACGAGGCCGAGGCGCAGGCCGCGCTGCACGACAAGCAGCCCGCGCTGGCGCTCGCGTTGCTCGAGCGCAACGGTTGGCTCGGGCACTTCGAGCCGAAGACGCTCGCCGCGCTGGACAAGGCAGCCCGCGGCCAGCTCGCAGAGCGCGGCGTGAAGCTCAAGCGCCTGAGTGTGAAGGCGCTGTCTCGCGGACCTGAGCCGCGCCTCAGCCCGTTGAACTTCGAGGAGTCCGGTTCCCTGCTGGTGCAGACGACGGAGGGTGTTAGGCGCGTGAGCACCTCAGGCGAGGTCAGCGACGTGAGTGAAGAAGTGGACGCTTGGCCCCTCATCGTGAAGAACGAGAGCGGAGTCGTGAGCCGAATTTCGACGCCTTGTGATGGTGCAGAGGTGTTGCTTGGGCCGGCCCAAGGCGACGCGAAGGCGACTGGCATCCTCTCCCCTCGCCCCGGCGCGTGCAGCCTCAAGTCCAGCGTTCCGGAGCTAAACCTGGTGGTGCTCGGCAGCGACGGCCAAGGGCCTCGAGGCTTTCCTCGCGGAACACCACATCGGACCTACCAGGCCGGGCTGAAGTCGTGATGCGGCCCCATCAGGCAGGGACAGCGCGCTCTCCCGATATAGCAGAAGTACGAGGTGTTGCCACTCAAGGCGGGCGTCGCCGTGATGAACGATCAAAAGCCTGAGCTGTGGACGGCTAGCGGGCTCGAAGGGCGGGCCTCGCTGACTGTGCTCGTCGCCGCCAAGGGCAGCGCCGTCGCTTGTGTCGGAGAGCTCAGGCAGTGGTGTTCCTCACCCCCTGATCTCGAGGCAGCTCACGAGCCCTGCCGAGGCACGAAAAAGCGCCCATCCCAGACTCTGGGAGGGCGCTTTCTTCATTTCTGAAAGGTCAGAATCAGGCGTTCGGGTTCTTGACGCGTACCCTGGTACTCACCGGTGCGCGTATCCAGCGGACAGTCGCCCTCGTTGATGAAGAGGGGGACGTTGATAGGCGCCAGTGGAGATGGTCGCGGGCTTCTGGGTGCTCGCTACGGTGTCACCCTTCACGCCCGGCTCGGACCAGGTGATCTCGACGAGGATGTGCGGCGGCAGGCTGATGTTGATGGGGTTGCCCTTGTAAGATCAGGATGCTGACCTCGAGCCCGTCGGCTGATCAGGAAGTTCTTGGAGTCGCCCCACCGCTTCGCTGGCCCGGCACGCTCACCTGTTCACCCGTCATGGCGTTCATGAACACGAACATGTCGCCTTCGGGGGTAGATGTAGCTCATCGACTTCTCTTCGACGTCCGCCGGATCGAAGCGCTCACCGGAGCGGATGTTGCGCTCGAGCACGCCACCCGTCAGGAGGTTCTTCATCTTGGTGCGGGTGAAGGCCTGGCCCTTGCCCGGCTTCACGAACTGGAACTCGACAACCACGTACGGCTGTCCGTCCCACATCATCTTCAGGCCCTTCTTGATGTCACTGCTATCCATGTCGTCGAAGCTTCGCTGGGGGCAGCCCCGGCTGCCGGTGAGGGAGCAGGCCACCCGAAAGAGCGGCCAGGGGAGCCGGGGTCTAGCCGCGGATCGCCCAACGTTCAACCCCCAAGCTCCGACTGCGGCCAGCGGGGCGTGCCCGCCCAAATGCCAGCGCCCGGAATATCCAAGGGGTTTTGACGGGTTTCAGAGGGTCTGAGGCGCTGCCTGGCGGCGCTCGAACTCGCCAAACTCGCCGGGGGGCGCTTGCGTGGCCGCCAGGGCCGCGATACTTCGGAGCCGCACACGATGGATGAGTCAGGACGCGAGCTCGAGGAGCTTCGACGCGAGGTGGTGGAGAGCCGCTCGCTCACCATCAAGACCAACAATTTGGTCAACGCGCTCGCAGCCAGCCTGAAGAGCATGGCCAAGCGCCAGCCGTAGCGGGAACGTGGCGTGTGGCTGAACAACGCGACCATCTACGTGGTGAGCGTCGCCGTGCTGCTCGTGGTGCTGAAGATCGCCTGGGACGCGCGTGTCGAAGCCGTGACCTCATCCGCGAACACGCGACTCGCGCGCCTCGAAGGCGTCGAGGCGGAGCTCGAGCGCTGAAGTCCAGGAGCACTGGCGCGGCGAGTCGAGCAAGACCGCCGGTGAGCTGTACGAGCTGGTGCGCGGAAGCAGAAGCAGAAAGAGCTGCTCGAGAAGTGGCCGAAGCGCAGAAGACGAACCTCACGAAGACTGAGCGCTCGATCTTCGAAGACGCCGTGTCCAAGGCGCGCTCCGACCTGTCCCTGGTCGCCTACCAGGAGGGCCTGGACCACGTGCGCACCGGGCGCTGGCACGAAGCGCGTACGGCGCTCGAGGAGAGCCTACGTCTGGACTCGAACGCCGCGCACAGTCCGCAAGCGCAATGCAACCTCGCGCGCTGGCGCTTCGAAGGAACCTCGAGGATCAGCGCAAGGCGATCCCGATCCTGATGAAGCTCTCCGAGGCCTCCGCGGATCGCGAAGTGATGGACGACGCATTGTGGCTCCTCGCTCAGTCGCAGATCGACATCCAGGCGTGGAACGACGCCAAGAGCACGCTCAGAAGCTTCATTCGACGCTTCCCGAAGAGCCCGTACATCAACGATGTACGCATGAAGGCAGCCGAGATCAATTTGCAGCACTGATCACTCGGCGGCGCATCCTCGGCGGCGCTGATCTCGGCGGCGCTGTCTGCAACCGGTCGCGCGGCCATCATCGCTTGACGCATCGCCTGAGGACTACAGCCATATTTGGCTTCGCTGCTTGCTTCGAGGGCTGATCACCTGCGCCAGTCGTCCTGCCTGTCGAGCTCAGTCAGGTAGGTCTCGAGCGCATCAACACGGATATAGTCGTGGAGCAGCACGACGCCGCCGCAACGAGTGCTCCGGCTGGAGTTGTCGCCCGCTTTAATCGCATCGTTACGCACACCGTCCACAGTGTCCCCGGCCCGGATGCGTCGTGCCTGACACGTTGAAACCGACCGCGCGAGGCGCTGCGTCGTTCAGCTTGCGCAGGCGCTTCGGTGCCCCGAGGTACGGGTGGCCGCCACCCGGTGGGCGCGAGTAGACGATCGGGTAGCGCCGCGCGCTGTCGTCCTCGTGGCTCACCACCGGCGATTCTCGCGAGAGCGGCGTCAGTGACGCCGCTCGTTCCCTGGGGGCCGCCGCGCAAGCTCAGGTGCGGCAGGTAACGACCCTCAGGGATGCCGAACACCCGCTGATAAATCGCGCGGAAAATCTTCCGGGGAGGTCGCAACCAACGCGAGTTCGATCAACGCATCTGGGTCGTCTCATTGCTGACCCTGGATGTAACCGACGCGGGTTCGTTGTCGCGAAACGACATCTCGACGTCGTGGTTGTAGCTGTGAGAGCCGATGGTGTGGCCTTGCTCCAGCATGCGCTGCACCAGGTGATAGGTGTTCGAACGGATATTCTTCCCCACCAGGAAGAACGTCACCGCGTAGCCGTGCTTCTCGAGCAGCTTCAACACACGGGGCGTGTGATTGATCGTAGGCCCGTCGTCGAACGTCAGCACCACCTCACCTGGGGTGTGGGCGTCGTCCCGATAGAAACCGTAGGGCAACGACGACTCCGGCAACACGCACTGCTCGGCGGCCGGCGGAGGAGCGGCCTCGATCTCGGCGCTGGGTTCCGCCGCGCGGTCTGCAGGCACTGACTTCTGGCGCGCGCCGCTCGGCTCTTCCACCAGGTGGCGCTCAGGCAACTCGCTGAAGCGCGCAGGCGCCTTGGCAGAAGCAGCCGACGTCGGGGCGCTGGGCTGAGCCTCAGCCGGGTTTGGGGGGGAGGAGGGCTGTCGCTGAACCGGAGCACAACCCAAGGCGAAATTCAGAGCCAATAGACAACAGGCGATGCGGCGCTTCATGATGCCGGGGCTACGGGCATCCGTGACAACGAATCCTCTGAGATTCTCGAGACCTAGGTCATGTCACGGTCCCCCGTATCCCTCCCGCAATCGGTCTGACTGAGCCTCATGCCTCCCGAACTCGTCGCTCTCAATCCGCGCCTCCGCAGCCTGGCCAACGCCAGCGAGTCGGAGCTGCTCGGAGCGGTCGCGAGCGGAGGAGACACGAAGCAAGCGGCTCAAGCCGAGTTCTATTCACGACACGTCCACTACCTGTTCGCCGTGCTCGTGAAGCAACAACACCGCCTGCGCAGGGTGGTTGGCATCAGCGCGGAGGACCTCGTGCAAGATACCTTTCATCGCGCCTTCAGTCGCGCCCACACCTTCTCCTCCGACGGCATCGACGATCCGGATCACTTGCGTCGCCGCACGCGCGCCTGGCTCGGCCGCATCGCGCAGAACCTCTTGATCGATGCCGTGCGGCAATCAAACGAGATCGCTGACAGCGCGACGCTCGAGCGCTTGGAAGACGAGCCTCCGCCCAGTTCTCGTCCGCCTCCTGACTCTCAGCGCCCCGTGGCCGAGCTCAGCGCCTCGGAGCGCATGACGCGAGCGTTCGAACGTCTGAGCGAGCGCGAACAGGACGTGCTGCGGGTCAGCGCGCTCTACTACCGCGCCGGCGACGAACACCAGCGGCTGCCAAACGACGTGTCCCAAGAGCTCGCGAAGCGCTGGCAGACCAGCAACGAAAACATCCGCGCGATCCGTAGCCGCGCCTTGAAGAAGCTCAAGGCGTGGGTTGAAGAGCTCGAAGCAGCTGGCCTAAAGGGAGCCGAGGCCCCATGAGCGACTCCAAAGATCAGGACCTCGAGCAGGAAGAAGCTGCGCTCTTGGCGCAGCTCAGCGATGCCCTGGGGCAAGCCGGAGAGCTCCCCCCCATCAGCGACGCCGAAGTCGAGGCGTTCGAAGAGGGACTCGGCGAAGCCGAGCTACCGGTTGGCCTACGCGCGTATCAGCCGCGCGACGCAGAGCCCGAAACGCTGGGCGCGGCCCCCGAGTCGACTCAAGGCGTGTCCCAGCGCGGCGCCCTGGTAGACCTGGAAGCGGCGCGACGTATCCGCGCAGAAAAAGCTGAGAGCAAGCGCGGCGGCTGGGTGAGTCACCTCGTGGCGCTGAGCATCGGCGCCGCCGCGGCGACCGCGCTGTTGATGACACGCCAGCCCGCGGTCCAGAGCGGCGGCCTGCCTTCGAGCGAGCCCGTTGAGAAGCAGCCCGACGCTGCCGCAGATGCCGGGCCACGTATCAAGCTCACCCTGCCAAGCAGCTGCCCGGCGCCGTGTTGTGCCGGCGAGAGCTGCGAGAAGCTCGATTTGCGCTCCACGCCGCCTTCCGCTCCCGGTAGTGAGCCCGGAGCGAGCCTCAAGACCTGCAGCTCCGGGCGCACCTGCGTGAGCTGCAGCGCAGACGCCGACGCACGCTATCGCGTTCGCACCGGCGGATTTATCCCCACGGAACAAGGTAAGGAGCTGATCAAGGGCGCGAAGCCCGGGCAGCTCGCGCTGTGCTTCCGCGGCGGAAGCTCCGCGGAGCACTGCGTCGACGCACACCCCGGCAAGGATGAGGATCGAAGCTGGCGTGATCTACCGTTGGTGATCGGGGGGAGCGACTTGATCGGTGGGCTCGCGGTGCAGGTGCGCTACCGCGGGGCGAAGAAGCCCCTTGGCACCTGGCAGAGCCCAATCAAGGTCAACCCGACGCTGCTGTGCAACGGCCTCGCAGTTCGGGTGAAGGACGACAAGGGTGAGCTCATCGGTAGCTTGTCGGCCTTCTTGATGGACACTCACTACGTCGAGCTTGGGCGCGCGGCATCGGTCAGCGAGCTGGAGCGGCTCGCACAACGCTTCGAGCTCAGTGGGATGCAAGCGTCGATCTACGAGCTAGGCGCGGACGGCACGGCGGACCAAGCGCGCTTCAGCCTGGCGCTGGGTCCCTTCAGCGAAGCACGGGCGGAGGAGCTGCGCTGGCAGGTGCTGAAGCAGTCCGGCGACGCCAGGGTCACCATCGGCGCTGAACATCAAGGTGCGGGGCGAGTCCTCGCGCCGTAGCTTTCAGGGGTCGTTCGCGAGCGCCACGACGCGCGGCGCTTGCCACCAGCCCAGCTGCGCGAAGCCCGGATTCGGACCGATCAACACCAGCGTGAAGTTCTTCTCGTTTTCAAGGCTGGAGTTGCCGAGCGCCGTCTGCCAGTTCGTGGTGACCCCCGGAGTGGTCGCACCATACGCGAAGACTTGAAGCTCGACCGCTGAGAGCGGCGAACCGTAGCTCGAGGCTGGGTAGTCGAGGTTTGGCGGGCGCGGGGCGATGCGTCCGAAGACGATCCGCGAGGCAATGGTCACTGGGCTCCCGCTGGCTTGATCGGTGGGCACACTCAGCAGGTCAGACTCGCCCGCGGCTGCGGACCCGTTGAAGAACTGCACTCCTACCCGCATGGTCTGCGTGATGCGGCTCAGCTCGACCACCGAGTTGGTGAGGGTCGGCGTGACGTCGCTGTAGCCTTTGCCGCAGATCGTCTCTTGGGATGCGTCACTGAAACTCGGGCCGCCCATGCAACCGCTGAGCAGCATCAGGTAGCTCCGATCACTGAGCAAGCTTCCGGGAGGAATCATCCCGAGGCGAGCCCAGCGCAGCACCGGAGGAGGTCCGCCTGCATCGCCCCCTGCGTCTCCAGCGTCCGCGCCCGCGTCCAGCGAGCCCGCCCCCGCGCTGCCAGCGCTCGCATCGGGGACGCCTGCGTCGCCCCCTCCGCCGGCTCCGCTCCCAGCAGCTCCCCCGGCTGCACCGCCGCCAGCCCCAGCGCCGCCAGTCCCGGCGCCCGCGAGTCCACCGACCCCACCGACCCCACCGGCCGCGGCTCCACCGCTGCCGGCGCCTCCCGCCCCGCCAGCGTCTTGAGGGTTGCCCTGGGTTGTCTCTTGGGCCAGCTCCAACGCCCGCGCGCAGTCTAGGCTAGCCAGGAGCTCTAGCTGCCCCGCAAAGGCGAAGGTCTCGAAGCCCTGCGTCTCAGGCTTCCAAGGCAGATCGCTCAGGTCCAGTGTTGATCCGTACGGTAAGCCCCCCGCCGGCGAAGGTGCACCCAGCCAGACGTCGGCGCCGTTTTCCAGTTTCACACGGAAACACAGTGAGACGCGGTCGGCATCCACCATTCCGTTGAGCACCCGAAACTGGAAGGCCCCAGAGGGCTCTGTGGGTGCATCCGGCGCGGCATCCTCACCGCCTCCCGTTCCGGCGTTGCCCGCGCCGGCGCTGCCGCCTTCCCCGGCTAGCGTCCCTCCGCTGCCCCAGTCACGCTTGCTGAGCGATCCGTGATCGGTCGTACACGCCGCTGCCAAGGCCGCACCGGCCAGCAAGGCTGCAGACACCGAAGTGAGGCGATGGAACATCCCAGAGGGTTCTATAACGCAGGCTGGCGCTGCGCAGCGCTCGGCTCCCCTGATGACTTCGCGTTTCGACGTCGCACCCGCGCGCGGATTGTTCGGCGGGAGGCGTGTCAGCCGACTTCCCGCATCGTCCACGCGCAAAAAAACCCAGGATTACAAGCACATCGGCTCGTCGCGGGTCGACTCGAGCGCGCCGTGGCTTGACGCACAACCCGCCTCGCCTATCCTCTGCGAGATGAGAACTGACATGTCAGTTCTGGAGAGCCGGGGCTCCGACGCTGAGCCGCCCAGCTCGTCCAAGACCAAGAAACGCACCTACAAGAGCGCCGAAGCCAGGCGTCAGCAGATCCTCCAGTGCGCACTCGAGGCGTTCTCGGAGCGCGGCTACCACGCGACCAGCATCGGCGACATCTGCGAGCGAGCGCGCATCGGCCGCGCGACGCTGTACCAGTACTTCACCGACAAGCGCGACGTGCTCGTCGCCTTGCTCGAAGGGATCTACGCCAAAGTCGTCCAGGCCGTGGAGGATCGTCAGCGTCTGAGCTTGGAGCGTGCGCTCAGCGAGGCCCAAGCGGGTGATCTCAACTCGGGCAGGCCCACGCGCGAGCAGAGCGTCGCCTTCATGCGCGCGCGCTTCGTGGCGTTCCTCTCGCTCGTCTTCGAAGACGAGGCAACGACACGTTTGATCCTGCGTGCCGCTCGTGGGGCCGACGGAGTCGTGGACGAGCTGCTAGGGCGTCTCGACGCCGTCGTCATCGAGTCCATCGAACAGGAGCTCCGACTCGCCATAGCGGCAGGCATCGTGCGCGAGCTCGACGTGCCCTTCGTCGCGCGCTTCTTCGTGGGTGGCTTGGAGAAGGTGGTGCTGCGCGCCATCGACGACGAGCACCCGTTGGACATCCACCAAATCGCCGAACAGGCCGCGCTGCTCGAAGGCATCGGCATCCTCACGGCAACGTGAATCAACTCAGGCAAGCACACGAGGGCCCCATGTTCACGATGAGCACCAAGCGAGTCTCTACTGCCTCAGCCCGGGAGCGCGCAGCAGCGTTTCCTCCTTACGAAATGCTCGAGACCGTCGCCAGCGGGGTCGCGGAAGCGGACAGCAAGACGCGCAAGCTCGAGCGGTTGTATCACCTGACCCAAAAGCACTCCTGGGACGGACCGAGCGTGTTCGCGGAGTTACTGGAGCGTCACGGCGAGCCCGGCGCGAACATGGACCCCGAGCTCCGGGCTGCGCTCTCCCGTATCCTCACGGTACTAATGTGGGGGGAGCTGGCGGCTTGGAACATCAGCGCTGATCTGGCGCTCGAGATCCCTGACATGGACGCAAAGATGGCCGCGACCGCGCAGGTATTCGACGAGGCTCGGCACTTCTACGTGCTGCGGGACTACGTGACTCGCCTCGGCCCCGCGCCAGCGATTGGCGGCTTGCCGACCCGGCTCCTGCGCAAGGTGCTCCAGGCCCCAACGCTCGCCCAGAAACTCGTGGGGATGCAGCTCCTGTTCGAGACCAACGCCGTCGTGATGTTCCGGCGCATCGGGCAGAGCGAGGTCTGTCCGATCCTGCATGAGCTCTTGCCCTATTTCGAGCGGGACGAGTCGAGGCACGTCGGGCTGGGCGTGATGTACCTTCCGCGCTTGATCGAGCGGATGTCTCGCTTCGAGGCGTTTGGCACGGCGCGCTTCCAGTTCGAGTGCACCATGCTCCTGCTCACCTCCGGCTTCACGTTCCACAAGGACTTCGAGCTCCTGGGAATGGATCCCCGGCAGATGGCCGAGCGCGTCAGCAACATGCAGGACGAGATCATTCAGCAGATGGCGGAAGCTCACGGCAGCCAAATCCTACGCGCAGTGCTCAGCCCGAAGGGCGGCGTCGGACCCTACATCAAGGACTTCGTGCATCCCGAGAAGGGCCTGGCTCAAGCACCGGAGTGGCACCAGCGGGTGCACGCCGGGATCACCAGCGCCGCTCACAGCCTGGACCGTGCGCTAGCCTAATTTTTCCGTATAGAATTTAGTATGCACGTCGACATCCCGCAAAAGGCGGGGCGCTCTGTGCGCCTCTACTACGAGCTGCGAGGCAAGAGCGGCGCTCCGCCGCTACTACTCATCCGAGGCCTCGCGCGCCATCTCTTGCACTGGGGCAAGTTACCAGAGCTTCTCGAAGACGACTTCCGACTGGTGCTCTTCGACAATCGAGGCATGGGGCGCAGCGAAGTCCCTCGCCCGCCCTACACGACCGCGAGGATGGCTGACGACGCGGCCGAGGTTCTGCGCGCCGCAGGCGTGGAGAGGGCCCATGTGTTTGGCATGTCCCTCGGGGGCATGATCGCGCAAGAGCTCGCGCTGCGCCATACGACACGCGTGGATCGACTGGTGCTCGGCTGCACCCGCGCTGGTCCCGGCACCGGTCCGCGCATCGCGCCGAAGACGGTGCTCGAAATGCTGGGCGCCGGGCGTTTCGCACCTGACGAGGCGATCGCGCGCACCGCCCACCTGGCGCTTGGAGAACGTTTCATCTCGGAGCACCCAGAGGTGATCGCGGAGTGGCGCGCACTGGCCCGCGACTACCCGCCGGCCCGGGCCGGCTTCTTGGGCCAGCTAGTTGCGGGCGGACTGCACGATACGCGGCGACGCCTGAGCCGTGTGGCACAGCCGACGTTGGTCATCACGGGCGACGCTGACAATCTGATCCATGCGGATCACTCGCGCTACCTCGCGAAGCGGATCCGCGACGCACAGCTCGAGGTCTTGCCTGGAGCAGGGCATGACTTCACCACCGAGCGACCCGAATTGGCGGCCCAGCTGCTCAAGGCGTTCTTGCTTCCAGAGCGTGCCGCTCGGTCCACCGCCGCATAGGCGGCGCTGGGGACGAGAGCCGTCGGCCAACGGTCAGCTGCCGAGGTAACGGGCAATCAGCGGTCCGTTACCCTGCACGGCGGTGCGCTGTTGATACAGACCGAGCCCACGCAGCCCGCCAAGCTCTTCGCCTCCACCCGCGCGACCGGGACCGCCGTGAAGCAGCTGCGGCATGACCGTCCCCGGTCCCGGAGCGCGATCGGCGATCTTGGAGTCCGTGACCACGACGCGCCCATTGAAAGGCAGGAGCTCCGCCAAGAGTTCCCCGGTCAGCTCTCGGTCATCGCCATATACACTCGTCACCAAGCTGCCAAACGCGGAGCGAACGAGCGTTGCTGCTTGCCCCACGGAACCGTCGTAGGGGATCAGGGTTGCCACGGGACCGAACGCCTCGATGTGGTGCACTGGGTGGTCTGGGCCGGCTTGCTCCACCTCCAGCAGGAGCGGCGCAACGAACGCGCCCTTCTCGGCGTCTGCGCCTTCTAGCGCGAAACCGTCGAGCTTGCCCCAGGCGATCTTCGATGCCTCGAGCAGCTTGCCAACGGCGGCGCGCACGTCCGCCTGCTGGCGCTTGGTGGCGAGGGGTCCCACCCTCACACCTTCGATGCTCGGATCACCGACTCGAGTTTCGCTCAAGCGCTCCGAGAGCGCCTCGCGCACACGCTCGAGATCGTCCTCGGGAACCAAGATGCGCCGAATGGCAGTGCACTTTTGACCAGCCTTCTGCGTCATGTCTCGGTGTACGTCGCGGATGAACGCGTCGTATGCTGCATCCTTCGCTCCGGCGAGCAAGATGGCCGCATTCAGGCTATCCGCCTCGACGTTTACCCTCACCCCCCGATCCAGCAGGTTGTCCATGCCGCGGATCCCGCGCGCTGTGTGGCTGCTGCCGGTGAACGCCACTACGTCGTGCCACGTCAGGTGAGACAGGAGCTCACCAGGATTTCCGCATAGTAAAGACAGAGCGCCCAGGGGGACTTCGGCGGCGTCTATCACGGCTTTGAAGCTCTTGTAAGCGGCGAGTCCAGTGGCGGTCGCAGGCTTCGTGAGCACGGGCATCCCCGCGAGCAGGGCACACGCGGCCTTCTCAGCCCAGCCCCAAGCAGGAAAATTGAAGGCTCCGATGTGAACCGCGACGCCCCTGAGAGGAACGCGAACGTGGCGCCCCTGCAAACGCGAGCCGGTGCCGATGTCGATGGCTTCGCCGTCGTCGAGCATGCGTCGGTCGCCGAGCTCCTTGCCAAGCTCCGCGTAGGCCATCAGCGTTCCCGAAGCGCCGTCCAAGTCGAACTTCGCGTCACTGCGCGTATTCCCGCAGCTCGCAACTCCAAGCTCTATCAGCGGCTCGCGCTGGGCGTGCAACGCCTGGCTCATCCGCTCTAGCAAGGCACCCCGTTCGGCGAACGTGAGCGCGCGCAACGCCGGTCCGCCCACGTCTCGAGCGAAGCGCAGCGCCGCGCCAAGATCGAGACCTTGGGAAGAACAACTCGCCACGGCACCGCCGCTCGTCGGGTCGTAGAGTTCACTTGCGGCTCCCTCGCCGCGCACCCACTTGCCCCCTAGGTAACTCTCAAGAATTTCCACGATGACCTCCGAACGGCGTCTGAAAACGGCGCGTATCCAAGCGCACGTCTCAACCAACGCAGACGGACGGTCAAGCGAAGTATGTTGCGGCTCACAGCGGCAACAGCTCGCCGTACGCGATGTCCCTGGAATACGCGGTATCCCAGCCGCACTCCGTTCGGATTGCCGCGGCGCCGACGCTTGCTGCGTCGGAGCTGTTGATGAACGAGAGCTGCTCCAGCACCGTTCCCGCGGGCAGCACGCAAGGCGTACCGCTGAGTGCCTCGGTTTCGTAGAAGCTGCTGTCCTTCATCAGCACGTCGACACCGTAGGTGTTCACGTCGACTGCGCAATCGGAGGTGAAGTCCTCATCTTTGATCAGGCCGGTCGAGAAGTCATCGTCCACGCGGCCCGCAGTCCCGTCCTTGTAGGCGACGTAGCCTCCCCACTTGTCGAACGACGGCGAGACGAGGAACTCCGTGCCTGCGGGCGCGAAGAAGTCGTCGGCGCTCGTTCCGGTCCAAGAGCCCGCTCCAGAAGCGATCTGCACGTCGTGGCCAACCAGCAGTGTGCCAGTGCAGTACCCGCCGAAGGGTGAGAGATCGAAGCCACCGCCGTTGCTGGTGCCAGCCCCATCGGATCCGCAACCCGATGCGGCGAGCGCCAAGCCGATCAATGCGCCGACGCGTTTTGTCATGTGCCTCCTCGAGGTGGCGACTCGCGGCTCACGGCAGCTGCCACCCCGCAATAGGGTAGTTCAGTTCGTGCCGGCGCGCCGAGGAAAGAGCGGATGCGAGTGCCCCAGCGGACCGCGGCCGTGACCAAAACCCGGTGCGCTGCGTAGCGCTTCAAGCACGTATTCTCTGGCGCGAGCCACCGCGTGCCGCAGGGTATGGCCTTCACCAATTCCGCACGCAATTGCAGAGGCGAGCGTGCAACCCGTCCCGTGAGTGGAGCGAGTGTGGATGCGCTCGCTCTCGAACCAGTATTCTTCACCGTCTGCGGTGCGGAGGAGATCCCTCACGCGCTCGGACTCGAGGTGTCCGCCCTTCACCAGGACCGCTCCCGCACCGAACCCAAGCAGTACGTCCGCAACGCGACCGAAGTCGTCAAAAGTTTCCACAGGGATACCAGTCAACGCGATCGCTTCGGGGATATTCGGAGTTACCAGAGCCGCACGCGGTAGCAAGTCCTCGGCGATGCTACGCGCAACCTGACTGTCCGCCAGACGACCTCCGGAGGTCGCGACGAGCACGGGGTCCACCACGATCGGCACGTGGGAGCCCCCGAGCGCCTTGCACACGGCCTTGACGGCTGAGCGCGTCGGCAGCATCCCGGTCTTGATCACGTCTGCCCCGATATCGCTCAGGCAGACCTCGATTTGGCGCTCGATGAGCCAGCCTTCGACCGCCTCGACCTCCGCAACCTCCAGGGTGTTCTGCGCCGTGATGGCCGTGATCGCCGTCATCGCATAGCCGCCGAGCATGGCGACAGTCTTGATGTCGGCTTGGATGCCAGCGCCGCCACTCGAGTCGCTTCCAGCGACGATCAGTACCCGCGGGGGCGCGTCCTCTTGCTCGGATTCCATCTGCGGGAGAGAGCCCAATATGCGGACAGAAATCAAGCGCCCACGGGCCGAGGAAGCGAAACCAGCTATTTGCTCAAGGAAGCTCGAGCGCTGCCGATCACTGACCTGTCGAAGGTCCGTCAGATGCGCAGCACGTACCCCAAACCAGCTTCTCTGAGCCTGCAACCTACGGCTCGCACGAGCGTCCCTCGTGCGGCGCGGCGCGGCTCTCGGCTCTGGCTCTTGGCCTTGGCCGCGCTCATCGTGGGTGGCCTGACGCTCGCCCCGGAAACAGACCCCGAGATGCCATCAGCGCAGATCGTCAGTGGGAGGGCAGAGGTCCGGTACACAGAGGACGGCTATCCGCAACGCTGGGGCAAGGCGGAGCTCGAGCTCACGGTGGAGTCCGGCCTGACCCAGATCGCTCCAGACGCCGTCCTCGCGGTGACCCGAGCGGTGTCCGCCTGGCAAGCGCAACCGGAACGTCCCCGCATCCGAGTGCTGGGAGGGGACGCGCGAGCGCAGCGAACCGAGGATGACGACACCGAGGCGCCGCGCCTCGACGAGGCTGATCTGGTTCCCGACGGCAAGAACACGGTGAGCTACCGGCGCCTCAACCTGCCAGGTCACAGGAAGGACCTCGCAATCACCGTCGCGTATGCTGACCCCCGCACAGGTGAGGTCGTCGAGGCCGACATCTTCGTCAACGCCCGCCGCGACTTCGCGCTACTCGGTGAGAACCCAGAGCACAGTCCGAGCTGCGCTGCACAGCGTCCCAGCACTCAGTGTGGCAGCGTGTACGACTTGCAGAGCGTTCTGACTCACGAGTTGGGACACTTCTATGGTCTGGGGGAAGACGTCGACGACCCGCTCAGCACCATGTTCGAGTGCACGAGCACCTGTGAGACCCACAAGCGCCAGCTGAGCGTCCCAGACAAGGGTAGCGCCGCAGAACTGTACCTCGCGGAATCACCAAGAGACGCGAAGAACGTCGGATGCAGCGTGCAACGCCAGCCGGGCAAGATCCCGTTCCGCGGCCTGCTCTTCGGCGGGTTCGTGTTGTTGATGTTTTGGAGACGGAAGACGCAGTGACCTTCACCCCGTGGCCAGACGGGTGACGACGCCCCTAGAGCGAGATTGGGCGCGGCGGGCGTCGCGGTCGTGATGTCAGGCGCACTACCGCCGCCCGCGCGGACAGCCGCCGCCCAAGGAGCGCGATCAGGCGCTCGTCGATGGAACGGGAAGTGCCGGGCGCAAGCAGGTTCGCCTTGAGCCGTTCGCCGTGCGCTTCGTCGAGGATCACCGGGGCCTCGTTGGTTGCTGCTTCCCCGCGTAACCACTCGAGCACCTCAAACGCGAGCAAGCTCCCGATCAGCGCAGCGGGTTCGATGCCTGGGCACGCCGGCAGGCGCCGGTCCGTCGCCCAAAACACCGGGGAGTTGAGTCCACTGAGCCGAGCATTCACCTGCCCCGCCAGGCGGTTCAGATCTTGTTTTGGATTCGCGAGAGCGCGACGTTCGAACGTCATCCAGGCGATGCGTTGGCGCAGGTCGAACAACACGCGCAGCTTGAGCGTTCTGACCACCCGAGCAACCTGAGGAGCAGGTAGCTGGGCGTGGTGCTCGAGGAAGTGGGGGTCCAGTAGCAGGCCGGCAAACGCCTCTGCCACGCCTTGATCCAGCGCCGGCGTGGCGAGGCCAGGTACCCAAGGGTAGCCCTTCAGAACCGGTTCGGCTTCGGTCACGCTGCTAAGCTGTGCAACGCGACCTAGCTCCAGCATCACGCTGCGCCAGTGCTCGAGCCCTTGACCCTGGCGCACCAGAGCCTTCACGCTGCGAGGGATGACCAGCGGCAGACTCATCGTTTCCCCGAGGCAAAATAGCTCGCCGAACCGACCCGGTTCGTCCACGGGTTGCCAGGCGCCGATCTCCCTAGCCGCGTCTCTCAACCCTAGCGCGGTCGCGACGTCCTGGGCGAGCGCCGTCGCTCGCTCCCGCGGGAACCAAGCCATGGGCAGGGCCGTCAAGCGGTCGAGCGCTAGCCCGAGGTCGTGAGGAGCGAAGCTCCCCCGTCGACGCCCTAGGCCCACACGCATCACGCGCTGCAACGTTCGCGCGAGCTGTCGTGCGTCATCGTCGGTGCCACGCACGAATCGCTGCGCCAGCTCCTCGACCCTAGTGAGGGGCACGCGACGAACCCGCAATAGCGCCTCGTAGTAGTCTTCCCCAAGCTCGCGCGCTCGGGCTCTGCGCCGGAGGAGCAGTTCCTTGGCGATGGGCTCACAGCGGCGCTGGAGCTCCGTGAGGGCCTGGACCGCCACGTCACGCTTCTCGGGCTCCGGAGCGCGAATCCAGGACTCCAGCTGGGCGCGCTCGATGGACTCCCGCCCAACGCTTACCGTCGCGAGCTGCGCGGCCTCAAGCCGTTGCTCGAGGGATTGGGTCTCAGCGTCCTCGAGCAGTGCGACACCCAGCGTCCCCAACTGCCAGCTGCGAGTGACCGGTGGTGGGAGCAGCGCCTCGTGGTACTCCAGCAGGCGCTCCGCCTGTTCGAACAGTCGGGCCAGGGCTTTGCGCGTCGTGCTGAAGCGCTCCGCGCTGGATTCCCCGGTCAGCACGCCCAGCACAGCCTCCCCCTGCTCCGTCATCAGCGCTTCGTAGGCTTGGCTCAGCTCCGCCATTCGCTGCCGCGCGGATAAACGGCTGGGCGCGTTCTCGAAGGGAGCGGGCGGTGCCTCGACAAGGCAGCCGGGCAACCCGGCCCCCGCCGAAAATCCGAGCAGCAGCTGCAGAGCCTCGCGACGTGATGTCACCGCGCGAGTTCTCCGTTTGCTGTGGTGGGTGCAACTTCCGCGCTGCGTCCCCAACGCCCCGAGCGAAACGCGAAGACGGACCAGATCGATCTCGCGATGTGATCTCCCACGAGGGCACTCCAGACCCAGACGACACTGGCCCCCCGGGTGGCTAGCAAGTAGGCCAACGGAACCCGAATCAGCCAGTTGCCGAGCGCCGCACCCAGGAACGGTGTCATGGTGTCGCCTGCACCGCGCAAAGCTCCGGAGAGCGTGAAGTGGACGCCCATGAACGGTTGAGCAATCGCGAGGGTGAGCAAGAAGGGAACGAGATCTTCCAGGATGGCCGTATCCGCAGTGAACCCACGGGCGAGGGTCCCCCTGAGGAACGCGACCAGCACGCCGAGCAGCGCCATCACGATGAGGGCAAGCCGAACCGATCTCCACCCGGATTGTCGGGCCAACGGGACCTCGCGCGCGCCAAGGGCCTGACCAACCAGCGTAGCGGCGGCAACACCAAAGCCCAGCCCCGGGATCCACGAGAAGGCGAGGAGCCGCACGCCGATCGCATACGCCGCAATCGCCGCCCCCCCGTAGCCCCTGGAAAGGATCGCAAAGTAGGTCAGCAGCGCGACGTTCATGACCAGCCGCTCGCCAAGCGCTGGCAACGCAACGCGCGCCATTTCTCCGAGAGTACCCCGATGGGTGCGCAGAGCAGACAGGCTCGGCGAGGGCGTGCCTCCGGCGGTTCGCGGTCCACCCGACGAGCCAGCCAGTAGATCGCCAAGCCGCTGCTGTGAGCGGCGAGCGTTGCGATGCCCGCCCCCTCGAGTCCGAGCCGCGGCAGGCCCAGGAGGCCGAACACCAAGAGCAAGTTCAGGCTCAGCTTCGTCAGCCCGGTGGCGGTGACCGCGATCAGCGGTACTCGCGTGTTTTTTCGTGCCCGGTAGGCGCTTTCGATGCTTGCGTCCAGCGCGACCAGCAACGTCCCAGTAATAACCAAGCGGAAATATGGAACGGCCAACTCGATAACCTCGGGCGTCGCTCCGAGGAGCTTGAGCGGCATGCTCGGCGCGCACCAGACGACGGCAGCCACCACTCCCGAAAGGCCCAAGCTGAAGGAGCAACCCGCTGCGAACGCTGCTCGCGCTCGCTGCAGATCACCGCGTCCGACCGCGCGAGCCATGAGCGCGACGCTGGCTATTGCCACGGCCTGGAGCGAAGTCACGACCAGGTGGACGTATTGAGCGGAGTACCCAACAGCAGCCACAGAGTCGCGCCCCAGCCGCGAGAGCATGGCGATGTCGATCAGCTCGATCGCATTGACCACCAGGAGCGACACGATGACGGGCCACGCCATGCGGGCGATCTCTCGGTCAAGGTCGCGGCGCCGCGCGCGCTCGTCATGCTCCGCGATCACTCGGCAGGCTCACAGCTCGGCGGCGGCTCCCCGTCGCCACACACCGTACCGATGCACTCCCAAACCTGCGTGTCACAGTGCCTGAAGCAGCGCAGAGCGCACCAGCCTTCACTCGAAGCGCCCAAGGAGGAGTCAAGGTCCGCTTGGGCGTCACCTTCGGCGGCTCCGGGCGACGCGTCCGCGCCGTCACCCGCGTCAGCATCCAAACCAGCGTCAGCGTCCGAACCAGCGTCAGCGTCCAAACCAGCGTCGATCGACGCTTCCGGACCAGCATCCACTGCCGAGGTGGAGATCGTGCACAGCACGGCGTTGGCGAGTCCACACGCTGCTCCAGGGTACGGGGGAAAGTCGTTCCCTCCCCCGTCCACCTCGGTTGCGGTGCCATCGTCGAAGGTGATCGGGATGTTGCTCTGGACGATCTCGCACCCGGCGCTGACAAGCATCGCCGCAGCGAGACTGAGCGCCGCCGCCAGGCTGCGTCGTGAACGATGAGGGCCAGGGTGAGACATCACTTCAAGTACGACCGAGCTCGCTTGCCGCCATCTTGCGTAGCTCCTTCTTCATGATCTTGCCCACCCCATTTTTGGGAAGCGAGTCGACGAAGAAGAGATGGGCCGGTGTCTTGTACTTGGCGAGGTGCGCCTGAGCGTGTTGAGTGACCTCTGACGCCGCCAGGTTCGCTCCGGAACGCAACACGACGTACGCCGCGACCTCCTCCCCCAGCACTTCGTGGGGCACCCCCACGACGGCGCACTCCAGGATTTCGGGGAGCTGATGCAGCACCTCTTCTACGTCCTTGGGATAAACGTTGAAGCCGCCGCGGATGATCAAATCCTTCTTGCGTTCGACGATGAACAGGTAGCCGTCTTCATCGAGGTAGCCGATGTCACCCGTGAACAGCCAGCCATCACGGAACGTTGCCTCCGTCTCCGTGGGTAGCCCGAGGTACCCGGGGCTGATGTTTTTCCCGCGGGCAATGACTTCGCCGAGCTCTCCTTGAGCGAGCGCGTTGCCAGCGTCGTCGACGATGCGAACGTCCACGCCCTCCATCGGTAAGCCGGTGGAGCCGGCCTTGCGCGGGCGCCCCTCGCGATCGATCGCGATGCCAGGGCACGCTTCAGTCAGGCCGTAGCCGGTGTACATGCGTCCACCAAACCGGCGCTCGAAGCGCACCAGCTGCTCGCTTGGCATTGGCGCCGCGCCGACCAACCAGCGCTCCACGCTGCTGGTGTCGACCGGCATGCCCGCGGACTCGAGCGCGTCGGCACAAGCCATCAAGCCGATGTACATCGCAGGGACTCCAGCCATCGCAGTCACTCGATGCTCACGAATCAGATCGAGCACCTGTTTCGGATCGAACCAGCGCATCAAGACGCTCTTGCCGCCGAACAAGTAGCCTCCGACGGCCACTCCCAAGCCAAAGCTATGAGCGAGGGGTAGCACCAGGAGTCCGACGTCGTTCGAAGCGTCGCGACCAGAAGATGCCTGAGAGTTTCGGGTGGCTGCGACCAAGTTACCATGCGTTTGCATCACACCCTTCGGCCGCCCCGTCGTCCCGCTCGTATAGAGCAGAACCGCCAGGTCGGAGTCCGAGCGGGCCGCGATCGACGCCTGTTTCCCTGAGGCAATCAGGCTGGAGAGGCTCAGCTGTCCCTCTTCTGCGCCACCGGCGACGAGGACGTGCTCGAACTCGGCGCCGCACGCCGTGGCGGCAGCGACCTTGGGGACCAGCTCAGACGTGGTGATCAGGATTCGCGCGCCGCAATTCTGCGCAATGAACGCCAACTCGTGAGCCTCGAGCAAGAACAGCACCGGCACGGCAACGCCCCCAGCCCGCCAGATCGCGGCGTAGCTCACCAGCACCTCGGGACGGTTCGCCATGAGCAGCAACACTCGCTCCCCTGGCGCGAGGCCCAGCTCAATCAGCGCACCCGCCAGTCGCTGGCTTTGCTCGTGAAGCTCGAGGTTCGTGTACCCCTGCCCGTCGAAGATCAGGCGCTCGTAGACGCCAAACTGCTGCAAGTTCTGTTCAGCGAGGCTTGCGAGGGTCATTGGTAGATCCTTACTCCTTCCCGCCAGGCGGGCGATGGTCAAAGTCAAGACCCCTGTACAAACCGTGCATGCGGATTTCCCGCACACGGCTTACCAGTAGCCACTCAGCGCACAGCATTACGCGGCCTCCATGATTCTGGATTGCTCCGGATAGCGGACGGTTCCTCGGAGTTGGTACAGGCCCAGACGGTGGAAGTAGTCGCGATCCCAGCGGTCGACTTGTTTGGGTTTCAGGTGGCGACCCTTACGGGCCACCAACAGCCCTTGCAGCTGCTTCCAAACATAGGTGTCGAGCTGATTGAATCGCTTCGCAGCGTTTCCCGTGCGGAAGTAGTTTCCCCACCCCCGCAGTACGGGGTTCAGCTGTTCGATGACGTCACGGATATCCGCGTGGCATCTCGAGCGGGGGTGAGCTGCTTCACACGGCTCCGGATCCGCTGCATCGCGCGCTGCGACGGCCAGCGATGGAGGAAGTAGAGCCGCTCGCCCGACCTCTCCAGCACCTTGCCGCTCAGCCGCTTGTGCAGATGACAGCCAAGACCCAATCCCCGAGATAGAGCAAAGCCCTGCTTGCCATCGTAGAGCTCGACTCGCCTGGTCTTTTCCGGATGTAGCTCGAGACCGAGGCGCTGCAAGATCACTCGGATCCGCGCCTCGGCCAGCTCGCAGTCCTTCTTGGTGCGACAGATCACCACGAAGTCGTCCGCGTAGCGCACCAGCGTTCCATACGGAGCGCTGTGGCGAGTCCACAAGACGTCGAGCACGTGCAGGTAGATGTTGGACAGCAAAGGAGAGATCACTCCCTTGCGTCGTGCCGCGCACCGACGCCTTCACGACGCCGTCCTCCATCACTCCTGCTTCGAGCCACTGCCACAGCAACTTCAGCACCCGACGATCCGAGATGCGACGACCTACCAGCTTCATCAGCTTGGCGTGGTCGATGCTTCCGAAGTAGTCGCGGATGTCAGCGTCCAGCACGTAGTGGCCACCCTTCGCGCCAAGTTTCCTCAGCGTCTCGAGCGCCATCGTCGCGCTGCGCCGGGGACGAAACCCATAAGAACAAGGCAGAAAATCTGCCTCGAAGATGGGCTCAATCACCAGCTTCGCCGCCATCTGCACCACCCGATCGCGCACCGTCGGGATGCCCAGTGGCCGCTTCTTACCATCGGCTTTGGGGATGTACTGCCGCCGTACCACCTGCGGTCGATACTTCCCCGCTTTCAGCTCAGCTTGTAATTCCTCGAGGAATCGCTGAGCCCTGTACTCCTCCACGTCGTAGATCGACTGGCGATCCACGCCCGCGGCTCCTTGGTTCTGTCTGACTCGCTTCCACGCCTCCTGGAGGATGTCACCCTGCCAGATGTGGTCGTAAAGGGCGTGAAAGCGCCTATCCGGTGCCCGCTTGGCTGCTGCATATAGTTGGCGTTGTAGTTGTTGCGCTTTTCCGTGCGGCTTACGCCTACCGGGGTCGTTAGGTCCGGACTTGCCGGCCATTCCCTCACGCTTACCTACGCTTCCAACACGACTACCGCAGGGACCCTTCCCTCCTGCCGCGTTTTGCCGCACGGCATTCGTTCCCGCTGGTTGCCCAGCGGTCTTCGGTACCATGATCCCCTCGGACTCCCGCTGTGCAGTGGCCGATTTCGCCCTTGGCTTATACGACGCACCTTGCCCTGACTTGGGCTGCACAGACGGGCCTCCCGAGTTCCGCGCTCCTCCTTGCACACGTGCTGCTCCCCATACCCCGCCGGAGTCGCCAGCGAGCTTCGGTACTCCCGCCGTCGATGTTGCCTTCGCCGTGACATGAGCGGCTCGGCCTCCGGATTGTTTCTCTGTCGAGGCTGCAGGTTTCACTTCATGTTGCGGCCCGCGTGCTTGCTCCCCGCTACGCAGCTCTCGCTGCTTCACGAGCTTTTGATGCCCCGCTCGGGCATGGAGATCTCTCTCCGCTACCTGGGGCCTGCTACCCGGCGCACCGACGCTTACCGGGACGGGACTCTCACCCGCTGGAGAAACGCAGCTAGCGATTGACTCCGCATCCTGCGAGCAGGCTTCTGAGTCTTTCGCGTCACGGCGCACCATGACCGCGAGCCTATCAAGGCCCTCACACTTCCGCAGCCGGGAGTGGCATGACCCGGCCCACCCAGCCGATCACCCACACCATGGGGACCGTGATGAGGATGCACGGCAACACCACGCCTGCACGCTCTGGGTAAAACGCCAGTGCGTAGGCCACGGCAAGCCCGTTGTTCACGTAGACGCAGTTGCAGCCAAACGCCACGGCGTCCTCCCTGCGCAGGACTCGCCCGGCGAGCGCGCCAGTCGCCAGGAACGCCACGCTCGTCAGGCTGACCACGCCCAACACGCCAAGCAGCCCGATCACCCCCTGCTCGAACCAGCGTGTCCGAGTCGCGGTCGTCGCAAGGAAGATCAGCCCCAGCAAGCAGAGCAACGCGAGCGGAGTGAAGCGTGCTTGGTGCCGATCGACCCAAGGTGCGGCGGCCACGCGCGTTATCTGCGCACCCGTGAACGGAACCCCGAGCAGTAGCGCTATGTAGCCCACGCGAGCTGCCACCTCGGAAGCCGAGAGCGCGTGTGCGTGGGTCACGCCGAGCAGCCGCGGCAACTCGAGGCTGAGCGGGACACTCAGCGGAGACAGCAAACTGGTGGCCAAGAGCACCAGCAGCGCGAGGGCGACATTCCCCCGTTGTACGTCCGCAAACGCGACACTCGACATGCCCGCAGGCATTGCCGCGAGGATCAATAACCCGAGGCTGTCATCCTCAGGCAGCCAAAAGCTCAAGGCAAAAACCAGAGCCGGAAGGCCGAGCAGCTTCACCAGAATCAACGCGCCAAGTCGCCGCTTGGCAAGCGGCCGGCGCCACTCCACGAGCACCGCCCGCGGACTGACCTTCAGACAGGTGAAATACAGAACGGCGCCCAGACAGACGGGAATCGCCTGCCTGGCGCTTTCCGCGGGGATTTCTATCAGGAGTCCGAGCGCGAGCGAGCAATACGCCGGCAACCAGAAGCGTTCCGTCAAGAGCACGCGAGCGCGTGCGACGATGGTCTCAGACACGGGAGTTATCGCATCGGGGCGAACACAGCGACGGCACACGGTAAGCGGGTGCGCCGTCGCACGATCGGCTCACTGTGCCGCGCTGCTTGAACCAGCCGTGCCGCCAGTGGTGCCAGCGCTGCCGGCGGAACCGCCTGTGGAGGCGCCCGCGCTGCCCCCGGTGCCCCCCGTGGTCGCGCCGCCAGTACCGCTCGTCCCGCCCGTGGTTCCACCAGCGCCAGCACTACCCGCCGCGCCCCCGGTAGCGTTTCCGCCGGTGCCGCCCGTCCCTGCGGTTCCGCCAGTTCCGCCAGTTCCACCAGTTCCACCGGTGCCCGCATCGGCGTCGCAGAATCGGGGACACTTCGCGTCCGACAAGCACTTCGTGATCTGCAGGCCAAGCCCAGCTGAAGGTCCGGTGATCCCGCCGTACTGATTGATGACGTCCTGACAGATGCCCGGAGCCGCACAACCAGCGCCTTCGCACTTCTTCTCGTCGGCGCATCCGCGAATCGCCTTGCACCCCTCGTCCGCAACGCACTCCGCGAGCAGGCACGCGCAGGAGTTGCATGCGCACACGGTGACCTCGTCGCAAGCCGCGGTCCCGTCATCGATGCACTTCTGAATGAACTCCTGGTCGGCGACGCACTCACCACCGCCGCCGCTTCCACCGTTCCCCGCGCTGCCGCCGCCGCCGCCCGTGCCGGCGGAGCTGCCTGCACTTCCGCCACTCGCCGAGCCCCCGTTGCTCAACGGCGCAGGACGCTCGTCATCGCTGGAGCAAGCGGCAGGAAGCATAGCCAAGCTCAGCCCGAGCAACACGAGTGAGCGAAGAGGAGTACGAGTGCCAAAGTTCATGTAGGTCTCCGGGTTCGTGAGAGTACCGCCTCCCGTTCAGGAAGCGGGGGGATCGAGCTGAGGCGCAAAGCGCACCATGATGTAGTCGTCAATCAGTTCCCCTCTCAAAGTTCGAATAAAGCCGCGCCGTACACCTTCGAGCTCGAAGCCGAGCGAGGTGTAGAGTGCTATGGCCCGGGCGTTGTCACTGCGCACGTAGAGCTCGAGCCGCGCCACTTGCGCTGTGTCCGCCCAGGCGATGGCAGCACGCATCAAGGCTCGCCCGATCCCCTGCCTCTGAAACCGAGGGTGCACCGCAACGGCGGCGATAGCGACGTGCTGCACGCGCCCCGGAAATAACTTCCGCGCGGAAGCGTATCCTGCAATCTCCGAAGCGACTTCTGCGACGAAGACTTGTTGTAGCTCTGAGCCGAGCAAGCGCCGATCGATGGCGTCCAAGTCACGGTCGATTTGCTCGCGGTCGAGAACCATGCCGTCGCCGCTCTCGGCGCACGCCAAGTCCACCGCCAGGATACCGGCCGCGTCTGAAGATCGGTACACTCGGGGGTCAGATGGACCGCTCAGCGAGCGTCCGCGTGTCGCTTCGGGGGTGATCAAGCGCCAAACCTCAAGGGGCCAGTAGTAACACGCAACGCGGTGGCTCGCCCGCGTTCTCGTTAGATGCGACGCTTGTACGGAAACGACCCACCGCGGCTGCGGGCCCGCAGCGGATCCCCCAGGGCAAGCATCGCCTTTTTCGGCGGCAAACAAACGCTTAGACGGTGTACGGTCCAGAAGCAGAAGTACTCGGGGGTCCCATGGTGGTTAAGCGTTTCCAGCGGCTAGGCGTGAAATCCGAACATCTGTCGCTTGGGTTGATTGCATTCGCGCTGGTCGGTGCAGCGTGCTCATCCGACACGGCTTCCAATACGGAAAATACGGGTGGCCAGAGCGCCGCTGGGAGCGCCGGAAGCACAACGACTGGTGGTAGCGGCGCCAGCGGCGGAACTGCTGGCGTTGGCGCAGCCGGACAGGGCGGAACATCCGGCGCTGGCGCAGCGGGAGGCGGCGCGGGAGGCGCAAGTGTTAGCCACTGGGCGCCCCAGAGCTGGGAAGATTGTGAGGCAAACGGCCGCGCGCTCAGCGCGAATCCAACGAACTACCGAGACGTGATCGACGCGCTCGTCCCGGGGGACGTCCTCACGCTCGAGACAGGTGACTACGCTCGCGGCCTTCCGGTGCGCGTCTCCGGCACTCCCGAAAAGTGCATCGTTATTCAGGGCGCGGCGTCAGGCGGCACGCGAATCCTTGGTAGCGATGCGTTCAACCTGGTTGCGCTATATGGCGCAAGCTACGTGAAGATCCGCAATCTTGTGCTGAGCGGTGACGGAAAGGCGGGATTTGGGGTCGCGTCGCAAGGCGCGGAGCCCGTTCACCATATCCTTGTAGAAAATCTGGACCTCGCCGGCTTCGACGCGGATCAACAAATCGTCGGGATCTCCACCAAGACCCCAGCTCACCACTGGGTGATCCGCGGCAATCGAATCTCGGGTGCGGGCACTGGCCTCTACCTGGGGAACTCCGATGGCACCCTGCCGTTCTATGCAGGGGTGATCGAGTTCAACAGCGTCAGCCACACCGTGGGCTACTCCATGCAGATCAAGCATCAGCTGACGCGCCCGAGCGACGTAGCGGACGGAGCGGAGACGCTGATCCGCTACAACGTGTTCAGCAAAGGCAGCGAGAGCTCGAGCGGAGGAAGCGCGAGACCGAACCTCCTGCTCGGTCACCAGCCCACCAGCGGCAGCGGGTCGAACGACCGCTTCGTCGTCTACTCGAACTTCTTCTACGATAACCCCACGGAAATGCTCTTCCAGGCCGAGGGGAACCTGGTCGTGTTCAACAACCTGTTCGTGAACCCGAATGGCGGCGCCATCACCATCCAGCCTCACAATGCGACGCCGCGGCAGGTGGATGTGTTCTTCAACACCATCCTCGCCAATGGCACCGGCCTGCGCATCACCGGCGGCGACTCAGCCTTCACGCAGAAGGCCTTCGGCAACGCTAGCTTTGGGCCGACGCCGTATGCGCTGGGTAGCGCTCAGGACAACGTCGAGGGCTCGCTTGCTGAAGCGGCACAGAGCTTCGCCAGTGCGTCCACGTTGGACCTATCCACGCTCGATTTGCATCCACAAGGCAACGCGCTCAGCGGCGCGAGCATTCCCGCGTCAGAAATTCCTTCCGGCGTCGAAGCAAGTTCGGACTTCGACGACGTAGCCAGAGACTTCACGCGACGCGGGGCGTACTCCGGCCCCGCTGCCAGCGGAGCGTGGAAGCCAAGCCTCGACCCACGCAGCTACTAGCTCTCAGATCGCTTTACTCGGGAAGCCAGCCGACTGATGGTTTGGCAATGGGAACTGACCAGCGTCTCACTGCGAGCGCGCTGTTGTGCGTGCTGGCGGCCTGCGCCCCACAGACACCCGCACCTTCCGCGCCAATAGCGGCCGCGAGCACTGCCACACCGATCAACTGCGGAGACAACGCTGCTGCGTGTGCTGAGGACGAGTCGCCAGCACCCGGCGAGGCCCCCCGAGGCACGGCCTGCCAGCGTGGTTCCGCATGGCAAAGCGGAGAGTGTGCACCGTTGACCTGCCCGGAAGGCTCGCGCCAGAGTTCATCTGGGATCTGCGAACGTACTCGCACCAAGACCCAAGCTGAAACGCTAAACCTCAGCATCCAAACGACAGAGAAGGCGTACCACGACTCGATGTTCAAGGACCTCGAGCTCGCGGTCGAACTCGCGCGGCTCCAGCTCCTGCGGGACGAGAAGACCAACGCGAGCGATACCGACGCGGCTGAGGCGCTACGCAACGCCCAGCGCGCAGCTGCCACCGACGCGAGCCGTCCCCTGTCCCGGCTGGTCCTCGCTCTCGTGCAAGCTCGCGGAATGCTCGACCTGATGGCAAACAAGAGCCCTGAAGCCCGAGGAATCCAGTTGAGGATCTTTCAGCAGCTGGTCGAGTCGTCTCTCATCCAGGCGTCAGGCCCTGAAGCCGCCGCGATGCACAGCCTCGTCGGCTTCATCCAGCTCGACCTCGGAAACGCCGCAGCGGCCAAAGCATCTTTCCTCTCGGCACTGCATGAGCACCCGCGGTTTGCCGCTGCCGAACTCGGCTTGGGCGATGTGGCCCGCGCCAGCGGAGACTTCGGAGAAGCGCGATCCGCGTATGCACGCTGTCTGAGCCTCGACCCACAGAACCCAGGCGCGAAGCTCGGTCTCGCCGCGGTGCAGCGGGGCACGCGGCTGAAGCTTGAGGCCGCACCAGAGCTGCCTGCGAAGATACCCACGCTTGATGTGGAGCCACTGGCTGACACGAAGACCACCCCCAACCTTTGCGACGCCACGGCGCACAAGTCGACCCCTGCCTTGTGCGACGCCTTGCACGATCTCGAGAAAGCCGACACAGCTGACCGCAGTGCCCAGGCTGCCCGGACGGTCATCGACGAGGTGAAAGCTCAAGCTTGCTTCGCACAGCAAACGCGCTGCGACTCGTATATCCGACACGCGTTGATGGAGGCGGCGAAAGCATTCTCGCGTGGCAACGACTGGGCAAAGACAATCATCGTATCGAAGGTCGCGCTAGCCAACCCGGACTTCCGAGCGGTTCATAATGAAGCATTCCTACTCACAGCGGATGCCTACTACCGGATCGGCATCGCCAACATGGCAGCGAACTTCTACGCACGCTACTCGGAGCCCACGGAGCTAGGCACGAGGGCGCGCTTGCGTGGCTTCCTCTTGCTGCTCATCATAGCAACACCTCAGGCGATCCGCGACGAAGCGAAGCGCCTAGCCAAGGATCGGCGAATCCCCGGGGAAACGCGCCGAGCAGTCATAGATCTTGGTGTCCTGCTGCAACCAGGTGAGGCGAGACCGAAAGCTCTCAGCCCGCTGGGAGTCGCCGAGGGCCTCTCTGCAATCCTCGAAACTCCCAGCTGGAGCCCCGCAAGCAGTCGCTAGCGTCCGCCGCCTAGGCGCTTCTTCAGCGATAACCGCTTCTTCACCTTGGACTTTGCAGGACGGTTCTTGACGTCGGGCACTGCGGCTGAAGACGCTTTGGCCGGCTTCTTCACCCGCGAATTTGGGGGAGAGGCGCGCCCGGACTTGCCGGGAGCCGCTCTACGGCCGCCTTCGGCGCTGGCGGACTGACCGGCGCGCGGCGCCTTACCAACCGAGTGCCTACCCAGCCTTTTTCCGCGCGGCTTTGCTTCCCGCGGCTCGACACCATCGGCAGACTTCGCCCACGCCACCGTCCTTCCACGCAAGACCGGCTCAGGCGGCTTCGGGAGATTCAGGCGCGTTTCGTCAGTCCAGTCGAGACTGACCTTGCCGAGACGACCCTGGCGCCAATCGTGGAGGAACACGCGGGCGGCCTTCTCGCGATCCAGCTCGCCCCCCTTGAGCAGACAACCTCGGCGCTTCCCCAGTAGCTCGAGCAACGTGTAGGTATCGACGCCGCGCTGACGCTCGAGAGCTCCCACGACGTCGAACGCTCCGACGAGATCCAGGCTGTCATCGCCGGTGGAGCTCTCTTCTGCGACGTCTGCTTGCTTCGCTCGCGGCGTTTTCCTCCCCCCCAAACCCGGCCCTGCACCCTGCAGAGCCTGCGAAGCATCGATGTCGTAGCGCCCGCGGAGTTCCTCGGGGTAACGCAATGCCATCAGGCCAAGGCCGTAACGGGCGATGCTTTCCACGTCGATCACCGCCTCACGGATCGCGCCGCTCAGCGCAAGCCGCGTCGCCCCTTCTTGGTCATCCAGCCGCGGCCAGAGCACGCCTGGTGTGTCCATCACCAGCACATCGTCACTGGCTTCGGTCTGCTGCTGCCGCTGGGTCACCGCCGGTCGGTCCTCGACGGCGGCGACCTTGCGCCCCGCCAAACCGTTCAACAGCGTGCTCTTGCCAACGTTTGGGATGCCAACGACCATCGCGTACGTCGGTCGACCAATTTTTCTACGCGGTAATGCCAGGTTGCGGCACGCGCCGAGAACGCGGGAGGCGTCGCTCTTTTTGTTGCCCACGATGGCCAGCGCCGGCTTGCCCTGAGACTCGAAGAGCTCGAGCCACTGCGCGGTCCGCGCAGGATCGGCGAGATCGCTCTTCGCAAGCACACGCAGCACCGGCACGCGACCGGCGAGGCGCTCCAGCATCGGGTTGCGACTGGAACGCGGCAAGCGCGCGTCAAGCACCTCGATCACCACGTCGGTGCGGCGCATGGCCTCGCGCATCTCGCGCCGGGCTTTGTTCATGTGCCCGGGGAACCAGTTGATTCTCATGGTTGGCAGATGCGTTCTTTGGCAAGGACGGTCACGACGGCTCATCGCGCGTGCGTTGCCCGCGAGAGCCGTCAGCAGGTCGTTTGGATGACCGGCAGGCGCTAGTGAAGCAACGGCGCCAAGCTGCGCAAGCCAGATCGAACCACGCGACTCTCCAGCAAGCTTCCCCAGCGCGAGATATCGATCTCCTTGCGCGGCCGCGGGGCAAGCCAGCGGTTCAGCGCGGCCGCTTCGAGCTCACTCAGATCACCGAACTCGAGCGCCATCCCAAGCGTGGAGGCACGCTGGTGGCGGCGTTGAATGCGTTGAACCTGTGCGAAGACTTGAACCTCGTCAGCGTCCCAGCCCGCCAGCGGGCGAAAACACAGCACCACGTCATCGCCGCGATCGAGTGGTTCCTGGGCCTCGAGCCAAATCCCGACACGGCTCAAGTCCGTGGCCCAGAAGAGCAGCGGCTCATCACACTGGCTGGTGATCAGCTCACAAGGGAGCTCCACCTCGTGCCGCACGCCCCGGCGACAACCCTTTGAAATTGCTTGATTCTGAGTCACGTGTGCCTCCCGTGCGCACACTATACTACATGCACCTACCCAAGCTGAAGATTCGCGTTGGCTTGTGACTTCGCGGAGGTTCGGTAACCAATCAGAGCGTGGAGGAAGAACCTGGAGTCTATGTGGTGCCGGAGCCGGGCACGCGCGTGCTGCGCGTCGTGCGAAACCCGGTGCCGTACTCGAGCGTGACCGAGCTCGTGCGCGTGCTTGACGAGATCGATCAGCAGCTGGCGAGCGTCGATCGCGGGAGCCATTCGCTCCTGATCGATATGCGTCGGATCCAGGGCAGGAGCGAGCCGGAGTTCGAAGCGGCCTTTCGCCACTGGCGGCTGCGCTTGATCAAAGGCTTCGCCAAGGTGGCTGTGCTGCTCGAGACCGAGCTCGGCGCCGCGCAGGCCCAGCGCTACATTCAGCAGGACCAAGTCGCGACGCGGGTATTCCTTGACGAAACGGACGCGCTGAGCTGGCTCGAGACACCATCATGATGCATTTTCCCCATGGTTTTTTGGTTTGTGGCGTTGCCTGTGCGCTTGGCTTGTCCGCGTGCTCGAGTGACTCCGGCTCTGGTGGCGGCGGCAGCGGTGGCGGCGGCAGCGGTGGCACCGCAGGTTCGAGCGGCGCGAGCGCTGGGGGAACAGCCGGCTCGAGCGCGGGGACGTCTGGCAGCGGCGGTGCGGGCGCTGGCGGGACCGCTGGCGGCGCGGGCAGCGGAGGCGCCGCTGGCAGCGCTGGAAGCGGCGGCGCGACGACGGCGATCTGCGTTCCCAACGCCAGCTACGGCTCACCGCTACCGGCAGACAAGAGCGCCAAGCTGGTCGCTGGCGGCTACCATTTCCTCGAGGGACCGGTGTGGTCGACCGAGCTCAGCGCGCTGTTCTTCAGCGACATGAACTTCGGCGCGTCGGACTCAGAAGGCGTGCCGCCATCGATTGTTTATCGCCTCGCCGCTGGCTCGAGCTCGCCCGAAGTCTTCATCGACACCATTGGCTGCAATGGGAACGCGATCGACCAAAACGGCTTCTTGGTGTCGTGCACTCACGACACGCGTAGCGTGTCCCGTATCGACCCAGTGACCAAGCAGCGCACCCTGATCGCCGACAAGTTCGAAGGCAAGGCGTTCAACTCACCCAATGACGCGATCGTGCGCAGCGATGGCACCATCTACTTCACCGATCCCAGCTGGCAGCTTGGTTCGCGCCCGGCGGAGATCGGCTTCAAGGGCGTGTACCGTATCGATCCGCAAGGAAACGTGACACTCGTCAGTCAGTCCCTGGTTAGCCCGAACGGTGCCGCCCTCTCCCCTGACGAGAAACTGCTCTACGTCGCCGATGACAACACGGGCAACGTGCACCGCTTCGATGTGGCGAGCGACGGCACCACCAGTGGCGGCGGCGTCTTCACCACCGTCAGCGGCGCCGATGGGATGGCTGTGGATTGCGCAGGCAACCTGTACGTGACCGCCCAGAACGGCGTCCGCGTGTTCGAGCCGAACGGCACCGAGCTCGGGTTGATCAGCGTCGCCGAGAAGCCCGCCAACACCACCTTCGGCGGCGTCGACCACACGCGCCTGTTCGTCACCGCCCAGACTGGCCTCTACGCCATCGACCTACAGGTGCCGGGCCTACCCTGAAGGCGATACTCGCCGCCGGCGCGTAGCTGGACGACACTAGCTCGGTGGTTCGAGCTTCTGCACCAACAGGCGCGCGAGCCAGCGCCTGAAGCGCGCCGGCGCATCGGGGTCATCCCCGAGGCCCGCGCTCTGGCGCAGCGACGCGCCAATCAACGCTTCACCCATGATCGCGTGAGTCGCGAGCACGCAGGTGAACAGCGTGTCCTCGAACTCCGGCGGTTTGCTTCCCGGAGGCAATGACTCGAGGCGGCGCGCGTGAACCACCTCAGCCACTAGACGCATGCGGTCCTTGTCTACCGCGTCCACCACGCCACTCAGGTTCAGCCAGGCGATGATCCGGGCGTGCCCCGCGGTCTCGAGGGTCTCCGCCATGGCGTTCAAGATCTCGACGCTCGACGCTTCACTCGCCTCGGCGTGGGTCAACACGTGGAAGAGCTCGAGGTGGAGGCGCTCCAGGGCTTCCTGAACCACCGCAGCCAACAGCTCTTCGCGGCTTCCGAAGTGGTGGAGGATGGCAGGGTGGCTAACACCCACGTCACGGGCGATGTCAGCGAGGCGGATGCTCGCGGGGCCTGAATCCCGCAGGCGCTCCACCGCCGCCTCCAAGATCGCTTGGCGCGCTTCTTCGGCCGTGCGGCGGATACGCTTCTTGCCACCGCTCTTTTTTGTATCGCTCAAGCGAACGTCCCCTATTGACACTTCTGTAGATAGCGCTACTTACATCCCTGTAACTAGCAAACGCGCTATCCTCGACGCGGTCAACCCGCCACACGATAGCTGAGGTGGTTCGATGCAACAGCCAGCGGAAATCAACAACCCGATTCGACTCGGCGACGCCGCCCGCGCGATGCGCGGCCTGCTCAAAGACCCTGACAACACTCGCTTGGTGTTCGAGATCATCGAGGCGCTGAGCGGAAACACCGGTCAGCGCTTGCTGAAGCGCATCCGCCGCTCGGACACTGGAAGGCGTCTACTCCAGGAGCACAGCGAGGTCCTGCCGTTGCTCAGAGACCGCGCCTTCCTGGAGAGCCTGCCCGAAGGCAGCCTGGGTCGCGCCTATCTCCAGTTCCTGGAGAGCGAGGGGATCACCGCCGCGGGCCTGGTCGAAGCGAGTGAGACGGGCCGTGAGTTGCCCGACACCGAGCTCGCTCGCGAGCTCCTGTGGCTCCACCACCGACTCCGCGACACCCATGACCTCTGGCACACCGTCACGGGCTATCAGGGAGATCTCGTCGGGGAAGGTGCACTCCTCGCGTTCTCTTTTGCCCAGACCCGCAACCCGGGTGTCGGGTTCATCGTCGCGTCGGGACTCCTCGCGGGACCTTGGATGCGCGGCGCCAAGCAAGAACCGTTGCGCTATCCCGACGGGAGCCTGGCTCCAAACCCTCGCGTCGTCATCCTGAAGGGACTCCTGCGCGGCGTGCGCGCGGCCTTTTTCCCCGCGGTACCATGGGAGGATCTGCTCGCCCGTCCCGTCGCAGAAGTGCGACGGGAGCTCGGCGTCAGCGAACCGCCTCGCTACCAGACGGTGCGCAGCAACGAAATCGATCTGACTACAGGCACGCGACGCGCCATGGCTGACGCCATGGCGCAAGCTGCCGAGTAGTGCCTCAGAACTTGACGGCGACGACCTGAGTTTGCCCGGCGCCGACCTTCACCCCTCGCGTCTTGCGCCCGGTGGGGGAGATGAACACCACACTGTGGTTCCCCGGGGATACCTTCACGATCTTCGGGGTGCTGCCCAACGGGCGACCATCCACCACCACGTTCGCGATCGGAATGGATGAGATTCTCAGGGTGGCGTTGCCCGTCGGAGCAGCGGGCTTGCTCGTGCCGGGCAAGCCGCCGCTGACAGGCTTTGGCGCCGCCGCGGCACTCTTCGGCGCAGCGCTCGGCTTCTCGTCCGCGGTCGACTTCGCACCGTCGGCGGTCGACTCGGCCTGCTTCTCGTCCGCCTTCGCGAGCTCTTCTGGCTTGGCCGACTCGTCCGCTGGCTTCTCCGACTTCGCGGCGACCGATTCTGCGTCAGGCACCATGTCCACGCGAAGCACCGCTTCCTCACCAGCAACGACGCTCACGGCGAGATCCGTGGTGGCCTTGAAGCCTGGCGCCGAAACGCGGACGAAGTGGGGACCTGGGTCCAGATCCTTCACGCGACACGGCGAGGTCTCGCAGCGGTTCTGGCCGTCGATCAGCACCTTCGGCATTGCCACCGCGGATTGACCAGGACCGGCAACAGTGACGATCAGCTCACCCTCACCCCCACCCGCGAGACCGGTTTGAGGGACCAAGAACAGCAGACCGACGACGGCCGCGAGTCCAAGCACGCCAGCCGCGATCCATCCGCCCACGCTGCGCTGACGCACGGGCGGCAGCGTGATCTGCTCCGCTGCAACGGGAGCCAAGCTCGTCTGCTGGGGCGGCGGCTGAGAGTGGTGATCCTGGATCTGGAAGGACGGGGCGCGGGGCGCGAGCGGCACCGGGGGAAGGCCGCTCTGCGCCGCGACGTCCGCCGGAGGATAGTGAACAGCCGCAGCATCGACGACGCGAGTCGGTGCGTCGTCTGCCTCGTCGTAGTCGTCGAGAGGCATGATGGGCTGAAGCGCCGGAGCCGCTTCCACCGGCGCGGCCAGCGGCGGTTGTGACCCAGGGCCAACCGGGCCGAGCCCGAGCTGGGTCTTCATACCCGCGCGAGGGGCGGCGGGCGGCGGTGGTAGCGCGGCCGACTGCGTCGTCCCTGGCGACTGCGCAACCGGCGGCGCTGGCAGGTTCGGGAGCAAGAGTGTGCCCTTACCTGGGGGAATTGGCGCTGGCTGCTCGAGGGTTGGCGCCTCGAACTCGGTAGTCGGAACTTCGCGGGTGGGCGCATCCCAAACGCCGAAGTCGTCGTCGACGTCACGAGCCTGAGCTGTTTCCTCGAGGAACTCCTTTGCGGCCTCGTCGATCTGAGCACGCGTCTCCGGGCCGGGACCCGAAGTGACCGAGGGCCCTGACATCATCGGCGCAGAAGGCGCGGAGGCTTGAGGCGCAGACGCAGCGGACACCGGCGTCGCTGCGATGGGCGCGGTGGGAACAGGAGCAGACGCCGCCACGGGAGCAGACGCCGCCATGGGCTGGGTCGGAGCCGCGGTGGGCTGCGTGGTAGCTGCGCCAGGCGCCGATTGGGCAGGCGCCGATTGGAGAACAGCGCTCTCCAGGAACGGGTTTCCAGACGGAACCGGTTCCATGACCTGGGTAGGCGAGCTCGGCGGCTCGACGGCGGGCGCACTCGCCGCGGGGCTACTCACTGCGTCGACCTCAACCGCGATCTCGAGCTCCTGGGGGCGCCGACTGGGCGGCGGAGGCGCGCTCTTCGGTAGCTGGGCGCCTCGCATGCTGGGCGGTGGCGGCGCTGCGCTGCGCTTGCTCGCCGGCGGCGGTGCTGAGGCCGCCCGCTGGCTTGGCGGCGGAGGTGTGCTGCGGGACACGGGACCGGTGCGAATGGACGGCGGCGGTGCGGGCGCGCCAGCTTCACCGGGGCGCGGCGGGCGCGGCGGACGCTTGGAGACGGGACCACCAGTCCCCGTGAACTTGCCGCTTGGCGGCGCAGGCGGTGGAGCCTTTAGCTTCGGTGCGCTGCCGAGCAGCATCTGCGCCGCATCGGCGTTCGAGACCTTCGACGCGCCAGGACTCGACTCCCGCGGCTTGAGATTTGAGAACAGTTCATCGTTAGACGCAGAGTCGAGATCGCTCATCGTTCGATCCATTCCACCGAGGCCGAGGGTACGACTCGCGCGAGAGCTCGAGTGGCTCGATGCGTCGCGCGACTGCTCCATGCTCGAATGTGGCAACTTCAGCTTCGAGGGAGCGTGACCCCCAAGGTCTTACAGAATCCCCCACCGACGACCAGTGGGTAATCGCCATGAAAAGCCGGGTTTTTAGCCACGCGGCAAGGTTGCAACGCCAAACAGACGTTTTTCGGTTGATGCACCACAGGGCGAGAAGGCCGGAGCAAGCTACGGCGACGTGGGTGAGTCGTACGTAGCGTGCGTCCGCAAATGCCTCGCGGCCGCAAAGTTCAAGCCGTGAAACGGACGTGATATCCAAGCATGCGTGACCCGAAATCTTTACGTTTCAACCACTCACGATCTGCGGGGCAAGCGAGCACCTGCACGTTTGCTGCGTGTCGGCGCGATGGTGCTCGCCGGCAGCCTGCTGCTGATGGGCTGCAACAAGGAGCAGAAAGGCTCCACGCTCCCCAGCTCGGCGAACCAGCCACGCTACGCCCTGGATCAGCCGACGAAGCTGCATGAGGCGCAGAACCTGCTGGACGAGCGCGAGCGAGCCGCACGTGAGGCGTTCGGCAAGTTCTCGGAGTACCCCGGCAAGCTGAAGCCAGAGAATCACGCGAAGGCGAAGGAGATCCTCCAAGTCGCCGCGGAAGAAGGCAAGAGCGCGGACTACGCCAAGGCCGCGTACGAAACCGAGCTGATCGCCGAGTATTTCGATGAGGAAAAACAGAGCTTCCAGCAGAAGGTCGGAGGCGCCGCTCAGTACACGGCGAAGCAGGCCGGTTGCAAGGCAGACGTCGCGTCGGCCACCGTGCACGCTCTGAACAAACACGTCGAGAAGTCCCTCGAAGAGCGCCTGGACCGGCACAGCGAGGCGCAGCGCATCATCGATGAGAACGAGAAAGCGCTGAAAGAAGATCACGACACGCTCAAGGAGCAGGCACGCGAGCTGAGCCGCACGAGTTACCTCGTGTACGTCGCCGCACCCATGGCGAAGGCCGACATCGAAGCCAAGCTCGCGGAGGCGGATCAGGTCGCGAGCACCCTCGACGAGAGCGAGAAAGCCTACACCAAACGCTCCGAAGACACTTCCCTCGACGAATCCGAGCGGAAACTAGCTACGGAGCGCGCGATCGAAGCTCGCGAGGCCAAGCGGCAGCTCGAAACGGAGAAGCAAGCCGCCACGGAGAAGCTCAAGACCGTGGACGAGCGCCTGAAGAAGCTCACCGAAGAGTACGAGCAAGCGCTGCAGCAGCTGTGGGATGGACTCGCAGGAGCCCCCAAGAGCTAGTCGGCACGGCGATCACAGCCTGTTCAAGAGGGCGCCGGGGCTCCCCTGCTCGCGGCGCGCCGCGTCGAGCACACAGTTCAATAGCCCGTGCACCGACGCGACCTCGGCGTCGCCACGCACGATGGGCGTATCCCAGAGCAGCTGCGCGCTCACGGCGCCCAGCGTGTCGGTCAGCGCCTTGATGCCGCGCCTCCCCCGCTCGAGGCTGGGGGTGGACGCCGTCACCGCCACGGGTTTGCCCTCCAGCTCTCCACTACCGATCACCCAGTCGACGCCGTTCTTCACCACGCCAGGCAAGCTGTGCCCATACTCCGGGCACGCGATCAGCACCACCAAGCTGGAACGCAGACACTGTCGCCACGCGGAAACGCTCTCGAGAGTTGACGCATCCAGATCTGGGTTGAAATGGGGCAGCGCACCTAGCCCATCAAAGATCTCGAGCTCGAGGGGGTGAGGGGCGAGCTGTTGCGCGACCTTCAACAGTCGTAAATTCCCCGACTCCGACTGGAGGCTCCCGCACACACACGCGACGCGCATCTTCTCCGCCATGGCTCAGTCTAGTGGCAGCGCTTGGGCTCGACGTCCTGCTCCACCGCGTCGCACTTGATCGTGTTCCAGGTGCACTTGCGCAGCGTCGCGCTGCCGCACAGCGGGTTGATACCCCCGCCGCTGCGCCCGGTAGGCACGAAGCCTTGCCCGCCGCACCCGCCAGCCATCAGCACCGTACAGTTGTTCGGCGCGGCGCCGTACTGGCTGCTGTCACCTTCTTCGCTCTGGCTGCAGTCGTAGTCGAAGCTCTGGGCGCCAGCGCCAGTCTGGTAAGGCTGAGCGAAGTAGTTCGTCTGGCCCGGGAAGACGTCTGGGTTGTCGTCATTACAGTCCCCGCCGTGCTCGGCGAACTTGCCGTCGGGCTTGGCGCAGCTCTGGACGACGCCCGACGAGCGCCCGTATCCGTCTTGGTCCTCGTCGGGGAACCAATCCTGGAGCGCACACGCGTCCACGCTTTGCCCGCCGGCGCCTGAGGTGCCGCTACCTGCCGCGCCGCCGTCGCGCAAGCCTCCCGCTCCGCCGCTGCCAGCGTCGGAGCCGCCTGCACCGCCTACGGAAGCGCCGGAGCTTCCACCGTTTCCGCCCGGATTTGTGCCGGCTCCCCCACCGTCGCCGGCTGCACCAGCAGCGCCGCCGACGCCCGCTCCCCCGGACCCGCTCTGCGGCGAGAACTCTTCACCGCCGCACGCAGCAAACAGCACGCACGAGCAGAGGGAAGCAACGAAGACGGACCGGGCAAGCATCTGGCACCTCGGAGAAGGGACGCGACGGAGGCGTCTTCTGCACACTATGCCAGATCTCCGGGGCTTCGGCTGCGCTCACGAGCCACGGGACTGCGGCCCCGGGTGAGGCATGCTAAGCGCGGCCGATGTCTCCGCGTGAGTTGCTTCGAGAGTCAGCGCTGCGAGCTCCCATCCGCGAGATCCACCACGGAGATGGGCTGGCCTGGCTACGCGAGCATACCCTCGAGGCAACACAGGCGTTGGTGACATCCCTGCCGGACGTTTCAGAGCTGCCACACCTCGGTTTCGCCGGCTGGCGCGACTGGTTCATCGACACGAGCCGCCTCGTGTGTGAGCGCACCCACCAGGACGCGGTGAGCATCTTCTTTCAGACCGATATCAAGCACACTGGCACCTGGGTCGATAAGGCGTATCTGGTCCAGCGCGGGGCTGAGGCGGCAGGGGTGTCGCTCCTGTGGCACAAGCTCGTGTGTCGTAAGCCGCCCGGCACGACGAGCTTTGGGCGCCCCGCTTACGCCCACCTGCTCTGCTTCTCCAAGGCGCTACGCATCAGTCCCGGCGCCTCTAGCCCCGACGTACTGCCGAGCCTGGGCGGCATGCCGTGGTCGCGAGCGATGGGCGTCGACGCGTGTGAGTTCGTATGCCGTTTCCTCCGGGAACGAACCCCCTGTCGTACCGTGATCGATCCGTTCTGCGGTCAAGGCACGGTGCTCGCCGTCGCCAATCAGCACGGCATGGACGCGATCGGCGTGGAGCTCTCGAAGAAGCGCGCGAAGCGCGCGAGGAACCTGCGGCTGGACTGATTCTGCTGGCGCCAGGGAGAGCACGCGGCGACGGACCAGCTTGACTCGCTCACGCCAGCTGATCGAGATCCCGCGCCGCCAGGTACAGCCTGAGGTCGAACTCGAACTGATGGTACTCGGGCTCCATGTGACAACACAGCTGGTAGAACGCCTTGTTGTGGTCGCTCTCGCGCAGGTGGGCGAGCTCGTGGACGACGACCATACGCAGGAACTCTGGTGGCGCCTGCTTGAACAGACTCGCGACCCGCAGTTCCTGTTTGGCCTTCAACCTGCCGCCCTGCACCCTCGAAACCTTGGTGTGGAGCCCTAGCGCGCGATGCAACGTGGTCTGCTTGTCATCGAAGCAGATCTTGCTGAGGGGAGCCGAACGCTTGAGGTAGCGGTTCTTCAGCTCCGTCACGTAGCTCTGCAGTGCTTGATCCGTGGTGATCTCCGGCTCAGCCGGGTAGCGCGCCAGCACGCTTCGCCCGAGCGCCCCCTGGGCGGCAAGCTCACGCACGCTCGAGAGCAACGTCTCCGGGTAGTGACCCAGGTAGAGTGCGACGGGATCCTTCATGAGACGACTCCCAGCCTGAGGAGCCTCATCACAAGCGCCCCGCTTTCCCTGCTCGCGTCGAGATCGACTTCGCACTCAAGACCCCACTCGAGGTAGTCCTCTGGGTCGACGAGCGCCTGCCGCAGCCACCAGGTCGCGCCGCGCTCCTGCAGCTCGAGGTATTTCGGGCTACGGGCGCTCGGATCCGTACGGATTTCTTCGTAGCTCGACCAATAGCCCTGCATCGCGAGTTCGAGGCGGTCGGCGCTCCAGCGCTCTGCTGCCTCGTCGAGCGCGAAGTTCCCTTCCCCCGCCAGCTCATCCAGCTCGCGCAGTGCTCGATCGTAGCGCTGGCTGGCGAGCGCCTGCAGCAAGCGCCACGCCGCGTTGCGAACGAGCACACGGAAAGAGCGCCGATCTTTCGTGATGTCGGGTTGTTCGTCGGTCTCGGCTTCTCGCAGCACATGGGAAGGGTCCTGAAGCGCCTTCCACTCGTCGAGCAAGCTGGCGTCGACCTGACGGATTTCCGCACCCAGCCACTCCGTGAGGTCGCTCAGTTCTTCCGTGCGGCTTTGTTCCGGGACAGTCTGCTCGAGCACGCGGTACACGTCGGAGAGGTACCGGAGCAGCACTCCTTCCGCGCGCTGTAGGCCGTAAGTCTTGATGTAGCCGTGAAAGGTCTCGCCTTGCTCATACATGTCGCGGGCGATGCTCTTCGGCGAGATGCGATAGCCGGTGACCCAGGGGTGGTGCTCGGCAAAGGCGTCGAAGGTGCCGTAGATGAACTCCTTCTCCGGCTTCGGGTAGTCCACCTTCTCCAGGCGTTGCAGGCGCTCTTCATATTCCACGCCCTCCGCCTTCAGCTCGTTCATCAGCCGGGTCTTCAGCGTGTCGACCTGCCGGCGCAGCACTTGATGGGGCGGCTCAAGGATCGCCTCGAGGACGCTGAGCACGGTGAGCGCGTAGCCTGGCTCGTCGGGCTCGAGCGACGAAATCGCCTCCACGGCGTACAGCGCGAGCGCACGATTGAGAGAGAAGTCTTCCTGCAGGTCGCTGTTGATGCGTACCCCGTCGGGACCGACTTCGATGATCTTCGCCTCGACGAGGGAGCGGAACATCGCGATCGCGGTGCGACCCAAGGCGCGCTTGTTGCGGGTTGGCTCGTGGGAGTCCCGGATCAACTGCTTCATCGCCGCACAGCCGCTGCCGTCTTCACGGGACAGCACGTTCAAGAGCATTCCGTGGCTGACGTCGAAGCGGCTGACCAGCGCCTCCGGGGTGCTCTCCCTGAGGCGTGTGAGGGTAGTAGCTTCCCAGTTCTTGAACCCACGCTCCGGGGGCTTCTTCAGGTGGAGCTTCTTGTTCTTCTTCGCGTTGGCCGCAGCCTTGGCCTTGATGCGCAGGTTCTCGATCACATGCTCGGGCGCCTGCACGACCACACTGCCCTGGGTATCGAAACCGCGACGTCCAGCGCGCCCGGCGATCTGCTGAAAGTCGCGAACGCTCAGGATCGTGGTGTTTTCGCCATCGTACTTGCAGAGTTGCGTGAAGAGCACCGTGCGCAACGGGATGTTGATGCCGACTCCCAGCGTGTCGGTTCCACAGATCAGCTTCAGATAGCCGCGCTGCGCAAGGCGCTCCACGAGACGCCGGTACTTGGGCAGCATCCCGGCGTGATGCACTCCGATTCCGTGAGGAATGAAACGTCCAAGTTCGCGACCGAAGGGGCTATCGAAACGGAAGCCTTTGAGTTCCTGCTTCAGCTCGACCTTCTGCTCCTTGCTCAGGAAGTCGAGGCTCATCAGCGCCTGCGCCTGCTCACTCGCCGCGCGTTGTGAGAAGTGCACGATGTAGACAGGCACCTTGGCTTCGTTCAGCAGCTCGCCGATGGTCTCTGTCAGCGGCTTTTCCGTGTAGGTCCAGTCGAGGGGCACCGGGCGCTCCGTGGTGCGCACCAACGCCGTGTCGAGACCAGTCAAGTCCTCCAGGATACGCACGAAGCGCTCTGGCTCGGCCAGCGTGGCGCTCATCAGCAGGAAGCGCGCACTGCTCAGCGTGAGCAGCGGCACCTGCCACGCAACGCCACGATCGCGGTCCCCGTAGTAGTGGAACTCGTCCATCACGACGCATTGCACGTCGGTGTCTGCGCCCTCACGCAGGGCCATGTTGGAGAGGATCTCCGCCGTGCAACAGATGAGCGGTGCATCGTGGTTGATGCTCGCATCGCCGGTGAGCATGCCGACCTGATGCGGCCCGAACAACCGACACAGGTCGAAGAACTTCTCGCTCACGAGCGCTTTGATCGGTGCGGTGAAGAACGCGCGCTCCCGTCGCGCGAGAGCCGCAAAGCAGGCCGCCAGCGCAACCAGCGATTTCCCCGAGCCAGTGGGCGTGTTGAGGACCACGTTCTTGCCCGCGAACAACTCGAGCACCGCCTCCTCCTGAGCGGGGTAGAGGCTCAGGCCAGCTTCCTCGACGTAGGCAAGGAAGGCCTCGAGCAACGCATCGGCATCCGCGACGCCTTCCGGGAGGCGCTTCTCGAGCAGGCCAAGCTCTCGCAACGCAGGAGCACTCATGGCGAGTGCTCGTGGCACCATTCTTCAACCGCTTCAAGGGCGCAGGTGGTCCCGCCCGCGCGCGCTCTCGGTGGGACAAAAGAAGAGCGCCCGAGCGAGGGGCTCGGGCGGACTCTTGACTGAGCTTCTGTCAAGCTCGTTATCGCACGGATACGGCGGCGGCCGTGCGTTGCTTGACGGTGCCGTCGAGCGACTGCACACCTGAACTCAGAGTGATGTCTTACTCCTCGTCCAGCACGGGCTGGGGGCCAGGGACGATGTGAGCGATGTCTGGATCGACGCCCGCGGGTGGCTCCGCATCACTTGACCCGGAGTCGAGGCGTCGTTGTTCACGGCGCTGCGCCTTCTCGCGCTTACGCTCGGCTTTTTCTCGTTCGCGTTGACGTTTGGCAAAGGTATTTTTTGTGCGCAAGTGACCTCCTTGAGTTGGAGCCGTCCGGACCGAAGCCCGAAGAAAGCAGCGCCACCGAGCTCGGCGGGCGCTATCGACTCAGCAGGTTCGGCATACCACAGTCTCCCCCGCTAGCCCGCGAAAAGCGCTCCGCGCGGATCAGGCAACGCGGAACCTGCCAGGCGCGGCGTGATATTCTCTCGATTGTGATCGAAAAAGCCTTGCTTCCGCCGTCAAGGGGGCCTTCGTCCAGGTTCTGCGCTCACGCCCTCATCGCGCTCGGCCCGTTGCTGAGCCTGGCGTGTAGCGAAGCCGCGGGCGGTCCTGGCGGCGCTGGTGGAGCACCCGGGGGCACCGGCGCTGCAGGAGGCGCAGCGAATGCGGGAGGCGCAGCAACTGCGGGCAGCGCTGGATCACAGACAGGCGGTGCCGCTGGCAGCGGCGGAGTGGCGGGGGGAGCCCCGAGCTTCACCCGCTACGATCCAAGCGCTCAGGTCTCGCCAGTCAGCGAAAACGTCCTAGGAGCTGCGCGACAGATTGCGCTGGCGGACCCAGACGCGAGCAGCAATGTCTTCATGAAGGTCGGTGCGTCGGGCACCGTCAGCAAGAGCTTCTTGTATTGCTTCGCGGGAGACGCGCAGCCGAGTTACCGCGTGGAAGGCGCCGATGAGCTGCTGCCCAGCATCGAGTACTTCCGCACGGGTGATGCGGCAGGCTCGACGCCCTTCGACAGACCTACGCTCGCTGCAGTGGTTGGACGCAGCGCGAGCTGGGCCATCTCCGGTTCGCCTTCCCCGCTCGAGCAAGAACAATCGCTGCTCCACCCTCGCTTCGCGTTCGTCAACTACGGTACCAACGACATGGGGCTCGGGGCGACGTACTTGAGCGCGCTGTTCCCCTTCTACCGAAACCTCTCGACCCTGCTCGACCAGCTCGCCGAGCAGGGTGTGGTGAGCATCATCTCCGGCCTGAATCCGCGCGGAGATAGCAACAGCGCGGCACTGTGGGTGCCCACCTACGATGCCGTCACCCGCGGCATCGCAGAGGCTCGACAGCTGCCCTACCTGAGCCTGTACCTCGCGAGCAAGGACTTGCCGAACCAAGGGCTGCTCTCCGACGGCCTGCACGGGAACGCGTACAGCGATGGCGGCTCCCAGCCTTGCGTCTTTGGCGACCCGGCGCTCCAGTACAACTACAACGTGCGCAACTTGCTCAGCATGAGGCTCCTCGATCGACTCAAGGTCGGTGTGGTCGACGGCGCGCTGGCGGAAGACATCGCGCCCGATGGGTACGTCGGCAGTGGCTCGGCGAGCGACCCCATCCAGATCGATCGGCTGCCGTTCACTCACGCAGGTAACACCAGTCAGGGCGCGCGCACGATCGATACCTACCCGGGGTGCGCCGCGAATCAAGACGAGTCAGGACCGGAAGTCTTCTACAGACTCGAGCTCAGCGAGCGCACTTCACTGCGGCTGCTGCTACTCGACCGCGATGGGGTCGATGTGGACCTCCACTTGCTGGCCGCCAGTGACGGGGCGAGCTGCCTGGCGCGCAACGACCGCGCGCTGCAGCTGACGCTGGAGCCGGGCAGCTACTTGATCACGGCTGACACGTTCGTGGCTTCAGGTTCGGAGCAGGCGGGCGATTACCTGTTCGTAGCGTTGCGGTGCGAGGCGGGCGACGCCGACTGCCAGTAGCTATTCCGTATGGGATGTCCTGAGGTATTCCCGTATGGAGTCTTGGGGAGCGAAGGCCCTCCCCCCCAAACACCCGCATCGAGGCCGGGGGGACAAGCCACCGTTCCCGTGTGGGATGGGTGAGGGCCGGTTCAGAAACCTAACTCGAGTTCAAATCCTTAACTCGCTGATGGTAAAAGAACTGAACCTCGCGGATCCGCTGCGCAGAGCGTCATTGGGCGGAAAAACCTAGGAAACAGCCGAACTCGTGGCACCGGGTGCTTGGCCGAGGTTCTGGCACGAAGCCTGCTCAAGGGGTGGGCATGAAGGCTCGCACGCTCCTCGCCGCTCTCACCGCCGCCGCCAGTCTGTTCGCCACCTTCGCGTTCACCAGCGAAGCGAGCGCCACCACCTACAGCGTCTACCTACATGGGCGCAACACGGATGGCACGCCCTCTGGCTGGGGCTACTGGAGCTACCAGCGGCCAGGTACCAACTCAGTCGTCATCAACTACAACGGCCGCTCGCACATCTCGTCGGCCAACCCCACGGTGCGCGCCGGGCTCAACACCTACTGCACAGGGGACAACTACTGCTACGTCGCGGCCCACAGCGCGGGCTGTGCTCACCTGCAGTACGCCATCGACAAGTACGGGCCGTACAACATCATCTGGGTCGACGGGGCGGGCTGCGCCTCGGGCGGCACCGAGCTATCCGACGACTGGTCTTGGACCCAGGGCGACGACCTGGCTTCGGATCTCAAGACCGGCACTGTCCGCTCGATGTACAACCACAACAACATGCGCGGCGCGTGGTTCTACCTGTTCGGCGGGGCGAAAGGCGGCGCGGCGGCGATGCTGATCACCGGCCAGGACGACGGCGCGGTCGGGTATGCTTCTTCGCTGGGCCGGAGCAAGACCGGTGACTTCTGCAACCCCGGCGACAGCTGGTGGCTCGACACCTGCGATGAGGTCGGCATGGGGACCAGCACCGGCAATCGCTACAGCTACCACTATGTGTACTATCGCGATAGCAGCGAGAACAAGGACCACTACGTGGGCAGCGGTTCCGGAGGGATCCCCTCCCCGATGTTCTCGGATATGGGCGCCTACGCCTACTGAGGTCACCACGCCTGAACCGGTGAAAACAGCATGAGCCGCGAGCGTCCAGCAGCTGGACCCTTGCGGCTCTGGCTGTTTGTCATCGGCGGGATCTTGATTTTGGGGTTAGGACTGCTGTGGCTGAGATCGGGCGTCAAACCCACGGCACCCAGCTCGGACGAAGCAGCCCGTGGAGGCTTGCACCCCGAGGAAACACCGCCGGGTCACGGCAACGCAGCCACCCCGCCGCCGCAGTCCAAACACGGGAAGCGCAAGCCGGGTGACAACGTCCCCGCATCGGGAGACGACGACGAGCTGGTGTGGGTCGATCCCGCGACGCTCACACCAGAGCAAATCGCGGAGCGGCGCGCCAAGCGCCTCAGGATGGCGGCTCAAGGGCATCGCGACTACTACCGTTACCCGCCAAGCTCTCGCCCGTTGTCAGACAACGAGGACCTGCTGGTGCGTGACCACGTTGAGCCGGAGATTCGCAAGCTCAAGCGAGGAGACGACGGGGAGAAGGGCGAGGTGCGCCTCGAACTCTGGCAGAACAAGATGTTTCTGCGCGAAGGTGATGAAGCATCTTTCCGGGTGAAAGCAACGACCGAGAAAGGGCCTGTCCCGATCACCGTGGTCGAAGCGACGCTGGTCACATTGCCGGACGAAGGCACTGCGCCGCAGGACCTAGGCCCGCTGAGCGTTACGGACGACGGTAGCCCGCCCGATGAAATCAGCGGCGATGGTGTGCCCACCGGCGGCTTCGTAGCCAGCCAGAGCCGCCTCGGTAGCTATCGAGGCAACCTGCGGGTCATGCTCAAGCTGGAGTCGGAGGGCGAGCAAGGCACGGCCACCCTGAATTTCGTCTACACCGGCGCAGAACCGGGTCGTTTCACCGGGGAAGTGAGCGAGGCACTCGAGGACGGGTCGTTGGCGCTCTACTTCGGGCTCGAGCTGAAGGAAGCCGGGCGCTACGAGATCCGCGCACGCCTCTACGACAAGACCGACCGCCCAATCGCCTTGTTGAATTTCAACCAAGACCTGGAAGCCGGCAAACAGAAGGCCAGGCTGCTGGCCTTTGGAAAGCTACTTCGCGACGAAGGAGCGGAGGGGCCTTACACCATCCGCGACATCGAAGGCTGGAGGCTCCTGAGCGGCACGTATCCCGATCGGGAGATGATGCAGCCACCCGAGGACTACACCACGAAGCAGCCGTATAGCCTCGATCAGTTCTCCGACGCGGAGTACAGCGATCCCCAAGCCGAAGCCATGATCGAGCACATCGAGAAGGCCCAGAAGACGCCCCCGCCAGCGCCGAGCAACTGAGCCGAGCTCCGAGCTCGCGGCTGGAACACGCACCGCGAGTCGCACCCGCGCCGCAACTCAGCCGCCCATGGCTTGGATCAAGGCTTGGGCTTCGGTCTGCCGATAGCCGCCGTAGCGACCGTTGGCGAACGGCTCCAGCGCCTGCTTGGCCTCGCTGTTCCGCCCGAGGCGCACCAGACACAGCGCGCGATTGTACTGCGCCTCCGCCGCGAACCTTCCCCGCGGAAACTCTTGGAGGTAGCGCTCCCAGAGCGCAAGCGCGCGGGCGTAGTCATGGGCGACGAAGTGAGCTTGGTGGGCTTCGAGGTAGCGGCGATGGGACGGATCCGCCGGGGCCGGATCCGCGCTTGGCGCTGGTGCTGCACCGGTTTCCTCAGGCTCGGTTGCCCTGCTGGGCACGTCAGCCGTCGCGCCGGGGACTTTGCCGGCTGGCGCCGGAGCAGCGGGTCGCTGCGGCTCCTCTACCTTCTGCCGCGCGGCAACGTCCGGCGCAACATCCGGCGGCGGCTCGTCGTCGAGCACATCGGCGCGCTGTTCGAGTTCATTGGGCTCGGCCTCCGGGTCCACCTCATCGAGGGGCGGAACATGATCCGGCTCCTCGGGGTTCGCGCTCACGAGCGGCGCGCCCTGAGCAGGCTGGCGCGCTTCGCGCGGAGGGGGCGACGTATCCGTCGCGGGCTTGGAGAACACCTCGACCACTCGATCGACTGCGCGCGGGAGTGCGCCGCTGATCTGCGCCGCAGCGGCGCCAGCCACGAACACCGCCACGAGCGGCACACCGAACGCGAGCCGACTGCGTCGCTTACGCTTGGCGGCGTGCAGACTGAGCATCACTCGGGCGCGAGTCAGATCACTGCCTTGGGGCTCTTCTCCCTCTTCACGCAGCGCTCGAGTCGCTTCTTTCAGCAAGTCGTCGGTCATGACTCACTCCCCCCGGAGTGAAGCGGCTGCAGCATCTCTCGCAGCTTTTTTTTGGCATGAAATAGCCTGGTACGCACGGTGCCTTCAGGCGCCCCGACGATCTCCGCAACTTCGCGGCTAGTGCGCTCCTCGACCTCGCAGAGCACGAAAGCCACGCGCTGATCGAGTGGTAGCTCATCGAGTGCGCGACTCAGCAGCTCCGCGAGTTCGCGTCGCCGCGCGTCGTGCTCGGGATCGCCCGAATCGTTGCGGGGTTCACGGTGCATGCGCTCCAGCGCGGAGCGGCGCCGCACGGCGGAGCGCACGTGGTGCCTCGCGTGGTTGACCGCGATTGAAATCAGGAAGGTGCGCAGCGAAGACTCCCCGCGATAGTTTCGCATCGCCTTGGGCAAGCTGACGAAGACCTCGTGGACGAGATCTTCCGCGGAGCTCGCGTCACCCACCAGGCGCGTCGCAAAGGCACGCACCGCCTGGTGGTGGAGGTCGTACACCTCCCCCACTGCCGCTGGCTCACCTCGCACGAGGCGCTCCACCAACGGATCATCACCCGCTGTTTGGACGAGACGCAGACTCACGTTGGACCAACTCATGCGGGCGGTACTGAGTGCCCGCCGCGCGAAAGAGTGTTCAACCGTCGGAAGAAAAACCGAAGCCGTCACCGCACGTCCCACAAACCCGTTTGATTTTCAACACTTTTGAACCGCCGCTGGGCAAGCGAGGGAGTTCAGAAGAAGCAAACGCCGAAGTGGCTCTCGACGCTGGCCTGCTTGAGCTCGGTGGTCCTCACCCCCACCCCACCGAAGATCGACAGGGTGTGCTCAATCAGCTCGATGCCGCCCAGCAGGCGCCCGCGCTCGATCGGTGTAATCGCCTGATCGAACTGCTTTTGCTCCGAGGAGTAGCCAGCTTCGAGACCAGCAAACACCCGCTCCAGGCGAGCGCGCAAGCCGAAGTTGACGCCCCATTCGTAGCGACGGTCACCATAGGCGTCCGCGCCAAAGAACGGAAGTGAGTAGACGGGGCCCACCTCGAAGGACACGCCGGCGTTCATTCGTTTCCCCGAGGCAACCCAGAACGTCGGCTGCACTCGACCATTCTTGGCAATGCTGACAAGGCCGATGGAGGTACCCTTCACCTCGCCTGCGACGTTGACCAGCCCGAGCTGAAGGCCCTTCACGGAGCTACCCCCAACGTTGACAAGGCCGACCTGCGCGCCTTCAATCGGACCGAACACCGTGTTGACGATGCCCGCTTGAAAGCCGTCGAGCTTGCCGAGACTCAGGTTCAGGATCCCCGCGGTCTGAAAGCCCTCCACGCCGTCGGCCACGTTGGCGACACCAGCGACCTGACCTCCCTCGGCCGCCGCCCCGACGGCGTTGGCCGCACCGGCGATCTGCACACCCTCGAGATCTCGCCGAACGTAGTTGCCGGCCCCAGCCACCTGGACGCCATCGAGATCCGCGGTCGCGAAGTTCACAGCACCGGCGCCTTGCACGCCTTCTACTTTCCCCAGGGAACCATTCACAGCGCCCGCCCCCTGGACACCATACATGGGTCCCCTGCTCAGGTTCACCGCGCCAGCCAGCTGCGCGCCCTCGACGTGGCGTCCCATGCCGACCACACCGCTGATTTGTGCTCCTTCCAGGCGCTCGGCGTAGGCAAAGACCCCCGTCAGCTGCGCCCCCTGTGCGCGCTCATCGTTGCGCAGCACGAAAGGATTCAGCGCGAAGGCCTTGGTCTCCCCGATGCGCGAGTAGAATAGCCCGAGCTCCATCACGACGCTCAGGTGCTCACTCTTCGGTTGTAGTGTGATGGGGTGAGCCAGGCTGAGGTTGATGAAGCCGCCATCCTTCAACGGATGCTTCGGCTGCCACGCTGGCTCGTGCCTTGATTTTTTCCCTGCGGTTTTTCTGGCAGCGACAGCGGGCTCTGGCTTGGCGCTGGGTTTGGGGGGCTTGGTGGCTTCGGGCGTGGGTGGGGGCGGTGGCTTCTCGGCCGCTCTCGCGGCGGCTTCGGCTTCCCGCGCCTTGGCGAGCGCCTCGAGTAGCTCACTGGCTTCGTTGCGCACCAGATTTCCCGCGAGCAGCGCCATGACTTCGATGCTGCGGTCCGCGTCATCGGGGCGGGCGAGCAAGCGCACGGTCTTCTTGCCGTCGACCGCGGTGAACTCCCCGAGCACGTAGCCCTGGCTCGCCTCGAGATCGAGGGTCAGTGTTCCCCCATCCGCCTTGGTGGCAGGGTCCGTGGTGATCTCGACGCCGAGTTCCCTTCTCAGTGCCTGAACGAGCTTGGCGGTATCGACGCCCGAGCTGCCCGGCTTGAAGACCAGACGCACCGTGCGTGCCTCCACCGAGGCATTTCCTGCGGGCGCAGAGTCGGGGACCTGCGCCAGTCCGAGGCTCGGGACGAGCTGGGCGCCGATCAACATCGCTGCAAATAGCCGGCGACGGGTGGCTCTAACAGAAGCGAACGCTGACATCGATGCGGCTCTGTTCCCGCTCGGCCCGAGAGTGTTCAGCCGTCGCCCAACAGCGCCAACAGGCCGGCTTCATCGATCACGTTGACGCCCAGCTTTTGTGCCTTTTCAAGCTTACTTCCTGCTTCTTCACCGGCGACCACGAAGTCGGTCTTCTTCGACACAGAGCCTGACACCTTACCCCCAGCGCGCTTGATCCTGTCCGCGGCGTCGTTGCGCTTGAGCGTGGGTAAGGTCCCCGTGAGCACGAAGCTCTTGCCCGCGACGCCTGCGACCTCTTGACGCTGCCCTTCGAGCTGCGTGAGGCGCACCCCAGCGCGCTCCAAGCCGGCGATCACCCGGCGCACACCCTGAGAGTTGAGCTCAGTCATGATCACGTCCGCGCTCTTTCGCGCGAGCCCTTCGATCGCTCCAGAACCCTTCTCCGGTGCGATGCTCTCGATGGCGGCTTCGTCACCGGCACAATACCGCGCGGCAAACTCGAGCAGCGCCTCGGCAGAGCCGAAGTGACCAGCTAGATCCTCCGCTGTGGTGGTTCCGACGTGGCGGATCGCGAGCGCCGTGAGCACACGGGCGAGGCCCCGGCCCTTCGCCCGCTCCAAGCCGGCGATCACATTCTCGGCGCTCTTCTTACCCATGCGCTCGAGCCCAGCGAGATCGTTCACGCTCAGGTTGAAGAGCTGCTCGGGCGAGGACACTCCCAGCTTGTCCACGATCTGCACCACGAGCACCGCGCCGAGCCCGTCGATGTCCATCGCCTGTCGGCTGGCGAAGAAGCGCAGTCGCTCGGTAACCTGCGCGGGGCATGCGGGGTTCGGGCAGTAGAGGAAGATTTCCTCCGCCACGATCTCCGACTCGCAGCTCGGACAAGCAGTGGGACGCGCTGTCGGGACGGTGCCTGATGGCCGCTTGCTCAGGTCGACGCTGACCACCTGAGGGATGATCTCCCCGGCTTTCTCGATGAACACGGTGTCGCCGATGCGTACGTCTTTGCGCTCCAGCTCGACGAAGTTGTGAAGCGAAGCGCGGCTCACGGTGGTCCCAGCGACCAACACCGGGTCGAGCTCTGCGACGGGAGTCAGCTTGCCTGACTTGCCCACCTGAACCGTGATCCCGTAGAGCCTGGTCGCCTTGCGCTCGGGCGGAAACTTGTAAGCGATCCCCCAGTGAGGATGGTGACCGGTTCCGCTCAGCCGATCGTGCAGGCGTAGCTCGTCGAGCTTGATCACCATGCCGTCGATCTCATACTCGAGGGTCGGCCGCCGCGCGCCAAACGCCTCACAGAACGCCAGGGCGCCGGCGGCGTCCTCAGCGACGGTGATGCCATCCAGGTAGACCGGAGCGCCGAGTTCCGCCAACCACTCGAGCACCTCGTGTTGGGTGGGCGGGACCTTGTTATTCCCCGGGGTAACAACCTGATAGAGAAAGCTCGTGATGCCGACGCTCTCGAGACCGACGGGCTCCTTGCGCTTCATCAGACCGGCGCAGCCGTTGCGCGGGTTCATGATCGTGGCTTGCCCCGCGTCGCGCAGAGCCGCGTTGTAGCGCTCGAAAGCCGCACGGGGCCAGTAGAGCTCGCCACGGATCTCGACATCGCCCCTCAGGCCTTTGAGCTTCGCGGGCGCCGCCTTGGCTTGCATCACTTGCTTGGTGATGTCGTCGCCCTTCTTCCCATCCCCGCGGGTCACCGCGCGCTTGAGCGCACCAGCTTTGTAGTGGAGCGACACGGAGATGCCGTCGATCTTGGGCTCGACGATCAGCTTGAGGGCGTCGTCTGCTGCGTACTCCAGATCTTGGCGCCGGCGCGAGACCCAGTTCTCCAGCTGTTCTCCGAGGGAGATCGACTCGCCCTTGCTGTCCTTGCGCGCGCTCGACAGCTTCTCCAGAGAGAGCATGGGCACGCGGTGCACGACCTCCTCGAAGCCCTCTGCGTGGTCATTGCCGGGCTTCTTGTCGATGCGCTCATCCTCGGGGATCTGGAGCTCGTTCGCGAGCTCCTGGTACTGCTCGAACAGCTCATCGAACGCGCTGTCGGGGATCTCCGGAGCGCCAGCGCGGTACGCCTTCTCGTGGTACTCGATTTCCCGCGCGAGCTCGCCGAGGAGTTCACGCTGGCTGGACTGGGCACTCAAGGTCGCCATGGCGCGCAGCCTAGCGGGAGCGGCGCGCTCCGCCTATCCCTGTAGGAACGAGCGCAACGCCGTCTGCTCCGCCTTAGCGATCGACGCGAAATCTGCAGCGATAGACCAGCGTGGTGGAGACCGCGCGGCCATCTTTGTCGACGGGCGCTGACCAACGCGAGCCCTGGACGGTGCGTTGACAAGCGCTGCCGAAGCCGGCGTAGCTCTCCCCGAGGACGCCCAGGACACGAGCCGTTCCCTGCGCGTCGATCGCCACGCGCACTGAAGCTTGCCCGCTGATCCCGGCTGCCCGCGCGGCCGGTGGGTAGTAGCGGGCCAGCGTGCCATCTAGCCCCGGCGCCCGAGGTGGACGCGCGAGGTCTTTCGCTGCAACGTAGCTGGGCGGGGCGGGCGCAGGCCGGGCTGGTTTGCCCGAAGCTCGCGGCCGGATATTTCCGCGTGGTTTTTGTACTCCACTTCCACCTGTCCCTGGAATGCCCACGGCGACACCGTCCCCGTCGCCAGCTCCCAGATCGCTCGCTGACAGCGTTCCTAGATCGATGGGGCCCGCAGGCCGTTCGGCTTGGGGCGCTGGGTCGTCCTGGGATTGCCTCGGCGATCCGGCGGGTGACGGATGATACGCTGTGGGCTGAGTCGGAGCTTGCTCGCTAGGCTCCTCCGGTGCCAACGGCTCCGGTTGCTTGGGCTCGGGCCGCTTCGGTTCCGGCGGGGGCTTGGCCGCCTCCACCTCGAAGTCAACGGTCGCCACACGGATCGGCTCGAGCTGCGAAGCGGGCATGCGGTCGAGGCTCCAGAAGGCCAGGCCGTGTACCGCGACGCTCAGTCCGACGCCGAAGAGCCGCCTGCGTCGCTCACTCGAGTGGTGCACCGTCAGCCTGCCTCACGTTGATGGCGAAATGATCGACGCCAGACTCGCGCAACACATCCACGACGTGAACCACCGCGCGGTGTTGAGTGCTGCCGTCCGCGGCGATCAACGCGCGACTCGCGGGGTCCTCCCGGAGCGCGCCCTGCGCCGCCTGCCTGAGTTCGGCGTCGGAGACCTCGCGATCGTCCAAGTGCACCCGCCCATCCTTCTCGATGGAGACGTGCAAGATACCGCTTTGAGCCGCGCCAGTCTTGGCCTTGGGCAGGTCGAGGGGCAGGCTATGGCTCACGACGTAACTCGCCGTGACCATCAGTACGACCAGCAGCACCAGGACGACGTCCACCAGGGGGGTGACGTTGATGCCCACGAGCAGTTCGTCACTTCCGCGCGCAAACGAGCGTCCCCCTCCACTGCTTCCGCTGGAAGCCGCTGCGCCCGCCATCACTCGGCTCCTTCAGGCAGCATGCGCGGACCAAGCTCTGCGAGCGCGTCGCGAGACAGCGCCTCAGCACGGCCCAAGCGAGCGCGGATCACGCGCTGGAACAGGTTGAAGAACGCGATCGCTGGCAACGCCACCAGGAGCCCGGCTGCGGTGGCCACCAGCGCCTCACCAATTTCTGCCATCAGCCCGCTCGAGAGCTTGCCTGCGCTGGCATCCAACTCGTGGAAGGCACGGATGATGCCGATCACCGTGCCAAGCAGCCCAATGAACGGCGCATTGCTGCCCACCGTTCCGAGGAACGCGAGGTTCTTCTCCATCGCGAGGCGGCTCCGCTCGGCCTCAGCAGCGACACGCTCACTCACGGCGTCGCGCTCGAGTTCTTGTCGCTGTCCCGACGCTAGCCCCGCACGCAAGATGCTCGCTTCCGGGCACGGCGACTCTTCGAGGCGCCGCAGCGCGAGCTTCACTTCACCTGCCTTGAGCCGCTTGAGCACCTCCACGCGCAGCTTGTCCACGTCGTCTCGCGAAGAGCTGAAGAACACCGCCCGCTCGATCACCACGGCTAGCGCTACCAGGCTCAACACCACCAGGAGCCACAGCACCCAGCCCGCTCCAAGTCCCGTCAATGAACTCACGATTCGCTCAATTCGCATCACAGCCTCCTGATGCGGCTTCTCGCCGCATGCACATCTCAGCACCCTGCGGGCGCATTGCAGACAAATCTATTTCCTCACGGCACTACACAAAGCGCGCGCCGTAGCCAGTCGTTGCCTCCCCGGCGGTCCCTGGAGACGAAGTAAAAACGCACCCAGCGACCGCTCGCCTCCGTGACCCTGGGCGCCTCGAAGCTGACCTCGAGCAGCGGGTCCGCGCTCGTGTCATCCGCTTCTACGAAGCCCGCGGGTGTCGAGAGCTTGCCGGCGTCGGAGTAGTAGTCGAGCTCCAGCGTCTCGCGGTCGCCGATTTGGTCGAAGCCCGCGCGTTCTTTGCCAAGCTCATCTCGTGGCACGCTGCCGACCTCGAAGCGGATGCGCGTCTTGCTCTTCGCTTTGACGTGGGGCAATGCTTGGTCCGCAGCGCAGTCCACTGGCTCGTCGCTCGGAGGCGCGGGCCAAGTCGCATCGCCCAAGCTGATCAACACGCCCTCGAGGGTCGGCAGGCTGTTCTGCAAGTCTGCCCCCGCAATCCCGAGGTTCAGCGCCGCGGGCAGCGTGTCACCGGCATCACAACTCTCCGGGCCTGTCGGCGAGCCACCTCGGCACACCACGCCATGCAGCGCGACCTGGGGAGCGTCGTCGGTCTGCGTCGGCAGGCTGAAAGCGAACGTCGGGGCCCCTTGACCAGACAGCGTATCGAAGGGTGCGGCGACGCACTCGCTCGGCCCCGCGTTGACCGGTGCCGCGAGGCAAGCCTCGAAGCGCCAGGCGAGATCCATGGGCTCGCCAGCGGGCGCGACCACGAGCCAGCTCACGTCGACGCTCTCACCAGGTGCCGGCCAAGCCTCGCCGGGGCGCCCCTGCACTTCCGCTCGCCCAGCAAGTATCCGCGGGTTCTCGATGCTCTGAGGCAAGGCCAACGGATCTTCGCATCCGGCGCCAAACGCCAGGCACAGCAGCGCAGTAGAGAGCGGCAGCGCGGGCGCTAGTCGCTCGAGTCCCTCTCGCAGTTTCATAGCTCTCCTCGGAACCCCAAGCTGGGGAACAACGGCACGCCAGTGACGGGGCGGCTCTTGGTGTAGTCGTAGCTGTACTCGGTGCCTTCGCGGTGCTCCGCGTTGTAGGCGTTGATCAGGTCGAGGTAGGCTGCGAGCTTGATGTCGCCAACCACCCACTGTTTTTCCACGCGCAAATCAAGCTGGTGATAAAGTGGCAGGCGCTCGGAGTTCACCTTGCCGTAGCGCGGTACGTACTGACCGGTCGTCGCGTCGTAGACAGCGCCGATGATGGGCGTCGTCGGATCACCGCTGGTCAGGCGGAAACGCGCGCCCACCTCCCAACCTTTGCCGAGGCCCTGGCTCACAGCCAGGGAGAGCAGGTGCGTCTGGTCGAGGTCGAACAGTCGGTACGGCTCGTCGCGGTCCTTGCGCTCGCTGCGTGAGATCGTATACGCGAGGAAACCCTTGGTGTCCCCGGTGTGGAGCTTCGCGCTGAGCTCCGCACCGTAAATGCGCCCCTCACCATCGTTGATGAAGTACGGCGCTTGCTGATCGGGTGTCGCCACGACGCGATCGTTCAGGTGCTTGTAGAAGCCCTCGACGCCGACCTCTAGCGCATCACCAAAGCGCTGCTCGACACCAAGACTGGTATGGATCGCGTAGTAGGGCTTGAGGTCGGGATTGCCGAGCCCGGGGATCGACAAGTAGTACTCGGGCATCTGCGTGTAGCGCCCGACACCCGCCTTCAGTGTCGTCTCCGGCGTGACCGCGTAGCGCACGCCGAGGCGCGGATCCAAGCTGAACGCCTTCAGGTGCTCGAAGTAGTCCGCGCGCAGTCCGAGGGTGACCTCGACCGGATCTACGGGTCGCATTGCCGCTTCGACGTACGCTGCCGGGCTCAGCGTGTACGGCGTGTCTTGAATGAAAATCAGCTGAGAACTCGCGAGGGATGCGTTCGCGTTCGGGTCACCCTCGAACTGCGGCGGCCGGTTGCCTTGATAGCTGCCGTCGAGCACGTAGTAGTCGAAATCGAGGCCAGAGCGGATCTCCAACGCATTTCCCACACGGTAACGCATGTCGGCGCGAGCAAACACTTCGTGGGCCTTGAACTCGCTGGTCAGCGGCCCCAGGTGCTGCTCCAGGAGCTGGCGGCCGTAGGTCACCTGAACGCGGGAGTCGAAGTCATCGAACTTGCTCTCCCAGGCGAGCTGCACGCGGTGAAACTCGATGCCACCGGAGACTTCGCCACGCAGAGACGGGTCGGTCTCCTGGGGGTCGCTGATCAACAGCGACAGGTGGTCGCGACTGCCGTAGCTCGTGAGGCGCAGTGTGTGGTGAGAGTCCAGGTGATGACTCAGGAATACCTGGTAGTCCCAGTACACCGGCGCGGCGAGCACGCTGTAGGAGCCTTCAGGGACGAAATTCTCGAACACGAAGTCGATGTTGCTGCGGCGCGCTGCGACCGCGACTGCCGTGTCCTTGCCAATCGGGGTCTCGACCAGCGCGGCGCTCTCCAACATCGAGATGTCGAGCATCAGGTGCAGCTTGTCGAAGCGCGGCTCGCGGCTCTCGACGTTGATCAGGCCACCGCTGATTCTTCCATACCGCGCGGAAAAGTTTCCGGGCTGGTAGTCAATGCGACTTACCAGGCGCCCCTGCACGAATGAGGTGATGCCGCCGAAGTGATAGAGGATCGGCACGGGGGCGCCGTCGAACAGCACCTTGCTCTCGTTGCTCGAGGATCCGCGCAGGATCGGATCACCATCTCCGCGTCCGACTCCAGGTAGCACCTCGATCGCGCGGATCGGGTCTCCGCGAGTGCCAGGCATCTCCTTGAGGTCTTCCGCCTCCAGGCGATGACTACTCACCGCCTCCGGCGGACCTTCCACCTCTGCGGTGGCCTCGTAGACCGGTTCATCTTCGGCCGCCGGAGTGGGCGGAACGGACTTGCCGGGCTTTTGTTTGGGGGGAGGAGCGGCGTTCGGCGCCCTGGGCTGCTCGGCGTCCCCGGGTGTCGGTACACCGGAAGGTGCGGAGTCCGGGGCCGCGGTCAACTCGAGCTGATACCGAAACCGCACGGAAACTGCAGTTTCGCCGACCCGCGCCGGTTCGAACTCCAGGCGATACGCTGCTTCGAGCACCTTGCGCTCGAGCTCTTCGTCGACGCCAGCCTTGTCTTCGATGCTTGCCTGGGTGACGTCGCCCGACTCGTCAATCGTCAGCGACAGCCACAGCGAGCTAAGTTTCGAGCCCTCCGGACGCTCCACGCGGACGCCTTGCTTGAGCTTGGGCGGCGTGACCTTCGGCTTGGCATCGGCGGGCTCCTGGCCGGCGTCGGGGGAGTCATCCCCGGGCTCACCTTGAGCGAGCGATCGCGAGGAAACGGTCAGACCGATCAGCAGACAGGCAAAGCAAGAGAGTCGGTGGGGGTGAAGACGCACAGCGCTACTCCTCGCGCACGCCTAGCGCCTCGCGGAAACGCGAGTAGCAGGCGAGCGCAGTGCACTCGGAAGCCAGCACGGCCCCCAGAAGCTACCCGCGCGCAGCTGCGCGCCGTCTCGCGCCGTGCAAGGGGGCGAGCCTGGGTAGCCCTTCACGGGCTTCGTCTAGCGGGGATATTCGGCGCGCACTCAGGCGCGATTCATGGCGGAGTTCCCGCTCGGCCGAGAAGCGTTCATGCAGCGCGAAAAAAACTTCGAGCCCGCGGCGTTTGGCTAGCTCCCTGACATTCCCGCTGAGCCAGCGCAGGACGCCAAAACAACAACGGCCAGCGACCGTCCCAAACAGGGACCAACCGCCGGCCGCTTGGCCTCGCGACAGCGCCAGTCAGGCGCGGCGGCGCCGACGGCTGAACAGCAGGGCGCCGAGCGCCACGAGCAGGCCAGCGCTGCCAGCAGGCGCGCTGGGCGCCTGGCGGCAGCCGCAGCCGCCGTCATCGCCAACGCTCTGGTCGCCTCCACCATTGCTACCCGCAGCGCCGCTCCCGGCGCTCCCTGCGGAACCACCGTTGGTGGTGCCGTCGCCCCCCGTTCCGCCGTTGGTCGACCCGTCACCGCCAAAGCCACCCGACGTGGAGCCGGCGGAGCCACCACTGCTGGCGCCACCCGCGCTGGAACCGCCGTTGCTCGCGCCGCCACTGCTCGCACCGCCACTCGCGCCGCCGCCAGCTCCACCGCTCGGGCAACCGGGGTCACACGCGCTGAGCTCCCCGTTGACGCAGGTCTGCGTCCCATCGCCACAAGCCGTGGTGCAGGCCACGGTGGCGGGTGCGTCGCACTGAGTCCACCCCGATGAGGTGCACTGACGAGTGCCTTCGATGCCGCAGTCTCCGGTGCAGGTTTCGGTCACCAGGCTCGCCACGATCGCGTCGAGGGCCATGGTCAGGTCGTTGGGACTCGTCGCTTGAAAGTAGCAGCTTGGGGAGCTGGAGGTCGGATCACAGTTCGGGTCTGCAACGCCGCTCGCCGCTCCCGCCTGGTTCAAGGTCACGACGTCCGTCGCCGAGCCGAAGCCCACGACGAAGGGCACGACGCCCGCGTTCACCAGCGCCTCGACGCCACGCACCGGCCACTTGCGCACGCAGTAGCAACCGTCTGCGTTCTGTCCGCTGCAAGCGGGGTCCGACGTGCCGCCCTGGCAGGAGTTGCAGCTCGGACAAGGCGAGGCACCCATCAAGCTGCAGTCGCTCTGGGTCGCGCACACCGGCGCGCCGGTGGTATCGATATCGCAGAACTGCCAGCCGTCCGTCATGAAGATGACGTAGTCAGGCAAGTCACTCAGCTGTGAGGCCTTCACCAGCGTCTGCCCCGCAGGCGTCGCATTATCCGCGGGGATATTCAGCGCCGCGAGGGTGGACTCGATGGTCGACCCGGTGTCTGGCGCCATCGACACCAAGACGTCTCCCGCGGCGCAGCCGCCAGTCGCGCCCGGAAAGGTCATCAAGCCGTACCGTGCCGCGGCGCCATGCGCCTGGAAAACGGCGTGGGCCGCGCTCTGTACGGCCTCCCACTTGGTCATCCCGCCGGTCGTGGTCTGGTTCATCGACGAAGATGCGTCCATCACGAACAGGATTTTCGGAGGGTTGCAGTCCTGGGCGAGCGCGGGAGCGGAACTTAGGCCGAAACCGAGCCCGATCAGCGCGGGGAGGAGCAGTGACTTGAAGCGCATCCTGGGAACCTACCAAACGGCCGCCCCCGCTGTCTCTCACCACGAGCACCGTGAGAGAGGATTGTTACACCTGCGGCCCAAGCGCCAACGCAGCTGGCTGCGCTTTCCCTTGCGCAAACTGCGGCGAGAGAAGGGGCTCACGCTCAGGGAGACGGAAAACTCAGCTTTTTCAAGGCTCTCAACCTACCGGTGGGTCTACCCAGTAGCGCTCACCGTCCCGACGCACGTCGAGCTGAAACACGAAGAACACCGAACCGCTGAGCTCGAGCATCCCGCTGATTTGGTAGCGCTCGCGGTGTGAGTCCCGATTCTCCACTTGTTCAATCTGCACGCCGCGGATGCGCCGCAAGTCGCTCACTTCGAAGCGCGCCGCGTCGTCTTCTGCTGGCTGCTTGTCGATGCGAGCCCGCGACCAGCTGGGAACCAGCGCCTCTGCGATGTACTGCTCGTCGCTGACTCCGAGAGCTCGCTGCCCGGCGAGGTTCTGCCGGTCGCATCGCTCAAGGAAGCGGCGAAAGTCCCGCCGCACGAGCGCAGACATCAAATCCTCAAGGAAACGCCTCAGGGCGATCGGAGCCGCGGCGTGAAACTCGACACGGGCTAGCGCGGCGTCGCCTGCCGCTGGGGTCGCGGGCTCGGCGTCTTCGCTGTCGTCGCCTTGCACTTCGATCAGCACGGGTTCGGGTGCCTTGGGGTGAGGCTCAGCGCAGGCCAGCGCACCTAACCCCCAAATTCCCAGTAGCCAACGCGGCGTCACGAGGCGATGTGGTCGCTTGGCCGCCATGCTGCTAGCCGAGCTCACGCAATGCGACGCTGAGAGCGCGGCCGACGATCCAGCGCTGCTGCCAGAGCGCGGGAAACTTGGCGCTGAGTTCACCCAAGCTGGTCTTGGGTAGCTCCTGGTGGAGGCCGGCGAGGACGCTCTTCTCGTCCAGTAACCCGGAGCGCATCAGTCCCGCGAGTTCTTCGGGGGTGAGGGTCTGACTGAAGCGACGGAACCAGTCGTAGACGCGAAACGTGAGCCCGAAGCGCTCCTGCCAGCGGCGCGAGTACGCTCCGAGATCGCCCGCGGCGAGCGCTTCCGCAAGGATCTTTGACGACTCGAGCTGCACCGCAATCCCAGAACCGTGAGCCGCAAAGACCTGACTCACGGAGTCGCCAATTGCCGCGACGTTACCTCGCGCAAGCTCACCGCTCGGCGCCCTCAGCGGGATGGCGCGGGCGCCGCCGAAGATGCGCTCACCAACCCACGCTTGGCTCGCGACGAAGTCATCCAGCAAGCGCTTGCCCGACGCGTGCCCCAGGGAAGGCAAGCTTCCAGTAAGGATGCTGACTTCGTCGGCGTGGAGTCGCAGGTTGAGGATCGAGTACCCGCCAGCGACCCCCGTGAAGCACAACGTCTCGTTCGGCGCGGCGCCGTGCTCCTGGAAGTAGCGCTCAGCAGCTGCGCGGTCGGTCACCACGCGCACCTCTTGAGCTGCGGCGCACAGGTCGTCGCGCGGCACCTCGGGGATACGCAGCACGTCGAGACCCCGCAACCCCGACGCGTCGACGAAGAAGCGCGCGTCGATCGACCCTTGATCCGTGTGCAGCGTTTCGCCCGCCACACGCGCCGCGCGCACACCGCTCCTGAGTTCTGCGCCCGCCGCGCGCGCCTCACGCTGCAGGCGACTCACCAGGTGTCGCATGTCGACTTCCACGACACACTCGTCGCTCAAGCTCAGGCGCTCAGGCCCCCAGCCGCAAACCAGGTGAAACTTGCCGTGCCCTCCCCTGAGCTCAGGAGCCCTGGGGCGGGGGATCCCGGCGCGATCGAACGCGGTGAGCGCGACGCCGTTGACCCAGTGCGCGCCCGCCGACTCCAGTGATCTGCGGTCGATGGCCACGGTCGAGAGCCCAAGCCGGGCGCACTGAAGGGCCACCGCCGCTCCCGCGGTCCCCGCACCGATGATGCACACGTCGTACTTCACGCGCGCCGGCTTAGCACAGGGCGCGCGCCAAGTGAGGAAGCTGGCGTGGGATGCACGCCTGCACTAGCGTTTCCCCATGAGTTCAAGTGACCTCGAAGCGGAACTGGCCACCCTCACTGGTTGGGAGCGCCGACCCGATCGCCTGGTCAAGCGCTTCAAGTTCACGGACTTCGTGGAGGCGTTTGGCTGGATGAGCCAAGTCGCGCTGTGCGCGGAGCGCATGAACCACCACCCCGAGTGGAGCAACGTGTACAACCGGGTGGACGTGGAGCTCACCACCCACGACGCGGGCGGCATCAGTCAGCGAGACGTGGAGCTCGCGCGACTGATGGACGCGGCGGCGGCGAAGCTCGGGGGGTAACATGATGTACCTGTGGCTGGCGTTGCCGCTCGCCGTCTCCGTGGGGATCAGCCTGCTCGCACAGATGGAGCGCAAGCGGCTGCATCGCGAGCCGCTACCAGACGACGTCGGTGAATGGCAGGCAGCGCCCGAGCTCGGTCCCGGCTGGGAGCGGCGGCTACTCGTGGAACCCGGAGGGATCCGCGGGGATAAGTTGCTCGAGCAGACCCGCCGCCGCCAGGATGCGAGCATCGTGGAGATTGGCGAAGAGCGCGTGATCCGGCGCCTGTAGCCAGAACGTCACAGCTTGCCCTACCCAACGCGTTTGCAGCTGCTATAGCCGCTCGCATGCGAAGCAGTCTGTGGGCAGCAAGTGCGTTGAGTGTTGCCGCGCTGAGCGCGTGCTCGGACACGACGGTGATCCCTGGGCATGCGGACGCCGGGGCGTCGGGCGCCGCTGGTGCTAGCGGAGCGAACAACGGCGGCTCCGGTGCGGGCGCGTCGGGTGCGAGCGGCGGCGACGGAGGGAGAGCCGCACTGGGAGGCGCCAGTGCCAGTGGCGCAACCGGTGCCGAAGGTGCAGGTGGGTGGCACCAGTGGAACCGGCGCCATGGCGGGCACCGGCGCGATAGGCGGCCAGGGCGCCGTGGTAGGGGAACCAGCACCGCAGGAGCCGGGAACCAGCACCGCAGGAGCCGGGGGGAGCACGGCAGGAACCGGCGGAACAGGCACGGCGGGAGCTGCTGGCACCGGCGGCGCCGCAACCGGGACTCCGCCCAGCTGCCAAGGTCTGGGAGACCTCTGCGGCGGCGGCAGCTGCTGCGAGGCACCGCTGGTGCCCGCCGGTTCCTTCATGATGGGCAGCGACGCTGCGGGGGCGCCCCCAGACCGCAAGCCGATTCATAGCGTGAGCGTCAGCAGTTTCCGCATGGATAAATATGAGGTAACCGTCGGGCGATTCCGCCGCTTCGTTGAAGTCTACCCCGGGTCGTTGCCCAAGGCCGGTGACGGTGCGCACCCAAAGATCTCCGGCAGTGGTTGGCAGGATGTTTGGGCCACGAAGGTGCCAAGCTCGCGGGCCGCTCTCGAGGGTAGTTGCTTGTCGGGGCAGTGCACGTGGACCAACACTGCGGGAGCCAACGAGTCGCTACCCATCAATGGAGTGAACTGGTACGTCGCTTTCGCATTCTGCGCCTGGGACGGCGGTCGTCTCCCGACGGAAGCAGAGTGGGAGTACGTCGCCACCCCGCCGGGTGACCCCAAGCCTTATTATCCCTGGGGCTTTCTCGCTCCAGACTGCAACTTGGCAAACATTCATCCCAACGGCACTTCACAATGCGCGAGCGCCCCGCTTGCCGTGGATGGACGCCCCGCCGGGGCGGGTTCCTACGGCCAGGTCGACCTCGCAGGCAACGTCTCCGAATGGGTGCTCGATTGGTTTGATCCGGACTGGTACCAAAACGGCGGCAACACCTGCGCGGATTGCGCTAACCTCGCCCCGGTCTCCGTCGATATGAAGGAGCCGACAAAGGTGCGGCGAGGCGCGGCTTTCAGCTACGGCGCCAGTGCTGCGATCAACAGCTGGCGCGAGGCCCTGTATCCAACGTATGCGCTTGACCTCACAGGCTTCCGCTGCGCGCGTGACATTCTGTGAAGTCTCGGTAGCCCCTCCCGGACTCGAACCGGGATGCCCAGAGGGCGAGGGATTTTAAATCCCCTGCGTCTGCCATTCCGCCAAGGGGCCTTGGGGGAGTCGATGCTCTAGCAGAAAAACCCCAAGGCACGGCGGATTCTCGCAGCGGATCTCCGACCCGATGCGGATCTGACTGTCGCCAAGGCTCAGCAAGCGATTCGCCTCCTGGGTGGGCTCGATACACAGCCCCTCTCGCGAGGTGAAGCCTGTGGAAATCAGTCCGTCGGTGAGCTGGTCGCGGTCGCCTTGAGAGAACGTGTAGCCAAAGCTGTAACCCACGCTGTTCGGGTACTTGGCTCGAACGTCACGACACTAGGCCCTCGGAAGCGCAGCTGAACGCCCCGAGCCAGGTCTCGCCAAAGGCCGGGACGTCGTAGGAGGAGTCTTCGTTCCTCTGCTCCGAGGTAACGTGAGCAGCCAGCGTGCCGAACGTTCGACCAAGAAATCGAGCCAAGCGCTCCCTGCAAAACCTCCCGGAAACGCCTTCCGAAGAGAACGACGGCGGAGCGGAAGCTTGGCGGCGAGACGTTCGCTACGTCGAACGCGGGCCAAGCGGCTACCGTGTGGCCGCGTCGGCCCTGGCGAGTGAACAGATCCTGTTCTGAGCTTCGCCGAAAACGGCGGCGATGTAGTCAGCCTGCTCACCCAAATGGCGAGGCGACGGTGCAATTTCCGCAGCTGCTATCCAGAGTCGAGATATCGTTTGGGCTGGGGTGGATCTCGTATCACTAACCAGTGCGGAGCCCGAGGCTCTACGACGCTCCGCGCTCCAGGCGTTGATGGGGGCGACCGACGCCGACATCGGCCTATTCTACCGCGCGGTCCAGCGCCCAGATGGGCCAGCGGTGATCGACTCGCTGTGCGTCGGCTCAGCGCAGCTGACCCACTTGATGCACAACTACCAGCTCGCCGGGCCCCCCGCGGGAGCGGCGTGCGACGCGTCCTCCGAAGCACTGGACGCTCGACGCAAGGGCTGGTCGCTGGAGCGACCACCAGAATCGGCGCGCAACAAGTTCCAGTCCCTCTACGCCGACTACCGCAGCCGTGACGCGTTCGCCGAGCTGGCTGTGTACCGCGAGTTGTACGGACCACTCGAGATCATCGACCAGCTGAGGCTGCTCACCTACGAGGGCAGTCAGTTCGTCGGGTGGATTGGCGTGCTGCGAAGACGCGGCGCGGCGGAGTTCAGCCGGCGCGACCTCAGTCACGCGAACCGGCTGGCTCCGGCGATCCAAGCTCAGCTGTGCAAGGCTGTAGCCATCTCGCAGCTCGGCGATAGCGAGACCGGCCAGCATGCCATCTTTTCTTCCTCAGGGAAACTTGAGTACTGCAGCCACGAGCTTGCGGGTTGGTTCAACTCGAGCCGCGCCGCCCTGTTCAAACAAATGGTCGAGCGAGTCGTCACGGCGGGCGTTGCGACTCACGAACTCGATGGCGTCCGCATCGACTGGGCGCGCCTCGATCCTCCCAGCGGCAGCCCTTGCTACCTCGCCAGGCTATCTCACTACCCCGCGCTCCAGCGCACGACCTTGCGCCTGACCGCTACGGAACATGCCATCGCCACCGAGGCCGCCCGAGGTGATCGCGTGCGGGAAATCGCTGAGCGCCACGCCATCTCGGAGAACACCGTAAAGTTTCATCTGCGCAACGCCTACTCCAAGCTCGGAGTTTCCACGCGCATCCAGCTGGCGAGAGCACTCGACCTGAGTCCTCACTGACGCTGCGCAGCGTTGGGACTGCAACCTCTCGAGAGTTGCATGCAACCCGCTGTTTCGTTTGGCTGCGTTTGAAGACGAGCAGCACAGGTCGAGGGTTGCAGTTTCCCTTGTGAGATATCGTTGGCAAGCTCTGCTGCATGCGGCATTCAGCGTGGGGGCTCATCGGCCTGTCGGTAGCCATCGCTTGGGGTTGTGGGGACAGCAGCTCCGAATCCAACGCAGGTAGCGGTGCCCAGGGCGGCAACCTGAACGGCGGCACTGCTGGCAGCGGTGCCACTGCTGGCAACGCGACGGGTGGGAGTTCTGCGACCGGTGGCAGCGGCGGGAACGCCGGCAGCGGCGCACAAGGGCCAGTGTTCCCGGAGGATCACCCGCGCATCTACCTGAACAGCGTGACCCGAGCGCGCCTCGGCAGCTCCCTCAAGAATCTCACCCCGGAGGCGAAGCGCTTCAAGGACCTGGTGGATGCCGAGCTCGCCGGTGGAGACAGCTATGACTACCAGGCCTGGTACTCCGCGCTGATTTACGTCCTCAGCGGTGAGGCAAAGTACGCTGATGACGCCATCGCGCGCACCGAGAGCTGGGTGCAAAGCGAAGAGGCACTCATTGCCGCAGGGCAACGTGCAGAGGTCGCCGCCGACAGCTACCTCTATGTTGGAGATCACATTGGAAGCCTCGCGCTGGTGTACGACTGGTGCTTCGATCGCCTAACGGAGGATCAACGCACTCGCTGGCTCGCCTACGCGAACCGGGCGGTGGGCAACGTCTGGAATCCAGAGGCTGCGACGTGGGGTGGCGTCAGCTACCCGTGGAGCGGCTGGTCCATCGACAACCCATCGAACAACTACTACTACTCCTTCTTGCGCGCGACGATGCTGCTCGGCCTGGCCAGTCGAGGTGAGAACAGCGCAGCGGACGCGTATCTCACGCAATTCCGCGAAGAAAAAATCCAGAATCAGCTAGTCCCAACTTTCCAGCGCGACCTGGCCGGAGGTGGTTCGCGAGAAGGCACTGGCTATGGCACCGCGATGATGCGGCTCTTCGAGCTGTATGAGCTGTGGGAGCAGACCACTGGCGAGCGCCTGGCGGAGCTCACGCCCCACGCCAGAGACTCGATGGCGAACCTAATGCACGCCATCGTCCCGACGCGAGACCGCCTCGCCCCGGTGGGAGATCACGCAAGGGACAGCAGCGCGTCACTCTTCGACTACCACCGGAACTACCTGCAGCTGCTGATCCGACTCTTCCCCACGGATCCACTCGCGGCCAACGCTCAGTACCTCCTGGAGCATTCCAGCGTGCCGGAGATGTCCCAGCAGTTCATGTACGTGTACGATTTTCTGTATCAGTCGCCTGACGTGCCCGCGGCGGCGCCGAACGACCTGAACACAGCGTATTTCGCAGCAGGCACCGGGCAGCTCTACCTGCGCGAGAGCTGGGACCCCGACGCCACGTGGGTCCACCTGATCGCCGGTCCCTACACCGAGAGCCACGCGCATCAGGACCAAGGTTCGTTCATGCTGTACGGCGGCCAGTGGCTCGCCGCCGACACGAACCTGGCTTCTCACTCGGGGATCCGCCAGGAGCTAGAGCTGCACAACCTCGTTCGCATCGAACAGGGCGGCAACACGCTGCGTATGCGCGAGAGCGAGACCGCAGGCCGGTTGGTGGCGCTACACGCCGAAGCTTCGTTCGTCTACGCCGCCTGCGACACCAGCGGCGCCTACGATGGCGGTGTCCAAAAGCTCGAACGTGAGCTGGTCTACGTGAAGCCCGACATCGTCGTGCTCTACGACCGCATCGATACTCCTGGTCCAAGCCTGCCGATATGGCAGGTCAATGCACCCGGGGCATTCACTAGCCAAACCAGTGGGTTCAGCTCAGGCGCTCTGCGGGTGATCCCGGTGTACCCGGCGGGCCTGAGCGCGAGCCTCGTGGACTGGGCAGGCACGGACTCCGACATTTCCTCGGGGTATCGTCTCGAGTTGTTCAAGGATAGCACAACCAGCACTCGCTTCCTGACACTGGTCACGCGAGGCGACGCAGCCGTTCAGGTCACCGGACGAAACGGCAGCGACAGCTCAGGTGTCGACTTCGTGCTGAGCGACGGCACGCAGTTCCTGATCGAGTTTCAGCGGGACGCCGTTGGCGTACACATCCAGAGGTCTCCCGCTGGCGGCGCAACGGAGAACTACGATCTGGGAGCGACGGTCGACGCCTTGCCGCTCCGCGTGCCTTGAGGGCGGGCCTCGCGCCACGGAGCTGACAGTGACCTGCCCGCCCGAGGCGCGAAACCCTCACCCCCAAACCCGGCCTTGCTGCGTGTCCTACAGTGCAGGAGGCCTTGCCCGCTGACTCAGTTCCTCGAGGAACTGCGCACGAGGCAACACACGCTGCTCAGAGCCGACTCGCAACGCGACGTTGCCACCGCTGACCTCACGCGCGCCGAGCACCACGAGCTCCGCGACACCTTGCTCATGAGCCAGCGCGACCTTGCGCCCGAGGCTCTCCGCGGACGCGTCCAGATCTGCTCGGAACCCGAGCGCGCGCAGCTCGCCGACGAGCAACTCCGCCGCCTCGCTCTGGGCTTCGGCAATGGGCAAGACTCGGATCTGCCGCGGAGCGAGCCAGAGCGGCAAGCGACCGCCGTGGTGCTCCAGCAAGATCCCGAGGAAGCGCTCGAGGCTTCCGCACAGGGCGCGGTGGAGCATCACGGGTCGCTGACGCGAACCATCGCTGGCGACGTAAGCGACGTTGAAGCGGCTGGGCATGAAGAGATCGAACTGGATTGTTCCGCACTGCCACTCGCGACCCTGACGATCGCGCATCCCGAACTCCAGCTTCGGTCCGTAGAACGCGCCGGCTCCAGGCTGCACGACGTACTTCCAAGCGAGGCGATCCAACACACGCGCGAGCAGCGCTTCGCCCTCGTCCCACTCGGCATCGCTACCAGCGCGATCCTCCGGCCTTGTCGAGAGCGCAACCGCAAGCTCCTCGAACCCGCATGCTCGATAGAACGGCAGGACCCCACGCAGGAAGCGCTCGACCTCAGCTTCGGCCTGCTCCGGCGCGCACAGGATGTGTCCGTCATCCTGTGTGAACTGGCGCAGCCGCAGGAGGCCTTGCAGCGCGCCGCCCGCCTCGTCGCGGTGCACCAACCCGAACTCGGAGAGCCGGAGCGGCAAGTCACGATATGAGGGCGCCATGGCCTTGAACACCGACAAGTGCCCAGGGCAGCTCACGGGCTTGAGCGCCGACTCGTCCGCTGCGCCGTCCTCGCCGAAGCCGAACATATTCGCACGGAAATGCGCCCAGTGACCGCTGGCTTCCCACACCGCGCGACGCATCAGCTGAGGTGAGCGCACCTCGGAGTAGCCGTCGCGTTCCATGACCTGGCGCACGAAGCGCTCGAGGGCGCGATACATCTGCCATCCAGCCGGGTGCCAGAACACCATGCCGGGGGCATTGGGCTCCTGATGAAACAATCCCATACGCTTCGCGAGCGCGCGATGATCACTGCGATCGAGGGACGAGCTGGCGTCTGCAGGTTTTTCTTGGGGTGAGATGAGATTCGGGCTTTCCATTATACACTTCCGCGACACTGCGCGGCCTCCAGTAATGACTCCGCAAGGAAACAAAACCTAGAGCCGCACCTCTGCGTCCGCTTCACGTACAAACCGACGCTCAACACTTCAGGGCGACTAACCCGAAGCGGCACGATGCGCGGATGCCGTGAATCGGCCGCTGGGGCGAATACGCAGACGAACGTCAACGCACCTGCGGCTCACGACGCTGCAGCTCAAGGTAACTGCAGCTCAAGTAACTGCGCGGCCCGCGGGGTCGGTTTGGCGTCTACTTCGTTGCTAACTCACAGCGTACACGCGACCAGACCACC